>JAEKDP010000002.1:0-285708 GCA_016521575.1 Rhodobacteraceae bacterium F11138 | reverse complement strand
GGCCGCCCCGCCAGGTAGGTTGGCTTACTTCAGGCCAACCTGGTTGAAGATGTGCCCGCCCAGCGGGTGCACCACATAGCCGTCGACCTCGGGGCGCATGGTCATGTGAACCACCGAATGCGCGATCGTGGCCCAGGGCGCCTGTTCCTTGAAGATCACCTGCGCCTGCTCATAGAGTTCCGCGCGCTCTTCCTGAGTCGGCAGAACCTTGGCTTTTTGCAGCAGCTCGTCGAAGGGTTCGTGGCACCACATTGCGCGGTTCGAGCCGCCCACAGCGTCACAGCCCAGCAGGACGGCCAGGAAGTTGTCCGGGTCGCCATTGTCGCCGGTCCAGCCCAGCAGCACTGCACCGTCGCGGTCTTCGGCCTTGGACCGTTCAAGATATTCGCCCCACTCATAGGACACGATCTCGACATCGACACCGATCTTGCCGAAATCTTCCTGCATCAGCTCGGCCATGCGCCGCGCATTGGGGTTGTAGGGACGCTGCACCGGCATGGCCCAGATCTTCATCTTCAGATCGCTGACGCCTTCTTCGGCCAGCATCGCCTTGGCGGCTTCGGGATCGAATGCATCATCTTCGACCGCGTCGTTATAGGACCACATGGTCGGCGGAATCGGGTTCTTGGCAATCTCGCCCGAACCCTGGAACACGACGTCGATGATCGCCTGCTTGTCGATTGCCATGTTCAGCGCCTTGCGCACTTTGGGGTTGTCATAGGGAGCAACCTTGGTGTTGTAGGCCAGATAGCCCACGTTCAGCCCTTCCTGTTCCATCACCACGATATCGGCGTTGGACTTCATGTCGGCAATATCTGCCGGGTTCGGATAGGCCATGACATGGCATTCGCCCGCCTGCACCTTCTGATAGCGCACGCTGGCATCAGGCGTGATCGCAAAGATCAGCGCTTCGACCTTGGCCGGATCGCCCCAGTAATCGTCATTGCGGACGTACCGGATCACCGCGTCTTTCTGATAGGCCTGGAAGCTGAACGGACCGGTGCCGATGGGCGCCTGGTTCATCATTTCGGGGGTGCCGGCCTCCATCATGGCATCGGCATATTCCGCCGACACGATGGATGCGAAATCCATCGCCATATTGGCAATGAACGGTGCTTCCGGGCGGGTCAGGTTGAACCGAACGGTGTAGTCGTCGACCTTTTCGATGCTTTCGACCAGGTCGGGCATGGACATGCCGCCGTAATATTCCCAGGTGCCGCCCGACACCGTGTGATACGGATTGTCCGGGTTGCCCTGGCGGTCAAAGGAAAAGATCACGTCATCCGCGTTGAATTCGCGGGTAGGGGTGAAGCTGTCGTTGCTGTGGAACTTGACGCCTTTGCGCAGCTTGAAGGTCACGGTCTTGCCGTCGTCGCTGATCTCCCAGCTTTCGGCCAGCCCCGGGATCACTTCGGTGGTGCCGGTCTTGAATTCGGTCAGCCGGTTGTAGATCGGGTGGCTGGACGCATCGAAGGTGGTCCCGGCGGTATAAAGTGCGGGATCGAACCCTTCCGGCGAGCCTTCCGAGCAATAGACCAGCGCCTGCGCAGATGCAGACCCGGCACACAACGCAAGCGCCGTTGCCCCTGCCGCCAAATATGATTTCAACGTCATCATTTTCTCCCAAGTTAGTCCGTCATTTTGGATTGACGTATATTGCTTTGCGATCTGACCGCCCATTCTGGAAGGCCAACGCATGCGGCGCACATTGCCACTGAAACGTGCCCAAGAAAAGGGCAGACGGAACGGCAACCGTCTGGAGTGCAACCAAGGTCACCTGCTCACCTGACTGCGAGGGCCGGAAATATATGGATTTCCGGGCTATGCGCGCCGCCGGGTGCCGCGGTGACGGCTTGCGGGATATGGTCCTTTAGGGCGCGGTTTCCGTGGTGCGGTGGCAGGCGACGGGGGGCGGGCGGTACGCGATCTGGCCCCGATGTCGTTTGGCGAAGGCTGCGGAATCTGTGTGCTGACGTTGGACTGCGCCAATAAAGTAATTGGGGTCAGCGAGGGTATCGGATCTGACGGCTTGTGATTCGTTGGTCCGGTGTGCCGCAGACGATGGCATCGCGATCCATCGGAAACGGACAGGCCAGCGGTGAAGGCCGCGTTACAACAGCCATGCGCTGACCGCGACGCGGGATTGCATCAACGGGTCTTGCTGCGGTGCAGAGAGATCGCCATCTATCACGGCAAGGGAGGAGCCCTTGAACTTTACGACAAACGAGGTCTCCAATGACGGCTACAACCACAAATTCGACGGAAATTCCCGTCCTTCATACGCTTCTGTCCCCGTTTCGTGCGGTCGGGCGGTTTCTGATCCAATGTGCGAACAACAATCATCGCCTGATGACGGCGCAGAAGTTGAACGCCATGTCGGACGCCGAACTGGCAAAACTTGGCATCACACGCGACAAGATCGTGCAATACGCGTTCCGGGATGTTTACTATCTGTAGTGTCCTGCAGCGATGATCTTTGGCAGGCGCGGGCATATGCCTGCCCGTGTCCGCCCCGTGTCTGCTGCGCCGGACTTTTCCGCGGGGCGGACTGTCGCGGCGCGTGAAACCTGCGCTCTGAGCGCGTTCCACAGCGGATCGGAATGATCGGTGCCGCGCGCTTTCGGCGTTGCCCGCTGCCGGGCATTTGCTGAATATACCTCTGGTATTTCGGGCGGAACCGATGTTACGTCGCATGCGTCACAAACGTGGGAGCATGACGATGGATCTGGGAATCGCGGGAAAACGCGCTTTGGTATGTGCCAGCAGCAAGGGGCTGGGATTGGGCTGTGCCGAGGCGCTGGCAGAGGCGGGCGTCGATCTGGTGATGAATGCGCGGGGTGCCGAGGCACTGGAAGCATCGGCACAGGCGATTCGCGACAAATACGGGGTAACGGTGACCACCGTGGCGGCCGATGTGGCAACCGCCGAGGGTCAGGCCCAGGTGATCGAGGCCGCCGGTGCGGTCGATATTCTGGTCAATAACGCAGGCGGCCCGCCCCCCGGCGTGTGGAGCGACTGGGACCGCGAGGATTTCATCAAGGCGCTGGACGCCAACATGCTGGCTCCGATCGCCCTGATCAAGGCGCTGGTGCCCGGCATGATGGATCGTGGCTGGGGCCGCGTGGTCAATATCACCAGCCAGTCGGTGCGCGCACCCGTCAGCGTTCTGGGGCTGTCCAACTCGGCCAGAACCGGTTTGACCGGCTATGTCGCGGGAACGTCGCGGCAAGTGGCGGGCAAGGGGGTCACCATCAACAACCTGCTGCCCGGCATCCACGACACCGACCGCGCCACGTCGTTGGACAAAGGCGCCAGCACGTCCCAGAACATCAGCATGGCCGAAGCCCGCAGCCAGCGCGAGTCGACCATCCCGGTCGGGCGCTATGGCACACCCACGGAATTCGGGGCGGCATGCGCGTTCCTGTGCAGTCAGCACGCCGGTTTCATCGTCGGACAGAATCTGTTGCTGGATGGCGGGGCTACCAACCTGACCATGTGATATGGTGACGTGTCATGGCGGCCGGATTCTCCCGAACGCATCATTTGTTCACCACCGAAAAGGTCCGCTGTGTGGCGGGCCGTTTCACGTCTGCGGATGAGGCGGCAATGATGCGGTATGACCATGACTGATACCCCTGTCCCGGTGCCACGGCTGGAGCGTATCGTCTCCGAGATCGCGCAGGAAATGGCCGAAGCAACCGACCGGGGCAGGGTGGCGGATTATATCGCTCCGCTTGCGCGGATCGATCCGGGGCAGTTTGCACTGTCTGTCGTGCTGCCGGACGGCACACAGATTTCCGCAGGCGACGCAGATACCCGGTTTTCGATCCAGAGCGTATCAAAGGTGTTCACCCTGGCCCTGGCGCTGGGAAAGATGGGCGAACAGCTGTGGTCGCGCGTCGGCCGCGAACCCTCGGGCGATCCGTTCAACTCGATCGTGCAACTGGAATACGAACGCGGCCTGCCGCGCAACCCCTTCATCAATGCCGGGGCGATTGCGGTTACCGACAGTATCCTCAGCGCCTATGCCCCGAAAGAGGCATTGGGGCAGATCCTGCAGTTCGTGCGCTTTGTGGCCGGCGATGAGGACATCGCAATGGACCCGACCGTGGCGCGTTCGGAGCTGGAAACCGGCTTTCGCAACAACGCCCTGGCCAACTTCATGCGCGAATTCGGCACCATAGAAGGCCCGGTCGAGCAAACCCTGGGCGTATATTTCCACCATTGCGCGATTTCCATGACGACCGAGCAGCTGGCGAAATCGGCACGGTTCCTGGCCTATGACGGCTGCTTGCGCCCGCGCGGCTCGCGGGTGATTTCGGCGCGCATGGCCCGTCAGATCAATACGCTGATGCTGACCTGTGGCCATTATGATCGCTCGGGCGAATTCGCCTTTCGCGTCGGGCTGCCGGGCAAGAGCGGGGTGGGCGGCGGCATCATGGCGGTCGCGCCGGGTCAGGCAGCAATCGGATGTTGGTCGCCGGGTTTGAACCGTTCGGGCAATTCCGAACTGGGCTCGCGCGCGTTGGAGCGTCTGGCCGAGCGCACCGGCTGGTCGGTTTTTGCCCCCAGGTGGGATCGCGGCGCAGATGCTTGCGCCAACCGGGCGGGGTTGTTATTTGCGCGCAAGCCCGATCAGTGTGGCCGGACAAAGAACAAGAGGCCAGCACGGTGCAGACCGAAATCGAACAGCCCGGCGGACAATCGGTCGTTCCACGGCTGGAAATCCGGAATTTGGTGCGCTTGTTTCAAGGCCGTGCCGTGGTGGACGACGTTTCGCTGCGCATCATGCCCGGGCAGGTGACCTGTCTGCTTGGGCCTTCGGGCTGCGGTAAATCCACGACCCTGCGGATGATTGCCGGGGTCGAAATGCAGGACAGCGGCGAAATCTGGGTCGATGGCAAGCTGGTCTGCGACACGGTGTTCCGGGTGCCCCCGGAGCGGCGGGAGATCGGGCTGATGTTTCAGGATTTCGCCCTGTTTCCCCATCTCAGCGTTGCGGGAAACGTGGCTTTTGGTCTGAAAGGCAGCAAGGACGAAAAGCGCGCCCGTGTCGTGGAATTGTTGGAAAAGGTCGATCTGTTGCAGTTCATCAACGGCTATCCGCATCAGCTGTCGGGGGGCGAACAGCAACGTGTCGCGCTGGCCCGTGCACTGGCGCCGCGCCCCCGGATCATGCTGATGGACGAACCGTTTTCCGGACTCGACAACCGGCTGCGCGACGGCATCCGCGACGAAACGTTGACCTTGCTCAAGGAAGAGGACACCGCCGTTCTGCTGGTCACGCACGAACCCGACGAAGCCATGCGCATGGCGGACGAAGTCGCCCTGATGCGCGATGGGCGTATCGTGCAGCAAGGCGCGCCATACAATGTCTACACCCGCCCGGCGGACCGGGCGGCCGTGGCGTTTTTCTCGGATGCGAATGTGTTGCGCGCAACCGTGACCGGGGCGCTTGCGGATACCTTGTTCGGACAGTTTCTGGCCCCCGGGGTTCCAGACGGAACCGAGGTGGACATCGTGTTTCGGCCGCAGCATGTGCGGATAGATTTCGACCGCGCCGGCAACGGCCCGCTGCCGACACCGACCGATGGCGTCCCGGCGCGTGCCGTGGTGCAGCGCGCCCGGTTCATGGGGCACGAAAGCCTTGTCGAATTTCGCATGGATTTCGATGGATCGGTGTTGAAAGCCACAGTCCCGAATGTGTTCTTGCCGCCCGAGAATACGGTCATGTGGCTGACGGTGCCCCGTTCGCGCTGTTTTGTCTTTCCTGCCTGATCAGGTGCGATCCGACAGGCGTTTGCCCGGTTCGTCCACAAACAGTTCGGGCAAAGGTGTCGCCTCCTGAATCAGATCGGTGCGGAACTCGCGAAAGTCGGACCGCAATTCACACCAGGCAATCAGGATCCACACACGCCCCCAGGATTCCAGCCGCAGCGGCCGCACCGTTCGCGTGCTGACCTGGCCCTGCGGCGACGCATATCTAAGCCGCAACTTCTGTTTTCCGGTGATTGCGCCGCGCAGGCTGACCAAGTGCGACAACCCCCGCGCCGGGTCGGCCAACGGGGTCAGGGCAAGCTTCCAGCTGTCGGCTTCCGCCACGGTTTCAACCGGCAGCGCCGCCTCGATCTTGTCGGCCAAAGACAGGGCGGCTGCTTTCAGGTCGGGGTCCGCAGTTTCCGAGACAATGGCAATGCCCAGCGTCAGCACATCCAGTTCGCTTGGCGTCAGGGTCATCGGCGGCAGGGTGGTCTGTTTCAGAACGCGGTATCCATCACCCCGCGTCCCGCGAATTGGAACCCCCGACGCCACCAGCCGATCCATATCCCGATAGATCGTGCGTTGGGACACACCAAGACGCACGGCCAGATCGCACGCGCGATGGGTCTCGCCGTCGCGCAAAACAGCGATCAGGTCCATCAAGCGATCCGTGCGTGCCATGGCGGGTCTGGTTTTCCGGGTAAGTGGTGCGCCGTATTAACTGCCAAAATTGTGTCAGTTGTCAATCCCGACCCGGGTTTGACCCCGGAATGAGCGGCCAAAGCGTCTGGCCATTGCCGTTTGGCGCTTTTACCGGGGCCGATCGCTGCGTAGAAGAAATCCAACTTTTCACGCGCGCCCACCCTGTGGTGTGGCGCCCTGTCTGAGGAGACGGACATGTTGAATAATATCGGCCTTCCGGGTCTTTTGCTGATCGCCATCGTGGTGCTGGTTCTGTTTGGCCGCGGCAAGATCAGTTCGCTGATGGGCGAAGTGGGCAAGGGCATCACATCGTTCAAGAAAGGCATAAGCGACGGCCAGAAGGAACTGGAAGAGGATGCCTCGGAAACGGCCAAGGACATCACGCCGGAAACCGACAAGGACAAGGCGTAACCCGCGATGTTCGATCTGGGCTGGACCGAGCTGCTGGTCATTGGCATCGTTGCGCTGATCGTGGTGGGCCCCAAGGATCTGCCGGTGTTGTTCCGAAACGTGGGGCGGTTCGTCGGCAAGGCCAAGGGCATGGCGCGTGAATTTTCCAGCGCAATGCACGATGCCGCCGAAGAATCCGGCGTGCGCGATGTCGCAAAGGGTCTGAAGACGGCCACCAATCCGGTCGCCAGCGCGATGGATGGGGTCAAGGACGCGGCGCGCGATCTGACCGACAGCGTCAATCCGACCAAACTGGATTCGACCAAATACGCCCCTGACAGCGAGACCGGCAAACTGTCCGCCGAGCGGGCCGAAAAAACCAAAAAGATTCAGGCCGCGACGGCGCGGGCGGCTGCCGACCGGCTGAAGCGTGAAGCCGAAGAGGCGCAGACCAAGGCCGATCAGGCCGAGGCGGCCCTGACCTCGGAGGCGGAAAGCAACACATGAGCCAGACCGACGAGATCGACGACTCCAGCGCACCGCTGATCGAACACCTGGCTGAACTGCGCAATCGGCTGATCCATTCGGTCGTGGCGTTCCTGGTGGGCATGATAATCTGCTTTACCGTGGCGACGCCGCTGTTCAACTTTCTGACCGCGCCGCTGTGCACGGTCCTGGCCGAGCGCGGACAGGATTGCGACCTGATTTTCATCAGCCCGCAGGAAGGTTTCTTTGTCGCCATCAAGGTGTCTCTGTTGGGGGGCTTTCTGTTGGCGTTTCCCTATATCGGCCTGCAAATGTGGCGTTTCGTGGCGCCTGGTCTGTATAAATCCGAAAAAGGGGCATTTTTGCCATTCCTGATTGCGTCGCCCTTCATGTTTGTGCTGGGGGCTGCGTTCGCATTCTATGTGGTGACGCCGCTGGCCTATGATTTTTTCCTGGGTTTCCAGCAATTCGGAGCCGAGGGCGAAGCGGTTGCGGATGGCGCACCACCGCTGAGCGTGGTGTTTCAGGGCAGCGCGCAGGAATATCTGAACCTGACCATCAAGTTCATCGTTGCCTTTGGCCTGTGTTTTCAGTTGCCGGTCCTTCTGACCTTGATGGGCAAGGCCGGGCTGGTCAGTTCCGAAGGTCTGGGAAACGTGCGCAAATACGCGGTTGTCGGCATTCTGGTGCTGGCCGCGCTGGTGACGCCGCCCGACGTCATCACACAGGTCATCCTGTTCGTGGTGGTCTATGGGCTGTACGAAGTGTCGATTTTCCTGGTGCGCCGGGTCGAGAAGAAACGCGAAGAACAGCTGCGGGCCGAAGGCTATTATGACGACGAGGAATTCGACGATCCCCTGATGTCCGAGTTCGAAGAGGAAGATGGCAAGTGACCCGGGACCCGATGGAACGTATCGCCGAGGCATTGGAACGTATGTCGCCGCCTCCGATGCCCGCGCCTGATTTCGATGCCGCCACGGCCTTTGTGTGGCACGTCGAACCGGACCGGCTGGAGCCGGTGACGGATGTCAACCGGATCGAGATGGGCCTGCTGGTCGGCATTGATCGCTCGCGCGATACCTTGCTGGACAATACCGCACGTTTTGCGGCCGGATATGGGGCGAACAACGCGCTTTTGTGGGGTGCGCGCGGCATGGGGAAATCCAGCCTTGTCAAAGCGATACATGCCAAGGTTCAAGTGACGCATGAAAACCTGAAGCTGGTCGAGCTGCAACGCGAGGACCTGCCCAGCGTGGGGCGTCTGCTCAATCACCTGCGCAATGCGCCACACCGGTTTCTGCTGTTCTGTGACGACCTGTCTTTTTCTCATGACGATCAGCACTACAAGAGTCTCAAGGCGGTGCTGGACGGCGGGATCGAAGGGCGTCCCGAGAATGTCGTGTTCTACGCGACCAGCAACCGCCGCCATCTGATGCCACGGGACATGATTGAAAACGAACGCAGCAGCGCCATCAATCCTGGCGAAGCGGTTGAGGAAAAAGTATCGCTGAGCGACCGGTTCGGATTGTGGCTGGGCTTTCATCCCTGCAGCCAGGATGAATACCTGTCGATGATCGACGGCTATTGCGCGGCGCATGACATCCAGGTCGATGCAGATACGCTGCGCGCGGAAGCCATTGAATGGCAGGCCACGCGCGGTTCCCGTTCGGGAAGGGTCGCGTGGCAGTTCTTTATTGATCTCGCCGGGCGCAACGGGGTTTCTCTGACCTGATGGCCTGGCGGCGCAACGGTCGCCGCCAGATCTTATGTCGCTGCGCGTTGTGCCCTGGGCCGGTTATTCCTGGGAATGGACCTGAAGCCGGGTATTGACGCCTTCGCCCATGAAATCAACGAAATTGCCTTTCTTCCCAAGCGTCGCGGTCACGCCGTTGATGTCCGAAACCCAGCCGTGTTTTCCCATCGACAACGCAAATTCCTGTGGCACATCCTGCTGTTGAATGCCGGTGTTGCCAGAGGACTGAAAGTTCATTTTCGTGCAATCTTCATTGACCGAGAATTCGGCCTGAAAGCTGCCCTCTTCGCCACGATAGGTGCCGCCGGCCCAATGACAATCCGCGGCCATGGACACGGTGGGGGCGGCAAGGATTGCCAGGGCAAGTAGACGTTTCATGTTGCAGACTCCTGTTGGGGATACCAAGGCCACTCTGCGTCGTCCCCGTCGCAAGTCAAGTATGCCAGCCCACAATTTGCGGGTGCCGTCGTGTGGTCGGGCGCAGGTATCTATTCCAGATATGGCATGGGATCGACACTGTCGAAACCATTGCGAACTTCGAAATGGACATAGGCGTTCTTGCCGCCGCGCAGCTGCGCCAGTTTCTGGCCGCGCTTGATCTTGTCGCCTTTGCCGACGGTGATCTGATCGACGTTGGCGTAAACGGTCAGCAGGTTGTTCGGGTGGCGTACGACAACGATCGGAACCTGATCTGCATCCTGCGTGATTGCCGCGACCGAACCATCGGCGGCTGCGGTGATTGCGGTTCCGGGTGCGGCGGAAATATCTATGCCGTCGTTGCGCCCTTTGGAATAGGTGCGGATGATCTTGCCGGCGACGGGCATCGCCATGGCCGCGTTGCTGGCCAGGCTGGGTTTGCCCACCGATGTTTTCGGCGGGTCCGGCGGCGTCGGGTCGATCTTTTCATCGGGCAGGGGCTTGGCCGCGCTTGGGGGCGTCGGGGTTGGCGAACCGACACCGGGTTCCGTGACATCGACCGAGGCTGCGGCGACCTCGGTTGCGCGTTTGGGGGCGGCGGCACCGGTCACGGGAATCAGCAGGTACTGACCTTCGCGGATTGCAAAATCCGATCCCAGCCCGTTCCATTCGGCCAGAGATTTGACCGGGACCTGATACAGTCTTGAAATGGTATAGGCGGTTTCGCCCCGCGCCACCTTGTGGCGGACCGGCTCGGGCGCGGTGGCCGAGGGCGCTGCGGGGGTGGGCGCGGGTTTCGTGGCGGGTTGCAGCCGGCTGGTTTGCACCGGCGTGGTGTCGGGTGCGGCGTTGATGGCATCGCCTGCAAGGGTCGCGATATCGACCGCCCCGGTGGCGGCCGAGGGTTCTGCGACGCGGCTGGGCAGGGCGATCACCTCGCCCGAGCGCAACGGCACCGTGGGGCTGAGCCCGTTGAACTTGGCCAGCTGTTCGGCGGGCAGACCGATACGATTGGCAACATCGGTCACGGTATCGCCACGCCGGGCCACGGCGACCTGATAATTCGGATATGAGATGATGCCACGATCGTCCGGCTTGGGGCGTTCCGTGGTCTTGTTGCGTGCCGCTTCGCTGGTGTTGAAGGCCCCCATCTGGCCGCGCAGGTCGAAATCCAGCGGCTCGCTGCAGGCCCCCAGCATCGCGATGGCGGCAACCGCGCCCCAAAGCCGGGCCGAGTTCGATCTGGAGTGAAGTGTCATCGCTCTATCCTCGTTGCGCATCCCCCTGTTGGGCCGGGGGTTTGAACCATGTGTTCCGTTCATCCGTCCCTGCTCAGACCTTCGAGCAGCGGCACGAACCGGACCGGTCGCAGTTCGTCATAGTCAAATCCGGTTTCGGTCCGGTGCACACGGATCAGGGTCTGTACCGCGTCCGACTGGCCCACGGGTACGATCATGATACCGCCGATTTTCAATTGCGCCAAGAGCGGTCCCGGCGGATCCTCGGCGGCAGCGGTCACGATGATGCGGTCAAACGGCGCCTGATCGGGCAAGCCGAAAGACCCATCGGACACCATCGCGGTGATATTGCTCAGATCGAGATCTTCGAACACCTGCCGCGCCTCGCGCACCAGACGCGCGTGACGGTCCACCGTATAGACTCGCCGCGCCAGCCGGGCCAGGATCGCCGCCTGATAGCCGGAACCGGTGCCGACCTCCAGAACCTTGTCGCGCCCGCTGAGTTGAAGCGCCTGCGTCATCAACCCGACGACCGAAGGCTGGCTGATGGTCTGGCCACAGGCAATCGGCAAGGGCATGTCTTCATAAGCCCGATCCGCAAAGATGCCGCGCACGAACTTGCCCCGGTCGACGCTCTCCATTGCCTCCAGAACGCGTTTCTCGGTGACCCCGCGCGACCGCAAGGCATAGAGGAACTGCATCTTGGTTTCGTCGGCGGGTTCGTTCATTCGATCGCCTTCATTGCGTCCAGCGTGTCATGCGCGGTCAGGTCTGCGCGCATCGGGGTGACCGAGACACATCCATCCAGGTTCGCGGCGGCATCGGTGCCGGGTTCCGTCTTGATCTGCTGATTGCCGCCCTTGATCCACAGGAACCGGCGCCCCGAAGGCGAGTCGTGCGGTTCCACAGCGAAACGCGTACCGCGGCGGTAGCCCTGATGGGTGACGCGGATGCCCTTGACCTCGTCCGCGGGGACAGGGGGAAAATTCACGTTGAAGAACAGGCGATAGTCTGCGTCGGACTCAGGGCTGGCGGACAGGATCCGGCGGACGACGTCGGCTCCGTGCCCGGCTGCGGCGTCAAACGGATTGTCGATGTCAAAATTGCGCGGGCCGTAATATTGGGACAACGCAATCGCCGGCAGCCCCTGCAACGCCGCCTCCATCGCGCCGCCCAAAGTGCCGGAATACAACGCATTTTCTGCCGAATTGTTGCCACGGTTCACACCCGACAGCACCAGATCGGGGGGGGCCCCTTTCATGACGTCGTGCAGACCGGCCAGAACGCAATCCGCCGGGCTGCCTTCGGCGGCGAAACGGCGTTCGCCCATCTTGGCGATCATCATCGGGTGCGTGTAGCTGATGCAATGGGCGACACCGGATTGCTCAAAAGCCGGCGCCACGGTCCAGACCTCTCCGTCGGGTCCGGCCAGTTCGTTGGCAATGGCCGTCAGGATCTCCAACCCCGGAGCGTTGATGCCATCGTCGTTTGTAATCAGAATGCGCATGGAGTGATGCCCTTTTTGGCCCTTGATAGACGCGCGCTCCGGAACCGGCAAGCAAACGCCCCTGTTTCAGATCAAGTTTGCGCTTGTTCGTTGCAAGAACACCGGCCTATTGCGTCGCGAGCCCCAGTTTCGCAACAAGCTGCTGCGCCTGGCTTTTGGCCGGTGACAGGCTGTCGCGATCCTCGCCGGGGAAGAAACGGGCGCGGGTGGCCGTGGGCATCGGTGCCGGTGTCATGATTGACACGCGTGGCCCGGTGTTCCGGGTTTCGGCAGCCCAGCTGCGTGCCATGGCGATCTGCGCCGCCTTGGTCGCGCCGTAGGTTCCAAAGAACTTTTCGCCCGCGCGCGCATCGTCGAAAAAGACCGCGTGACCGGCTGTGCCCAGCAAGGGCGCGACATAGGGGATCAGCACCGACACGGCCGTTGCATTGATCGCCAGTGATTTCTGCCAATCCTTCGCGTCAATGAAATTGGCCGGAGTCAGCGGTGCGGCGTGAATAGCCGTGTGCAGCCACAGGTCCAGGCGGCCCCATCGGTCGTGGATGCAGCGGCACAGGGTGGCCATGGCATTCGGATCGGTGATGTCCATCGGGGCCAGTGTCGCGTTCGCGCCCATGGCCTGGATGCGATCGTCCAGCTCTTCCAGCCCGCCGGTGGTGCGCGCGACGGCGATGATGTGGTGGGTGGGGGCCAGCACCTCGGCCAGCGCCGCACCCAGACCGCGCGAAGCGCCGGTGATCAGGGCAATCTGTGTCATGCGAGCGGTTTGAACCGCAATGGGGCAAGGGTCAAGGGGCGATCAGCCCGAAGGCAATGTCATTCGCAGGCTGCGACCATTTCGTTCGATCATCACGCCATCCTTGTCGATGGCCATCACCCGCCCCCTGTTCAGCCGATCGCCAATCTTGAGCCTGCGAATTTTTCCGCTGGCGTCGCGGACCAGGGCGGACAACTTGCCGGGCGGCCCGAACAGGCCGATCAGACCCGTGTGCCCGCGCTCCAGAACCCGGTCTTGCGTGGCGATCCTGGCCACGTTGGCGGGGGTCTGTCCCGCCTGTGTATCGTTTGACATGATAGCCTCTTCCGGCGCTTTGCTGCGTCGCAGCATGTTTCGCCGGGGCGCGTATCATGCGATCGTCTGACGGGAAAGCGCAGGTTGCGGGCCGAATTTGTCCGTCGGCAAGGCTCTGCCCAATGCGGGCGGGCCGGGCGTGGATTTGCCTATTCGGCGGCAGGTTTCATTTTGAAACCCTGTTCTACCATGTCGGCGGGTTTTACCGGGTATTCGCCGGAAAAGCAGGCGTCGCAATATTGCGGGCACTCGGCGTTGCGGCCCTGCGTTTCGCCCACAGCCCGGTACAGCCCGTCCAGCGAGATGAATTTCAGACTGTCCACGGTCAGATGGTCACGCATCTCGTCTTCGGACATGGTCGCGGCCAACAGCTTTTCGCGTTGCGGCGTGTCCACCCCATAAAAGCAGGGCCAGGCCGTCGGAGGGCTGGCGATGCGGAAATGGACCTCTTTTGCGCCCGCATCCAGGATCATTTCCTTGATCTTGCGGCTGGTGGTTCCGCGCACCACCGAGTCGTCGACCAGAATGACCCGCTTGTCCTTGATCAGGGCCCGGTTGACATTCAGTTTGAGGCGCACGCCCATGTTGCGGATCTGTTCGGTGGGTTCGATGAAGGTACGGCCCATATACTGATTTCGGATGATCCCCATGGCATAGGGGATCCCGCTTTCCAGCGAAAACCCGATTGCAGCCGGTGTGCCGCTGTCGGGTACGGGACAGACCAGATCGGCCTCGACGGGGCTTTCCTTGGCCAGTTCGCGCCCGATCGCTTCGCGGGTTTCATAGACGCTGCGACCGCCGAGAATGCTGTCGGGGCGGCTGAAATAGACGTGTTCAAAGATGCAGAACCGCGGCTTTTGGGGGCGGAAGGGGAAATGGCTCAGAACCCCGTCGTGGTTGATTACAACCATTTCGCCGGGCGCAATTTCGCGCACGAATTCGGCACCGATGATGTCCAGGGCACAGGTCTCCGAGCTCAGCGCCCAGCCGTCGCCGATCTTGCCCAGAACCAGCGGGCGAACGCCCAGCGGGTCGCGCACCCCGATCAACTTGGTGCGGGTCATGGCCACGACGGAAAACGCCCCGTCGACCTTGCGCAGGGCGTCTTCCATCCGGTCGGGGATGGATCGGCCCATGGACCGGGCCATCAGGTGGATGATGCATTCGCTGTCGGAAGAGGACTGAAAGATCGACCCCCGCTCGATCAGTTCCCGGCGCAGGGCATTGGCATTGGTGATGTTGCCATTGTGGGCAATGGCCGCGCCGCCCATGGAAAATTCGCCAAAAAACGGCTGCACGTCGCGAATCGCGGTCTGGCCCTTGCTGCCGGACGTCGAGTAGCGCACATGTCCGATGGACACCGGGCCGGGCAGGGTCTCCATGACCTTCTGGCTGGTGAAATTGTCGCGGACATACCCGAACCGCCGCGCGTTGTTGAAGCCCTGTTCCGGGTCATGGGCGACAATTCCGCCGGCTTCCTGTCCCCGGTGTTGCAGGGCGTGCAGGCCCAGGGCGACAAAATTGGCGGCGTCCTGAACGCCGACAACGCCAAAGATGCCGCATTCTTCGTGCAGTTTGTCGTCTTCGCCCAGATCGGTCAGGCCAGAGGTATCAAACGGGTGAGCAGGCGGCATATGCAGGTCGGACAAGGCGGGCAGCTCCGAATCCAGAGGTGGGATTGCTCACCACATAGTCCTTCAGTTCCCCAGTGTCACCCGTCCAGTCACGAAACCTTTGCAATTCGCGAAACAACCGGCCATCGCGCCCCGGAATTTCCGCGGAAATCGCCCTTGGAACGCCAAAGGCCGCCCCATCGTGGAGCGGCCATTTGTGACGTATGAAGATGCAAGCGGGCGTCAGGCCGCCTGGGCGGGCGCAAATCCCATCGGATCCAGACCGCAATGGCCACGGTTCAGCAATGCCAGCAAGGCCCGGGTTTCGCCGTAACCCAGCGTGCGAAAGAAAGGTTTGGTGACGCCGGAAGGCACATGGATCAACGCGCCGGTCTGGGCGTAGACGATTTCCTCGTTGGCAAACGTCAGCTCGGTGGTTTCGATATCCGAGTAGCCAGAAACCGACGTGATCCCGCGAAAACCGCACAACGCGGAGGCCGGGGCCAGAACGCAAGGTGCCTGGAACAGGGTTTCGCATTCGGCCTCAAGCAGGGCGACATGCTGCCCCGTGGTCAGCATCATGTCGGAACAGTTGTTCAGGCTGCCGGCTGGAACGTGGATCGCACGGGCCGCCCCTGCGGTGACGCGGTGTTTGCGGATGCGTGTCAGTTCGGCGAAGCCGCCATCCAGCGTATAGACCTGATCACCGACGGCCAGCGTCTCGACCGTCTTCCAGCCCGACGGCGTTTCCAACATGGTGCCGGCTTTGAATGTGCTTACATCCCGGCGTTCGGGCATTGGCAGAGCCTGCGGCTTGGCTGCGGTGTCTGCGGGAACGAATTGGGCGAAATCTTGTCCATGGTTCAGAAACATTTTGCGGCATCCTCTGTCAGCGTATGTCGTGTTTTCATTTGGTCTGACGCTATACTGACATCGAAAATTCGCCGTTTTTTGGTCACTATTGCGGCCTTAATCGTTTACTTTTTCCTGACCGCGTACAATTCCACCGGCGATACCGGATTGACCACGCAGGGCGGGCCAATGTTAACCGGCCGTTTACCCAGACGGGGTGCGGATGGGGTCAGATTGGGGCAGGACGCGGCGATTGTGTGGCCGCAATCAGGGCGATTCCCTAAAAAGGATCAGGTCCCGTTGCGTCGTTGTCGGACCCTATTCGCCGCAGCTGCTGACCAGATTTTCATACTGCAGGGTAATCCAGCCCAGGGCCTGCTCGGGGTCGCGGTCTTCGATCGAATCGGTCAGGCGCGAAAACACCTGGGCCGAGCGGCTTTGATCGACCATGGTAAAGGTCTGTTCGGTGATCACCGTCTCATAGACAAAGAAGCCGATGGCGACCAACAGAATACCGCGTGCAACGCCAAAGAAGAAGCCCAGTGCCTGATCTACCCCCCCCAACGCCGAGCGTTGCACAAGCGAAGAGAACAGCGGCGTAAAGAAGGACACCACGATCAGGGCGACCGCAAAAACCGCTGCAAAGGCGGCGATGACGCTCAACTCGCAGCTGTCGGCGATGAATTCGCCCAGAAACGGGACCTCCTTGATCAGCGGCTCGACCGTGGGCGCAAAGATGAACCCCAGGATCGCGGCGGCGATCCAGCCGGCGATGGCCATGGCTTCGCGCACCAATCCGCGCGAATAGGCCAACAGGGCAGAAACAACGATGATCAGGGCCACGACCCCGTCGATGATGGTGAAACCTTCCATAGTCCTGATCCGTCCTGTTCTTGCCTGATACCTGCAGGCGCGTCTTTACCCGGCTCCGAATACTTCTCCTACAAAACCGGTCAAATCTGTAGCCCGCGTTAACGCAAGACCCTCAGCTGTGCCGGTTTTGCCACCTGCCGGAGCGATGGCGGCGGTGAAACCAAGTTTTTGCGCTTCTTTCAACCTGTTTTCGGTCTGTGGCGCCGGTCGCAGCGCCCCGGACAGGCTGATTTCGCCAAAAACAACGGTATCGGCGGGCAGGGCGGCGTCTTCCCGGGCGCTGAGCAGGGCGGCGGCGACGGCCAGATCCGCTGCGGGTTCGGAAATTTTCATCCCACCGGCCACATTCAGATAAACGTCGAGCCCCGCAAAGGGAATCCCGCAGCGCGCTTCGAGAACGGCGAGAATCATCGCCAGCCGCCCGCCGTCCCATCCCACCACCGTGCGCCGGGGCTGAGAATGGGGGCTGGGCGCGACAAGGGCCTGAAGTTCGACCAGAACCGGACGCGTGCCTTCTATTCCCGCAAAGACCGCGGACCCGGGGCTGGGTTCTCCGCGCTCGGACAGAAACAGCGCCGACGGGTTGATGACCTGATCCAGACCGCGTCCCGTCATTTCGAACACGCCGATTTCATCCGCCGGGCCGAACCTGTTCTTGACCGCCCGCAGGATGCGGAACTGATGGCCGCGCTCGCCTTCGAAATAAAGTACCGTATCGACCATATGCTCGACCACGCGCGGCCCGGCGATCTGCCCTTCCTTGGTCACATGGCCCACCAGAATGACGCTGGTGCCGCGCCGCTTGGCAAATGTCGTCAGTTCATGAGCGGCCGCACGGACCTGGCTGACGGACCCCGGCGCGCTGTCGACATTGTCCGCCCACATGGTCTGAATCGAATCGATGATCGCAAGCTGCGGCCGTTCGGCTTCGAGCGTGGTCAGAATATCGCGCAGATTGGTTTCGGCGGCCAGTTTCACCGGCGCGGTTGACAGGTCGAGACGCTGCGCGCGCATCCGGACCTGGGCGCTGGCCTCTTCGCCGCTGACATACAGGGTCTTGAGACCGGCGTTGGCGAATTTGGCGGCCGCCTGCAGCAACAGGGTCGATTTCCCGATGCCCGGGTCGCCGCCGACCAGGATCGCCGATGACGGCACCAGCCCGCCGCCCAGAACGCGGTCCAGCTCGCCCAGCCCCGACAAGGTGCGCGGCGGGGGTGTTTCTTCGGTCGAAAGATCGGTCAACGGGACCGTCTGGCCACGCTTGGCGCCCAGCGATTTCGAGGCCGGACCCGATGACAGGGGGGCTTCTTCCACGATGGTGTTCCAGTCGCCACAGCTTTCACAGCGCCCTGACCATTTTGAGAACGAGGCCCCGCAGGCCGAACATGTAAAGGATTTGGTCTTTGCCATGATGTCTTGTGCCGTCTCAGCGTCGCGCCGTCAAATGGCTGATTGTCATCGAGGCCAGAACGCAGGCCGTGAACAGATACAAACCCCACGCGGTTTGAACCGTGGCCAGCCCGATCCCCTTGACGGCCACGACATACAGGGCGATCAGAAAGACATCAGCCATTGCCAGCTTGCCCAGAATGTCCAGCGCCGGCAACATGCGCCGCCGCATTTGGCCGAAATGGATCAGAGCAAGGCCAATGGTTTTGAGATAGGGCGCGAAAACGGCCAGAAACGTCACCAGCAGCGCCAAAATGACATCACTGTCCCACAGGCTTTGCAGCCCCGAGATCACCGAGATTTCCGACAGGCCGAACAGGGGCAGCAAACCGGCGCGAAGCAGCGGTGCGAACCAGGCGACGGGATAAAGAACCAGCAGGGCCAGATTGCCAAGGCGCAGGGCCATCGGCTTAGCGATCCGGGTTTCGGGCGGCGCATCTTGCCGGCGAAACATGCGCCGGTGCGCGTGCACGGGGGGCGCGATCCATCATCTGACCGCCTCGATCGGGCCCTGCGCGCGCCCGTGGATGAACTGATCCAGATAGGGGTCGCCCGAGTCATCCATTTGCGCGACAGGGCCGGTCCATTTGATCACCCCGTCATGCAGCATCGCGACATTGTCCGCGATGGCGCGCACCGAGGTCATGTCATGGGTGATGGTCATGGCGGTGGCCCCCATCTCGACCACGATTTCGCGAATCAGATCGTTGATGACCCCCGACATGATCGGGTCCAGACCCGTCGTGGGTTCGTCAAAGAAGATGATTTCCGGTTCGGCGGCGATGGCGCGGGCCAGCCCCACCCGTTTCTGCATGCCTCCGGACAGTTCCGCCGGGAAAAGGTCGGCAACCGCGGGTTTCAATCCCACGCGCCGCAACTTGTCTATGGCGATCTCGCGGGCTTCGTCCATCGGGCGCTTCAGCGAGCCGCGCAGCAGCCGAAAGGCGACATTCTGCCAGACCGGCAGGCTGTCAAACAGGGCACCACCCTGAAACAACATGCCGAACCGGGCCAGAAACGCGTCCCTGTCCCCCGACGTGGCGTCCTGGCCATCGACCAGTATGCGTCCCGCATCGGGCTGGATCAGACCCAGTATACATTTCAACGCCACGGATTTTCCGGTGCCCGAGCCGCCGATGATGACCAGCGAACTGCCCTTGGGGATCTCCAGCGACATGCCCCGCAGAACCTGATTGCTGCCAAAGGCCTTCTGTACATTCTCCATTCGGATCATATCGAGAAAAACACCCCTGTGAGCACGAAATTGGCGGCCAGTATCAGGATCGCGGCGGCCTCGACGCTGTCCTTGGTTGCACGGCCCACGCCCTGTGCGCCGCGGCCTGACTGCATTCCGTAAAAGCATCCCATGGTGGCGGCGATGACGCCAAAGACCGCGCCTTTAACCAGGCTGGAGATGACGTCGCGCATTTCAAGAAAATCAACCGTGTTCTGCAGATAGGCAGCAGAGTTGAATCCCAGGTTCTTGACCGCGACGACATAGCCGCCGCCAATGCCGATGATGTCCCCGACACCGACCAGCAGCGGCACCGTGACAAGCGCGGCCAGCACGCGCGGTGCGACCAGATACTTCATGGGGTTGGTCGACAGGGTGACCAGGGCGTCAATCTGTTCGGTCACTTTCATGGTCGCGATTTCGGCCGCGATCGAAGACGTCACGCGCGCCGCGATCATAAGGCCAACCAGCACCGGACCCAACTCGCGCACCATGCCGATGGCAACGATTTGCGGCACAACGGCTTCGGCGTTGAACCGCGCACCACCGGAATAGATCTGTAGCGCCAGCGCGCCGCCGGTGAAAATCGCGGTCAGCCCCACCACGGGCAACGACAGCCATCCGATGCTCAGCAGCGCCTGGGCAAATTCGCGGGGATAAAACGGGGGGCGCAGAAAGTGACTGAAGGTCCGCGCGGCGAATATCGTCAGACGCCCGACCAGGGCCAGGGCACGCAGAACCGCGCCGCCCAGCCGTTCAAGAACGACAAGAGGGTTCAAGTCAGATACTCCCGCTGATACCGGGCGCCCAGCGACGTCAGGATTTCATACCCGATCGTCCCGGCGGCATCGGCCAGATCGTCCACGGTTTGCGTCGGCCCGAGAATCGAAAGGGACTGCGGCTCCTGCGCCAAATCGGTGACATCGGCGGTGATCAGATCCATCGAGATCCGCCCCACCACCGGACAGCGCGCGGTATCGGCAAACAGCTGTGCCCGCGGCCCCATGGCCCGTATCAATCCATCGGCATAGCCCGCCGCAACCGTCGCGATTCGCGACGGGCGTTGCGCATACCAGGTGTTGCCATAGCCGACCGTTTCGCCTTCGTCGATGTCGCGTATCTGGATGATCGGCAGATCCAGCGCAACGACAGAACGGGCCTGGGCGAAAGGCAGCCCGCCGTACAGGCCGACACCGGGACGGGTCAGATCAAAGTGATAGCCGGATCCCAGCAGGATACCCCCGGTCGCCGCCAGAGAGCGGGGCACGCCGATATCTGCGGTCATTTCGATAAAGTTGTTCAGCTGCGCCGCGTTCATCGGGTGGTCCGGCTCATCGGCGCAGGCCAGATGCGACATGATCAGCACGGGGTTCTGGGCCAGCGCGATCTCGCGCAGCGCGGCCCATTCGGCGGCTTCCATGCCCAACCGGTTCATGCCGCTGTCCAGTTGAATGCCAAAGCTGTGGCCGGGCAAGGCTTCGACGTGATGCAGCATCTGGTCGATCGAATTCAGCATGGGTGTCAGGTCATGCGCCGCAATCAGGTCGTGATCGCCGGGCATATGCCCGGAAAACACTGAAATGCGCGGACCCGGTCCCAACGCCTGCCGCACTGTCGCGCCTTCTTCGGCCAGGGCGACAAAAAAGTGCCGTGCGCCGGCTTTGACAAGGGTTTGCACGGCCTGTGCGGCACCCATCCCATAGGCGTTGGCCTTGACGACCGCGGCCGTTTCGCAATCGGTCAGGGAATCCAATGCGCGCCAGTTGTCTGCAAGAGCGGCCAGGTCGATGGTCAGTTGCGGTGTGCTCATGGCGGTGTTCATGACACGGCGGCACCGGGCGTCAAGAGGGAATGGCACGCGAACGCGGCGATGACCGGGCAACGTGGCGCAAATGTGCCCGGATCAGCGGCGCGCTTGCGGAACGTGGGTATCAGAAACTTTGATCTTCGGTCTGCTGCCAGGGTTTGATCAGGTTGCCGAACCGGGTAAAGCGGCCCTCGAAGCTCAGCTCGACAGTGCCGATGGGACCGTGCCGTTGCTTGCCGATCACGACTTCGGCCTTGCCATGCAGGCGCTCCATCCGTTCCTGCCAGGCGGCCATTTCGTCCAGCCGGTCATCCGATGGCTTTTCGCGTTCGACGTAATATTCCTCGCGGAACACGAACATCACGACGTCGGCATCCTGTTCGATCGACCCGGATTCGCGCAGATCCGACAACTGCGGGCGCTTGTCTTCGCGGGCCTCGACCTGACGTGATAGCTGCGACAGGGCGATCACCGGGATATCCAGCTCTTTGGCGATGGCTTTCAGGCCCATGGTGATTTCGCTGATTTCGTTGACACGGTTTTCCGACCGCCCGGTGCCCCGGACCAGCTGCAGATAATCGATGATCAACACATCCAGCCCATGGGTCCGTTTCAGGCGGCGGGCACGGGCGGCCAGTTGGCTGATCGGCAGCGCGGGCGTGTCGTCGATATACAGCGGACAGGCCTCCAGCGACTTGGCGGCATCCACAAAGCGGCGGAATTCAGCCTCGGTCATGTCGCCGCGACGGATCTGTTCGGATGGCACTTCGGAGGCTTCTGACAGAATCCGCGCGGCGAGCTGCTCGGCGCTCATCTCCAGGGAATAGAACCCGACCACGCCGCCATCGACCGTGCCTTCGACCCCTTCGGGCAACATGCCGCGCTTATAGGCCTTGGCCACGTTGAAGGCGATGTTGGTCGCCAGCGAGGTTTTGCCCATCGAAGGCCGTCCCGCCAGAATCAACAGGTCCGAACGGTGCAACCCGCCCAGTTTCTTGTCCATATCGACAAGCCCGGTCGAAATGCCGGCCATGCCGCCATCCCGCTGATAGGCCGCATTCGCGACATTGACCGCATCGGTGACGGCGCGCAGGAAACTTTGGAACCCGCTTTCGGTCTGTCCCTGTTCGCTGAGCTTGTACAGCTGCTGTTCGGCCTCGACGATCTGTTCGCGCGGTTCGCTGGCCACATCCACACGCGCGGCCTTGTCGCTGATGTCGCGCCCCAGGCTGATCAATTCGCGGCGGATCGCCAGATCATAGATCATCTGCGCATAGTCGCGGACCGCAAAGGCACTGATCGCCGCCCCCGCCAATCGCGCCAGATAGGCCGGACCGCCCAGTTCCTTGAGCCCCTCATCGTCTTCCATGAACGCCTTGAGCGTCACCGGGCTGGCCAGTGCATTCTTGGCGATGCGCGCGGCGGCGATTTCATAGATCCGGGCATGCACCGGGTCATAGAAATGCTGCGCGGAAATGATGCTGGCCACCTTGTCGTAAACGTCGTTGTTGGTCAGAATCGCGCCCAGCAATTGCTGTTCGGCTTCGACCGAATGTGGCAGCGCATTCTCGGCTTGCGGGTCGGTTGTCCCGGCATCGAAACTGGTGATCTCGTTCATATTGCCCCTCGTTTGCCGCCGCTTTGATGCGGTCTGTATGCCGGTTTCGGCAAGGCATGGTTCTTAGCGCAATCTCATACCCGACCCTGGGCGGATGGTGCAAATTGTATATGTCTGTGGATAGGCTGTGCACCAAATTCCGATACATCACATTGACCTAGATGGGCCGCATGCGTCAACATCTGGACGCAGGCAGCCGATCTGTGTGTCGCTATTTGTCCGGGGTCTGGCGCGCGGCCTGCCAGCTGCGCGGGTCCGACAGAAAGGTCTCTACTTCGGCCAGCGTCTGGTCCGCAAAGCTGCCCGAGGCCTTGGCTTCGGCCAGAACATCCCACCAGGTGCACAGGTGATGCAGCCGAACCCCGTGATCGCCCAGGGTTTTCTCGGTTTCCGGAAAGATCCCGTAGTAGAAGATCACAGCGGTATGTCCGCAGGTCGCGCCGGTTTCACGGATCGCATCGACAAAACTCAGCTTGCTGCCGCCGTCCGTGGTCAGGTCCTCGACCAGCAGAACCCGGTCGCCTTCGCCCATGACGCCCTCGATGCGGGCGTTGCGGCCATAGCCCTTGGGTTTCTTGCGCACATAGGTCATGGGCAGCCCCATGCGTTCGGCAATCAGGGCGGCAAAAGGAATGCCCGCGGTTTCGCCGCCGGCAATATTGTCGAAGGCTTCGAAACCGGCGTTGCGCATGACCGTCACGGTCAGGAAATCCATCAGCGTGGCCCGGATGCGCGGATAGGAAATCAGTTTGCGGCAGTCGATATAGGTCGGGCTGGGCAGGCCGGACGCCAGGGTGAAAGGCTTGTCCGCGTTAAAATGCACCGCGCCGATTTCCAGCAGCATGCGGGCGGACAGGCGGGCCATTTCTTCGGCGGTGGGGTAGGATGTGGGGATCATGGGACTATCCTGAGGCTGGGTCTGGATCTGGTTTCGTGGGCGCGTGGGCACAGGCGGGCAGGGGCAGGGGCAGGCACGAAGGCGTCAGCCGGTCACGCGCCAATGCAGCGGAAAGCCCGGATCGAAGACCGAGACGGGGCCGTCATCCGTCTGGATCGCGCCGGGATATGTCACCGGCTCGCCCCGGGTCAGGGTCACGGTCTCTGTGTTGACGGGCAACCGGTAAAATCCGGGGCCATGCCGCGATGTAAACCCTTCGAGCCGGGGCAACGCGTTTTCGCGTTCGAACACTTCGGCCAGGATCGACAACGTATTGGTCGCCGTGAAACAGCCGGCGCATCCGCAGGCGCTCAGTTTCAGCGCATCGGTGTGCGGGGCGCTGTCGGTGCCCAGAAAGAAGCAGCCATCGCCCGAAGTCGCCGCACCCACCAGGGCCTGACGATGGGTTTCCCGCTTTGCGACCGGCAGGCAGTAATAATGCGGATGGATGCCCCCGACCAGGATATGATTGCGATTGATGACCAGGTGGTGCGTGGTGATCGTGGCCGCCAGATCCGCACCGCCGCTGCGGGCGTAATCCACCGCGCCCGAGGTGGTGATATGCTCCATCACCACCCGCAGACCCGGTGTTGCGCGGCGGATCGGATCCAGCACCCGGTCGATAAAGACGGATTCGCGGTCAAATATGTCGATATCCGGCGTGGTCACTTCGCCGTGGACGCAAAGCGGCAGGCCAATGTCGGCCATCCGTTCCAATACGCCGCGCACCCGGTCAAAGTTCGCCACGCCGCTGGCGGAATTGGTCGTCGCGCCCGCCGGATACAGCTTGACCGCATGGACCAGACCGCTGGCATGGGCGGCGGCCACATCGTCCGGGTCGGTCTCTTCGGTCAGATACAGTGTCATCAGGGGGGCAAAGCCGAAACCGTCTGGCAATGCCGCAAGGATGCGGTCGCGATACGCTGCCGCCTGTGCGGCTGTCACCACGGGGGGCACCAGATTCGGCATGATGATGGCGCGGGCGAAATGGCGGGCGGTCTCAGGCAGAACTGCGGCCAGCATGGCGCCGTCGCGCAGATGCAAATGCCAGTCGTCGGGGCGTTGAATGGTCAGGGTCTCGGTCATGGTTCTGCGCTAGCACAGCCAATCTGCGGCGACCAGAGGGCGTGTATGGTTCCCGCGCCGTTTGCGTGGTCTTTGTGTCGCGCCGTGCCTCAGCTGTCTTGCGCGCCGCAAGACATGCCCCGCAAGGCATGCCGGGTGAGACGTTTGGCGATCCGTGCCGACAGGGGGCGTGACGGCGGGGTCATCAGCAGCCGGGCATAGAGGGCGCGATAGGGTTCGCTTTGCATCAGCTGTTCAAACCGGGCGTGGCGCCAGGCCACGGCCTGGGCGTGCAGTTCTGCCAGGACGGGGTCGGCGTGCAAATCGGACAGGATCGCACGGCTGCGCGGGGCGATCCGGGCGATGGTGTCATCGACATCGGTATTGAAGTTTCGTTCAACCCAGTAATCTGCCCCCAGCATGTCGTCGGAATGCACCGCGCGCCCCCGATCGGCCTTGAGGATATAGCTTTCCACAGCGCCAAGAGGGTAGTGATTCAACTGGACGAGGCGGTGATTGGGACGCCCGTAATCGGAAAACAGACGTCTGACCTTGAACTGATGGTCCAGCTCGCGTCCTTCGCCGTCAAACCAACGCGCCGTCTGCAAACGCTTCGGCTGTGGCGCGCGCGGACGGTGCACGCCCAGCTTTTGGTATGTGCCGTCGTTGCGATACAACGTCTTGAACATGGTGGCGCGCCAGGGCCAATGCATCACCGCAGGCGCACAGCGCGTGAACATGCGGGTTACCGGCGCGTCCCGGTATTCCACGATGCCAGCATTGCCAAACAGCCGCCAGGTCAGCGTGATCGCCGTCGCCAGGGGCAGGGCCGCCAGCAGGGCGTTCAGGCTGTGATCCCCGACATGGATGTTGACGAATTCGTCTATGTCCAGCGGCAGGATCCAATCGGCTTCCTTCACGATCCGCTGTTCTTGCGCCAGCTTCAGCGCGGTGAACTGAATGCCGCGCTTGTCATAGGGGCCGTCGTTGCGCAGATGGGTCAGCCATCCCTGTTGCGCCAGACGATCCAGCATCTTGTCGGTGCCGTCCTGGCAATCATTGCTCAAGACCAGAAAATCCGAAAACCCCACCGCGCGATGATGGGCCAGCCATTCCAACAGAAATGCTCCCTCGTTCTTGAGGGTTGTTATGATAAGGGATTTCAGCACCTTGTCTGGCGTTCCTGTGGCAATGGATCAGCTTTCCATATCCAGTGCGAGCGCATAGGCAACGCGTTCGGTTTCAGTCAGTTTGACGGCCAGCGCCTGTTGGTACAGATCTTCGAATTCGGGCATTGCGTGCAGTTCTTCGGCCTTGGCGCGGTGCCAGTCCAGGCCCTGTTCATGCAGGGCGCGCAGCTGATCGTCGCGCAGCAAGCGATCGGTTTCGGCCTGTAAACGGGGCAGGTTGCGCTGGATGGTCACGTCTCTGAAGTCGGACCAGTCCATACGGATCCAATAATTCAGGCCAATCGAACGGTCGACATGCAGCGCGCGCCCTCTTTGACGTTTGATCAGGAAACTGTCCGCGCTGCGCAACGCGTAATGGTTCAGTTGCAACAGATCATACCCGATCGAGCGCCGCGAATTGCGCCATCCGTTCTTGACCACTTCGTCGGTCATATCCCGCCCCGAGCCATTTACCCATTTGACCCGCTCGCGCATGGCGTCATTCAGTTTGTTGGGGCGGTGACAGCTGATCTTGTCATAGGCGCCGATGTTCTTGAACATGGTCTTGAAGCCCCAGACCGTGTGCGGTTTCGGACAATATTTCGGAGCGCAGGTGTCGAACTGCTCGATCACGAAGCCGTCTTTCAGGCGGTGCACCCCGTTGTGGCCGAACAGACGCCAGGTCATGGCGATGTTGGTTGCATCAGGCACCAGGTTCAGAAAATCCTGCAACGTGCCGTTGCCGGTGCGCACGTTCATGAATTCATCGACATCGATGTGGATGATCCATGCGGCGTTGCGGATCACGGGTTCTTTCAGCGCCTTGTTCAACGCATGCTGCTGCGGAGAGTTTCCTTTCCACTCTGTATTGTCGCGGTGCTGGACCACGCCCATCTCTTGCAGACGATTCAGGATTTGTGCCGTCCCGTCCGTACAATCGTTGGTATAGATCAAGAAGTTGTCCACCCCGATGGCGCGGTGATACGCGATCCATTCGACGATATAGGGCGCTTCGTTTTTCATGCAGCCCACGATCACATTGCCCGAGGAACCGGCCGGCAGCGCCTGGGGTTTCATCGGCTCGAAAGGGGCTGCGAGGTCGTCTTCGTTCACCGCGCCAAGCCGGTTGTGCGGTGCCAGCGGTGAATGTCTGAGCTTGGCAAAGTTCTGCTGTGCCAGTTCGGGCATCACCGTGCGGGCGGCGTCGGACAGGCCTTCGACCGGGCGCGCGGGCTGGCCGTTGATCCGATTCCCCGCGTCGGCGGACGTCTTGCGTTTTTGCGCAGCGCGCTGCGTGCGGCTGGCTTTGTCGATCCTGTATCTGAAGGCCAGAAGATACTGGCTGGCACGAAAGCCATTGCCCGGATCGGCCTCGTGCCAATCTTCTTGCGCCGGTACAGGTCGCAACAATGCGGACTCCAGGGCCGGATGGGCCTGGCACAGCGCGATGTTGGCGGCGGCAAAGTGGTGCGCAATGGGGGCCAGCGCGCCCAGGGCAATCGGCGGGCCGGGAATTGCCAGTTCGCGCAGCAGGCTGCGCCACAGCTGGGGCGGAACCGTCAGTTTTCGGGCCGACATCAGACGCAGGATCAGCGCGTTGAACTGGCGACCGCGTGCCAGCCAGGCGGCGGATGGGGGATCGGCCTTGGCGACGACCTCAGCCTTGCCCAGGGTCGGTTTTATGGCGAAACAGGCGCGGATCTCGTCGGTGATCCGCTCGGATGCGAACAGGTCGCGATCAAATGGGCGCAGGGTCAACGCGCCGCTGCCAAATCCCTGTTCCCAGAACCGTATCAGCGCCTGATAGTCCAGCCAGAACGGTGCGCCCTGGGTGTGCGGGAAAATTCCGGCCTCCGGGTCAGGATCGGGGGCGCGATCCAGACAGGCCTGCCACCAGTCCGCGGTATCTGCCAGCGCCAGCTCCTGCTCCAGCGATTGGCCGCGCCCTTCGAAAACCTGTGCGCCATAGTGGCGGGTCAACAGCCGGGCCTGTTCGTCGACATGGGCTATGATGCGGATATCGTCCGAGAACTGGCCGAGCAGGTCGCGCAGACGCTCCAATTCGCTGCTGCGGTAGAGCGCGGTGCCCAGTTGGGACGCCGCAAGGATCAGCGTGTGGGGGCGAAGATGCGCGATTTCCGCGCTCAGTTGGCTTTCCAGTTCCGCCCGCAGCCTGGCCTGACTGCCGGCGTCGCCATACCCGCGATGATGGCGCAGCGGGTCCACATGGTCCGGATCGCTTATGGCCATGTACAGGCGGGTATGATTGCCTGTTCCCGGTGCCCTGGGATAGAGGATGCTCTTGCTGGCCATCTGTTGGCGCTTGTCGGCCATGACCTGTTGCAGCCGTTGCGCCCCTGTCTGCGCCAGCCCGATATGCACGAAAATCCGCATCAGCCCGCCTTGTGCTGTGCGCGGATCGGATTGGCGTTCAACCGGCCCCACCAGGGCAGGGGCCGCTCAAGAAAGGCACCGATCTTGTCCGGTGCGGCAGAATCGGCCACGTCATATTCCAGATAGGCGGGATCATCGGCAAAGAACCGCGCCAGCGCGGCATAATGGCCGTTGATCCATTGTATGCGCTCCTTGGTGGTTGCGCCATATCCGGCGGGCAGGCCCGGCACGGCGTTTGCGGGCAGCCGTCGCGCGGCCATATCGGACCAGGCCAGCATGGATTGCGACAGTTCGAACGCGTCGCGACGAGAGGCCAGGAACCTGACCCCGGGGTGATGCGCGCGCAGCGCCAGGATCAGGGCGAAATCCATCTGCGGCCACAGGGATTTGTCCGCGCGCAGCATGCTCATCTCGGATATCGCGGTGCAGTCCGGCAACAGGGCCCCGGGGTCCCCGGTTTCGAAATAGCCGCGATAGAGCAGGTCGGCGACATAGGCGCGTTTCAGTCGGGGGTCGGATGTGTTGCGGCCCCGCAGCCGGTGGTCGGCCACCGTCATCCCCGCCCGCCGCAATGCGCGTGCCAGCGTCGTCGTGCCGGTCTTGGGCAGCCCCAGATTGACGACCAGCAATGTCATGGCTGCAATCCCAATTCGTTCAGCATGGCTTCTTCCTGGGGGGGCAGTTTCCTGGCGGACCGCAGTTGATCGCGCATGCGGCGATAGAAAGGCGCACGCAGCAGCGCGTCACGCCGGGCTTTGTGCTGTTGCGTGGTCAGCGCATGCAGCGCGGCAATCTGCGGGTCGGACTTCAGATCCTCCAGCGCCGCGTGCAGCGCGGGCAGGTGTCGCTGAATGCTGCGGTCTTCAAAGGCCGGATCATTGCGTTCGCGCCAATAGGTGTCGTCGAACACCCGGTTTTCGCGGTTCACGTCCCCACGGTCGTTCTTGACCAGATAACTGTCCAGCGAGCGCAGCGCATAATGGTTCAGCGTGGCATGATCGCGCGCGCCGCGGGCGGGAAAGCGGCGGATCCTTCGCGTATTCGCCGCGACAAGAAACCGGTGCGGCACATCGCGGCCGGACCCGTCCGTCCAGCGCGGGCGTTTTTCCGGGGGCAGGCTGTTGCGGAAAAACGGCCGGTGCGCGCCGTAATACTGCAGCGGAAAATCGCGCCTGATCAGGGTCTTGACCTCGATCGCCGCCTCGCCGCACCACAGATCGGGATTGTGGGACCGCGTGAATTGCGAGATCACCGGGCGGTCCACATAAGCATCCACATCATCATTGGCGAAGAACTGGAAATTGATCGAAATCGCCTGAGGATCGCCACATGCCGCGATCAAGTCGGGTATGGTGTGATCGCCGGTGTGGATGTTCAGAAACTCGTCCACATCCGTGATCCACACCCAATCGGCCTGCTGGACGACATCCTGACGTCGGGCGTCTTTCAACGCCTCCATCTGGTAATTCCGCCCCTGGGCCGGATTGCGCAGATGCCGCACCAGGCCACGGGCCGCCAATGCCTCTAGCAATGCATCGGTTCCGTCGCTGCAGTCGTTTGAATAAAAAAGAAAATCCGTCACCCCCAGCAGACGGTTGAAGGCGATCCATTCCAACAGAAATGGGCCTTCGTTCTTGACGCATGTGACTGCGGTTATCCGCATGCCCGGTCCCCGGTTGTTCGACAGGCACGCCATCGCGCCGTGTCATGGTTGCACAACGTCATAGCCCAGGACGGTTTCGCAATTCATTACAATTCAGAACCATAAGCCCAAACCGAAAGAAATTTGTCTCAGATTTTCAACACGCAACGCAGCAGCGGCCAACACCGGTCCCGAAGGCATCGGCGCATGCGGGCCATTCATCGCCTTGACGGGACGGTTCAATTCGGGCCCTTTCACAGTGAAGGGGAGAATTCATGCGGATACCAGATTCCATCGATTCCACGCAGCAGATGTTGGGCCAACAGGGCTATGTCTGTGGGCGCGCACTGGCGACCGTGGTGTTCCTGTCGCTGAAACTTGGCCGGCCGCTGTTTCTGGAGGGCGAAGCGGGCGTCGGCAAGACCGAGATTGCCAAGGCCTTGGCGGCCGGGTTGAATCGCCGTCTGATCCGGTTGCAATGCTACGAAGGGCTGGACGCGGCCAGCGCGGTCTATGAGTGGAATTTCCCGGCCCAGATGATTGCCATCCGAACCGCCGAGGCGTCGGGCGGCATGGATCGCGCCGCCCTGAGCCGGGAACTGTTCAGCCCCGAGTTTCTGGTCGAACGCCCGTTGCTTGAGGCCATGCGCCCGGATGAAAGCGGGGCCCCGGTGTTGCTGATCGATGAACTGGACCGCACCGACGAACCGTTCGAAGCCTTTCTGCTTGAAGCCTTGTCCGATTTTCAGGTTACCATCCCCGAACTTGGCACGATCAAGGCCCCCGAGCCGCCGGTTGTGATCCTGACCAGCAACCGCACCCGCGAAGTCCACGATGCCCTGAAGCGACGTTGCCTGTATCATTGGGTGGACTATCCGGACTTCGCGCGCGAAATCGAGATCCTGCACAGCCGTGCACCAAAGGCAGCCGAGTCCCTCAGCCGCGAGGTGGTCGCCTTTGTGCAGCGCCTTCGGACCGAGGACCTGTTCAAGAAACCCGGTGTCGCCGAAACCATCGACTGGGCAAAATGCCTGCTGGCGCTGGACGTGCTGAATCTGAGCCCCGAGGTGATCGCCGACACCATCGGCGCGATCCTCAAGTATCAGGATGATATCCAGAAATTGCAGGGCTCCGAAGCCAAACGTATCCTGGATGAGGTCAAAGCCGATCTGGACGCCGCCTGATGCGCTGTGATCGCGATTTGCCCTGGCTGTTCATCCTGTCTCTGCTACCCGTTTTGAAACCCGTGTCCTCTGATGCCTGAACTTGCGCCCTTGGATATTCCCGATCAGCCGAAGCTGACGCAGAATATCACTCACTTCGCCAGGGCCCTGCGCAAGGCGGGATTGCCGGTGGGAACCGGGCGGGTGATCGACGCGATCCGCGCGGTGCAGGCAACCGGGTTCACCGACAAGCGCGATTTCTACTGGACGCTGCACGCCTGTTTCGTCAACCGCCCCGAACATCGTCTGGTCTTCGGTCAGGTGTTTCGGCTGTATTGGCGCGATCCGCGCTATGTCGAACATATGATGGCGATGATGCTGCCCGCCATTCGCGGCGTGCAGGAAGAACGCGTCGCGCAGGCCGCCGAGAAACGCGCGGCCGAGGCTTTGCTGGACGGGGCCACGCCGGATCTGCCTGACCAGGGCCCGGAAGGGGCCGAAGAGGAAATTCTGCTCGACGTCGATTCCTCGATGACCATGTCATCCGAAGAAAGATTGCGCACGCTGGATTTCGAACAGATGAGCACCCAGGAAATGCAGCACGCGAAACGGATTCTGGCGCGGCTGCGGTTGCCGGTCAAACCGATCCCTTCGCGACGGGGTCAGCCCAGCCTTACAGGCCAGCGTGTCGATTGGCGGCGCACCCTGCGTGCCGGGATGCGGATGGGCGGAGAAATACAGCACATCGCGCGGCTGACCCCGCGCCCGCGCTGGCCCAATCTGGTGGTCTTGTGCGATATTTCCGGATCCATGAGCCAATACAGCCGGGTGATCCTGCATTTCCTGCATACCGTTTCCAACGCGCGCGGACAGGGGTGGGCCCGTGTGCATGCCTTTACCTTTGGCACCCGCCTGACCAATATCACGCGGCACCTGCGGCAGCGCGATGTCGATGCGGCGCTGGCCGCGGCCGGCGCCGAGGCGCAGGACTGGGAAGGGGGAACGCGGATCGGCGAATGCCTGCACAGTTTCAACCGCGACTGGTCGCGGCGGGTCATGGGGCAGGGCGCTGTGGTGCTCTTGATCACCGACGGGCTGGACCGGGACAATCCCGATGATCTGGGGCGGGAAATGGAGCGGCTGCACCTTACGGCCCGTCGCCTGATCTGGCTGAATCCTCTGCTGCGCTGGGACGGTTTCGCCCCCCGTGCGCGTGGCATTGCGGCCATGCTGCCGCATGTCGACAGTTTCCGCGCCGGTCACTCGATTGCCTCGCTGGAAGAATTGGCGCAGGTCATTTCGCGCCCCGAAGATGCCGGTGAAAAGACCCGGTTGATGGCGGCATTGTCTGGCTGAATCCGCGACGGCCCGGGCGGGATGTGCCTTCCGGTGGCCGGGGGGGATTGCGGGTGTATTTGTATTTGCCCTGTGGGGCCCGTATACCGTTTGCAGCGGTTTGGCGGCACCGCCATCTCGCCCGGATTCAGGTTGGGAGAACAGCAATGGATCGGTTTGACAACATCCCCGAGACCGCTCTGGAATGGCACCGCGATGGCACCGGGGCGGTACTGGCGACCGTGGTTCAGACCTGGGGCAGCGCGCCGCGCCGGGTCGGCGCGCAACTGGTCGTCGGTGGAGACGGCCGCATCCAGGGATCGGTATCCGGTGGATGCGTCGAAGGGGCCGTGATCGTCGAGGCGCTGGAAGCCATGGATGCGGGCGCGCATCGTATTCTTGAATTCGGGGTCAGTGACGAAGACGCGTTCGCTGTCGGTCTTGCCTGTGGCGGCACCATTCGTATTCTGGTCGAGCCGGTCGGTTCGGTGCTGCCGGAAACCATGTTGGCGGATCTGGTTGCAGCCCGCAAATCCCGCGCGGCCCGGGCCTATGTCGTGAATGTCGAAACCGGCGAGCGGCGGTTGCAAAGCACGGGTCATGAAGACCGGATGCGTATGGACCGGTCAGGGTTCGAGGATGACCAGAAAACCTTTGTCGCCGTTCACAACCCGCCGCTGCGGCTGATCGTGGTGGGCGCGGTGCACATTGCCCAGGCCCTGGTTCCGATGGCGCGGATTGCCGGGTATGATCCGGTCTTGATCGACCCGCGCGATGCCTTCGGATCAATCGAGCGGTTCCCCGGCGAGACCATCCTGCAGGACTGGCCCGACGAGGCGATCGCCGAACTGGGGTTGGATGCCAGAACCGCGGTGGTCCTGCTGACCCATGATCCGAAACTTGACGATCCGGCCCTGATCGCCGCCCTGGCTGCGGATGTGTTCTATATCGGGGCGCTGGGGTCGAAACGCACCCATGCCAAACGGGTTGAACGCATGACGCAGGCCGGGTTCAATCCGCACCAGATCGGGCGCATTCACGGCCCGGTCGGGCTGAACATCGGGGCTGCGGGACCAGCGGAAATCGCGGTCTCTATCCTGGCGCAGATGACGGCCGTTCTGCGCGGTCACCCGGCATGAAATTCGGTCCCGTTCCGGTGGCCGAGGCCGCGGGAACGATCCTCGCGCATTCGCTGAAGGTCGGCGGCACCCGCATACGCAAGGGGCAGATGCTGGATGATCGGCTGGTGGCCATGATACAGGCCAGCGGCGTGACCAGGGTGACCGTTGCGCGGTTGGCGCCGGGGGATCTGGATGAAAACGCAGCGGCGGTCGCGCTGGCCGCTGCCCTGGTGCCCGATCCGCAAGCGGCGGGTTTGCGCCGCACGGATCCGTTCACCGGCCGCGTCAATCTGCTGGCCCGGGGACCGGGCCTGGCCCGTATAGATCCGGCGGCCATCGAGCGTGTGAACCGTGTGCACCCGATGATCACGGTGGCGACGGTTCCCTGCTGGCAGCGCATGGATGCCGACGGCATGGTCGCGACGGTCAAGATCATTGCCTATGCGGTGCCCGGCCGCGAAGTTGACCGGGCCTGCGCGGCGGCGTCCTCGGCGCTGGGTCTTCAATCCCCGGTCATTCGCCGCGCGGCCTATATCGAAACCCGGATTCCGGGGCCTGAGCCGTCCGCCGTGAACGACAAGGGCTATCGCATGATGCAGGCGCGTCTGGCGCGGCTTGGCTCGGGTCTGGGACCCGCGGTTACGGTTGCGCACCGGGTCAAGGACCTGACGCGGGCGCTTGCGGCGTCGCGGGAAGAGCTGATTCTGGTTCTGACCGGATCGGCCACGTCGGACCCGGCGGACGTGGCCCCCGAAGCCGTGCGACAGGCGGGCGGTGAGCTTGTCCATTTCGGAATGCCGGTGGATCCGGGCAACCTGCTGTTTATCGGCAGGATCGGCACGCGTCTGGTGATCGGGTTGCCCGGCAGCGCCAGATCCCCTGCCGTGAGCGGCGTGGATTGGGTGCTGGAGCGTGTGGTCTGCGGGGTTCCGGTGGGACCGGCCGACATCACGTCCTGGGGGGTCGGGGGGCTGCTCAAGGAGATACCGACCCGCCCACAGCCACGGCGCCCGGACCGGAACTAGACGGCGCGCGCCCGGATCGCGGCGATCTGACTTGGAAGTTAAGGGTTCTCAAGACGAAGAGGTCATGCTTAACTTGTTTCAACGAAGGCGAGGAGGGATACTGATGCACATTTCTTTGACGGTGAACGGCACCGAAAAGACCGGAGAGATCGAGGGCCGCACGTTGTTGTCCGGGTTTCTGCGGGACGGGCTGGGGCTTACGGGAACGCATGTGGGCTGCGACACCAGCCAATGCGGCGCCTGCGTGGTGCATGTGGACGGGGTTGCGGTCAAATCCTGCACGATGTTCGCAGCCGAGGCCGATGGTTGCGCCGTGGACACCATCGAGGGCCAGGCCGCGCCGGATGGTACGCTCAACGTGATCCAGCAGGCGTTTCAGGATCATCACGGTCTGCAATGCGGCTTTTGTACGCCGGGCATGGTGATGTCCGCGGCGGCGTTGCTGAAAGAAAACCCCAAGCCAACCGAGGCAGAGGTGCGCGCCTATCTCGAAGGCAACCTGTGCCGCTGCACCGGGTATCATAATATCGTGCGGGCAATTCTTGCGGCTTCGGGTCAGGATCTGCCAGCGGTTGCAGCCGAATAACACCGTCAGCGTCGCCCCGATCCGTGCCCGTTCGTGAAACAGCGGGCAGGCGGGTTGCCCGGCGACGAAACCAAGGCGGATCCGGACCGTCAGATATTCAGGGAGGAGACAGAACATGCCCAAAGACAGTGGCATCGGCGCCAGCCCCAAGCGGCGTGAAGACGTGCGGTTTCTCAGCGGAACCGGCAATTATACGGACGATATCAACCGGCCGGGTCAGGCCTATGTGCATTTTCTGCGCTCGGACGTGGCGCATGGGCGGTTGAACAACGTGGATACATCGGCGGCGGCGGCGATGCCGGGGGTGGTGCGCATATTCACCGGGGCGGATTTCGAAGGCGTCGGGGGTCTTCCCTGCGGATGGCAGGTGACCGACCGCTTCGGGGAACCGATGCAAGAGCCGGCCCATCCGGTTCTGGCCCAGGGCAAGGTGCGCCATGTGGGCGATCCGATCGCCGCCGTGGTGGCCGAGACACCGGAACAGGCACGGGATGCCGCCGAAGCCATCGAGGTCGATATCGAAGACCTGCCCGCCGTTGTGAATATGAAGGCGGCGCTGGCAGATGATGCCACAAAGGTACATGACGATCTGAATTCAAACCTTTGTTACGATTGGGGTTTCATCGAAGAAAACCGCGATGCCGTGGACGCGGCGATCAAGGGTGCGGCGCATGTGACGACGCTGGAACTGGTCAATCAGCGCATGGTGGCAAACCCGATGGAGCCGCGGGTCGCGGTCGGTGAATTCGACCGGGGCACCGGGGATTACACGCTGTTCACCACGTCACAGAACCCGCATGTGATCCGTCTGTTGATGGGGGCCTTTGTGCTGGGCATTCCCGAACACAAGCTGCGCGTGGTGGCCCCGGATGTGGGTGGCGGTTTTGGCACCAAGATCTTCCACTATGCCGAGGAAGCCTTTTGCACCTTTGCCGCCAAGGCGGTGAACCGGCCGGTGAAATGGACCAGTTCGCGCTCCGAAGCGTTCATGAGCGATGCCCATGGCCGCGACCATGTGACCAGAATCGAACTGGCGCTGGACAAGGACAACAATTTCGTCGCCATCCGCACCAATACGCTGGCAAACATGGGGGCCTATCTCAGCACTTTCGCGCCCTCGGTTCCGTCCTATCTGCATGGCACCCTGATGGCGGGGAACTACAAGACGCCCAACATTTATGTGAACGTGCGCGCGGTGTTCACCAATACCGTCCCGGTGGATGCCTATCGCGGTGCCGGGCGTCCCGAAGCGACGTTCCAGCTGGAGCGGGTCATCGACAAGGCCGCGCGCGAACTGAATGTGGACCCGATAGCGCTGCGGCGGCAGAATTTCGTCACCGAGTTCCCCTATGCCACGCCCGTGGCGGTGGAATACGACACCGGCGACTACACGGCCACGATGGACAAGCTGGAGGAAATCGCCGACGTGGCGGGTTTCGCCGAACGGCGTAAAAAATCCGAACAGGCCGGAAAACTGCGCGGGTTGGGTGTGAACTGTTATATCGAAGCCTGCGGGCTGGCCCCAAGCAACCTTGCCGGTCAGCTGGGCGCGCGTGCGGGTCTGTATGAAAGCGCCACGGTCCGGGTCAATGCCACCGGGGGTTTGGTGGTGATGACCGGCAGTCACAGCCATGGTCAGGGGCATGAAACCGCTTTTCCGCAAGTTGTCGCCGAGATGATCGGCCTTGACGAAAGCATGGTCGAGGTGGTGCATGGCGACACGGCCACCTCTCCGATGGGCATGGGCACCTATGGCAGCCGTTCGCTGGCGGTCGGGGGCTCGGCCATCGTGCGGGCGACCGAGAAGATCATCAACAAGGCCAAAAAGATCGCGGCCCATCTTCTGGAAGCGGCCGAAGCCGACATCGAACTGAAGGACGGGGCATTTTCCGTCGCGGGCACGGACAAATCCGTGGCCTGGGGGGATGTCACGCTGGCCGCCTATGTGCCCCACAACTATCCGCTGGACGACATCGAACCGGGGCTGGAGGAAACCGCGTTCTATGATCCGGCCAACTTCACCTATCCCGCAGGTGCGTATGCCTGCGAAGTCGAAGTCGACCCGGAGACCGGCAAGGTCACCATCGAACGTTTTTCGGCAGCGGATGATTTCGGCAATATCGTCAATCCGATGATCGTGTCGGGCCAGGTGCATGGCGGTATCGGTCAGGGCATCGGGCAGGCATTGCTGGAACAGTGCGTTTATGATGACGACGGCCAATTGCTCAGCGCCAGCTATATGGATTACGCCATGCCGCGGGCGGATGACGTGCCGTTCTACTCGGTGGATCATTCCTGTGGCACGCCGTGCACCCACAATCCGCTGGGGGTCAAGGGCTGTGGCGAGGCCGGGGCGATCGGTTCGCCGCCTGCTGTGGTCAATGCGGTCATCGACGCGCTGCAATCGGGCGGCAAGGCGGTCGATCACATCGACATGCCGATGAGCCCCGCGCGGGTCTGGGCAGCGATGAACGCCTGAGATCATGGATGGGCGCGGGGGGCAGCCCTGCGCCCCCGTGACCCGGCTGGCATATTTAGAGCAAGAATATGGGACATCCCTGACTTGCAGAGGAGACACAGGATGTACGCATTTGAATTCGATCGACCCGCCACGGTGGCCGAGGCGGTTGCGGCGCTGGCCGCAGAAGACGCGCAGGCTCTCGCAGGGGGGCAGACACTGATCCCGACGCTGAAACAGAGACTTGCCAGCCCATCGCGGCTGGTCAGCCTGTCGGGGATTGCCGATATGAAAGGTGTCAGTACGAAAGATGGTGTGCTGACCATCGGCGGTGGGACCTCCCATGCCCGGGTCGCGGCAGAGGCCGAAGCCTATCCGGCGCTGGCGGCGATGGCGGGCCGAATCGGCGATCCGGCGGTGCGCAACCGGGGCACAATCGGTGGCAGCCTGGCCAATAACGACCCGGCGGCGGACTATCCGGCCGCCGCCCTGGCCAGTGGCGCAACCATTGTCACCGACCGGCGAGAGATCGCGGCGGACGACTATTTCCAAGGTCTGTTCACCACTGCCCTGGAAGAGGGCGAGCTCATCACGGCGGTGCGTTTCCCGGTGCCGCAGGCGGCGAACTATCAGAAATTCGAGCAGCCCGCGTCGCGCTTTGCGCTGACCGGGGTCTTTGTGGCGCAGACTGCCGACGGCGTGCGCGTGGCGGTGACCGGGGCGTCCGAAGACGGGGTGTTTCGCTGGAAAGACGCCGAAGCTGCCCTGAGCGAAGACTTCAGCGAGGGTGCGGTGAAGGATCTTACCATTGCGCCGGACAGCATGATTGCAGACCTGCACGGATCAAAACAATACCGCGCACATCTGGTCAAGACCATGACAGTCAGGGCGGTGCGCGCGGCGTCGTGATCCGGCCCGAAGCGGCAGCCTGCAAACCAGCCAAGGGCCTTGGTTTCGCAGGCCGTCTGTTTCGTCTGGCCATCCACGGGCACGGGTGTATCCTGGCATCGCTCAAACCATGGGGTGATGCAGGATGAAGGATCTCTATCTGAACCATGACGCCACCGGGCTGGCCAGTCTGGTGGCGGATGGTGCGGTGACACCGGATGAATTGCTGGACTGTGCACTGGATCAGGTGACCGCACTGAACCCGGGTCTGAATGCCGTGGTGCTGATCCGCGAAGACGTCGCCCGCGCCGCCATCCGCAATGGTTTGCCGAACGGTCCGTTTCGCGGCGTGCCTTTTCTCATCAAGGATCTGGGCGCGGAAGCGATCGATTTTCCCACCAACAACGGGTCGGTTCTCTGGCGGAACAGCCGCCACGGGTACGACAGCGAAATGTACCTGCGCATGCGGGCGTCCGGGTTGGTGACATTCGGGCGCACGACCTCGCCCGAACTGGGCATCGGTCCGGTGACCGAAGCGCAGGTCTATGGTGGACCGACGCGCAATCCCTGGAATACGGACCATACGTCAGGGGGGTCATCGGGCGGATCCGGGGCCGCCGTAGCGGCAGGTATCGTTCCCGCCGCACATGGCAGCGACGGTGGCGGGTCGGTCCGCATCCCGGCGTCATCCTGCGGTCTGGTCGGATTCAAGCCAACGCGCGGCCGCCTGCCCGAAGGCCCGGGTGCCGGCGAGGGGTGGGGCGGCATGGCGACCGACGGTTTCCTGACCCGCAGCCTGCGCGATACCGCCGCCTTGCTGGACGCGGTGGATGGCCCGGACCTGGGCGCGCCGTATTTCCCGCCGCCGCTGGGGGGAAGCTTTGTACAGGCCATGGGCCGTGCTCCGCGACAGATGCGCGTCGCCTTGTGCGCAACGACCCTGAGCGGGTCGCCGGTTGACCCGGAGTGCATGGGGGCGGTTCAGGCCACGGGACGTCTGTTGCAGGATCTGGGGCATGCCGTTGATGATCTGGTCCTGCCGACGGATCTGGATGTCGAGGGAATGATGGTGGCATGGACCCGGATTGTCGCCTGCGGCACGGCCCTGTCGGTGCGCTCGGTTCTCAATGGCAGGCCGCTGGATCCGGCGATGCTGGACGGGGTCACGCGCGGGGCGATTGCCTATGCCGACCAACTGTCGGGCGCGGACTATCTGGCGGCGCTGGATACGATCCACGCCTTTGGGCGCCGCATGGCGCATCTGTTGACCCGATGCGATGTGCTGGTGACGCCCACCCTGGCGCGTCCGCCCGTTCCGGTTGGCCAGTTGGCCCCCAGCAACGAGGACTTCCTGGACTACCGCACCGGCCCCGGAGGCGTATTCGACTATTCGCCCTTTACCGCCGTCTTCAACGCCAGCGGGCAACCGGCGGTGTCATTGCCTCTGCACAGCAGCGCGTCAGGGCTGCCTGTTGGCGTGCATCTTGCGGCAGGGTTCGGACAGGACGAGACCCTGATGACATTGGCGGCGCAGATCGAGGCTGCCGCGCCCTGGGCGGAACGGCAACAGGGCCTTGTCAACCGGCTTGCGGGTCACGTGTAGGATCGGGACTTTCATATCGGCGTTCGGGGCGCAAACGACGGTTTCCAGTGCAGTGCCACGTCACCCCAACAGGGTCAGCCACAGCCATGTGGTCAGAACCGAAAACGCCGTGGCGATCAGGACCGATGATGCGGTGACGCGGGTGGCGCGGGCGTACATATTGGCAAATATATAGGCGTTGATCCCCGGTGCCATCGCCGCGTTCAACACCGCCGAGCGGAACAGGTTCTGGGGCAGGTCCGCCGCGCCCGCGATGGCCCAGACCGTTGCCGGATAGATCAGCAACGACAGGCTGCAGATAAAGAAGATGATGCGCATGTCGCCTTCGGGGCGATACTGCACAAGAACCCCACCCAGCGCGAACAAGGCGCAAGGCAAGGCCGCGCGCGAGATCATGACAAGCGCATCATCAACGGCCGAGGGGATGGACAAACCGGAAATGTTGATCAGGAATCCCAACAGGATGCCCAGGATCATCGTGTTGCGGAACATGGCCGTCAGTGTCGCACGGGCGGTCTTGAAGCCACCGTTTCCCCGGTTGCGGACGATTTCCATGGCCGTAATCCCGACACCATAACAGAACGGTGCATGAAAGGCGATGATGGCGTAGTTTCCCGTCAGGCTGTCCGGACCATAGGCGCGTTCGGTGATCGGCAGTCCCATCAGGATGGTGTTGGAAAACAGACAGCAGAACCCGATGGCGATGCTGTCTTCCCAATCTCGGCGAAACAGAATTCGGGCCGCAAGAACGCCCAGGATGAAACACAGGCTGGCACCGGTATAGAAACTGATCAAGAGCGCCGGATCGAACCCGGTGGACAGATCGGTATGCGCGATGGCGCGCAACAGCAGGCACGGAATGGCAAAGGACTGCGCAAACCGCATCAGGGCACTGATCTGCGATTGATCGAAATAGCGCGCCCGTGTCGTCGCATATCCGGCGCCGATCACCAAGAAAACGGGCAAGATAACATCGATCAGGGTCTGAAACATAGCCGGCCATTGATTTGCGCCCGGGATCGGAGATCCGGGCGGAGAGTTGCATGTGCGTTGTCGCTGCACGACGGCTCATTCTGAAGTGCAGTGCATGAAATGTGCGGCCAGTGTTCGCACCCTCTGCGAATTCACTCAAGAGATGTTCAAGCGGCAAGACCATATGGTTTGCGCCTGTTGTCAATAGGATACCCGCCCGCCGAAAGCCGGGGCGCGCGCCGCGTCGGCGATGAAGTCTTGCGCCCAAGGGTCGCGCATTTCAGCATAACCCGGATTGACCATTGCCCTGCTCAGCGACAGTCTGCGACCATGTCATTGATCCGTTCCATCACCCGCCTGCCTCGTCCCTTTGATCCGGATCTGGGGGCGGAGACCTGCGCCGCCGTCCCCGAAGCAAAGGGCGAACTGGCGGATCTGCTTGCCGGGGCAGGCGGCACCAGCCCGTTTCTGAAGGGGCTGATCCAGCAGGAGGCGAACTGGCTGACAGGCGCGGTCCAAGACACCGACGGCGCAATACAGGGCTGTCTTGACGATGTGGCCGGCCTTGCGCCGGATCAGCTGAAATCGGGTTTGCGCCGGGCCAGACGCCGGATTGCGCTGATCACCGCCCTGGCGGATCTGGCCGGGGCCTGGCCGCTGGAGCGCGTCACCGCTGTGCTGACCGATTTCGCGGGGCTGGCCTGTGACGTGGTCGTCAAGGCCGAGATCGCCAATCTCATCCGCCGCAACAAGCTGCCCGGTCAAACCGCGGATGACGTGGCCACCGCGGGCGGGCTGTTCGTTCTGGCAATGGGCAAGATGGGCGCGCATGAGCTGAACTATTCCTCGGACATCGACCTGATCTGCCTGTTCGACGAGACCCGGTTCGACCCGGGCGATTTTTACGAAGCGCGCCAGGGAATGGTCCGCGCCGTTCGCAACCTGTGCAGTATTCTGAGTGACCGAACGGCCGAAGGCTATGTGTTTCGTACCGATCTGCGGTTGCGTCCCGATCCTGCCGTGACCCCGGTTTGCATGGCGACCGAGGCGGCCGAACGGTATTACGAAAGCCTGGGGCGGACATGGGAACGGGCGGCCTACATCAAGGCCCGTCCCTGTGCGGGGGATCTGGCGGCAGGGGCGCGGTTTCTCAAGACGCTGACGCCTTTTGTCTGGCGCCGTCATCTGGATTTCGCGGCCATTCAGGACGCACATGACATGCGTTTGCGGATCCGCGAAAACAAGGGTCTGGGAGGCGCTTTGTCGGTGCCGGGACACGACATGAAACTGGGCCGGGGTGGGATTCGCGAGATCGAGTTCTTCACCCAGACCCGGCAGTTGATCGCCGGCGGGCGCGATACCGGGTTGCGCCAGCGCGAGACGGTGGCCGGGCTGGCGGCCTTGGCCGAAAAGGGCTGGGTGCCACAAGAGGTCAGCGACCGTCTGAGCGCGCACTATCGGGCACATCGCGAGGTCGAACACCGGATCCAGATGGTGAACGATGCGCAAACCCACATGATGCCGCAATCGGACGAAGGGATACAGCGCGTTGCCTGTCTGATGGGAACGGACCCTGAAAGCCTGATTGCCGATCTGCGGTCGCGCCTGACCGAAGTGCATGACCTGACCGAGGGCTTCTTTGCTCCTGATGCAAGCCCCGCATCCCCTGTGGAGCCGACCGGGCTTGATTCCGGCATTCTGGCGCGCTGGCCGAGCTATCCGGCGCTGCGATCCCAGCGGGCGCGACAGATATTCGAGCGGCTGCGGCCCGAGTTGCTGAGCCGGCTGTCCCGCACCGCCAAGCCCGAAGAGGCGCTGTTGGCGCTTGATGGCTTTCTGGCCGGGCTTCCGGCCGGGGTGCAGTTGTTTTCGCTGTTCGAGGCGAACCCGCAGCTGATCGACCTGCTGGTCGATATCGTCGGCACATCCTCGGCCCTGGCGAGCCATCTGTCGCGCAATGCGGCGGTCTTCGATGCGGTGATCGGGGGGGATTTCTTTTCCGAATGGCCGGGCTGCGCGGCGCTGACCGAAGATCTGAGTGCCGTGCTGGCGGCTGAACCGGACTATGAACGTCAACTGGATACCGCGCGGCGCTGGACCAAGGAATGGCATTTCCGCATCGGGGTGCATCATTTGCGGGGTCTGATCGACGGCCCGACCAGCGGTGAGCAATATGCCGATCTCGCACAGGCGGTGATTGCGGCGATTTCTCCGGTCGTGACGGTGCAATTTGCGGCGAAACATGGCGACCCGCCCGGGCGCGGCGCGGCGGTCGTGGGGCTGGGCTCGCTGGGTGCGGGCCGGTTGAACGCGGTGTCGGATCTGGACGTGATCGTGATCTATGACCCGCTGGATGTCGAGAATTCGGATGGCCGCCGCCCCTTGGCCGCGCGGCAGTATTATGCCCGATTGACCCAGGCGCTGATCACGGCATTGACCGCCCCGATGTCGCAGGGGCGTCTGTACGAGGTGGACATGCGGTTGCGCCCGTCGGGCACACAGGGACCGCTTGCGACCAGCTGGGCCAGTTTTCAGAACTATCAGCAGAACGACGCCTGGGTCTGGGAGCATCTGGCCTTGACGCGTGCCCGCGTCATTGCCGGTGACGCCGGGCTTGCGCAGGACATCGAGACCTTTCGCCAGACGGTTCTGGGCAAGGCGCGCCCTCGTGATCAGGTGTTGCGCGAGGTGGCTGCAATGCGGGCGCGGATCGCGGCGGCCAAGTCCCCGGCGGGGGTGTGGGATGCCAAGACCGGCGCAGGCCGGCTGCAGGACATCGAGTTGATCGCCCAGACCGGGGCGTTGCTGGCCGGATCGGCTGCGCGGGACGTGCGGGGCGGTCTGGCCGGTGGCGTCGCCTGTGGGTGGCTCGATCAGGCGGACGCCGGGGAACTGGGCACCTGCCACGATCTTTTCTGGGCGGTGCAGACGGCAGTGCGCCTGTTGTCGGACAAGGCGATTGACGTGCGCGAGATGGGCGAGGGGGCAGCGGCCTTTCTGTGTCGAACGACGGGGTTCGATACACTTGATGGATTGCAGGACGCCTTGCAGACCGGGTATGTCAGGGCCGAGGCGTTGATCGCCAGGGCGCTGCAACAGGAGGACGCGGCATGAAAGGTGATGCACGGCTGGATCCCAAGGGGCTGATCGGTGACGCGTACCAGATCGACGGGATTACGGCACCGGAATGCCGGTCGATCTTTCTGGACTGGGCGCTGAGCCTGCCCGAAGGTCAGGAAACCCATCAGGCGCTGCGCGCGCTGCTGCAGCGCTATGGTGCCACGGACCCGCAACATCCGATGTCTGAGGTGATGCGCGACGGGCTGACCTCGGTGGCGACGCCGCAAAGGCGAGGCGGCTGGCGGACGCGTCCGCGCAACTGATCCGCTGTGGTTTTCTGATCTTTCACCCCGTTCCGGATGGCGCTAAGACAGCGCAATGACAGATACCCCAGATCGCCCCCGAGTTCGCCTGAAGCCCAAGGCCGACGCACGCGGCGTGCGCCACGGGTTTCCGTGGGTCTATGCTTCGGATCTGGTGACCGACCGGCGTACCAGGGCGATGCAGCCGGGGGCGCTGGCGGTGCTCGAAGATGCAAACCGGGAACCGCTGGGGCTGGTCACCGTCAATCCGGGCTCGAAAATCATCTGCCGCATGCTGGATCGGGAGGCGGACGCGGTGGTGAATCAAGCATGGTTCGCCCGACGGATCGCGCGGGCGCAGCAGATGCGCACACGACTGTTTGGTGATCCCTTCTATCGCCTGATTCATGCCGAGGCCGACGGCTTGCCCGGCATCGTGATCGACCGTTTCGGCGAGATTTGCGTGGTGCAGCCCAATGCTGCCTGGGCCGAGACTTTGCTGCGCGAACTCACGGCGGCCCTGATCGAGATCACGGGCGTGTCTCATGTGCTGAAGAACGCGGGGGGCCGGGCGCGCGCACTGGAAGGGCTGGACGATGTGTCCGGTGTTCTGCATGGGGCCGCGCCCGCCGATCCCGTGCGGGTTCCGATGAACGGCGCGACTTATCTGGCGGATCTGACCGGGGGGCAGAAGACCGGCCTGTTCTATGACCAGCGCCCCAACCACGCGTTTGCGGCACGATTGTGCGGCGATGCGCGGGTTCTGGACGTGTTTTCCCATGTCGGCGGCTTTGCCCTGGCGGGCCTGGCAGGTGGTGCCAGCTCTGCGCTGGCGGTCGATGGGTCGGCCCCGGCGCTGGCGCTGGCCGTGCAGGGGGCCGGGGCGGACGGTCATCAGGATCGGTTCGCGACCCGGCAGGGCGATGCGTTCGAGGTGCTGAGCGCCTTGCAGGCCGAAGGTGCCGAATTCGATGTGGTGATCTGTGATCCACCGGCCTTTGCGCCGTCCAAATCAGCACTGGACGCGGGCCTGCGGGCCTATGAGCGCGTGGCCCGTTTGGCTGCGCCGCTGGTGGCCCCGGGCGGATACCTGGGGTTGTGTTCGTGTTCCCATGCGGCCGATCTGGCCCGGTTCCGTGCGGCCTGTAATCGTGGCATCGGGCGGGCCGGTCGCAGCGCGCAGCTGTTGCACACGGGATTTGCCGGGCCGGATCATCCGCAATTGCCGCAATTGGCCGAAAGCGGCTATCTCAAAGCGCTGTTCTACCGGCTGTGAAAATCGTCATCGATACCTGCGTTCTGTATCCGACAGTGATGCGTGAAATGGTTCTGGGCGCCGCGAAGGCCGGGCATTTCACACCCTTCTGGTCCGCCCGGATTCTTGAGGAATGGGCCCGTGCGGCGATCAAGCTGGGCCCCACGGGCGAAGCACAGGCGCGCTCGGAAATTGCGCTTTTGCGCGCGAACTGGCCGGATGCCGAATTGCCGCCCGCCCCGGGGCTGGAAGCGCGGTTATGGTTGCCGGATCCGGCGGATCAGCATGTTCTGGCGGTGGCGGTTCGCGGGTCGGCCGATGCGATCATAACCCTGAACGCAAAGGATTTTCCGCGCCGTACACTGTCCGAGGAAGGGCTTGAGCGGCTTGATCCCGATGGTTATCTGCACAGATTGTGGCAGGCCTCCCCGGACAGCATCGCCGACGCCGCCGAGCGGGTTCTGGCGCAGGCCAATTCCCTGTCAGGTGGTCAGTGGGAAATGCGCGCATTGCTCAAAAAGGCGCGTCTGCCGCGTCTGGCCAAGGCGTTGGGCCGTTAGTCTGGGTTTAAGCCTGTGCCCAGCGCGCTTCCAGGTTTTCCAATGCCTTGATCCGTTCGCCGGTTTCCGGATGGCTGAGCAACCAGGCAGGGGCCATTCCGGCGCGTTGCTCGGTCAGGGCGTCCAGCTTGTGAAACAGGGATTTTTGCGGGGCGACGCCGATGCCGGCTTTGGTCAGCAGCGCCGCCGCATAGGCGTCCGCCTCATATTCATCAGAACGCGACAGCTTGCTGGCCAGCATCGCTGTCAGCATGTTGGCGATCCAGACACCGACGAAGGGAACGAATCGGCCAAGCACCATGATCAGCGCAGTGCGCAAGGCGTTCTGTCCGGAAAAGTCGATCATACGACGGCGCGCATGGCCCAGGGCGACATGCCCCAGTTCATGGGCGATGACGCTGGTCATCTCTTCGGCGGTGACATCTCCGTTGCGGAATTTTCTGTAAAATCCGCGTGTTATGAAAATGCGCCCATCCGGTGCGGCCAGCCCGTTTACCGGATCGATTTCATAGATATAGACCGGGATCCGGGCCAGATCGAGCGCCGCCGCCAACCGGTCCGTCATGCGTTTGAGAATGGGATCGGCCAGTTCGGTCGACTTGGCGTCCAGTTCCTTGCCGGTGCGCCAGATCGAGAAACGGTACATGGCCAGCGCATAGAGGATCGCCAGCAGAATGGGCGTGAACTTGAGCATCGGTTAGATATGGGGCCGATGGCGCGCGGGGTCAATCGCGTGGTGCTTGGCAGGTTTTGGCGAATATGTCCCAACCGCAGATGCGGGCGGCCTAATGGGTCAACAGTTTCATGCCCCGGCTGAGCCCTTCAAGCGTCATCGGCACCATGGCTTCGGGGCCGAAAATCTCCTGGATCATCCTGATCGAATGAGTGTAGTCCCAGTATTTCTCGGGCACGGGGTTGATCCACAGATTGCTGGACCATTGGGTGCGGGCGCGTTCCAGCCAGACGCTGCCGGCCTCGGGATTCCAGTGTTCGTTTGCGCCGCCGGGATAGGCGATTTCATAGGGTGACATGCTGGCGTCGCCGACAAAGATGCACTTGTAGTCCGATCCATAGGTGCGCAGCACCTCATGGGTCGGGATCTGCGCATCCCAGCGGCGGCGATTGTCGCGCCATACGCCTTCATAAAGACAGTTGTGGAAATAGTAATGTTCCAGATGCTTGAATTCGCTGCGCGCCGCCGAGAACAGTTCTTCCACCACCTTGACGTGGGGGTCCATACTGCCGCCGACATCCAGAAACAGCACGACCTTGACCGCATTGTGTCGTTCGGGACGGGTCTTCACATCCAGATAGCCATGTTCCGCAGTGGCGCGGATGGTGCCGTCCAGATCCAGTTCTTCGTTTGCGCCTTCGCGCGCCCAGTGCCGCAGGCGTTTCAGGGCGACCTTGATGTTGCGCGTGCCCAGTTCCACCGTGTCGTCCAGGTTCTTGAATTCGCGCTTGTCCCAGACCTTGACGGCGCGCTGGTGCCGGCTTTCCTTTTGGCCGATACGCACGCCTTCGGGGTTGTAGCCATAGGCTCCGAAGGGGCTGGTGCCGGCTGTGCCTATCCATTTGTTGCCCCCCTGATGGCGGCCTTCCTGCTCTTTCAGCCGCTCTTGCAGGGTCTCCATCAGTTTCTCGAACCCGCCAAGGGACTCGATTTCGGCCATTTCCTCGTCTGACAGGTGTTTTTCAGCCATCTTGCGCAGCCAGTCGCCGGGGATGTCGACCGCATCGACCACCTGCTGGAAACTGATCTCTTCCAACCCCTTGAAGCTGGCGGCAAAGGCGCGATCGAACTTGTCGATGTTGCGTTCGTCCTTCACCATCGACACCCGCGCCAGATAGTAGAACGCTTCGACATCGTAGGTCGCCAGCCCGGCTTTCATGCCTTCGAGAAAACCGAGATACTCCCGCAGGGAAACCGGAATTCCGGCTTTGCGCAGATTTTCGAAAAAGGGCAGGAACATGGATCTAGCCCGCCAACCTGTCAATCAGCACGGTCGCGATCATTGCCACGACGCCAAAGGCCATTGCTGCCGCCGCTGCATGTTGTGCCAGATCGGCAGGTTTGCCGCCGCGCCGTTTGGCGATCAGGGCGCCGATGATGGCCCCCGACACGATACCCGCGATCACAATCATGTGTGCACCCGTCTTCTGGGGCCGCGACCCGTAAACTGTGGCGGCCCGGTCTGTCCCTGGCGGTCACCGGTCGCCCGGTTCTAGCCTCTGCTGCCGGGCTGCGGATTCAATGCGGCGATTTCCTGCATCTTGGCCCGCACGGCCCAATCTGTGCCAAAGCCGTAGCGCGCCCATCCCAGACTGTCCAGCCTGACGGTGCGTGCCATGTCGGGTTGGCCGGTCTGCTCCAGCGCCTCTGCCTTGAGCAGCATCAGCGTGGCCAGCAGGGCGGCATTCTCAGAGCGTTCGGCAACCCCCAGGTAGGGTTCGATCTGTTGCAGCGCCGCCGCCCCGTTGCCCAGTGCAATGGCATAGGCGGCGGTCTGGGTTGCGATATAGGCTTGGTGCAGTTCGGTGCCGGGAGTCTTGCGCAGATAGCTCAGCGCGCTGTTGTAATAATCCTGCGCCAGCGCGGGATCGTTGATCTGGGTCATCCGGCCCAGCATGTAATAGCCAAAAGCGCGGCGATGATCCTGCCAGCCCAGGTTTTGCGCAGTCACGGCGGCGGCGCGCGCGGCATTGCGGCGTTTGGTCGGGTCCGAACCGGGCCCAAGCGCGGTCTGTACGGACTCGATCCAGTCACGCGGCGTGGCGGACACCGCGCGGACCGGCAGGCTGTCGCCCCGTGGATTGAGGCGTGACAGAATATCGGGCAGCTCGGTCGCAACTTCGGCTTTGGTCATGCCGCTGTACAGTTCGGGGGCGTAGGTGGCGCGCAGGATCAGCATGTCAAATCCGGTCAGCACCGTGTGCACATTGTCATCGTTGAAGACCGAATCCGGCAGGCGATACAGATCGTTCAACGGGCCGATGGCCTGGGCCAGCTCTTCGTGCAGGCAGTCACGAATTTCCTGCGGGCTGGAATCATAGGGCAGGAAGATCGCCAGCTGGTGCCGCGTGGTCAGCAACGACCAGTTGGTTGCGGAACTGCGCCGTTTGCGGCGGAAATCGTCCAGGCTGGTGACATTGGGCACCACGAAACAGGCGGCTTGCGGCAAGGCGCGTCGAATCTCGGCCCGGCTGACGGCCTGAATGGTGATGTTTGCGTTGGTGTTGGCGCCCGCTGTTTGCTGGATCTCGATTCCGGCTTCGCGGCGCAGACGGCTGAGCAGGTGATGCAGATCGGATTGCAGGCTGATCGGAGCCTGACCAACCACACGCACAAGGATCGGTGTTTCAAACCGGGTGAAAACGGGCAGGGCGCGCCCGCTTTCCAGCGCGAAATGCAATTCCAGGAAATCGGCGGCGATATTTGCGTTGGACTGGACTGGCGCGGTCGGGTGCGCCTTGGCGAATCCCCGCGCGGGCGGCAACGACGAAGACGCGATCCGGGCCCGGCTGGGCGTGTCCGGCGGCGGCGGTGTGGCGCATCCCGCCAGTGTCAGGGTTATCAGGAACAGGGCGGTTCGGATCATGGGCGCTGGTATTTGATGAAAGGCGTTACAGTGGCGATGCGGTCATACAATCTGCGCGCGGATTCGTTAAAATCCTGTGTCAGCCAATATACGGAACCCGCACCATGGGCGTCCGCCACGTCATAGACCCCCTGTATCAGCGCGCGGCCGACGCCCGTGCCCCGACTGTCCGGGCAGACATAGAGGTCCTGCAGATAGCACACATCTTCGATTTTCCAGCCGTGGCGGTGAAACAAATAGTGGGTCAGCCCCGTCAACCGGCCATCCTGTTCCGCCACCAGCCCGCTGAAATCGCGCGGATCGTCGCCCAGCAGGCGCGCAAAGCTGCTGTCATAGATTTCGGGCGCGACACTCGAGCCATAAAAATCCAGATACCCGGTCCACAACTCCGCCCATTGCGGACGGTCCTCGGCGCGCAGGGCGCGGATGGTGCAGGTGGACATATCGGTCATGGGACCCACGGTGTCAGACGGTGCAAGGCGGCTCAAGCCAAAATTCGGTTCAATCGCAATAGAATAGGCGTTTCGCAACCGGGGGTTGCAATTCCTCCGGTTACGCCCGGCGCGCGCCGCAATAAGGCCGCGCCGGGCGGGTCTGTCAGCCCTTGCCGCGCGCCAGGAACGCGAGACGTTCAAACAGGTGCACGTCCTGTTCGTTCTTGAGCAGCGCACCATGCAGTTTGGGCAGCGCATTGGCACCGTCCCGTTTGAGATCTTCGGCGGTCATGTCTTCGGCCAGCAGCAGTTTGAGCCAGTCCAGCACCTCGGATGTCGATGGTTTCTTTTTCAGCCCGGCCTGATCGCGCAGCTCATAGAACTGGGTCAGGGCCGTGGTCAAAAGCGCCTCTTTGATGCCCGGATGATGTACCTCGACGATCTTGCGCATGGTCGCTTCGTCCGGGAAGCGGATATAATGAAAGAAACAGCGGCGCAGGAAGGCGTCGGGCAATTCCTTTTCGTTGTTCGAGGTGATGATGACGATCGGGCGCTGTGCCGCGCGGACGGTCTGGCCGGTCTCGTAGACGAAGAATTCCATCTTGTCCAATTCCTGCAGCAGGTCATTGGGGAACTCGATATCGGCCTTGTCGATCTCGTCGATCAGAAGCACCACCTTTTCATCCGCTTCAAAGGCCTGCCACAGCTTGCCTTTCCTGATGTAATTGGCGACGTCGTGGACCTTTTCCTCGCCCAGCTGGCTGTCGCGCAGACGCGACACGGCGTCATATTCATAGAGCCCCTGCTGCGCGCGGGTGGTGGATTTCACATTCCATTCGATCATCCGCAGGCCCAGCGACCGGGCCACCTGTCGTGCCAGTTCGGTCTTGCCGGTCCCGGGCTCCCCCTTGACCAGCAGGGGACGTTCCAAGGTTACCGCAGCGTTAACCGCGATCTTCAGATCGTCTGTTGCGACGTATTCTTCGGTGCCTTGAAATTTCATGTTTTTACAACCCTTTGCTGATAGGCCCAATAGGACGGATGCTTGGGCGCGTTTTAGCCCGCGCAAGGCAGGATTGTGTAGTGACAATCTGAAATGTCTCGGATAAATGCTGCGGCAGTGAGGGGGCCAGATGTCTAAGGATGCTGATTTGACAGACAGTATTGGCCAATCCGAGGGAGCAAGCATGAAACAGGACGTTTTCATTCCGGACGATTATCGCCCGGCCGAAGATGAGCCGTTTATGAATGACCGACAGCTTGAGTATTTCCGGCGCAAGCTGATTGATTGGAAACACGAACTGCAAGCCGGCAGTCGCGATACCATCGAAGGACTTCAGGACGGAACGCGCAACATTCCCGATGTGGCGGATCGCGCGAGCGAAGAAACCGACCGGGCGCTGGAACTGCGCACCCGGGATCGACAGCGCAAACTGGTCGCCAAGATCGACAGCGCCCTGCGGCGTATCGAAGAAGGTGAATACGGCTATTGCGAAGTGACCGGTGAACCGATTTCGCTCAAACGGCTGGACGCGCGTCCCATCGCGGTCATGAGCCTGGAGGCGCAGGAGCGTCATGAGCGGCGGGAAAAAGTGCATCGCGACGATTGAGCCGTGGTTGCCGCGGATGATGTGCTGAGCAACAGAACGCCGTGGCATGTGCCGCGGCGTTTTTCGTTTCCGAAAGACGGGGGCCAAAGATGGCGACCATGGACGCGGATATTCAGGTGATAGGTGCCGGGATCGGAGGGGTGGCCGCAGCCATTGCCCTGGCGCAGCGCGGCGCGCGCGTTCGGATTCTGGAACAGGCCGAGGCGGTGACAGAGGTCGGTGCCGGATTGCAGATCAGCGCCAACGGGATGGTGGTTTTGCGTGCGCTGGGTGTGGTCGACCCGGAACCCGCGGGGGCGACGCGCTCGCAGGGGACCGAGATACGGGATTTTGCGAGTGGCCGCCTGGTGATGCATATGCCCGCGCCGCAGGCGGGACCGACCTGGTACTTTCATCGCGCGGATCTGTTGGGGCTGTTGCTGGAGCGCGCGCGTGCGCTTGGTGTAGAGATCGAGCTGGGGCAGGCGGTTGCCGGCTATGGGGCGGATGGCGCGGGCTGTGTCTTGACCATGGCCGACGGCACACAGCGGCGTCAGGCTGTTGTGGTTGCGGCGGATGGCGGGCGCAGTGTCGCGCGTGCCTGGGTGGACGGGGCAGGCCAGGCGCAATTCTCGCACCAGGTGGCCTGGCGCGCGCTTGTGCCGGGCCAACCGGGTGCCTTGTCGCGCGCAGTGCTGACCATGGGGCCGGGGCAGCATGTGGTGACCTATCCGCTGCGGGGTGGAGCGTTGACCAATATCGTTGCCGTGGAGGAACGCGGCGATTGGACGGCCGAGGGCTGGCGCCAGCAAGGAGATCCTGCTGAACTGCGGACCCGGTTCGGCGCCTTTGGCGGGGCGGTCGGGGACGTGTTGCGGCGGGTGGAGACGGCGCATATCTGGGCGCTCTATCTGCGTCCCGTCGCACGGTCCTGGAGCCGTGATGGCGTGGTGCTGCTGGGCGATGCGGCGCACCCGACCCTTCCATTCATGGCCCAGGGGGCCTGTCTGGCGCTGGAGGATGCATGGGTGCTGGCGGATCGGTTGGCGGCGCAGGGCATGGGCGGATTGCAGAGTTATGAGGCGATCCGCCGCCCCCGCGCGGCGGCAGTTGTCAACGCAGCGGCCGGCAATGCGCGCAAGTTCCATCTGCGCGGGGCGGCGCGATGGGCGGCGCAAACGGCGCTGCGGCTGGGCGGCGCGCGGCTGGCGCCGCGCTATGACTGGATCTATGGCCATGACGTGACGGCCTGAGGCGGATTTGCCAAACGGAGCGCGCTGCGCGCGCATTACATTCCCCGTCGGGTGGCATGCGGCGACGATGGTTCAGAGATCGAGGTTGACCCAGACCGGTACATGATCCGACGGCTTTTCGTGGCCGCGCACCTGTTTGTCGATCTGGCAATCCCGCAGCAGATCGGCGGCCTGCGGTGTCAGCAGGAAATGATCGATGCGGATGCCGTCGTCCTTGTTCCAAGCCCCGGCCTGATAGTCCCAGAACGAATAGTGTCCCGACCCCTGGGTGCGGGCGCGGAAAGCTTCGGTGAAACCAAGATTTACGATGCGCCGCCATGCTGCCCGGCTTTGCGGTCGGAACAATGCGTCTTCGCGCCAGGCATCGGGACGTTTGGCATCCTCAGGCTGGGGGATGATGTTGTAGTCCCCAGCCATCAGCGCCGGTTGCTCCTGCGCCAGAAGATCGGCGGCGCGGGCGTGCAGACGTTCCATCCAGGCCAGTTTGTAGTCGTATTTCGGACCCGGTGCCGGGTTGCCGTTCGGCAGGTACAACCCGCACAGGCGCAGGGCCTGTTTGCCGATAACGGTGGCTTCGATCCAGCGTGCCTGTTCGTCGTCGTCATCGCCGGGCAGGCCTCTTGTGACGTCTTCGAGCGGCAGTTTCGACAGGATGGCAACCCCGTTGAATGATTTCTGGCCGTGGGTTTCCACCGCATAGCCACGGTCCTCGAACAGCTCACGCGGGAAGTTTTCGTCGATCGACTTGATTTCCTGCAGCAGCACGACGTCAGGCCGGGCGTCATCCAGCCAAGCCGGCAGCGCCAGGGCGCGGGCCTTGATGCCGTTGATGTTGAATGTGGCGATTTTCATGGTGAGCCCCTGCTGACATATCGGTTTCGATCTATCGCCGATGCAGGGACGCAGGGCAAGACGCTGGCGGGACTGCGGCGCGAGCGTGAGCCGTGACTCGCGGGGCCATCCGGACCGGAAACCCGACCTGTGGCCCGGATCCGGGCCTGCCCGCAGTGTCACATGGAGAAGGACGTTCCACAGCCGCAGGATGAACTGGCGTTCGGGTTTTCGATCACGAATCGCGCGCCGATCAGTTCGTCGGTGAAATCTATCACGGCGTTTTCCAGAAACGGCAGCGACACGGTGTCGACAACCACCTTCTGCCCCTGGCCCTCCAGCACCAGATCATCGTCGGACGGCCGATCCAGGGCGATTTCATACTGAAAGCCGGAACATCCGCCGCCTTCTACGGCGACGCGCAGGGCCTGGCCCTGATCGGCGGCACCGATTTCAGCCAGCCGGGCAAAGGCGCGGTCGGTGACTTTGGGGGGCAGTTGCATCTTCGGGCACTCCGGAGCGGTTTTCATATGCGTCATCCTCACATATAGAAACCCCAACGACAGGCGACAAGGACAACAGGACATGCGTGCTCCCTTTGCCTCGGATCCGGCGCTCAGCAAGGGACGGCTGATGCAGGAAGAGGAAAGCAGCTTTCGGTCGTGCTTTCAGCGTGACCGGGATCGGATAATCCATGCCAGCGCCTTTCGGCGGCTGAAGCACAAGACGCAGGTGTTCGTCGAACATGAAGGCGACTATTACCGCACGAGGCTGACCCACTCGATCGAGGTGGCCCAGGTTGCGCGCACCATTTCCGGAACGCTGGGGCTGAACCAGGAACTGACCGAAGCGGTGGCTCTGGCACATGATCTGGGGCATACGCCTTTCGGCCACACCGGAGAGGACGCGCTGCATGAGTTGATGCAACCCCATGGCGGGTTCGATCACAACGCACAGGCGATCCGTATCGTCACCGATCTGGAGCGGCACTACGCCGATTTCGACGGTCTGAACCTGACCTGGGAAACGCTGGAAGGCATTGCCAAACACAACGGCCCGGTGCCGGACCCGATCCCCTGGGCGCTGGCGGCATACAATGCGCGCAATGATCTGGAGCTGCACACCTACGCCAGCGCCGAAGCGCAAGTGGCCGCGATTGCCGACGACGTGGCCTATAACCACCATGACCTGCACGATGGGCTGCGCGCCGAGCTGTTTTCCACCGACGAACTGGCCGAATTGCCGATTCTGCGCGACAATTTTGCCGACGTGGACCGGATTTATCCCGACCTGAATTATTACCGCCGCCGACATGAGGCGCTGCGCCGCTTCTTTGGTGTTCTGGTCGAGGATGTCATCGGGGTGGCGCGGGCCAATCTGGCGGCGCTGAACCCGCAAACGGTCGGTGATATCCGGATGGCGGATCGCCCGATGGTGCAGTTCTCGCGCCCGGTGTTTGCCGATCTCAAGATCATCCGGGGTTTTCTGTTTGAACGCATGTACCGCGCCCCAAGTGTTGTCGAGATGCGCGGCGAAGTCACTCGGGTGGTTCAGGACCTGTTCCCCTATTTCATGAACCACCCCGATCAATTGCCCAGGCAATGGCGCAAGGATGTCGAGGACGTGGCGGACGAAACCGGGCTGGCGCGGATCGTTTCCGACTATATCGCGGGCATGACCGACAGGTTTGCCTTGCAGGAACATGGCCGGTTGATCGGACATCTGCCCTCGAAAAGTTCGGCTGACTTCGTCTGACCCGGTCTGATTGATGGATGCGATCAGTTGACCGCGCCCGCGCGCATGATACACCGCGCCAAAGCCTGAAGGATGCCAAGATGAATCTGTTTGCCGATATTCGCACGCTCGTGCTGGAAAGCCTTGAGACGATGGCGGCCCAGGGAGAGCTGCGCGAGGGGCTGAATTTTGCCAATGTCACGGTCGAGCCGCCGCGCGATCCGGCCCATGGGGATATGGCGACCAATGCTGCGATGGTGCTGGCAAAACCTGCGGGGATGAAACCGCGCGATATTGCCCAGACCCTGGCGGGGCGGCTGGCGCAGGATCCGCGTCTGATCAGCGCCGAGGTTGCCGGACCCGGTTTTCTGAACTTGCGGCTGGCGCCGGGCGTCTGGCAGGGCGTGATCGGGCAGGTGTTGCAGTCCGGCACCGATTTCGGGCGCTCCGGGATGGGGCAGGGGCGCAAGGTCAACGTCGAATATGTCAGCGCCAACCCCACCGGACCGTTGCATGTGGGCCACACGCGGGGCGCGGTGTTCGGTGATGCCCTGGCCAGCCTGCTGGACTTTTCCGGTCATGAAGTGACGCGCGAATATTACATCAATGATGGCGGCGCGCAGGTCGATGTGCTGGCCCGTTCCGTGTACCTGAGATATCTCGAAGCACTGGGTCGCGAGGTGGCGTTCGAGGATGGAACATACCCCGGCGACTATTTGATACCGCTGGGCGAGGCCGTCGCGCGCGAGCGCGGCGATGCCTGGGTCGATCAGCCCGAAAGCGTCTGGCTGGAAGAATTGCGCAATTATTCGACCGACGCCATGATGGATCTGATCCGCGCCGACCTGGCCGCGCTTGGCGTGAAGATGGACGTGTTCTTCAGTGAAAAATCGCTCTACGGCACCGGTCGGATCGAGGCCGCGATCGACGATCTGCGCGCCAAGGATCTGATTTATCGCGGTGTGCTGGAGCCGCCCAAGGGCAAGACACCCGAAGATTGGGAACCCCGCGAACAGACGCTGTTCCGCAGCACGGCCCATGGCGATGACGTGGATCGTCCGATCATGAAGTCCGATGGCGGGTGGACCTATTTCGCACCGGACATCGCCTATCATTATGATAAGGTTTCCAGGGGGTTCGACGCGATTATTGATGTGTTTGGCGCGGATCATGGTGGCTATGTCAAGCGTATGAAAGCGGCTGTTTCGGCCTTGTCCGAAGGCCGGGTGCCGCTGGATATCAAGCTGACACAGCTGGTGCGTCTGTTCAAAAATGGCGAACCGTTCAAGATGTCCAAGCGGGCTGGCAATTTTGTGACGCTGCGCGACGTGGTCGACCAGGTCGGGCCGGATGTGACCCGTTTTGTCATGCTGACGCGCAAGAACGATGCGTCGTTGGATTTCGATTTCGACAAGGTGCTGGAACAGAGCCGGGAAAACCCCGTGTTCTATGTGCAATACGCCCATGCCCGCGTCATGAGCGTGCTGCGCCGCGCCGACGAAGCCGGACTGGCGACGGATGACGCGACGCTGGCGGGCGCGGATCTGGGGCTGTTGGACCACGCGGCGGAATTGTCAGTCGCCCGAAAACTGGCAGAGTGGCCCCGTCTGGTCGAGACCGCCGCGCGCAGCAACGAGCCGCATCGCGTTGCCTTTTACCTGTATGAACTTGCCGGTGATTTTCATGCTCTGTGGAACCGGGGCAATGATGTCCCCGCTCTGAGATTCATTCAGGAAGACGATGTCGCGGCGAGTCACGCAAAAATGGCGCTGGCCCGGGCCGTTTCCGTTGTTATTTCCGCAGGTCTTGGTATTCTCGGGGTCACACCGGCGCAGGAGATGCGGTAACAAAATCGCCCGAACCGCCGGTCCGAGGCAGTCAAGAGAACCCGACGCGCATATTTGGCGCGCAAGGGCAGTGAGGCGGACATGGCAGATGCAGACTCCACGCTGGACGTGGACACACAGGATATTTACGCACCGGAACAGGGGGCTTCGCTGGGCACGGCGCTGAACGTCGTGGGCGGGCTGGCGTCGCTGGCGCTGATCGCTGGCATTGGTGTGTGGGGGTATAATCTGGTGATGCGGGATGTCAGCGGCGTGCCGGTGGTGCGCGCGTTGCAGGGGCCGATGCGGGTGCAGCCCGAAGACCCCGGTGGGCGCGAGGCGGATCATCAGGGATTGGCGGTGAACGCCGTTGCCGCGCAGGGGCTTGCGGAAGCCCCGGCAGACCGTTTGACGCTGGCACCGCGCCCGGTGGAACTGACGGCGGATGACCAGCCAAGGCTGGCGGCCAAGCCGGTTGCGGATGGTTCCGGTGCAACACGCAGCCAGACGCCACAGCACAGCCCCGTGGCCGCGCGAGACGAAGAAAGCAAAACCGTGGACGGCATCAAGTCCGGTTCGGTTCAATCCATGGTCGATCAGCTGATCGCAGAGGTCATGCCAGATCACGCGCAGGGTGAAGCCAAGGTCATTCAGGCGTCCGCCCGGATCGTTCAGCCTGCGCCGCTGGGGTCGGGAAAGGTGCCAAACGCCAGGGATGGCGACGCTGCCGTTGTTGCCCCTGCGGTGGTTACAGGGCCGGGGCCTGCCCGGTCGCTGCGCCCGAAAACCCGCCCCGCCCGTGCGCTCCAGCCGGCATCGGCGCCGCGGGTTGCCCGCACCACCCCGGAGGTGGACGCCGACAGCCTGCCTTCGGGGACCCGCCTGGCACAACTGGGAGCATATGAAAGCGCCGAAGTCGCGCGTCAGGAATGGGTCCGTTTGTCGGGCCGGTTCGGCGATTATTTGCAGGACAAATCCCGGGTGATTCAGAAAGCCAGCAGCGGCGGGCGCACGTTCTATCGTCTGCGCGCTCTTGGTTTCGAAGACCTGAGCGACGCGCGGCGGTTCTGTTCGGTTCTGGTGGCGGAAAAAGCCGACTGCATCCCGGTGACCACCCGTTGAACTTCGGGGCTACAATACTGGATGCCGAAGGACTGCGGCTGAGCAGGGATGAAGCGGCTTTCTTTCACGAGGCCGACCCCTTCGGGTTCATCCTGTTTGCCCGCAATCTGGACAGGCCGGATCAGATCCGCGCCCTGTGCGGTGACATGCGCGACGCCGTCGGGCGCGAGGCCCCGATTACCATCGATCAGGAAGGCGGGCGGGTTCAACGTCTGCGGCCGACGTTGGGCAGGTCCTGGTTGCCGCCACTTGAACATGTCACGCGAACCGGGGACCGGGCCGAACGGGCGATGTATTTGCGCTATCGCCTGATCGCACATGAACTGCGCGCGCTTGGAATTGACAGCAACTGCGCGCCGATGGTGGATCTGGTGCATTCGCAGACCCACGCGTTCCTGAAAAACAGATGCTATGGATCGGATCCGCAGCAGGTCGCCCTTTTGGGCCGGGCCGTGGCGCAGGGGCTGCTGGATGGGGGCGTTCTTCCAGTCCTGAAACATGTGCCGGGTCACGGGCGGGCCACGGCGGACAGTCATTTCGACCTGCCGCATGTGACCGCAGACGCAGAACAGTTGAACGCCAGCGATTTCGCCCCGTTCCGGGTGCTGAATGATCTGCCGATGGGGATGACGGCGCATCTGGTGTATGATGCGATCGACCCGGAACCGGCGACGATCTCGGCCCCGATGATGCGGTTGATCCGCGAACAGATCGGATTTGGCGGTCTGATCATGACGGATGACATTTCGATGAAAGCCCTGAGCGGGACGCTGCCGGACCTGTCGCGCGCCGCGCTGAGGGCCGGGTGCGATGTGATCCTGCATTGCAACGGCACCCTGGACGAACGCCGGCAGGTTGCCGACGCGGCGGGGCGGATGGGTGACACGGCCCAGGCGCGGGCTGTTGCCGCGCTGGCAGCACGCCGGACCCCTGATGATCTTGACATTTCCGCCTGTGAAGCCGACCTTTCCCGCCTGATGGGCGGGACGGTATATGGCTGACAACCTCTTTCAGGAAGACAGCATGTCGGTGGCCGAACGTCTGGCCGCCGAGGCGCTGATTGTCGATGTGGACGGTTTCGAAGGCCCGTTGGACGTGTTGCTGACCCTGTCGCGCACCCAGAAAGTTGACCTGCGCAAGATCTCGGTTCTGGAACTGGCCCGGCAATACCTCAGCTTTGTCGAAAAGGCGAAAGTGCTGCGCATCGAGTTGGCAGCCGACTATCTTGTGATGGCGGCGTGGCTGGCGTTCCTGAAATCGCGGTTGCTGCTGCCGCCCGACCCCACCGAAGACGGCCCGACGGGCGAGGAACTTGCCGCGCATCTGGCGTTTCAGCTGGAACGCCTGCAGGCCATGCGGGACGCTGCCGCCCGCCTGATGGCGCGGGACCGGCTGGGGCGGGATTTCTTCGCCCGTGGACAATCCGAGGATATCGCCCGGATCCGCCGCGTGACCTATTCGGCGACTCTGCTGGATCTGATGCAGGGCTATGCCCGGATCCGCACCCGAGACGATTTCCGCCCGTTCGTGATGGACCGGGATGCGATATTCACCATGGAACAGGCGCTGGAGCGGATGCGCCCGCTGATCGGATTTGCCGGGGCCTGGACCGATTTGACCAGCTATGTGCCCGAAGGGTGGGACGCGGACCCGGCGCGGCGGCGCTCGGCCACGGCGGCGACGTTCGCGGCCTCGCTGGAGTTGGTGAAAGAGGGGCATATGGAGATCCGGCAAACCGGGACATTTGCCCCGATCCACCTGCGCAAGAGAGATGGAAAACGTGACGGAAGAGACTGAATCCGGTGCCGACAGCCTGTTTGAAGCCCCCCCGACAGCCGAACAGGAGCGCATGGTCGAGGCTGTTCTGTTCGCCAGTGCCCAGCCGGTCACGGTGCGCGAACTGGAAGCCCGGATGCCGCATGGCTGCGATGCCGCCGAGGCGCTGATCCGGTTGCGAAAACGATACGAGGGCCGCGGGGTGCGCGTGGTCAAGGTGGGCGATGCCTGGGCAATCCGAACTGCGCCCGATTTGGGTTTTCTGATGCAAAAGGAAACCGTCGAGACCCGCAAGCTGAGCAGGGCCGCGATCGAGACCCTGGCCATCATCGCCTATCATCAACCCGTCACCCGCGCCGAGATCGAGGAGATCCGCGGCGTATCGGTCAGCCGTGGCACGGTGGATCAGTTGTTGGAAATGGAATGGGTGCGGCTTGGGCGGCGCAAGATGACACCGGGACGGCCGGTCACCTTTGTGGTGACACCCGGGTTTCTGGATCACTTCGGCTTGGAAAATGCGCGCGATCTGCCCGGGCTCAAGGAATTGCGCGCCGCGGGCCTGCTGGAAAACCGACCCCCCCCGGGTGCCCTGCAATTGGGTCCAACCGGCGGGGACGAGGAAGACGATATCGATATCGGACAACCGGAACTCTTCGAGGAATAGCCCGAAGAAGGCCGTAAAAGCGGCAAGATGGCAGTATATACCGATCTTGCCGCGAATTGGAGGTGGAAGATGAATATGGATCAGATCATCCGCATGGTGACACGTATCCTGATGCGCAAGGCCATCAACAAAGGGGTGAATGCAGGGATCAATGCTGCCTCAAAGGCCGGACGCAATTCGCAGCCACAGCCGGACCAGAAACCCACCAACGGCAAGCCGACGCGCGAACAACGTCAGGCCCGCAGAGCGATCCGTCAAGCGCGTCGAGCCGCACGATCAGCCAAGGGCTGACTCGCCCGGCCGCCCCATGCGCCAAACGCTGTGCCGGGCAGCTAGCGCGGATTGCGGAAGTGTTTTGACAGTTTCAGGCCCTGGCCCTGATAGTTCGATGCGATTCCGGCCCCGTAGAGCTGGGTCGGAATCTCGGCCATGCGTTCATAGATCAGCTTGCCGACGATCTGGCCGTGCTCCAGCACGAAAGGCGCCTCGTGGCAGCGCACTTCAAGCACCCCGCGAGACCCCGAACCGCCGGCTGCGGCATGACCGAAACCGGGATCGAAGAACCCGGCATAATGCACGCGGAATTCCCCGACCATTGCCAGATAGGGGGCCATTTCAGCGGCGCAGGCGGGGGGAATGGCGATGGCTTCGCGGCTGACCAGAATATAGAACGCGCCGGGATCCAGGATTATCCAGTCCGATTGCGTATGCACCGGCTCCCAGAATTCGCCCGGGTCATAATGATCCAGCCGGGCCAGATCGATGACGCCGGTATGCGGTTTTGCGCGATAGCCGACCAGTTGGCCGGTCTCTGGCCGCAGATCGACGGAAAATCCCAGACCGTCCGAAATCACCGGCTGGCCCGACACGATGGGGGTTTGGGCGTGGATCAGCCGCAATTCGTTGTCGTCGATCACGGTCTTGCCGGTGCGAAAGATGATTTGATTCAACATCTGCCCGGTTCGGGCAATGACAGAAAAGCTCTGCGGGCAGATTTCAACATAAAGCGGTCCGGCATAGCCGTCGGGTATCCGGTCGAATTCAACCCCATGATCGGTAATCACACGGGTCAGCAGATCCAGCCGCCCGATCGAGGATTTGGCACTGGCGGCCCCGGATGTTCCGGCGGGCAGGGCCAGGCTTTCCATCAGCGGAACCACATAGACACAGCCTTTTTCCAGCACCGCCCCGCTGGTCAGGTCGATCTCGTGCATGCGGAAATCCAGCAGCCGTTCGCTGACGGTGCGGTTGCGCCCGGCCAGAAACGAGGCTCGCACGCGATACGCCACAGGGCCCAGACGCAAATCCAGACTGGCCGGTTGCACCTGACCTGCCTCGATCGGGCTGGTGGCGTCGATCGCACCCGAAGCGATCATAGCCGAGATATGCTGGTTCGGACTGACGCCCGTCATGATGCTGCCTCCGTTGTGCGGGGGCGGGGCAGGGTGGTGTATCGTCGCCTTGATTTGGTCGGGCTAGCAGGACTCGAACCTGCGACCTTCCGTCCCCCAGACGGACGCGCTACCAGGCTGCGCCATAGCCCGACGATGGGCTGTTCATACCGGTTTTCCGACCGGGGGCAAGGGGGAATCACAGCAAAAGACCTATGTTGCGCCTGCGGCTTTGGTCCGGATCACCCAATCCCGCAGATCCTGCACCAATGGCGTCAATCCATCGACTTGCGACGCGTCCAAATCCCGGAGACCGGCGAGATGGGCCAGAATGCCCGGCGCATAGGTGTGTTCCGGACCTGGCGCGGGGGCGATCGCTTCGGTCGTCTGGGGCGCTGAGTCCGGAGAAGCGATCTGTGGCTCGGGTTCAGAATCGGTTGCAGGCGTTTCCGCAGCCCTGGGCCGCCGCATGAATGTGGGCAGAGCGGCGGTATTCGTAAGTTCGGGGTCTGATTTGCCAGACGGGTCGGATTTGATTTGTTTCTCTGGCTCTGGCTCTGGCTCTGGCTCTGGCTCTGGCTCTGGCTCTGGCTCTGGCTCTGGCTCTGGCTCTGGCTCTGGCTCTGGCTGCGCTATGTGTTCGGGTTCTGGGTGTTCGGGTTCTGGCGCGGTTGGATATTCCGCTTCGGGCTGGCTGGCCGGGTCAGCGGGGGCGGGGCCCAGGTCCAGATCTGCCTGTGCTTCGGGCATGCCATCGCGTCGCGAAACAGGGGCGGCGGGTTCGATTTCAGGTCCGTCTGGTTCAGCCACGTTTGAAACGTTCGGCAGTTCGGCTGTGGCCGCCTCTTGGTTCGGTGTCGGTTCGCGCGCGGCTTCACCAGCGGGCGACAGCTGCGGTTCGGGTGCGGCTGAAACGTCGCGCGCATCGCGAAAGGATACGACGTTTCTGTCGGCTTCGTCCGCCGGGCCCACGGGCGGAATGTCGGTGGACTCCGCCATGTCCTCTAGCGAATGAGACAGCGCGGCAACGTGGCCAATCCCTTGTTCACGCAGTATTTTCTGAACACCTTTGATGGTCATGCCATCATCGTGCAGCAGTTTTCGAATTCCCCCCAGTAATTGCATGTCGTTGGGGCGATAATAGCGTCGTCCACCAGCCCGTTTCACGGGTTTGACCTGACTGAACTTGCTTTCCCAGAATCGCAACACATGCGCCTGGACCCCCAGCCATTCCGCAACTTCGCTGATGGTGCGGAAAGCATCGGGCGATTTCGTCATGTATTCAGCTCCGGATCAGCGCTTGTTGCCGGCGACGACACGTTCTTTCATCAGGTGCGAGGGCCGAAAGGTCAGAACCCGGCGGGGTTGAATCGGGACTTCTTCACCGGTCTTGGGGTTGCGGCCAATGCGCGCCGACTTGTCGCGTACGCTGAACGTGCCGAACGACGAGATTTTTACCTGTTCGCCGCGCACCAAGGCGTCCGACATATGTTCAAGCATGCTTTCCACCAGCTGCGCGCTTTCATTGCGCGACAGCCCGACTTCGCGGAATACTGCCTCGCTCAGATCCATTCGTGTTAGTGTCTTTTCGCCCATGTTGTCCCCCTAGTTTGTCAGAGAGCATAGGGTGGGGGTAAATTCGCTGTCAATATCAATGATTTGCAAGGGGGCGGATAAGCGCGTTAATGTTTGTCGACACCGCGAGGTTCACCAGCGCAACACCACCGCGCCCCAGGCCAGCCCGCCGCCGATGGCTTCGGTCACGATAAGGTCGCCGCTGTTGATCTGCCCGCGCTGTTTGCCCACCGACAGTGCCAGCGGGATCGAAGCCGCCGATGTATTGCCGTGGTCCTGCACGGTGACGACGACGTGGTCCATGCTCAGCCCCATTTTCCGGGCCGTGCCGGAAATGATGCGGATATTGGCCTGGTGGGGAACGATCCAGTCGACATCGTTTGCCGACAACCCGGCCTTGTCCAAGGCGGTTTCGGCTGTGGATGCCAGTTTTTCGACCGCGTGGCGGAACACCTGATTGCCCTGCATGCGCAGATGGCCGGTGGTCTGGGTCGACACGCCGCCATCCACATAGAGAAGATCCTTGTAGCGGCCGTCCGAATTCAGGTCGGTGGACAGAATCCCGCGATCCGCGGATGTTCCCGCGCCGGTCTGTGATTCCAAGACCAGCGCCCCGGCACCATCGCCGAACAGCACGCAGGTGCTGCGGTCGGTCCAGTCCATGATCCGGCTGAAGGTTTCGGCACCGATGACAAGCACCCGCTTTGCCTGACCGGCCAGAATCATCGCGTTGGCGGTGCTCAGCGCATAGACGAATCCGGCGCACACGGCCTGAACGTCAAAAGCGAACCCCTTGTCCATGCCCAAAGCCGCCTGCACCATGGTGGCGGCGGATGGAAATGTCAGGTCCGCGGTCGAGGTGGCCAGTACGATGGCGTCGATATCCCCCGCTTGAAGCCCGGCATCGGCCAGGGCAGCGCGCGCGGCATGGGCGGCCAGGTCTGATGTGGTTTCGTCTTCGGCGGCGAAATGACGGCGCTGAATGCCCGACCGGGATTGGATCCACTCATCAGTGGTATCCAGTGTCGCCTCGAAGTGAGAGTTCGGAACCACGCGTTCCGGCAGATAGTGACCCACACCAACGACAACTGCACGCCCTGTCATATCCGACCTTCATCTTCTTGTTGTTCCGCCCTGTCAGGGGGCGGTTCGACCGCATCTTGGGCAAGCTCGACAGTGGATGCAACCCGGGCTGCCAGTTTTTCCGAGAAACCGCTTCTGGCCAGTCGGAAGGCCAATTTCACGGCGGCAGAAACCCCGGTGGCGTCGGCGCTGCCATGGGATTTCACCACCGTGCCGTTCAGACCCAGAAAGATGCCCCCGTTCACGCGCCGAGGATCGATCCGCTTTTTCAGGCGCCCCAGCGATGTGATCGCCAGAACCGAGGCCAGGCGCGACAGAAACGAATACTGAAACGCTTCGCGCAACAAGCCGGCGATCATGCTGGCCGTGCCTTCACCGGTCTTGATCGCAACATTGCCCGTGAACCCGTCCGTCACGATCACATCCGCCGCATTGCCGGGAATATCGCTGCCCTCGACAAAGCCGACGAACTCGAAAGAGGCTTGGTCGGCGAACCGGGCGATCAGGGTTTGCGCCTCTTTCAGCTCGGCCCGGCCCTTGTGTTCCTCGGTGCCGACGTTCAGCAACCCGATGCGCGGGCGCTTCAGATCCAGGCCGTTGCGGGCATAGGATGCCCCCATCAGCGCATATTGCAGCAGATCCTGTGGATCGGCGCGTATGTCCGCACCGGCATCCAGCATGACGTTGAAACCCTGTGGGTTGCGCGATGGAAACAGAATCGCGATCGCGGGCCGATTGACCCCGGGCAGCTTGCGCAGACGAATCACGCTGAGCGCCATCAACGCGCCGGTGTTGCCACAGGACACCGCGCCCTGGGCCTCTCCGTTGCGCACGGATTCCAGCGTGGACCACATCGAGGTGGACTTGCCATTGCGCATCACATGGCTGGGCTTGTCCTCCATCGCGACGACATCCGGTGTATCGCGATATTCGACGCGCCCCTTCAGACCGCTGCGTTTGGCTACCAGCGGCCTGAGGATTTCGGTCGGTCCATGCAGAATGAACCCGATGTCCGGGTTCTTTTCCGCGGATTTCGCGATGCCGGATACAACGACCGATGGGCCGTTGTCTCCGCCCATGGCGTCAACCGAAATAATGATGCGTTCGGCATTTGCCGGGTTCTGATCGGGCTGAGCCGTCATGCAAAGGCCTGTCTGGCTGGCTTATGCCGCGTCTTCGTCCAGATCGATCTCGTCAACCAGTGCGACGATCTCTTTGTCGTCATAATGGCCGCAGGCCGCGCAAACGTGGTGCGGGCGCTTGAGTTCACCGCAGTTCGGGCATTCGTTCGGGTTGGCAGCAACCAGAGCGTCATGCGCACGACGGTTGTTGCGGCGCGACTTGGATACTTTGTTCTGTTGGACAGCCATGTCTCAACCTTTGTATAATTGGGGGCCGGCGGGCGATCCCGAAGGCCGAGTTGCATTTGTTCGTTCCGCGTATCGTTCTGATCGGCGTGACGTGCGTTTAGGCCGAGGCCCGTGCGATGTCCAACCTTAATTCCGCTGAGCGCGCGAAAATACTGTGATTTCTCTGCGGTGCAAGCGGTTTTTCCGTGTCCCGGCCCCGATTGTGGCCGGGGCGGGGGTCAGTCCTTTTTCCTGAGCGATTCGCGCAGCCCCGCCAATCCGGCAAAGGGGCGGGCATCTTCGTCGGTCATGGGTTTTACGCCCGGCTCTGCAAAGACGGCCTGATCCATGTCGACATTCTGTTTGCGCGGATATTGCGGCAAGGCCAGGATCAGCGCTTCGGTCATCACCGCGCCGGGGTCGATCACGCTCGCCAGTGCCTCGACCGAGTCGTCCTCGGGCATCTCGATCTCTTCTGCCTCGATCTCGGGCAGGTCGGCCACATAGAGACGTTTGACATCCACGTCTATGCGGGTGGTCACCGGGTCCAGCGTGACCACACAGGGCTGGACGACCGTTGCGCCCAGTTTGCCCGTGAGTTCCCAGTCGCGCCGCCCTCGGGCCGCAATCTGACCGGCGAACCGCAGCTTGCGCAGCCCCAACAGCCCCAGTTCATCCGCCAGACCGGCACAGGTCGCGCTATCCGGGCACAGCTCGAATGTTGTCGGCGTGTTTTGCGGCAGGTCGGCGACCCGAATGGCAGAGGTGTCGGACATTGCTGGGCTTTCGTTTCTTGAACCATCGGACCGGTTTCTATAATCGGGATACGAGGCGCGCCGCGCCAACGCAAGAGGGCTGTCATGTCGAGAACCTTATCCAGGCTGAAGCGCATGCTTCGCGTTGCCCTGTTTCTGGGCGGTGCCGCGGGGCTTGCAGCCTGCACCAAGATCTACCGGGATCACGGATATGTGCCCACCGAAGAAGCACTGGCCGAGGTGACCGTAGGGGTCGACACCCGCGACAGCGTGAACGAAACCATCGGCGCACCTTCGATATCGGGCGTACTGAACGACAGCGGCTATTACTATGTCAGCACGCGGATGCGCCATTATGGGGCCACCGAACCGCGCGTGGTCGAACGCCAGCTGGTTGCGATCAGCTTTTCGCAATCCGGCGTGGTGGAAAACGTGGAACGCTACAGCCTGCAGGATGGCCGCACCATCGCGCTGAACCGCCGCGTCACCGAATCCAGCGTCAACAACAAGACGTTCCTGCGCCAGCTTTTGGGCAACATCGGCAACTTCAACCCCGGCGATGCGCTGCCTGCCGAGTAACCACCGTCCGGTATGATCGCGGGTTTGCTACGGACGCGCGCGAACGCGCTTGATCGGTGCATATGACCGCCCTAGTGTCTGCCGTGTCAGCCAGCGGAGCGCGAAATGTCCGATCGGAAACCTGATCTGACCAGAGGGCGATACCATGCCCGATTCGCCCGAGACGCGGCCGAAATCGCGTCAGCGCAGGCACTGCGAACGCTGTGTTTCGCGACGCGTGAACCGGATGGCGACCGGTTCGATGCGCGCTGCGATCACTTGCTGGTGTTCGACGTCAGCGACGGCGCGCTGGTGTGTTGTTGCCGGTTATTGCAACTGGCCGATGGTGGCGATCTGGCGCAAAGCTATGCGGCGCAGTTCTATGATCTTGGGCGGCTGAACGCCTATCCGGGGCGAATCGTTGAAATGGGACGGTTCTGCATTCATCCGGACTGGCAGGATGCGGATATTCTGCGTCTTGCCTGGGGGGCGCTGAGCGGTCTTGTCGATGGCAACGGAATTGATCTGCTGATCGGGTGCACGTCGTTTCCGGGCGTCGATCCCGGACCTTATGAAAACAGTTTCGCGTTGCTGGGCGCGCGGCATGGGCCACCGGTGCAATGGACGCCGCGAATCAAGGCACCAGAAGTGGTCCGGTTCACGGGACGGCCGGTTTCGGGTCTTGCCGGGGCGATGCGGGGCATTCCCCCGTTGTTGCGCAGCTATCTGTCGATGGGGGGCTGGGTCAGCGATCATGCGGTGATTGACCGCGATCTGAACACGCTGCACGTTTTTACCGGGCTTGAAATCAAGACGATCCCGGAAGCACGCAAACGTCTGTTGCGCGCGGTCGCGGGCTAGCCGTCACGGCGCGCGCTCGGCGATTGACGACGCGCGGTGCGAAGGATAGCTCACGCTCATGTCACATATCCCATTGCTGCAACTTTCTGACATTTCGTTGACCTTCGGGGGCGAACCGCTGTTCGCGAATCTTGATCTGCTGGTGCATCAAGGCGACCGGGTCGCTTTGGTCGGGCGCAACGGATCGGGAAAATCGACCCTGATGAAGATCATGGCCGGGCTGGTCGAGCCGGACAGCGGCAACATTGTCGTGCCGCCGGGAAATTCGGTCGGTTACATGGAACAGGAACCGGATATGACCGGCTTTGCAACCTTGGGCGATTATGCCGCCAGCGGGCTGGAGCCGGGGGAAATGTACCGGGTCGAACGGGCTGCAGAAGGGTTGAAATTCGATCCTGCGCGTGCGGTCGGGACCGCGTCGGGCGGCGAACGGCGACGTGCCGCGCTGGCCAAGCTGATGGGCGAAGCGCCGGATCTGATGCTGCTGGACGAACCCACGAACCATCTGGACATCGAGGCGATCAGCTGGCTTGAGAATGAACTGTCCGCCACCCGGGCGGCGTTTGTCCTGATTAGCCACGACCGCGCGTTCCTGCGCCAATTGTCCCGTGCAACCCTTTGGGTCGACAGGGGAATGGTGCGGCGGCAGGATAAGGGCTTCGAAGCCTTCGAGGCCTGGCGCGACACGGTCTGGGAAGAAGAAGACATGCAGCGCCACAAGCTGAATCGCCTGATCAAATCCGAAGCCCGCTGGGCCGTCGAAGGCATCAGCGCGCGGCGCAAGCGCAACCAGGGCCGGGTGCGCGCCCTGCAGGATCTGCGCGCGGAACGTGCCGCGCAGATCCGCCGCCAGGGCACCGCCGGTCTGGCGCTGTCCGCGGGCAGCAAATCCGGCAAGAAGGTCATTCAGGCCGAGACGATCAGCAAGTGTTTTGACGCAAAGCCGATCGTTCGGAATTTCTCGATCACCATCCAGCGCGGCGACCGTGTCGCTTTCGTCGGGCCCAACGGGGTTGGAAAGACCACGCTGCTGAAGTTGTTGCTGGGGCAGATCGAACCCGATTCGGGTTCGGTGCGCAAAGGGACCAACCTGGAGACAGCGGTGTTCGATCAGGCGCGTGCCCAACTGGATCCGGATGCAACCCTTTGGGACAGTCTGACCGGAGATGCGGACATGCGCGTCTCGGGCAAGGCGGATCAGGTCATGGTGCGGGGGGCTCCGCGTCATGTGGTGGGCTATCTCAAGGATTTTCTGTTTGACGAACGGCAGGTGCGTGCGCCGGTGCGCTCGCTCTCGGGCGGGGAAAAGGCGCGGCTGCTGCTGGCGCGTCTGATGGCACGGGAAAGCAACCTGCTGGTTCTGGACGAACCGACAAACGATCTGGATGTGGAAACGCTGGATCTGTTGCAGGAGCTGTTGGGCGACTATGACGGCACCGTGTTGCTGGTCAGCCATGACCGCGACTTTCTGGACCGTGTGGCGACGACCACCGTTGCGATGGAAGGCGACGGGCGGGCGACGGTCTATGCCGGCGGCTGGAGCGATTACATCGCCCAACGCGGCACGCCGAAATCTGTCGAAAAGGCGGACAAGCCGAAACAGGCCAAAGCGAAATCAGGGAAACCCGCACCTGTGAAATCCGGGCTCAGTTTCACCGAGAAACACCGGCTCGAGGCGCTGCCCTCCGAGATCGAGCGGCTGGAAGCGGAGATCGCCAAGCTGGAAGAGCTGATGGCCGACCCCGAGCTGTTCACCCGCGAGCCGGTCAAGTTCCAGAAGGCCACCGAGGCGCTGGTACAGCGGCAGGAAAAATTGTCCGCCGCCGAGGAGGAGTGGCTGCTGCTCGAAGACAAGGCCGACAGCTAGACGCCGGCCGTTCCCCGCACGATCAGCGCATCCGCAACGCGCCGTCGATGCGGATCACTTCGCCGTTGAGATAGCCCATTTCCACGATGAACCCCGCCAGACGGCCATATTCCGCCGGGTCGCCCAAGCGCGCGGGGTTTGGCACATCCGCTGCCAACGAGGCCTGTACGTCTTCGGGCAGCCCGGCCAGCATGGGGGTCATGAAAATGCCCGGCGCGATGGTCATCACGCGGATGCCGCTGCTGGCCAGATCGCGGGCCATGGGCAGGGTCATGCCGACAATGCCACCCTTGGAAGCAGAGTACGCGGCCTGACCCTTCTGACCGTCAAACGCCGCGACCGATGCGGTATTCACGATGACTCCGCGCGCACCGTCGGGTTCGGGCTCATTGCGCGCCATGACGACAGACGCCAGACGGCAGACGTTGAACGTGCCTGCCAGATTGATGTCGAGGGTTCGCTTGAACGCGTCCAGCGGGTGCGGGCCATCCTTGCCGACGGTCTTGATACCAAGCGCGATGCCGGCACAGTTTACCGTGGCGGTGATCTTGCCCATTTTTTCGACCGCCAGGTCAACGGCCGCCTGGACCGAATCTTCTTCGGTCACGTCGGTTTGCGCGAAATATCCGCCGATCTCCTCGGCCACTTTCCGGCCCCGGTCCGCATCGCGATCCAGGATGGTGACCTTGGCGCCGTTTTCGGCAAAATGGCGGGCCGTGGCCTCGCCCAAACCCGATGCGCCACCTGTGACGATGGCGGCTGTGGTCGACAGTTTCATGCGCAGGCCCTCTCCCTATATATATGAACAGGCGTTCAGATACACAGGTCCCCGTGGCCTGTCCAGACGGCCGGCGGCGCCATCCTGCGCCGATCCAGGACCGAAAGAAAAGACAGTGACCGCTTCAGTGGGGGCCACCATCCCCAAGTTCCGCCCAGCTGCCGCATTCGCGCGCCGCTGCCCAGTTTGAAACGGGCCAGACCGGGTGCGGTTTGGCTGTCGATCAGCCCCAGTTCCAGCCGTGTGTGCCCCTTTGCAGCCAGCCAGGACGCGGCCTGCCACAGCAACAGATTGTGCGCCGACAGCGATCGTCCGCGCGCATCCGTATGTCCGATATGGTAGGTTGCCCCCTGACCGTGCCGCAAGAACAGCATGGCGGCCACCGGGGTGTTGCCTTCGAACGCGGTGAACAGTTTAGCCATGCCCGGATTGCTGGCGATATAGGCCAATGTCAGCGCCACAGGCCAGCCGCGATAGCCGCGCCTGTCCTGTTGCAGCAGATCGGCCGCGAACAGCCAGTGCCCCGGATCAGGCCGCATGGTCTGGCGGGTGACGCGCAAGGGGCCGTTCTCGGCATGTTTCAGCCGGTTGCGCCACTTCTGATGAAGACGCGCGCGCCGCGTGTCGATGGGGATATCCAGTTCGATTTCCGCCACTGTTGCCGGCGTCATCAGCGGCACAGGCCCCAATCGGCCCAACTGCGGCACCGGCGCGTCGGGTGCCAGAATGATCGGTGTGCCGCCCAGTCCGGCCGCGCGCAGGCGATCAAGACATTCGGCCGGATCTGTCAGCATGCCCCGCGATACCATCGCCATGCGCATCCCGCCCCGGAACCTGCGGTTCAGCACCAGCAATGGATCGGTCCCGTCCAGAACCAGCGGACTGTGCCCGCTGGCGCGCAGCGCGGCGGCAAAACCGGGATGCTGTTGCAGCGGGCGAATGGCGAAATCACCGGGGACCTGGCCGGGCATCTGATCGAACATGCCACCGGTTTACCGGCGATTAACCTAAAATCGCGTTAATGAGCGCATGAGCCAGACACCCCGCACCCCCGCCAGAACGGCAACAGCGCCGCGCCCGACGCGGGCCGCGGCGCTGTTGGTGGCATTGATCATATCAGTGCCGGTTTTCATTGCGCTCAGCCTGATCGACTGGTTGCTGCTTTAATCGACCAGCCGCACCAGCGCGTGACGCTTTTTGCCCGCGCTCAGCTTGATCGGGCTGGACAGGGCGGCGGCATCCAGCATCAGCCCGGCATCGGTCAGCGGCGCGTCGTCAAGCCGCGCGCCGTTCTCGGCGATCAGGCGTTTGGCTTCCTTGCCGGATTTGACCAGCCCGGACTTGACCAGGACCTGAACGATCGAAATGCTATCTGCGATATCGGCAGTCGACAGTTCGAGCGTTGGCAGATCGCCGCCGATCCCACCCTTTTCGAACACTTCGCGGGCGGTGGCTTCGGCCGCCTGGGCGGCAGCGGCCCCGTGACACAACGTCGTGACCTCGTTGGCCAGAATGATCTTGGCGTCATTGATCTCGGACCCCGCCAGCGCGCCCAATCGGTCGCATTCCGCAACCGGCAGTTCGGTATAGAGCTTGAGGAACCGGCCCACATCCGCATCGGTGGTGTTGCGCCAGAACTGCCAGAACTCATAGGGCGACAGCATGTCGGCATTCAGCCAGATCGCGCCGCCCGCCGATTTGCCCATCTTGCGCCCGTCGCTGGTGGTCAGCAGCGGCGAGGTCAACCCGTAGATCTCGTGATCCAGCACCCGGCGCGTCAGGTCGATGCCGTTGACGATATTGCCCCACTGGTCCGAGCCGCCCATCTGCAACAGGCAGCCATACCGCCGGTTCAGTTCGAGGAAATCATAGGCCTGCAGGATCATGTAGTTGAATTCGAGGAAGGACAGCGATTGCTCACGATCCAGCCGCGATTTGACCGATTCAAACGACAGCATCCGGTTAACCGAAAAATGCCGCCCGATGTCGCGCAGGAAATCGAGATAGTTCAGATCGTCCAGCCACTCGGCGTTGTTCAGCATCAGCGCGGCGTTCTGTTGCCCTACCGCTTCGCTGCTTGAGGGCACGGTTGGCCCATCACCATAGCTCAGGTACTTGGCAAAGACCTGTTTCATGCCGGCGATGTTCTCGTCGATCTGCTCGGGCCCCAGCAGCGGACGTTCGTCCGAGCGGAAAGACGGGTCGCCCACCTTGGTGGTGCCGCCGCCCATCAGGGTGATCGGCTTGTGCCCGGTCTTTTGCAGCCAGCGCAGCATCATGATGTTCAGCAGATGGCCGACATGCAGCGATTTCGCGGTCGCGTCATAGCCGATATAGCTTGGCACCACCCCTGCGGTCATGGCCTCGTCCAGGCCCTGATAATCGGTGCAATCGGCCAGATAGCCGCGTTCCATCATGATGGCGATGAAATCCGATTTGGGATGGTAGGTCATGGCTTGCCTCGGGTTTGTGTTGCGGGGCAGTGTATAGGCGGCGGCAGGACAAAGGAAAAGGCCATGAATAGGGCTGCGAGACAATCGGGCGGTACCGGCGAGATCAGGACCGCCCTGGGTCTGATGTCGGGCACCTCGTTGGATGGGGTGGACGCCGCGGTTCTGAAAACCGACGGACATCGGCTGGAGGGGTTCGGACCCAGCCGTTATCGCGCCTATGATGACCCGGAGCGGGCCGTTCTGCGGGCCGGTCTGGGCCGCTGGCACGGGCCCGAAGTCGAGTCCGCCGCCGATGTGGTGAACCGCGCCCATGCCGAGGTTCTGAAGACATTCGCCGGGTTGGATCTGATCGGATTTCACGGCCAGACGCTGGCGCATGATCCGCGTGGGCGTGGTACGTTGCAGGTGGGGGACGGGGCCGCGTTGGCCCAGGGGGCCGGTGTGCCGGTGGTCTGGGATTTTCGCAGCGATGACATTGCCATGGGGGGCGAAGGCGCACCGCTGGCGCCGTTCTTCCATTTTGCCGCTGCCAAGTACATTGGCGCGGATGCGCCACTGTGTTTTCTCAACCTGGGTGGCGTGGGAAACCTGACCTATGTTGATCCGTCGATGGATCTGCCTGAGGATCCCGGTGCCTTGCTGGCCTTTGACACCGGGCCGGCCAATGCGCCGATCAACGACCTGATGCTGGCGCGGCTGGGGCTGCCCATGGATCGCGGCGGTGGGCTGGCGGCGCGCGGAACGGTCGAGACCGGCGCGCTGGAACTGTTTCTGGCCGAATCCTATTTCGCCCGTGTGCCCCCCAAATCGCTGGACCGCGATGACTTTTCCGCGATGATTCAGCTGGTGTGCGAACTTGATGATGCAGATGCCGCCGCGACGCTGACCGCGATGGCTGCTGCCGCAGTCGTGCAGGGAATGGAACATTGTCCGACGCGCCCCGCGCGGGTGCTGGTGACCGGCGGCGGGCGGCACAATCCGGTCCTGATGGATATGTTGAGAGCGGCTTTGGATTGTCCGGTCGCGCCGGTCGAATCCGTGGGGCTGGATGGTGACATGCTGGAGGCCCAGGCCTTTGCCTTTCTGGCGGTGCGGGTGGCGCAGGGGTTGCCGACGTCCTGCCCGGGCACCACGGGTGTCGGGGCGGCTGTGGGGGGCGGTATCGTCAGTCGGCCGATCCCCTAGACCGCGCGGTTTTCGATCAGCTTCTGTGATCCAGCGGAGCGCGCTGACGCGCGCACGACATTCTGGGCTGGCCCGCTGCGGGGCCATGATCTGTTGCGTGGATGGTTTCGTCTCTGGCAATTGCGGGGGGCGGGCCTATGTTTGTCCCATGAATATCATGATCCCCTTTGACAACAGTTTTGCCCGGCTGCCGGACCCGTTCTTTTCCCGACAGAACCCGAGTCCGGTTCGGGCGCCTCGGCTGGTGGCTTTCAACGAAGATCTGGCCGGGCTGTTGGGAATTCAGCCGGGCGATCGGGAAGATTTGGCCGAAGTGTTTTCCGGCAATCATGTGCCGGTGGGGGCGGAGCCCTTGGCGCAGCTGTATGCGGGGCATCAGTTTGGCCAGTACAATCCGCAACTGGGCGATGGGCGTGCGGTTCTGCTGGGGGAAACTGTCGGAACCGACGGGCAGCGCCGTGACATTCAGCTCAAGGGGGCGGGGCGCACGCCGTATTCGCGCGGCGGCGACGGGCGGGCCTGGCTGGGTCCGGTGCTGCGCGAATATGTGATCAGTGAGGCCATGCATGCCTTGGGCATTCCAACCACACGCGCCTTGGCGGCGGTGGAAACCGGCGAGCCGGTCTATCGCGAGGGTGCCATGCCGGGCGCGGTTCTGACACGGGTTGCGGCCAGCCATCTGCGCGTCGGCACGTTTCAGATCTTCGCGGCGCGCGGTGACGTGGCCAGTCTGAAACGGCTGACCGCCTATGCGATCGAGCGTCACTATCCCCAGGCTGAAGGTCCGATGGGGCTGTTGACTGCGGTTCGCGATGCCCAGGCGCGGACCATCGCGCAATGGATGGGGGTTGGTTTCGTTCACGGGGTGATGAACACGGACAACAGCGCGATTTCGGGAGAAACGATTGACTATGGCCCGTGTGCCTTCATGGATGTCTATGATCCGAACACGGTGTTCAGTTCGATCGACCGGATGGGGCGCTATGCCTATTCGAATCAGCCGGATATCGCGGTGTGGAATCTGGCTCAGCTGGCGACTGCGTTGATCCGGCAGCTTGACGACCCCGAGGCCGCCGTCGCGCAGGCAACCGAGATCGTGCACGCGATGCCCGGGTTGATCCGTCAGAACTGGTTGCGGGTGTTCGGGGCCAAGATCGGGCTGTGCGATCCGGCGGATGCGGATGCGGAACTGATCACGGACCTGTTGCAGATCATGGCCGACAACCAGACCGATTTCACCAATGGGTTCCGCGCCCTGTCCGGCGAGTCCGCGCGCGATCAATTCGTGAACCCGGCGGCTTTCGATGCCTGGGCATCGGGCTGGCAGGCGCGGCTTCGGGCTGAGACGGATCCGGTCGCGGTGATGAATGCGGCCAACCCGGCCCTGATCCCGCGCAACCACCGCATGGAACAGATGATAGAGGCAGCCGTGGCCGGAGATTATACAATGTTCCGGCGATTGAATGCCGCACTTGCCAGGCCCTATGCGGATCAGCCCGAGTATGCCGATCTGACCCGGCCACCGAAACCGGACGAAGTGGTTGCGGCGACATTTTGCGGGACGTGACGGTTCAGCGCCGGTTGATCAGGAAAATCCCCGCCGCAACCAGCGACAGCGCAACCCATATCTGGGGGCCGATGGTTTCGCCCAGCAGGGCCCAGCCGAAGAATACCGCCAGAACCGGGCTGAGAAACGAAAACGAGGTGACGCTGTTGGCCCGATAAATCGTCAGCAACCAGAACCACAGAAGATAGCCCAGGCCCACCACGAGAATGGATTGAAATCCCAATCCGGCGATGTGGATCCACTGCACATCGCGAATCAAGGCGCCGAACAACGGAGCAAGGGCCATCAGAACCACGGCGGAGACGGCAACCTGATAGAACAGTTGCAATTCGGGGCGCCACCGCGAAATCGGGGTGATGCGCACCATCAACGCGATCGCTGCCCAACCCAGGGCTGCGCTGAGCGCCAACAGATCGCCTGCCAGGCTGGCCTGTCCGCTGCTGCGGTCGGCGAATGCCAGCGCAACACCGCTCAAGGCGAACGCCAGCCCCAAGCCGCGTAGTGGCGACAGGCGCTCGCCCGGCAACAGCATGTGTCCTGCAAGCGCGACCCAGACCGGCATCGAATAGAAAATGATCGACGCGCGCGATACGGTGGTCAGATCAAGTGCGCTGTATATACATATGAATTCGAATGAAAAAACAAAACCGGACGCGATGCCCCACCACAAGGTCCCCGGCGGCGGAGCCAGCGCAAACCCGCGTACGCGCATCCAGATCAGCAGGAAAACCGTGGCCAGAACCGACCGGAGCGCGGCCTGAAACACCGGTCCGAATCCGCCCCCGGTCACCTTGATCACGACCTGGTTGAACGCCAGCACGGCTGCGAACCCGATCAGGGTCGCGGCCCCGAAACCATCTATTGCGCGTTTTTGTTCCATGTGCCCAAGGGAGGGTGAGTTGGTTCACATGTCAAGTGATGCGCTATTCTCGGGCTTGCACCGCGCCACGCCAGACCGCAAAAAGAGCAAAAGCGCGGACAGGACCTGGGCCGAGGCATGATGACATCGAGTTGCGATCCGGTCTCGCTGCGGCTGGCCAGCTATAACATCCAGAAATGCGTCGGCCTGGACCTGCGTCGGCAGCCGCGCCGGATCATGACTGTGCTGGACGGGATCGGTGCCTCGATCGTGGTGCTGCAGGAGGCGGACAAACGACTGCCTCCGCGTCCGGCTGCTCTGCCGCATTTCGTGCTGAACGAAGCCGGGTGGCAGATCGCCGATCTTGGCGGCGCGGGGTCGTTGGGCTGGCATGGCAATGCGGTCATCTGGCGTGGTGACAAGCTGCGTTTGACCGGGACCGGGCATATCACGCTGCCGGGGCTTGAGCCGCGTGGCGCGGTGCGGGTTGAATTCGACACGCCGCTGGGGCCTCTGCGGGTCATGGGGGTTCATCTGGGGCTGATCGCGCAATACCGCAGGCAACAGGTGCTGCATCTGGTCCAGGAAACCGAAGATCTGGTGCCGATGCCGACAATCTGGGCCGGAGATTTCAACGAATGGTCGCGCCAGCCGATTCTGGACCGGATCGCACCGCAGATGCAATTCGTGCCGCCTCGCGCCAGTTTCCCGGCGCCGCGGCCGATGGGCGCGCTGGACAGGATGGCCGTGGGCTTTGGTTTGCGCGTCCGCGATCATGGCGTCCATTCCGATCGCCCGGCTCATATCGCATCGGATCACCTGCCGATCTGGGCAGATCTCGAGATCGCCTGACCCGGTGTCGGTATGATCTGAAATTTCCCCCTTCACAGATGCCGCACTTCTGTCACTCTGGGCTGAAGATTTGCGACATTCTATTAAAGGGGACAGATATGAGCCTGATGGGAACTTTGGCCAAGGTTGCAATTGGATATGCGGCGGCGCGGGGGGTGGACAGCCTGACCCGTGGCAAGGGGGTCGGCGGCATGATGGGCGGCGCACAACTGCCGCCGAACGAGGCCCGCGCCGAACAGGCGCCGGGCATGAGCAACGTCAATGACATGATTTCACAGATGACCGGCGGGGCCGGTCTGGGCAGTTTGCAGGACCTGTTTCAGCAACTTTCCGGCGGTGCCGGGGGGCTGGGCGCAATGCCGGACATGATCAGGAAGATGGCAGAGCAGAACGGTTTCGATCTGTCGGCGTTCGTGGGGGGTGCTGAAACACCGTCCGAACGCAAGGGTGGCCTGTTGTCCGCCGTGCCCTCGGGCGGGGGCGGTCTGGCCGGGATTCTGGCCGGGCTGGGCGGGGCAGCCGCGTTGGGTGGCAAGGGCGCGGGTGCGATGCTCGAGCAATTCAATACGGCCGAGACAGCCCCGCAGGCGGAAGCAGCCGCCGGGCTGATGCTGCGGGCGATGATCCAGGCCGCCAAGGCAGATGGCGAAATTGATCGCGCCGAGCAGGACAAGATCATGGAAACCGTGGGCGAAGATGCGGATGCCGAAGACATTGCCTTTCTGCGCGCGCAACTGGCCGCGCCGGTGGATGTCGAGGCGCTGGCCGCGGACACGCCCCAGGCGCTCAAGGCGCAGGTCTACAGCATGTCGCTGATGTCGATCCGCGTGGATACCAAGGGCGAGGCGCATTATCTGGACAGTCTGGCGCGTGCCTTGGGTCTGAACCAGCAGATGGTGAACGCGCTGCATGTGCAGATGGGTGTGCAGCCACTGTATGGCTGAACCCGTGGGCAGGCCAGGCGGTGAAATCCGCGCAACGCCTGGCCCCTACGGAAGAGGTGCGGCAGGGCGCTGACCCTGGCGCTGATCAAGGTTCGTGTCTGGTCTGCGCGGTTTTGCGGGGCGGGCGCAGATCCGATCAATCCCTGGGATGTCCGATCCGGAAAGCCAGCCCCATAACGCCAGGGCTGGACATTTCGGCAGCGGTGTCAGGCCGCCGGGCGTGCGCGGTTGCCACCGCCCTTGCCGCGGCGTGGGCGTCGCCGTCCGGCTCCGCCCGAAGGCGCGCCGCCGCCCGGGCCGCCACGACGGGGGCCGCCGCGCTTGGGTTTGGCCGGTTCTTCGACCGGTTCCCAAGGGCGGCCCGAGGCGACGGGTATCGAGATGCCCATGGTTTTCTGGATTGCCTTGAATTCGCCCATTTCGTCAGGAGAGCAAAACGCGATGGCGGCACCGTCTTTTCCGGCGCGTGCCGTGCGTCCGATGCGGTGCACATAGTTGTCGGGCACATTGGGCAGGTCATAGTTGTAGACGTGTTTCACATCCGGAATGTCCAGCCCGCGCGCGGCCACGTCGGTTGCGACCAGCACCTTGATGTCGCCGGCCTTGAACGCGGCGATGGCGCGGTCGCGCTGACCCTGGCTTTTGTTGCCGTGGATCGAAGCCGTGGCGAAGCCGCGTTTGTCCAGCAGTTTCATCAACTTTTCCGAACCGTGTTTGGTGCGGCCGAACACCAATGCGCGTTCGTCGCGGTGCTTGTCCAACAGTTCGATCAGAAGATTGGTCTTTTCTGCCTTGGCGATGAAATGCACCTCTTGGGTGACCTTGTCCGCGGCCTTGCCGGGGGGCGAAACCTCGACCCGGACCGGACGGTCCAGATAGCTGCCGGCGATTTCGTTCATCTGTTTGGGCATCGTGGCCGAAAACAGCATGGTCTGACGTTGTTCGGGCAGCATCGCCGCAATCTTGCGCAGGGCATGGATAAAACCCAGATCCAGCATCTGGTCGGCCTCGTCCAGAACCAGGAACTGGCAGGCCTCCAGCGTCAGTGCCCGCCGGTCCATCAGGTCGATCAACCGGCCCGGAGTGGCAATCAGCAGGTCGGTGCCACGTTCCAGACGCTTGATCTGGGCGTTGATCGATTGCCCGCCGACAACAATGCCGACCTTCAGGGGCGTGCCTTCTACCAGGGCGCGCAAGTTCTGGGCGATCTGCCCGGCCAATTCCCGCGTCGGCGCCAATACCAGGCCGCGCACGGTGTATTTATCCGGCTTCTGGCCGAATTCCAGCATCCGCGTCACCAGGGGCAGGCCAAAGGCCAGGGTCTTGCCGGTGCCGGTCTGCGCCAGACCCATCACATCGCGCCCGTTCAGCGCATGCGGGATTGCCTGTTTCTGGATCGGGGTGGGTTCGGTGATGCCCATCCGGTCCAGACGTGGTATCAGTCTGGAGGGCAGATCCATCATGTCAAAGTCGCTCAATTCAATTCCTTTCGGACCTGCAGGCCGCAGGCCGGTCTTATGGCCGCGCACTGGCGGCTTTTCGGGGGCGCAGACCCTCGGGTCCGGCGGCGACATGCCGCGAACGGACTGGTTCGGCGCTTTGGCCCCACGCGTGATTTTGGGAACACGTTTCGCTGTCTTGCAGTCGGGCCATCAATGGCCGAGCGGTTGAAACCGCACCTGGTCTGTCCTGCTCACGCGGCAGAAGACAACGCTTGCCCCCAAATGGCGCTTCGCGGTCCACAAGTCAACCCGCGGTCTTTGCGGGGCGCGGCCAACCCGCCTGTGCGACGTTATGGGTCACGCGGCGGCTTTGGCTTTTCCTGCCCCTGCAAATGGACTAGACCGACGGCCAGTTCCGTCTTGAGAAGGGTCTGCCATGTCGGAAACCATCATCGCCCGCTGCGAAGCCAAGGGGCTGCGCGTGACCGGTCAGCGCCGCATCATCGCACAGGTGTTGCAAGACAGCACGGACCATCCCGATGTCGAGGAACTGTATGCCCGGGCCAGCGCGCTGGACGCTGGGATTTCGATCGCGACCGTGTATCGTACCGTAAAGCTGTTCGAAGAAGCGGGCATCCTGGAGCGTCATGAATTCGGCGACGGGCGGGCCCGCTATGAAGACGCAGAGCGGGACCACCACGATCACCTGATCGACATGCATTCGGGCGAGGTGATCGAATTCGTCGATCCCGACATCGAGGCGTTGCAGGAAAAGATCGCCGCCAAGCTGGGATATGAGCTGCGCGGGCACCGGCTGGAACTGTATGGTGTGCCGGTCCGCAAAGGCTAGGCGCGGCGCTGCCGCCCCAGGAACAGCGGGATCAGGACCAGCAGGATCATCAGCCTTGCCACATGGCTGGCGACGATGAAACCGGGGCTTGCGCCCATCGTCGCCCCCAGCGCGATCATGGTTTCCAGACCCCCGGGCGCAAAGGCGGTCAGCACATGCGCGGTTGGCATCCCCAGGGCGGCAGCCACGGGCAGCGCGGCCAGTGCGGCGACCAGGACCGAGATCAGGGTGACCGCCAGTCCGGCGGGCAGGGCGCTGAACAACTGATCCCGCCGCAATCCCGCGAACCGCGTGCCGATCATGGTGCCCAGAACCAGAAAGGCCGGGGTCAGCATCGCCGGGGGGATTGTTCCGGGCGTCAGATCGGTTGCGTGCCCGGCCGCCGACACCGTCATGGCGGCCAGCAGCAGCGGCGCGGGCAAACGCAGTTTGTGAAACAACAGACCAACAGCCAGCGACGCCAGGACCAGAACACAGATCGTCGGTAGGGCAATCGGCGGACCGTCGCCCAGCGACATCTCATCAAAAGCATAGCCCATGGCCCTTGCGATGAACGGGACCGATATGGTCAGGAAAAGCAGCCGGATTGACTGCACGACAGTGATTCGCGCCACGTCGCTGCCCAGATCCATGGCCAACCCCAGAACAAAGCTGAGATGACCTGGAGCCGAGGCCAGGCTGGCGCTGCGCGCTCCAAAGCCGAACCCGCGCATCAGGACCAGACGGCATAGGATCATGGTCACGATCAGCGACAGGCCGAGCATCAGGAACGCCAGCGGCCAGCGCATCATCGCCGCCCCGGTCTGGCTGTCAAACCCGGCCCCGACCCCGAGCCCCAGTATGACGAAGCAGATGTCCCGCACGGGGTCGGCCACCTTCATCTGCAACCCGGCCAGCCCGCACAGGCTGACGGCCAGCGCCGGTCCCATCAACACCCATGCCGGAAGGTCCAGAGCCAGCGCCGCCCCGGCGCCAAACCCGCCGACTGCAATGGTCATGACCGTCGCCGACACGGAAGTGACAAGAGGAGAAATGGGCATGGCGGTGGTTACCATGGCAACGACATTGCCACAATCGCCGCCCCTTGCGGCCCTGACGAATTTGGGTCAGAGCCGATAACAGATCAACTTTCCGGAAAGAGACGGCTATGGACAATCTGCGTGGTGCCATGTTGATGACGCTGGCGATGCTGGGCTTTGCCATCGAAGACATGTTCGTCAAGCTGGCGTCTGCCGCCTTGCCGACCTGGCAGATCATCGGTGCGCTCGGGGCGGGCGGGGCAGTCATCTTTGCCACATTGACGCTGATGCGCGGTCAACCGCTGTTTCTGCGCGCCTACATGTCCGGACCGATCCTGTTGCGCAGCCTGGGCGAGTTGACCGGCACCATCGGTTTCGTGACCGCCATCGTGTTGACGCCGCTGTCGTCTGCCTCGGCCATCCTGCAGGCCACCCCTCTTGCGGTCACGCTGGGGGCGGCCCTGTTTCTGGGCGAGCCGGTCGGCTGGCGCAGGTGGAGCGCGATCCTGGTCGGGTTCTTGGGGGTCATGCTGATCATTCGCCCCGGTATGGATGCGTTCGACCCGCTGTCCCTGTTTGCCGTGCTTGGGGTCGTCGGCCTGGCCATCCGGGATCTGGCGACGCGGCGGATTCCAGCGGCTGTTTCGTCCTTTCAGGTCAGTTTCCTGGCGTTTCTGACGTTGCTGCCGACGGCCTTGCTTATTTCTCTGTTCAGTAAGCAGGCATTGGTGGATCCGAGCCCGCACCAATGGGGCTATATCGCCGGCGCGATCGTCCTGGGGGTCGCCGCCTATTACGCGATCGTGGCCGCCATGCGGGTCGGGGACGTGTCCTTTGTCACACCGTTCCGGTACAGCCGTTTGATTTTTGCGCTGATCGTGGGCGTTGTGGTCTTTGGCGAATCTCCGGATCTGCCCATGCTGATCGGGTCCGTGATCATCGTGGCCTCGGGGATCTATACGGTATGGCGTGAACGCAAAAACCGCAGCCTGCCTCAACCGGGTCTTTCCCTGACTGCAAGACAACGCTAAGACGCGCCTGAACCATCGCAGGGGACAGCAGCCATGAGCACCATCATCGACATCCACGCCCGTGAAATCCTGGACAGCCGGGGCAACCCCACGGTCGAGGTGGACGTGATTCTGGAAGACGGGACCATGGGCCGCGCGGCTGTGCCGTCGGGGGCCTCGACCGGCGCATATGAGGCCGTGGAAAAGCGCGACGGAGATAAAGCGCGCTATTTGGGCAAGGGTGTGCTGGACGCTGTCGCCTCGGTGAATGGTGAAATCGCCGAAGAGCTTCTGGGCTTTGATGCGACCGAACAGGTCGCCATCGATATGGCGATGATTGAACTGGACGGGACGGACAACAAGGCCCGGCTGGGCGCGAACGCCATTCTGGGCGTGTCGCTGGCGGTGTCCAAGGCTGCTGCCGATTTCACCAGCCAGCCTCTGTTTCGCTATGTTGGCGGTACTTCGTCGCGGGTTTTGCCGGTGCCGATGATGAACATCATCAACGGCGGAGAGCATGCGGACAACCCGATCGACATCCAGGAATTCATGATCATGCCCGTCAGTGCGCCCAGCATGCGCGATGCCGTGCGCATGGGGGCCGAGGTGTTCCACACGCTGAAAAAGGAGCTTTCGGCGGCGGGCCTGTCCACGGGGATCGGCGACGAAGGCGGTTTTGCACCCAACATCGCCTCGACCCGTGAGGCGCTGGATTTCGTTCTGAAATCGGTTGAAAAGGCGGGATACAAGCCCGGCGAAGATATCTATCTGGCGCTCGATTGTGCCGCGACCGAATATTATCGGGATGGCCGGTATGAGCTGAAGGGCGAGGGCGTAAGCCTGACATCCGAGGAAAACGCAGGCTATCTGAAAGCACTGGTCGCGGACTATCCGATCCTGTCCATAGAGGACGGCATGTCAGAGGACGACTGGGACGGCTGGAAGATGCTGACCGATGCCGTCGGCGACAAGGTGCAGCTGGTCGGGGACGATCTGTTCGTGACCAACCCCGCGCGTCTGGCGGACGGGATCCAACGCGGCTGTGCCAACTCGATGCTGGTCAAGGTCAACCAGATCGGGACCCTGACGGAAACCCTGCGCGCCGTCGATATGGCGCATCGCGCGGGCTATACCAACGTGATGAGCCACCGCTCGGGCGAGACCGAGGATGCCACTATTGCCGATTTGGCTGTGGCCACCAATTGCGGGCAGATCAAGACCGGCAGCCTGGCGCGTTCGGACCGGCTGGCAAAGTACAACCAGTTGATCCGCATCGAGGAATCTCTGGGCGAGGTGGCTGAATACGCGGGCCGTTCGATCCTGCGCAGCTGAAGATTCAAGGCCGCCCTCTGGTCAGAACCGGGGGGGGCATGCCAAAGCATCGCGATTTCGGGTCCATGCCGGTCGGTCTTGCATTGCCTGATCGGCGCAGGGCTTGGCGCGGAGTTGGCAATCCCGGCTGACGGCACAGAACGCGCCTTACAGGCGGCGACTCATCAGCATGTGGCTGTCGCGCGCCTTGAAACCGGCACGTCCATAGAGCCGCCGCGCGGTTTCGTTTTCGCGATCGACCTCCAGATGCAGCGCCTTGAGACCGGCCTGGGCCAGCGCCTTGGGCAATGCGATCAGCGCCTCGGTGGCAATGCCGCGTTTGCGCACCGCGCGGCGCAGATAGATTTCATCGATGAAACCATCCATGCCGCCGAATTCCACCGACCAGCCGAAGGTCACGATGATGTACCCCATCGGTGCGCGGGCCGGTCCCAGCAGATAGGCGGCCCCGTGCGGAATGCCTTCGAGCAAGGGCGCCAGCCCGGCGCGGCGGGCTTCGTCCGTCAATTCAATCCCGGCCTCCTGGTGAAAGGCGGCAACAAGGGCGGTCAACCGGTCCAGATCGGCCGGTTTGGCAAGATGCAGCGCCGCGCTCATAGCCGGCCCAGCCGTTCGGTCAGCAGATTGAAAAACCCGTCCGCATCCACATCGCCGATGAACAGCGCGTTGGCCGGGCGGTCGGTCACCCCCCACCAGTCAGCCACCGTCATGCCCATGGTCAGCTCAGATACGGTTTCGATTTCGACATTCACCCTGCGCCCGTGGAACAGATCGGGGCGGATCAACCACGCGGTCACGCAGGGGTCGTGCAGCGGCGCGCCGTCGCTGTGGTATTTTTCGCGGTCAAACCGTTCGAAGAAATCCGTCATCTCCGCCACGGCCCGGCCGACCGGCGTACCCAGTGCACGAAACGCATCATTGCGCGCTTTGGTCACCAGCGCCTTATGTGTCACATCCAGCGGCATGACCGTGATGTCTGATCCGGATTTGAACACGATATCAGCGGCCTGCGGGTCGACGTAGATGTTGAATTCCGCCGAGGGCGTGATGTTGCCCACCTCGAAATAGGCCCCGCCCATCAGCACAATCCGCGCGACGCGATCCACGATATCGGGGGCCTTTGCAAAAGCCATGGCAATATTGGTCAACGGTCCCAAGGGGCACAGGGTCACAGAACCGGCCTCCTGCTCGCGCAGGGTGCGGATGATGAAATCGACCGCGTGTTCCTGTTGCAGGGGCATGGTCGGATCCGGCAACATCGGCCCGTTCAGCCCGGTTTCACCGTGGACATGCTCGGCGGTCACCAGAGGGCGGCCCAGCGGGCGCTCGCAGCCCGCGTAGACCGGAATGTCGGGCCGCCCCGCCAGTTCGCAGACGATGCGTGCGTTGCGCGCGGTCAGTGCCAGCGGCACATTTCCGGCGACCGCCGTGATGCCCAGTAATTCGATCTCGTCCGGGCTGGCCAGGGCAAGCAGGATGGCGACGGCGTCGTCCTGTCCGGGGTCGGTATCAATGATGATCTTGCGTGCTGACATGCCGACTCTCGTTGGGTTGCGAGCGCGGACAGTCGCAAGACCGCCGGGGTTTGTCCAGAAGCCGATTGCGTGGTGGCACGGCTTCGCCCAAAGTGCCGCCCATGACTGGACCCGTGTACATTCACGCCGGCGCGCACCGAACCGGAACGACGTCGTTTCAGCTGTGTCTGGCGACGAATCGCGCCGTGCTGGCGCGGCACGGGCTGAATGTGGCCTATCCGGGTCGCGACGGCGTGCCCGGCGGACGGTTGCGTCTGCCGCTGCCGCGCCCGCGCCACGGGGAAAAGCGTGTGCCGGACTATGCCCGGCAATTGCGCCAGGTATTGCAAAAGCACCGTGGCGATCCCCCCCGTGGGCTGATCCTGTCCGAAGAAAATATACCCGGTCCGATGCGGCATTTTTACGAAGGCCGTTTCTTTCCAGCGGCGGACAAAAGGTTTCGCAGCCTTGCAGGGGCGCTGGATCGGGTGCCGGAGCGTCTGCTCTATGTGGTCCGCTCCTATGCCGATCTCTACGTTTCGGCCTATCGCAAACGGGCCGAAGACAACCCGGTGCCGGATTTCGCGGATCTGGTGCCATCTTTCATGGCGATGGATCGCGGCTGGCCCGAATTGCTGGAACAGATGCGCGATGGGCTGCGGCCGCAACATCTGATCGTGCTGGCCTATGAAGACCGCGGCCACAGCCGGGACCTGCTGCGGCATCTGGTCCCGGACCTGGCGACAGTCGCGCTGAGCGAACCGAAGGCAGAGATGAACCTCAGCGCGACGGATGCGGCGCTGCTTGACCTGCAGCGCCGGTATCGGGACGGTCAGACCCTGTCCCGTCCGGCCTGGCAGAAGGTTTTGCAACAACACGCGGACGACAAGAAATCCCATTGTGTCGCAGGATTTTCCGAAACGGATCGCGCGCTCTTACAGGCGCGCTATCGCGCCGATCTGGACCGGCTGGCCAAGATGCCGGGGATCAGTCTGATTTCGCCCGTTCGGTCTGTTTGACCGCATCCCACAGCGCATCCATCTCGGCCAGAGTGCTGTCTTGCGGGGTCTTGCCCTGCTGGGCCAGCCGGGTCTCGACGCCCTGAAACCGGCGGATGAACTTGGCATTGGCCCGGCGCAGGGCCGATTCGGGTTCGATGTTCAGATGACGGGCCAGATTGGCGATCACGAACAGCAGATCGCCAAATTCTTCTTCGATATGATCCTGGTCCATCCGATCACGGGCTTCGATCAGCTCGGCGGTTTCCTCGGCGATCTTGTCCAGCACATGGGTGGCGTCCGGCCAGTCAAACCCCACACGCGCCGCGCGTTTTTGCAGCTTGTAGGCGCGCAGCAGTGCGGGCAACCCCGCGGCGACCCCGTCCAGGGCTCCGGCCTGTGCCTTGTCGGCGCGTTCACTGGCCTTGATCGCCTCCCAATCGGCGGTTTGCTGTTCGGCGGATTTTTCCCGGGTCTCGTCGCCGAACACATGCGGATGGCGCGCGACCATCTTGTCTGAAATCGCACGCACGACGGATTGAAAACTGAAATGACCGGCTTCCTGGCCCATTTGCGTGTGATAGACGGTTTGCAGCAACAGATCACCCAGTTCGCCCTCCATGTCTTGCCAGGCCTGGCGGTCGATGGCATCGGCAACCTCATAGGCTTCTTCGATCGTATAGGGGGCGATGCTGGCGAAATCCTGTTCGATGTCCCAGGGACAGCCGGTTTCCGGATCGCGCAGGCGGCGCATGATCTCGATCAGCCTTTCAATTCCTGCATCCGGGTCGTGGATCAACGTGTCTTCTGGCATTGCGGTGGCCTCGTTTCCAGTGTCAGATGCATCATCCATCGCCTGATCCCGGAGTCCACCCCATGCCCGTCGTGAACCGCATCGCTGAATTTTCCGCAGACATGACCGCCTGGAGACGCCATCTGCACACCATCCCGGAACTGGCATTCGACTGCACCAAGACGGCGGCATTCATTGCGGACCGGCTGCGCGAATTCGGTGTGGACGAGCTGCATGAAGGCATCGCGCAAACCGGAATGGTCGCGATCATTCAGGGGCAGGAAGATGGACCCACCATCGGGTTGCGAGCGGATTTCGATGCCCTGCCGATCACCGAGGAAACCGGCCTGGACTATGCCAGCACGCATCCGGGCAAGATGCACGCCTGCGGGCATGACGGGCATACGACCATGTTGCTGGGCGCGGCGCGGTATCTGTCGGAAACGCGCAATTTCGCGGGGCGCGTCGCACTGATCTTTCAGCCCGCCGAAGAAGCGGGCGGCGGCGCCGGGGTCATGGTCGACGAAGGCATCATGGACCGCTTCGACATAAGCCAGGTCTATGCGCTGCACAACGCACCGGGGTTCGATACCGGGGCCTTCTATACCAACCCGGGGCCGTTGATGGCGGCAGTCGATACGTTTCATATTCACATTCAGGGACTTGGCGGACATGGCGCGATGCCGCACGAAACCCGCGATCCGGTGATGGCGGCCTGCGGTGTGGCCCAGGCGATCCAGACCATTGTCAGCCGCAACCACTATGCGCTGGATGATCTGGTCGTGTCGGTGACACAGATCCACACCGGCACCGTCGACAACGTGATCCCCGACACCGCCTATCTGAACGGAACGGTGCGCACGTTCGATCCCGCGGTGCAGCAGATGGTGATGGATCGGATGCAGGCCATCGTCGCCGGACAGGCGGCCAGCTATTGCGTCCAGGCAGAACTGACTTATGAGCGCGGGTATCCGGCCACGGTGAACGATGTGCAAAAAACCCGTTTCGCGGCCGAGGTGGCCGGCGAGATCGCCGGTGCGAACCGTGTCGTGGCAGAGGCCGGACGCGAGATGGGCGCCGAGGATTTCGCCTATATGTTGCAGAGCCGCCCCGGTGCCTATCTGTTTCTGGGGCAGGGGGACGGGGCAGGGTTGCATCATCCCGGATACAACTTCAACGATGAGGTCGCTCCGGTCGGCGCATCCTTCTTTGCGCGACTGGTCGAGCGGGCACAGCCCTTGGCTGCGAAATAGGAGACCGGAATGGCGCTGGAAGACGCTAAGACCCAAATCGACATGGCCTTTACGCGCGAGGACCTGCGCGGGCCTTCGTTTGAACTGACCTTTGGCGGGGCGCTGTCATTCCTGCGCCGGCGCTATACCAAGGATCTGAGCGGCGTCGATATCGCCGTGACCGGTGTGCCCTTCGATCAGGCGGTGACCAACCGTCCGGGCACGCGGCTTGGACCCCGCGCCATCCGCGAAGCCAGCGCGTTGCAGGCCCCGGATGCGCCCTATGGCTGGCCCTATGATGTGCTGAGCGATCTGGCCATCGTCGATTATGGCGATCTGGCGTTCGACTACGCCGATATACCGTCCTTTCCCGGGCTGTTGACCGATCATATCCGCGGCATCCTGAACGCCGGCGCGGCCTCGCTGGTGCTGGGGGGCGATCACTATATCAGTTTCCCGATCCTGAAGGCCTATGCCGAGAAATATGGCCCCATGTCCCTGTTGCAGTTCGATGCACATACCGACACCTGGGCCGATGACGACATGGATCGGGTGGACCACGGAACCATGTTCTACAAGGCGGTGAAATCCGGCATCGTCGATCCGGCCCGTTCGGTTCAAGTCGGGATTCGCACCACCAACGCCGACACATTGGGCGTGAACATCATAGACGCGCGCGAGGTACATGAAACCGGACCCAAGGCGGTGGCGGAAAAGATCAAATCGATCCTCGGAAATCATCCGACCTATCTGAGTTTTGATATCGACGGGCTGGATCCGGCCTATGCGCCGGGCACCGGAACGCCGGTCTGGGGCGGTCTGAGCAGCGCGCAGGCGGCCTCGATTTTGCGCGACATTGCCGGTATCAACATAAGAGGGGGCGATGTGGTCGAAGTGTCGCCACCGTTTGACACCACGGGCGCCACCGCGATCGCGGGCGCGCATGCCGCCACCGAGATCCTGTGCCTGTTGGGATGGGAGAAACTGGCATGAGCGACTTCAACCAACCCATCAGCGGAAATGATCTGGCCCGGTTTTCCGGCCCCAACACCTTTATGCGTCTGCCCGTCGCCAACGCGCTCAGCGGGCTGGATGCCGCTCTTGTGGGGGTGCCGCTGGACATCGGTGCTTCATGGCGGTCGGGAACCCGTTTCGGCCCCAAGCAGATCCGGGCTGAAAGCGCGATGATCCGGCCCTACAACATGGCCACCGGTGCCGCGCCTTTTGATTCCCTGCAGGTGTCTGACATTGGCGATCTGGCTATCAATACGTTCTCGCTATCGGATAGTATTCGTATAATATCAGGAAGTTACGATGAAATTCTCACCAATGACGTGATCCCCTTGGCCATGGGCGGGGACCATTCCATAACCTTGCCGATCCTGCGCAGCATGGCGCGCAAACATGGTCCGCTGGCCTTGGTGCATGTGGATGCCCATGCCGATGTCAACGACGAGATGTTCGGTGAACGGGAAACGCATGGAACCGTGTTTCGGCGGGCCTATGAAGAAGGTCTGATCTTGGCGGACAAAACCTATCAGATCGGCCTGCGCGGCACCGGGTACGGCGCGGACGACTTTGCCGAGGCGCAGGGCTGGGGATTTCAGCAATTCCCGGCGCATGAACTGTGGCACAGTTCGGTCACACGGATGGCCGAGGAAATCCGCCGGGACATTGGCGACCGGCCCACATATGTCAGCTATGATATTGACAGCCTGGACCCGGCCTTTGCACCGGGAACCGGAACGCCTGAAATCGGCGGTCTGACGACGCCGCAGGCTCTGGAACTGATCCGGGGGCTGAAAGGGGCGCAGATCGTTGGCTGCGATCTGGTCGAGGTCTCCCCGCCCTATGATCCATCGGGAAACACCGCGCTGACGGGGGCCAACCTGCTGTATGAACTGCTGTGCGTGTTGCCCGGGGTTGCGCAGCGTTGAAGGCGCACAGATCGCAAACCGGCCCCGTCCATGGGCAGGGATGCAAAGGCAGATCATGGCTGGGCGGATGACGGTCCTGTGGGTGGTGCTGTTCGTCGTGCTGGCCGGGCTGGGCTATATCAGGCTGGCCCCCAGCGATCCTGCAATCTGGCACGACATGCCCGCGGACACGGCGGACAGGGATTTTGCCAATGGGGTGATCCGGGGTTTTCCGGCTGGCCCGGATAGTTTGCGGCGCCTGAACGCGATCATTCTCGCAACACCCCGCACAAAGACATTGGCCGGGTCGGTTGCGACCGGATTGGTGACTTATGTCACGCGCTCGGCGGTGTTCGGTTTTCCCGATTACACCACGGTACGGCAATTCGATGGCCGCGTGACGATCTATGCCCGCGCCCGGTTCGGCAGATCAGATCTGGGCGTGAACCTGGCCCGGGTTCAGGGCTGGCTTGGTGTTCTGCAACCCTGAGGACAGGCATCCCGATTGAATTTCGCGCCACATCGGGACGTTCAACGACATCTGGCATTGCGCCATGAACATACGGCCGTCAACCTGCAGACAGATGGTTTCACCCAATTCGACGCGTGCGCCCACGCTGTCGGTGCAATAGCAATCCTGTACCCGGCCGTCAGGGCCTGTCACATCGGCCATGCAGGGAAAGCCGTAGATCAGCGCGACAAGAGCGATCATGCGTATCATATCTCCACGCTAGCACAGTCCGGCACTTGACCAAAGCCCCGCGATATAAGACACCGCGCCAATGGTTCCTGAAGAACGCCTTGAACAGATCACCCAACGGTTTCAGTATCTCGAAGCCGCGATGGCCGATGGCGCCAGCGGTGCCGATATCGCGTCGCTGGCCAGGGAATATGCTGACCTGCGTCCGGTGGTCGCGCAGATTTCGGCCTATCGCAAACTGCTGAGCGACCTGGCCGAGGCCGAAACCATGCTGGCCGACCCGGACATGAAAGAACTGGCCGAAGAGGAATTGCCGCTGCTGCGTGACCGCCTGCCCGAAGCGGAACATGCGCTGCAGCTAAGCCTGCTGCCGCGCGATGCGGCAGATGCCCGTCCCGCGATGCTTGAGATCCGGCCCGGCACCGGTGGCGATGAGGCCGCGCTTTTCGCGGGCGATCTGCTGCGCATGTACCAGCGATACGCCGAAACCCATGGCTGGAAGCTGGACATCATCGAACAGCAGGACACCGAACTTGGCGGCATCAAAGAGGTTGTGGCCCATATCAAGGGCGAGAACGTATTCGCCCGGCTCAAGTATGAAAGCGGCGTACATCGGGTTCAGCGGGTGCCGAGCACCGAAAGCGGCGGGCGTATCCATACCAGCGCGGCCACCGTCGCCGTGCTGCCCGAAGCCGAGGATGTGGACATCCAGATCGACGCGAATGATCTGCGCATCGATACGATGCGCAGCTCGGGGGCCGGTGGACAGCATGTGAACACCACCGACTCGGCGGTGCGTATCACGCATCTACCGTCCGGGATCGTGGTGACCAGTTCCGAGAAATCGCAGCACCGGAATCGCGAGATCGCCATGCAGGTGCTCAAGACGCGGCTGTACGATCTCGAGCGTCAGCGCGTGGACAGCGAACGCAGCGCCGACCGCGCGGCCCAGGTGGGCAGCGGTGACAGGTCCGAACGCATTCGCACCTATAATTTTCCGCAGGGCCGTATGACCGACCACCGCATCAATCTGACCCTGTACAAGCTGGATCAGGTCATGCAGGGCGATCTGGACGAAGTCATAGATGCGCTGGCGGCGGATGATCAGGCGCGGATGCTGGCCGAGATGGGCACATGACCGCCGCCGAAGCCATGGTTGCGGCGACAGCACGGTTGCGGGCGGCCGGTGTCGATCAGCCGGCGCGGGATGCACGCATATTGTTGGCCCATGCCGCCCGGATCGAAGCCGCGCGGGTCACTCTGATCGCGCCCGAAGATCTGCCGCCGGATATCGGCGAGCGATACGAGCAACTGATTGCCCTGCGCGCTGTCCGGGTGCCGGTGTCGCATCTGGTGGGCGAGCGCGAATTTTATGGGCGTCGTTTCAAGATCAGCGGCGATGTGCTTGATCCGCGGCCGGAAACGGAAACCCTGATCGAGGCGGCCTTGTCCGCGCCGTTTCAGCGGGTGCTGGATCTTGGGCTGGGATCGGGTTGCATCCTGGTGACGCTTCTGGCGGAAAATCCGACCGCCACGGGCCTGGGCGTCGATCTGTCCGAAGCGGCCTGTTTGCAGGCCAGCGCCAACGCAGTGATGCACAGGGTTCAGGGGCGTGCCGAGGTCCTGCAATCGGATTGGTTCGACGCCGTGCATGGCCGGTTCGACCTGATCGTGTCAAACCCGCCCTATATCTCGCGCGACGAGATGGAGGGGCTTCAGGATGAAGTGCGCAGGCACGAACCGGAAATGGCGCTGACCGACGGGGGGGATGGATTGGGGGCCTATCGCATCATCGCCGACAGCGCGTCAAAGCATCTCGCGCCGGGAGGGCGTCTGTTGCTTGAAATCGGCCACAGTCAGGCCGAGGCCGTGTCAGGCCTGCTGTCCGCTGCGGGATTGCAGGGTATTTCGGTGGTTCGGGATCTGGATCGGCGCGACAGGGTGGTGTGTGCCATGGGCGCTGAAACCGGCGTTTGAGCGCCGAAATACATCAAAATGGCCCTGAATCCGGAAAAAATGCGCGGAAACTCTTGTCTGTTGGGGCAGGACGTGTTTACTCAAAGGTGTTGCTCCGACAAATGCTCTTGCAGCGTGCGGGTGACGCCAAGCCCAAAAAGTCGATGATCCGGTGTATTTTGAACGCACGAGGCGTGAAACGGGTCACTAGACAGCGAAGACAAGGCTGACAGCAAGTACATGAGATCGTCCAAAACACGTTCGCGGTCCAAATCGAACCGCAACCGGTCCCAAGGTGGCGGCAACGTCATAAACCGCGTATTCGACAGTTCCGGCCCCGAAGGCAAAGTGCGCGGTACGCCGCAACAGATCATCGAGAAGTACAACCAGCTTGCGCGGGATGCGCAGCTTGGCAATGATCGCGTGGCCACCGAGAACTTTCAACAGCATGCCGAGCATTATCTGCGTCTTCTCAGCGAAGCCCAGAAGGAAATGGATGCGCGGCGTGAAGAACAGGAACGCCAGAACCGCGAACGTCAGGCCGAGCGCGACCGCGAACGTGCGGAACGACAGGAACGCGAGGCCGCGGCCCAGGCTGCTCAGGCTCAGAAAGCCCCTCAGCCCGATCCGGCAAATGCGCCGCAACCGGAAAGCGCGGCCGCGCCTCAGCCCGATCCGGCCAAGGCCCCCCAGCCCGATGTGGTGGATCTGGGTGAAGGGTCAGCCAAAAGCGATGACAGCGGTCTGGTGGAAACACCGGAAAGCGCCCCGAAGAAACCGGCGCGCAAACCCCGTACCCGAAAACCTGCCGCGCCGCGCAAGCGGGCTGCGCCAAAACCGGCTGAACCGGATTCCGGTGGAAATTCCGAAGCCGCGGAATAGGTATTGCCTTTGTCGGCCGGGGGAGGGACTTTGGCCGGGGACGCTCCGGACGTTTGGGTTATGGCCAGATATTCCTGCCTTTGTCAGTTATAGGCGGAACGCTTTAGAGCAATCCGCCTGAAACTTGAATCGCCTTTTGCTGGCGGAACGCTTTAGGCGTCCAACGCGCGGGCCAGGGCGCAAAACCCTTCCAGCGAAATCTGTTCGGCGCGGTCCGTGGGCTTCAGGCCGGCTGAAATCAGACGGTCCTCGATGTCGGGCGCGGTTCCCCTGAGGGCAGAACGCAACATCTTGCGGCGTTGGTTGAAGGCTGCGGCGACCACGTTTGACAAGGTTTCGGCATTGGCCGGAAAACGCGGTTCGCGCAGGGCGGTCAGATGGACCACCGCGCTGGAAATCTTGGGCGGCGGTGTGAAGGCTTCGGGGGGCAGGGACATCACGATGCGGGCGTCGCACCGCCATTGCGCGAGAATGGCCAGACGCCCATAGGTTTTGCTTCCCGGCTGTGCGACGATCCGTTCCGCGACTTCGCGCTGAAACATCAGCGTCAGGCTTTGCCAGAACGGGGGCCAGTCCCGGGGCGTCAACCAGCGCACCAGAAGTTCCGTGCCGATATTATAGGGCAGGTTGGCGGCGACCCGTATGGGGGGGGTCAGGTGCTCCAGAGGGTCGATTTCCAACGCATCCCCTTCGATCACCTCCAGCCGCCCGGGATAGGCCGCCGCAATCTGGTTCAGGGCCGGGATACAGCGGCTGTCCTTTTCGACCGCCAGAACCCGGCGCGCCCCTTCGGCCAACAAGCCGCGCGTCAGACCGCCGGGGCCGGGACCGATTTCCAGCACGTCGCACAGGTTCAGGTCATGGGCTTGCCGCGCGATCTTGGCCGTGAGGTTGAGATCGAGCAGAAAATTCTGCCCCAGCGACTTGCGCGCGGACAATTGATGCGTGGCGATGACGTCGCGCAAAGGGGGCAGCGTGTCGATGGTGCTCATGGTCCGATTTCCGTTGCGCGGGGGCAGGGGCAGGTGACCGCCCCGGGTCGCGGTGTGGGCGAGGGGTCAGCTGCCGGGGGGCGGCGGTGGCAGGATGGTGAAAAGCTGTGCCAGTTCGCGCACCTCCTCGGCGGGCAGCCACCCGTCCTGACCGGCCGTCCAGACATAGGTTTGCCGCGTCAAGCTGCCTTCGCTGACCATGCGGCCCATCCGGGCCTTGGAAAAAGGCCCCTTGGTCTCGCCGTTTTCAGCGATGTGCCAGACATGCTCGACCTGCGGTGGTGGCGGCGGAACTGCGGCCTTGGGTGCGGGGGCGGCACCCCAGGGGCCCGGAGTCGACATTTGCTGGGCCATGGCCATCCCCATGCCGGCGCCCAGTCCGGCTGCCATTCCGCCACCCGCCGGATTGCTGGCGGCGGCGGTCATTGCCTCGGCGGCCGAGTATTGCGTGAAGCGGCCCAGATCGCCGGCCAGCCCGGCCGAGGTGCGCTTGTCCAGCGCCGCTTCAACGGCTGGCGGCAGGGAAATGTTTTCAATGTAAAGCTCTGGTATGGTCAGCCCGTATTCTTCCAGTGTCGGAGAGATCGCGGCGGCCACCAGTTTGCCCAGATCGGCGGTGTTGGCGGCCATGTCCAGAATGGGAATTCCTGACCCGGCGATGCCACGGGAAAATTCCTGTACGATGATGTTGCGGATCTGGAAGCTGATCTCGTCCATGGTGAATTCGCCGTCGGTGCCGACGATTTCGGTCAGGAAACGGGCCGGGTCGGTGACGCGCACGGAATAGGTGCCAAAGGCCCGGATCCGCACCGGTCCGAATTCTGGATCGCGGCAGATGATCGGGTTCTTGGTGCCCCATTTCAGGTCGTTGAACCGGGTTGTGTTGACGAAATAGATTTCGGATTTGAACGGGCTTTTGAACCCATGATCCCAGTGCTGAAGCGTGGTCAGAACCGGCATGTTGTTGGTTTCCAGCATGTACAGCCCCGGCGTGAACACATCGGCCAGCTGGCCTTCATGCACGAACACGGCCGCCTGACCTTCGCGCACGGTCAGCTTGGCGCCATATTTGATGGCATGGCCCTCGCGTTCGAACCGCCAGACCATGGTGTCGCGCGTGTCGTCGACCCAATGGATGACGTCGATGAACTCGCCGGTCAGAAAATCGAAGATGCCCATGTTCAGGTTCCTTTCAATACGTCATTCAAAGCGGCTGCCCCGTCAGTTCGCCCGCGATGGTGCGCACAATGGGGCGGGCGTCTTGCGCCGTCATGCCCTGTTGCAGCCGGGGATCATAGAGCATGGTCAGAAGTTTTTCGTCATGCGTGGTCAACAGCGCGAATTCGTCGTCATCGTTGAAAATCGAGGGGCGCGCCGTCGGGCTGTCGTTGGGCAGGCCCAGACCCTGTGCGATTTCTTCGTGGATGCAGGACAAGCGGACCAGATCCGGGTGTTCGGCGCGGATCAGGGCGATGGCGCGGGTATAGTTGTAGGGTGTGTTGCTGCCGGACACTGCCACCACCAGGCAATAGTATGAACGCGGCAGGTTTTCGAACAGGTCCAGTTCCGCCTGGCTGATACTGGGTACAAGCTGGGTCAGACGGTCCTGCATGAAGGCGCGATCGTCTTCGCCGACCACGAACACATGAAAGTTCGGATTGCGGTCGTTTGTGGTGATCGAATGGCCGGTCAGCCGCGCCAGACGGCTGACGTAGGATCCGATCCGCGCCGTGTCTTTTTTGCGGGTCGCTTGCGGCACGCTGGCGCCGAATTCCGTTCCGATGCGAACCGGCCCGCTCCAACGGCTGAGCCGCCCGCTGCTGCCGCGTGTGGTCACGCCACCGTTGCGGGAATATTCGTCAAAGAAGACGATGTTCTCGAAGTTTCGGGCCAGATCGTCGGCGGAAAACGGCGTGTCCGGCCCGCCGCCATCCGTGCGCAGCTGATCACGTGTCAGCAGATCGTTCTGCACCTGCAGATAATAGCGCGACAGATCCTGACTGCGCGCGGAAGGGGCGACAGGCTCTGGTGGAAGCACCTGCAGTGACGCCGGGCGCGGCGGCGGCGTCAGGGAGGACCGCAGGCCCATGTTGTCGCAACCGGCCAGAACCACCGCCGCGATCAGCGCCGTACCCAGGATCTGAAATCGCGTTGCGAACTGCATGCTGCGCGCCTCAGCCCGGGACCGCAGTGCCCGAGTTGTCCCCAACCCCGTCGCGCCGCGCCTTGGCCGACGCCAGGGTATCGCGCAGTTCGGATTCCATCTTCTTGAGATCCTCTTCGGCCGCCGCGCGCCGGGCCTTGCCTTCGTCGGCGATGGCCAGGCTTTCGTTGATGGTGCCGATCAGGTCTGCATTGGCCTGTTTCACCGCTTCGATGTCGAATACGCCGCGTTCCATTTCCTGACGGATCATCTTGTTGCTGTCGCGCAGGTTGGCCGCGTTCGAGGTGAGCAGCTCGTTGGTCAGATCATTGGCATCCCGCACGGCCGCCGCCGCCTCGGCGCTGCGCTGGATGGTGACCGCCTGCGCCAGCTGGGTTTCCCACAGGGGGACGGTATTCACCAGGGTCGAGTTTATCTTCGTCACCAGAGATTTGTCATTTTCCTGCACCAGCCGGATGCTGGGCAGGGACTGCATGGTGACCTGGCGGGTCAGTTTCAGGTCATGCACCCGGCGTTCCAGATCGTCGCGCGCGGCACGCAGGTCGCGCAATTCCTGTGCCGCCATGACCTGATCGGCCTCGGGCGCGGCGGATACGGCGGCTTCTTTCGCCGGGATCTCGGTGCTGTCGAGCTCTGCCAGTTTTTCCTCGCCTGCAGCGATGTAAAGCGCCAGTTCGTCATAGAAATTCAAGGTCTTGTCATAGAGCAGATCAAGCGATTTGATATCCTTGAGCAATGTGTGCTCATGGCCCAGCAGTTCATCCGTGATCTTGTCGATCTGTCCCTGAACATCTTCGAACTTCGCGGTGAACTTGGCAAAGGGGGCCGCCTTGCCCAGCAGCTTTTCCCACCAGCTGCGTTCGCGTCGCACATCCAGTTCGCTGACCGAGAAGCCGCGAATGGTGGTGACGATGTCCCGCAGGGAATCCCCGGCCGGGCCGACGTCCTTGTTGCGCACGTCTGCCAGCATCGACTGGCTGATCTCCTGCAATTCCGCTTGTGCGCCGGACCCGAAGGCGACGATCGAATTGGTGTCGCTCATGTCGATCTCGTCCATGCGTTTGCGGATCTCGGCCCCGACCGGCGCATCGGCTTTCTCCAGCGGCACGATCTCTTTTGCCGGTTCAGGCAGGACCACGGCGGTGACCTCTTCGACCTGGGTCAGGGTGTCCTGGGCTTTCTTGCGGATCGTGTCAGACATCAAATGGTTCCTCGTGTTTCCTATGGGGCGGCTCAGGGGGTTTCGGTGCGGACGCCTTCGCGCTGCAGACGGTCGCGCAGCACATCGATTTCAATGGTCAGATCGCTTCGGTCGTCCAACAGCATTTTGCGCGTGCGGGCAGCAAAGTTCTGTTCCAGATCGTTCAGCAGGGCGGCATAGTCCGCCCGCGCACCGGCGTCACGGCTGCGGGCGTATATATCGGCGAATTTTATCGTCGCATCGCGTGCCCCCTGCAGGTACACGGTCATGTATTTGCGTGCGCCGGTCAGGTCCCGGGGGTCTTCCTCGACGGTGCGAAACAGGTCGCGGGCGGTGGTCTGGAACTGCTCGACGCGGGTTTCCATCTGCCGGTCTCCGGCGCGTCGGATGGCGTCGGTCATTTCGCGAAGATGGGTTTCGGCCTCGTCAACGACGCGGGCCACGCGGTCCTGCTGAAACCCGTCGATGCCCTCCATGCCCTTGTCCCGCAGAGGGTCCGGCCCAAAGGCCACCACATGCAACCCGGCTGCGGCGGCGCCGAACAACAGGGGCGCGATCAATCCGGGTTCGTTTTTGTAGACTGCGATGGCGACGCCAAGCCCGGTCAGGGCGCTGGCCACCATCTTGCGCGGAAAGGCCGGGCGGCGGGCGACCTTGCGCGCGTCATACGCCGCCTGGGCGCGCAGACCTTCGCGCAGCAACCAGGCCGCAAGCGTCAGCGTCCCGGCCGCCACCAGCCCCGTCGCCATGCCAACCGCGCCATCGTTCAGAGACATGAACAGCAGCGGAATCGCGGGGATAAACAGAATGTTGCTGCGTGCCCCCGCAGGATCGACCCGCGCCCCCTCATAGGCGCCGCGCGGCTCGGCCGGGGTGTCGTCGGAAGGACCGTCCGGGCTGTATTTTCCGCCGAAACGCTTGGCCATGTGCCTACAGGCCCCCCAGCACGCCGGTGCAGACACCGAACAGCAGCACGATCAGAGCCGCATAGGCAATTTTTTGGATTCCGGTCGGTGACACGCCAAACCCCTGACATTCCTTGACAATGCCAGCCTATTCCAAGTGGCCCCCCCATACTAGGGGGAAGAACCGGCATTCCGGTCGCATTTCGCCGAAAATGGAGGGTTCAGCCCGGTGTGCGCGGCACTCGGCGGCGTTGGGGCCGCGCGGGCGGATTTTTGCCGGGACGGCGCGATTTGGCCCGGGGTTTTGCGGTGCCGCTATCGTCGCCGAAGTCCAGCCCCAACTGATCGCGCAACACCCGCCGGCGTATTTCTTCGACGGTGCCGGGCTTCAGATTCGCCAGTTGAAACGGGCCATAAGACACCCGGATCAGCCTGTTTACCACATACCCGATATCCTGAATGGCGCGGCGGACTTCGCGGTTGCGTCCCTCGCGGATGGCGATGGTCAGCCATGCGTTTGCGCCTTGCTGCCGGTCCAGTTCCACGGTCATGGGCTGAAATCGTTCGCCCTCGATCACCAAGCCCTTGCGCAGGGGGGCGAAATCCTCGTCTTTGGGGCGGCCGTTGATCCGGACGCGGTATTTGCGCAGCCAGCCGGTGCTGGGCAATTCCAGCCGGCGCTTGAGCCCGCCGTCATTGGTCAGCAGCAGCAAGCCTTCGGAATTCAGGTCCAGTCGTCCCACGCTCATGACGCGGGGCATGTCTGTGGGCAGGGCGTCGAAAATCGTTTCGCGGCCCTTTTCATCCGCAGTTGTCGTCACCAGACCCGGTGGCTTGTGGTACAGCCACAAACGCGCTGGTTCGGGGTCTGCCAAGGCTTTGCCATCCACGGTGATCCGGTCCTTGTCGGTCACATTCAGGGCTGGGCTGTCGATGCGGGTGCCGTTGACGCTGACCCGCCCGGCGGCGATCATCCGTTCCGCTTCGCGGCGGCTGGCGATTCCGGCGCGTGACAGGACTTTGGCAATGCGGTCGCCGGGGGGCGTGGGGGGCTGTGTCATGGGCCGCGCATAGCTTAATCAGCGGTCTTGCGAAAGAGTGTATCGCGGGGCAGGGTGTGCCATGGTTTTCCGATCTCAGATGACACTGGCGCTGGAGCAGGCCCGCGCTGCGGCCGCGCGCGGCGAGGTGCCGGTGGGCGCGGTGATCGTTGCGCCCGATGGCAACGTTGTGGCCGCAGATGGAAACCGCACACGCGAATTGAACGATCCCACCGCGCACGCCGAGATTCTGGCCATTCGCGCCGCCTGTGCCGCAATCGGCAGCGAGAGGCTGATTGGGCATGATCTGTATGTCACGCTTGAGCCTTGCCCGATGTGCGCCGCCGCCATTGCTGCCGCCCGGATCGCGCGGCTGTATTATGGGGCGTCGGATCCGAAATCAGGTGGTGTGGCGCATGGGGCGCGGGTATTCGACCACAGACAGACCCATCATGTGCCCGAAGTCTATGACGGGCTGGCCGAAGCCGAATCCGCCGCCCTGCTGCGCCGCTTTTTCGCGCAGCGGCGCAGCGGCTGACGCGCCGCCGCCGCGCCGATGTTTCAGGGGGCTATTCGCCGCGCAGCAGCGCCGCCACACCTGTGCGCGCTATTTCGGCCAACCCCAGGGGGCGCATCAGTTCGGCAAAAGCATCGATCTTGTCCGGCGCGCCGGTTATTTCAAAGACAAAGCTGCCCAGCGTGCTGTCCACGACATTGGCGCGGAAGATATCCGCCAGCCGCAGGGCCTCGACCCGTTTGTCGCCATCGCCGACCACTTTCAGCATGGCCAGTTCACGCTCGACCGAGGCCCCTTCGACGGTCAGGTCATGCACTTCGTGTACCGGTACGATCCGCCCCAGTTGGGCCTTGATCTGTTCAATCACCTGCGGGGTGCCCGTGGTGACAATGGTGATGCGGCTCAGATGCCCGGTGTGATCGACTTCGGCGACGGTCAGGCTTTCAATGTTGTAGCCGCGCCCGGCGAACAGCCCGATCACACGCGCCAGAACTCCGGGTTCGTTTTCCACCAGAGCCGCCAGCGTGTGCCGTTCATCAATGTCCGAAAACGTCGGGCGTAGGTTGTAGGCCGAGTGCTTGGAGGCACCTTTTTTGATATGTAGGGCAGACATGATGTCCCTTCCTTTGATCTTTGGGCCAGGAATGCCAATTCTCCTGGCAAAACTCCTGCAGAATTCTGCTAAACCAGCACCGCGCCGCCGGCCTGGATCACACCCTGGGTTTCCGCCTCGCCCAACAGCATTTCGTTGTGCGCCTTGCCGGACGGAATCATCGGGAAACAATTCTCGTGCTTCTCGACCAGACAGTCGAAGATCACCGGGCCGTCATGGTTGATCATCTCCATGATGGCGTCGTCCAGGTCGGCCGGGTCCTTGCAGATGATGCCCTTGGCGCCAAAGGCTTCGGCCAGTTTCACGAAATCGGGCAGGGCTTCGGACCAGCTGTGCGAATAACGTTCGCCATGCAGCAGTTCCTGCCATTGGCGCACCATCCCCAGACGTTCGTTGTTCAATATGAACTGCTTGACCGGCAGCCGGTACTGAACCGCGGTGCCCATTTCCTGCATGTTCATCAGCCAGCTGGCTTCGCCGGCGACATTGATGACCAAGCTGTCGGGATGCGCCATCTGCACCCCGATCGATGCCGGAAAACCATAGCCCATGGTGCCCAATCCGCCCGAGGTCATCCAACGGTTGGGGTCTTCGAATTGCAGGTATTGCGCCGCCCACATCTGATGCTGCCCGACTTCGGTGGTGATATAGCGGTCGTGATCCCTGGTCAGTGCCTGCAGGCGCGCCAGGGCGTGCTGTGGTTTGATCGACGTTTCGCTGCCGGCGAAGGCAAGGCAATCCACCTTGCGCCATTCGTCGATCTTCTGATGCCATTTCTCGACCGCTTCGGCCTGGGTCTTGCGGCCGCGCGATTTCCAGATCTTGAGCAGATCCTCCAGCACATGGGCCACGTCCCCGACGATGGGGATGTCGGTCTTGATGACCTTGTTGATCGAACTGGGATCGATGTCGATATGGGCCTTGATCGACTTGGGGCAGAAGGCGTCGATACGCCCGGTGATCCGGTCGTCGAAGCGGGCACCGATGTTGATCAGAAGATCGCAATCGTGCATCGCGAGGTTGGCTTCGTACAGCCCGTGCATCCCAAGCATGCCCAGCCAGTTCTTGCCGCTGGCCGGATAGGATCCAAGCCCCATCAAGGTCGAGGTGATCGGAAAGCCCGTGGCATCCACCAGTTCGCGCAGCAGCTGGCTGGCAGCCGGACCCGAGTTGATGACGCCGCCCCCGGTATAGAACACCGGCCGCTTGGCTTTTTCCATCGCGGCCACCAGTTCGGTGATTTCCTCAATGTCGCCCTTGAGCTGCGGTTGGTAATGCGACGAAGCCGGGGCCGGTTTGGCATAGGTCCCGGTGGCGAATTGAACGTCTTTCGGGATGTCCACCAACACCGGACCCGGCCGCCCCGAGGTCGCCACATGAAAGGCTTCGTGGATCGTGGCGGACAGCTTGTTGGTGTCCTTGATCAGCCAGTTGTGTTTGGTGCAGGGGCGCGTGATGCCGACGGTATCGGCCTCCTGGAACGCGTCAGAGCCGATCATGAAGGTCGGGACCTGTCCGGTCAACACGACAATCGGAATGCTGTCCATCAACGCATCCGTCAGACCGGTAACCGCATTGGTCGCCCCCGGTCCCGAAGTCACCAGAACGACGCCGGGCTTGCCGGTCGAACGCGCATAGCCTTCTGCCGCATGCACCGCACCCTGTTCGTGACGCACCAGAATGTGGCGGATTTCGTTCTGCTGAAAAATCTCGTCATAAATCGGTAGTACCGCGCCGCCGGGATATCCGAATACTGTGTCGACGCCCTGATCTCTCAGCGCCTGCACCAACATCTTTGCTCCGGTCATTTCACGTGCCATATGTTTTACTCCATCCACGACAGCGTCCTGCAAATAAAAAAGCCCCCGGTTTGACGGGGGCGCATGGGTCTTGATCTGGTCTACCGTTACCGGCCCATGCGCGTGGTTCCCAAAATTACGACTAGCGTTGTCATGCCACAGGCTCCTTGAATGCTGGCAGGACATTATGGGCGCAGGAAAGGGGCGTCAACCGGCAACTGGAGGAAAATGTAATGCAATAGGCGTGAAAAATGACATTTTCTTGCGTTTTTCCTGCCTGTTCCGAAATATCATGATGTCGCCCAGCGATCCGTGCATGATCCGAGTCGATCAGACGTGCGGCAGGGCAGAGTCGGCTTCCTCTCTGTTCGCTCAGGCGGGGGCATGGCCCAACCACGCGCAGCGTCGTTGCCCGGTCTGGCATTGGGTCCGCATAACCGGGTTGACAGGGGCCGAACCGGGGCGCGCGGCGTGGTCTATCGATGTTTTGCCGTCCGAAAAGATACGGCGCGTCCATCGCACTGCGGTCAAGGCCGCGTCGGGCGGCGGTCGGGCAGGTGGATATTGGCCACCTGTTCGGCGATCGGATCGGTGGACAAGGGGTGGGTTTCAACGGCGAACTTTTCGGGGTCGGCCATCTGCTTCCATTCACCGCCAATATAGACTTCGAGCCCCGAGAAATTGGCCTTGTAGCCCATCTTTTGACTGCCCGGGACCCAATAGCCCAGATAGACATAGGGCAGTTTGGCGTTCCGGGCGATCTTGATGTGGTCCAGAATCATATGCGTGCCCAGGCTGAATTGCGGGCGGTCGGGGGCGTAGAAGGAATAGACCATGCTCAGCCCGTCTTCGAGCACATCGGTCAGGCTGACCGCAATCAGTTCGTCGGCGTCGGTATATTCGATGACCCGGCTGCGGATCGGGGTTTCTTCGACCATCGCGGCGAATTCGAACACATCCATGTCTGCCATGCCGCCCTGGGCATGCCGCGCATCCAGATAGCGGCGGAACAGGTCGTATTGATCTTCTGTCGCCCAGGGGGATGTCGCGCGCCGTTCCAGACCGCTGTTGCGGCGCGCGGTGCGGCGCTGGCTTTTGGAGGGCTTGAAACGGGCCACATCGATCCGCGCCGACAGACAGGCCGCGCATTCGGCGCACGAGGGGCGGTACAGCACATTCTGCGAGCGGCGGAACCCTTGCTGTGACAGGCTGTTGTTGAGCCGTTCCGCATTTTCGCCCTGCAGCGAGGTGAACAGCTTGCGCTCCATTCTGCCTTCCAGATAGGGGCAGGGTTGCGGAGCCGTCACATAGAATTGCGGAGCAATGGGAAGGGTATGGCGCATTTGGGGTCCGTGTGGGGTCCGTGGGTGTCCGCGAAGAATAACAACCGATTCGGTATCCGCCAAGAGTCGATTCAGATGTTTGCGGTCGCACGCCGGTTCAGAGCCACCGTGCCCAGAAAAGCATCCGTCAGACCCTGCCCGCGTGCACCGGTCAGCATCATGACAATGGAAATGACCTGCAGGATGGGCATGGCGATGCTGACGGTATAGCCGGCGGTATGCGCCAGAGCCATCGGCATGTCCAGGCGCATCCCGTCGGCGGTTCGGATCTCGATGCCAACGAAACGCATGCCCCAGGTCGCCGATCCGTTTGCCAGGGTCACGACCCGATAGGCAAAACCGATGATCAGAACCAGCAGCGGCCACACGAAGGCGCCGACAAAGGCGGTCAACAGAACCGTGCCCAAGCTGAACAACAGGATGATGACCATGTCGATAATCCATGCAAGCAGCCGTTTGGTCGGCACCATCGCATAGAACTGGGGCTGGCGGTCGGGATCGGGAAGGTGAAGCATCAGACGGGGTTCCGGTTCGGGATGGGACAGCAAGGCCGCCCCCGCACAAGGCGGGAGCGGCGGGCGATCAGGCGATTTCGTTTTCGCCGGACTCGCGGTTGGTATTCTCGGAGCCGGACTTGCGCGAGCGTTCCTCCATGAACTGGTCGAACTCGGCTTTGTCCTTGGCGTCGCGCAGGCGCTCCAGGAAGGCCTCGAAGTTGTTTTGTTCTTCTTCCAGGCGGCGCAATGTATCTGCCTTGTAGGCGTCAAAGGCACGGTTGCCCGTCGGGGCCGACATCTGCATGCGGTTGTGTCTGCGTGAGGTGCGGGAACAGGATTTTCCGAACATGCGTTTGCTCCAGATCATGTAAAACAGAAAGGCCAGACCGATTGGCCAGAAGAAGACGAAGCCAAGGACCATCACGGCGATCCATGCGCCTTTGCCCTTGCTGTCAAGCCAGGCTTCGCCGCGGGAAAACCAGCCCGGATGGGACGTGGCAGGGACGGGGTCGGACATCATGGTCATTTCAGGTCTCTCCAGTTGAGGGTCTCGGGTCGCGATGTGAATGTCTTTCACATTGCCTAGATCGGGGCTGGGGCCGTCGGTTACAAGGGGGTATGTGAATATTATTTACATTTATTTTCGCCGTGCCGCCGCGCCATGTTGTTTTGCCCCTCGTCCCTTTCAGCGGATTGCCCTATAAGACCGCCGAACATTCACAGTGGTGCCAGGGGTAGTGCTATGTCCGATGAAATGACCGCGGCTGACAAGGCCAAGTTCGTGACCGCGCATCGTGCGGCTGATTTTGTCCATAGCGGCATGCGTGTGGGGCTGGGGACCGGCAGCACGGCCGCCTTTCTGGTGCGACGTCTGGGCCAGATGGTGCGCGACGACAATCTGCAGATCCGTTGCGTGCCGACGTCGACCCGCACCGCCGAACTGGCCCGCGCCGAAGGCATGGATGTGGTCACGCTGGAGCAGGTCGGATGGTTGGATCTGACCATCGACGGGGCCGATGAATTCGACGACGACCTGAACCTGATCAAGGGCGGCGGCGGCGCGTTGTTGCAGGAAAAGATCGTCGCCATGGCGTCGGATCGCATGGTGGTGATCGCGGACGCGGCCAAGCATGTCGAAACCCTGGGTGCGTTTCCTCTGCCGGTCGAGGTGATCCCGTTTGGCTGGCAGACCACTCAGAAGCTGATCGAGGACCTTCTGGTGTCGATGGATGTCGACGGTCGCAGCACGGCGCTGCGCATGGCGGGCGGTGTTCCGTTTGTCACCGACGAAGGCAACCACATTCTGGATCTGGATCTGGGGCGTATCGGCGACGCCAGGCAGCTGGCCTTGGCGTTGAACCGGATTCCGGGGCTGGTCGAGAACGGATTGTTCATCGACATCTGTGACCAGGTGGTTGTCGGGCACAGCGATGGACGCCTGGAGCTGCGCGACATCGCCAAGGGTACGATCATACAGGAACGTCTGGATCTGCCCGGTGCGGACAATCTGTTCACGGATGTCGCTGACTAAGCGGGATTGCCCGGACATCAGGGTGCCGCATGGCCCGCGGATCGGGCCATGCGGCACCTGAGGGCGGTACTGTCTTGAATGTACTCTCTTGAATGACGATGGTTTCGCGGGCCGCAGCGTGGCTTTTTCGGGCCTGCCTCTGGTTTTCCTTCTACTGGCATGACATATCCCCCTGCAAGCGGACAAGGAGACACACATGAGCGACTTCGACTACGATCTGTTCGTCATTGGTGGTGGATCGGGCGGGGTGCGTGCCGCACGCGTGGCTGCTTCGGAAACCGGTGCAAAGGTGGCGCTGGCTGAAGAAGATCGCTATGGTGGCACCTGTGTGATCCGGGGCTGTGTGCCCAAGAAACTGATGGTGTTTGCATCCGGCTATCGCGACATGCCCGGCGAAGCCCGGTCTTATGGCTGGGATATTCAGGACGGGTCGTTTGACTGGACGGCATTTCGTGGCAGCCTGAACGCCGAGCTGGATCGCCTTGAAGGGGTGTATCGCAAACTGTTGGCCAATGCCGGGGTCGACACGTTCGATGCGCGCGCCGCCTTGAAGGATCCACATACCGTCACTTTGTCCGACGGCCGGGAAATCAGCGCCAAACACATCCTGGTGGCAACCGGGGGACGCCCGGTGCGCCCGGACATACCGAACGCCGATCTGGGCATCGTTTCCGACGACATTTTTCATCTTGAAACCCTGCCCAAGTCGATCCTGATCATTGGCGGTGGGTATATCGCCTGTGAATTTGCCTGCATCCTGAACGGGTTGGGTGTCGAGGTGACGCAATATTATCGCGGGGCGCAGATCCTGCGGGGGTTCGACGACGAAGCGCGCGGCCTTGTGGCCGAGATGATGCGGGAAAAAGGTGTCGATCTGCATCTGGGCACCAATCTCGTCGAAATGGCCCGCGCCGGTGAAGACCATGCTCTCAGCCATGCCGGCACCGGTTCGGACGCCGCATCCGGCGGGACCGATATCAAAACCACGGGGACCGGGGGCGGCACGGGACCGATCTGGGTCAAATCCACCAATGGGACCGAAAAGGTGTTCGACACGGTGCTGTTCGCCACCGGGCGCGATCCCAACACGCGGGACATGGGCCTGTCTGATGCGGGAATTGAGCTGGGCCGCCGCGGTGAAATCGTGGTGGATGAGTACAGCCAGACGGCGGTTCCATCGGTTTATGCCATCGGCGACGTGACCGACCGGGTCAACCTGACTCCGGTTGCGATCCGCGAGGGGATGGCATTTGTAGAAACCGTGTTCCGGGGCAATCCGACACCGGTGGACCACGAACTGATCGCCAGTGCCATTTTCACCCAGCCTGAAATGGGAACCGTCGGGCTGAGCGAAGAGGCGGCGCGCGAGCAGGAAGAGATCGAGGTCTATTGCACCAGCTTTCGCCCGATGCAGTCGGCATTTGCCGATCGTCCGGACCGTGTCTTGATGAAACTGGTGGTCAGTCAGGCCAGCCGGAAGGTGCTGGGCTGCCACATCGTGGCCCCCAACGCCGGCGAGCTGATCCAGCTGGCCGGGATTGCCGTCAAGATGGGCGCGACCAAGGAAGACTTTGACCGGACCGTGGCGGTGCACCCGACCATGTCCGAAGAGCTGGTCACCATGCGCACGCCACTGCGTCGTGAATGATTGTCTCAGGCTTGAAATTTCTCGACGCGTATACAGTTAATCGAACAAACATCCAAAAGCGCCGCACGGTGCGAGATGAGAAGGGAACAACGCGAATGGCGGGTAACAGCGGCGGCCCCTGGGGGGGCGGAGGCTCATCCGGAGGAGGAGGAAACAACGGCGGCAGGAACGGCGAGGATCGCGGCACTGGCGGTCGCAAGCCGGGCGGTGAAGGGGCCCAGATTCCTGAAATCGACGATCTGGTCAAGAAAGGCCAGGAACAGCTGCGGGTGTTGATGGGCGGTCGCGGTGGCGGCAACGGTCAGGGCGGCGGCGGAGGTCGCGGCGATGGCAATGGTCCGAAGTTCACCAAGGGCACCATCGGTCTGGGCATCATTGCCGCAGGGGTCCTGTGGGGGCTGGCCAGCTTTTACACCGTCAAACCGGAAGAACAGTCCGTCGAATTGTTTCTGGGCGAGTTTTCCGCGATCGGCGAACCGGGGCTGAACTTTGCGCCCTGGCCGTTCGTGACCGCAGAGGTGATACCAGTCACCCGCGAGCAGACCGAAGACATGGGCGGCAATCGTGGCGGCAATGATGGGCTGATACTGACCGGCGATGAAAACGTGGTCGACATCGACTATCAGGTGGTCTGGAATATCAGTGACCCGGCCAAGTACCTGTTCAATCTGGCCGACCCGCGCCAGACCATTCAGGCGGTATCGCAATCGGCGATGCGTGAGATCATCGCGCAGTCCGAACTGGCGCCGATTCTGAACAGGGACCGCGGTGTCATCGCGGATCAGTTGCACGACCTGATCCAGCTGACACTGGACAGCTATGACAGCGGGGTGAACATCATCCGTGTGAACTTTGACAAGGCTGACCCGCCGCAGCCGGTGATCGACGCTTTCCGCGATGTGCAGGCGGCTGCGCAGGAACGGGATCGCCTGCAAAACGTGGCTGACGCCTATGCCAACCGGGTTCTCGCCGAAGCACGCGGTGAAGCCGCGCAACAACTGGAACAGGCCGAAGGCTATCGCGCCCAGCAGGTAAACGAAGCCCAGGGTGAAGCCAGCCGTTTTTCCGCCGTTCTGGAAGAATATGCCAAGGCACCCGAAGTGACCCGCAAACGCCTGTATCTGGAGACCATGGAACAGGTGTTGGGCGGTCTGGACAAGATCATCCTTGACGAAAGCGGAGAGGGGTCGGGCGTGGTGCCCTATCTGCCGCTGAACGAGCTGCGGCGCAATTCAGAGGAGGCCAACTGATGCGTAAAGCGACCTTCATTTTGCCGATTCTGGTGATTGCCGCCGTCGGTCTGTTGTCGGCCATCTTCATCGTGGATGAACGTGAAAAAGCGCTGGTTCTGCAATTTGGCCGCGTGGTTGCCGTCAAGGAAGAACCGGGTCTGGCTTTCAAGATCCCGCTGATTCAGGAGGTCGTGACCTATGACGACCGCATCCTGTCGCGGGATATCTCACCGCTTGAGGTGACACCGCTGGACGATCGTCGTCTGGTGGTCGATGCCTTTGCGCGCTATCGCATCGCGGATGTGAAACAGTTCCGGCAAGCGGTCGGTGTCGGCGGCATCAGCACCGCCGAAAACAGGCTGGATTCGATCCTGCGGGCAGAAACCCGCGAAGTGCTTGGTTCGGTCAGCTCCAAGGATATTCTCAGTTCGGACCGGGCGGCCCTGATGCTGCGTATTCGCAACAGCGCCATCGCCGAAGCCCGCGCGCTGGGGCTGGACATCATTGACGTGCGGCTGAAGTCGACCGATCTGCCCGAGCAGAACCTTGAAGCGACGTTCGACCGGATGCGCGCCGAACGGGAGCGCGAAGCCACCGACGAACGCGCCCGAGGCAACGAGGCCGCGCAACGGGTCCGGGCCCAGGCGGATCGTACCGTGGTCGAGCTGGTATCCGAAGCGCAGCGCGAAGCCGAAATCATCCGAGGCGAAGCCGACGCATTGCGCAACAGCATCTTTGCCGAAGCGTTCGGCAAGGACCAAGAGTTCTTTGAATTCTATCGCTCGCTGAAGGCCTATCAGCGCGCGCTCAAGGGCAGCAACTCGTCAATGGTGATGAACCCGAATTCCGAGTTCTTCGACTATTTGCGTTCGCCCACGGGCGATGCGGCGGAACCGGCGCGGTAAATCGCGGCCATGGGTATGATCGCCCTGGCTCTCGGGCTGGTCTTGATCGTTGAGGGGCTGGCCTGGGTGCTGGCCCCTTCGCTTATCGAGCAACTGCTTGAAATGCTGCGCAACCTGCCCGAATCCGCGCGACGTCAGATCGGGGGGCTGGCCATCGTCAGCGGTTTGATCCTGTTGTGGCTCGCCAATTGGCTGGGGGCGATATAGCAAAAGCACCTGTCAGGCGGCCGGTATTTCCGGGTTTTCACATCCGCTTGAAATCCCGGAACGCCCTTTGCGGCAGCCGCCAAAGCCACTACATTGACGAAGGCAACCCAAGCTGCGGTCCAGGTCGGCCGGGGCTCTGTAGCAAGAACCACAAAGGAGATGGCATAGTGCAGCCACAGGCAAAAGCAATTCAGGCCAACAGTCCAGAGAACCGTCAGGGATGGATGCACCTGTTCTGGCTGGGCGCATTGGCGGTGATGTTCGTCCTTGCGCAGAGCTTGATCGTGCAGGCGAAACCCGAAAGCCTGGCACCGCTGGCGGAAAAGATCAGCCCGTCGGTGGTGAACATCACCACCTCGACGACGATCGAGGGACGCACCGGACCGCAGGGCATCGTTCCCGAAGGCTCGCCGTTCGAGGATTTCTTTCGTGAGTTCCAGGATCGCAACAACGGCGGCGAAGGGACGCGTCCGCGCCGCAGTTCGGCCCTGGGGTCGGGTTTTGTGATTTCCGAAGACGGCTATGTGGTGACGAACAACCATGTCATCGAGGGCGCCGACGAGATCCTGATCGAATTCTTCGCGGGCGGCGAGCTGCCGGCCAAGGTGATCGGGACCGATCCAAACACGGATATTGCCTTGCTCAAGGTCGAGTCCGATGAACCGCTGCCCTTTGTCACCTTCGGCGACAGTGACAGCGCACGTGTCGGCGATTGGGTGATTGCGATGGGCAATCCGCTGGGGCAGGGGTTCTCGGTGTCCGCCGGGATCGTGTCGGCGCGCAACCGGGCGCTTTCGGGCACCTATGACGATTACATCCAGACCGACGCGGCCATCAACCGGGGCAACTCGGGCGGGCCGCTGTTCAACATGGACGGCGAGGTGGTCGGGGTGAACACCGCGATCCTGTCCCCGAACGGTGGCTCTATCGGGATCGGCTTTTCGATGGCGTCCAACGTGGTGACCCGCGTGGTCGACCAGTTGAAGGAATTCGGCGAAACCCGCCGCGGCTGGCTGGGCGTGCGCATTCAGGATGTCACGGACGAGATCGCCGAAGCGATGGGCCTGGAATCCGCCGCGGGCGCCTTGATCACCGATGTTCCGGAAGGTCCGGCGAAAGAGGCGGGCTTGCTGTCCGGCGATGTCATCGTCAGTTTTGACGGCGTCGATGTCGAAGATACCCGCGCCCTGGTGCGCCAGGTGGGCAATACCGAAGTCGGCAAGGCCGTGCGTGTCGTGGTCAACCGCGATGGCAGCACCAAGACGGTTCTGGTGACCCTGGGGCGCCGCGAAGAAGCCGAAGGCGCGGTTCCGGCGGCGATGGAAAATTCCGATGGCGACATTCAGGAAAAGACCGTGCTGGGCATGACGCTTGGGCCGCTGAGTGACAAGCTGCGCGGCGAATTGAACCTGCCGGAAACACAGACCGGGCTGGTGGTTCTGTCCGTGGATGAAACCACCGAAGCCTTCGAGAAAGGTCTGCGGGCAGGGGATCTGATTACCGAGGCCGGACAGCAGAAAGTGACCGCGCTGAGCGAGCTCGACGAACGGATTGCCGACGCCAGGGACGCCGGGCGCAAGTCGCTGTTGTTGCTGGTGCGGCGTGGCGGGGACCCGCGGTTCGTGGCGCTGAGCCTGGACGACTGACGTCTGCTTTCAGGCGTCAAATCAAGAAGGACACACACCAAGAAGGGCCATGTGCATCGCACATGGCCCTTTTTCCTTGGCCGGTCAGGGAGGAGACACAGGATTGCGCCAGCCCGGAAAATACTCGGCGGAACATGGGGAAACCCGCCGGTACGAAATTCAATCATGCCCGTGGTTGGGAAAACCGCTTAAACAAATACCCACCGGTTGGAAGAAAAAAACCTTTGACACGAACACCCTGATACAGGGGAAAGGGGACGGATGTTCATTTCATTTATCACAGACGGTGGTCGGTACTCTTGATAACTCCGCTTGCATTGTTGAATTCGTGCATCCTGTATCGCACTGATTCCGGCAGCTGTATGTGAACCAGCACACACAGGATCGGGAATGTTGGATTCAGATTTGATCCGGTTCAGCCAGCAATGACAATGCGTTCCAGTCCAGTATCACCAATCCCCCACGCGTGCTCTGGATAACGCCGTCACGTTTCCAACTGGACAGGATTTTCGATACGGCTTCGCGGGTCGCGCCGACAAATTCCGCCAGTTCCGCCTGTGAAAGTTCCAGTTTGCAAGGCGTTGGCGTGTCCTCTGGGGCAAGGTGCTGGACCTTTCGGGCCAAACGCGTGGGCAGGGGCAGAAACACCTGTTCGTTCAACTGGCGTCCCATCCACCGCATGCGTTGCCCGGCAAGGTGAATCATGTCCACCGCCAGATCCGGGCGTTGCCGGATCTGGGCCAGAACATCCGGATGGCGCACGCGCCACAACAGGGTGTCTTCGACTGCGGTCGCCGTGGCGGTCCGTCCGCCGGGCTCAAACAGGGTGATTTCGCCGAACAATGCGCCGGGACGCATCATGTCCAAGGTCAGCTTCCGCCCGTCCAGCGCCAGAACGCTGAATTCCACCGCGCCGGTGATGATCGCATACAGCGCATCGCCTTCGTCGCCCTGTTCAAACAGGATGTCGCCCCGGGACAGCGATATCTCGGTCGCCAGATCGGCCAGCATTTTCTTGAGGTCTGCCGAAGCGTTGGACAAAAAGCCGCTCTCCGGCATCCGGTGCGCCGTCATCTGTATCTCTCCCCTGTTCCCCTTCGTTGCGCAGGTTAGCAAGTTTTCACGGTGTCGTGAAAGCGGTCATTTCACATGACGGCGAAAATCGCGCGCCAAATGCCCGCCGACCCGTGCCTTCGCGCCGTCACACAGGTCAATGGGCGCAAAATGGGCTGGCATGGCCCGCGACGCTTGGCTAGAGAAGGGACCGAGACAGGCAAGGAGCCGGAACACATGGCAAAGATTACCTATATCGAGCACAGCGGAACCGAACACGTCGTAGAAGTCGCCAACGGGCTGACCGTGATGGAAGGCGCGCGGGACAACAACATTCCCGGCATCGAGGCCGATTGCGGCGGTGCCTGCGCCTGTTCGACCTGTCATGTGTATGTCGATCCGGCATGGGTCGACAAGATCCCGGCCAAGGACGACATGGAAGAAGACATGCTGGACTTTGCCTATGAACCCGATCCTGCCCGGTCACGTCTGACCTGTCAGATCAAGGTGACGGACGAACTGAACGGGCTGGTCGTTCAGATGCCTGAAAAACAGATCTGATTTCAGACCGGGCGCGGTGTCATCGGCCCGGGTGCGGGGGTGTTCTTTGCGCCGGCGATCTGTTCTGGATGAAGGGCACCTCAGGCGAGGAGCACGACTCCTCTGCCGAGGGCTGCGAACCGGTCAACATGATGACCGTTCAGACACCCGACAGACCCGAAGACAGGTAACCGGCCCGCTCGCTACAGCGCCCGCCAACCGATATCCCGGCGCAGGAACCCGCCCGGCCAGTCGACCGCATCCGCCATCGCATAGACCGCGTCGCGCGCCTCGGCCAGGGTTGCGCCGCGCGCGGTCAGGTTCAGAACCCGCCCGCCGGTTGCCACGAATGTCCCGTCCTGCCGCGCGGTCCCGGCGTGAAAACACATGGCGGAACTGGTTTCGGGCAACCCCTCCAGACCGCCGATCACGCTGCCCTTGTCGTATGCGCCCGGATAGCCCTGCGCCGCCATCACCACGGTCATCGCGTGGTCGTCGGCCCAGTTCACCTGCATCCCGTCCAGCCGTCCCTCGGCGGCGGCATGCATCAGGTCCATGGCCTGCGCGCCCAGCCGCATCATCAGGGCCTGGCATTCGGGGTCGCCGAACCGGGCGTTGTATTCCACCAGTCGCGGTTCGCCGTCCTTGATCATCAATCCGACATAGAGCACGCCCTGATAGGGGGTTCCGCGGCGTTTCATTTCATTAACCGTCGGACGCACGATCCGGTCCAGCGCCTTTTGCGCGACGGCTTCAGTCAGAACCGGCGCCGGAGAATATGCCCCCATGCCGCCGGTGTTGGGACCGGTATCGCCTTCACCGACGCGTTTGTGATCCTGGGCTGTGCCCACGGGCAGAACGGTTTCACCGTCGCAGAGGACGAAAAAGGACGCTTCCTCGCCTTCCATGAATTCCTCGATCACCACTTCGGCGCCCGCCTGGCCGAATGCACCGTCAAACATGTCGTCGATGGCGGCCAGGGCCTGTTCTTCGGTCTCGGCAACGATGACGCCCTTGCCGGCGGCCAGCCCGTCGGCCTTGACCACGATCGGTGCGCCTTGCTGGCGGATATGGGCCTTTGCGGATTCGGCGTCAGTGAAATGGCCATAGGCCGCGGTGGGGGCACCAGCGGCATCGCAGATTTCCTTGGTGAAGCTCTTGGAGGCTTCCAGCCGGGCGGCTGCCGCAGAAGGGCCGAAGACCAGAATTCCCGCTTCGCGCAGGCGGTCGGCGACCCCGGCGGCCAGCGGGGCTTCGGGGCCTATGATTACGAAATCGATTGCGTTCACCTCGGCAAAGGTGACGACCTCGCCGCCATCCTCGATATCAAGCGCGGCGCAGGTTGCGATCCGTGCGATGCCCGCATTGCCGGGCGCCACGATCAGCTTGTCGCATTTCGGGTTCTGCAAAACCGCCCATGCCAGACTGTGTTCGCGCCCGCCGCCGCCGAGAATGAGGATGTTCATGTGCCGCTCCTGATCTGTGTCGCCGCTTACTAGGCGCTGTGGTTCGTGTGGACAAGACGATGTCGTGTGACGGCGGTTGAACTGGATCTGCGAACATGGCTATGTCAGGGCATGTCCGACCTGTTAGATGACCCGCTGCCGGGGCAGAACCTGCCCGAATACTCCGTGTCCGAGCTTTCGGGCGCGGTCAAACGCACGCTTGAGGATGAATTCGGGCGGATTCGGGTGCGCGGCGAAGTCGGTCGCGTGTTCAAGGCGCGCTCAGGGCATCTGTATTACGATATCAAGGATGACCGCTCGGTTCTGGCCTGCACCACCTGGAAAGGCCAGATTGCGGGATTGTCCGTGGTGCCCGAAGAAGGGCTGGAAGTCGTCGTCACCGGGCGCATGACGGCCTTTGGCGGGCAATCCAAATACAACATGAACGTGGATGAGGTCGCGGTGGCCGGGCAGGGTGCTTTGATGGCCCTGTTGGAAAAGCGCAAGCAACAGTTGGCCGCCGAAGGGCTGTTCGATCCCGCGCGCAAGCAGCCGCTTCCCTATCTGCCGGGTATTATCGGTGTCGTGACCTCGCCCGGCGGGGCGGTGATCCGGGATATTCTGCACCGTTTGCGCGACCGGTTCCCGCGTAAGGTGCTGATCTGGCCGGTGGCCGTGCAAGGCGCGAATTGCGCGCCCGAGGTCGCCCGCGCGATTGAAGGTTTCAACCGGCTGTCGCCGGGTGGGGCGCTGCCCCGGCCCGATCTGCTGATCGTGGCACGGGGGGGCGGTTCGGTTGAAGATCTGTGGGGCTTCAACGAAGAAATCGTGGCCCGCGCGGCGGCGGCCAGCAAGATCCCCCTGATATCCGCGGTTGGCCACGAAACCGACACCACCCTGATCGATTTCGTTTCGGATCAACGTGCCCCGACCCCGACCGCCGCTGCGGAACTGGCAGTGCCGGTGCGTCTGGACCTGCTGGCCCATGTGGACGGGCAGGGCGCGCGCGTCACCCGTGCGGTCGGTGCCGCGGTGACGCAGCGCCGTCAGCGGCTGGCCGACCTGTCCCGCGCGCTGCCGCGTCCGGACAGCCTGTTGGATACCCCGCGCCAACGATTGGATCAGTTGACCGAACACCTGCCGGCGGCGCTGATCCGCGGTGTGCAACTGCGCAAGGTGACTCTGGCACAGCTCTCTGGCAGCTTGCGCCCCTCCAGCCTGCGCCGGATGACACGCAGTGAGAGCGAAAAACTGACCCGTGCCGCCCGCCGTCTGGCCCCGGCGCTGAGCCGCGCCATCCAGCGGCAACGCGAAACGCTGCACCGGCAGGACGCGCGATTGCGTCCAGAGCGGCTGAACGAGCAGGTGAAGCGCAGACAAGACGAGCTGACGGCATTGTCCCGCCGCCTGTCCATGGCCGGGTCGGCCCGGATCGGCGATGCACGCACCAAGGTTTCAGCGGCCGGCCGTTTGCTGTCGACCCTGGGCTATCAGGCGACATTGGATCGGGGCTATGCAGTGGTGCGCGACCAGGGCGAACCGGTCACCACCAAGGCCCGCGCCGAACAGGCCGCGGCGCTGGACATTCAGTTCGCGGACGGCATCCTGAATCTGACCAATGCACCGGCGCGCAAGCCCGCCAAGGCCCGCCCGAAACCACAGCAGAAACCGGAACAGGGCAGCCTGTTCTGAGGCCGGCACGCTAGACCCCGACGTCGGGACCGTAGCACAGCATCTCCTTGTCCATGTTGCGGGCGTCATAGATCTCGGTTTCTTCCGGGGTGTTCTCGAACCGTGCGATCAGGCCTGTACCGCTTTGCGAAAAGGTCCAGCATTGCGGGTCCAGGCGGTCTTCGTAGAGGAAACAGATCTGTCCGGACTCTTCGTACCAGACGCCTTCCTTGCACTTGCCATCCAGAAACGACCAGATCACGCGCCGTCCGTTCAGATAGCGTTCCACCCCATAGGGTTCGCCCTGAAATCCGTAGTACAGCGTCTTGCCGCGCGTGTAGGTGTCGAATTCTTCCGCCGACATGGTGTCCTGCGCAAAGGCCGGAGCAGCCAGCAGGCAGAGGGGAATCAGGTAGCGCGGTCTCATCGTTGTGATGATGACAGATCCTGTGGCCTCGTGTCACGCCCGGATGCAGGATGGGACGCGGATTGCCCGATCCGGGATTGCCAGCGTGTCGCCAGAGGATCCATCTTGCGCCGCCACCGGGACGGGAACAGCGCCAGCGTTGCCATCACCGGCATGGAATACGGCCAGACCGGCATGGTTGTTTCGTCCAGTCCCAGACAGGGGAACCGGCGGGCCGGGTGTTGATGGTGATCGGAATGGCGCGGCGCGTTCAGCATCATTGCCGACGAATACCAATGCGGCGCGTTCCAGGAATGATGCGGTCCGGGGGGATGAAGCCGCCCGTCGGTCATCCGGCCCCGGCGCAGGCCATAGTGTTGTACATAATCGGCCAGCAGCAATTGCATCTGCGCATACCCGGCCAGCGCCAGCAGGATCAGACAGCCGCCTGGGCCTGCGACCCCATAGGCCAGCGCCAGGCTGAGCAGCGCGCCTGCGCAATAGCCCACATAGGGATGTGACACCGACCAGAGCCGTCGCGCCGACCGGGCCCGTGCGAGGGTATCGGCCCGCAGCCCGGCGCGGAATGACCCGATCCAGGCCCGGGGCCAGAACCGGTAAAACGTTTCTCCAAGGCGGGCGGAATTGGGATCACCGTCGCTGGCGACATGGACATGATGCACCCGCATATGGGCCGAAGCGTGATGCCCGAACAACAGCGCCGTAAACACAGCCGTGCCCAGCCGTCGCGCCCATCGACCCGGGGCATGGATCAATTCATGCGCGTTAGAATTTGCCACCTGTCCCAGATACAACCCCAGCGCCAGCGCCGCTGCCAGTTTCTGCCAGATCGACAGTATCCCGTTCTGGGCCAGCGCCCAGACCCCCAGATAGATCAGCAACAGATGCAGGACCGCCAGCAGGATGTTCAGCCGCAGTGCCCATTGCGGCGCATCCGGGGCCGCGTCTGCGGACTGCAAGCGCAGGGTCAGCCGGTCAAGCACGGTCACCACGACGGTCACATGGATCAGGGCAAGCCACGGCCAGATCCCGCCCGCCAAACAGGCAGCGGTCAGCGTCGCGACGGGGCTGAGGCTGGCGAAAGCAAAGCGGATCATTGCGGTTTCCGTTGCCCGTGTCTGATGATGGGGCACGCCCCGCGCCCTGCGATAGCATCCCGCCCGTAGCGGTGCCAGAAAAACTGTCAGTGTTGTGTGTGCCCCGGGGGCGGTGTGGTTGCCCGGGGCCTTTCAAATCGGCGCAATCCGGATTAGGTGGATATGGCATCCACGCGGAGACCAGCATGGCATTTTTCAAGAAGCTCAAGGACAAGCTGTTCAAATCCTCCTCCAAGCTTGAGGAAGGGTTGGACGCGATCGTGGAAGATGGCGGCACCGTCGACCCGGAACCGTCTGTACCGCCGACCGCGCCACCACCTGAACCGGTGACCGTCCCCGAGCCTGAACCCGCCCCCGAGCCCGAACCGCCTGTCACCCCGGAACCGCTTCCGATTCCGCAACCCGGCCAGGATCCCGCGCCGATCCCGTCGGACCCCATGCCCGCGCCCGCGCCACTGGAAGAGCCGCAGTCGCCACCTGAAACCTCGGGCCTGCTGGGGCGTTTTCTGGGGCGTGGGGGCGGCAAACCCGTGCTGCGCCGCACTTTGGACGACGACATGCTGGAGCAACTCGAAGAAGTGTTGATCAGCGCGGACATGGGGGTGGATACCGCCCTGCGGGTCACCGCCAACATGGCCGAGGGACGCATGGGGCGCAAACTGTCGACCGAGGAAATCAAATCCCTGCTGTCCGGTGAAATCGCGCGTATCATGGAGCCGGTGGCCCGCCCCATGCCGCTCTATCCGAAACGTCCGCAGGTCGTGCTGGTGGTCGGGGTGAACGGCTCCGGCAAGACCACGACGATCGGCAAGCTGGCCAGTCAGTTCAAGGCCGCCGGAAAGTCGGTGGTCATCGCTGCCGGGGACACGTTTCGCGCCGCTGCCGTGGAACAGTTGCAGGTCTGGGGCGACCGGGCTGGCGTGCCTGTGCTGACCGCGCCCGAAGGGACAGACCCGGCCAGCCTGGCGTACGATGCCATGGCCAAGGCGCAGCAGGATGGCGCGGATCTGTTGATGATCGACACGGCCGGCCGGCTGCAGAATCGCGCCGACCTGATGGAGGAGTTGGCCAAGATCGTCCGCGTCATCCGCAAAAGGGATGAAACCGCTCCGCACAATACCTTGCTGGTGCTGGATGCCACGACGGGTCAGAATGCGTTGAGCCAGGTTGAAACCTTCCGCAGGATTTCCGATGTCTCGGGTCTGGTGATGACAAAGCTGGACGGCACTGCCAAAGGCGGGGTTCTGGTGGCCCTTGCCGACAAGTTCGGCCTGCCAATTCACGCGATCGGCGTGGGGGAACAGATCGACGATCTTGCACCATTCGATCCCGAGGAATTCGCCGCTGCCCTGACCGGGATGGATCCGCGCTAGATGATCCAGTCCTTTTTCTTGTCTGCCGCGTCCTTCGGGGGGGGCGGGGTTGAAACCTCCGGGCCATTCGAGTTTTGAGCGACTGGCTGATCTCTCTGGAAGGCACCCAAGCCGGGCACCGGCTGGCGCTGTGGCTGGCCCTGTCCGCGGCCTTTCTGCACGCGGTGTTCGGTGCGCTGCAAAAGGGGCGGCACGATCCCTGGCTGTCGCGCGGGGCGATCGATGCCTCTTATGGGTTGATGGCCGCGCCTTTCGCTTTGTTTGTCGTGCCCTGGCCCGAACCCTTCATGTGGCCGATTTTCGCGGGCGCTCTTGTCATCCATACCGCCTACAAGCTGTTGCAGGCGCAGGCTTATACCAAGGGCGCCTATACGGTGGTCTACCCGGTGGTGCGTGGCACCGGCCCCTTGTTCGCCGTGATCGGTGCCTATCTGATTTTCGGTGAAACCTTCACATTGCTTCAGTGGCTGGGGGTTGGTGTTCTGCTGCTGGGGATATTTGGGCTGGCGGTGTATAACCTGGTTTTCCTGCAGACCGCGCGCGACACGCTGCCAACGGCGCTGACACTGGCGGGGATCACCGGGCTGTTCGTGGCGTTGTACACGACCTATGACGCCTATGGCATCCGCGCCACGGCCGACCCTTTCACCTTTCTGGCCTGGTTCTTCATGATCGACGGACTCGTGATGCCGATTCTTGCCACGTTGAGATGGCGGAACATGACCGCACGGCCTGACGTGTGCCCGCTGATGCTGCGCGGGGGGATCGGCGGGTTGGTGGCATTCGCCAGTTTCGGATCGGTCATGCTGGCAACGCGCCTGGACAAGGTGGGCGAGGCGGCGGTGCTGCGCGAAACCTCGACCGTGTTTGCGGCCCTGATCGGTTGGCTGGCGCTGAAAGAGACAGTCGGGCCGCGCCGGATTGCGCTTATGGCCTTGATCGCGGCGGGCGCGGTGATAGTTGAAATGGGCGGATAGGAGACCACATGGCCGAACCAAAAGAGATCAACATGGTGCTGAAACAGGTGCTGGAGCTTGGCCCGACCGTGGCGTTTTTCCTGCTGTATCTGAAAATTCAGGACGACACCTTTACCGTTGGCGGCACCGAGTATTCGGGTTTCATCGTCGCGGCGGTCGTCTTCGTGCCGATCCTTCTGGTGTCCATGGCGATCCTGTGGCGCCTGACGGGGCATCTGTCGCGGATGCAGATCTTTACTGCCTTCATGGTGATCTTCTTTGGCGGCCTGACAGCCTGGTTCAACGACGAGCGGTTTTTCAAGATGAAAACCAGCATCGTCTATGGCTGTTTCTCTACCCTTCTGGGCATCGGTTTGCTGCAGGGCAAATCCTATCTGGCCTGGGTAATGGGTGACTTGATCCCGATGGAAAACCAGGGCTGGATGATTCTGACACGGCGGTTGTTCGTGTTTTTCATCCTGCTGGCGATTGGCAACGAACTGGTCTGGCGTAATATGTCCGATGCGGCCTGGGTCAAGATCGAGACCTTCGCCTTTCCCGCCCTTCTGTTCGGTTTCCTGTGGTGGCAGATCGTGGCGCTACAGAAATTCATGATCGATCCCGAGGACAAGATCGATCCGGACGCGCGCGCCTGAGCGCGCGTTCGGTCGGGCGTCAGGATGCTTTCTGCGCAATTGGCTGCGGCCAGGCGATGTTGGGGCGGGCAACCAGACGCGACCAGCGTGGCGCGGAGTGCTCTGGCAGCCCGGCGCGCAGCTGGTTCAACGAGTAACGCTCGGGCTGACGCATCAGCTTGCAATAGAACTGCAATACGCCGGGACGCATATATGACGACCAGTGACAAATCCGCTGGCTGGGCGGTGCAATCCGCGCCCCCAGCTGCGCCAGATGGGTCAGGGATGCCGGACAGTCCAGTTGTACGGTTACGGCGTTGGCCGCTTCGATCCCTTGGCCCAGCGTTCGATCCCCGGGCGCTGAGGGGGCGATCAGGCGTTCGAACAGAAAATCGAACAGATCGTTCTCGCGGCTGGTGACATTGATGAATGTGGCCCGACGCCCCGCCGGCGTGTCCAGCGCCTTGGCGATGCGGGACCGATAGCTGGCGCCCGTCATGGACACGATCCGATCGACAGAGCCGGCGGGCAGGTGGTGCAAGGCTTCGGCGGCGACCTCTATTCCCATGGAATGTGCCGCGATGTGGATCGGCCGGTCGGGCGCGGCGTGGTGCAGGCCCGCAACAAGCGCGGCCAGCGCATGTCCGGCATCCCGCGCGCGCCGTTGCGCGGCCCACAGCGTGCCGCGCGCTGGCCAGGCAAAGGCAATCCCCAACCCTTCGTCCCGCGCCATGCCGCCAAATCCCAGTTCGCGCGGCCAACTGGGGGCAGCCCACGGCAAAGCCCGCGGTTTCAGGCTGAGAATGTGGTGGTGTGGGCAATGCACCCGGTCACCGGGATGATAGCTGTAACCATGTATCATGATGATGACCGGGCCGGGGGTGGTTCTGGTCCGTTTCAATGTGCCGGTGACGGGTTGAACCGATTCATGCAGATGACAGGTCCGGCCCCGGGCATTCACTCTGATGATTGGCATGGTCCGGCCTCACACAAGATGCTGTGGTATCCTGCTGGACCAACACTATGAACCTGATGTGAACGCCGGGTGACGTATGCGTGACGGTGCGTTTACCACGGCTTGACCCCGCCGTCGGATCGGGCTATCCGGCAGGCAGAACCATGTGGCGATTTGTTACCGGATTGCGGGCCACGTTAAACAAAACCGCTAAAAGGTCAGGATGAAAGCCCCCTTTCGCTTGACCGCGTCTGGGGTTTTTTTGTTGGCCCGCCAGAACGGGCCGGAGGACGACATGAGCGAGACTTGGGACAAGCGCACGACCGCCGTACACGGTGGCACCCGCCGCAGCCAATATGGCGAAGTCAGCGAAGCAATATTTCTGACGCAAGGGTTTGTCTATGACAGTGCCGAAGCCGCCGAGGCGCGGTTTCTCGAAGCCGGGGATGATGAATTCATCTATGCGCGCTACGGAAACCCGACGGTGCGGATGTTCGAAGAACGGATCGCGGCGCTGGAAGGCGCTGAAGATGCCTTTGCCACCGCGTCCGGCATGGCGGCCGTGTCCGGCGCGTTGACCGCGATGCTGAGGGCGGGCGATCATGTTGTCGCGTCGCGTGCCCTGTTCGGGTCGTGCCTGTATATTCTGGACGAGATACTGACCCGCTACGGGGTCGAGGTCAGCTTTGTCGATGGAACCGATCTGGACCAGTGGCGCGATGCGCTGCGTGCCGACACCAAGGCCGTGTTCTTTGAATCGGTGTCAAATCCGACGCTGGAGGTGATCGACCTCCGCGCGGTCTGTGAACTGGCCCATGGGGTCGGGGCCACGGTGATCGTGGATAATGTATTCGCCACTCCGGTGTTTTCCGATGCCATCAAGCAGGGGGCGGATGTGGTGGTTTATTCCGCGACCAAGCACATCGATGGGCAGGGCCGGACGCTGGGTGGGGTCATTCTGGGCACGCGCGAATTCATCCGCAAGACGGTTGAGCCCTACATGAAACATACCGGCGGCTCGATGAGCCCGTTCACCGCGTGGGTGATGCTGAAAGGGCTGGAAACGCTCAGCCTGCGGGTCAATGCCCAGGCCGATGCGGCATGGGCGCTGGCCGATGCGCTGCAAGGGCACGACGCATTGCGGCGCGTCTTGTATCCCGGTCACGCAAGCCACCCGCAACATGCTTTGTCCAAGGCGCAGATGCGCAAGGGCGGTACCGTGGTGGCGCTGGATCTCAAGGGCGGGCAGGCGGCGGCGTTTCGCTTCCTGGACGCGCTGAAGATCGCCAGGATCTCGAACAATCTTGGGGATGCGAAGTCCATCGTGACCCATCCGGCCACGACCACCCATCAGCGTTTGCCGGACGATCAGAAGGCGCGACTGGGGATCACGCCGGGGTTGATACGGTTCAGCCTGGGGCTTGAAGATCCCCAAGATCTGATCGCCGATGTACAACAGGCGCTGCGCGCCGCGGGCTGATCCGAAAGACGCGCCTGGCCGTGGACACGGGCCGCGCCGGTTCTGCACGTATTGGGTGCGGGGCGGAAGAATTCACGGGTTCGTGATTGAAAATGGTGGATTTTGCGTGCGAAGAACGTATGGTTGTGTCCGCACAACCGGTTCTCCGTTGACGTGAGGTCGCCCCAAGATGACGGACAACACTTCAAACCCGACTCGCAAAGAGGAACGCAATACGTTCCTGTTTCTGGCGGTCTTCCTGGCGCCGGCGCTGGCTGTGGCGGTCGTTGGCAGCTATGGATTGATTATCTGGATTTCACAGATGTTTCTGGGCCCGCCGACGGGTTGATCGGAGACATCGCTCATGCCAGCAGACGCCAGCCCAGCCCTGACAAGACGCGCCTTTCTGACCAGCCGCGCGAAGAGCGAGAAACCAGCGTTTCGTCCCCCCTGGAGTGATGAGCCCTCCGTTGCCACGCATTGCACCGGCTGTTCCGACTGCATCACGGCCTGCCCCCAGGGCATTCTGATCAATGACAGCGCCGGGCGGCCGCAGGTGGTGTTGAATGGCGGTGAATGTACGTTTTGCGCCGCCTGCGCAACGGCCTGTGCCGAGCCGGTGTTCGATCTGACCCAACCCGACCCCTGGCCCGTTCACGCCCATATCGGCGGGGCTTGTCTGCTGGCGGCAGGTATCAGTTGCCAGCTTTGCACCGATCTGTGCGACGCAACGGCGCTGCGCATGGATCTGGCGATCCGTCCGGTCGGGGCCATCCATGTGGACAGCCAGGCCTGCACCGGCTGCGGGGCCTGTCTTGCGGCCTGTCCGACCCAGGCCATCGCGCTGGTTGATGCGCGCCAGACAGGACAGCGGACATGAACCCGGCGCAGATCCATATCTCCAGTCTGCTGGTGCGGTGCGATCCGTGCCACACGGACCGCGTGTCGCAAATGATCGGCACGATCGACATCGCCGAAGTCGCGTTGAACGATTCTTCGGGAAAGCTCGTGGTTCTTCTTGAGACCGACAGCGACGCGGCGATTGCCGATGTCTTGACCCGGATCCAACTGCTCGACGGCGTCACCAGCGCGGCGATGGTGTACCATCAGGCCTGCGACGCCCACGACCTGCCTATCCCGAAAGGAGCCATCATATGACCGATGTGACACGACGCGATGTGATCAAGGCCCAGGCGCTTGCCGCCGCTGCCGCCGCCGCCGGGCTGCCCATACCGCTGGCGGCGCAGAACCTGGTGACCGACGCCGATCTGACCGAACTGAAATGGTCCAAGGCCGCCTGCCGGTTCTGCGGGACGGGCTGTTCGATCATGGTGGCCACCAAGGCCGGCCGCGTGGTCGCCACGCATGGCGACAGCCAGGCCGAGGTCAACCGGGGCCTGAATTGCGTCAAAGGTTACTTCTTGTCCAAGATCATGTATGGCGCGGACCGCCTGACCCAGCCCTTGCTGCGCAAGCGTGATGGGTCCTATCACAAGGACGGCGCGTTCGAGCCGGTTTCCTGGGACGAAGCCTTTGACATCATGGCGGAAAAATGGAAGGCGACACTGGCCGATAAGGGCCCCAAGGCGGTCGGAATGTTCGGTTCGGGACAATGGACGATATGGGAAGGCTATGCGGCGTCCAAGCTGATGAAGGCGGGGTTCCGGTCCAACAACATCGATCCCAACGCGCGCCACTGCATGGCCAGCGCGGTTGGCGGGTTCATGCGCAGTTTCGGCATCGACGAACCCATGGGATGCTACGACGATTTCGAAAACGCGGACGCGTTCGTGTTGTGGGGCTCGAACATGGCCGAGATGCACCCGATCCTGTGGACCCGTATTTCGGACCGCCGCTTCAGCCATCCGCATGTCAAGGTGGCGGTGCTGTCCACCTTTACCCACCGCAGCTTTGATCTGGCCGACATCCCGATCATCTTCACGCCGCAGACCGATCTGGTGATTTTGAACTACATTGCGAATTACATCATCCAGAACGATGCGGTGAACCGGGAATTCGTTGACGAACACGTAAATTTCAAGCGCGGGAACACCGATATCGGATACGGCCTGCGGCCTGAAAACCCGCTGGAACAGAACGCCGCCAATGCGGGCGATCCAGGTGGATCGCAACCGATGACGTTCGAGGAATTCGCGGAATTCGTCTCCGAGTATACCCTGGAAAAAACCGCCGAGATGACGGGCGTGCCCGAAACCCGCCTTGAAGAACTGGCCGAGCTCTATGCTGACCCGGACACCAAGGTAATGTCCCTGTGGACCATGGGGTTCAACCAGCACACCCGCGGGGTGTGGGCCAACAACATGGTCTATAATATCCACTTGCTGACCGGCAAGATTTCGCAGCCAGGGAATTCCCCGTTTTCGCTGACCGGCCAGCCGTCGGCATGTGGCACTGCGCGCGAGGTGGGGACGTTTTCGCACCGGTTGCCCGCCGATCTGGTGGTCACCAATCCGGACCATCGCGCCCATGCCGAAGAGCTGTGGAAACTTCCGCCCGGCACCATCCCGGACTGGCCGGGCAGTCACGCCGTGAAACAGAACCGCGACCTGAAGGACGGCAAGATCAATGTCTACTGGGTGCAGGTCAACAACAACATGCAGGCCGCGCCCAACATGATGCAGGAGGGGCTGCCCGGGTATCGCAATCCCGAGAACTTTATCGTGGTTTCGGATGCTTATCCCACGGTGACCTGCGAAGCCGCCGACCTGATCCTGCCCACGGCGATGTGGGTGGAAAAGGAAGGTGCCTATGGCAACGCCGAACGCCGGACCCAGTTCTGGCACCAGCTGGTTGATGCCCCGGGCGAGGCGCGCTCGGATCTGTGGCAGCTGGTCGAATTTTCCAAACGCTTCACCACGGACGAAGTCTGGCCCGAAGAGTTGCTGAACGCCAATCCCGACTACCGGGGCAAGACGTTGTTCGAGGTGCTGTTTGCCAACGGGCAGGTGGATGCCTTCGGCACGCAAGAGGTCAGCCCGGACTATGCCAACGCCGAGGCCGACGCTTTCGGGTTCTACCTGCAAAAGGGCTTGTTCGAGGAATACGCCAGTTTCGGACGCGGCCATGGTCACGATCTTGCGCCGTTCGAACGGTATCATCAGGAACGCGGGCTGCGCTGGCCGGTGGTGGACGGAAAAGAAACCCGCTGGCGGTTCAACGGCGATTACGACCCCTATGTGAGCGAGGGCAAACAGTTCGAATTCTACGGAAACCCCGATGGCAGGGCCAATATATTCGCGCTGCCCTATGAGCCGGCGGCCGAAAGCCCCGACGACGCGTTTCCGTTGTGGCTGAGCACCGGGCGGGTGCTGGAACATTGGCATTCCGGTTCAATGACTCAACGGGTGCCCGAGCTGTATCAGGCGGTTCCGGATGCCGTGTGCTACATGCATCCGGACGATGCGGCGGGTCTGAACCTGCGCCGCGGTTCCGAAGTCCGGGTGATTTCGCGTCGCGGAGAAATTCGGACCCGCGTCGAGACGCGCGGCCGCAACAAGCCCCCGCGCGGATTGGTGTTTGTTCCGTGGTTCGATGCCCGGCGCCTGATCAACAAGGTGACGCTGGACGCCACGGATCCGATCAGCAAGCAGACCGATTTCAAGAAATGCGCCGTGCGCATCGAAGCCGTATGAGGCCCGATATGAAACATATTCAAACCGTTGTTCTGATCGCCCCGTTGCTGCTGGCCACCGCTGCGGCCGGGGACAATCAGGTCGCGACCTTGCGTGGTGTCCCGCCGCTGGATCAGGATGGAACCGCCAGTCAAATCCCCGAGGTGATCAATTCCGACATCCGCAAGGTGCGGAACTACCCGGATCAGCCGCCGTTGATTCCGCACAAGATCGACAACTACCAGATCGATCTGAACGCCAACAAATGCCTGACCTGTCACAGCCGCACCGCGATTGAAATCAGCCAGGCCCCCATGGTTTCGGTCACGCATTTCATGAACCGCGCGGGCCAGACCCTGGCAACGGTTTCGCCGCGGCGGTTCTTCTGTACGCAATGCCATGTCGTACAGCATGACGTTCGACCGCTGGTGCAAAACGATTTTGCCGATGTGGATCATGTGCTTGAATTTGTGCGCAGCAATCAGAAAGCGGCCGACTGATGTGGGGTTTCATCAAACGGGTCTGGTTCATAATCCGCCGCCCCAGCGCGTTTTTCAGCCTGGGCTTTCTGACCCTGGGCGGATTTGTCATGGGGATCATCTTCTGGGGCGGGTTCAACACGGCTCTGGAAATCACCAACACCGAAAGCTTTTGCACCAGTTGCCATGAAATGCGCAACAACGTGTTCGAGGAGCTGAAGCCGACGATCCACTATACCAACCGGTCAGGCGTGCGCGCCACATGCCCGGATTGTCATGTTCCGCATGACTGGACCGACAAGATCGCGCGCAAGATGCAGGCCAGCAAAGAAGTCTGGGGCAAGGTATTCGGCACCATCAACACGCGTGAAAAGTTCCTGGAAAAACGTCTGGAACTGGCGCAACGCGAATGGGCGCGGCTTGAGGCCAATAATTCGCTGGAATGCCGCAATTGTCATTCCGCTGAGTCCATGGATATCACCCGGCAAAGCAAACGCGCGGCAGAAGCCCATGAACGGTTCCTGTTCACCGATGAAAAGACCTGTATCAACTGCCACAAGGGAATTGCGCATCATCTTCCCGATATGTCGCAGGAGTTGTCCCAACAGGCTGCACTGCCCATCACGCCGACGCCCGCGTTGACCTATGCCACGCTGCAATATCTGGATGCCAACCGGAACGAATAGACGGGCGTAAACCACCAGAGCAACCTCGCACGGGCGCTATGGTTCGTGCTGACTTGGGCCGGGGGCAAGGCCGCTGAAATCGGTGTCTTGACGATCCAAAGCAATTTCCTTTGCTACTGAGAAATAGTATCTATTCCAGATGGATATCTGGATAGTCGTTTCGGTCATTGCTTCGTTGTTTCTGGTCATCGGCGCGGCCGAACCTCTGGCCGCACGATTGCGCGTACCGTTTAGCGTGATCCTGGCTGTCCTCGGTATCCTGATCGGCGTGGCGGCGACCTTCTTTCTCAGGACCGAACTGACCGATGCGTTGAACCCCGTGTCCGAAGCCATATTGGGCCTGCCCATTCGCTCGAACGTGTTCATCTATGTTTTCCTGCCAACACTGCTGTTTCAGGCCACGCTGGGCATGAATCTGCGCCGCATGATTGACGATACGGTTCCGATCATCGTGCTGGCGGTTCTGGCGGTCGTGGTGGCAACCGTGTCGGTCGGGTACGCGCTGTATTGGGTCAGTGCGCTGCCCTTGGCGGTTTGTCTGCTGGTGGGGGCGATTGTGTCTACGACCGACCCGTCCGCCGTGGTCAGCATTTTCCGTTCGATCGCCGCACCGCAGCGCCTGACCCGCATCATCGAAGGTGAAAGCCTGTTGAACGATGCGGCGGCGATTGCGTTGTTCGGGTTGTTCATGGGCTTTGTCATGCTGGGTGTGCCGGATCCTTCCCTGTCGCGGGCGCTGGCGCAATTTCCCCTGTTGATAGCCGGAGGCGTGGCGGTTGGCTGGTTCGCGGCGCGCATCGCGGTCTGGATGATGATGGTGGTGGCGCGGTTCCCGTTGGCGCAACTGTCGATTTCGGTTGCGTTGCCCTATCTGGCGTATATCGGGGCCGAGCAGATTGTCGGCGCGTCCGGTGTCATTGCAGTGGTCGCCGCGGGCCTGACACTGCAGGTCGTGGCCCCCGGACGCCTGCCGCCGCAGGCCTGGATCAACATGCGGGACATCTGGGATCTGCTGGCGCATTGGGCCGGGGCGTTGATCTTTATTCTGGCGGCGCTGCTGATTCCGCGCCTTCTTGAAGAAGTCCGTCTGGCGGATCTGGGGCTGATCGGTGTTGTCGTGGTGGCGGCGATGGCGTCGCGCGCGGCGATCCTGTTCGGGTTGTTGCCGATGCTCAGCATGCTGCGTCTTTCTCCAACGGTCGAGCGCCCGTATCGGGCCGCGATTCTCTGGGGCGGGTTGCGCGGTGCCGTGACCCTGGCGCTGGCGCTGGCCGTAACCGAAAGTTTCCGCGTCCCGGCCGAAGCCAAGCGGATCGTCGGTATTCTGGCCACGGGATACACGCTGTTCACGCTGGTGGTGCAAGGGACCACGTTGCGTTGGGTGATCAGCCGGCTTGGTCTGGACCGGCTTTCGCCATTGGATCATGCGCTGTCCCAGCAGGTGGTGGCGGTCGCGTTGCAGACTGTTCGTGAAGATGTTGCCCGGATGACGGAACACCAGGGGTTGGGCCGCGACATTGTCCGTTCCGAGGCGATCAGATTTGGCGAACGCCTGGAAGAGGCCGTCAGGACTGCCGAGGAAAATACCGGCATTCCGGATCGCGACAGGATCACACTGGGTTTGATTGCGCTGGCTGGTGCGGAACGCGAAATCACCCTGGAACGGATTCGTGAGCGAACGATTTCGGCCCGGATGGCCGAACAGTTGGTGGCCAACGCGGATCGCTTGATCGAAGGTGCCCGGTCCGGCGGGCGCAGCGGGTATCGCCGGGCGGCACGCCGGGTGCTGTCCTATGGCGCGGGGTTCCGCATGGCGTTGTTGTTGCACAATCGGCTGCGTATATCGGCCCCTCTGGGGCGGATGACCGCAGACCGCTTTGAACTGCTGCTGTCTCAGCGCCTGATCCTGCGCGAACTGGACGGGTTCACGGATGGCCGTATCCGCCGCATTCACGGCCGACGCGTCGTGCGGCTGTTGTCAGAGCTTCTGGCGCGCCGCACCGAGGCCGTCGATACCGCGCTGGATGGGTTGCGTCTGCAATATCCGGGTTATGCGGATGAGCTTGAGCGCCGGTTCATCCGCCGCACCGCGTTGCGGCTGGAAGAGCGCGAATATGCGACGTTGCGGGATGACGGGCTGATCGGCGCGGAAGTCTATTCGGCTTTGTCTCTGGATCTGGCCAAGCGCAGGGCTGGTGCCGAACGGCGTCCGCGGCTGGATCTTGCGCTGCATCGGACCGAAATGATCCGCCAGTTGCCGCTGTTTGACGATCTGGACGATGCAACCCTGGCCAAGCTCGGCAAGCGGCTGAGAACGGTGTATGTGGATGCCGATCAAACCATTGTCGAACGCAGTGACCTGGCCAGAAGTGTCTTTTTCATTGCATCCGGCGCGGTCGAGCTTGAATCGGTCGGCAAGGTTTGGCGACTGGGGCGGGGGGACATGTTCGGGCAATTGGCCATGTTGATGCCTAGACAAAGAAGCGCCCAGGTGCGCTCGATCACACCATCGACCCTGCTAGAACTGAACGAACGTGCCTTTCGCAAACTGCTCTTGCGCAGCAAGGCTTTGCGCGCAGCCGTGCAGAACAGCGCCCGTAAACGCGGCATTGATCTGGGCGATGTTCTTACCGATGAAAGTTTGCGTGGCTGAACGGTCTTGGCCCGCGCAGAAGTACGGTTGTTCAGGAAACCATCGCCAGACCGAACGTACCGCCATCGGCATGATCCATGAGAACGATGTCGTCCTCCACCAGTGGCGAGCGGCTATGGACCACGGCGATTTCCGTTCCATCGACAAAGATGTGGCTCACACCCGGTGACGTTTCGTCGGCCTGGATCTCGATCTCGGGGTCCGGGTTGTTTTCCAGGTCACAGACCATGAGCAGCTGATCCTTGCCGGTCTCAAAATCGACAACCTCGACGGCCTCGCCATCCGACAGCCAGTCGCCCAGAACCACGCTGTCTTCGCCGCTGCCCCCGGTCACGATATCGCCTTCACCCGCGATAATGGTGTCGTCCCCGGCACCGCCGTTCAGGAAATCCTGATCCGACTGAGCAGAGCCTTCGAGATCGCTAGCCGTCGTGTCGGCTTCGGTCACGACACCTGAAAGGACGTCATCGCCCGCGCCGCCGAACAGGGTGTCCTGACCCGCGCCACCGGACAGGGTGTCGTCGCCCAATCCGCCGTGCAGCGCATCGTCGCCCGTGCCCCCGTGCAGGGTGTCGTTGCCGTCGCCACCGAACATCTGGTCATCTCCATCACCGCCCAGAAGCAGGTCGTCGTCGTTGTGCCCGAACATCATGTCGTCGCCAGCGTCGCCGCTGATCGTGTCTTGGCCGTCTTCGCCGTGCAGCGTGTCATTGCCATCCGAACCAAACAGCGTGTCCTGTCCGGTGCTGCCATGCAGATCGTCATTGCCCTGGCCGCCGGAAATCGTGTCGTCACCGTCGTAGCCGTTGATCTGGTCGTTGCCGGTGCCCCCCTGGATCTGATTGTCCTGGTCGTCGCCGGAAAGGATCTGATCGGCATCGTTCGTGACGAAATGCAACAGATTTGGGGTGTCCCCTTCTGTTTCTGGCGCAGTTTGCCCGGCCGTGTCTTCGGATGTTGTGTCCTGGGATTTGTCGGTTTCATCCTCGTCAGTGGAAAAGTCGGCCGTCATCGCAACGCCGCCGACCGCGATCAATCCCAACATACTTGCCAAAAACAACATATCACCGCTCCACGCAAATCGCGTATTTCACCAGTTCCATTAGGCCATTTCCTGCACCGGCGCGCAAAGCGATAATTTGTATGCGGTTAACAAGATCTTAATGTGGGTCGGACGGAAAATCTGCGCCGTGAGGTCGATGTATTTATGCCACGTCCTCAATTGCTTGCCGTGTAATCCAGATGCCGATGCGGCAAGGGTTCACTGACATCCATTGAAATACCCGAGTGTCGTGCGGGTCTTGCCGTGAAGCGATGGCTGGCGGAACCGGGGCAAGACCGGCCAATTCCCGGTTTCAGGCACGCCCGGGCGGATCGCAATTTTCCATTCGACCCCAACGCTGTGGCTGATAGATAGACGAGAAGTTCCAACAGGGGGAGATCACCGATGAACATGCTTTTGAAATCTGTCGCCGCCGCACTTGCGGTGGCTGGTCTGGCCATGCCGGCAATGGCCGAAAACCGTATTACCTATAAATCGGCCAAGACCGGTTCGTCCTATTACCAGATGGGCGTGCAGATTGCCGAGGCGATGAAAGCCGGAACCGATGGCGAAATCATCGTCACCGTCGAGGAAAGTCAGGGATCGGTTCAAAACGTGATGGAGGTCCGCGCGCGCGGTGGGGATTATGTATTCACCACGCCTCCGGCCCTGGTCAGGCTGGCCCAGAACGGCAAGGCGATGTTCGAGGGCAAGAGCGACCCGGCGTTTGATGAAATCCGTGCGTTGTTTCCGATCCCGTCGCTGACGATGCATTTCGTGATGTCGGATGCGTCCGGCGTGACCGATTTCGACGGCATGAAAGGCAAGACCATCCTGCTGGGCAAGGGATCTTTTGGCGCGCGCGAGGGGGCAAAGTACCTGGGCCTGTTCGGGCTGGAGGGCGAGGTCGAGATAGCGGATGTGGAACTGTCCGGCGCGGTGCCCGCATTGAAGAACGGTCAGATCGACGGTTTCGTGACCGCAGGGTCCTGGCCGGCGCCGAACGTGATCGAGGCGGCGGCGTCAACCGGCGTCACGGTGTTGTCGCTGAGTGAAGACCAGATCGCTGCGACCAAACGGGCGCGGCTGGTCATTCCGACCGGAACCTACACCGGGCAAGACGCCGATATTGTCACCACGTCGCTGCCGGTGGCGGCATTTGGCACGACGAAAATGGACGATGACACGGCCTATGAGCTGACCCGCACATTCTGGGAAAGCAAATCCGACATGGGGGCGGGTGCCGCCTGGTGGAACGGCGTGGACCCGGCTTTGCTGGCCAATATCACGACCAGGTTTCATCCCGGCGCACAACGCTATTATGCCGAAGCGGGGATCGAGCTGACCGACGCGCAGAAGTGATCCGCTCCTCATGGCAATCATCAGGCCGGGCGGCATGTCGTCCGGCCTGAAACGTTTTTCGCAGGACCTGCCGCATGAGCAATGACACACAGTTTGCACGCCTGTTCTGGCTGATCCTTGCCGCTGTCATGGTGGCGTTTCATATCGGCCTGATCTTCTGGGGCCTGGTGCCCAATCTGGTCAGCCGCCCGCTGCATCTGGCCTTTGTGCTGCCGTGGATTTTTGTCTTTGATGCAAGAACCGGGATGCAGCGGGTTACGGGCGCGGTGCTTGCCGTGTCAGGCGTATCGGCGGCGCTGTGGATTGCCTTCAACCACGCGGCTCTGGGCGATCAGTACGGATTTCTGGAAAACCGCTTTCAGCTGGCGGTGGCGGTCGTCTTGTTGGTCTGCGTGATCGAAGCCGCGCGACGGGCGATCGGCTGGCCGTTGCCTTTGGTGGCGGTGGCGGCTTTGGCCTATGCGATGCTGGGTCAGCACATTCCGGGCGAGTTCGGGCATTCGGGCACGCCACTGAAAAGCTTCCTGGGCACCATGACCATTGCCGAGGGCGGAATATGGGGCAGCCTGACAGCGGTGTCTGTCGGCGTCGTTTCGATCTTTGTCATTTTCGGTGCTGTGCTGAATGCGGGCGAGGCCGGGCAGGGGTTCATGAACCTGGCCGCTGCCGCAGCGGGGCGCCTGAAAGGGGGCGCGGCCAAGGTTTCAGTCCTGTCATCGGCGCTGTTCGGGTCGATTTCGGGCTCGGCCTCGGCCAATGTGGCGTCCACGGGGGCGATCACGCTGCCAGCAATGACACGTCTGGGATATCCGAAACGTCTGGCGGCGGCGGTTGAGGCGGTCGCCTCTTCGGGGGGGCAGATCATGCCGCCTCTGATGGGGGCCGGAGCCTTTGTCATGGTTGAGCTGACAGGGGTGCCATATACGGGCATCATTGCCGCCGCGTTTCTGCCCGCCGTGTTGTATTTCTTTGCGGTCTGGATGGGAATCAATGCCTATGCCCGCAGGGTGGAGCTGCGTGGCATCGATCCTGCGGACCGTCCGGCGCGGCGCGATGTGCTGATCACTTCGGGCTTTTTTGCGGTGCCGTTCTCGATCCTGTTGTGGGGCATGTTCGGTGCGGGTTTCACGCCGCAATATGCCGCCTGCATGGCGATCCTTGCAGGGGGCGTTCTGTTGTTCTTTGGCCGTGATGGCCGTTTGGGCCGCGCACTGGTGGCGGCGCGCCTGTCCAGGGCATTGCTGACGGCGGCGCGTCAGGTTGCGATGATTGCGGCGATCATCTTCTGCGCGTCCATCATTGTTGGCGTGCTGGCGGTGACGGGACTGGGGGTCAAGATCACCTCGCTGATTCTGTCCGCCTCGGGCGGCGTGCTGTGGCCGTCCCTGTTGCTGACGGCGCTGGCTTGTCTTGTGCTGGGGATGGAGGTGCCGACCACGGCCGCCTATGTGATCTGCGTTTCGGTGGCGGGGCCGGCGCTGATCGATCAGGGGCTGGACCCGTTGCAGGCGCATCTGTTCGTGTTCTGGTTCGCACTGCTGTCCACCATCACGCCCCCGGTATGTGGCGCGGTGTTCATTGCCGCAGGCATGATCGGCGAGAACTGGATCAAGGTCGCGCTGTCCGCCATGGCGCTGGGGGTCGGGCTGTATGTCATTCCGCTGGGTATGATTGCCAATCCGGACATCCTGCGCCTGGCCCAGGCACCAAGCGACGCCATGTTCGCATTTGCGAGGCTGGCGCTGGGGCTGGCGCTGATCAGTTTCGGCCTGATCGCCCTGCGTCACCCCTTGGCGCGGCTGGCCGTTGCGCTGCTGGGATTGGGGGTTGCGCTGTCGGGCGGCGTGATCTGACGCCCGGATTTGCCCGGATCGACGATTTTCTGACTCAGAGGCTTGTGATCCGGGGCGCGTTCAATAAGCTGCGCCGACAACATATGGTCGGGGAGGATCATCACAATGTTCACCAAGCATCTTTTCGCCGGTGCGGCACTGGCTCTGGGAATGGTATCGTCGCAGGCGTTCGCGGCCGAGACCACGATGCGGATTTCGCTGCAATTGCCACTGAAAAGCCACCTGGGGCAAAATCTGGCCCTGTTCAAGGAAGAGGTCGAAAAGATATCCGAAGGCGCGATCGAGGTCGAAATCTATGACTCGGCGCAACTGTACAAGGACAAGGAAGTTCCCGCAGCCGTTGGCTCGGGCGCGATCGAGGCGGGCGTTGCCTCTCTGACGCGGTATGTCGGGGATATTCCCGCGGTCGATGTCTTTTATTTGCCGTTTCTGCTGAACAGCGAAGACAAGGTGCGGGCAGCCGTGGCCGCGGATTCCGGCGTGCGTGGCCCCATCGACGAGGCGATCAAGGACACCGGCAGCACAGTGCTGTGGTGGCAGGCCTATGGCGGCGCAATCATGCTGACCAAGGACGCACCGCTGAAATCGCCCGAGGACATGAAAGGCAAGAAAGTCCGCGTGTTCGGCAAGACGCTGGGCGATTTCGTGTCGGCGACAGGGGGCGCGCCGACGCTGATCTCGGGTTCGGAACAGTATCTGGCCTATCAGCGCGGCACCGTGGATGTGGGCATGACCGGCGTGTCCGGTGTCAAATCCCGCAAGCTGTGGGAAGTGATGGATACCATCACCGTCACCAACCATGCGGATATCGAATTCATCGTCGTGGTGAACACCGACTGGTGGAACGAACTGCCGGGCGAACATCGCGACATGATCCAGCAGGCGGCGCTGATTGCCGAGGCTGACGTGCGCGACAGGATGAGCCAGATCGAGGCCGAAGCCTATGACGCCGCCGAGGAAAACGGCATGACACTGTACACGCCCACCGATGCCGAGATCGAGGCGTGGAAGGCCGCTTCGACACCGGTCTATGACTCGTATCGGGCCAAGTCGGGCGACCTGGGGGCCACGGTTCTGAACGCGGCCGAGGGCCTGTGACCTCTGCTTTGAAGGCAGCCGATGCCCTGGTTTGAAGGTTTCGTGCGGGCGCTGGCCTGGGTCGCGGCGGTGTTGTTCTGCGCGGCAGGATTGATGCTGACCTATGAGGTCATCGCCCGCTATTTCTTTGTCCGCCCGACGATCTGGGCGGCAGAGCTTAGCCAGCTTTGTCTGATCTGGGGCTGCCTGATGGGGATGCCGTGGCTGCTGTCGGCGCGGCGGCACATCGCGGTGGATGCGGTGATCCGGTTGCTGCCACAGGCGGCGCAGAACCGGATCGAGGCGGTTGCCATGCTGATGGTCGCGGCTTTCAGCGCCATCGTGGCCTGGTTCGGCTGGGGGATCTTCCAGGACTCGTTTGAACGCGGACGCACGACCGGTTCCATGCTGGATCTGCCAAGTTGGGTGGTCGAGCTTGCGGTTCCGGTCGGCTTTGCCCTGCTGTTCGTGCAGGCGTTGATTGAAACGCTGCGCTCGGCCCAGGGGCGGGCTGCGGATCGGGAGACAGTGGTGGAATGACGATTGTTCTGATTCTCGCGTCACTGTTCACATTGTTGCTGGCGCGGGTTCCGGTTGCCTTTGCCCTGGGGGGCATGGGGCTGGCGCTGCTGATCCTGGGCGGGTTCTCGCCCCTGATGGCTCCGCAGGCGATCCTGTCCACGCTGGACGGGTTCATCTTGCTGGCGGTGCCGCTTTTCCTGTTGATGGCCAATGTGCTGCTCAAGGGCGGGGTTGGCGACGATCTGTTCGCGGCGGTCAATTCATGGGTCGGTCACTGGCCGGGTGGGCTGGCGGTGGCCACCATCATTTCCTGCGCGATATTCGCCGCCATCAGCGGCAGTTCCGTGGCGACCGCGGCCACCATCGGGACGGTCGCGATCCCGGCGATGATCGAACGCGGTTATGATCGGCGGTTCGTCTATGGTCTTCTGGCGGCAGGCGGGACTTTGGGAATCCTGATCCCGCCGTCCATTCCGATGATTGTCTATGGGTTCATCACCGAAGAATCCGTCGGAGCGCTGTTTCTGGCCGGCGTCGGTCCGGGCCTTGTGCTGGTGATACTGTTCGTTGCCTATTCAATGATCTACGCGCAGGTGACGACGGTCCAACAGGGCGTTGCCTCCGCCACGATGGCCGAACGCCGCGCCGCATCCCTGCGTGCCTTGCCGTCCATGGCCTTGGCGGTGCTGATCATCGGCGGCATCTATACCGGGGCGTTCACCCCGACCGAAGCTGCCGCCATCGGGTTCACCGCCGCGCTTTTCGTGACCGTGGTGCTGTTGCGGTCGCTGTCCTGGCAGGGCTTTCGCGAGGCAGTGTTTGACTCGATGATCACCACGGTCGCGATCATCCTGATCATTGCCGGGGCCAAGGTGTTCGGCAAGGCCATCACCCTGTATCGCATTCCACAGGACATATCGGCCCTGATCGCCCAGTCGATCGAAACGCCACTGATCTTCGTTCTGGTGGTGGCCGGGGTGCTTCTGGTGATGGGGCTGGTGTTCGAAGCCCTGTCGATGGTGCTGATCATGACGCCTGTGCTGTTGCCGTCCGCGCTGGCCATGGGACTGGATCCGATCTGGTTCGGCATTTTCATGGTGGTGATGGTCGAATGCGCATTGATAACGCCGCCGGTCGGATTGAACCTGTATGTCATCCAGGCCGTGGCGCGTACCCGGCTTGGCGAAGTGGCGCGCGGCGTGATGCCATTTCTGTTGTTGATGTTCGTTTGCGTCGCAATCCTGTATGTCTGGCCGGATCTGGCGCTGTATCTTCCTTTCAAACTGTGAGACGGTCATGACCCAAAGCAACATTTTGCGCGCGCTGCTGGCGCAGGACAAACTGCATGTGATGCCCTGTTGTTATGACGCGCTGTCGGCGCGGATGATCCAGCAGGGCGGTTTCGGACTGACCTTCATGTCCGGTTTTGCCGCCTCGGCCTCGCGAATCGGCGCGCCGGATCTGGGTCTGATGTCCTATGGCGAGGTCGTAGACAGCGCGCGCAACATCACCGAGGCGATCTCGATTCCGCTGATCGCGGATGGTGACACCGGGTATGGCAACGCGATGAACGTGCGCCGGACGGTGCGGGGATTTTCCCGCGCGGGATGTGCGGCGGTGATGATCGAAGACCAGCTGGCGCCGAAACGGTGCGGGCACACGCCGGGCAAAGCCGTGGTGGGGCGCGATGAGGCGTTCGACCGGATCAAGGCAGCGGTGGATGCCCGTGCCGACGATGATATCCTGATTCTGGCCCGCACGGATGCGCGCCATGAACATGGGTTGAGCGAAGCGGTCGCGCGGGCGGCGAAGTTCCATGAACTCGGGGCGGATATCCTGTTTGTCGAGGCCCCCCGGAGCATCGAGGAAATGCGTCGTGTCTGCGCGGATCTGCCGGGACCGAAGATGGCGAATATCGTCGAAGGCGGTGAAACCCCCGATCCCGGGCATGCCGCGTTGCGCGAAATCGGCTATTCGATCGCCGCCTATCCGCTGACATTGATGGCCGCCGCGATGCAGGCGATGGCATCCACATTGCAGGCCCTCGCCGATGATACCGAGCGCGCGCCGCAGCTGATGGATTTCAGCGAACTGCGCCGCCGGATAGGATTTGACGCCTATTATGAAACATCCGCCGCCTATGACACGTCGCGTCGCAATTCCGATGGCAATCGGCCTTGAACCTGTATCACCCATCGCTGCCTGAAATCAAAGATTTCAATGCGATAGGTGATACGGGATAAATCCAATCAAGGGCGGAAGGCTTCAGTCGCGGATCCCCGAAAACCGGGTTTCCCAGTCTTCGCGCTGCTCGTCGGTGATCTTGGCGAACAGCGCGTCCGGCACGCTGAACTCATGGCCAGCAGGCAATACGTTCAGTGCGCTTGCCACATCGTCGGGCCAGTCGGTGTCGGATGTGTTCACGGCCTGCAGCATTCTTTCGGCCGCATCGGGAATGAAGGGCGCGCTGAGCACCGCATAGAACCGGATCAGGTTCAGCCCCAGCCGGACCTGTACGGCGGCGCGCTGCGGATCGGCCTTGAACGTGGACCAGGGGGCCGCGCTTTGCAGATATTCATTGCCCGCGGCCCAGAGCGCCCGCAGCTCCTGTGCTGACTTGCGCACGTCCATGTTGGCCATATGGGTTTCATAGGCGCGGGTGCGGGTGGTCAATTCCTCGATCAGAGCCAGTTCCTGTTCGCCGAATGCGCCCCCCTCGGGCACGGTCTCGCCGAATTTGCTGCGGCAGAACTTGGTGATGCGGCTGACGAAATTGCCCAAGACGTCGGCCAGGTCCTTGTTCACTGATTGCTGGAAGTTCTCCCAGGTGAATTCGCTGTCGGAGCTTTCGGGCACATGGCTCAGAAGCCACCAGCGCCAATAATCCGCCGGCAGGATCTTAATCGCCTGATCCATGAATACGCCGCGCCCCTGGCTGGTGCTGAACTGGCCGCCGTCATAGTTGAGATAGTTGAATGATTTCAGATGGTCGACCATCTTCCACGGCTCGCCCGACCCCAAAAGCGTGGCCGGAAACGACAGGGTGTGAAACGGCACATTGTCCTTGCCCATGAACTGAACATAGCGCACTTCGTCAGCGCCCTTGTCGGTGCGCCACCAGCGTTCCCAGTCATTGCCCGTCGCCTCGGCCCATTCGGCGGCGCAGGCGATGTATTCGATGGGGGCATCGAACCAGACATAGAACACCTTGCCCTCCATGCCGGGCCAGTCCTCATCGCCCTTTTTGACCGCGATGCCCCAGTCCAGATCGCGGGTGATCCCGCGGTCTTGCAACCCGTCGCCGTCATGCAGCCATTTCTTGGCAATCGACGTGGTCAGGACCGGCCAGTCGGTCTTGCTGTCGATCCATGCGTCCAGATCGTCCTTGAGCGCGGATTGGCACAGATAGAGATGCTTGGTTTCGCGCACCTCGAGATCGGTGCTGCCGGATACGGCGCTGCGCGGGTCGATCAGATCCGTGGGGTCCAGCTGCTTGGTGCAGTTTTCGCACTGATCGCCGCGTGCGCGATCATAGCCGCAGTTCGGGCATGTGCCTTCGATATAGCGATCCGGCAGGAACCGGCCATCGGCGTTGGAATATACCTGTTTCTCCTGCACCTCGCGGATCAGCCCCCGCTGGGCAAGAACTCCGGCGAAATGCTGGGTCAGCCGATGGTTCTGCGGGCTGGACGAGCGCCCGAAATGGTCGAAACTCAGCCCGAAACGGCGGGCGATGTCGGCCTGTACTTCGTGCATTTCGGCGCAATAATCGGCAACGGGCTTGTTGGCTTTGGCGGCGGCCAGTTCGGCCGGCGTGCCATGTTCGTCGGTAGCACAGAGAAACAGCACTTCGTTGCCACGTCCGCGCATGTATCTGGCATACAGATCCGCGGGCAGCTGGCTGCCGACCAGATTGCCAAGATGTTTGATGCCGTTGATATACGGAAGCGCCGAGGTGATGAGAATGCGTGCCATGTGGGTCTTGCCTTTGGTCGGTTTGCGTTCCCGTTACATCATCGCGCGCGGCAGCGCCAGTCGGCGCGATGGATCTGCGGGCTGACCGACTGGAAACTCGCAACAGGGGAAAACCCGTACATCTGGAAATCGTCGTTTTGCCGTCCGAATTTGGCCAGAATTGCCCAGCAGTCTGGCACCAGTGGCGATGTAATGAGTGGGAACAGAAATGTATTTCAAGACAAAACGAACATCGAACTTGGCTGTGGCGAAGGCGCAGGACACCATGTCCCCAACGTCTGTCCCGCTCCGTGCGAACGTCCCCATCGCGCGCGCCACAGCCAGGCCAATGTCGGAGCCTGCAACCGGGCCGGTAGGCGGGATCGCCGACACGCAACTGGATGAAACGCCGCTGGCCCGGGCGCGAACCACGGGCCAGGACCTGGTCGCACATCTGGCCGAACAGCAGGACGCAACACCGGAGTCCGGTTTGGAAAACTTCCTCGGACTTCTGGGCGCGGTTGCCGGTTTCAGCACCGTCTATGCCCTGGTGCGGCGGCTGGATGACGGTTCACTGTCGTTGCGGGCTCCGGATGCGATGCAGGTGATCCTGCCGAATGGCACCAAACGCTATTTCGGCAGTTTCCTGAACCGGCGGCTGGCCGAACAGCAGATATCGCTGTTCAACCTGGCGGCGGGCACGGCCAAGTCCCTGGGGGCGGAACGATTTCCCGATCTGCCGGAACTGTTCGAACGGGTGGCTCAATCTGCCACATCAGCGGATTTCGGCGTGCCGCGCTTGCCCGACGGGATCGAGATCGACACCAGCCCCGAGACGATGCTGACACGATACTATTCCGGCTGCCTTCCCGTCCTGGGGCGCTATGGTCTGCATGCCGACGACTATTTTGCCGCCTGCGCCTTTGCCGTGCAGCGCGGTATCGCGATGTCCAAGGACCGGATCAATCCCGAACTCAGCGTGCGGATCGTGATGGAATGCGCTGTTCCCATGTCCAAGATCGATCCGCGGGCGGTGCTGGCAGACTTCTGAACCGGTTCGCGCGGACCTGACGCATTGGCGCTGCACGAAACGATCTCGGCAAACCCCAGGCCGTCGCGGCGGGCCTTGTGGTATCAGTCATCCCCGTTGCGCCGCACCCGTTGGCGGCCCATCAGTCGACCGATCAGGAATGAGGTGCGCGGCGAATAGACATACCGCGTGCGGTTCCCGGGGCCCGGGCGCACGATCATCCGGGCCAGTCCGAACATGACCAGGATCACATGGCCTGCGGCGATCATCGTGAACATCGAATGTGGACCGAACCGGCTGATCAGGACCGAGGCAACGACCGGCGCGGCGATAGCCCCCAGGGCAAAGAAGAACATCAACGCGGCTGACAGTTCGACCCTTTCGGTATCAGCGGCAAAATCATGGGCGTGGGCTGCGGCGACGGAATAGATCGGAAATGTCGTCATGCCAAACAACAATGCGGCCAGCATCACGCCGTTCTGGCCGAAACCCGGCGCGCCTATGGTCACCATCGAACTGAGGATGGCCGCCACTGACAGCCAGATCAACACCCAGCGGCGATCGAACCGGTCCGCCAGCCACCCGACGGGATATTGTGCCAGCGCGCCGCCCAGAACAAATGTCGCCAGAAACCAGCCGATCTGCGGCGCGCTCAGGCCGACTTCCTGGCCGTAAACCGGGCCGATCATGCGGAAACTGGCCGAGGACAGCGCCGCCACGATCACGGCCGCCGCCGCCAGCGGCGACATCTGTACCGCCAGCATAGGGCGCAGGCGGGGCGCGCTGGGGGTTTCGGGTTGTTTTGCGGTGGTCAGCGTCAGCGGGATCAGGGCGGCACAACACAGGATAGCCAGCAGGTTGTAGCTGACATAGCTGGCCGGCGTCAGGATGCCGATCAACAGCTGTGCGCAAAGCGATCCGCTCATGTCGACAACCCGGTACACCCCCATGGTACGCCCCCGGCTGTCATTGGTTACGGTGGACTGCAACCAGGCTTCGATCACGGTATAACACCCGGCGACGCAGAGGCCGGACATGATCCGCATCACGGCCCAGGCATAGGGATCCAGCACCAGCATATGCGCCAGCAGGCCAATCGCCCCGGTCGCGGTAAAGGCGGCAAAGGCCCGGGAATGTCCGACACTGCCCATCAGGCGCGGTGCCCACCAGCAGCCGATGAAAAAGCCGACAAAATGCGCCGACCCCAACAGGCCGATTTCCGAAGTGCTGAAGGCAAGTTCCAGCCCGGACAAGGCGTCCAGCGGGCCGACCCCTCCGGTGGACAACTGCAACAAGGCCACTGACAGGAACAGGGCGGCGAAGGAAATCAACATGCGCATGAATCGCCACCATGGGGTAAGCTACGAAAGGGGCTTGGTCGTTTTCGACGCCCGTATGTCGTTTTTGCCTGCCTCTTCCTGTCTGACCGCTGAAACCGGGAACAGCGCGCCCGGGATACTGGTCGTTTGCACAGCCGGCAATCGAAATCCCGACCCCGAATATGTCTGAAACGGTGTTTTCGATTGCCCCCGGGACATCAGCCGCTAGTTTGCGCGGAGCCAACACAGGAACGAACATCATGCAGATGAACCCGCTGGGCCGCACCGGCCTGACCGTATCCGAATTGTGTCTGGGCACGATGACATTCGGCACCCAGACCAGCGAGCCCGAAGGCCATGCCCAGATCGATTGCGCCCTTGCTGCAGGGGTCAATTTTGTCGACACGGCCGAGATGTACCCGGTCAACCCCACAGCCAAGGAAACGATCGGGCGCACCGAAGAGATCATCGGCACCTGGAATGCGGCCAATCCCGCGCGGCGCGGCGACTATATTCTGGCGACCAAGCACTCTGGCGAAGGCATGGCGCATGTGCGCGAGGGCGCTCCGATTTCCAGTGCGACGATTGCGCAAACCGTCGAGTCGTCGCTGCGTCGGCTGCAGACCGACTATATCGATCTCTATCAGTTTCACTGGCCGAACCGGGGCAGCTATATGTTCCGCAAGAATTGGACCTATGATCCGTCGGGGCAGGATCGCGTCACCACCATCGCCAACATGGAGGACTGCCTGGAGGCGCTGCAACACCAGGTGGACAAGGGCAACATCCGTCATTTCGGCCTGTCCAACGAAAGCGCCTGGGGAACCGCGCAATGGTTGCGTCTGTCCGAGGATCGCGGCTGGCCCCGGGTTGCGTCGATCCAGAATGAATACTCGTTGCTGTGTCGGCTCTATGATACCGATCTGGCCGAACTCAGCGTAAACGAAGACGTCGGGCTGCTGGCGTTTTCGCCTCTGGCGGCGGGGCTTCTGACCGGCAAGTACCAGGGGGGGGCGGTGCCGCCCGGGTCGCGCAAATCACTGGTTCCGCAGCTGGGCGGACGGGAAACCGGGCGCGTGCATGACGCAGTGGATGCCTATCTGTCGATTGCGCGCAAACACGGGCTGGAGCCGGTGCATATGGCGCTGGCCTGGTGCCGGACTCGGCCTTTCATGGCTTCTGCGATCTTTGGCGCCACACGCATGGACCAGCTGGAGCTGGCTCTTGGTTCGGTCGACGTGGTGCTGAACGACGACGTTCTGGCCGATATCGACGCTGCCCATCGCGCACATCCGATGCCCTATTGACCGTGGGCGCGCAAACTGCGCGCAGAACGGCCATGAGCGGCGCGAAAGGCGCGGGCAAAGCTGGCGGCCGAGGCAAAACCGGTGGCCAGGGCAACGTCCAGCAGGGGCATGTCTGTCGTTGTGACCAGCCGCTGGGCCTCGGTCAGGCGCAGCGACAGATAATGCGCCTTGGGTGTGGTATTTAGCCGGGCCCGAAACTGTGCCTGCAGGGCGCGCGGACTGGTTCCCAGTTGTCGTGCCAGATCCGGCAGCGACCGGGGGGCATCAAGCGATTGCTCCATCAACGCACTGGCGCGCGCGGTCAATCTGCTGTGTCCGGGATTGCCGCTGCGGGTCTGGGCGCGGGCCGGATCCGGTGGTGCGTCATGGATAAAGGCCCCGGCCACCCGCGCAGCCAAAGCGCGCCCGTAGCGCGCCCGGATGAGATGCAGCATCATGTCGATCGTCGGCATCGCGCCGCCACTGGTCATGCGTGTTCGGTCGACGTGAAACCGATCTGGCAGCGTGTCGACAAACGGAAATCGGGATGCGAACTCAATCCAGTCTTCCCAATGGGTTGTCGCGCGATAGTGATCCAGTACACCAGCATCTGCCAGCAGCCAGGGACCACCATCTATGCCGGCGATGGTCGCCCCCGTGGCGGCAATCCTGCGCAGACCGGCATGCAGGACCGGCGTGGAACGAGCCTGTAACCCAAAGCCGGCGCATACGATCAACAACTGGCATTTTTCCAGATCACGCAAGGCAATGCCGGGCACACTGATGCCACTGGTCAAGGCGGCAGGTCTTCCGGTGGCGGTCACGAATTGCCAGCGAAACAGACGCCGTCCCGCCATCCGGTTTGCTGCGCGCATCGGATCAACAGCGGCGGCAAAGCTGAGCGTGTTGCAGTCATCCAGAATCAGCACGGCGGTGTTCAGCGCCCGGTCCGTTGCTGAAAAGATGTTTTTCTCGGATTTCATCAAGTTGAACACGGAAAAAGTAAACTCATTTCGGCAGGTTCGCGTCATTCTCTGCCTCAGTCAACCGGAGGAAACCAGATGCCATTGAACATGAATAAAGAGGTGTTCATCACCTGTGCGGTGACCGGGTCCGGGGGAACTCAGGACCGCAGCCCGCATGTGCCGCGCAGCCCGAAACAGATTGCCGACAGCGCCATTGCCGCGGCCAAAGCCGGGGCGGCCGTGGTGCATTGCCATGTCCGCGACCCTGACACCGGAATGCCAAGCCGTGACTTGAAGTTGTATCGCGAAGTGACGGACAGAATTCGGGATTCCGAAACCGACGTGGTGCTGAACCTGACCGCGGGCATGGGGGGGGACATCGTCTTTGGCAGCACGGAAAATCCGCTGCCCGTGGCCGAAGGCACCGACATGATCGGCGCGGCCGAACGGGTGGCCCATGTGGCCGAATGTCTGCCGGAAATCTGTACGCTGGATTGCGGTACGATGAATTTCGCCGAGGCCGACTATGTGATGACCAACACGCCCGGCATGTTGACGGCCATGGGGCGGATGATGACCGATCTGGGGGTAAAGCCGGAGATCGAGGCCTTTGATACCGGTCATTTGTGGTACGCAAAACAACTGGTTGCGGATGGCGTATTGGACAGTCCGGCCTTGGTGCAACTGTGTATGGGGGTGCCGTGGGGGGCTCCGGACGATCTGAACACCTTTATGGCGATGGTGAACAACGTGCCGCAGGACTGGACCTTTTCAGCGTTTGGACTGGGGCGCAATCAAATGGCTTTCGTGGCGGCTTCGGTGCTGGCTGGCGGGCATGTGCGCGTTGGGCTTGAGGACAATTTGTGGCTGGACAAGGGGGTACTGGCCGAGAATTGGCAATTGGTCGAACGCGCTGCAAACATCATCGAGAATATGGGCGCACGGGTGATCGGGCCGGATGAGGTGCGCGCGAAACTGGGGTTGCGCAAGCGGGCGCCGAAATGACGACGGTGTCGCAGGATGCTGGGCCGAGCACAGCACCCGGTGCGCGGATGGCACGAACAGTCCTTTGGCGGGGGCTGCTTGTGCTTGCGATTGCCGTGGCCGGATGCGCCCCGACATCGGATGTCTACCGCGACCGGGACGCGCGTATCAGCGCCACCAGCCGCTTTGTTCCAGATGCGTTTTCCGGCCGCTGGCATGTGGTTGCGGGGTATCCCAACGCCGCGTTGCCGTTGTGCGACCATCAGGTCTGGGACATCAGTGAGGACCCGGCGACGTTGCAGGTCACCTGCGGCACCGACCGCCGGGTGGTCTTGTCCGCAGGGCTGAAGGTTGATCCGCGGGGTGTGATGCGGGTGCAGACGGCGGACCTTGACCGGGACCGATACGCATTCTGGGTTCTGTGGATGGATGAAGAACGCCGCATGGCCGTGATCGGAACGCGGGGTGGCGAAATGGGCTGGGTGTTGAATCGCGGGGCGACCATCCGCGCGGACCGTTTGGCGGCGGCGCAAGAGATCCTGGAATTCAACGGATATGACACGACACGGCTGGAAGGGCAGGGCAAGTGACACAGACAGCGGCAATCATCGGGGGCGGGGTCATCGGCGGCGGCTGGGCCGCGCGCTTTCTGTTGAACGGGTGGGACGTGCGGGTGTTTGACCCTGACCCGCAGGCCGAACGCAAGATTGGCGAGGTTCTGGACAACGCGCGCCGCGCGCTTCCGGGGTTGTCGGATATGCCGCTGCCCGCCGAAGGGCGGCTGAGCTTTCATGCCGATCTGACACAGGCCGTTGCCACGGCTGACTGGATCCAGGAAAGCGTGCCGGAACAACTGGACCTGAAACAGAAAGTCTACAGATCGCTGCAGCAGGTCTGTGAGCCCGGCGCGATCATCGGGTCTTCGACCAGCGGGTTCAAACCGGGTGAATTGCAGCAGGATGCGCTGCGCCCCGAACAGATCGTCGTCACCCATCCGTTCAACCCGGTCTACTTGTTGCCGCTGATCGAGCTGGTGCCCACAGACGCGAACCCGCCCGAGACAGTCGCGCGCGCCAAGCAGATCCTGACGTCGCTCGGGTTTTTTCCCTTGCATGTCAGAAAGGAAATCGACGCCCATATTGCCGACCGTTTCCTGGAAGCGGTCTGGCGCGAGGCCCTGTGGCTGGTCAAGGATGGCGTTGCAACGACGTCCGAGATCGATGAGGCCATCCGAATGGGCTTTGGCATTCGCTGGGCGCAGATGGGCCTGTTTGAAACCTATCGCATTGCCGGGGGCGAGGCGGGGATGCGGCATTTCATGGCTCAGTTCGGTCCCTGCCTGAAATGGCCATGGACCAGGCTGATGGATGTGCCCGCGTTCACCGACGAATTGGTTGATCTGATCGCCGATCAGTCCGATGCACAATCGGGTGCCTATTCGATCCGCGAACTGGAACAAATTCGGGACAACAACCTGGTTGGCATGATGCGCGCGCTCAAGGCGCAGGATTGGGGGGCAGGGGCGGTCTTGAACGCGCAGGACCGGCGGATCAAGGCGGATGTATTGCCCGATCTGATTGCGGCACAGCCGGACCAGCCCCTGCTGACACTGTCCCGCGCGGTGCCGCTGGACTGGACGGACTACAATGGCCACATGACCGAAAGCCGCTATCTTGAGGCATTTGCCAATGCCACGGATCGCTTCATGGAAGTGATCGGCTGCGACAGCGACTATATCGCTGGCGGGGGCAGCTATTTCACCGCTGAAACCCATATCCGCCATCTGGACGAGGCCCATGCCGGTGCCCGGATTCGCATCGATACCCAGATGCTGCTGGGGCAGGGCAAGAAGCTGCATCTGTTCCACCGCATGTATGAAGGTGACCGACTGCTTGCCACGGGCGAACATTTTCTGCTGCATGTCAGCCTGGAAACGCGCAAGCCTTCGGCCCCATCCGAGACCATCGAGGCGGCCATGGCGCGGCTGACCCGTTTGCAGGCCAGCATGCCCTGGCCGGACGGGGCCGGGGCATCCATCCGCAAGCCAGCCTGACGCGAGAAGCGCAGGAACATCTGCCGTCTGCGCTGGCTGACCGTCAGGTATGGCGTGTCAGGTGATTTCGGCGCGCAGACGGTTCAGCACATCGGGAAATTCGCGCGCGGTCCGGTCTGCCTCTCGCACCAGGGTATCGAAATGGCGGGTGAATATCTCGATCCGCTCGCGGTCCCGAAAGGCAATGAAATGTCCCCCCGCATAGAGCGCGCACAGCAGCGGGCCGAAGATGGTCAGCGGCGCACTGTACAACCGCTGTGCGTTGAACAGATAGAGACGCAGGCGCGGATATAGTTGATCCGCGAGTTCCAGGAAATGATCGATCTGCGCCAGGCGGATCGGGGCTGGCAATCCGTCATAGTAGCCGGTCGCCCGCGCGAAACTATAGAGTTCATAGGCCGGGATCGCGATTTCATAGTCTGACCGCGCATTTCGGATCCAGCGCAGCCGGTCTTCGGATGCGCCGATGGCCTGATCGGCGGTGCGGCCCAGATGCGGCGCATATTCCCATTCCAGCATGGCGCGGGTTTTCAGCATGTCGGGCAAGGCTGCCGGTACATGGCGGATCTTGTAGCCCGCCGCTTCGCGATGCCAGGCAAAGATGCGTTCGTCCACCAGTGCGCGCGGCGCTTCGGTCAGGCTCAGGCTTCCTGCCAGCAGATCGGCAGCGCTTTCCGGTCGGTCGCTCAGGCTGAGCAGCCAATCCGCGGATACCCCCAATGCGGCGGCGCAGGCCCCGACGACATGGGCGTTGGGCAGGCGCGCGCCATCGCCCTTCAGCAATTGTGAAATGGTCGAGCGATCTACCCCGATTTGGCGCGCAAGACCGCTTTGGGTGATATGTCGCGTCTGCATGGCGCTGGCCAGCCGTGCGCGAAAGTGTTCGGCGCGTAGCCGTTTGTCGATAATATTGGGCATTTGGTGAATATTATCACGTATGCAGATATTTGTTAATCATATTCCGAATTCTCACCGCACCGGCGCGCCGCTATCAAGACATCATCAGCAATAAGATATGGAAAGATAATGGAAACCCGGGCGCGATCGGTGGTCAAGGCGGTGATCTGGAATGCCATAGGTCTGACGGTGATGGTGCTGGTCGGCTATGTGGCGACAGGGTCGGTGACGACGGGCGGCGCCATGGCCCTGGTGAACACTGCGATCGGATTGAGCACATACATCCTGTACGAACGGATCTGGTCCAACGTGCGCTGGGGGCGTCATGGGTGATCCGCGCAGGTCGCATCGGCCCGTCGAATGGCTGACCCTGGGCATGATACTGGGGTGCTACGCGCTGTGGGCCGGCGCGATATTTTTCCTGGCGGATTTGACCCCGGTGCTGGCCGTTCTGGGAACCGGAGTCCTGATCGCATGGCACGCGTCGTTGGCGCATGAGGTGCTGCATGGTCATCCGTTCGCCAACCGGGCGCTGAATGAGGCGCTTATGGTGCTGCCGTTGAACCTTTGCATCCCCTACAACCGCTTTCGGGATCTGCATCTGGCGCATCACCGGGATTCCAACCTGACCGATCCATATGACGATCCGGAAAGCAACTACCTGGATCCCGCGGTCTGGGTGTCCCTGCCGGGGTGGAAACGGGCGCTCTTGCGGGCCAACAACACGCTTCTCGGGCGAATCCTGCTGGGACCGGCTTTGGGGCAGGTCAGGTTCGTCTGCGATGATGTCCGGCTGGCACGACAGGGAGATCGCGCGGTCTGGCTGGCCTGGGGGCTTCACCTGATCCAGATGGCGGTCGTGATCTTCGCGGTGCTGATGTCGTCGATGTCGATCTGGGCCTATCTTGTCGCCTGCTATATCGGTTTGGCCCTGCTCAAGATCCGCACCTTTCTGGAGCATCAGGCCCATGAACAGGTGCGGGGGCGCACCGTGATCATCGAAGACCGTGGACCTTTGGCGTTCCTGTTTCTGAACAACAACCTTCATGTGGTTCATCACATGAATCCCACGGCCCCCTGGTACCGGCTTCCGTCATTGTACCGGGCCGGAAAATCCCGGTATCAGGCGGTCAATGACGGCTATGTCTACCGCTCTTATGCCGAAGTGTTCAGTCGCTATTTCTGGCGTGCCAAGGATCCGGTCGCACATCCCTACTGGTCCGACCGCTGATTTTGCGCCACTAGGGGGCATGACTTTCTGGATCCCTGTTACCCTGGCCGCGGCGACGTTTCAGACCTTGCGGTTCATGTTGCAGAAAAGCCTGAGCACCAGCAGCCTGTCGCCCGCCGGGGCGACGTTCGCGCGGTTTGCCTATTCGGCACCGTTGATCCTGTTGTTGTTGGGCCTGTACCTGTGGGTCAGCGGGCGCAGCCTGCCACGATTGGATGCGCTGTTCTGGACCTATTGCGCCGTCGGTGGTCTGTCCCAGATCCTGGCCACGGTCTGTGTCGTCGCGCTGTTCGCGCAGCGCAATTTCGCCGTCGGGATCACCTTCAAGAAAACCGAAGTGATACAGACCGCTCTGGTCGGTTGGGTCGTGCTGGGAGAGGGCGTCAGCCCAGGCGGATTTCTGGCAATCCTGCTGGGATTGGTCGCGGTTCTGATGCTGTCCAGAGCGCCCGGGGTACAGGGCAGTTGGTGGCAGCATCTGAGCGGCCCCGCATCGTTGCTGGGGTTGGGATCCGGTGTGTTGTTCGCGTTTTCGGCGGTGGCCTATCGTGGGGCCTCGCTTGAGTTGGGCGATCTGGGCCCCGGCTTGCGGGCGGCAGTGACCCTGGCCTGTGTGGTCAGTCTGCAGGCCGTGTCCATGGCGGTCTGGCTGGGCGTGCGCGACCGGGCCGAACTGCGGGCCGTCTGGTCCAGCCGCCGGGTTGCGGTCTGGGTCGGGATGTTCAGCATGGCGGGGTCGTTCTGTTGGTTTCTGGCCTTCACCTTGCAGAACGCGGCCTATGTCAAGGCGTTGGGTCAGGTCGAACTGATCCTCAGCCTGCTGGCGTCGGTTCTGTTTTTCCGTGAAACCGTGACCCGGCGTGAAATATCGGGCATGGCCCTTTTGGGGGTGTCAATCTTGCTGTTGATCCTGTTGATCTGACGCCCCCCGACGGGGTCAATCGTGTTCGGGCATGGGGTGGCCGCGCAGGCGCAAGAACAGGCTGGCCTCGTCGTTGTTGCGGAAATAGGGCACGGATGCGGGTGGCTCGATGCTTGTGACGCGGCTTTCGACTTCGGCCAGAACCACCTCGGTGATGAAGGGCAGGTCGAAATTTCGGGCGTCGCGCAGTTTGATCCATTGCAGATGCGAAAGCTCGTCGCAGGCATCTGTGAAATCGTCTATTTCGTTCTGGATGTCCGCCGCATCGACCAGAAAGAAGCGGGCATCGAACCGGCGCGGCCGCCCGGGTGGGGTCAGGGCGCGGAACACGAACTGCAACCGGTCGGCTGCGGGCAGGTGGCCGGTTGCGGCAAAACGGTGCCAGTTCTCGGGTACATCGCCGGGCCAGGTGCCGCGATGACCCAGGATCAGCCCGGTTTCTTCCCACAGTTCGCGGATCGCGGCAGCGGCAAGCGCGTGCTGCAATCCGCCGGGTGCCTCATCCGCAAGCCGGTCGTGGCATAAGGCCGGAAGCGGCGCGGCCAGCGGGACATCGGCGTCCTCGGCATCGACCGCACCGCCCGGAAACACGAATTTGTTGGGCATGAAAGCCGCGGATGCGCCGCGCTGTCCCATCAGGATGGATGGATCATCTTGGCGGTCACGCAGGACGATCACCGTCGCTGCATTCCGAATCGCGGTCTTGTCCATGTGTGTGCCTCGCAAGTCGCGGGCCGATGGGGGTCAGAACCCGTGCATGTGCCGGGCCCATTGGAACCCGACGATGGCCCCTTTCAGTCGAGGCAGAAGATAGAGCGACAAACCCACACATCCAACCGCAAAAATCGTGAACAGCGTCAAAGGCTCAGGCCGCCAGATTTCGAAGACAACCAGCAACAACGGCGCCATGATGTGACCGACAATGAGGATCGTCATGTAGGCAGGCCCGTCATCTGCGCGATGATGGTGCAGTTCCTCGCGGCAGACCTTGCAACTGTCATTGACCGTCAGATAACCGCTGAGCAGCGGGCCGCTGCCGCATTGCGGACATTTGCGCCGCCAGCCACGCGCCAAGGCGGGCCACAGGTTCCGGACGCTGTCGTCGCCGGTGATGGTTTGAAGTGTCGATTCGTCTGTCATGGTTCTTCCAGATTGCCCGGCGCCAAGATGGGGCGGATTTTGGCGTTGTGAAAGAGCGCGTGATACATCCGCGTCGGGATGTCGCAAAAAAATTCGACGGATTTCCGCTTCGACTGCGTTTGGTTTGTACGATGACGGCAAAGCGCTGTCGCGAAAAAAAAGGAAACGATCATGAAACACACAGGCTTTATCACCGCTGTCGTGGCCGGCGCGGTTTCTCTGGCGGCCTTTGCGGCCGCAGCCCAGGGTCCCGGCGCGCATCCGTCACATCGGCTGTCCTTTCAGACGCTGGATGCAAACGGGGACGGCGAGATCAGCCGCGAGGAAATGAGCGCCCATCGCGAAGCCAGGTTTCACGATATGGATGCCGATGGCGATGGCGCGCTCAGCCGTGACGAAATGCTGGCGGCGGCCCGGAAGCGGGCCGGGGAACGCACGGATGCAATGTTGAAGCGGTTCGACAGCAACGGGGACGGGATGCTGTCCATGGACGAGATGGCCGCACCCCGCAATGAAGGGAAGATGTTCGATCGTGCGGATCGGGATGGAAACGGTACTGTCTCGCAGGCTGAATTCGACGCGGCACGGGATCGCATGAAGCACCACAAGAAACGCCATTCAGACAAAAGCTGAGCATGTGGCGGTGATGCATCCTGAACGCGCCGCGCCCGGGCGAGAGCAATGCGTGGCGATCTGAACGAACCGACGGACGATGCGTTGCTGGTCCTGTTTGCCAATGGCGAACAGGACGCCGCCCGCGCGTTGACCCGGCGTCTGGCGCCGCGTGCGCTTGGCGTGGCCTATCGTGTCCTCGGGGATCGGGCCGAAGCCGAGGATGTGACGCAGGACGCGATGATGCGATTGTGGCGTATGGCTCCGGACTGGCAGCCCGGACAGGCCCAGGTAAGCACCTGGCTGTACCGGGTCGTGATGAACCTGTGTCTGGACATCAAACGCCGCCGCCGGGCCACGATGGCGAACCTGGACGATGTGCCCGAACCTGCGGACCCCCGGCCCGCAGCTGCCGACCGGATGCAGCAGGGGGCACGGCACGACGCCTTGCAGAACGCGTTGATGCAGCTGCCTGAACGCCAGCGCGAAGCGGTGGTGTTGCGCCATCTTGAAGAACTGCCCAACCCGCAGATCGCGGACATCATGAACATCAGCACCGAGGCGGTGGAAAGCCTGACCGCCCGCGGCAAACGTGCGCTGACCCGGCTTTTGGCCGGTCAACGCGAGGCACTGGGATATAGCAATGGCTGAAACCGACAGAGACTTGAGCGATTTTGAAAATCTGTTTCGCGCCGCGCGCGATCAGCACGCGGTCTTGCCGCAGGATCTGGAGGATCGGATCATTGCGGATGGCTTGCAGGTGCAGCGAAGCCGGCTGTCCGTCGCCGCCCCTCGGGTGAGGACCGTTGGCAGGTGGAAGCTGTTGCTGGATGTCCTGGGCGGATGGCCGGCGATGGGCGGAATGGCGGCGGCCTGCGCGGCGGGCGTCTGGCTGGGCCTTGCGCCGCCACAGGCGTTGCCTGATCCCATGCAACTGGTGCAGGCGGGTGAAAGCAACTGGCTTGTGGATGATGATCTGGCCCTCGCCATGGTGGAGGAATGAGACATGACTGACCTGGGCAATCAAAAATCGCCGCGCGCGGGCCGGTGGATGCGCGTCTGCCTTGCGGGGTCTTTGGGATTGAACCTGCTGGTGATCGGGCTGGCGGTGGGCGTATTTCTGCGATTTGACGACTCGCATGGCGCGAGACGGCCACCGCCTTCTCTGACGACGACCTTGTACCGGACCCTGCCGCGCGAAGAGCGCGAGGCCCTGCGGCGCGCTCTCAGGGATGCCCCGCAATCGCGCATTCAGGACCGTAGGGAAAACGCCCGTGAACTGGCGGTTGCCTTGCGAAACACCCCCTATGACAGCGGAGCGGTCGAGCACCTGGTGTTCGCCCAGCTGGACACCCGCACCGTTTGGCAGAGGGCCGTGCTCAATGCCTGGATGGAACGGGTTGCAGCCATGAGTGATGACGCACGCCGGCGCTATGCCGGGCGGGTCGAGGAATTCATGAAGAACCGCCCCTCTTTTCCCCATGGCAGGGGTGCGCATGCGAAATGACGTCGCCGGTTATCGGCGCGACGTTCAGCCAGGCAGGTTCTTGGACGCCCAGACGGCGGCCTGTGTCCGGTTTTTCACACCGATCTTGCGATAACAGGACCGCAGGTGAACCTTGACCGTGTTTTCGACGATGTTCAGCGTCTTGGCGATGTCCTTGTTTGATGCGCCATCCTTCAGGCTGCGCATGACGGCCATCTCACGCGTCGACAGGTTGGTTTCCTGAACGATATTGTTGCGCGAATGGTCCTGCAAAGGGCTGCCCACACCGGTTGACATCCGCGGGTCCTGAAGGGGGTCGGTCGCTGCCCTTTGGATCATGTCGGACGCGGCGGCCATTGCCGGCATCGACGTCGCAAGCGTGTCGCCGTTGCCGTGGCCATCGGGCAGGGTCACGCGGAAGCCTTGCTGCACCGCTGACAGCAACCCGATCAGGGAAACCGCAGACAGATCATCGGTAATCAGCGCGTCAACGATATCGTCGTATTCCCGGGCCAGTTCGGAAATGACCGAGGTGGAGGCCAACAGAACAACCTTGGATTTGCCGACACGTTTGCGGAACATATGTATATCATTCGGCTCGGGAAATGCGCCTTGTATGACATGTAGAATGACCGTCGTATCCCCGATACGATCCGGAACTTCCGGCAATGAGTGATACAATCCTGATATATCCAGACCATTCTGGGAAAGGACGGTATTAAGAGTCTCGGCAAATAGGCGCCTTTGAGACACAATAATAAACGGCATGCGAAATTATCCCGCAATTAAAAACAAAACAAACCTGTGGGGATGCGCTATCGACCTAATAGTCGTGCGCATGTCTCTCCCCTTTCGAATTATTGGCGTATTCTGTAAAAATTGCCAGAACTAATAACAAGCCGCTGAAACGAAAGGGATATCGGGCGGTATTGAGCAACTATCAGGTGATGCTCTATAAATCATATAACCCTATGGTAGAAATTCGAATCAACTAGGCGGATGATCCGGCCTGAAACGATGATTGCGCTATCATACAATCCATCTGCGGATTTCCGCCGATAAGGTAATGAAATCACGGAATTTTGTGAATACAGCCGAATTTCTAGTACTTCTGGGTGGAATTTTGCACAAATCTACTGCTTTTGGGCGCGGCGGTGCCTGTCTCTGCTCTGGCCGGGTCCCCTGGGTCCGGGATTTTTTTAGCCAACCGGGGCGGATACGCTAACGCTCATTGACGCGGCGATCCAATCCATTTCAGCAATTGGCGGATTAGTACTTTGGGTACACTTCCAAGCGTGTAAATTTAATCTTATTATAGAGACCACATTGGATTGTGGAATTTGAACATGGAGGTTGTTGTTTTTTAGTCTGAGCCTTTTGGGGGGTAGCATGAGTGTATTGGGTCGATCTGTTTTTTCAGCAGGTCAAATGTTTTACTGTGAACTATTAGAGAAATTGGTTGGGTTGAAGTTTCCGGTGTCCGCTATTTGCCTGGACGCGACGGGAATGCGTGTCGGAATAACAACTGCGATGTCGGCAGCCTGTCCTTGTGGTCCGGCTGAGGTCGAACAGGACGTTGGCGCATTGATATCGGTTCAGCCTGTCGGTCTGTCGATAGAAGATTCTTCATTTCTGATTTCATTGACAGAGACAAAAAACGCCAGTCCCGGAAATGGGAACTGGCAGGTGTTTCGGTGCCGATTTGAGTTTGGCGTCGAGGATCTGATCGCTGTCACCAGCAAGGACAGCGCCGAGTCGATTGTCGATTTCCTGACAACGATGTGGCCGGGAGTGCGGCGTGTCTGTGTGCAGCAACCCGGCAACTCGCTTTCGGATCTGTCCGATGATGCGATGTTGTGGGCGGTCAGCCAGAAGGTGAACGCTTCGATTCTGGTGCTGGACGAGGACTGCAAGGTCATCAAGTCCAACGCCGCGGGACGGGAGCTGCTGTCCGAAGGCATTCTGTTGCGCAAGACCCCGCAGGGGGTTGCCTGCATGCGGGACAAGGAAACGCGTGCCTTGCGTCAGGCGATTGCAGAACTTCGCCAGGCGGATGCGGATGATAGGTCTGAATTTGTCCTGATGTTGCGCGGAGTCAACAAGACCGGCCGCGTTCCGATGTCGTTGTCGACATATCGCGAACCGCAGGGTGGCGCGCAGCTTTATCTGGCAATGTTGCCGATGCCGCCCGAACGCAAGCGGATCGAGGAACTGGCCATGCGTCTGGGGTTGACCCGGTCCGAAGCGCGCGTTGCGGCATTGATGCGTGACGGACATTCCAATCGGCAAGCCGCCGAAATCGCCGGTCTCAAGGTCGAGACCTTCAACACATATGCCAAGCGCGTGCTGTCAAAGATGAATGTGACCTGCCGTGCCGAGATGGCACAGATGCTGACCTGGCAGTCGGCAGCGGAGCGTTCGCTATGAACATTGCAACCACACAGAACCATGAACAGAGAGTCAGCGTGGATCCGCCGAAAGACGAAAACACGAAAGCTCCCGCGCCGGCTACGTTGACCGATTCCGATCTCGACCGGATCCGCAGCCATCTTGGCCAGGGGTTGGGCGGGTATGCACGTCAGGGTGATATCGTCGAGTTGCACCAGCGTATCGGGGAAAAGTTTGAGAAACTTCCCCTTGAGCTGGGCGCATCGGATGAAGCCCGCGCCGCCGAGCAACGCGCTGGTTTCGAAAACCTGCAATCCACGCTGAACAGTCTCGAGGGCGCATTGCGCATTGAACTGGCGCCGCTGTTGCAGAAGTCGATCACCGAGAGTCTGCAAACGGCTCAGACCAAACGGCGCTCCGGTTGGAAGGGCATCGTTCTGGTGCTGGCGGCACTATGCGTCGGAACCGCGATCGGAGCCATATTTCAGGATACGGTCCTGGCCTTGATATCACAGGCCGGAAATGCGGTCGCACGGATCGGAGCCTATTTGAATCTCTGACCCATCCGGCCCTGAATAGCATGTCTTTTGGGGCCGGGCCTTTGTTTTAGTTGGTTTTTTGAAGGGCATATTGTTATGCGCAACAAACGAGTTTTCGATGGGCAGCGCGGGTTGATCATGGCCGTGTTCGTGGCCAGCCTCTGTCTCAATCTTCTGGTTCTGACCGCCCCGCTGTACATGCTGCAATTGTTTTCGCGGGTCCTGTCTTCGGGCAGCATGTCGACCCTGGTGGCGTTGACCGTGGGGGCCGGCATCGCGCTGGTGTTCTTCATGCTGTTTGATGCCTTGCGGCAGAAACTGATTTCGCGGCTGGGCAATCGGCTGGAGGCGAATATCGGTCCCGATATCCTGGGTGCCGTGGTCAAGGGCACCGGCGGCACATCCGACACCCAGCCCGTGCGCGATCTGTATGAAATTCGCGGCTTTGTGATTTCGCCGATGTTCACGGCGCTTCTGGATGCGCCCTGGTCGATCCTGTTCGTCCTGCTGATCTACATGTTCCATCCGCTGCTGGGTATCGTGGCCACCGTCGGCATCCTGGTTCTGTTCCTGTTGGGGGTGATCAGCGAATTGTCGGGGCGCGAATCCGCCAAGGATGCCTCGGATGCGGTCCGCAAGGCCAATACCACTGCGGATGAAGTGCTGCGCAATGCCGACATCGTGCGGTCCATGGGCAAGACATCAACCTTGGTAGAGCGGTGGCAGCAGATTTCCTTTGCATCGATCGCTTTGGGCACGCGGGCCACGGACCGCACCGCCGCCATGACGTCGCTGGCCAAAATGGTGCGGATGATGTTGCAGATTGCCATTATGGCGACCGGCGTTGTGCTGGTTCTGCAGGGGCAGATGGGGCCGGGCATGATGATCGCGGCGTCGATCCTGCTGGGCCGTGCGGCGGCTCCGGTCGAGCAATCGATTGCTGGTTGGCGCAGCCTGTTGCAGGTGCGTCTGGCATTGCAGCGTCTTAACGGATTGCTGGCACAAACCGAAATCGAACGCGAGCAGATGGAACTGCCGGAACCAGAGGGATATCTGTCGGTTGAAAGCGCCACGGTCGTGTCGCCCGCGCGTCAGGATCCGCTGGTGCTGGATGTCAGCTTCCAACTCAAGCCGGGGGATACGATGGGGCTGATCGGGCCTTCGGGCGCGGGCAAGACATCGCTGGTGCGTGCCCTTGTCGGGTTGCAACCGCTGGCGCGCGGCTATGTGCGGATCGACGATGCCGCCCTGACCGACTGGCCGGTTGAGCAGATCGGCCGCAATATCGGCTATCTGCCCCAGCGGGTCGAACTGTTTGACGGCACCATTGCCGAAAACATCGCCCTGATGGACGCCCAGGCCCAGCCCAGCAAGGTGGTCGAAGCCGCGAAACGGGCGCAGGTTCATGAACTGATCCTGGCGCTGCCGGGGGGCTACAATGCCCGGGTTGGCCCGAACGGAGACTTTCTGAGCGCGGGACAACGCCAGCGCATCGGCCTGGCGCGCGCATTTTATGGCGACCCCAAGCTGGTGGTTCTGGATGAACCCAACGCCAACCTTGATCCCGCGGGTGAAGAAGCCCTGGCCGCCGGGATCCGGTCCATGTCACAGCAGGGGGCGGTGGTGATCGTCGTCACCCACCGCATGAGCGTGCTGAAGGTGCTGAACCACGCCGGGCTGATGGATCGTGGACGCCTGGTGCGCTTTGGCAAGTCCAACGCGGTGCTGGGCGGCGACGTTAAGCCTATGGCCGCCAAGGTCACGCAAGAGGACGATAAGTCCAAGGTTTTTGTCCTGAAACGTAAAGTTCCCGAAGACGCTCAACTGGCCGAGGAGGGTGCCCGATGACCCGTGTTGTATCCATACCCCGTAAAGGTGAAGTCGCGCTGCCGGATCAGATGCCGGGGGCTGAAAAGAAGGCTGTTCACCCCCCGACCCGGATCGGGCGGCTGGTGCTGATCCTGACCTTGTTGATCGCCGGTTTCTGGGGCGGTCTGGGATCTTGGGCCGCGCTGGCCTCGATCCAGAGCGCGGTCATCGCGATGGGCAGTTTCAAGGTCAAAGGCGATCTGCCCGAAGTGCAGCATCTGGAAGGCGGATTGGTGCGTGAAATCCGGGTTCAGGAAGGCGATCATGTGGACCGGGATCAGGTTCTGGTGGTTCTGGCCGACACGGTTTCCCAGGCGCAGGATCGCATCCTGTACAACCAACTTGTCAGCTTGCTGGCGCAAGAGGCCCGTCTGGAGGCCGAGTATCGCCGACTGGACGAGATGGTTCTTTCGGACGAACTGAAATCTCTGATGGATCGCGGACCGGCCTTTGCCGAAATCGTGCAGACCCAGGAGGAACTGTTTGTTTCAAACGGGGAAATGTGGCACGGGCAGGCCGCGATCCTGCGTGAACGGGTCGAGGAACAGGAAGAGCAACTGGCCGGGCTGGCATCGCGCCGGGCCTCTCTGGCGCAGCGGCTTGAGATCGTTCAGGATGAACTCAAGGATCTGAAAACCCTGTTCGATCGCGGGTTGATCACCAAAACCCGTTACACGTCGCGCCGCGAGGCCGAGGTCGCCATTCTGGGTGAAGTCAACTATCTGGCCAGCCAGATCGACAGTGTGCGGCAGCGCGTGGCCGAGACCGAAGAGCGGGTACTGCAAGTGCGTCGCGACCGGATCAAACAGATTTCGGACGAACGCCAGGCGGTGAAGCAACAGATTTTCGAACTGCGCCAGCGGATCGTGGCCAATGACGACATCAAGGAACGTCGTCTGGTTCGTGCCCCGCAGGCGGGCAAGATCATCGATCTGCAATTCACATCGCCCGGCGAGGTCATCGAAGACGGCGAAACGGTTCTCAAGATCGTCCCGGATGATGCTGAATTCATTGCCGAAGGCCGGGTGCGCCCGGAAGACGTGGACCAGGTTGCCGAAGGCCATGTGGCCCGTGTGCGCCTGACCGCCTACAACTTCCGCACCACGCCCGCCGTTGAAGGTGTGGTGACCCATGTGTCGGCGGACAGTTTCACCGATGAAGACACCGGGAAGCAGTACTTCAAGGTGAATATCCGAATTCCGGACGAAGAACTGGCCGTGTTGCCGGATGTCGAAGTCTTGCCGGGCATGCCTGCGCAAATCATGATCGCGACCGGCGAGCAGACGGTGGCGAACTATCTGCTCAGCCCGGTCGTGGCGGGCCTGGAAACGGCGTTGCGCGAAGGCGATTGAGTTCCGCCAAGGGGCTGATTCTTCTGCCGGATTCTAAAAGTATCGCGGAGCGCGCCCAGGGTGTGCTCCGCGATTTTCGTTTGCGCATGCGCGACGCACAAAATTTACCTCAAAAATCTTTAAAAACGTCACTTTGTCCCTGAATGGGGGCAGTTTTGCGGACGGTTTCAACGCTTAATCGGGACATGGGCGGTTATTCGCCCGCGTACCGAGGCCGTTTCGGCGGCGTTTTTAACAGCAGAGCCCGGTTGATGTTTGCCGGGGTGGATCTGCGCAAACGGAGATTGTAACAATGCCAAGTAATCCAACACCATATGACTATTGGGGCGAATGCGACCCGAACAAACCGTTTCCGGATCTCAAGGACGCCGTCCTTCAGCTGAAGGACGATGACGACGTCGGAACTCTGACATCGGATTTTGACGCAGATCACGTTGAGGCCGGCAGAGGCAATGACTCGATCTTCGGCAACGAGAACGACAACTATATCAACGGCGAAGAGGGCCAGGACAGCCTGTGGGGCCTGGATGGCGAAGACTGCATCTATGGCGGATCCGGCGATGACTACATCTATGGATATGATGGTGACTATGACTGGCTGCCGCCCAGCAACAACGACGACGACTACCTGAACGGCGAGTCGGGCGACGACTGCATTTGGGGCGAATGGGGCGACGACAAGATGATCGGCGGCTCCGAGTCCGACGTCATGTGGGGCGGATACGGCGACGACATCATGTCGGGCGACGATGCCACCATCGATACCGACAGCGCTCGCGACGGCAACGACTGGATGGACGGCGGTGCCGGCAATGACTGCATGGACGGCGAAGGCGGCGACGACTGCATGTGGGGCGGCACTGGCTATGACCTCATGTATGGCGGTTCCGGCAATGACCGCATGGATGGTCAGAGCGGCGCCGACAAAATGGCCGGCGGTTTGGGTGACGACCTGATGCGCGGCGGCTCGGACGCTGACGAAATGTACGGCGACGTGCGCACCGGTCTGGGTCCGAACCTGAACTACGGCACCGACACCACCAAGGGTGGCGACGACTGCATGTACGGTGAAGACGGCAACGACGAAATGGACGGCCAGGGCGGCGATGACACCATGTTTGGTGGCAACGACGACGACCTGATGTTCGGCGGTCGCGGCAACGACACCATGAGCGGTGGTGAAGGCAAGGACACCATGAATGGTGACCAGGGCAGCGATCTGATGCGTGGTGGCGGCGATGCCGACATCATCGACGGCGCAGCCGGCAACGACATCATCTTCGGGGACAACGGCAACATCGCCGGTATCGAGGGTTACGATTGCGACGAAGACTGGGCGTGCCCGGAAATCGCGTTCGGCGAGCAGTCCCACAAGCATGACGGCGAATGTCCCGAGCATCTGCCGCCTGAAGCAGACAGCGAGTACGAGAGCTGTGACATCATCCATGGCGGTGGCGGCAAAGACCAGATCTTTGGCGAAGGCGCCGATGACCGTCTGTACGGTCAGGGCGGCGACGACTGCATTTCGGGTGGTACCGGCGACGACGAAATCGTCGGTGGCGCGGGTTCGGACTTCCTGACAGGTGATCAGGGCAACGATTTCATCCGCGGTAACTCGGGTGCCGATACCATCTATGGCGGAACCGGTGACGACACGGTTTGCGGTCAGGGTGGCCACGACACCATCAAAGGCAATGACGGCAACGATCTGCTGAAAGGTGGCGGTGGTCACGACTGGGTCGAGGGCGGCAACGACACCGACACGGTCAATGGCCAGGGTGGCAACGATATCCTGCAGGGTAACGGTGGCACCGACTATGTCAACGGCGGCGCCGGCAACGACATCATGTTCGGCGGTACCGGTTATGCAGACATGGTGGACGTCGATCAGGATGGCTCCTGCGAGGATTATTCGCCACTGCCTGAACTGCAAAAACCCTATGACTGTGAAAATGGTCCGGATGTGTCGCGTGCAGCCGAAGCGGATGCGGCCGACTATATGTCGGGTGGCGGCGGAGACGACGTCATGTTCGGCCAGGCCGGCGACGATCAGATGTCCGGTGACAATGGCGAGGACACCATGTTCGGTGGCATCGGCAACGACAACATGGATGGCGGAAACCAGAACGACATCATGTTCGGCGAAACCGGCGACGACAACATGGCCGGTGGCAACGGCGATGACTGCATCGATGGCGGTATCGGCAATGATACCATCCATGGCGGCAACGGCGATGACTTCATCAACGGTGGCGAAGGCGACGATACCCTGACCGGCGGTAACGGCAAGGATGTCTTCTTCTCCAACCTGAACCTGTCCTATGACGGTGACGATTTCTCGTTCTCGTCAGACGACGGCACCGATGTCATCACCGATTTCGACTTCAACGAAGATCAGGACGTTCTTGGTTTCCGTGTCAATGTCGATGAAAGCGCCGAAGGTATGCTGGGCGATACCATGGCTCAGATCCGCACCAAGATCTTCGAGTTGCTGGACGAAGCAGCAACGGTCAGCGAAGGCGACGAAGGTGTTGGAACCGCGGCAAACGACACGCGGATCGAGATCGGTGGTCACACGATCATCCTGCAGGACATCAACTGGCAGGACGTTGTGGACTTCGATTTCCCGGCGACCGAGTTCACTTCGCTGGGTCAGGACGCCAATCTGGCGGGCGGTGTCGGCATCAACGCCACGGCCAATGGTCTGGACTCGGGCGGATACACCGCAATCGGTTCCTGGGATGTGGAAAACGATCTCTACAGCCCGAAATGCCCGGACGCCGATGACTACTACTGTGACGTGGTCGCTCCGGCGTAACAAAGGAAAAGGCTGCCCGATATATCATTGATATATCGGGCAATCTTGCGCCCCGGTTCAATCCGCTCTGGCAGATCCCCCCATGGGCTCCTGCCGGGTGATTTGGCCGGGGTGTTTTGCCGTTTTACGATATGTGGAATCAATGGGCGATGGGCGTTCCTGCCGGATCGGGCAAAGGATCAGTCGCTGGCACCGTTGTGGTGCACTGTACCCAGACCGCTCAGATCGTAGCCGGGCAATTCCCCGGCGCGCGCCTTGCATGTGGGTGAGGCCAGAAATTTCATCAGGCGCTGTATCGGGGCATCGAACCAGGCCCGCCGCCAAACCGCGAGATCAAAGCGTTCGTCGCCAAGCGGTACGAAGCTCAGACCGTATAGCCCGCTCAGTGCGCCCAATCCGAAACCCGCCTCGGCTTTGCCGTCATGCAGGGCAATCGCAAGTTCCTCTTCGGTCCGCGCAGGATGCGGCAGCGTCTGGATGTCGTCATGGCTCAGCCCGACGGCGGCCAGTTGTGTGTCGAACTCGCGCTGGCTGGCGGCACTGTTCTGTCGCAGTATCACGCGCCGCCCTGCCAGATCGGCAAAGCTGTCAATTCCCGTTACCCCCGGAGCCAGCAGCAATCCGCGCTGACGGCGGGCGATTTCGATCAGAACAACCGGGGCCTCGGCCATCTCATTGCGCAGGGCGGTCCGGTTCCAGCCGTCTTCTTCCCGAATGTGCAGGCCGGCCGCCTGGGCAGACCGTGCGGCCAGGCGTGACAGCCCGTCATAAGACCCGTCATAGAAACTGGCCAATCCGGACCCGCTTTCCCGCAGTGCCCAATCCAGAAGCGGATCATGGCTGCCGGCCAGAATTGGGGGCAGGGGCGGTTGTGCCACCTGTGGGCCGGTGCGCGACGCGGCCAGCCACGCGGTGATTTCGGTGCGGGGGAACAGCAGTTTTCCCACCGAGCGGACACAGGGAACCTGATCGCTGGCTACCAGATCATAGATCTTGCGTTCACCAATGCGCAGCAGATCGGCCAGTTCCCGGGTGGTGAGGTAGTCGTTCATTCGTGATCCAGACGCACCGCTGCGCCGCTGCCCATGTCAGCCGCGGAAAAGCCCGCCTGTTCCAGACCGAACCACGCCGTGACGGCGATCAGGATCATGGCGGCGAATGCGGTAAACATGGCTTTCATTCACTTGGCTCCTTGCTGGTGGCCTGGCGCAAATATGCGATCAGGTCGTCGCGGTCCTTGGGGTCGGTGATGCGTTGCATTGGCATCTTGCTGCCGGGAATGTAGTGATCCGGACCCAGATCGAAAAGCGCGTTTATGCTGTCTTCGGTCCAAATGATGTCCGATTCCGCCAAAGTTTCCGAGTATTGATAATCCGCCACCGCCCCTGCGCTGCGCCCAAAGACCTGGTACAGGGTTGGCCCGGCCCTCCGCGCGCTGCCGGGATCCAGACTGTGGCAGATGGAACATTTGCGCGCGAACTGACGTTCGCCATTGCTCATGCTCATGGGGTCACGCAGAAAACTGCGGTCGCCGACGTTCATTTGACCGTGACGATCCAGCGTGGCCACCGGCCAGCTGTACAGCGTGTCGTCCAGACCACCGGCATGGATATTTTGACCATCGCCCGAAAAAGCCAGCGCCCAGATCGGCCCCTTTAGTGTGGCGCGGAAATCGTGGGTGATGCGCCAGTCTTGCGTGTCCACGATCATGATGTAGCCCTCGCCGTCGCCCACCGCCAACTGATCGCCAAGCGGGGAAAGCGCCAGCGCCAGGACCGGGCGGCGCTCAAGCGTCAGATCGGCCAGGGTGTCGCCGGTCTCCAGCTCGATGATCCGGGTTCCGCCATCGACCGCGCCGTAGGCCAGCCAGTGTTCCTGCGGATCCAGGATCAGCTCGTTGATGCCGAACCCGTGCCGCAACAACTGCCGTTCCTGCGTGCCGCTGGTCAGATCCCAGACGCGGATCGTTCCGTCAGCACCGGCCGAATACAACCGGTCGCGGGTCCGCGAATAAACCACCGCATTGACCCCGGCGGCATGGCCCGTCAACATGCGCGCGGTCCCGCCGGTGCGCGGCCATATCCCGATGCTGCCATCCCAACTGGCTGTGGCGATGCCGCCAGGCACCGCACAGAGATCGACCACCTTGCCCTTGTGCCGCCCCAGGGGGGTGCCTTCGGGCCAGCGCCGAACGGAAAAGTCATCGCCTGCAGAGTACAGGATGCCCTCGGAAAACAGGACCGTGTTGACCGCCGCCTCATGGCCATCCAACCATTGAGGACTGCGCCCGTCCCACAGCCCCACCGCATTGTCAAAGCTTGCGGTGGCGATCCGCCCGTCCGCAGCGGTCGCGATCCCCATGATCGGCCCGCCGTGGCCTTTGAGGGTAAAGAATTCCTGTACCTTCGCCTGCGCCGGGCAGAGGGTCAGAAGCAGGATCGCAGCATGGCGCAGCATCTTGCTATTCTGCGGGTGTTGCAGTTCCGGTTTCAGACTGCCGGGCCTCGACCTCTTCGACCCACAGCCCATGGTGTTCGCGGGCCCATTGTTCATCGACCTCGCCAGTGCCCATGGCATCGAACGCGCCTTCCATGCCGACGGTGCCAAGATAGATATGGGCAAAGATCATCGCGATGAAGACAAAGGCGATGATCGCATGCCAAAGCTGGGCGTATTGCATTTCCTCCTGGGCGGCCAATTGTTCGGGCAGGGGGGCAAGACCGACCCATCCGGGCGCGCCGATGTCGTTCAGGATCGCAAAGGTCTTGGCGAACATCGGCATCTCGAAGGGGAACAGAAGCGACAGGCCCGAGGCGCTGATCGACAGGCCCAACACCACACAGCCCCAGAAGATCAGCTTCTGCCCGGCGTTGAACTTGCGCGCGGGCGGATGCACGCCCTTGCTGAACAAACCGCCGCCCTTGGCCAGCCAGACCAGATCATGGCGATTGGGAATGTTGTGCAGGGTCCAATTCACGATCACGATCAGCAGGCCGACCATAAAGGCCCATGCAATGTTGTTGTGGATCCACTTGCTGGCCACGGCCAGGGTCGAGAACGCCTGATGTCCGAACAGCGGGATCAGCACCATGCGTCCGAACAGCGATATCAGCCCGGTGGCACCCAATACCAGGAAGCTGCCGGCGAACAGCCAGTGCCCGAACCGTTCGAAACCCGAGAACCGGGTAATCGTGCGGCCCGATCTTTCGCCGTCGATCCGGATCTTGCCCCGCAGCGCATAGAACAGGGCCAGCAAACCCAGAGTGCCGCCCAACAGCCAGGCCCCATACTTTGCCAGCGGCCCCTGACGAAATGCCAGCCACCACATGCCGCCATCCTGAATCAGCACGCCAGCGGCCGGGCCGCGCGCGGTGACGGTCACATCCGCGGTGCCGTACCGCAGGGCGCGGAAGACTTCGGCGTCGGACGCGCCTCCCAATGTGCCCAGTTGCGCGGCAATGGCGGCGGCCTGATCGGGATCGCCCGTCGCGCTGCGGCGAAAACTGTCGTCCACTTTCTCGCCCCGCTGACGCGCCATAATGTCTTCCAGCGTTTGCGCGCCTCCGGTCGCGGCGCGCGGATCAACCGGTTGTTCCGGTGCAGGTGCCTGGGCGGCGAGGCCGGTTGCCAAAGCAATACACAGGAAGATGGAAAGAAATGCGCGCAACATGGCTGATCACCTCATGGTCGGTGGACAGAAAGGGCGGCCCGCAGAAAGGGGCCGCCCCGATTTAATCCCGAAAGACGGCGTCAGCCGCCTTTTTGGTCATAGGCCGTGCCCCAGCCCCATGCGCCGGATCCAAAGCCGCGGGCCACGACCCGTTCGCGATAGATGCCGGATACAACGTCACCGTCACCAGCCAGCAGTGCCTTGGTCGAGCACATCTCGGCGCAGATCGGCAACTTGCCTTCTGCGATGCGGTTGCGGCCGTATTTCTGGAACTCGGCGGTGGAATGGTTTTCTTCCGGTCCGCCGGCGCAGAAGGTGCATTTGTCCATCTTGCCGCGCGATCCGAAATTGCCCGCCTGCGGATATTGTGGCGCACCAAAGGGGCAGGCGTAAAAGCAATAACCGCAGCCGATGCACAGATCCTTGCTGTGCAGCACAACACCTTCTTCGTTCTGATAGAAACAGTCCACCGGGCAGACCGCCATGCAGGGCGCGTCGGAACAATGCATGCAGGCGACCGAAATCGACCGCTCGCCGGGATCGCCATCATTGATGGTGACCACCCGGCGCCGGTTGATGCCCCATGGGACTTCGTGTTCGTTCTTGCACGCGGTGACGCAGGCGTTGCATTCGATGCAGCGTTCGGCGTCGCAGAGAAATTTTGCTCTTGCCATGTCTCTTCCTCCTTATGCTGCCGAGATCTTGCAAAGAGTACACTTGGTCTCTTGCATCTGGGTCACGCTGTCATAGCCGTAGGTCTGTGCCGTGTTCGAGCTTTCGCCCAGAACATAGGGATCGGCCCCGTCGGGATATTTGTCGCGCAGGTCCTGCCCCTGGAAATGACCGCCGAAATGGAACGGCATAAAGGCAACGCCTGCACCGACCCGGTTGGTGACTAGGGCCATGACCTTGACCTTGGCCCCTTCGGCCCCTTCGACCCAGACCTGTGCACCGTCGCGGACCCCCAGGTTGTTGGCATCGCGCGGGTTGATCTCGACGAACATGTCCTGCTGCAATTCGGCCAGCCAGGGGTTGGACCGGGTTTCTTCGCCGCCGCCTTCGTATTCCACCAGACGTCCCGACGTCAGGATGATCGGGTAATCCTTTGAAAAGTCGTTCTTCTGGATCGAGGCATACATCGTCGGCAGCCGATAGAACTTGCGGTCCTCATAGGTCGGGTAATCCGCAACCAGATCGCGCCGCGGCGTATAGAGCGGCTCGCGGTGCTTGGGCACCGGATCGGGGAAGGTCCAGACCACCGTGCGCGCCTTGGCGTTGCCGAATGGCGCACAGCCATGGGCAATCGCGACCCGCTGGATCCCGCCAGAAAGGTCGGTCTTCCAGTTGGTCTTGGGACCGGCAATGCCGTCGATCACCGCGCGTTCCTCGGCCGTCAGATCACCATCCCAACCCAGATCCATCAACATCTGCATGGTGAATTCCGGATATCCGTCCTGGATTTCCGAGCCGACCGAATAGACACCCTCGGCCAGCAGGTTCTCACCATTGCGTTCGACCCCGAACCGGGCGCGGAAGGTCAGCCCGCCCTCGGCGACCGGCCTGGACATGTCATACAGCCGATGGGTGCCGGGATGGCCCATTTCGGGCGTGCCCCAGCAGGGCCATGGCAGCCCATAGGTTTCGCCATCCACCGGACCGCCCACCGCCCGCAATGTGGTGCGGTCGAACGTGTGCTGGTTGGCCATGTGCAGCTTCAGCCGCTCGGGGCTTTGGCCGGTATAGCCGATGGTCCATGTGCCGCGATTGAACTCGCGGGTGATGTCTTCGACATTGGGCTCGGTTTCGCTGTCCATGCCGATGTTGCGGAACATGCGGTCGGCATAGCCGAACTTCTCTGCGAAGAGATACATGATTTCGTGGTCAGGCTTGGATTCGAACAGCGGTGCCACTACCCGGTCGCGCCATTGCAGGCTGCGGTTCGAGGCCGTGACCGAGCCGCGGGTTTCGAACTGGGTGCAGGCCGGCAGCAGATAGACACCATCGGTGCGGTCATGCAGCACGGCGGACACGGTGGGATAGGGGTCGACCACCACCAGCATGTCCAGCCTTTCCATCGCCGTCTTCATTTCCTTGCCACGGGTCTGGCTGTTGGGCGCGTGGCCCCACAACACCATGGCGCGCAGCTTGTTGGGCTGATCCATGTTGTCGGCGTCTTCCAGAACGCCATCGATCCAGCGGCTGACGGGAATCCCGGTCAGATATTGCAGCGACTGTTCTTTGCCGTCCTTGTCGGTGATCTTGTCGAACTGGCCGGACAGCCATTCGGGATCTTCCTCCCAGACGCGGGCCCAATGTGCCCAGGCGCCTTTGGACAGCCCATAATAGCCGGGCAGGGTATGCGACAAGACACCCAGATCTGTCGCGCCCTGCACGTTGTCATGCCCCCGGAAGATATTGGCGCCACCGCCTGCGGTGCCGATGTTTCCAAGCGCCAGTTGCAGCGCGCAATACGCCCGGGTGTTGTTGTTGCCGTTGGTGTGCTGGGTTCCGCCCATGCACCAGATCAGCGTTCCGGGCCGGTTGTTGGCCAGGGTGCGTGCGACGCGGCGTAGCTGGCTGCCCGGCGTGCCGGTCACGCGCTCGGTTTCCTCGGGCGTCCAATTGGCCACCTCTTCGCGGATCTGATCCATGCCCCAGACGCGGGTGCGGATGTATTCCTTGTCTTCCCAGCCATTCTCGAAAATGTGCCACAGGATGCCCCAGATCAGGGCGACATCGGTGCCGGGCCGAAACCGCACGTATTCATCCGCATGGGCGGCGGTGCGGGTAAAGCGCGGATCGCAGACAATAAGCGGCGCGTTGTTCTGTTCCTTGGCCTTGAGCAGATGCAACAGGGACACCGGATGTGCTTCGGCGGGGTTGCTGCCGATCAGGAACATCGCCTTGCTGTTGTGGATGTCGTTATAGCTGTTGGTCATGGCGCCGTAGCCCCATGTGTTTGCAACGCCCGACACGGTGGTCGAATGGCAGATCCGCGCCTGGTGGTCCACGTTGTTGCTGCCCCAGTAGGACGCAAATTTGCGGAACAGGTAGGATTGTTCGTTGTTGTGTTTCGCGCTTCCCAGCCAGTAGACGCTGTCAGGTCCGGATTCGGCGCGGATATTCATCATACCGTCGCCGATTTCGTTGATCGCCTGGTCCCAGCTGATCCGCTTCCACTCGCCGCCCTCTTTTTTCATCGGGTACTTGAGGCGGCGCTCGCCGTGGGCGTGTTCGCGCACCGATGCGCCCTTGGCGCAATGTGCCCCCAGATTGAACGGGCTGTCCCAGCCCGGTTCCTGCCCGGTCCAGACGCCGTCCTGGACCTCGGCGATGACGGTACAGCCGACAGAGCAATGCGTACAGACCGATTTCACGGTTTCCACGGCCGTGACCGCAGCGGTTTGCGCATTTGCGGCTGTTACCGTGCCTCCGGTGACGCCGATCGCGGCCAATCCGCCGATCGTCAACCCGGATCCGCGCAGAAACGCGCGGCGATCTACGGATTTTCCGGCGGCCTCTGACAGCAGACTGGTCCGTTGGGCGCGCGGGGCGATCCCGTTGGTTTTTTTCTTGAGCATGTGTTGTTCCTCCCTTGCTGCCCACGGATGGCTGGCTTGGTATTTCAACAACCGGTTTCAGGAAGTCATTCAACCATCCGCCGGGTTTGACCGCGTCCGGGGGTGCCGGGCGTTGTCCATGTGTCGGGCGCGTGGGTCAGAACCGCGCCGAGTCCAGATACGCACGGGTATGTGCGGTGTCCTGAAGGCGGGTTTCGTCCACCGGGGCGGCGGCCTCGGCTTGCGTCGTTCCCAGAGCCGTCGCAGCCACGGCACCGGGGGCCGCAACTGCTGCCAGTTTCAGAAAATCCCGTCGATTGCTGTTGTCTTTCGGTGTCTCTTTCATGGGTTGATCTCCTCGTCTTTTTTATTTGTTCCGGTGTGTTGCGCGGCCTTCCTAATCCTTTACCATTCGGAACCCGTCCCGTTCGATCTGCATGAAGCAGCGCCCGGCGGCACCGACCGAAGCATACAGAACCGAGTTCTCGGCGGCTTCGAGGTCTGAATAGAAATGCCCGGCCCAGGGACCGATATGGCGCGACCAGAACGTTTTCTGATCGTTCAGCGGAACCGGCGTTCCAAAGCGTCCGACGATCATGCCGCCCATCATTTCCATCAGGCTGGCGATGTTGTCCTCGGGTTCATATACATTCGGCGCGCGGGTGATCCCGCGCGCGGCCATGTCGCCGCGCAATTTGGCCAAGGGTTTTTCGTTCAGGAACCCGGTCAGATAGTAGCTGGCATAGGGCAACAGCTCGCCGCGCCCCAACCCGATGAACAGGGCATTGAATTCCCGTTCCGCCGCCGCCGGTTTCGTCACCCGGGCGACACGGGACATGCCCTGAACCGCCTGACCCAGTTCGCTGTCGTCGCCTGTCAGCCCGGCCATCTGCTCCAACACCGCCGGTGTCGGCGGAGCGGCCAGCAGCACGCCCAGGAAATTGTAGAAATCGGCGCGCAGCCGATCTTCGGGCGTGATGTCGGTGGGCATTTCGGCGGTCTGGGTCATTCAGATTCTCCGGTTGTCCGTATCGCAAGCGGAAAAATCGAACTGCATACGGCGCGGAACGGAAGCCGTCGGCGGGGCTTCGGGTTCGACGTGTTCCAGCGCCAGTATCGTCTCTGGTTCTTCCTGTGTCGAGTCCGGCGTCGCGGCGGGCACCGGATCTACTGCGGGCAGAGGTTCGTCCGGGGGCGGGGCGTCGGTTTCATCCGTGTCGCGGGCCATCTCCTGCAGATGGGCCATCATGCCTTTGCCGACCTGATAGGCGGTTTGCAGGTTTTCCACCACGGTCGCGCTGTCGGTGTAATCCTCGCCATAATCCACCAGCCCGTCCAGATTGGCCAAGACCGGGTTCAGGCGCCACAACCGCCGCAGCGCGCGACGGCGCAGACGATCCGGCACGGCTTTGGTCATGAACCCGCGAATGTCGTCGCCCAAAACCAGATCCTCCGGATCGGGCAGGTTCAGATCGGCCAGGATCTGCGCGTCATCCCGCGCGTCCAGATCGGCCTGCTGTTCGGCTTCGGCCCGGGCGGCAAGGGTCTGCGCCTCGGCGTCCTGTTCGGCCTGAACCGCCGCGCGGCGGCGGCTCCAGAAATCGTTGGCGCCGCTCATTGCATCACCCGTCTGGGGGCGCGGTAGACATCGGAATCCTGGCGGATGCGGGCGTCGCCCTTGCCGTCTTCGCACAGATCCACCCGTGCCTTGTCGCGCTGCCGTTTGACAAAGGGATCTTCCTGATGATGCGCCAGGGTGAAATCGCGCACCCAGGCAATCAACCCGTCGGGCATCGGAACCTTTTCGACGATATCTTCGCCGGAGTCCGCGTAATCCTGCCCCTCAAACGGGGAGGCCGTGGCCACGGTGATCTCAAGCGGGGTTTCGCCATGGTCTATCCTGCGCATCACCACATAGATCGACGGCACCTCATCGGAAAGATTGGCCATATAGGCATCCGCGTCGCTGGCCCACAGGGTCAGGCGCACGGTGGCGGCATGGTATTCGGTTGTTTCGCCTTCCTGACGCAGCACTGTCCAATCCGCAGGGGCGGCACCCGGCAAAACCGCAACGGCGGTCCAGTTCCATTTCGCCCAACGGGTCGCACCCGGTTGTTTCCGTACGACGATCCCCAAAGGCATCTCGAGATGTATGCCGGCGGATTTTGTCACTGCGTTCTCTCCCGAGAGGGATCTTTACCCTCTTGCGCGATGAGTATGGGACAGAAATGCCCATGCGCCAAGATGTTTAGTTCATTTGTATATCAATTGTATGCAGCAAAACCCGCCTAGCGGGTCTTGCGGGGCGCCTGCACATGCATTGATTGTGTGGCCGCTGACGGGACGGCTGTCCGGTCAGGCGGGCATATGAAAAATGAGACAGAAGGCGCTCTTTACCTTTGCCCCTGCATCGGCTTAGGCTTCTTGCGCATTTCGGGTCGGCCGAGATGCGCGATCGGAGGTTCCATGGTCAAGTCCTTGATTCTGTGTGATTGCATGGGCAGCCAGCCAATCGACGCAGACCAGGTGGGTGGCAATGCGCAGGTGAAATGCTCGCGCGTGCAGACCGCACTTTGCACATCTCAACTGGAGGTTGCCAGCCGGGCGATCGAAGCAGGGGATGCCATTATCGCCTGCCAACAGGAGCATGCGGTCTTTGAGAACCTTGCCGCGGACCGGGGCAAGGAGCCCCCCGGCTTTGTTGATCTTCGGGATCGGGCGGGATGGTCGGAACAAGGCGCGCAGGCGGGCCCCAAGATGGCCGCGCTGGTTGCCGAATCCCTGTTGCCCGCCAGTTTCACACGCAGCATGGACGTCACATCGCACGGCGTCTGCCTGATCGCGGGGCCGGGCGGGGTGATTCTGCCGTTGGCCGAACGATTGGCTGCCGATCTGGCGGTGACGGCGTTGATCACGGATGACAGCGATCTTCCGCCAGACCGAAGCTTCGATGCCGTGCGGGGGCGCGTGCGGCGTCTGACCGGGGCCTTGGGCGGTTTTGAGGTAATCATCGACGGCTTGCAGCAACCGATCCCGGGTGGTCGCGGCGCGTTTCAGTTGACCGAACCCCGCGATGGTGCGCGTTCGGCCTGTGATGTCGTGATCGATCTGACCGGCGGCACGGCGATGGTGCCGGCCCCCGACAAGCGCGAAGGATACCTGCGCGCGCATCCGCGCGATCCGGTGACCGTGGCGCATTTGGCATTCACGGCAATTCAACTGGTCGGAACCTTTGAGAAACCGCTTTACGTTCAACTGGAAGAAACGCTCTGTGCCCATTCGCGGGCCGGACAGGCGGGGTGTTCCAGATGTCTGGACATATGCCCGACGGGTGCGATCACGCCTGACGGGGATCATGTGGCCATCGACCCGATGATCTGCGCCGGATGTGGCGCTTGCGCGGCCCTGTGTCCGTCGACAGCGATCACATATGAGGACCCGCCGGTGCGGCATCTGCTGGCCCGGATGGAGACCCTGGCGCGCAGCTATCGCGATGCCGGGGGGCAGGATCCCAGGCTGCTGGTTCATGACGGGCAGGGCGCCGAGGTCATCCGCCTGGCCGCCCGGTTCGGACGCGGATTGCCCGCGGATGTGATTCCGCTGGAACTGGATGTGATTTCGGGTTTCGGACATGCCGAAATGCTGGCCGCGCTGACGCACGGGTTCGCCGATGTGACGGTCCTTCTGTCCCCCACGACAGAGCGCGCCGCCCTGGAACGCGAATTGACCCTGGCGACCGAGATCGCGGGTCCCGGACGGCTGAGCCTGCTGGATGAGCGCGACCCGGATCAGATGAGCGACGCGCTGTATCAGTCTGAAAAGATGAGCGGTTTATCCGAAACCGCATTGCCCATGGGCAATCGCCGCCAGATTGCCCGGCTGGCGGCGCAAACATTGAACCCCGATGCTAAGGCCCCGATCCCGCTGTCCCCCGGCGCGCCTTACGGGGCGGTTCTGGTTGACACTGATGCCTGCACCCTGTGTCTGAGCTGTGTGTCCCTGTGCCCGTCCGGTGCCCTGATGGACAATCCGGATCTGCCGCAGCTCAGGTTTCAGGAGGACGCCTGCCTGCAATGCGGCATCTGCGCAACGATTTGCCCCGAGTCCGCGATTTCCCTGCGTCCGCAGCTGGACACTTCGGACGCTGCCATGACGCAAAAGGTCCTGAACGAGGAAGCGCCCTTTGCCTGCATCGAATGCGGATCGTTGTTTGGCGTGAAATCGACGGTCGAGCGGATCATGGAAAAACTGGCCGGAACCCATCCGATGTTTGCCGACAGCCAGCAGGCCCGGATGATCCAGATGTGTGACAATTGCCGGATTCAGGTTCAGTTCGGCCGGGATGACAACCCGTTTCAGGGCGGGAAGAAACCGCAGGTCCGCACCACCGATGATTACCTGTCCAGCCGCAGGGATCACTGAGTTTGCAGGGGCGCACCCAGATCAGCGGCTTCGGTTTCGGCAACGAAGGCAAGAATGGCATCCAGATCCTGAAGCGTGATGCGCACGGGAACGATGGGCGAGGGCCGTTCCGGATCAAACGGCGGCGTCACGTCCTGTATCTGGGTGAAAACGGCATGGGGCTTGCGCACAAAGAACTCCTGAAACCTTGTGTCCCAATCCGCAAAGCCGCGCAGCACCGCAAACGACGGGGTCGAATCCAGCCCTTTCATCCGGTTTTGCGGTCCGACGACGTGGCAGCGGCCGCAATGGATCAACGACAGCTGCGCGCCCCGCGCGGCATCGCCTTCAAATGTCGGTTCGGCGCGTACTTCGATGGTCTCGAACCGGGCGGAAAACAAAGGTTCGCCATCCGGGGCAAAGCTGTCCACCGTGTTCTTGCCGATCTCGGACGTCAGCCAGTCGTGAAATCTCTGCTGGCGGGGGGCAGAGTCTGTGATGCGCAGAAAATAGGTAACGCCATCGCGGTGAAAGACGGGGGTGCCGGGGCCGCTTGCATTCAGGCTCATCGCGCCGGCATCATCGGCCACGACCCGCACAGAGGTCTTGAGCGAAAATCGCGGCAGGATATGCTGCAACAGGCCGCTTTCGACCACTGCGGGCGGCGCCGCCAGGCCCAAGGTCTCCTGTGCTGTGACGGGGCTGGCGTTCAGCACCAGTGTGAGGCAGAGAAACAACGCGCGCATTCGGCCAGCCTAGTTGGCGGGGCCGTGTCGCGTCAATCGCAACCAAGCCAAGAGGATCACGAGAAATGAGTGATGATTTCAACATGTCGATGCGCAAGTTCCTGAAACAGGTGGGCGTGACCAGCCAGCAAGCAATCGAAGAAGCGATGCGCAATGCCGATGCGACTGCCGGCAAGACCTATGATGCCAAGATGGTGCTGACCATTGACGGGCTGGACGTGGAGCATGTCGTGACCGGTACGATCAAGGCGGCTGACTAGCCCATGGCGACGCGCGACGCCGTACTTGCTGAATTGAAGCAGATCACCGACCCGTCCAGCCAGCAGGATATCGTTTCCGCCGGTCTGGTGCGGGCGCTGACCGTCGAGGACGGCGCGGTCCGCTTCGTGTTGGAAATCGACCCGGCCCGGGCTCAGGCCATGGAACCGGTGCGGGCCGAGGCCGAATCCCGCGTGCAGGGGCTGGATGGAATTTCGTCGGTGTCTGCCCTGATGACATCGCACAGCCAGAAAGCGCCGCCGGATCTCAAACCGGCCCGCAAGGCAGAACCGCAAGGGCCGCAGCCGGTTCCCGGTGTGGACCGGATCATTGCGATCGCCTCGGGCAAGGGCGGCGTCGGCAAGTCCACCGTGGCGGCCAACCTGGCCTGTGCGCTGGCTGCCGAAGGGCGGCGGGTCGGGTTGCTGGACGCGGATGTCTACGGGCCCAGCCAGCCCCGCATGCTGGGCGTGTCCGGACGTCCCGCCAGCCCGGATGGCAAGACCATCCTGCCGCTGCGCAACCACGGTGTCACGATGATGTCGATGGGATTGATGACCAACGACGATCAGGCGGTCGTCTGGCGCGGCCCGATGCTGATGGGTGCGCTGCAGCAGATGATGACCCAGGTGCAATGGGGCGCGCTGGATGTCCTGTTGATCGACCTGCCGCCGGGCACGGGCGATGTGCAGCTGACCCTGACGCAGAAATTTGCCGTGGACGGGGCGATTATCGTCTCCACGCCGCAGGATGTGGCGCTTCTGGATGCGCGCAAGGGCATGGATATGTTCGCGCAGATGAAGACGCCGATTCTGGGCATGATTGAAAATATGTCGACCCATATCTGCAGCAAATGCGGCCATGAAGAGCATGTGTTCGGACATGGCGGCGTGGCCGCCGAGGCGGAAAAGATCGGTGTGCCGCTGCTGACCGAGATCCCGTTGCACCTGGATATCCGCATGGCATCGGACGGCGGGGCTCCGATCGTGGTCTCCAAACCCGACAGTGCGCAGTCCGCCGGATTCCGTCTGGTGGCCCGGAACCTGATTGCCAAGGGGGTCGCGTGACGCAAGCGCCGCGTTTTCCGCCGTTGTTGCGCGGTGTTCGGGCGCGCAGCGACGAAGACCCATTTGAAAAGGCCTGTGCCATGGCCGCTGTGGGCTGTCATGGCGGCACCCTGGTGCATTCCGTGATGGCCGACCGCTTGCGCGCGGCCCTGGTGTTTGCGCCCGAAGTGGCGTTGAGGGATGCAATGGCGATGCTGCCGGTTTGCGGTCTGGGGTTTCAGAATGCGCTGGGGGCGCTGGCCCCGCCCGAGGTCGCCGTCCAACTGACCTGGGAAGGCCGGATCCTGGTCAACGGCGGGCAATGCGGCGGGATGACCGCGGCGGCACCCGCCTGCAGCCCTGATGCGGTTCCGGATTGGCTGGTGGTCGGCCTTGAGGTGGCGTTGATGCAGACCGGGACGGATCCGGGCCTGTCGCCCGAAACCACGGCCCTGAATGACGAGGGCTGCGCCGGCGTGGTCCCGGTCTATCTGCTGGAAAGCTGGGCCAGACACACCCTGGTCTGGATCAACCGATGGTCGGAAGAGGGCAATCAGTCCCTGCACGAACAATGGGCCGGCCTGTTGACGGCCGTGGGCGAACCCGTCGCCTGTCGCGGGCTGAATGGCACATTCCTGGGCGTGGACGAGGCCTTTGGGATGTTGCTCAAGGATGGTCCGAATACCCATCTGGTCCCGCTGACCGATTTGCTGGAGGTAAAGGCATGAAACTGGCGCGCGCCATTCATTTCGACGAAAGTGACCGGAACGTCTTTCATTCCCCCGCCCGCACCGGCGAATGGTGCCTGTCAGGCGGGTTCGAGTTCTCCAACTGGACCGAGGCCGATCTGACCGGCAAGGCCCGGCAGGCCTTTGCCAACGGGTGGTTGGGGCTTGAAACCTTTGGGCGCGTGACCTTTGTCGCGGTGACCGAAATTCAACCGCCCGAAGTCAAGGCCCTGACGGTCGGACTTGCGCAGCATTTCGTCGATCTTTATGGCGCGCCGTCGATTGCCGCCGCCGAAGATGTCGCGCGCGACGAGATCGCGCATATGCTTGATCTATGCGAAGAGCATGACGCAAATACCCTGATCACGGTGTCGCGCGAACTGGGCGCATCCGGTGTGCGCGAGATCTATAGAACCATAGCGGCGCAGGCGGCCGAACTGGATCAGATCGCCATTCACGGCACGCTGGACGATGCCTGAACCGCATGCGGTGTTCAGGGCGCCGGTCAGAGTTCGAGAAAGCCGCCGTATTGGCCGCGTTTGTACATCAGCCCGGTTCCCGGCTCACGCGCGGCGCGCAGGACGGTCCCGACGATGATCGTGTGATCCCCCGCGACGTGCAGCGCCGAGCGGCGGCATTCGAAACGCGCCAGACACCCCCGCAGGATCGGGGTGCCGTTCTCGTTTTCGAACCAGTCTATCGGGCTGAAATCATGGCCCGAGCGGGCAAAATGCAGCGCGATGTCCTGTTGATCCTTGGCCATCACATGGATGGCGTAGTCGGTGGCACCGGTCAGCGCGTCGTGGCGCAGCGAATTCCGCGAGGCGGACCACAACACCATCGGCGGGTGCAGGGACACCGAGGCGAAGGAATTGGCCGTCATCGCGATCGGGCCGGTCGCCGACCGTGCTGTCACCACGGTCACGCCGGTGCCGAAACACCCCAGCGCATCGCGGTAGGCAAGCTCGGTGTCGGGACCGGGAATAAAGCTGTTGTCGGACATGGGCCTGCGCGTCAGTTGGTTTGATGCGCTGGGTGCCATGCCTGTTGTGCTTTGTCCATGCCCGGGGCGTGGCAATGCCGGGATGGGGCCTTCAGTTCAGGTCTTTCAGCAGCCTGCCGTGTTTGCGGGTCTCGCCGATCACGTCGCCCAGCGTGTTCATGCCGCGCGCTTTCAGCATTGGCAGCATGAGACACAGTGCTTCGGCCGTGGCCCGGGCGTCCCCCAAGGCGGTGTGGCGCAGGGGTTCGGGGATGGTGACGCCCAGCCGTTCGCACAGGCTGTCCAGCGAATGGGTTTCGGTAATGCCGAAAAGAACGGCGGACAGCAGCACAGTATCCAGAATGGGGTGGTCCCAGCAAACGCCCATCTGCCCGTCGTGGCGGTGCAGAAAGGCCATGTCGAACGGGGCATTGTGGGCCACGATCACGGCGTCGCGGCAGAAATCGTGAAGAACCCGCCCGGCCTGGTCGATACAGGGGGCGCCGCTGACCATTTGGTCGGTGATGCCATGTACCCGGCTTGAGGCCGGGGGAATCGGGATTTCCGGGTTCACGAGCAGATCCAGGGATTCGCCGGGGATGATGCGCCCGCGCACCACCCGCACCGCGCCAATCTGGACCACCTTGTCCTTGTGCGGCAGCAAACCGGTGGTTTCGGTGTCGAATACCACGAAACACAGCTCCGACAGATCGCGGTCCAGGAACGAGGCATTCTCGCGCGGATCAAGCAGATCAAAATCATAAACCAGCGGGCGCGGCGCGTCTGGCGCGATCCGGATCTCGGAGGTTTCGAAAATCAACAGATATCCCGGTGCGTCGCCAAGAGGTTTCAGCCGCACTTCATGGCTTTGGACTCCGTCGGCACCGAGGATGGTGCAGCGGGTTTCTTTGCCGGTTCGCTCCAGTTCGCGATATCCGCGTCTCAGCGCGTCAGGTGCGATATAGTCAAACAGCGATGCGTGCAGCCGGACCGGCGCGACCTGGGCCAGAACCTGGGCGGCCTGATCGTCATACAGCACGATCCGATGCGCCGGGTTGACCAGAACGATCGCAACCGGGATTTCGGTCAGAAGTCTGGTCAGGCGTTCCTGGTCGGCTGACAGGCGCGCGGTTTCCGACGCAACCGCCGCTGCGGTTTGCAAGGCCGTGTCGCCCAACCGGCCCGCGACCGCATGCGCCGCCGGCGCGAGATCCCCCAGATAGCGCGCCCCATCAAGTTCGATATCGTCCCGAACGCCTGCATCTGCCCGCACCCGCATCTGGGCGGCCAGACGCTGGATTGGCTTGGCGATGTTCTCGTCAAACAACAGCCACACCGCCGTGGTCAATGCCACCATGGCAAAACCGCTCAGCAGGCCGGCGAATATGAATGCGTCCGGAATGCCGGTGCTGCCCGCGCGCCGATATCCGATCAGCAGCGCGATGGCATTGATGGCGACACCGCTGACGGCCAGAAGACAAAAGAACAGGAATATCCGCATACGAAGGCTGAGACGGGTCAGCATCACGACACCTCGCAAACCGCCGTCAGCACCGGATCATCGGCTGCAACACCACGCCAATCGGCGTTGAGGATCTCTCCGTTCTGGCCGAACTCTATTCCGTCGATCAGGGTTGCCAGCCGATGTTCAGCGCAATCATACACAACCGGCACCTTCCTTGACGGCGCCCAGCGGCCGAAGAAATACAGATCAATGATCCGCTGGCCTGGCTGATCGGGGTTGCGTTTCAGTGAATGTTCGTCAACGGCGACAAACCTGTCCACATAGGGCGAAACATAGGTCCACGGTTGATAAAGGCTGTGTTTGGGGACCGCCTGTGCGACCTCCACACCGTCGGGCAGGCCTGTGGCGGTGCGATCGTACCAGCTGTATTCCATGAAAATGGTGACGGCGATCATGGTCAGCCCGCCGGCAACCGGTGCGGCCCAACGGGGCAGCCGCCCTGCGGTCAGGCGATTGATCCCCATGATGATCCCCGCCATTGCGATCCCCGCAAACACCGTTCCAATCAGTTCCAGAAACATCCAGGTTCTCCCCCGGGGTCAGAAAACGCCCCCTGTTGTTGCCGTGACGATCCCCGCCAAAGGGGGATCCACCGGCATGGTGTCTATCCGGGCAATCCGCGCGCGTGCCCGATTGCGGCTTGCATCGTCTTTACCACGACAAACGCATCGCGCAGGTGACTGCGCTCAAAGTCGGACAGGGCGGAAGGTGCCATGAAATTGTCGGGCCTGACACCGGCTTTGACGCAGGCCACCTGATGCGTCAGCCGGGTTTCGGCAATCAGGTCATAGGCATCCAGCAGATCGCGCGCACCCGCCGGTGACGTGATCCCGGCAGAGGCGGCGGCCTGCAGGCGGGCACGGGTGTTGATCGCGGTCAGACCGCCGCGCAAAGCATAGATCCGGCCCAGATCGACCACGGGCACGACGCCGTTCAGCTTCAGATCCAGCGTGTTGCGATGCTCGCCCGAGCGGATCGTCGCGAACCCCCGCAACAGCCCCAGGGGCGGGGTGTGTTTCAGGGAATTGGCAATCATGTGGGCCACAAAGATCGAGTTCCGCCCGGCCTCGGCCAATGTGTCCTTCTGCAGCCGTTCGAACAGACGCCCGTCCCCCCCGATCGGGCGCAGATCGAACATCACGCTTGCCAGCATCTGTGCTTCGGGGTCCGGTTTGGCGATCCAGTTCCGGAAATACTGTTGCCAGACCCGCAGCGGCTGACACCAGCGCGGGTTGGTCGCCATCATGTCGCCGGGGCAATAGAAATAGCCGCACAGATCCAGACCGTCCGAGACATATCTGGCCAGCTTCGAAAAATATGCCATCTGCGTGGCGGTGACCGCGTCATCCAGGATCAGGCAATTGTCCTGATCCGAGACGCCGGTCTGTTCCTGTCGCCCTTGCGAGCCACATGCAAGCCACAGATAGGGCACCGGCGCTGGCCCAAGCTCTGTTTCTGCCAGATTGAGCAGACGCCGTGTTGCGGTGTCGGCGATGTCCGTGATCAGCCGGGTGACGATCTCGTGCCGGTTGCCACCGGCGACCAACTGCACCAGAAGGCGCGGGATTTCGGCCGTGACGCGGGCGATTTCGGCGGCGGATTCCGCACGGGCGATGGCGCTGACCAGTTCGGCGGAACTGACCGCCTGAAAGCGCGTGAGATCGGTTTGCGTGACGATGCCAACCAGTTTCCCGTCCTGTACAATGGGAGTGTGGCCGATGCGGTGTTCCATCATCGCGTGCAACACGTCCGATCCGATATCGGCGGGCGACAGGGTCAGCGGGGCCGTGGTCATGACCTGGTCAACCGGGGTCGTGCCGGGCAACCCTGCGCCAAGCACCTTGCCGGTCAGGTCACGGTTGGTCACAATTCCGGCCAGGACGCTGTCCTCGACAATGCAGACGGACGAAATATGGTGCCCGTGCATCAGCTTTGCCGCCTGTTGCACGGTGGTTTCAGGGGGGCAGGTCACCGGCTTTGCGGCCATGAAGGTGTCCACCCGGCTGGTGGCCAGATCGCTGCCACGCCGCGGGGCGTTGCGGCGACGGTCGAAAAACCGGGCGGCCATGGATTGGGTTGTCCGCAGGTGTTCGAAATCCGCGCGCGGCAGCATCAGCAGGACGCTGTCCGCGACGGCACGGGCCGAGGTTGCGGCAATGCCGTCGCGTATCAGCCCGCGTTCCGCGAACGAATTGCGCGGTCCCAGCAGGGAAACTTGTGTGCCGGTCTCGTCACGCACCTCGATTTCGCCCGCATGCACCAGGTACAGACCGTCCAGTTGCGCGCCCCGTTCATAGACGGTGTCGCCGGCTGAAAGGGTTTGAATGCGAAATTTCGGGATCAGCTCGTCCAGAACCTGCGGTTCAAGGCTGTCATACGGATGCACCGAGACCAGAAAATACCGCAAGTCACGAAGGGATAAGGACATGAACGTATCCGCTGTCTGAAAAACCACCGGCCCCGCACGGCACAAAGCGGCGGGACCGAAGATGCAGGCGACACCAAGGGGGGGCCGCCTGCAATTTGCCTGTTTAGTGGTCGGCCGCCGCTGCTCCGGCACCGCGTGGCACCCGCACGCTTTCGACCAGCTCCTTGATGTCATCCGGCAGCGGACTGGTCATGCCGGACACCACATAGGCCACGGCAAAGTTGATCATCGCACCGACAGCGCCGAAGGATGTCGACTTGATCGACAGCAGCAGCGGATCGGCATCCGTGAAGCTGTTGGTGCCGGGGATGAAGAACCAGCCCTTGTGCAGGAAGATATAGACCAGCGTCACCACCAGACCGGCCAGCATGCCCGCCACGGCGCCGGTGTTGTTCACCTTCTTGGAGAAGATGCCCATCATCAGGGCCGGGAAGATCGACGCCGCCGCAAGGCCAAAGGCCAATGCCACTGTCTGCGCCGCAAAGCCCGGAGGGTTCAGGCCCAGGTAGGTCGCGATCACGATGGCCACAGCCATGGCGATCCGGGCGGACATCAATTCGCCCTTTTCCGAGATATCAGGCGCGAACCGGCCCTTGATCAGGTCATGGCTGACCGCAGATGATATCGCCAGCAGCAGACCGGCAGCGGTGGACAGGGCCGCCGCAAGCCCCCCGGCAGCCACCAGACCGATGACCCATCCGGGCAGGTTGGCGATTTCGGGGTTGGCCAGAACCAGGATGTCGCGGTTGAAGTTGGTCAGCTCGTTGCCCTCCCAACCATTCTCGACCGCCTTTGCCTGCATGCCTTCGGCTTTGTCATTGTAGTACTGGATCTTGCCGTCGCCGTTCTTGTCTTCCCAGCCAAGCAGGCCGGTTTTCTGCCAGGTGGCCATCCAGTCATAGCGCGGATCGGTATTGATTTCTTCGACCGACACCGCTTCGGCATCGGTGCCATTGGGCCAGAACATATCGGTGATGTTCAGACGGGCCATGGCGCCAACGGCGGGGGCCGTCAGATACAGCAACGCGATGAACACCAGCGCCCAGCCCGCGGACCAGCGCGCATCGGCAACGCGGGGCACGGTGAAGAAACGCATGATGACGTGGGGCAGACCGGCGGTCCCGATCATCAGCGACAGCGTGAACAGCACCATATTCAGCGTGTCACCGTTTTGGGTGGTGTATTCGTTGAAACCCAGATCGGTCACGATTGCGTCCAGCTTGGCCAGCAAAGGTTCCCCGGTGGGGGCATAGTCGCCGAACAGACCAAGGGCCGGAACCGGGTTGCCGGTCAGTTGCAGACTGATGAAGATCGCCGGAATCGTATAGGCCAGGATCAGCACGCAATATTGCGCAACCTGCGTATAGGTCACGCCTTTCATGCCGCCGAACACCGCGTAGGCGAACACCACACATGCCCCGATCAACAGACCGGCGGAGTTGCTGATTTCAAGGAAGCGGCCAAAGGCCACGCCAACGCCTGTCATCTGGCCGATCACATATGTGGTCGAAGCCACGATCAGGCAGATCACCGCCACAAGGCGTGCGGTGGGGCTGTAGAAGCGGTCTCCGATGAATTCGGACACGGTGAACTTGCCGAACTTGCGCAGATAGGGGGCCAGCAGCAGCGCCAGCAGCACATAGCCTCCGGTCCAGCCCATCAGGTACGAACTGTTGTCATAGCCGGTAAAGGCAATGAGTCCGGCCATCGAGATGAAGGACGCGGCCGACATCCAGTCTGCGGCCGTGGCCATGCCGTTGGTGACCGGATGAACGCCGCGTCCTGCGGCATAGAATTCAGATGTGGAACCCGCGCGGGCCCAGATCGCGATGCCGATGTAGAGCGCAAAGCTTGCGCCGACAAACAGCAGGTTTACGGTAAACTGATCCATGTTTCGTTTACTCCTCTGCGACGCCGTATTTGGCGTCGAGCTTGTTCATCCGCCATGCGTAGTTGAAAATCAGCAGCAGAAAGACGACGATCGACCCCTGCTGGGCGAACCAGAAACCCAGATCGGTTCCACCGACCGTGATTCCTGACAGCATCGGGCGCAGCAAGATGCCGAACCCAAAGGAAACCAGCGCCCAAATCACGAGGCTGATCAGAATGATGCGCACATTCGCCGCCCAGTAGTCCTTGTCGGACTGGGCCGTTTCCGCGGCATGCGTGGTTTGGTCCGCCATGGCGGTTCCTCCTTCTTCTTCCGGTGTGGTAATGGGCTTCGCGGCTTGTGAGACGAAGCCCGTCTTGTTTCAGGTCAGGCCGTGGCCTGTTTCACAAGCGCCCCCAAATCCGCGGCGATCGCGTCGATGTCCCCCATCGCATCGATGGAGTTCAGCACCCCCCTGGCCTTGTAATAGGCGATCAGGGGTGCGGTCTGTTCGTGATAGGCAACCAGTCGGCTTGCCACGGTTTCCGCAGTGTCGTCGGGGCGGCGTTTCATGTCAGTGCCGCCGCATTTGTCGCAGATACCGGCGACTTTCGTCGGCTTGAACGTATCGTGATAGCCTTCGCCGCAAGCGCCACAGGTGAAGCGTCCGGAAATCCGGGTCACCATCGCCGCGTCATCGACCTGAAGGCTGATCGCGGCGTTGATGCTCTGGCCGTTCTCGGCCAGCAGCGCGTCCAGCGCTTCGGCCTGCACCGTGGTGCGCGGAAAACCGTCCAGGATCACGCCTTTGGCGCAATCGGGCTGGGCCATGCGATCGCGCAGTATGTTGATCACGATTTCGTCGCTGACCAACTCGCCGGCTTCCATCACCGCCTTGGCCGCCTGGCCGGCCTCGGTGCCTGCTGCGACGGCAGCGCGCAGCAGATCCCCGGTGGACAATTGCACCAGTCCGAATTTCTCTTCCAGCATCCTGGCCTGGGTGCCCTTGCCGGCCCCCGGAGGGCCCAGCAGGATCAGGACGGCGGGCTTGGTCATCGTGTGTGCGTCCATGTTTCTCATCCCGCCCGGTTGGCGATCAGATCGTCGACAACCGACGGATCGGCCAGCGTCGAGGTATCACCCAGACTGTCAAAGTCGTTCTCGGCGATCTTGCGCAGGATACGGCGCATGATCTTGCCGGACCGGGTCTTGGGCAGGCCGGGGGCCCACTGGATCACGTCCGGGCTGGCGATGGGACCGATTTCGTTACGCACCCAGCCGCGCAGCTCAGCGATCAGCTCGTCGCTGGGGGTGCGGTCGTTCATCAGGGTGACATAGCAATAGATGCCCTGGCCCTTGACGTCATGCGGGTATCCGACCACGGCGGCTTCGGCGACGGCGGCATGGGCGACCAGCGCGCTTTCGACTTCGGCGGTGCCCATGCGGTGGCCGGACACGTTGATCACGTCATCGACGCGCCCGGTGATCCAGTAATCGCCGTCTGCGTCACGCTTGCAGCCGTCACCGGCGAAGTAATAGCCCTTGTAGTCGCTGAAATAGGTTTTTTCGAACCGCTCATGATCGCCCCAGACGGTGCGCATCTGCCCGGGCCAGCTGTCTTTCAGGCACAACACGCCCTCGCAGGGGAAGCTGTCGATTTCTTCGCCGGATTGCGGATCCAGAACCACCGGGTTGACGCCAAAGAACGGCTTCATGGCCGCGCCGGGCTTGGTTGCGTGCGCGCCGGGCAGGGGGGTCAGAAGGTGACCGCCGGTTTCGGTCTGCCACCATGTGTCCACGATCGGGCATTTGCCCTTGCCGACCACGTCGTTGTACCAGGCCCAGGCCTCGGGGTTGATCGGCTCGCCGACGGTGCCCAGGATGCGCAAGCTGGACAGGTCGCATTTCTCGACAAAGGCATTGCCCTGACCCATCAGCGCGCGCAGCGCGGTTGGCGCGGTGTAGAACTGGTTGACCTTGTGTTTGTCACACACCTGCCAGAACCGGCTGGCGTCCGGATAGGTGGGGACGCCTTCGAACATCACGGTCGTGGCGCCATTTGCCAGCGGACCATAGACGATATAGCTGTGCCCGGTGACCCATCCCACGTCCGCCGTGCACCAGAACACATCGCCGTCGTGGTAATCAAAGACGTATTCATGGGTCATCGAGGCAAACACCAGATACCCGGCGGAACTGTGCACGACGCCCTTGGGCTGGCCCGTGCTGCCCGAGGTATACAGGATGAACAGCGGATCCTCGGCGCTCATCTCGGCGGGTTTCGAATAATCGTCGGCCTCCAGCGCCATTTCGTTGTAATCGAAATCGCGCCCGTCGACCCAGGTGGTCTGCCCGCCGGTGCGCTTCACCACCAGGCATTTGACCGTGTCCTTGCAATGCAGCAATGCGGCGTCGGCGTTGGATTTCAACGGCGTCTTGCGGCCCCCACGCGGGGCTTCATCGGCGGTGATCACCAGTTTGGCATCAGAGCCGTTGACACGGGCCGCAAGCGCGTCGGGGCTGAACCCGGCAAAGACGATCGAGTGTATCGCGCCGATGCGTGCACAGGCCAGCATGGCATAGGCCGCTTCGGGGATCATCGGCAGGTAGATGACAACACGGTCGCCCTTGCGCACGCCCAATGTCTCAAGGATGTTCGCCATGCGGCAGACCCGGCGATGCAGCTCGCGGTATGTGATGTGCTGGGCTTGGTCTTCGGGGTTGTCGGGCTCAAAGATGATGGCCGTCTGATCGCCGCGCGTTTCAAGATGCCGGTCAACGCAGTTGGCGCTGACGTTCAGGGTGCCGTCTTCGTACCAGCGGATATCGACATTTCCCGGTTCAAAACTGGTGTTCTGCACCTTGGTATAGGGCTTGATCCAGTCGATCCGTTTGCCATGCTCATCCCAGAACGCTTCGGGGTCCTGGATCGACGCGGCATACATGCGGTCATATGCGGCGGCATCGATCAGCGCATGGGCGGTCGTCTCTGGCGAAGGTGGATAGACTCGGTCTTCGGATGTGTCGATTGCTGCTTTGGTGCTCATATGAGCCTCCTCCCCCTTGCTGTGATCATTCGCCCGTTGCCGGGCCGCACCCTGGAGATAACTCCTGATGCGCTCCTGATGCAAATAATACCCATGTCTGAAAATATTGGAATAAACATCAATAAACAAACGATTTATTTGTAAATCAATTTCAGAACACCCGCGTGGAATGTAAATTTTTTAAGCGACGTGAAAATTTTTCGTTAAAGCGCAGGATATTGTCTGTTAACTGTTTGGTGCGCGACGTGGGCGAACCCGCCTGTCGCAAGGGTGTCGTTGCGTCATCCTGTCTCATTTTCCGGTGTGACATTTTGTACAGGTCGTTGTCCGCCTGTGCGGGCCGACAGCGGTTTCCGGGGCTTTTGCGTCTGATCGAATATTGCGAGTCGCAGAAAGGGCAGGGGCTTGGCATATCCGGAGCGCCACGTTAGCCTTCCCTTCAAGCTGTCTGAGAAACGGGCAGCACAAAGGGAGAGTTATCGATGAAGAACTGGAAGTGCGGAGCCGTTGCAGCGGCCGTGGCGATGTCTTTCGTGGCCGAAGCGTCGGCGACCGAATGGAACGTGTCGGTCTGGGGCAAACGGCGCGCGTTTACCGAGCATATCGAAAAGATCGCCGAACTTGTCAGCGAAAAGACAGGTGGCGAATTCACCATGAATGTCAGCTATGGTGGTCTGTCCAAGAACCGCGAGAACCTGGACGGCATATCCATCGGTGCTTTCGAGATGGCTCAGTTCTGCGCGGGCTATCACCCGGACAAGAACCGCCTGATCACGGTGCTGGAACTGCCCTTCCTCGGGGTCGAGAACCTGGATCAGGAAGTGGCGGTCAGCCACGCGATCTATGCCCATCCGGCAGTGCAGGAAGAAATGGCGCAGTGGAATGCAAAGCTGCTGATGACCAGCCCGATGCCACAATACAATATCGTCGGCACCGGCGAGCCGCGCGACGAGTTGAGCGAATTCGAGGGCATGCGGGTGCGGGCCACGGGCGGGCTGGGCGAGGCGTTTACCGCCGTTGGCGCGGTTCCGACCTCGGTGACCGCGACCGAGGCCTATCAAGCGATGGAATCGGGCGTTGTGGATACAGTGGCCTTTGCCCAGCACGCGCATCTGTCATTTGGCACCATCAATCAGGCCGACTGGTGGACGGCCAATTTGAACCCCGGCACCGTGAACTGCCCGGTGGTGGTGAACATAGACGCCTATGACAGCCTGAGCGACGAGGAACGCGAGGCGCTGGACAGTTCGGTCGATGAGGCCATCGCGTATTACCTGGCGAATTATGGCGAGTTGCTCAAGAAATGGGACCAGGTTCTGGAAGAAAAGGGCGTGACCAAGGTCGAGATCAGCGAAGAGCAGCTGGAGGCATTCCGCGCCAAGGCCGCGGTCCCGATCCGTGATGCCTGGATTGCCGAGATCGAAGGTCAGGGCCTGCCGGGGCAGGAACTTTATGACCTGTTGATGAAAACCCTGGCCGAGGCCAAGGGAACGAACTGATCCGGTCCGGGTCGTGTTCAACGACAGGGTCGCGCCGGTCGCGCGGCCCGCTTCATGACAAGGGGACGCAATGGCGGGATCTGCTGCTGTGCTCGAGGACTCCAGCCTGCTCAGCCGTCTGGACCGGGCGCTTTTGCCCATCGAGCGGTTCTGTGCGCTGCTGTCGGGACTGGCGATTTTCTCGCTGATGTTTCTGGCCGCTTATTCGGTGTTGGGGCGCAAGTTCCTTGGCTCGCCGCTGCTGGGTTATGTCGATTACATCGAAGCGGCAATGCCGATCATCGCGATCATGGGCATTTCCTATGTGCAACGCGACGGCACGCATATCCGCATGGACATGCTGGTGGGGGCATTGCACGGTCGGGTGCTGTGGCTCTTTGAGCTGGTCTCGGTGCTTTTGATTCTGGTGCTGGTCGTGGCGCTGACCTGGGGCGCATGGGAACATTTCGACCGGTCCTTCGATTGCGCGCGCCCCCTGTGCAGCCGCGACAGTTCCATCGATATCGGCCTGCCCACCTGGCCCAGCAAACTGGTGGTGCCGGTGGCGTTCGGCGTGCTGGTCTTGCGGTTGATCCTGCAGGCGGTGGGATACGGCCGGGCGCTGGTGCTGGGGCTGGAAAACCCCGTGGCGGTGCCCCTGAACCTGAGCGTGGCCGAGCAGGCCAGGGCCGAGGCCAGCCAGCTTGCGGGGCATGAGTGATGGAACCCATCGAAATCGGATTATGGGTCAGCGCCGGGCTGCTGGTCATGGTGCTGGCGGGGATGCGCGTGGCCTTTGCCGCCGGGCTGGCGGGGCTGGTCGGGCTGGTTCTGATTTTCTGGGCCAAGCGGGATTTTGGCGGCGAACATCTGGGTTGGGCGCTGACGGTGGGGATCAAGACGGCGGGGCAGGTGCCCCATTCCAAGGTCAGCGCACAGGTGCTGAGTCTGATCCCGGTGTTCATCCTGATCGGCTATATGGCGTACTATGCGAAACTGACCACGGCCCTGTTCGAGGCGGCCAAACGCTGGATCGCCTGGGTGCCCGGCGGGTTGGCAGTGTCGACGGTGTTCGCCACGGCCGGGTTTGCGGCTGTGTCGGGGGCATCGGTTGCGACCGCTGCGGTATTCGCGCGCATCGCGATCCCCGAGATGCTCAAGATCGGCTATAACAAGCAATTCGCCGCCGGTGTGGTGGCGGCGGGTGGCACCCTTGCCAGCCTCATACCGCCGTCCGCGATCCTGGTGATCTATGCGATCATCGTGGAACAGGATGTCGGAAAATTGCTGTTGGCCGGGTTTCTGCCGGGGGCATTTTCCGCCATCGTCTATGCGACGCTGATCATCGGGATTGCGATCATATTCAAATCCGTCGGCCCCCCGGTCCGGGGCTTCACCTGGGGCCAGCGGTTTGCGTCTTTGCCCCCGGCGCTGCCCATCGTGGCGGTCGTCGTCATCATCATCTTCTTTGTCTACAACCCGTTCGGAGATGCCTGGGGCACGCCGACCGAGGGCGGCGCAATCGGGGCGTTCATCGTGTTCCTGATGGCACTGTACCGCGGTATGCGATGGGGCGAGCTGCGTTCGGCATTGCTGGATACCGCCAAGCTGACGGTGATGATCTTTACCATCATCTGGGGCGTTCTGATCTATGTGCGCTTTCTGGGCTTTGCCGAATTGCCCGCCGCCTTCGCCGACTGGATCACCTCGCTGACGCTGTCGCCGCTTCTGATCCTGATCTGCATCCTGCTGGCCTATGCCGTGTTGGGCATGTTCATGGATGCGATCGGGATGCTGCTGTTGACCTTGCCCGTGGTCTATCCGGCCGTGATGGCTCTGAACGGCGGCGAGACCGTGGCGGCGGCGGACAGTGCCTTTGGCATGTCCGGCACCATGTGTGCGATCTGGTTCGGGATACTGGTGGTCAAGATGGCCGAGTTCTGTCTGATCACCCCGCCGATCGGCCTGAACTGTTTCGTGGTTGCCGGCGTCCGGGACGATCTGAGCGTGCAGGATGTGTTCCGCGGCGTGATGCCGTTCTTCATTGCCGATGCGGTCACGATCGCCCTGCTGGTCGCTTTTCCGGGGATCGTGTTGTATCTGCCCAGCCTCGCCGGGTAAGCGCGCGGCCTGCCCTGATTGGCGCATGATCGTTATCCGGCCCCGACATCAGTGCGCGCAATCGAGACCGATTTGATGATGGCATGGATCGCGTCACCTGGCTGCAGCGCCATCTGGTCAGCGGATCGGCGGGTTATGCGGGCCAGCAGCCGGTCCTCTCCGATCTGCAATTGCACCACGACACCGGGACCGACGCCGTCGCGCAGGGCGATGATCCGCACCGGCAGGATGTTCAGCGCCGACAGCCCTTCGGGTGCGGCCCGTGACAACAGCACATCCTGCGCCAGAATGCGCACCCTTGTCGGGGTGCCATGGGGCAGATCCATATGGGGCAGAAACAGCCGGCCGCCTGAAAACGACAGCTCGGTCAACCCGTCGGGATGATGCGCAAATACGGTGGCGGACAGCACCGCGCCGGCCTCACGCACCCCCAGTTGACGCACCATGCCCGGGTCCGACAGGATCCGGTCGGCATGGCCTGCGCGGGTCACGCGCCCGGCTTCCAGCACCACGACGGTGGTGGCCAGGCGCGCGACTTCGGCGACCGAATGGCTGACATAAAGAACGGGAATCTCGGTCCGGTCGCGCAACCGTTCCAGATAGGGCAGGATCTCGGCCTTGCGGGCGGAATCCAGCGCCGCGAGAGGTTCATCCATCAGCAACATGCGGGGGCGCGACAGCAGGGCACGACCAATGGCGACGCGTTGTTTTTCACCGCCCGACAGGGCTCCGGGCCGGCGGTTGAGCAGATCCTCAAGCCCCAGCAGCGTCGCGACTTCGTCCAGCGAGGGGCCGCTGCCATGGCGCGCCGCAAAGCGCTGCCCATAGACCAGGTTCTGGCGCACGGACAGATGCGGAAACAGGCGACCATCCTGAAACACATATCCCAGCCGCCGTTTATGCACCGCAAGCGACAGGCCACGGGATGAATCGTACAGCGTTTGCCCTGACAACTCGATTCGCCCGACGTCCGGTTGCAACAACCCGGCAACGGCATTGATGACCGTGGTCTTCCCGGTGCCGGATTGACCGAACAGGGCGGTGATTCCGGTCGGGGCCTGGAAATCGACCTGCAGGTCCAGCGCGCCCAGGCTGTGACGGATATCGACCGACAGGCTCATGCGCCGGCGACCCGCCGTGCGGCCCGGCGGGCCAGAAGTTCGCTGATCAGCAACGCGCCCATGGCGACAGCGACCGACACCGCCACCAGACGCAGGGCAGGGGCTTCGCCGCCGGGAACCTGCAGGAACGTGTATATGGCCGACGGCAGCGTCTGGGTCTGTCCGGGAATGTTCGACACAAAGGTGATCGTTGCGCCGAATTCCCCCATTGCCTTGGCAAAGCCCAGAACCGCCCCGGCGATCAGCCCGGGCAGGATCAGAGGCAGCGTCACGGTGGCAAACACCCAGGGCCGCGATGCGCCCAGCGTGGCGGCGGCCTGTTCCAGCTTGGGATCGACCGCTTCAATCGCCAGCCTGAGGGCGCGCACCAGCAGCGGAAACGCCATTATTGATGCCGCCAGAACCGCGCCGGTCCAGCGAAAGGCGACAACCACACCGAAAATCTCTTCGAGCCAAGCGCCGATGAGACCCCGCCGCCCGAAGGTCAGCAGCAACAGATATCCCGTCACGACCGGTGGCAGGATCAGGGGCAGGTGGACCAGCCCGTTCAACACCTGTTTGCCGCGAAACTGCCAGCGCGCCAGAGCATAGGCAACCAGGATTCCGGGCGGCAGGCTCAGCAGCGTGGACCAGAAAGACACCTTGAGCGACAGCGCAAGGGCCTGCCATTCTTCGGGGCCAAGCCAGTCGCTCATGTGCCGTCCCCGGCCAGCCCAAAGCCGTTGCGCTGAAAGATGGCGCGGGCCTCATCGCCCTGCAGATACTTCAGAAATATCCGGGCTGCGTTCTGGTTCGGACCCTTGATCGCGGCGGCGGGATATACAATGGGCGGATGGCTGTTTTCGGGAAAGGTTCCTGCGATATGCACCCGCGGATCGGCGGCCGCGTCGGTGGCATAGACGATGCCCAGAGGTGCCTCTGCCATGGCCACCAGCATCAGGGCGGCACGGACATTGTCGGCCTGTGCGACCTTGGTGCGGACGTCGTCCCAAACGCCCAGGGACTGCAGCGCCGCGCGCCCGTAAAGCCCGGCCGGGACCGCATCCACCAGCGCCATGGCCAGACGGTCCTGTCCCAGCGCATCGGCCAGGGCAAACCCCGGTTCCATGGCGGGCACCGGGCCGGTGTCAGGGCCTGCGATCAGAACCAGACGGTTGTTCAACAGATCGATCCGCGTGCCCGGCTCGATCAGCCCGTCCTGCTCCAACATATCCATCCAGCCCGGGTTGGCCGACAGATAGACATGCGCTGGCGCGCCCTGCTGAATCTGTCGCGCCAGCGTGGAACTGCCCCCATAGGAGAGCCGGATTTCGCCGTCGTAGCCCTGCGCGATTTCGTCCAGCGCGGTTTTCAGGCTGGCGGCGGCGAAAACGGTGACGGGCGGTTGCGCGTGCAGGGGCGGACCCGCCGCCCACAATCCGATGGCCAGCAGAACCGTCGCCATCATCCGTCGGTACAATGAAACAGGCATGATCCGGGTCTCCGCGTCACGAGCAGGGGCAGGTATCGCAAGCCGCCCGGTTGCGTTGCAAGCGGATTTGCCGCCGCAGGGGGAAACAGCCCGTCAAGGCGCAATCACCGTGACACCCGGCAAGGTCTGGATGCGGGCGACATCGGCGTCATATGTATCGCTCAGGTCCTGCACCAGTTCATCGGTCCATCCGGGCAGATCCAGTTCTTCTTCCAGCTGGTCCTCCAGCGCATATTCCTCAAGGAAGGCGGCGATCACGGCGCGTTTGCGGGGTTCGTCCAGTTTGGGGTGCTTGTGGAGATAGGCGCGAAATCGCTGCATGCCTTCGCCGGTCATCAACGTGCCCAACAGGTCGAACCCGCCGGTGATCTTGCGGCCCGGCTCCAGCCCCGCCATCTGACGGATGATCGTGGCCCAGATCAGTGGCGTGTCTTCATTGCACCATACGGTCAGCGCCACATTGGGGGCAGCCATGCGGATGCGGTTCAGCAATTCGGACCATCGCAGGTGGCGGGGATCCTGCCGCCCCATGATGTCGAACATCTGCTGTTGCGTTGTCGGTCCCAGCAGAGCGGGCAGAAACCCGGCCGGATTGCGCAGGGCCATGAACACATGAAGCCGGTCATCGGGAAACAGCTTCTCCAGATGCGCGATGCGTGCCGGCGCGTGCGGATAGAGCCGCCCTTCGACCAGCGCCTGGCGCTTGGAGCCGAAGAAAAAGCCATTGGACAGGATCAGCCGCTCGGCGGTTTCATTGTCCAGAATTGCATCCAGCAGGACGTCGCGTGCGTCTTCGGCTGGCTCCGAGGTTTCCATGGCACGAAACGAATGCGCCAGAAGATCGCGGTATTTGCCGGGGCCGGGAACGGCGACGCCACGGCGTGCAAAGTCCTGTTTGTTGCGCAGCAGGGTTTTCAGAATGCGGTCGTCGTCGGTGCAATGCGCACCTGTATGAACTATGAGTTCCATCGGTATGCTTGCATCGGGGCCGGTAACTCTCGCTGTTCTTGCATCGATTTTTGCTATCCTGTCCCGGCGGGGGCGTCAAATGGCTTGTCTGTGGGGGGATCGTGGTTGGGCGCGGCAACAGGTCGCTTGACCCTGCCGGACGGCGCAGCCATGAAGCGGTGCCAGATATGGCGTGCCCGAATGTGGGCATCTCAGGACGCAAGGAGCTGCAATGGCACGAAATCACACCGCCCCCCCCGTGCCCGGAGCCAGCGACGAACGCGCCCGATCCAAACGTGTTGGCGGGCTGCGCGCGCTGTGGCCTTTCATGTCGCCCTATCGCGGATTGATTGTCGCCTCGGGGATGGCCTTGGTGCTGACGGCCTGCGTGTCGTTGACATTGCCGCTGGCGGTGCGCCGTGTGGTTGACAATTTCCGCGTGCAGGACGGTGCGATCCTGGATCAGTATTTCATGGCGGCCCTGGCCATTGCCGCCTTGTTGGCCGTGGGCACCGGGTTGCGCTATGCGCTGGTCACGCGGCTGGGCGAACGGGTGGTTGCCGATATCCGGATTGCGGTGTTTGATCGGGTGATTGGCATGAGCCCGGAATTCTTCGAGAAGATCATGACCGGCGAGGTTCTGAGCCGGATCACCGCGGACACGACGCTCATTCAATCGGTGCTGGGGTCATCCATTTCGATCGCTCTGCGCAATGCCCTGATTTTTCTGGGCGGGCTGGTGCTGATGCTGCTGACCTCGGGCAAGTTGACAGGGATGGTGCTGTTGGTCGTGCCCGCGGTGGTGGTGCCCATCCTGGTGCTGGGACGGCGTCTGCGGGTGATCAGCCGCGAGAATCAGGATTGGATCGCCGCCAGTTCGGGCAATGCGTCCGAAGCATTGGGCGCGGTGCAAACAGTGCAGGCCTTTACCCACGAGGTGGCCAGCCGGGCGCAATTCGCCGAGATGACCGAAACCGCGTATGAAGTGTCGCGCCGGCGCATCCGCACCCGGGCCTTGATGACGGTGATCGTGATATTCCTGGTCTTCACCGGGGTTGTCGGTGTGTTGTGGATGGGGGCTCTGGATGTGCGCACGGGCGTGATGACCGAAGGCACGCTGATCCAGTTCGTGATCTATTCGGTGATGGTGGCAGGATCGGTGGCGGCCCTGTCCGAAATCTGGGGCGAGCTGCAGCGTGCCGCGGGGGCGACCGAACGTCTGGTCGAGCTTTTGCAGAGCGTGGACACGGTCCGAGAGCCTGCACAGCCCGCCGCGCTGCCGGAACCGGTGCGCGGACAGATTCAGTTCCGGGACGTGTCGTTCCGCTATCCGGCGAGACCTGAAACGGCGGCGCTGCAGGACGTGACGCTGGATATCGCGCCGGGGGAAACCGTGGCTTTCGTCGGCCCATCCGGGGCGGGCAAGACCACGATCATTCAACTGATCCAGAGGTTCTATTGCCCGGATCAGGGGCGCATTCTGCTGGATGGCGTCGATCTGGGCGACATGACCCGAGCGGCATTTCGCAAACACATGGCGTTGGTGCCGCAGGATCCGGTGATCTTTGCCGCGTCTGCACGCGAAAACATCCGGTTCGGCAATCCCCAGGCCAGTGATACCCAGGTCGAGGCCGCGGCGCGGGCGGCGGCGGCACATGACTTTATTGAGGCCTTGCCGGACGGGTATGACAGTTTTGTCGGCGAGCGGGGTGTCATGCTGTCCGGAGGGCAGAAGCAACGCATCGCGATTGCGCGCGCCATGCTGCGCGATGCGCCGGTCCTGTTGCTGGATGAAGCAACCAGCGCGCTGGATGCGGAAAGCGAGCGCGCCGTGCAGCGCGCGGTGGATGAACTGAGCGCCGGGCGCACCACCCTGATCGTGGCACACAGGCTGGCGACGGTGAAGAAGGCCGACCGCATCGTGGTCATGGAGCAGGGCCGCATCGTGGCGATGGGATCGCATGATCAGCTGGTGTCGCAGGGCGGCTTGTATGCGCGTCTTGCGCGGCTTCAGTTCACCGACGGGCTCGCGGCGGAGTAATCCAACGGCGGCCCGTTCCGGGCCATTTCATCCCCTGGTGTTTTCCGCCGGAAAACACGCGATCCCCGTGTGCGGTGGACAAATATACCCCGCAGGAGTGCCGGACAGGGATGTTTGGCGCAACGTCATTCCGGCTTGGCGGCGGGTGACGGTCCCTATGGCTTGCGCGATACGGCGTTTGCGACCATTTTGGACAAAGTTGCAGCGTGCAGTTCCTGCAAATCAGGATATCAGGGGAGGAGGCGATCATGACCATCGCAAATATGGCGGACCGCAATGCGATCGAGAATGAAATGCCATGGGAGAACCGCGAGGTTCCCAAGACGCTCTATCAGATGCTGTCACGCACGGCCGAAAAATATCCGGATTACAACGCGTTCAGCTATCAGATTTTGTCCGGACCCACGGACAAGGCGGAAACCCTGAACTGGGCGGGTTTGAAGGACAAGGTTGTTCAGGCGGCGAATTTGTTCCGCTCGTTGGGGGTGGGGGAAAACGACGTGGTGGCGTATGTTCTGCCCAATTGCAACGAGACCATTCTGGCGTTGCTGGGTGGGGCCGTGGCCGGGATTGTGAACCCGATCAACCCGTTGCTTGAACCTGAGCAGATCGCGTCCATTCTGCGTGAAACCGGTGCCAAGGTGGTGGTGACTCTGAAGCCGTTCCCAAAGACCGATGTGGCGCAAAAGGTGGCCGAAGCGGTGCGCCATGCGCCCAAGGTCGATACCGTGCTCGAGGTTGATCTGAACCGATACCTGACACCCCCCAAAAGCTGGATCGTTCCCCTGATCCGGCCCAAGTTCGAGAACCGCGAGCATCTGGCCCATGCGGATTACAGGAATTTCAACGCCGAGATGGCAAAACAGCCCACCACGCTGAGTTTCCCGGATTCCGAAGGTGATCGGGTCGCGTTCTATTTCCACACCGGCGGCACAACGGGCATGCCCAAGGTGGCCCAGCATCAGTATTCGGGCATGGTCTATAATGGTTGGGTCGGCGGCGAGTTGCTGCTGACCGAAAACGACACCATCATGTGCCCCTTGCCGCTGTTTCATGTCATGGCCTGTCATGTGATGCTGATGGCGGCGGTGTATTGCGGCTGTCATGTGGTGTTTCCGACCCCGCAGGGCTATCGCGGCGACGGCGTGTTCGACAATTTCTGGAAACTGAACGAGCGGTGGAAAACCACGTTCATCGCGACCGTTCCAACCGCGATTGCCGCTACGATGCAGCGGCCGGTGGATGCGGATATCTCGACCATCAAGAAGGCGTTTTCGGGATCCGCGCCGCTGCCTCTGGAACTGTTTCGCCGTTTCGAAGAAGCCACGGGCGTCACGATTATCGAAGGATATGGTTTGACCGAGGCAACCTGTCTGGTGTCGGGAAACCCGGTTGACGGTGAAAAGAAGGTGGGTTCGATCGGGATTCCGTTCCCGTATTCCGATGTCAGGATATACAAGAGCGGACCCGATGGCCCGGTCGAGGCCGCGCAGGACGAAATCGGCGAGATCTGTATCTCGAACCCGGGTGTCTATGCCGGGCACACCTATACCGAAACCGAAAAGAACGCGGACCTGTTCTATCATGACAAGTACCTGCGCACCGGGGATCTGGGGCGCGTCGATGCGGATGGATACCTTTGGATCACCGGGCGGGCCAAGGATCTGATCATCCGGGGTGGGCACAATATCGATCCGGCCGAGATCGAAGAGGTCTTGCTGGGGCATGAGGCGGTGGCGTTCGCCGGCGCAATCGGACAGCCGGACCGGCATTCCGGTGAACTGCCCTGCGCCTTTGTCGAACTGGTGGATGGTGCCAGCGTGACGGCGGAAGAGCTGGTGAAGTATTGTGGTATCCATGTTCATGAACGCGCCGCGCGGCCCAAACATGTCGAGATTCTGGATGAACTGCCCAAGACAGCCGTAGGCAAGGTGTTCAAACCGGACCTGCGTAAGCGGGCCATCACCCGCGTCTATGACGCGGCGCTGCAAGAGGCCGGGATTCAGGCGCGGGTGGCGTCGGTCATGGATGACAAGAAACGGGGGCTGGTTGCGCGGCTGCAGCGCAACGGGGCGAAAGACGCCGATGTCGCCAAGGTTCTCGGCGATTTCACACAGGCCTGGGAATGGGCGGACTGACACCGGGCGGTTTTGCCGATCGGAGATGCGCATGAACTATGACAAACTGATCGACCGGGAAACCTGGGCCTTCATCCATCGGACGCAGGATGTGTATCCCGACAATGCAGACCTGCGCAGCCCGGCCGAGGAAAGGGCCGCATATGATGCCATGTGCGCTGTTTTCCGCCAGCCCCGTCCGGCCGGGGTGCAGGTGCAGGACATGCAGGCCAGCGGTGTGCCTGTCCGGGTCTATTCCGCCGGGTCTCCGACGCGGACGGTGATGTATTTTCATGGCGGCGGTTTTGTCGTCGGCGGTCTGGACAGCCATGATGATATCTGTGCCGATATGTGTCTGCAGACCGGGTATCGGGTGGTTTCGGTGGATTACCGATTGGCACCGGAACACCCACATCCCGCCGCGTTCCAGGACAGCTGGACCGCAACCTGTTGGGCAGAAAAGGAATATCGGGAACCGCTGGTGTTGGTCGGTGACAGCGCCGGTGGCAATCTGGCGGCTGCCGTGGCCCACCATGCGCGGGGACGACTGGATCGCATTCTGGGTCAGACACTGATCTATCCCGGTTTGGGCGGCGATGTGAACGCCGGGTCCTATGTCGAACATGCTGAGGCGCCCTTGTTGCAGCGCGCGCAGGTCCTGCAGAGTGCAGAGCTTCGCGTTGCAAACGGGGTGGTACCGAAGGGTGATCCGACCTTTGCGCCGCTGCAGGACGTTGATTTTTCGAACCTGCCGCCCACGGTGGTCGTATCGGCGCAATGCGACCCCTTGTGCGATGACGGGCGCGAGTATTGCGAACGGATCACTGCCGCCGGTGGGCAGGCGCGCTGGATCTGCGAAACGGGCCTGGTGCATGGGTATCTGCGCGCTCGAACCAGCGTTTCGCGCGCGCGCGACAGCTATGAGCGCATCGAAGTGGCGATCGAAGCGCTGGGGCAGGGGGTCTGGCCCTATGACTGAGCCGCTGCGGTGGCCTGGATCAGAGCCGACAAGGGCGGAATCCTTGGGCTTTGGCCGTTTCAGCCCAGGGGGTTGAGCCGCTGCCAGCCCTTTTTCTTCTCGGGGGCGTCGCTTGACTCCGTGGCTTCTGTTTCTGATGTGTCCTGTTCCGCCGTGTCTTCGGGGCCTTCGACCTGTTGCTGGAAATTGGTGAAAAACTGTTCGGCCATCTTCTTGGCGAACCCGTCGATGATCCGGCTGCCCAGCTGGGCCAGCTTGCCGCCCACTTTGGCGTCGACTTCATAAGATAGCAGCGTGCCGGTCTGGCTGTCGGCCAGCGTCACCTTGGCCCCGCCCTTGGCAAACCCCGCAGCGCCGCCTTTTCCTTCGCCGCGCAAGGTCAGGCTTTCGTCCTCGACAATGTCCGAAAAGGTGACGACCCCCTTGAAGGTCGCTTTCACCGGGCCGACTTTCTGGACCACCGTGGCCTGCAGCCCGTCCTCGGGTGAGCCGCTCATCTCCTGACAGCCCGGCACGCATTCCTTCAGGACCTCAGGGTCGGTCAGCGCGTTCCAGACATCGGCGCGGGGGGCGGCGATCTCTCGGGACTCTGTCATCTGCATCTTGTATCCTCCGTCGGTTTTCCCAGAGGTTAGGCGCAAGTCGTCTGTCAGACAATGGCGCAGCGGTCTGTGTCTTCGCCCGGCGTGGCCGGTGGCGATGGACAGGCACGCCAAGGGACCCTATCACGGGAGGATGAACAGAATTCCATTGCGTGTGCCGGCACCGGCGCGCTGCATTAAACCCCAGACCGTGGCGTTCAGACCGTGATTGACGCGCCCGCCGCCAGATTGCGCAACCGTGCGATCCTGTTGATGATTCTGGCGATCTTCTGTTTTTCGCTGATGGATGCCTGCGCCAAGGCGCTGGCCCCGCGCGTAGGAATATTGCCGACACTATGGGCCCGGTATACCGGACAAATGGTGTTGGTCCTGATTTTGGTGGCGCCGCGTCTGCGCAGCGTGGTGCGCACCGGGCACCCGTGGTTGCAATTCTTGCGTTCCATCCTGCTGATGTGTGCCACTGCGTTTTTCTTTACCGGTATCACGCTGATCCCCTTGCCGGATGCGGCTGCTCTGATGGCGATGAATCCGGTATCGACCACCCTGGGCGCGGCGCTGTTCCTGGGCGAGTCGCTCGGCCCGCGCCGGATAGGGGGTATCCTGGCGGCGCTGATCGGGGCGCTGATCGTGATTCGTCCCGGCAGCGATGTGTTTTCGGCCGCGGCCCTGCTGCCGTTGGCGGCGGCGGTGTGCTATTCGTCCTATTCGCTTTTGACGCGCAAGTTGGGACCGGGCGAAGATGTCTGGACCTCGCTGTTTTATACCGGTCTGGTGGGCATGGTCCTGCTGAGCCTTGCGGTGCCGTTCGCGTGGCAAACACCGGACATGACCGCCTGGGGGCTGATCGGGCTGATTTCGGTGCTGGGGACGTGCGGGCAGCTGGCCTTGATCCGGGCGTTCAGTCTGGGCGAGGCGGCGATGCTGGCGCCGTATTCCTATACCGGGCTGATCTTTGCGGCCTGTTGGGGCGGGCTGTTTTTTGCCGAATTGCCCGATGCATGGAGCGTCGCCGGTGCTCTTGTGATCGCCGGAGCGGGCCTGTATGTCTGGCACCGCGAAACCTATCGCCGCTGAGAGCGACTGAATGCCGGCAGACTTTTCCAGACTTTCGCGTCTCCAGCGCGCAAAATATTTCGCGGCCAACCTGTTGCTGCGCATGGTGATCGGCGGCATCGGCCTGATCCCGTACCGCACCCGGGTGCCGGTCATGGGCTGGTTCGTGTCCCGGATCATGGGACCGTTGGCGGGGATCAACAGGCGGGTGCGCAACAATCTGGCCCTGACCTGCCCAGAGCTTTCCGATGCGCAAGTCCAACAGCTTTGTCATGCGGTCGCCGACAATGCCGGACGCGCCGTGATCGAGCTTTACGCGGGCGCGCCGTTCCTGCGCCGGGCCCATGCGGCTGAAATCGGCGGTCCGGGCCTGACCGCATTGCAAGAGGCGCGCGCGCAGGGCAGGCCGGTGATCCTTATGACGGGGCATTTCGGAAACTACGACGCGGCGCGCGCCAAGCTGATCTCGATGGGGTTTGAAATGGGTGCGCTTTATCGGCCCATGGCCAACCCGTATTTCAACACGCATTATATCCGCCGCCTGTCCGATGTCGGCACACCGATGTTCGAACAGGGCCGACGCGGGATGATTGAAATGGTGCGCCATCTGAAAGCCGGTGGCATCATTGCCATTGTCGGCGATCTGCACGTTCAGGAAGGCAAGCGGCTCAGTTTCTTCGGTCAGCCTGCGATCACGTCCACAGTGCCGGCGGAACTGGCGTTGAAACAGAATGCCGTGCTGATCCCGGTATATGCGATACGCCAGCCGGACGGGCTGAACTTTGCCATCGAGATGCACGCGCCGATCGAACATTCCGACCCCGAAACCATGACCCAGACCATCAACGATGATCTGGAAGAACTGGTCCGCGCGCATATGGGTCAGTGGTTCTGGATTCACAAACGCTGGAAATCCGCCTGACGCGCCGGTTGGTGTCGACGAAGCGCGTCGCGATCCCCGCAACCGAGCTATTTCGCCAGGGCGGCGGCCAGAATGGGGCCGGGGCCGGGTTCCTGAATCAGCACCACAACGGGCCGGATGCCGTCGATTTCCAGATCCACCTCCAGCGCCGATTCGCCGCTCCATTGCTGAAGAATCTGCCAGTCATCGACCACATTGGCATAGTCGAACACCTGTCCCGCGTTCTCGCCGCGCGTGATTTCCGTGCGTTGCGTCGGGGTGTAGCGGATCAGTTGCACCGTCACCGGGCCGTCAAGCGGGGCCAGTGCCTTGGCCCGGATCGAAACCCTGCCGTCAGCACGGCTGGTATCCAGATCAACCGCCCTGGGCAACGCCTGATGCGCGGCGATCAGATCGGCCAGCTCCATCGCGTGCACACCCACGATGTCGTCCTGGCCGTTGACGATCATCTGCGGGGTATAGATCATGTGGCGTTCCGCAACCCGCGCATAGGCGCGTTGGCGTGTGGCGTTTTCCGGCAGGGCAAACACATCCTGCCACCCGATATAGTCCCAATAATCCACATGCAGGGCCAGCGCGATCACATCATCGCGCCGGGACAGCTTGTGCAGCAATCGGTCCGCCGGAGGGCAGGATGCACAGCCTTGCGAAGTGAACAGTTCGACCACGACCGGGTTATCCTCGGCAAACCCCGCAGTCGTCAGCATCATGCTCAACGCCATGGCGGTCGGTGCGATCCGTTTCATTCTGTTGCGCTTCCCTTGTTGTGCTTCCGGTCTAGCCGCGCGCCACGGGAATGGCCAATCAACGTTTCTTGAAACACTCCGGTTCACAGCCGGTCAACGCGCCCGCGAAAAGCGAATTTTTTGTGTACAATGGTATACGAAAGTGTCGCACTTCACCGGAACCCTATTGAACCCCTGTGCTGTCTCATGCAGATAGCGGGTAGCGAATTCCCAACTTTCACGACTTCTCAGAGGGAGGCCACCAGATGCCCATCACCGTCGGATCGGATACCGCAAAGACACGCAAAAGCCTGAGCGTGAACGGCAAGACGTTCTCGTACTACTCGATCCCCGCCGCAACCCAGGCGGGTTTGGGCGAATTCAGCAAACTGCCGGCGGCGCTCAAGGTCGTGTTGGAAAACATGCTGCGTTTCGAAGACGGCAAGACCGTCACTGTCGAGGACATCAAGGCCTTTGCGGAATGGGGCGCCAAGGGCGGCAAGAACCCGCGTGAGATTGCCTATCGGCCCGCCCGTGTTCTGATGCAGGATTTCACCGGGGTCCCCGCCGTGGTCGATCTGGCGGCGATGCGCGACGGGATCGTTGCACTGGGCGGGGATGCCCAGAAGATCAACCCGCTCAATCCTGTCGATCTGGTCATCGACCATTCGGTCATGATCGATGAATTCGGCAATCCCCGGGCGTTCCAGATGAACGTGGATCGCGAATATGAACGCAACATGGAACGCTATACCTTCCTGAAATGGGGCCAGTCGGCGTTCAACAACTTCCGCGTGGTGCCGCCGGGAACCGGGATTTGCCACCAGGTGAACCTGGAATACCTGTCCCAGACGGTTTGGACCGACACGGATCAGAACGGCGACGAGGTTGCGTATCCCGACACGCTGGTCGGCACCGACAGCCACACGACCATGGTCAACGGCGCGGCGGTTCTGGGCTGGGGCGTTGGCGGCATCGAGGCCGAAGCCGCGATGCTGGGGCAGCCGATTTCGATGCTGATCCCCGAAGTCATCGGCTTTGAACTGACCGGCCAGATGATCGAGGGCACCACCGGCACCGATCTGGTGCTGAAAGTGGTCGAAATGCTGCGCGCCAAGGGCGTGGTCGGCAAATTCGTCGAATTCTACGGCAAGGGTCTGGACCACCTGCCGCTGGCCGATCGCGCGACGATCGCCAACATGGCCCCGGAATACGGCGCGACCTGTGGTTTCTTCCCGATCGACGATGAAACGCTGCGCTATCTGCGCAACACGGGGCGCGACGAAGACCGGATTGCCTTGGTCGAAGCCTATGCCAAGGAAAACGGATTCTGGCGTGGCGACGATTATGCGCCGATCTATACGGATACGCTTTCGCTTGACATGGGCAGCATCGTTCCCGCGATTTCCGGCCCCAAGCGCCCGCAGGATTACGTGGCCTTGGATCAGTCGGCGTCAAAATTCATGGATGTGGTCAACGCCTATCGCGGCGTAGACGCATCGATGGAAGCCAAGGAAATGGCGTCGGAGGGCGACACCAACACCGCACTTGCAGATGCGCGCAAATCGGCCAAGGTCGAAGGCGAGGATTTTGAGTTGCGCGACGGGTCGGTTGTGATCGCCTCGATCACGTCCTGCACCAACACATCGAACCCCTATGTGATGATCGGCGCCGGTCTGGTGGCCCGCAAGGCGCGTGCGCTGGGGCTGAATCGCAAACCCTGGGTCAAGACATCCCTGGCACCGGGATCTCAGGTCGTGTCCGCCTATCTGGAAGCGGCGGGCCTGCAGGAAGATCTGGACGCCATCGGGTTCAACCTGGTTGGGTACGGCTGCACCACCTGCATTGGCAACTCGGGTCCGATCCAGAAAGAACTGAGCGACGCCATCGCCCAGAACGACCTGGTGGCCACTTCGGTTCTGTCGGGCAACCGCAACTTCGAAGGCCGCATCAGCCCGGATGTGCGCGCCAACTATCTGGCCAGCCCGCCGCTGGTTGTGGCCTATGCGCTGGCAGGGGACATGAACGTGGATCTGACGGTCGATCCGCTGGGCGAAGACAAGGACGGCAATCCCGTCTATCTCAAGGATATCTGGCCCACCAACAAGGAAATCGCCGATCTGGTGGAACAGACGGTCACCCGCGAGGCATTCCAGGCCAAATATGCGGATGTCTTCAAGGGCGACGAGAAATGGCAGTCGGTCGAAACCACAGACAGCCAGACCTATGACTGGCCGCCCACATCCACCTATGTGCAGAACCCGCCCTATTTCCAGGGCATGAGCAAGGATCCCGGCACGATCAGCAATATCGACGGCGCGCGGGTTCTGGCGGTGCTGGGCGATATGATCACCACCGACCACATCAGCCCGGCGGGTTCCTTCAAGGAAACCACCCCTGCGGGCCAGTATCTGGTCGATCGTCAGGTGCCGGTGCGTGAATTCAATTCATACGGCAGCCGTCGCGGCAACCATGAAGTGATGATGCGCGGAACCTTTGCCAATATCCGCATCAAGAACGAGATGCTGGATGGTGTCGAAGGCGGGTACACCAAGGGGCCGGACGGCACGCAGACCTCGATCTTTGACGCGGCCATGGCCTACGAAGAGGCGGGAACGCCTTTGGTGATCTTCGGCGGTGAACAGTATGGCGCGGGGTCCTCGCGGGACTGGGCCGCCAAAGGCACCGCGTTGCTGGGGGTCAAAGCCGTGATCGCCGAAAGCTTTGAGCGGATCCACCGATCCAATCTGGTCGGCATGGGCGTCATTCCGTTCGAGTTCACAGGGGGCGACACGCGCAAGACTCTGAAACTGACCGGGGATGAGACCGTCGCGATCCACGGGCTGGACACTATTCAACCCCTGCAAGAGGTGCCGTGCACGATCACCTATGCGGACGGGACCGACACGACAATCAAGCTGAAATGCCGGATCGATACCGCGATCGAGATCGAATACATCGAACACGGTGGCGTGTTGCATTATGTCTTGAGAAATCTGGCAAAATCCGCCTGACGCGAAAGCCCAGAACACCGGCAAAACGATTGGAAAAGCGCCCCGTCATACGGGGCGTTTTTTGTTTTGGACTGAAAGAAATGCGTTCATTCGGATACCCGGCTTGGGCGCAGCATCATCGCAACCATTGTTGTGCGCCGCCGACGCCGTGACCCCCGCGCGATTTGTGATGTAGGGTGGCGATCCGAACAACAAAAAAGGTTCCCGCGCGGGCGGGAACCTGATCCGATGCATTCAAATGCGAAGTTATTGCGCCTGAGGCGACTACTTGTTGGGCAGCGGACCGATCAACATGATCATCTGCCGACCTTCCATTTTCGGAAAGTTCTCGACACGGCCAATTTCCTTGGTGTCCTCGGCGACCCGTTGCAACAGCTCGCGGCCCAGACTCTGGTGTGCCATCTCGCGGCCCCGGAAACGCAGCGTCACCTTGACCTTGTCGCCGTGTTCAAGAAACTTGAAGACGTTGCGCATCTTCACGTCATAATCATGCTTGTCCGTGTTGGGACGGAATTTGACTTCCTTGACGTCGATGATCTTCTGTTTCTTGCGGGCTTCGGCTTCGCGTTTCTGGGTTTCGTACTTGAATTTTCCGAAATCCATGATCTTGCACACGGGCGGGTTGGCGTTGGGCGAGATTTCGACCAGGTCCAAACCGGCTTCTTCCGCCATTTCGCGGCCTCGGGCTGGGCTGACGACGCCGGCATTTTCACCTTCGGCGCCGATCAGGCGGATTTCAGGGGCGCGGATATTCTCGTTTACGCGCGGGCCGGTATCGCGGGTCGGCGGCGCGTTGTGGGGTCTGCGGGCTATGGAATCGGTCCTTCGATCGTTGTGATTACTGAAGCGTAAATCTAGCTATTGGTTCCGCTGGATTCAAGTCGCAATTCTCGGCCCTTATGCGATGGGCGGCGCGATCCGCGCCGCACCCATGCCTGTGCCGCAACATGCCATATCCTGCGGGGTGTGCCGCGCCCGGCGAAATTGCAGCACCATGAACAAGGCCCTGGCCATCTGGAGTTCGCCGAGGGATGAAAACCGGGTCTGCCGTGGCCACTGTCAGCCGACAAACGCCTTTTCAACCACATATTCCTTGGGATCGGAATTGGCCCCTTCGCGCAGACCGAAGCCTTCCAGAATCTCTTTGATATCCTGATTGAACGCCAGTGAACCGCAAACCATCGCCCGATCCGTGGCCGGGGTGATTGGCGGTATGCCCAGGTCCGAAAACACCGTTCCATCTTTCAGAAGTTCGGTGATACGCCCCATGCGCGCACTCTTTTCGCGCGTGGTGGTCGGATAGTAGCGGATCTTGTCCAGATTTTCCGCCCCAAGCAGTTCGATCATCATCTCGTCCGACTTGAGGTTCTCGATCAGCTCGCGACCATACTCCAGTTCGGCCACATCGCGGCAGGTATGGGTGATGATCACCTCGTCGTAATTCTCATAGGTTTCGGGTTCACGCAGCAGCGAAGCAAAGGGGGCAAACCCGGTGCCCGTGGCAAAGAACCAGATCCGTTTGCCGGGCAGCAAGGCGTCATGCACGAGCGTGCCGACGGGTTTCGGGCGCAGGATGATCTGATCGCCGGGTTCTATGTGTTGCAGTTTGCTGGTCAGCGGGCCGTCCTGAACCTTGATCGAATAGAACTCAAGCTCGTCGTCCCAGGCGGGGCTGGCGATGGAATAGGCGCGCAGCAGGGGTTTGCCATTGTCACCCAACAGGCCGATCATCACGAATTCCCCGGACCGGAATCGCAGGCTTTGCGGGCGGGTTACGCGGAAGGAAAACAGCCGGTCGGTCCAGTGTTTCACCTGGGTTACGGTTTGCGCGTCGGGCAGGGCGAGGGTCTTGACGGGTTTGGCGTCGGTGTCGGGCACGGGGGTCATCTCTGTCATCGTTTACACTGCCGGCCTTCTGGGCCGACACCTCTGATTAGTCTTTGATACAGGTCAGGGAAAGGCAAATTAGCCGCGAAGGCGGGATTGATAGTCATGATCGCGCCAATTCGCACGGGCCAGCCATTGGGGCTGAGACTGGCGGGCGGCAAGGTCGTCGCTGATTTCGACCTCGTCAAAACCGCAGCGACGGGCCATGGAAAACTGATCGGCAAGGACATGACCCTTGGCACGCAAACGGCCCCGGTACCCGCGCAGGCGCAGTTGCCGGGCAATGGTAAACCCGCGACCGTCCGCAAAGCTGGGAAAATCGATGCGGATCATCTGCAACCCTGTGGTCAGACCCACGCTGGCCGGGTCTGTGTCCGACGGCAGATCCAGCGCTGTGGTGTTTTCGGTTGCATCCTGCACCGCGGTAAAGCCGGCGGTCCAGTCATCCGGCCCAAAGCCGGCATCGGTCACGAGTACTGTCATGTTGCTGCTCCTGTGCGGACCATTTTTCCGTTTTCGAAATGGATGCCGCATTCATCCTTGTTGCGGTCACGCCAGCGTCCTGCACGGGGGTCTTCGCCCTGGCCAACCGGCGAGGTGCAGGGCGCACAGCCGATCGAGGGATACCCCCGCGCCACCAGCGGATGCCGGGGCAGGCGGTTTTCGTCCATGTAGGTGCGCAGGTCATCGGGGCTCCAATGGGCCAGCGGGTTGACCTTGATGCGATTGGTTCCGGCTTCCGGTTCAAAGAAATCCAGCGCGGCCCGTGTGCCCGATTGAAACCGTTTGCGCCCGGTGATCCAGCCGTCAAAATCGGCCAGCGCGCGGTTCAGCGGTTCGACCTTGCGCAAGGCACAGCAGGCGTCCGTATCGCGCTGATGCAAGGTGCCGTCCGGATCGTGGCGGGCGATGTCATCCGCGCGGATGATACGCAGGTTTTGCAGGTTCAGCCGTTCGGCCACCTCGACCTGATAGACCAGCGTTTCCGTGAACAGCATCCTTGTGTCGATGAACAGGACCGGTGTGCGCCGCTCAATCACCGCCACCATGTGCAGCAGCACGACCGACTCTGCTCCGAAACTGGAGACCAGGGCGATGTTGCCCGCATCCCGCAGCGCGCCCTGCATGACGGCGGTGGCGCTGTGATGACGATAGCGATCGTTCAGAATATCCACCCGTCGGCGCAGTTCGGCCTGCGACGGGTGCGTGCCGGGCCGGGGGACGGCATCCTGTCCTTCAAGCCGCATGGGCCCGCGCCTCGGGATACAGCACCGCTTTGAAAGGGGCCAGCCCCAGCCGGCGATAGGCCTGAAGAAAGGTCTCGTCAGGGTCCAGCCGCAGGGTCAGATATCCCTGTATCAAGCGCTCGATGGCGGGCACGATTTCTTCGGCCGCAAAACCCGGACCCGCACGTTCACCCACGGTCGCATCTTGTGTCCCGTCGCCCCCGAGCGTGATCTGATAATTCTCGACGCCGGCGCGATCCAGCCCCAGGATGCCGATATGGCCGACATGGTGATGGCCACACGCGTTGATGCATCCCGAAATCTTGATCTTGAGCGGGCCGATATCATGTTCGATCTTCAGTTCGTCGAACCGGGTTGCGATCTCTTGCGCGATCGGAATGGAGCGGGCCGTGGCCAATGCACAGTAGTCCATTCCGGGGCAGGCGATGATGTCGCTGATCAGGCCGACATTCGCGGTGGCCAATCCGGCGGCCTTCAGCCCGGCATGTATTGCTGGCAGGTCCGATTTGTGCACATGCGGCAGCACGACATTCTGCTCGTGACTGATACGCAGTTCGTCATAGGCATAGCGTTCGGCCAGATCGGCCATCCTGCGCATCTGTTCGGCCGTCGCGTCGCCGGGTGTGGCGCCATGGGCCTTCAGGCTGATGGTGACGATGGCATGTTCCGGGTTCCGGTGTGGTGTCAGATTGGTGTCGGCCCAACTGCGGAATACCGGATCGGTCCGATAGGCGGTTTCGTATTCGCTTGTCCCGGTCGTGCGCAGGGCCGGCGGCGCAAAACCGGCCTGTATGCGGGTCAATTGTTGCTGATCCACGCCGGAAAAAGCGGCGCGGCGTTGCGCAAACAGGGTTTCGACACGTTCGCGGATCGCATCGATGCCGTGTTCATGCACGGTGATCTTGAGACGGGCCTTGTATTTGTTGTCCCGCCGTCCCAGCAGGTTGTAGACGCCCAACACGGCTTCAAGATAGGGCAGCAGATCCTCTTGCGGCAGAAATGCGCGGATTTCCTTGCCGATCATCGGGGTCCGGCCCAGGCCGCCGCCGACAATCACGCGAACGCCTGTCTCGGTGCCCTGCTGTACGATTTGCAGACCGATGTCATGCGACTTGATGACAGCACGGTCGTTTTCGCTGCCGGTGACGGCAATCTTGAACTTGCGGCCCAGGAACTGGAACTCGGGGTGATCCGTGGACCATTGCCGGATCAATTCGGCGACGGGGCGCGGGTCGCGGATTTCGTCCGCCGCGGCCCCGGCGAAATGGTCGGCGGTCACATTCCGGATCGTGTTGCCGCTGGTCTGGATCGCGTGCAGCCCAACCTCGGCCAGGGCGTCCAGCATGTCGGGAATCTCGCTCAGTTTGGGCCAATTGTACTGGATGTTCTGGCGGGTGGTGAAATGGCCATACCCCCGGTCCCAGCGTTCGGCCAGATAGGCCAGTTGGCGCATCTGACCACTGTTCAGGGTGCCATAGGGAATGGCCACGCGCAGCATATAGGCGTGCAACTGCAGATAGACGCCGTTCATCAGGCGCAGCGGCTTGAACTCGTCTTCGGTCAAGGCACCCGCGACCCGGCGTTCTACCTGGGCGCGGAATTGCGCATTGCGTTGCGCCAAGAAGGCTTTGTCGAACTCGGAATAGCTGTACATCGGTATCGGTCCTGTGCTGGTCTGCGGGGTGCCGGGGTTTTAGCCTTGGTGCCGGGCAAGCATTTCCTGCTTGCCATGGGCATAGTTGGAAGGCCCGGTGCGCCGGAACTCTTCCCGAAAATGGGTCGGTTGCGGCCCCGCCTGTGTCGGTCGCATATCCGCCAGATAGGCCCCGACGATGCGGTCGACCTGACGTTCTGCATCCAGCAGGCGCAATTGCGCGTGCGCCTCATCGGTGATGATTTCGGCCTGCGCCAGTTCACGGGTCCAGCTGTCGTCGGCGGTCTGATAGATCACGTCGCCAATCAGCAGATCCGAGGCGGTGACGACCTTGGGGTGGAATTCGCGCGGCATGATGATCTCTTTCTGGCTTGTTGTTCGGTAAATATAGGAAATTTTCCCGAACAAGCGCCATATATCTTGCTAAATAAGGATATATGTTCCAGATGAGCGAGATATTGGTGCGATTGATCTGCGCAAGGGGATGAAACCGGAATGGATATACGGATTGACGAAGTGGATCGGAAAATCTTGGCCGAGCTGCAACGCGACGCCAGCCAGTCGCTGGATGAAATCGCCCGTGCGGTGGGCAGTTCCAAGACGCCGGTCTGGAACCGGATTCGCAAGTTGCGCGAAGCCGGTGTGATCGGTCAGCAGACGGTTGTTCTGGACGCCGAGGCCCTGGGCTTTGAGGCCTGTTTCTTTGTGCTGATACGGACCTCGGAACATGACGCGGCCTGGCAAGCCATGTTTCTGAAAGCCCTGCGCGACCGTCCCGAAGTACAGGAAGCGCATCGTCTTGCGGGCGATATCGACTATATCCTGAAAGTGCGGGTCAGAAATGCGCGTGCCTATGACGTGTTCTATCAGGCGCTGATCTCCGAGGTCCGGGTCCACAACGTCACCGCGTTGTTGTCGATGGAGGAAATCAAATCGACAACCGCATTGCCCCTGTAGTCGTGGTGCCGGCGGTCGCGGGCCGGATGTTGCGGTGCAGGCTCTGATGGCGACGCAATGGCCCCATCGTTCCTGGATCGTGCTGGTCTTCGTGCTGGCGGTGGCAATCCTGTCCGGCGGCGTCTGGCGCTATGGCTATCTGCAGGCGCTGGAACAGCTTGCCCGCCGTGCCGAGGCGGATCTGGCGCTGGCAAGCGACCGGCTGAGCGCCGAATTGCAGGTTTATCAGGAACTGGCGGTGCTGTTGACGGATCACCCGATGCTGGAGGGACTGGACAGTCCCGCCAGACGGCGCGCCGCCGAATTGCAACTGCTTGAGATGGCCGACAAGACCGGGGCGCTGGACATTCTGTTTGCCGACCGGTCCGGCCATGTGCTGGCCAGCGCCAATGGGCTGACCGTTCGGGATCTGTCGCAAGAACCCTATTTCCGTCGCGCGATGCACGGGGCTCTTGGTGCGGATCACGGGATACGTCCGCCGCTGAACCGGCGGGCCTACTATTATGCCGCCCCCGCGTTTGATGATGCGGGCCGGGTTGATGGGGCGGTGATCGTTGTGGCCGATGTCGCAAGTATCGAGTTGGCCTGGCCCGGCAGCACCCCCGCCGTGTTCTTTACCGATTCCAACGGCGAGGTGTTTGTCACCAACCGGTTCGAACTGCTGTTCTGGACCCGGCCCGAAAGCGGGCAGGGGCTGGTGCCGCCGGACGGGCCTGCGCCCGAGTTCCGCGCCGTGGACGTCGGAGGGCACGAGATATGGAAGCCGCGCTGGGGTCCCTATGTGCCCCGCCATGCGTTGCATTTGAAACGGGATTTGCCCGTGGTGGCCCTGACCGGCGAAATATTGGTGAATGCGGATTCGGCGCGGCGGCTGGCGGGGTTGCAGGCCGCGGCGGTGGCGGCGATTTGTCTTGCCTTTGGTGCGCTGCTGTTTCTGGCTACCGAACGCCGCCGTGCCCTGGCAGAGGTCAATGCGGTGCTGGAAAGCCGGGTGGCGCGGCGGACGCGCGATCTGTCGGCCACCAACCAGCGACTGCGCCGCGAAGTGGCCGAGCGCAAGGAAACCGAAGCCGCCCTGAAACGCGCGCAGGACGATCTGGTTCAGGCGGGCAAGCTCAGTGCTCTGGGACAGATGAGCGCCGGGATCAGTCATGAACTGAACCAACCCCTGATGGCGATCCGCTCATTTGCCGAAAACGGCGCCATGTATCTGGATCGCGGACGCAGTTCCGAGGCGTCAGATAACCTGGGTCGTATCTCCGAACTGGCCCGGCGGATGGGGCGCATCATTCAGAACCTGCGTGCGTTTGCGCGTCAGGAAAGCCAGGCCGCGACGCGGGTCGATGTGGTCGCCGTTCTGGACAGCACCATCGAGTTGACCCAGTCACGTCTGCGCCGGGACGGGGTACAGATCGCGTTCCGGCGACCGGATCATCCGGTCTGGGTGCGCGGCGGCGAAGTGCGGCTGGGGCAGGTTTTTGTCAACCTTGTGACCAATGCGGCGGATGCCATGGACGGGTGCAGCATCAAGCGTATCGAGATCCAGATTTCCGAAACCGCGCCGCTGACGGTCACCATACGCGACACCGGGCCGGGGCTGGATCTGCCCGACAAGGTGTTCGATCCGTTCTATTCGACCAAGGCCGTCGCCGCATCAGAAGGAATGGGGCTGGGGTTGTCAATTTCATACGGGATTGTGCAAAGTTTTGGCGGGCATATCCGGGGCGCAAACCGGCCGGAAGGCGGCGCGGTTTTCACCGTGCAACTGGAGCCGTGGAACGAGGAAACGGTCGCATGAGCAACCCGAAGCAGATCCTGTTGGTGGACGATGACATCGCGGTGCGCGAAGCCCTGGTGCAGACGCTTGATCTGGCGGATCTGCACGCCTTGCCCGTCGGATCTTTCGTGGCGGCAAAGGACTGCATCACGCGGGATTTTGCCGGGGTGATCCTGTCCGATATTCGGATGCCCGGCCGGGACGGTTTCCATTTGCTGCATTATGCGCGGGACGTGGACCCCGACCTGCCTGTGGTTTTGCTGACTGGCGAAGGCGATATTCCGATGGCCGTGACCGCGATGGAGCAGGGGGCCTTCGACTTTCTGGAAAAGCCTTGCGCCCCGGCCGATCTGATTGCGGTCCTGTCCCGGGCGCTGGCAGCGCGGCATGCGGTGTTGACGTTGCGCGCGGAACGCGAGCTGGCGGAAACCGGGGATGCTGCGGCGCGGCTGATCTTTGGCACTTCGGATTTGGTTCAGGCGTTGCGCGCGCGCGTTCGGCTGCTGGCGCAGGCGGAAACCGCCGTTCTGGTCAGCGGCCCCCCCGGCAGCGGAGTGCCCAAAGTGGCCGAGGTGATACATCTGTGCTCGTCCCGGGCCAGCAAGGCGTTCGAGAAACGCGCCGCCACCGGACTCGATCGGTTCGGGCTGGGAAAGGCGCTGAAAGCCGCAGCCGGGGGCAGCCTGTATCTGGATGAAGTCGGAAAAATGCCGGCGGATACGCAGATCGCCCTGCTGGAGACGCTGGAAGCAGGCAGCGATACGCGGGTGCTGGCCGGCAGCACGGCTGCGCTGAATGAAACCACTATGAACGGTGATCTGTTTTACCGGCTTCAGGCCACGACCGTCCGCATCCCCGCCTTGTCCGAACGTCCGGAAGATATTCCCGCCCTGTTCCGGCGATATGTCGAACAGGCCAGCGAGCAGGCCGGGCTGGCTGCTCCGGATATCACTCCGGACCATCTGTCGGCCCTGATTGCCCAGGATTGGCCGGGCAATGCGCGTTCACTGATGAGCGCGGCCATGCGGTTCGTTCTGGGCATGCCCGAGGACGTCTTTGAAGCCGCGGATCTCGGGCTTGCCGAGCAGATGGCGCGGGTTGAACGCTCGTTGCTGATAGCGGCGCTGGGGCGGCAGAATGGCCATGCTTCGCGCGCGGCCCGCGCCCTGAAGCTGCCGCGCAAGACATTTTACGACAAACTGGCAAAATACGGCATCCAGCCCGAGGACTTCCGGCGGTAGAACTGTGTGGTTTTCCGCACAGGTCGGCAAATCGATGTGCGGAATTTCGCACAAACCCGACGCAATGGTGCGCCCGCTCGGATCGGCTTTCACATTCAAGCAATTGGCATATCGCGACAAAATCCCCCTGCCGAACATCGTCCACGGAAACTGTTGAGCAAAGGGCGGTCCTTGGGTTCACTGCGTGCGGGGGACCGAATCCGGTCCCATTCGGGGCGCCGCCCCAAGATCGACTGACATTGAGGGAGGAGTATCCGATGAAGTCCTTTTTTACCGCCACGACGGCGTTTGCCCTGGTCATGACCGCATCCACGGGGTTTGCGGCCTGTGACGATGGCGAGATCGTGGTCAAATTCGCCCATGTGACCAACACCGACAAGCACCCCAAGGGGATTGCCGCCTCGCTGCTGGAACAGCGGGTCAATGATGAAATGGATGGCACGATGTGCATGGAGGTGTTCCCCAACTCGACCCTCTACAATGATGATCAGGTGCTCGAAGCCATGCTGCAGGGCGATGTTCAATTCGCCGCGCCCTCGCTCTCCAAGTTCGAGCAGTTCACCAAGGTGTTCCGCATTTTCGATCTGCCCTTCATGTTCACGGACATGCAGGCCGTCGATGCGTTCCAGAATTCTGAAACCGGTCAGGCGATGAAGGAATCGATGACCCGGCGCGGATTGTTGGGGCTGGGGTTCTGGCACAATGGCATGAAGCAGATGTCGGCCAATACGCCGCTGTTGACCCCTGAGGATGCGAACGGCCTGAAATTCCGGGTCCAGAACTCGGACGTGCTGAAGGCCCAGATGTCCGCCATGGGGGCCAGCCCGCAGCCGATGGCCTTTTCCGAGGTATACGGCGCCCTGCAAACCGGTGTTGTCGATGGCCAGGAAAACACCTGGTCCAACATCTACGGCCAGAAGTTCTTTGAAGTCCAGGATGGCACCACGGAAACCAATCACGGGGTGCTGGACTATATGCTTGTGACGTCAACCGACTGGTGGGACAGCCTGCCGGATGCGGTGCGCGATCAGCTGGGCACCATCGTGCAAGAGGTCACCGAATCCCGCAATGCCGCGGTGGGCGAAGTGGACGCGGCGGCGCGCCAGGCGATCCTGGATGCGGGCGGGGTCATTCGCGAACTGACACCCGAGCAGCGCGCGGCCTGGGTGCAAGCGATGAAACCGGTCTGGGCGCAGTTCGAAAGCGACGTGGGCGCGGACAACATCGAGGCCGCACAATCGTTCAACTCGCCTGACTGAGTTGCCCTGACAGGGTACGGATTCGACCCCACAGGGCCGGATCCGTCATGTTCCAAGGATCGGGGGCTGCCACCATGTCGTCCAAACACGTATCCGACACCATGCTGGGCCGGCTGGTGAATGAATTCGAGGAAACGGCCATTGCGCTGCTTCTGGGGTTGATGACCCTTGTGACTTTCGTCAACGTCGTCCTGCGCTATGGCTTCAATATCGGGCTGATCTGGGGCCTCGAGGCGACGTCTTTCCTGTTTGCCTGGCTGGTGCTGTTCGGGATCAGCTATGGGATCAAGGTGACGGCCCATCTTGGCGTCGATGCCGTGGTCAATCTTCTGTCGCCCGCATTGCGCAGGGTTCTGGCGCTGGCGGCGGCGGCGATCTGTATCGCCTATGCCCTGTTGCTGCTGAAAGGGGCCTGGGATTATTGGGCACCGTTTGCCGGGCTGGATGCGACCACCGGGCGATGGTTCCCGACCGGTTTCGCGAATTCGCGCGATCAGGCGTGGTACGAGGTCGTGGATATCCCGTTTCCCGAATGGCTGCGCTGGATCGAACCGATCATGAACGAAGGCGAGCATTACGAAAAACTGCCGCGTTTCATCCCCTATGCCATCCTGCCCGTCGGTATGGCCATGTTGTTGTTTCGCATGGTCCAGGCGACGTTGCGCATCGCGCGTGGCGAAGCCAGGGGGCTGATTGTCAGCCACGAGGCCGAAGATGCCGTGGCCGAGGTCAGCCACATGAACAAGGGGGACTGAGTCCATGGAAGTTGCCGTTCTCTTCCTGATGGTCATCGGGCTGATGCTGATCGGTGTACCGATCGCGATCAGCCTGGGCATGTCGTCGGTCCTGTTTCTTCTGGTGCTCAGCGACACGTCCCTGGCGTCGATCGCACAGACCCTGTTTCAGGCCATGGCGGGGCATTACACGTTGCTGGCCATTCCATTCTTTGTTCTGGCCTCCAGCTTCATGTCAACGGGCGGGGTCGCCAGGCGGATCATCCGTTTCGCCATCGCCATCGTCGGGCATTTTCCGGGCGGGCTGGCCATTGCGGGGGTCTTTGCCTGCATGCTGTTCGCGGCGCTGTCCGGATCGTCCCCGGCCACCGTGGTCGCCATCGGATCGATCGTCATCGCGGGTATGCGCCAGGTCGGGTATTCCAAGGATTTTGCCGCCGGGGTGATCGCCAACGCCGGAACCCTGGGTATCCTGATCCCGCCCAGCATCGTCATGGTCGTTTATGCCAGCGCCACGGATGTGTCGGTGGGGCGGATGTTCCTGGCCGGGGTCATTCCGGGATTGCTGGCGGGCAGCATGCTGATGTTCACCATCTACGCCATCGCCAAGGTCAGAAACCTGCCCAAGGGGGACTGGCTGGGCTGGGGCGAGGTCTTTGCGTCCGGAAGGGACGCGGGATGGGGTCTGTTTCTGATCGTGATCATCCTGGGGGGAATCTACGGCGGTATATTCACGCCGACCGAGGCGGCAGCGGTCGCGGCGGTCTATGCTTTCCTGATTTCCAGCTTCGTCTATCGCGACATGGGGCCGCTCGCCGGTGCAGAGGGCGGGCGCAACCTGACTCTGCTGGACAAGCCGATCGCCCTGATCACCGCATTCTTCCATCGCGATACCCGCGATACGCTGTTTGAGGCAGGCAAGCTGACCGTCACCCTGATGTTCATCATTGCCAATGCCCTGATCCTGAAGCATGTGCTGACGGATGAACAGATCCCGCAGCAGATCGCGGGCTCGATGCTGGCTGCCGGGTTCGGGGCGGTGGGGTTTCTGATCGTTGTCAACGTGATCCTGTTGATCGGCGGGCAGTTCATGGAACCCTCGGGGCTGATCGTGATCGTGGCGCCGCTGGTGTTTCCCATCGCGATCGAACTGGGAATCGACCCCATTCATCTGGGCATCATCATGGTGGTGAACATGGAGATCGGGATGATCACGCCCCCGGTCGGGCTGAACCTGTTCGTGACGTCCGGCGTGGCGGGAATGCCGATGATGCGGGTCGTGCGGGCCGCGCTGCCATTCATGGCGGTCCTGTTCGTGTTCCTGATCATCGTGACCTATGTGCCGGTCATCAGCACCTATCTGCCAAATACGTTCATGGGGCCCGAAATCATCGTCAAGTAGTGTGCCCCCGTGCATCCCGGCCTTTCGCATTCGCGCGCCGTCGCTGTTTTCGCGACCGCGACCGCGTGTTTCCAGGCGGTTCGCGAAGGTTCCGGGATGTGCCAAGCCAATCGCGCGGGAACGGTCAGCGGACTTGACAAGCTGGTTAACCAATGGAACGCTGCGACACTGCAGGGGGGCTGTCTAAGGCGAATAAATCTCTGATAGAACGGAAGAAAACGGCGCTCTGGCGGAGCCGGTCGTGCCGCGCCCTTTGTGTCCGGTCCGGACATCTTTGTGGCATTAAACGAGTCAACGAATGGGAGACACCATATGATACATCAAACCAAATTGGCCCTGGGCGCTTTGGTCACCGCGGCGTTCATGGCCCCTGCGGCCCATGCCGAGGAATTCATCACCATCGGCACTGGCGGCGTCACCGGTGTGTATTACCCGACCGGCGGCGCGATCTGCCGACTGGTCAACAAGGGCCGTAAGGAACACGGCGTGCGCTGCTCGGTCGAGTCGACCGGCGGGTCGGTCTACAACATCAAGACGATTCGCGCCGGCGAGCTTGAGTTCGGCGTCGCACAATCGGACTGGCAGTACCATGCGTTCAACGGCTCGTCCGACAATTTCGAAGCTGACGGGCCGTTTGAAGGCCTGCGTGCGGTTTTCTCGATCCACCCTGAGCCGTTCACCGTCGTGGCCCGCGCCGACAGCGGCATCAAGACATTCGACGATCTCAAGGGCAAACGTGTGAACCTGGGCAATCCGGGATCCGGTGCGCGTGGCACCTTCGAGATCGTGATGGACAAGAAAGGTTGGACCACGGACGATTTCGCGCTGGCCGCCGAGCTGAAACCGGCCGAGCAATCCGCCGCGCTTTGTGACAACCAGGTTGATGCCATCGTGTTCACGGTCGGCCACCCGTCGGGAACGATTCAGGAGGCAACAACCGCCTGTGACAGCGTTCTGGTGAATGTGGACGGACCCGAAATCCAGGAACTGATCGACGAGAATCCCTATTATCGCAAAGCGACCATCCCCGGCGGCATGTACCGTGGCAGCGACGATGATGTGACGACTTTCGGTGTCGGTGCGACACTGGTGTCGTCCGATCAGGTTTCGGATGAGGCGGTCTATACCGTGGTGTCCGCCGTGTTCGAAAACTTTGACGCGTTCCAGAAACTGCACCCGGCCTTTGCCAATCTGAAGCCCGAGGAAATGGCCAAGGACGGTCTGTCGGCACCTCTGCATCCGGGCGCGGCCAAGTACTACAAAGAGCAAGGCTGGATCGAGTAAACTCGACCATCGCCAGTGCCGGGGCGCCTGATCGCGCCCCGGCAACGCCCAGTGATGGGCACAGAAAACAGGCTGCGGCAAACGTGGTCGGACAGGGAGATGATTTATGGCTTCAGAATCTCAGGGCAATCGCGCCCTTTCCGAAGAGGAACTGCAGGAACTTGTATCGTCCTCGGATTCAGGTGCGCGCAACCCGACCGGAAACGTCGGCTTGTTCCTGGCAATCGTTGCCGTCATCTGGTCCTTGTTTCAGGTCGTTCTGGCGTCGCCCCTGTCCAACGTGCTGCTGCCCGGCAGCGTGATAAACAATTCGCGTCAGGTCCATCTGGCCTTTGCCATGTTCCTGGCTTTCGCCGCCTATCCCGCGCTGAAATCCAGCCCCCGCGACCGAATTCCGATCCAGGACTGGATCATGAGCATCGCAGGCGTCTTTCTGGCGCTCTATGGGTATATTTTCTACGAAAAAATTGTGAACTCGGGCGGTTTGGCGGACAAGACCGATATGTGGTTCGCGCTGGCCGGTCTTATCCTGCTGTTCGAAGCGGCCAGACGGGCGCTTGGCCCGGCAATGGCGATCATTGCCTCGATTTTCATGCTTTATGTGTTCTTTGGCTCATCGTCCTGGATACCCGAGGTCATACGCTGGAAAGGCGCCAGCCTGCAAAAGGCGATGAGCCATATGTGGATCACCTCTGAAGGGGTGTTCGGCATCGCTCTGGGGGTTTCGACCAAATTCGTCTTCCTGTTCGTGCTGTTCGGGGCGCTTCTGGACAAGGCCGGGGCAGGGAACTATTTCATCAAGATGGCTTTTGGCGCTCTGGGGCATCTCAAGGGCGGACCGGCCAAGGCGGCCGTGGTCGGTTCTGCGGCGACGGGGCTGATTTCGGGGTCTTCCATCGCCAACGTGGTCACCACCGGCACATTCACCATCCCGCTGATGAAGCGGGTTGGCTTTTCGTCGGAACAGGCCGGATCGGTCGAGGTGGCCAGTTCGGTGAACGGTCAGATCATGCCCCCGGTTATGGGGGCGGCGGCCTTTCTGATGGTGGAATATGTCGGCATCTCCTATGTCGAGGTCATCACCCACGCCTTCCTGCCGGCAACGATTTCCTACATTGCGCTGGTCTATATCGTTCATCTGGAAGCGGTGAAGCGGAACATGCCGACGCTGGGCAACCGGGTGGTGTCGATGGGCCGAACCATTGGCGGAATGGCCGCGTTTTTCGCGGGCTTCGCGCTGTTGTGCTATGGGGTGCAATACCCGGTCAAGGCGGTCGTGACGCTGATGCCGGGGGCTTCGGGGCTTGTGTTGTCCGCATTGGTTCTTCTGGCCTATCTGGTGCTGCTCTGGTTGGCGGCCGGGGTGGATGACCTGGTGCCGGACGATCCCAATGCAGAAGAGGTCGAACTGCCCGTCGTCAGCGAGATCTACCGGGCCGGGCTGTACTATCTGCTGCCGATCATCGTTCTGGTCTATTTCCTGATGATCGAACAGAAATCACCCGGTCTGTCGGCCTATTGGGCGACAACGCTGCTCTTTGTCATCCTGCTGACCCAAAAGCCGCTCAAGGCGATCTTTCGGGGCCAGACCAACATGGGGGAAACCTTCATGTCCGGGGTGGCCGACCTGTGGCAAGGCCTGATCGACGGCGCGCGCAACATGATCGGCATCGCCCTGGCCACCGCCACGGCGGGCGTGATCGTCGGCACCGTCACCCTGACCGGTGTCGGGCAGGTGATGGCCGATCTGGTCGAGTTCATGTCCGGCGGCAACCTTATCCTGATGCTGGTCATGGTCGGGCTGTTGTCGCTGGTCCTGGGCATGGGGCTGCCGACCACCGCGAATTATATCGTGGTCAGCTCCCTGATGGCCGGGGTCGTTGTCGAGCTGGGGGCGCAGTCGGGGCTGATCGTGCCACTGATCGCGGTGCATCTGTTCGTGTTCTATTTCGGGATCATGGCGGATGTGACCCCGCCTGTCGGGCTGGCCAGTTTTGCCGCCGCCGCCGTGTCCGGCGGGGATGCGATCAAGACCGGCTTCATCGCCTTTTTCTACAGCCTGCGGACCGTTGCCTTGCCGTTTGTGTTTATCTTCAACACCGACTTGCTGCTGATCGACGTGACATGGTTGCAGGGGATACTGGTCTTTGTCATGGCGACCATCGCGATCCTGATCTTCACCGCGGGTACAATGGGCTGGTTCCTGACCAAGAACCGGATCTATGAAAGCGTCGCCTTGATCCTGATCGCCTTTGCGCTGTTCCGCCCGGACTTCCTGATGAACCGGCTTCAACCGCCCTATCAGCAGATCGAGCCGACAGAACTTGTACAACGGCTGGACACCGCCAAACCGGGCCGCGAGTTGCGCATGGTCGTCAGCGGACCCGATTTCGATACCGGCGAGATCAAGGAAACCACCTTGGTTCTGACCGTGGGCTCCGAGCCGACCGGCCAGGAGAAAGTCGATGCCATGGGCCTGATGCTGCTGGATGAAGACGGCGTCGTGAAGTTGGATGAGCCCATGTTCGGCACACCCATCTCAGGTGATCTGGAAAGTTTCGATTTCTATGCGGACGTACCGGTTCAGATCGCGACCGTCAGCGTTCCGGCGGACCAGTCGCCCAAAGAGCTGATGTACATCCCCGCGCTGATCTTGCTGGGGTGTGTCGTCATGCTGCAACGGCGCCGCGCATCCAGAGAGGGAGTACCCGCATGACGAATTCGGTTCTTTGTGCTGTCGATGTCAGTAACGCGGACGTGGACGCGAAAGTGTTGGAACAGGCCGTGCGGCTGGCGGATGCGGATGACGCGCAGCTGGATGTGATCACGGTGGTTCCGGATTTTGGCAAAAGTCTTGTATCCGATTTCTTCGAGGAGAATTTCCACGAGAAAGCCGAAAGCGAGGCGGGTAAACAATTGCGCAAGCTTTGCGTTGCGACGGTTGGCGACGCGCGCAACCAGAAGATCCGGCATATTGTTGCGACCGGGTCGGCCTATTCCGAAATCCTGCACGCCGCGGAATTGGCGGGCACCGATCTGATCGTGATCGGTGCCCACAAGCCGGATATCAAGGATTTCGTGATGGGACCCAACGCAGCACGCGTTGCCAGATATGCAAGATGCTCGGTCTTTGTGGTGCGGTGACGGTTTTCAGATCCGTTTCGCGGCGCAGGTGAACCCCAGACCAACCAGCCAGTCCGGCGCAGCACCCTGTGGTTGCGCGCAGGATCGATGGGTCAGTCATAGCCCGTCATTTCCAGATAGCCCCCTCCCGTGTGGCTGCCAATGATGCTGACCGGACCCTCCCAGTAGGGAAATGTTGTGTTCATCCAGCTATTTGGATTGAGGGCGTTGACCTTCACGTCAAGGTTCCGGGCGGGCAGGCGCAGCCGCCATCGCGTCGGAATTGATCGACCCGCAACCCGGTCAAAGCCAAGTGGTTCAACGACCAACGCGCCATCCGGCAGTGAGCGGCTGCTGCCGTCGGGCTCGATCCATGTCGCCGAGGTATAGTCGGCGTCCGCGCCGCGCAGGCGAAACCCCATCATGCGCGCACCGCTGTCAAAAGACAGCGAAAACCAGTCCCAACCGGTCTGATCCGGCGACAAGGGCTGGCTTGACCATTCGCGATCCAGCCAGCCCTGTCCGGTTACTGCGATCTCCTGGTCGTCAAGATACAGCACGCCCTCGACCGCGTAGGCGGGTTGGGAATAATAGTGACTGGCCTGACCTTTGGCGGATTTCACCGAATATCCGTCCTCGCCATGCAGCACCAAAGGCGCATCCGCATCCAGGCGTAACTCATAGCGAAAGTCCGAACCGCTTGCCGTCAGGCGCAAATTGTCCAGCCCGGCATCATCATCGCCAGTCATCTGCCAGTTGTCGATCCAGGCGGAAAAGGGCGAGGCCGTGACCCCCGCCTGACCGATGCCACCGCGTGCAAGACGCTCGGCAAAGAGATGCTGCGTCGCACTGGTCACGGCGGCATGTCCCATCCACAGTTGCGGCGACTGCCAGCCGGTCCCGTCCTGCGGTTGCAGGGCCGAACGAAAGAGCGTCCATTGCACACCATAGGGCTGGCCATCCGGCCCGGACAACGTTGCGGTCAGGTACCACCATTCAATGCGAAACTGTGGATGCGCGCCGTGATCCGCCGGAAACTCCAACACGGTATTGCGCTGCGGAACGGCGAAACCTTCGGCGGTGGTGCCCAGGTCGGCGAACCCCTGGGCTGCCGTTTCCGACCCAAGGCAAAGTGCAAACAGGACGGCGACGATGTCAGTTCTCATTTGTAAAGACTTTCAACAGCTCCGAAGGCGGTGCAGCAAGCAGACGGCGTGCGGGTATGATCGCGGCGACAACAGCGGCCAGAACCGTCAACGCCCCAAGCTTCAACCACTCCAGTGGAAAGACATGCAGGGGAATTCGCCAGCCGAACGCCTCGACATTGATCACGGCCAACAAGATCCAGGCCAGCAGCAGCCCCAGGGGAATTGCCAGAAGAACGGTCATGGCAGCCAGCGCGGTGCTGCGCAGAACCTCCAGCCACAACAGCCTCCGGCGTGTCAGGCCAAGCGCCCAGATTGGCGCCACCTGAGGCAGGCGCAGCGTCCACAAAGTCAGAAGGCTGGTCAGGATTGCAAAGCTGGCCACACCCAGCGTCAGGACGTTCAGCGCGGCGGTGACGACGAATGTCTTTTCGAACACGGCCAGCGACCCCGCCTTTATCGCGGCCTGGTTTCTCACGGCGCTGGCTGGCAGATCGAATTGCTGGCGCAATCTGTCGGCCAGTGCATCGGCCTGCTGATCCGGAACGCGTACACCGAACTGGCGGTGTGCAACGCCGTCAAAGTTCGACAGCAGAGTGGGCAGCCCGATCATCACCTGTCCCCGTGGATTGCCATAATCCGAATAGACCCCGACCACATCGGTTGTCAGCTCGGGCGTCAGTTCGATCCGGTCCCCTGGCCACAGCTCGGCGCGGCGGGCCAGTTGTTCGTTTATCAGCGCCCCGGTTCCATCCGCCAACCGTTGCCAGACGTCTGGCGTGGCGTGGATCAGCGGCCAGAACTCGCGATATGTGGAATGGTCCACAACACCGTAGATTCGGGTCGGCTGCCCCAGCACCGAACCTTCGGCATAGCGGATCGGCAGCACGGCCTGACTGTGCGCGGCAAGCCACTCCTCGACCGCGCGGCCCTGACGGTCCGTGCGCGCAGTGACATAGAGTTCTGCCGCCAGGCGTTGATCCAGCCAACCGACAAAGGTCAGCCGAAAGCTGGACACCATGGTGCCGACCCCGATATTCGTGGACAGCGCCAGCAAAAGGGCCATGAAGGCCAGAGACAGGCCCGGCAACTGGCTGCGCAGGTCGGCCCAGAACCATTGGCTGATCGCACCTTTGCCAAGCCTTGCGGCCCAGGCCAGCAGAACGGTCAACGTGGGGGGCAGCAACAGCGCCGCGCCTGTCATCAGCCCGGCCAACAGCACGAACCCGCCCAACAGCCCGCCGATCATCCAGGATCCCAGACCGCCAGCACAGATCATCATGACGCCGCCCGCCGCCATCCAGGGCATGCGCAACAGGGTCATGCCCAACCAGTCCTGCTGTCCGGGGGCGACGAGAAGGGGCAGGTGAAAAAGATTCCTCAGCCCCTGTGCGCCAGCAACGAGAGCACCGAACAGGGCCATTCCCAACCCGCTGACGAACCAGACAGGGCGCAGCGCGAGACCCCCGCTGACCGGCGCGCCATACAGGCCGCGCAGGGTGGCGCTGACGTCGGGCAACAGCGCTGCCGCCACCAGATATCCCAGAACCAGCCCGACGCTACCGGCGATCAGGGCCAGGCCCAGAAGTTCGGCAAGCAAAAGGCGTGACAGCAGCGCCAGCGGCACGCCCAATGCGCGCAGGCTGCGGAACATAGGCCGACGTTGCTGAAACGCCAGACCGATGGTGCCGTGAACGATGAACAGCCCGACCGCAAAGGCCAACAGGCCAAAGGCGGTTAGATTCAGGTGAAAACTGTCGGTCAAACGGGCAATCGCGTCCTGCGGGCGCGGCGATATTCGCGTCAGGTCAGGGACAACATCGGACAGCGCGGGCAGATCGCGCGGTTGTGACTTCAATATGATCAGGCGGCTGATCTGGTTCTTGCGCTGCAGGATCCGTTCAGCCGTGCCGATATCGGTCATCACAATCCCGGCGGGGACGTTGGGGGCTTGCACAATTGGGACTTCCGATGGCACGGTGCCAAGCTCGGCGATGGTGGCGGGATGGGCGAACAACCTGCCGGGCGGTGTCAGGATTGCGTCCGGTGTCACGTTTGCCGTCTCTGGCCGCAACCACGTCATGGTCGGATGGCTGAGCACATCCACACCCATAACCGTGACCCATCGCCCGCCCAGCTTCGTGCGGCCCTCCAGAACCGGACTGACCTGCCATCCGGCCCGTCGCAAACGCACATAGCGATCCAGCGGGATGGTGCCTGTCGTCGAAACCAGCGTCGCCAGTTCACGGGTTCCCAATTGCTCGGCTGCCTCGGCATAGCTGGCGCGCGCCTGTCCATTTATGGCCTGAACGGCCGACCACAACCCCGTGGCCAGCGCCAGACCCAGAATAAGGGTCACCAACTGCACAGGCTGACGGCGCCAATGGGACAGCAGGACCAGAGCCGCGATCCGGGTCATGCGACATGGCCGTTTCGCAAATGCAGGCGGCGATCCAGTTGGTCGGCAATCGCGTTTGAATGGGTCACCAGAAACAAGGCGCTGCCCGCGTCGCGGACCAGTTCCAGCATCAGGTCCATGACCTTGGCGCTGCTGTGTTCATCCAGGTTTCCGGTGGGCTCATCGGCAAGCAACAGTCTGGGCCGCATGGCCAGGGCGCGTCCGATCGCCACGCGTTGCTGCTGGCCGCCGGACAGATGTTCCGGGTAGCGCGCAAGCAGGTCGGTCAGGCCCAACCGTTCGGTCAGCCGGATCAGCCAGCTTTGATCTTCGCGGCCAGCCAGCCGGGCATGAACACGCAGGTTTTCGGCCACGGTCAGCGAGGCAATCAGATTGAATTGCTGGAACACCATGGCGACCTGGGTGCGCCGCAGGGCGGCCCTGTCCCGGTCGGTCAGCCCGGACAGGTTTGTGGCGCCCAGCCGGATCTCGCCCGCATCAAAATCATCCAGCGCACCGACCAGATGCAAAAGCGTGCTTTTCCCGCTGCCGCTTTCGCCGGTCAGCGCCAGCGTTTCACCGAGCCGCAAGTCCAGCGACACGCCATCCAGAACCGGGCGGTTTTCACCGGGAGAACCATAGGTCTTGCTGACGTTCTCAACGCGCAGCAGGGGATTTTCAGCACCGATTTCATCTGTCATCATGATCAAACAGGATGGCCTATTTCCCGGCTGTGTCCACCGTCCGGCGCGTGCAGGGCCAAGATGTCGCGCAGGCTGTGGCATTGACAATCCAGGCGCGCAACCCGCGGTATGGCCGCGAAACAGGATCGAGCACGAAAGGAACGCGATGGGCTTGATGGAGCAGATCCTTTGGGGGAGTGGTTTTCTGGGCGTGTGCATGCTGTTGCATGTGGCGGCTTTGGCGCTCACCCTGCATGTTCTTGGGCATGTCATGCGCCGGACTGCGGGTTTTCGCCCGGCGGTTCAGACCGCGATTGTTCTGTCTATCGCCCTTGGAATACTGGTTCTGGCGATCACGGCGCAGGTCTGGATCTGGTCCATGGTCTGGATCAGCAAGGACATCCTGACAGATTGGAACACCGCCATCTACTTTTCGATGGTGACATTCACGACGCTTGGATACGGTGACGTGGTGCTTGGACCCGAAGCGCGCGTGTTTGCCTCGTTCGGCGCGGTAACCGGATTGCTGAGCTTCGGGTTGAGCACTGCGTTTCTGTTTGCCGTGACGACACAATTGCTGAATGCTGCGCAGGACAATCAGAGCAGAGGCGCGAAAAGGCGGGCAAGGGGTGCACCATAGCGCACATATCGCGGTTGCTGATCCAGAGTGCGGTCCAGCTCTGTCGATCGGTCGAAATCCGCGCGCAACATCGTTTCGACACGGCCCGTCGCCCCGGCGTCAAAAAACAGGGCCATGGTTTCAAAGTTGAGCCGAAAAGAGCGATTGTCCATATTCGTGGTGCCGACGGCGGCAATTTCATCGTCCACCACGAACGCCTTCTGGTGCATGAAACCTTCGCGATACATGAAGATGCGGACACCGGATTCGCGGATGTCATCGAAATAGGCAAACGCGGCCAACCAGGTGATGAGATGGTCCGCCTTGTGCGGGACCAGAACCCGCACATCCACGCCCCGCAGCGCCGCGTGGCGCAGCGCCGTCACGATGTCCAGGTCCGGCACGAAATAGGGCGAGGCGATCCACAGCCGGTGCCGCGCCGCCGCGATCGCGGAAAAGAACATCAGACCGCCGGTTTCACTGACATCTCCGGGGCCCGTGGCCACGATCAGCCCGGTTGCATCCTCCGGCGCATGCGGGGCGTCCCAGTTCAACTGCTCAAACAGGGTCTCGTCGCACATCCAATGCCAGTCCTCGACAAAAATCAGCTGCAATTGCGACACCATCGGGCCGCTTAGCTGCACATGGGTGTCACGCCATGCCCCAAACCTGGGATCGCGGCCCATGTATTCGTCTCCGACATTCATTCCGCCGGTAAACGCAGTGACGCCATCGACGACGACGGTCTTGCGATGATTGCGAAAATTCAGATGGAACCGGAAACGGGGGCCGCTGGCCGAATGGCGGTCGATCACCCTGACACCGGCAGCCCGCAATTCGGCGGCATAGCCGTCCGGCAGGTCCTTGCTGCCGATGGCATCGGTCATGAACCGGATCGCGACGCCGCGCTGTGCAGCCGCGATCAGATGCTGCTTCATCTCGCGTCCCAGTTGATCGTCGCGCACGATGTAGAATTGCACCAGGACATAGCTTTCGGCGCGGTCGATGGCATTGAAAATCGCACGAAACGTGTCTGCCCCATCGATGAGCAAGCGCATGCCGTTGCCGCGAAAGGCCGGCAGGTTGGCGCAGTATTCGAATGGGTCCAGATCGACATCAGTGCTTTCTGGTGCCGGGGCGTTCCTGGCCGAGTACTCCTGGATGCCGCGCCGCACCTGGGCGCTTTCGCGGCGCGCGATCTGATAACCCTTGTAGCGGTGCTGACCCAGAAACAGATAAGCGGGCAAAGCAAAAAAGGGCGCGGTAAGCAAGAACACAACCCATCCGACCGCCCCCTGCGGCGTGCGGGCTGTCTGGGCGGCGCGCAGCGAACAATATGCCCCGCCTGCATACAGGCTGAGCCCGATCAGACTGCCCAGAACCGCCCACATGAATGCCCTCTTTTCCGGATGCTACAGATTGATTTTGCCCGCAGCGGGCCAGTGTCCCGGCCGTTGCCTATTTCTTGTTGTTGCCCATCAGAATCGACAGCAAAGGCGCCAACAGCCCGGGCAGAAGGCTGCCAAGCGGGTCGCGGGCCACGCGGCGCAGATCGGCCCCCAGTTCGCGGGCTTCGGCAACTGTAAGCTGCACATCGGTTTCCAGTTCCGCGATCGCCAGGTCGCGCAGCTCCTCGACCGGTTCCAGTTCACTGTCCGCATTCAGCCGCAGCGCCAGCAGCATGATCAAGGCGGCAAGCCCCACATCGATCAGGGCGATGACCAACGCCGCCATCGGCGGGGACATGGTCTGTCGCATGGCGAAAAAACCGGCCACGTTCAGCATGATCACCCCAAGCGACGCCACCAATGCGGCAAACGTGATCAACGCGCTTTGATTGCGCAGAACCGTCATGCGCCGGCGCGCGATCAGCCGTTCGGTGCGGAACAGGACCGACAGGTTGCGGCCGATGCGGTTCATGGTGTCTGTCGGGTTGCTCATGACCGGCTCATCCGGCCCAGAACGAACCCGATGCCAAAGGCGGCGACGGCGGTCATGAGCGGCCTGTTCTGCGGCAGGCTTCCGATTTCGCGGGACAATTGATCCCAGGCGCGTGTGATGTCCTCTGGCGATAGGCCATGCGCCGCAAGCATGTCAGACAAGGCGGCGGGGGCCTCGGATTGTACATTTTGCGACGCTTCTGCCGCGCGCTCGGCAAGTTGCTTGCGCAGGTCGGCCAGTTCCGCTTCGAGCTCTGCTTTGGTTGCCATGTCCGACTCTTTCCCTTTTTGGATCCATACTGCTGTACCTAACGATCTATCGCCCCGTTTGGTTCCGACAGTTTCGCCGGGTCCTTGTCCGCGGGCAAGGGCAGGGCGTGAATTCGGGCCGTGAACCCGGTTGCCAAGGCTGTCGCGGTCGCGTTCCGGTTGGCCTTGCGATTCGCACCGCCAGGCGATCCGCCACAGGATGTTGCAACGGCGCTGACTCTTGTGCAACCTGACAGCGACCATGCAGGGGCAGGGCGGTCCAAAACAAAAGGCGTTTTCATGATCCATCGCAACCATTTCAGCCGGACCGGCGGGTGAGCCGCATGTACGGGGCATCCATCGTTCGTTTCCTGCGCGCCTTTCTGGGTGCGTGCAATCGTTTCAATGAAAAAGGCGGCTGGGTCATGAGCAGCCACATCGCCATGTCGATGATGATGGCCCTGTTTCCGTTTGTTCTGTTCGTTGTTGCGCTGGCAGCCACGCTGTCGCAAGACATCGACGTGGACAATCTGATCGAATTGGTGTTCGGGTCCTGGCCGGACGAAATCGCGCAACCGATCACGCGCGAGGTGCGCAAGGTGCTGACGTCGGATCATTCCAGCCTGCTGACCCTGGGCGGTGTTCTGGCGATCTATTTCGCGTCCAATGGCGTGGATGCCGTCCGTCAGGCCATGACCCGGGCCTATCGGGACGAAGATCCGCGCCCGTATTGGCGCAAGCGTCTCTTGTGCCTGGCTTTTGTCGTATTTGGCGGCGCGATCATCCTGACGGCCGCGGCTCTCGGGGTGGCCTTGCCGCTGTACATGCGTTTCGTGACCGATGCCGTCCCGATCCAGATTCCCAGCTGGCTGGGCAGCGAAGTCTTCAACAGCGTCAGTGCGTTGTGCATGCTGTCGGCCGGTGTCGCGGCCTGTCATTACTGGCTGCCCGGGGACCGGCACCCGCTGAAACAGATCCTGCCGGGCGTTCTTTTGACCGTGTTGTTGTGGGTGTTGGCGGCAACCGGATTTTCCTATTATCTGGCGCGGTTTGCCAGCTATTCCGCAACCTATGCCGGGCTCGCCGGGGTGATGGTGGCCCTGATCTTTCTCTATCTGATGGGCGCGATCCTGATTCTGGGGGCGGAATTCAACGGCGCGTTGATGAAACGCGCAGGGTTGCAGGCGCAATAGCCAGACCCCACTTTGCTCTTTTCCCCGCGTTCAGGTGATATTAAGGCGTCTTGTGCCTAATCGGCACGTATCAAGCATTGCCTAAGAGGGTGCCATGCCCGCCAACACCGCACCCGGACACCGGGATCAGTTGTTTCGTCTGCTGCGACAACAGACCTGCCCGGAAACCGCGCACGACCAGTCCCGGCTGCGTGCGGAACCGGCAGCGGATCCTGAAACGCTGGAACATTTGCGCCGCCTTGCGCATCGGTCCTGGGATCGACCGTCGGATGCTGCGGGCGTTCAGACCGGGTCAGCCACGAAACCCCGTCGCCACCACAAATTTTTCGGAACTGTCCGACCGTGATGCCGGTGGTTTGACATTCGCGACCTTGGCGAATTTCTGTTTCAGCAGTTTTTGCAATTCACCTTCGGCCCCGCCGGCCAGAACCTTGGCCACGAATGTACCGCCATCTTCAAGCACGTCAAAAGCGAAACAGGCCGCCGTTTCGCACAAGGACATGATCCGCAAATGATCTGTCTGCTTGTGCCCGGACGAGGAGGCCGCCATATCGGACATGACCACATCGGCCTTGCCGCCCAGCCATAGCTTGACCTGTTCGTCGGCAGCGTCATCCATGAAATCGAGCTGATGGATTTCGGCCCCGGCGACCGGTTCGACCTCTTGCAGGTCGACCCCCAGAACCCGCCCGATCGCTTTGCCCTGTTTTTCGCCCAGGGCGTTGATGCGCTTGACCGCGACCTGCAACCACCCGCCCGGCGCGCAGCCCAGGTCGACGACCCGTGCGCCGGGGACGAGAAAACGGAACTTGTCGTCCAGTTCCAGTATCTTGTACGCCGCGCGGCCACGATAGCCTTCGCTTTGCGCGCGCTTGACATATGGATCGTTCAATTGCCGCTGCAACCAGCGGGTCGAAGAGAGTGAGCGGCCCCGCGCGGATTTGACCTTGACCTTCAGATCGCGCTGGCCGCGTCCCGAAGTGTTCTTGCCGGTGGGTGTCTTTGCCATGTGATCGCACCTCTCGCGCCGTTATCGCATTCATGCCATATGTATCGCCCAGAGGGCCTTTGAAAACCGGAAAACGCTAGAACGTTCCGTCTTCCAATACACCGTCCGCGCTCATCTGTGCATATAACAGTCCCTCGCGCAGCCCCCGGTCGGCCACGGACAGGCGGTCTGTCGGCCAGCAGCGCAGCAGAGCCTGAAGAATGGCCGCACCGGACATGATCAATGCCTGCCGGTCTTCACCAATGCGCGGGTCGCGCCGCCGCCCTGCCGGACCCAGTTCCAGATACCCGCGGATCACCTTGTCGATCTGGTCGCTGGTCATCCGCAGGCCGTCAACCTTGGTGCGGTCATACCGTTTCAGCCCCAGGTGGCTGGCCGCGACGGTTGTCACCGTTCCCGACGTTCCCACGATCTGAAACCCTTCGCGCGTCTGGATGTCCTTGTAGGGGGCGAACTCTGTCAGGTTTTCCTCGAAGAACCAGCTCATCAGGGCAAACCGGGCCGCGTCGTCCTCGACGTCGCTGAACTGATCGCGCAGGGTGGCCACGCCCAGGGGAACGCTGATCCAATCGACGACCTTGGCGGCCGGAAAGGGGCTTGCAGCGGGATGAAACCCCGCATGCAGGCGCATGATCGCCCGGGGCCGGTCGCGGCGGGGCACCGAGGAGACATCAATCCAGACCAGCTCGGTCGAGCCACCGCCGATATCCACCACCAGCAATTGTTCGGTCCTGATGCTGACCAGGGGGGCACAGGAAATGACCGCCAGACGGGCTTCTTCCTCGGGCTGGATGACCTCCAGGGTCAATCCGGTCTCGCGTTTGACCTGACGTATGAATTCACGCGCGTTGTGCGCGCGCCGGCAGGCTTCGGTGGTGACCAGCCGCATGCGGCGGACCTTGTTGCGCTTCAGCTTTTGCTGACAGATCCGCAAGGCCTGAACCGTGCGCGCCATGGACGACCGCGACAGACGCCCGGTACGTTCCAGCCCCGAGCCCAGTTGAACGGACTTGGAAAAGCTGTCTACCACATGAAAACCGCTGCCCTTGGGTTGGGCAACCAGCATGCGGCAACTGTTCGTGCCCAGATCCAGCGCGGCATACAGCTCGGCGGGATCGGACGGTTTCGGCGCGGGGCTTTCGACCGCTTTGGGGAACGCGCCCGCACCATTGGGACGCTTGGGCGTCATATTCTACGCCCTTCCGATTTCGTGTTGATTGCAGAATAGGCGCGCAATCGCCGACGTGCAAGTCGCGCAACCCTCACCGGCTGCGATTGTCCTGCGGTTGGAAAATTTCATTATTTTGATGAGAATTTTGGTGCGCCGAGACTGTGGCGTCACGGCGACACGTCGATTAGGTAGACCACGGCAGGTCGCTTGAAACGCGTGTTCTGTCGAAAACGGGCGTCGGGCGGCGATGGCGCTACAGTAAACAGACCAACAGAGAGGGGAATCATCCATGCCCGAAGTCACGGTTGTTTATTGGCGCGATATTCCGGCGCAGGTTATCGTTGGCAAAGGACGTCGCGGTGCCAAGCGGCCACTGTCTGAACGTTTTGAACAGGCGATTGACCGTGCGGCGATGAAAATCAATGCCAGGGACAGTGATGCCTATTTGGCCGAATGGCGCAAGGCAGCACCCTATGTGGTTGAAGGTACAGACCCCCAATCTGTCGCTGATTCCGAGGTCGCCCGGCTCGAATCCGAGTACGACAAGACGCGGATCAAGGCTTTGATCGACAACGACGGCTGGGCATGCGCCTGACGTCCATCTGGGAGGCCACGATGGCATTGTTGAATTTCAAGAAGCGTGAGACGCAGCCCGTAGGACCGGCAAATGAACAGGTCGAGTCGTTTCTGCGGGGCTATTCCATCGAGGTGATGCCGCGCACGGCCGAAAAGGTCGAAGATTTCCGCGCGCTGCTGCCCGAAGGAACGCGGGTTTACATTGCCCATATCCAGGGCACACCGATTGATGAGATGGTGGCCACGGCCAAACGGCTGGCCGGGGATGGCTATGCGGTGATGCCGCATTTTCCGGCCCGGATCATCCAGGATGCGCCTATGCTGCAAGACTGGATCGCGCGCTATCAGGGCGAAGCCGGTGTCGATCAGGCGCTGCTGTTGGCGGGCGGAGTCGCCCGTCCGGTCGGCGACTTCGACAATTCGATGCAGTTGATGGAAACCGGGTTGTTCGACAAGGCCGGGTTCAAACGGCTGCATGTGGCGGGCCATCCCGAGGGCAACCGCGACATTGACCCCGACGGCGGCATAAAGAACGTATTGCAAGCCCTTGAATGGAAACAAGACTTTTCGGAGCGTACTGATGCGGAAATGGCGCTGGCGACCCAGTTCGCGTTTGACGCCAAACCCATCATTTCCTGGGCCCGCGATCTGTCCGAGGCGGGGATCACCTTGCCCATTCACATCGGCATCGCGGGCCCTGCCAAACTGCAGACCCTGATCAAGTTCGCCATTGCCTGCGGTGTCGGCCCGTCGCTCAAGGTGCTGCAGAAGCGCGCCATGGATGTCAGCAAGCTGTTGCTGCCCTATGAACCGACCGATCTGATCGCCGAACTGGCCGCGTACAGCGCGGCAAACCCCGACTTCAACATCACCAACGTGCATTTCTTCCCGCTGGGCGGGATCAAGGCAAATGCCACCTGGGCCATCAACAATGGCGGTGCTTCGGGCCGCCCCGCAAACGCATCCTGAAAGGACGTCCATGACCCGCACCATCGTCGAAAGCAAAACCAAGACAGCCATCATCGGTTTTGACCAACCGTTCTGCGTCATTGGCGAACGGATAAACCCGACCGGGCGAAAGAAGTTGGCTGCCGAACTGGAAGCAGGTGACTTTTCGACGGTGGAGAAGGATGCGCTGGCGCAGGTCGCGGCCGGCGCCACGGTGCTGGATGTGAACGCAGGGGTTGTTTACAATTCCAACCCCAATCCCAACGAGACTGAACCACCTCTTATGGTTGAGATTCTGAAGCTTGTACAAGAGCTTGTAGATGTTCCTCTATGTATTGACAGTTCGGTTCCCGCAGCGTTGGAGGCCGGACTTGAGGTATGCCAGGGACGCCCCTTGCTGAATTCGGTTACCGGCGAGGAAGAACGGCTGGAACGGATTCTGCCGCTGGTCAAGAAATACAACGTGCCGGTGGTGGCGATCTCCAATGATGACAGCGGAATCTCGGAAGACCCCGATGTCCGTTTTGCGGTTGCCAAGAAAATCGTCGAGCGTGCGGCCGATTTCGGAATCCCGGCGCATGATATCGTGGTCGATCCGCTGGTGATGCCAATCGGCGCGATGGGGACGGCCGGGCTGCAGGTTTTTGCCCTGGTGCGGCGTCTGCGCGAAGAACTGGGCGTGAACACCACATGCGGCGCGTCGAACATCAGTTTCGGCTTGCCGAACCGGCATGGGGTCAACAATGCGTTTCTGCCAATGGCCATGGGGGCGGGAATGACCAGCGCCATCATGAACCCGGTCGCACTGCCGGTCCCGCCAAGCAAGATCGCCGCAAAGAAGGCCGAGATCGAAGCGGCGGGTATCATCCTGCCAGAGGGGATCGACGATGAAACCTTTGTGACGCTGTTTGGCATGGGATCAACCAAGTCCCGCGCAGGTTCGGAAATGGAAGCGATCCGCGCCGCCAATTTCCTGACGGACAACGATCCGCACGGGGCGGAATGGATTCGCACCAACAAATTGCCACCCAAGGCCGGCGAAGCAGGCCGCGGCCGCGGTGGCCGATCCGGTGGCCGCCGCCGACGCGCCTAGCGTTCCGGGTCTTGCGGCGCTGCGCTGGGGGCGGCGATGTGGTTTGGACGCATCGGAATGTTTCGCCGCGACGTCAAATTATGTGCGAGATGCGGTTCTGTGGTTTCGGTTCCGGCCACGAACCGCTAGGAAGCGGTCCAGACAACTTTCCCATCCGTTGCGTCGCGCAAGGCCTGGGTGTTTACGGAGAACAGGCACATGACCCCCTTTGCAATCGCTGGTGTGCAGATGCATGTCGGCGCTCTTCATTCCAATGTCGAAGGCATGATCCAGAGATTGGACATTCTCATGGCGCGCTTTCCCTGGACGCAGATGGTTCTGTTCAGTGAACTCGCACCCTATGGCCCCTTGCACCGCTTTGCCCAGCCCGCGCAGAACGAGGCGATCACGCGCTTCTGCCAGGCCGCGCACCGCCACAAGGTCTGGCTGATTCCGGGCTCGATGTTCATCAAGGGCGAGGATGGTCTGGTTCGCAACACATCGGTCGTGATCAATCCGCAGGGCGAGATCGTGACCCGCTATAACAAGATGTTCCCGTTCCGCCCGTATGAGGTCGATGTCGAGGCGGGCACTGAATTCTGTGTTTTCGACGTGCCCGAGGTCGGCCGGTTCGGCCTGTCGATCTGCTATGATATGTGGTTCCCCGAAACCACCCGGCAGCTGACCAGCCAGGGGGTCGAGGTGTTGTTGCACCCGGTCCTGACAGGCACCACCGATCGCGATGCGGAATTGGCGATTGCCCGGGCAACCGCGGCACAGTTCCAGTGCTATGTGTTCGATGTCAACGGATTGGGTGCAGGCGGAGTGGGCAAATCCTGCGTTGTCGACCCCACATCGGTTGTCCTGCATCAATCGGCCGGGCAGGAAGACATGTTCCCGATCGAAATAGATCTGGACGTGGTGCGGCGCCAGCGCGAAACCGGCATGAAGGGTCTGGGACAGGTTCTCAAAAGCTTTCGCGACCGCTCCACGGATTTCCCGGTCTATGACCGCGACAGCGGTACGGATGCGTATCTGACGACACTCGGGCCGCTTGAGATGCAGCATCAGGGCACCCGGGCCGGGTTGCATGTCGAGGTTCCAAACCTCACCGCCGAGCAGTCGGACAACACGCCTTTTTCCAAGGGGTTGGAAACACAGGAAATTACAAAAGAATCTTCCACCGGCTAGATCGCTGTTGCAGCGAACTGGTTGCAATTATGGGGAATCGGTCGGACACTCCCGAACAGGGAGGCCGACTGATGCACTCAGTAAACGATTACTATTCCGCGATTCAACTCAGGTCAGATCGCTGGAGCGCGCTGCGCGACGTGAGCACGTCTTTGACCAAGGAAAAAAACGAGCGCAAGCTGAACGCGCTGCGCAAGAAATCCGAAGAGCTGTTTTCCTCGCTGGCGCTGATCGAACCCTATTGGGCCTTTCCGGGCATGGCGGCCTTCGATCACATGCGCAGACAGTTCGAACACGGGACTTTTGACGACCTGGCGTTTTCGGTCAGCCGGGTGACCCGTGCGCTGACGACCGGTGCATACCGGCGTCGGCATATCCCGCTGGAACGGGACAGCGTCGACAGCGAAGAACATGACGACGAAGCCCAGCTGTCGCCCGAAGCGCGGGCGATGAGCAAACCCTATTTCGAGGTTCTGATCGTCGATGACGTGAATGAACAACAGGAACGTTGGCTCAAATCGAACATGACGCGGATGCGGCGTCCCGAAGATCCGTTCACCTATGAGGCGCTGGTCGTGCCCAGCCTTGAGGACGCGCTGATCGCGGTGCTGTTCAACCATAATATTCAGGCCATTGTCGTGCGTCCGGGGCTGAGGCTGCATTCCAATATGAGCCTGCAACTGCTGACTCGCTATCTGGCGCGGGCGGGCGGGATGAAGCAGCTGGAAACCCTGCAGACCGAAGATTACGGCCCGGAACTCTGCCGTCTGATCGACAGGGTGCGCCCGGAACTGGACGCCTATCTGATCACCGAACGCTCGGTCGAAGAGATCGCGGGGCTGGATTTGGGAATCTGTCGGCGGGTGTTCTATAATCAGGAGGACTTCCTGGAACTGCATCTGAACATCCTGCGCGGCGTGCAGTCCCGGTTCAAGACACCGTTTTTCACCGCGCTGGTCGAATATTCGAAACAGCCCACCGGCGTGTTTCATGCCATGCCGATCAGCCGCGGAAAATCGATCAGCCGCAGCCATTGGATTCAGGATATGGGGGCGTTCTACGGGCCCAACATCTTTCTCGCGGAAACCTCGGCCACCTCGGGCGGGCTGGATTCGCTGCTGGAACCACACGGCCCGATCAAGCGGGCGCAGGAACTGGCCAGCCGCGCCTTTGGCAGCAAACAGACCTTCTTTGCCACCAATGGCACCTCGACCTGCAACAAGATCGTGGTTCAGGCGCTGGTCAGTCCCGGGGACATCGTTTTGGTCGACCGCGATTGCCACAAATCGCACCACTACGGCATGGTGCTGGCCGGGGCGCAGGTGGTGTATCTGGACAGTTATCCGCTGAATGAATACTCGATGTACGGTGCGGTGCCGCTGCGCGAGATCAAGCATCAACTGCTGACCCTCAAGGCGGCGGGCAAGCTTGATCGCGTGCGCATGCTGCTTTTGACCAACTGCACGTTTGACGGCATCGTCTACAACGTTGAACGTGTCATGGAAGAATGTCTGGCGATCAAGCCGGACCTGATCTTTCTTTGGGATGAAGCATGGTTCGCCTTTGCCCGGTTCGCCCCGACCTATCGTCAGCGCACGGCGATGAATGTGGCCGCCACCCTGCGCGAAAAGTTCCGCGGCGACGCCCATCGCGAAGCCTATGAGGCGCAGCAGAAGGAACTTGAGGGCGCGGATGACGATAAGCTGCTGGCGACCCGTCTGATCCCACCGCCGACCGCGCGCGTGCGGGTCTATGCGACGCAATCCACCCACAAGACGCTGACGTCGTTGCGGCAGGGTTCGATGATCCATGTCAACGATCAGGACTTCAAGGGCGAGGTCGAGCAAAGCTTCCACGAAGCCTATATGACCCATACCTCGACCTCACCGAACTATCAGATCATCGCCAGCCTGGACGTGGGAAGGCGACAGGTGGAACTGGAAGGTTTCGAGTTCGTGCAGCGCCAGGTCGAAGCGGCGATGTCGATGCGCCGCTCGATTGCATCGCACCCGTTGTTGAGCAAGTATTTCAAGGTGTTGTCGGCAGGCGACATGATACCCGAACAGCATCGCGAAAGCGGCGTGAGCAGCTATTATGATGTCGAACAGGGCTGGACCGATATCTGGGATTGCTGGGAAAAGGACGAATTCGTCTTGGATGCCACCCGCGTCACGCTGGCCGTGGGGGGCACCGGTTGGGACGGGGATACGTTCAAGACCAATGTGCTGATGGACAAATACGGCATCCAGATCAACAAGACATCCCGCAACACCGTTCTGTTCATGACCAATATCGGCACCACCCGGTCCAGTGTCGCCTATCTGATCGAGGTTCTGGTCGAGATCGCCAAGGGGCTGGATGAACTGTTGGATGACGCCAGCAAGATGGAACGCCTGTCGTTTGATCGCCGCGTCAGGAACCTGATGGAAGACTTGCCGCCGCTGCCTGACTTCAGCCGGTTCCACGATGCGTTCCGGACCGATCTGGGCACGGTCGAGGGTGACATCCGCTCGGCCTTCTTTCTCAGCTATGAAGAAGAGAACTGCGATTACCTGGAACTGGACGGCTCGCTGAAACGGGCACTGGACGCGGGGCAGGAGGTGGTCTCGGCCAGCTTCATCATTCCCTATCCGCCGGGGTTTCCGATCCTGGTGCCGGGGCAGGTCGTCAGCCAGGAAATACTCGCCTTCATGCTGGCGCTGGATGTCAATGAAATCCACGGATACCGCGCGGACCTGGGGCTGCGGGTATTTACACAAGACGCGCTGGAAAAACACGCGCAAATCAAGCTCAAGACAGCAGCTGAATAAACAGGGAAAATATCATGGCCACGAAGATCCTGAACAATATTTCGGAAATCCGCCGGTTCTTTCACCGCAACGAGGATCCGATATATTTCATTTCCGCGACCAATTTCAACCTGTTGGGGCTGGATGAATGGGTGCGCAACTTCAAATACATCTGCTATATCGACTGTTATGGCGGCAAACATCCAAACGTGTTCTGCCCCAGCGAGCAGCCTCATGCCGAGTTCCAGAGCATCGAGGACATCAACAACTATCTGCTGCAGCACAAAGAGGTGATCGATTTCATCAAGCGGCGCGGGGGCAAGCCCAAGTTCGTGTTCCTGATGTTCGATGAGGAAACCGAACGCCTGTCCAAGGAACTGGGCGCCGAGGTCTGGTTTCCCAAGGCCAAGCTGCGCACCAAGATGGACAACAAGATCGAAACCGTGCGCATCGGCAACAAGGCCGGGGTGCCTTCGGTCCCCAATGTGCTGGCCGAAGTCAAATCCTATGAGGATCTGCAAAAGACCTGTGAAAAGGCGGGGATCGGGAACGATCTGGTGCTGCAATCGGCGTTCGGCGATAGCGGCCACACCACGTTCTTCATCAAGTCCGAAGCCGATTTTCGCCGACACGAACATGAAATCATAGGCGAGGGCGAAATCAAGATCATGAAGCGGATCGATTGCCGTGGTTCGGCGATCGAGGCCTGCGCCACCAAGGAAGGCACGATCGTCGGCCCGCTGATGACCGAATTGGTCGGTTTCAAGGAACTGACCCCCTATCGCGGGGGCTGGTGCGGCAATGAAATCCTGTCGACGGCCTTTCCGCCCAAGGTGCGCAACCAGGCACGCGATCTGACCTTCAAATTCGGTGAACAGCTGCGAAAGGAGGGCTATCGCGGGTATTTCGAACTGGATTTCCTGATCGACAAGAAGACCGGCGAACTTTGGCTGGGCGAGCTGAACCCGCGTATCACCGGGGCCAGTTCAATGACCAACCATGCCGCGTTTGCGCATGCGGATGCGCCGTTGTTCCTGTTTCATCTGCTGGAATTCAGCCGCAAGAAGTTCAATCTGGACGTCGACGAGCTGAACGCACGCTGGGCCAATCCCGATATGATCGACAGCTGGTCCCAGATGGTGATCAAGCATACCGATGACAGCGTCGACATCTGCACCGACGCTCCGGAAACGGGGATCTATCGCATGCTCGAAGACGGACGGGTGGTCTTTGATCGTTTTGACTATCACCGCCGTGCGGTCGAAAGCGAAAACGAAGCCTTCTTCCTGCGCATCCTGCAACCGGGCGATTATCGCTATGAGGGCGCGGATATCGGCATTCTGGTCACGCGGGGCCGGTCGATGACAAAGGGCTTCCAGTTGAACGAACGGGCCAAGAAATGGATCCACGGGATCAAGCAATGCGTGTCGGCCAAGCCGTTGCCGGTCGCCGAAGCGGGTCCTGCTTTTGCCGATCCGGCTTTCAAGATCATGTGACGGAGGCATCACGGCCATGCTCTGGCGTGCCCTGAAAGAAGACACGCCCGGCCCGAAATGGGCCGGCTTGTTTCAGGAATACTGGCCCGACTATCGCAAATGGTGGTTGAGTGAGGGTGAAGGCATGCGCGCGCCCTATCTGGAAAGCCGCCGCGCGCTGGAACGTCACATGCCCGAGATCGTGCCGCTGTACGATCAGCTTTGCGATCTGGCCGGAGGCGGCGATCAGGCCGCGCGCTTTCTCAGCTTTCACTGTCCGCCGCCTTACCTGTCGGGGTGTTCACAAGCCATCTGGACCGGCAAGGAACCGGTGCTGGTGCGCAACTATGACTACAATCCCCATGCGTTCGACAGCCTGATCCTGAACACCAATTGGCAGGGCCGTCGCGTGATCGGGGTCAGCGACGGGCTGTGGGGGCTGGTGGATGGCATGAATGATGCCGGCCTGGCGCTTTCGCTGACGTTCGGGGGACGGCGGGTGGTCGGCGAAGGGTTCGGCGTGCCGCTGATCCTGCGCTATGTGCTGCAAACCTGCACCACCACCGCGGAAGCGGGCGCAGCCCTTGCGCGGCTGCCGACCCACATGAGCTATAACGTCACGGTGCTGGACCGCAAACGAAACTACCTGACCGCGATGATGGCCCCGGATCGCCCTGCGGTCATGACCCATGCCGCCGTTGCGACCAACCATCAGGAAGCCGTCGAATGGATCAGCCATGCGCGTTTCACGGCCACTGTGGAACGCGAACGTTTCTTGCTGCAACGGTTGACCCTGCATCGTGACCCGCAAGAGAAATTCATCGAAACATTCCTGAAACCGCCGCTGTATTCGACGGCGTTTTCCGTCGGATTCGGGACGCTTTACACGGCCGTCTATCGCCCCCGAAAACTGGAAATGGAGATCCGTTGGCCCGGAACGATCTGGCCCATGTCGATGACTGAATTTGTCGACGGCAGCCGCTATTTGCACATTCCGTCCCCCGCACCAGCAGATCACGAGCGGGTCCATCCAGCCTGACCTTCAATCCCCAGGGTCTGCACGGTGACTGCATCGCTGGGTGTCCTGGCCAATGGGGGCAAAGCCGTCGGCGTGGGGTCATCGGGACGGGCGGCCACCCTGTGGCACGGAAGACTCTGTCGGCGATAAGATTACTCTCGTTTTGCACTTTGGCGCGAGTCACTTTAGACGTTAGGCATGTCCGATCAACTCGCGCTTTCAGAGGTATCATGAAACGACATCTTACACCTGCGCTTCTTGGTATCGCCGCCGTCTTTCTGAGCGGCCCAGCACAGGCGCTGACCTTGCACGACACCATCCGGGCGGTTCTGGAAACCAATCCCGAAATCGAAGCCGCCGAAGCCAACAAGCAGGCAATCGAATTCGAACTGGACCAGGCGCGCGCCTTTCGCATGCCGAAGTTCGAATTGGAAGCCTGGGCCGGGTCCAGCTATGACGACGGAAGCCGATCCATTGATGCGTCGTCTGCGTCGGACCCGATAGAGGGCTATCGCGTCACCGGGCGGGTGTCGCAGGTATTGTATGACGGTTTTCGGGTGCGATCCGAAATCGAACGCCAGGCCTATCGCGTTGACGCCGCCGCGCTGCGGGTGTTGGAGCGCTCGGAGTTCCTGTCTCTTGAAGCGGTGCGCCTGTATGCGGATGTGGTCCGATCCCGAGCGATGCTGAACCTGGCGCGGGAAAACGTGAAGTATCATGAAGATGTCTATGGCCGTCTGGACAATGCGTTCGACAGCGGCGCGATTCCGATGGGTGACGTACAGCAGGCCCGCGAGAGGGTTCTGTTCGCGCAGGATACGCTGATCAACTTTGAACTTGACGCCCAGACCATCGAGAACGAGTTCGTTCAGATCGTCAGTGCGGAACCTACCTCTCTGGGGGCGGTGCCCAACATTTCCGCGGCGGTTCACAGCTCGCTTGATCAGGCGTTGAGCGTGGCGCGCCGGCAAAACCCGACAATCCGCTTTTCGCAGGCGGATGTTGGATCGGCTGAAGCGCGTTGGCGCGTGGCCGAGGCCAATCGCGGACCGACTTTGCATCTGGAGGCGGAAGTCACCGCAGGTGAGGACCTGGGAGGCTACGAGGGACGGGTTTCGGATGCCGAAGTGGGTGTCGTGCTGCGTTACGAATTCCAGGGCGACCGCAAGCGTGCCGCGCGCCAGGAACAGATCCGCAGGATCAGCGAAAGCCGTGCCACCCTGTTGCACCAGACCCGTCTGGTGGAACGCGAGGTGCGCGACACATGGGCCGATTGGCAGGCCGCGCAGCGGCGCGTCTCGACATTGGCCAGTCAGGCACAGCTTTCGCTGGAACTGCGCAATACATACGAAGAGGAATACACCGTCGGGTCCCGCTCGTTGCTGGATATTCTGAATACGCAGAACGCGCTGTTTCAGGCGCAGGTCAATCTGGAAAATGCCCGGTCGCTGGAAACCTATATTCGCTACCGCCTGCTGGCCGCGACAGGAACCCTGCTGACCGCCATGGGCATCGAACCCCCCGAAGATGCGACCAATTATGCGCGGCAATTCCAGAACGCACCGGATGTCGGGGCAGGGGACGCACCCACGCGGTTCGATGCCAAGTCGTTCAAGGACTGGCGACGGTCGATGGACAAATAGCACCATGAGTGATCCCGGCGGCCCGGATCGGGAAAAGGATCAGAACGACGGCGGCGCAAGCGGTGCCGGCTTGGGGTCAGGGAAAGGGCCGGCGAAGCGGGCGGAGAACCGCACCATCCGGCTCAGGCCCGGTCGGGCCAGGACGGCGAAGGCTGACTGGCAGTTCGACACCGTTTCGCGCGATCCGCTGGTGCGCACGCTGTCTGCCGCGATGCGTGCGACGGGCCGAGACGTCGCTGAGGCGTCTCTGACTGCGGGCCTTGCGCTGCCCGGTGATGGTCGGCTGACCCCGCAGCTGGCGGTTCAGTCGGCCGAACTGCACGGGTTTCGCGCCCGCCTGTCCCGGCGGCGATTGCAGGATCTTCCGGAAACGGTGCTGCCCGCGATCCTGTTTCTGGACGGGCGCGATGCCTGTGTCCTGCTGTCTTTGGCCGGGGACGAGGCAAACCTGTTGTGGCCGTCCCGTTCCGATGATCCGATCACCTTGCCGGTCGCTGAAATCCTGGACCTTTATCAAGGCCATGTGTTGCTGTTGCGGCCCGAAGACATCAGCCCCGCCGAGACCCGGCTTGCACCGGTTTCAAAGCGCCACTGGTACTGGAGCGTCGCGGCCCGCTTCTGGCCGGAATATGCCCAGGTCATCGTGGCGTCCTCGGTGGTCAACTTGCTGGCGCTGGCGATTCCGATCTTCACGATGACGGTCTATGACCGGGTGTTTCCCAATGCTGCCGTTGTCACCTTGTGGTCTCTGGTCGCTGGCGTGGTGCTTGCGATGCTGTTTGACAATGCCCTGAAATGGGTCCGTGCGGCCATCGTGGATCGTGTCGGGCGTCAGGTCGATCAGGCGGTGTCGTCAACGATATTCCGCCATGTGTCCAACCTGCGTCTGGACAGCCAGACCATGCCCAGCGGGGCGTTGATGAACACGCTCAAGGATTACGAACAGGTGCGGGATTTCTTCTCGTCCCAGACATTGGCCACGCTGACCGATCTGTGTTTCGCGGTGCTGTTCATCGCTGTCATCGCCTATCTGGGTGGGCCGCTTGCGCTGCCGCCGGCAGCGGCGCTGATTGTCGTGCTCGTGCTGGGCGCTGTCGTCTTGTGGCCGCTGCGCAATGCGTCAAACGCATCGCGCCAGGCACAGGGCAGCAAGAATGCCGTTGCCGTCGAGACGATCACCGATCTCGAGTCGTTGAAAGCGGTGTCGGGACAGGGCCGGATGCAGGCACGTTGGGAACACCAGGTCGGCGAAAGCGCGCGCGCGCAGGAACGCAGCAAGGGTCTGGCGACATATGCAACGACCCTGACCGGTCTGTTGCAACAGCTTTCGTCGGTGGGGATCGTGGTGATCGGCGTCTATCTGGCGCTTGAAGGCCGCATCACCATGGGTGCGGTGATTGCCGCGATGATCCTGTCCGGGCGGGCATTGGCCCCCACGGCCATGCTGGCAAACCTGTTCGTGCGGGCCAGCTTTGCGGTGTCCACCATGCGCAGCCTGAACCAGATCATGGCGATGCCGTCCGATATGGGCCGGGCCGCTGCGGGGCTGAACGCGCCGCTGGATCAGGGGCGGCTGGCGCTGGAGGCGATCACGCTGAGCTATCCCCATACGCAGGTGCCGGCATTGCGCGATGTCTCGGTGGATATCCGGGCTGGCGAACGGATCGGTGTCATCGGACCGGTCGGCGCGGGCAAGACCAGTCTCGTGCGGGTGATGGCCGGGCTATATGCGCCGGGCGAGGGCAATGTGCTGCTGGACGGGCTGAACCTGAACCAGATCGAAACCGCCCGTGTGCGGCGCGCTGTCCAACTGGTCCCGCAAGAGGCGGTTCTGTTTTCAGGCACTCTGGCCGAAAATATCGCGTTTGGCGTGCCGGATGCCCCCGGCGAGGATATTCTGCATGTGGCGCGCATTGCCGGGGTAGACCGGATTGCAGCGCGGCATCCGGCCGGGTTTTCCATGCCGATCACGGAACGGGGCCGTAACCTGTCGGGGGGGCAGCGGCAGATGGTGGCGCTGGCCCGGGCGCTGTTGCCGCGCCCCCGGGTCTTGATCCTGGACGAGCCGACCAGCGCCATGGACATGCAAAGCGAAAAGGACTTCATCCGCCATCTTGCCGCCGCCTTGCAGGAACGGCCGATGACATTGATCGTCTCGACTCACCGCATGGGGCTGCTGGATCTGGTCGACCGCCTGATCCTGATGGAGTCCGCTCAGGTGGTGCGCGATGGTGAAAAATCGGCGGTGCTGGCCACCCTGCGGGATGCGGCGGCCGAGGCTAGGTCATGAGCGCGGACAACTGGGAACTGCGTGTTTTTTCCGGCGGCGGTGGCGACGCGCGCATGGGACGCAGCTCCTGGCTGGTGTCGCTGCTGCTGGTCTTGTTGGTCGCCCTGGTGGCAGGCGGGCTGATCTGGGCCAGTTGGGCGCGGATCGAACAGGTGACCCGCGGCGAGGCGCGGGTGGTGCCGTCGGGACGGGCGCGCACCGTTGAAAGCCTCGAGGGGGGGCTCATACGCGGTATTGAGGTCCGCGAGGGCGACACCGTGCGGGCCGGCGATGTTCTGGTCCGGATCAGCGATATCGGTTCGGCGGCAAATCTGGGTGAGCTGCGGGCGCAGCAACTGGCGCTCGGGGCGCGCAACCATCGGTTGGAGGCCGAGGCGCGCGGCGATGCCGAACTTGATTTCACCGACACCGAATTCGATCCCGGATCGCCGCAGACCCTGCGGGAAATCGCCCTGTTCCAGTCCCGGCTTGCCTCTTATCAGGCGCAGCGCAACGTGCTGGAGGCGAAACTGTCCCAACGCAGCGAAGAGATTGCCGAACTCGAAGGGGCCATACCCCAGGTCGAAGACGCGCTCGCGCTGTTGCAAGAGGAAATCGAGTTGCGTGAAACCAGTGGCGTGGTGTCGCGGGCGCAGATCCTGCCCCTGGAACGTGAACGCGCCGCCAAACGCCAGGAACTCAGCGCGCTGGTCAGCAAACTGGCTCAGGCGCGGTCGGCCGAAACCGAGGCCAAGGCGCGGCTGGTCGAACTGGATCTGAACCGGCGGGCCGAAATCAGCATGGAACGGTCGGATACGCTGAACCAGAAGGCGGTGATCGACGAATCGATGAAACGTGCCAGGGATGTGGTCCGGCGCGCCAGCCTGCGCGCGCCGGTTGATGGGGTGGTGTCGGCCCTGAACGTCAACACGATCGGGGCGGTGATCCAGCCCGGCGAAGAGGTGCTGCGCATCGTGCCCGACGATGACCAGTTGCAGGTCGAGGCCCGTATCGCCCCGAAGGATATAGCCTTTGTTCGTCCGGACCTGCCTGCCAAGGTCAAGGTTACGGCGTTCGATTTCACCATTTATGGCGCGCTGGCCGGGCGTGTGCTGCGCGTCGGCGCGGATGCCGAACAGGACGAGGCCACGGGCGAGGTCTATTTCCCGGTGATCGTCGAAACCGACAGCGACAGCCTGGAACACAAGGGGCGGACATACCGCATCCGCCCCGGCATGGTCGCGTCGATCGATATCATGACCGGCGAACAGACAGTGCTGGACTATCTGTTGAAACCCTTCCGCAAGGCCCGGCTTGAGGCGTTGCGCGAACGATAGGCATCACCCGGGGCCGCTGTGTCAGGTCAGCGTGACAGCGGCGGTGCCAAGGCCGGACATTTCGACCTCGATCCGGCCAGCGCCCTTGTGATACCAGATCGGACTATGGGTTCCGCACAGCACGATCTGCCCGGCCTGCAGCGTCAGCCCCCGACGGGAAAGATGCGTAGCCAGCCATGCCACGGCGTCCACAGGGTTTTGTGGCGCGGCCCCCGTGACGTCATGTTCGACGCGGCCATCGATCGTCAATGTCGTGCGCAGCTGCGCGGTGTCCAGGGCTTCGGGAGGGACTCCGGGTCCGCCCAGAACAGCCCCCACATTTGAAATATTCTGCGCGATTGCATCCGGGATATGCGTATTGGGCATGTCGGTCTTTCGCATGTCCAGCAACTCCATCGCCGGAACGAACCGCGCGATGGCGGGCCGCACATCGGCCGGAGTGAACGGTGCTTTGGACGGTTCAAGCGTGGTTTTCATGATCGCGGCGATCTCGGGCTCAAAGGCGAATTCGGTATAATCCGAAGCTGCCAATGTGGCCGGGCTTTGGTGGCTCTGGTCGGAAAACACCCGGCCGGTTGCCGGTTCATCCAGCTTGAACCGTTCCAGCAATTGTGGCGAGTTGGCGGCGATTTTCCACCCGGCGATGGCCATGCGGTGTCCCGCATTCAGCAGGGCGGCGACCACGGCATCCTGAAGCGCATAGGCCTGGGCCACGGTGCGTGCAGGCTGCGTGGCATAGGGATCAAAAGCCGCGCCTGTCACGACATCCCCTAGAATTTTGTCGATCGGCTGTTGCGGGTTGGTCATGCCATCATCCTTTTGAAATCCTTCATCCATCCAAGCCCTTCGGATGTGCCTTGACGTGGGTTGTATTCGGCGGACACCTCGGCGTCATAGCCGGTCTCGCGCAGGGCTGCAAAAGCTGCCGCAAAGTCGATCGTGCCTGTGCCGGGTTCATGGCGGCCGGGCGTGTCGGCGAACTGAACATGGCCAATCCGGTGTCCCGCGCGCCGTATCGCAGCGGGCAGATCGGGTTCGGTGATCGCCATATGATAAAAATCGAACTGCAGTGCAAGATTGGGGTGGTCGATGTCGTCGAGCAGCGCCAATCCGTCCGCAAGTCCGGACAGGAAGAAGCCGGGAACATCGTTTCTGTTGACCGGCTCAACCATGACTTTGACACCGATGGCGTCCATCACATCGGCCGTATGTACAAGATTGCGTTTCAGTGTTGTCAGACAGTCCGCGTGCGGCGCGTCGGCAAGGGGGCGTCCGGCCAGAACATTCACCTTGCGCACCGCCAGGCTGCGCGCCTGTTCGGCACAGGTGGCCACGGCGGCCGCATAAGCGTCTTCTTGACCGGGCAGCGCAGCCAGCCCGACCGCGTCGTCGGGGCCGCGTGGCACGTTGATCAGTGCCACAGGCAAACCGGTGTCCCCAGACGCCTGCCGCAAGGCGGGCAGATCCGCGCTGGCCGGAAACTGGATTTCCACCCCTGCGAACCCTGCGGCGCGCGCGGCATCCAGCCGCCGGGCGATGGGAAGTTCGGTGAACATCATCGAGATGTTGGCGATCAGGTTCATTCGGGTGCTCCAAAATTGTCATTGACAGAAAACGGGAAACAGTGATTTGGTTCAAGAGTAAATATTCTTTGTGGAAACTTTCTAGGCAGGTGACTATCCATGGCCCCGACCCACGACAAGCCCTTGCGTTCGCGCATCACGACCGATGGCATTGACCGCACACCGCACCGCGCCTTCATGCGCGCGATGGGGTTGGACGATGCGGCAATTGCCAAGCCGATGGTGGGGGTCGTCAGTCAGAAGGGCGAGGTGACGCCTTGCAACATGACCCATTACGCGCAGGTCGATTTCGCCAAGGAAGGCATTTCGATGGCGGGCGGCACTCCGCGCGAATTCACCACGATCTCGGTGTCTGACGGGGTCGGGATGAACCATGAGGGGATGAAATTCTCGCTGGTCAGCCGCGAGATCATCGCCGACAGCATTGAGGCCGTGATTCACGGCCACGCCTATGATGGGATCGTCGGCTATGGCGGATGCGACAAGACCCTGCCGGGCGTCATCATGGGCATGGTGCGATGCAATGTGCCGTCGGTGTTTGTCTATGGCGGATCCGCTTTGCCGGGCCGGTTTCAGGGGCGCGACGTTTCCGTGCTGGACGCCTATGAAGCCGTAGGTTCGGTTCAGGCGGGCACGATGACACAGGATGAGCTGACCCAGCTGGAAGAGGCGTGCAAACCCACCCTGGGGGCCTGTGCGGGGCAATTCACCGCCAACACCATGGCCATGGTGTCCGAGGCGCTGGGGTTGACGGTGCCGAACTCGTCGATGATTCCCGGGGTCTATTCCGAGCGCAAGGGCGTCGGGCACCGGGCCGGGGAACTGGTGATGCAGATGATCGAACGCGGCGGGCCTCTGCCGCGCGATATCGTGACCCGCAAGGCGTTGGAAAACGCCTGTGCCATCGTCGCGGCCACGGGCGGGTCAACCAACACCGCGCTGCACATTCCGGCCATCGCCCATGAGGCGGGGATCGCGTTCACTGCCGATGACGTGGCCGAGGTTCTGCAACGCACGCCCTTTATCGGAAACCTGCGTCCGGGCGGCAAATATCACGCCAAGGATGTCTATGAAATCGGCGGCGCGCATGTGGTGATCAAGGAGCTGATCGCGCATGGCCTGATGCACGGGGATACGCTGACCGTCACCGGGCGCACATTGGCCGAAGAGGTAGCCGATGCGCCCGCGCCGGATGGCGAGATCATTCGCCCGGTGTCGGATGCGATCATGGCGTCGGGCGGTGTCGTGGTCCTGAAAGGCAACCTGTGTCCGGATGGCGCGTTGCTCAAGGTGGCGGGTCTGAAATCCCTTACGTTCACCGGCACCGCGCGCGTGTTTGAAAGCGAAGACGACGCGGTCGAGGCGGTCCACAGCCGGGACTACAGCGAAGGCCAGGTTCTCATCGTGCGCAATGAAGGGCCGGTTGGCGGCCCCGGAATGCGCGAAATGCTGGGGTTGACGGCCCTGATCTATGGCCAGGGGATGGGCGAGAAAGTGGCGCTGTTGACTGACGGCCGGTTCTCGGGGGCGACGCGAGGCATGTGTATCGGGCATGCCTCCCCCGAAGCCGCCACAGGGGGGCCGATGGGGCTGGTGCGGGATGGGGACACCATCACCATCGACGGTAAGGCCGCGACGATCACGCTGGATGTCAGCGATCAGGACCTGGCCCTGCGCCGGAAGGAATGGGCGGCACCGGAAACCCGGCACCGGGCCGGGTTGTTGTCCAAATACGCGGCGACAGTGGGGCAGGCGCATGAAGGGGCCGTGACTCACGCAGGCAACGCACAATGGCCGACACCACGTCGAAACGGGATGGACACATGACGGACAAGTTGAAACTGGGCTATATCGGCACCGGACTCATGGGGGCTCCGATGGCGGGCCGCTTGCTGGCCGCGGACTACGAGCTGACAGTATGGAACCGCACGGCGTCCAAGGCGCAGCCGTTGGTCGATGCCGGGGCGGCCTTGGGCGACAGCCCGGCGGATGTGGCCGCCAGTTCCGATATCGTGTTCATGTGCTTGACCGATACATCCGTGGTTCAGGACGCGGTCTTCGGCGACAACGGGGTTGCCGCAGGTGCCCGGGATGGGGCGGTGCTGGTCGATTTTTCATCGATCCAGCCCGAAGCCACGCGGGACATGGCGCAACGGCTGAAAACCGAAACCGGCATGAGCTGGATTGATGCGCCCGTGTCGGGCGGCGTTCCGGGCGCAGAGGCGGGGACGCTGGCCATCATGGCGGGCGGAGAACAGGCGGCCTTTGACAAGGTGCATGACGTGGTGCTGGCCATGGCCGCGCGGTTTACCCTGATGGGGCCTTCGGGCGCGGGACAGACCACCAAGCTGTGCAATCAGGTGATCGTCGGATGCACCATGGCGGTTCTGGCCGAGGCGGCACGCCTGGCCACCAACGCCGGGGTCGATGCGGCACGCCTGCCTGAAGCGTTGTCCGGGGGGTTCGCCGACAGCAAGCCTTTGCAGATATTCCTGCCCCGGATGATCGAGGCGCAGCATGAACCGCCGCTTGGGCATGTCTATACGATGCTCAAGGATCTTGATTCGGTGTGCGATCTGGCGCGATCCTGTACATCGCCCGTGCCCTTCACCGCGATGGCGGCCGAACAGTTCCGGCTGTTGTCCGTACGGGGCGGAGACGAGGCGGACGCGCTGGAAATTTTCAAACTGAGCGCGGCCACCGATCTTTGAGCGCAACCAACAGAAGAAGCGGACAAATCCGCATGACAAAGGGGAGAAGAGAATGAAAGTGTTTGCAACCTGTATACTGGCGGCCACCGTAGGGGCCGTCGGCTTGCCCGTGCTGGCGCAGCAGACCACGACGCTGCGGGTCGGATCCTGGCTGCCGCCACATCACCTGATCGTGTCGGGGATTATGGAACCATGGGCTGCGGCCATCGAGGAAGAAACCGGCGGATCGCTGAAGTTCGAGATCATGACCTCGTCGCTGGGGCCGCCACCGGCGCAATTCGATCTCTTGCTGGATCAGGCCTTTGACGTGGGCTACGGCGTTTCGGGTCACAATGCCGGTCGCTTTACCATGACGCAGGTGATGGATCTGCCGTTCATGTCGCCCGATCCCTGGGCGGGGTCTGCGGCGTCCTGGCTGACCTATCAGAAATTCGGCGCGGACTATGGTGAACACGACGGTGCGCATGTGGTGGGGCTGTTCACCCACTCCAACCCGAACATCAACATGGCCAAGGGACGTGTCGAGACATTGGCCGATCTGCAGGACAAGACAATCCGCGTCGGCGGCAATGTCACCGGCCGGATGATGTCGGAACTGGGCGCGTCGCCGGTGCAACTGCCCCCGACCGAAGCGCAGACCGCGATGTCGCGCGGCGTGGCCGATGGGATCACCTTTCCATCTGAATCCATTGATTTCTTCGGCATCACGCCGGTGATTTCGTCGATCACCCGGGTTCCGGGCGGTCTGTACACCGATACGTTCTGGGTGGCGTTCAATCAGGACAGCTGGGATGCTCTGAGCGATGAGCAGCGCGCGGCGGTCGAGAAACACTCGGGGATGGCCATCGCGATGCTGTCCGGGTTTGCATGGACCAACGGTGACGCCGTGGGCGAAAGCAAGCTGAACGAGCAGGGCGTGGAATTCATCACCCTGTCCGATGACGATGTCGCCGCCGCCCGCGAGAAGCTGAAGCCGCTGGAAGTCGAATGGCTGGCCCAGGCGCAGGAAAAGGGCTTTGATGGTCAGGCAATCCTGGATTACGCGCGCGACATGGTCGAAAACTACCGCGCCGACAAAAAGGTGAACGTGGTCAAATGACCGGAGCCGGCGGCACCGCAGACCGGTGCCGCCGATTTTCAGTTTGATACGAATCCAAACGTGACGAGGACGCGGTGACCGCAGCAATCAACCTGTTTGACAAGATCTGCCTGGGCCTGGCCTGGCTGTCCGGTGGCATCGCGTTCTTTGTCATGTCGGTGACCTTCATCGGTGTCGTGATGCGCTACGGTTTGCGCAGCCCCCTGATGGGCGGGTTCGAGATGATCGAGATCGGCATGGGCTTGATCGTGTTCACCGCCGTGCCGCTGATGATCCGCCGGCGGGGCAATATTTCCGTCACCATATTGGCCGAGAGGTTTTCGCCGATGGTGATGCGGGTGACCCGTTCGGTTTCAGATCTGCTGGGGGCCGGGCTGATGGGGTTCATCGCCTGGCGCGTCTGGCTGCAGGGGGAACGGTTGCTGACATATAACGAGGTCACGATGGAGCTGCGCGTACCCAAAGGGTTGATCGCACAGGGCATGGCGGTGTTGCTGCTGGTGGCCGCGATTGCATTTCTGGTCTGTGTCTTCGAAAATTTCCGGCGGGATCGTCAGGTCCCTATGAATGGCGCGGACAGTATCTGATGGGTGTCTGGGAAATCGCGGCAATTGCATTTGGCGGTGTGTTCGTCTTGATGATGGGCGGAATGCCCATCGCGCTGGCAATGCTGCTGGTCGGGTTGTCGGGCATCTGGATCAATATCTCGGAACGCACGGCGATGGGCATGATCGGTCAATTGCCGATCAACGCAACCATGTCATACGAACTGTCGGTGCTGCCGATGTTCATCCTGATGGGCGTCTTCGTCACCCGAGCGCGCATGTCCGAAGACCTGTACCGCTTGTGCCACGGCTTTGTCGGGCACATGCGCGGCGGGTTGGCGGCGGCCACGATATTGGCCTGCGGCGGGTTCTCGGCTCTCAGCGGCTCATCGCTGGCGACGGCGGCGACCATGGCCAAGGTCGCGGTGCCGGAGATGCGCCGCTATGGATATTCCGATGGGTTCGCGGCCTCCGCGGTTGCCGCCGGAGGAACGCTGGGCATCCTGATCCCGCCTTCGGTGATCTTGGTTCTGTATGGGATTGCCACGGGCACCGATATCGGATCGCTGTTCATCGCCGGTATCCTGCCGGGCATCTTTGCCATTCTGCTTTATCTCGCTGCGATCCGGATCGCGGCCCAGATCAATCCGGCCCTTGCCCCGGCCGCACCGCGCGTGGCCTGGGGCGAACGGTTGCATCACCTGCGCAGCGTCGGTCCGATCCTGTTCCTGTTTGTGGGCATCATCGGCGGGCTTTACCTGGGGGTCTTCACCCCGACCGAAGCAGGCGGAGTCGGGGCGACCGGCGCCCTGGTTTTTGCGTTGTGGCGTCGCTCGCTGTCGCTGTCGGGGCTGGTCGCGTCACTGGTTGAAACGGTGCTGACCACGGCCAGCCTGTTTCTGGTGCTGATCGGCGCACTGGTGTTCGCCAATTTCATGAACCTGATCGGGCTTCCCGCCGCCCTGGCGGATCTGATCACGTCGCTGGGCCTGGGGCCGACCGCCGTGATCCTTGCGATCATCGTCATCTACCTGTTTCTGGGCATGTTCATGGAAAGCCTGTCGATGATCCTGCTGACGATCCCGATTTTCTTTCCCATCGTGACCCAATTGGGGTTCGACCCGATCTGGTTCGGGATATTCGCGGTGATGGTCACGGAATTGTCGCTGATCACGCCGCCGGTGGGGCTGAATCTGTTCGTGATCAAATCGGTGATTGACGATCTGTCGGTCGGCGCGATGTATCGTGGCATTCTGCCCTTTGTGCTGGCCGATGTGCTGCGCATTCTGGTCATCGTCGCGCTGCCCTGGATCGTCATGATCCTTCCGGAATTGGCGCGCTAGGCATGGCGAATTCGCACGAACCCGAACAGCCGGTCGATCAGATTCTGTCCTATAGCTCTGCGCAGGCGCCCGACAGTGCGACCCTGGATCACGGCATCCTGCACGAATTCATCGGCATGTATCTGCGCCGGGCGCATGAAGTCGCCTATGAGGACTTTCGCATCCGGCTGGGTGACGACGCGCTGCATCCGGGGTATTTCACCATTCTGACACTGATCGTGCACAATCCACGCATCAGCCAGACACAGCTTGGCGCGGCGTCCGCGCGCGACAAGTCCAGCATCACCAAGGCGCTGCGGTGGATGGAAGAAAACGACCTGATCGTGCGGCTCCGGTCGGGACGGGATCGCCGGATACATCTGAGCGTCGCGACCGACAAGGGGATTGCCTTGCAGGCGCGGATGCAAGCCAAGGCCATGGCGCATCTGCAGGCGTTGGATGATGCGATCGGTCCCGAGCGGCACGCGGCGTTTGTTGCCACCCTCAAGGACCTGATTGCCAATCTCGATGCCGCGCACGGTGCTGCGGACGGGCAGGCGGGCTGAGCCTCGGATCGGGTACATCAGCCGATGCGAGATAAACGCCATGGGTCTGGATATGCCCCGCAGGCCGATGGCCGACACCCGACCCGGTGCCGGCACCGCAACCTGCGGCAGTTTCATGCTGGGCTTACAGACATTCGGCCAGGGTATTGGCGATATTGCGGATGAGCTGCGGATAGAGGCTCGGGCCGGGTTCGATATCCACGCCGATCGGGTCGATGACGGCTGTGTTCGCCTCGGTTCCGTCCAGAACCGTGGTCACAAGACCCGGGTTGAATTGCGGCTCGGCCAACACGCAACCGATGTTTTCGTCCCGGACCCGTTGTTGTATCCCGGCAATCCGCGCCGGGCTTGGGTCGGCGGCGTCGCTGATCGAGATGGCTCCGGATGCGGGGAAATCGAACGCGGTTTCGAAATACTGGTAAGCATCGTGAAAGGTGATGAAACTGCCGCCGCGCACGGGGGCGAGGACCGTGTTCACCTCGGCAGTCAGCGCGTCCAGTTCTTCGCGCGCCGCCGCCGCATTGGCAAAATAGGCACCGGCATTTTGCGGGTCGGCGGAAGACAGTTCTGCCGCAATCAGATTGACCCAGATGGCTGCGTTGGCTGGCGACAACCAGGCATGGGAATCGTGATCTGAATGGTTGCCATGGTCGTGACCGGAATGGTCATCGTGGTCGTGGTCGTGGTCGTGGTCGTGGTCGTCTTCGTGGTCTTCCGCATGATCGTCATGCTCGCCGTGCCCATGAACATGCTTTTCGAACAGAGCGTCCTCGCGAAAATCCAGCAACATGGTCCCGTCGGCCTCCAGCAATGAGAGGTTTCTGGCGTCCGCGGCCAGCGTTTCGACCGCATCCTCCATCCAGGGTGCAAGATCCGGCCCCATCCACACCACGATATCCGCGCCCTGCAACGCCGACGCCTCGGAGGGGCGCAGGCTGTATTCATGGGGTGAAGCACCAGGCGGCAGGATCAGGTCCGGTGTGCCGACCCCATCCATGACGCGGGCCACAAGAGAATGTACCGGTGCGATATCGGCGACCACGTTCGGGGCATCGGCCAGGGTCGTTTCGGCCATCAGTGCGGACACAACAGTGAGCAAGGCAAGGTTTCTGGACATGGGGACCTTCATGTGATTGTATAACATGACAAGTCGCATATATGATATGAAATAACATGACAAGTGGAACGGATGACATGCCCGATGAAATCGCAACTCCGATCGGGTTCGAAAAGCATGACCACGAGGCATGCGTTGCCCATGGGTTGGCCGTGGTCGAAGCGCGCTGTGCCGCCGAGGGATTGCGGCTGACGCCGGTGCGCCGGAAAGTTCTCGAATTCCTGCTGCGGGAGCACCGCGCGCTTGGAGCCTATGCCATTCTCGATATGTTGCGGGATGACGGGTTCAGTTCACAGCCGCCGGTGGCCTATCGTGCGCTGGATTTTCTGGCTGAAAACGGCTTTGTCCACAAGATCGAGCGCCTGAACGCCTTCGTGGCCTGCACGCATCCCGGCGAAAACCATTCACCCGCCTTCATGATCTGCCGTCTTTGTGATGCCGTGGCCGAAGCGCAATCAACCCCCGCCAAGAGTGCGCTTGGAGATGCGGCGCGCGCGGCTGGTTTTGAAATCGAAAAAACGGTTGTGGAAGCGGAAGGTATCTGTCCGTCCTGCGCGGACAAGTCCGCCGCATGAGTCTGATTTCAATACGGAACCTTGGCATCGCCTATGGGGCGAACACGGTGTTGCACAGCGTGGATCTGACCCTGGAACGGGGCGAGATCGTTACAATCGTCGGCCCCAACGGATCGGGCAAAACCAGCCTTCTGCGGGCTGTCATCGGCGCGATCAAGCCAATCAGCGGAACCATCACCCTCAGCCAGGGTCTGAAGATCGGGTATGTGCCGCAGCGGCTGCATATCGACCCGACCCTGCCGATCACGGTCGAACGGTTTCTGCGGCTGACGGATCGCGTGCCGCGCGCCGCCTGCCAGTCCGTACTGGAGTCGGCAGGTGCCCCTGATCTGTTGAGGCGTCAGATGTCGCAACTGTCCGGAGGACAGTTTCAACGGGTCCTTCTGGCGCGGGCGCTGATCCATCGACCTGATGTGCTGCTGCTGGACGAGGCAACGCAGGGGTTGGACCAGCCCGGGTCGGCGGCGTTTTATCGTCAGATCGACGACGTGCGCCAAGACACCGGATGCGCGGTGCTGATGATCAGCCATGAACTGCATGTCGTGATGAGCGCCTCTGACCGGGTCGTTTGCCTGAACGGGCATGTCTGTTGCGAAGGCACACCGGCTGTCGTGGCTTCGGCGCCGGAATATCGGGCGCTCTTTGGCACCGGGACGGGTGGCGCGCTGGCTTTGTATCGGCACGACCACGATCACGACCACGATCATTCACACAGCCATGAGGCCGCAGAATAATGCTGGACGATTTCATGACCCGCGCCACGCTCGCCGGTATCGGCGTGGCCTTTGCCGCAGCACCGCTGGGGTGTTTCGTGGTCTGGCGACGGATGGCGTATTTCGGGGATGCCACCGCGCATGCGGCCATACTGGGGATCGCGCTGGCGCTGGCGCTCGAGATATCGGTCTTTGCGGGCGCTACGGTTGTCGCGCTGATCATGGCCCTTACGGTGACGCATCTGGCCGGACGCGGGTATGCGATGGATACGTTGCTGGGTGTGCTGGCGCATTCTTCGCTGGCCTTCGGCTTGGTTGCGGTTTCGTTTCTGTCGGGCGTGCGGATCGATCTGATGGCGTATCTTTTCGGCGATATCCTTGCGGTGTCACGGTCGGATCTGTTGGTGATCTGGTCAGGCGCGGCCCTGGTGGTTGCGATGATCGTCTGGCGCTGGTCCGCCCTGCTGATGTCGACCCTGAGCGAAGAGCTGGCATATGCGGGCGGGTTGGATCCCAAACGCGAACAACTGATCCTGACCATATCGCTGGCCATCACGGTCGCTGTGGCGATCAAGGTGGTCGGTGTTCTGCTTATCGCCGCCATGTTGATCATTCCCGCTGCCGCCGCACGCGGGCTTGCCCGCACGCCCGAGTCCATGGCGGTGATCGCCGCGGGAATCGGAGCCATCGCCGCCGTCGCGGGTCTGCAAGGTGCCTATGTCTTTGACACGCCAGCGGGGCCTTCGATTGTATGTGTGGCGGCAATTGTGTTCGCCGGGTTGAATCTGATGGGGTGGCGCAGCCAGAGCGGATCCTAGGGCGGTTTCAAGGGTCTCGCGCCCGCCGGCACGGGACGGATTGCCGGAAATGTCCGTATGACGGTCATCCCGGACTGACCGCGTGCGAATGGATTTGGGCGCGAAGGGGCCGCGCTGCAAGAAACACTGTTCAAATTCAAAACGGTGCGCTACAACACAACCATAGCGATAGTACGTTTGTACCGCTCGTGTTAAGCCGGGTTTAACGATTGCGGCGCGACATTGGCCGCAGCGAATCCAGCCATGGGAGCCGTTAAGTGATCAGCCGCACCACTTCCTTCATGCCAACCCCCCGCATGACCGGGCCCGTCTGGGCGCGGTTCGCGGCGACATTGGTTCTGGCGGCCGGGCTGTGTTTGTCGGGCTGGTTCATCGTGCCGGGCGCTCTGGCGGCCAAAGCGGCGATCGCGGCCGGGGCCGCAATTGCCCTGGTCGCGCTTTTCATGATGATTCATACTTGGCGGGGGCAGGGCGCGCGCAAGAAGGGATATGATATCCTGACCGGTTTCATCGAAAAGGACGCATCGCCCAGTTTCGTGACAGATACCGACGGTGAAATTCTGACCAGCAATGTCGCCGCTGGCATCCGGTTTGCCGACAGCGGCAGTGGTACGCTGGCGGGAACGCTCAGAATGCTGTTTGCCAACCCCTCGGCCGTGCTCTATCGCCTGCAATGCCGCGCCCGGCTCGAAGGGTCCGCCCGCGAGGATCTGGTGACACGCCGCGGACATGTTCGGATGGCTGTTCATCTGATCGGCGAAGAGGAATATCTGTGGCGCATCGAAGAGATGCCTGAACGATCACCATCGGGGCGCAGCGCGGAAACCCTGCCTGTTCCGATGATCACGACGGGCCGCTCGGGGGCGGTTCTTTTCATGAACGATGCGGCGCGCACGATGGTGGGCGAACGTGTCAAATCCCTGGACCGCTTGTTTTGCTCTCTGCCCGTGCAACCGGGTGTGGTCAACGCGCTCAGCACCAAGACAGGGCCGATCGAAGTCATGGTCGCCGAGAACAACAGCTTTGCGGGGCGGCGCGAGCTGTATTTTCTGCCTGCCGAACAGGGGGCCAAGGACGGGCACGACGCGGCTTTCGAAACATTGCCCGTGCCGATGATCAAGATCGGTTCCGATGGTTCGATCCTCGCCACCAACCAGTTGGCATGCACCCTGCTGGCCGTACCCGATGGAGAAGGCATGGCGCTGGGACAGGTCATGGAAGGGCTGGGCCGCCCGATTTCCGATTGGCTACAGGAAACCCTGTCCGGCAAGTCCACCAAGAACTCTGAATTCCTGCGCCTGACCCGCAAGGACAAGGAGGTCTTCGTGCAGGTTACGTTGAGCCGGGTGACCGAAAAGGGGGAAAACCGTCTGATCGCCGTGCTGAACGATGCCACCGAACTGAAGACCCTGGAAGCACAGTTCGTGCAAAGTCAGAAGATGCAGGCGATCGGACAATTGGCCGGGGGCGTGGCGCATGACTTCAACAATCTGCTGACGGCTATTTCGGGGCATTGTGATCTGCTGCTGTTGCGGCACGATCAGGGCGATCAGGATTATGGCGATCTGGTTCAGATCAATCAGAATGCCAACCGTGCGGCTGCTCTGGTAAGCCAGTTGCTGGCCTTTTCCAGAAAACAGACATTGCGGCCGGAAACCCTGGATCTGCGGGACACCTTGTCGGATCTCACGCATTTGCTGAATCGTCTGGTCGGAGAGAAAGTAACCTTGACCCTCAACCACGATCCGATTCTGAAATCCATACGGGCGGACAAGCGCCAGCTTGAGCAGGTCCTGATGAACCTGGTGGTCAACGCACGCGATGCGATGCCGTCGGGCGGGGAAATTCGCATCGATACCGAGGTAACCACCCTGTCGACCCCTCTCAGCCGGGACCGGGCTTCGGTTCCCGCCGGTGAATACGTCATGGTCAAGGTCAGCGACGAAGGGATCGGCATCGATCCGGATAAATTGCAGAAAATCTTCGAACCCTTCTATACGACCAAGCGCACCGGAGAGGGCACAGGTCTCGGTCTGTCCACGGCGTATGGTATCGTCAAGCAGACCGGCGGCTATATCTTCGTCGACAGCGTTCCGGGAAGCGGCACGGTGTTCACATTACTGTTTCCGGTCTACGAGGGCGATTCCGAGGCAGTGGGCGACGAACGTGCGCCGGTTCAATCGCAGGCGCCAAAACATGGCGAAGGCGTCGTCTTGCTGGTCGAGGACGAAGCCCCGGTGCGGGCCTTTGCCTCGCGTGCGTTGCGGTTGCGGGGCTATACGGTGCTTGAAGCCGAATCCGCCGAAGATGCGCTGCGGACTCTTGAAGATCGGGACCTGACGGTGGATGTTTTTGTCACCGATGTGGTCATGCCGGGGATGGACGGCCCAAGCTGGGTGCGCGAAGCCTTGAAAGAACGTCCGGATGTCCGCGTGGTCTTTGTATCCGGCTATGCCGAGGGGGCGTTCGGCGATGCCCAGCCGGCCGTGCCCAATTCGGTGTTCCTGCCCAAGCCGTTTTCACTCAATCAATTGACGGACACTGTCCACCAACAATTGCATTGAGCCGACGCGGCGCCATGACCGGTGGCCGGCAATCAGGGGATGCTTTCGTACAGACGGAATTCGGCGGCATGTTTGCGCCGCAGCCTGGCCTCGACCTCTGGTGACAAGTCCAGCTGCCGCGCAGGCGAAACATTTTCGCGATCCAGAGTGAATTCGACCCCCAACCGATCCTGCAGGAATGCATCCAGCCGTGACAGGTCTTCATAGCGGAACATATGTGTCACCGAAGTACCGTTTTGGCGCGGCTCGAGAAACTTGGCCTGGCTTCCGACATTTGCAAATGGCGGCGGTGCGCCCTTGATGTGCGCAAGAACGAATTCGTCAAACGTCACGCCATGGGTGCTGTTCGGTTTGCCCTTCAGAAAGGGTCTTTGACGATAGCGATACCAACTGCCCAGCCAACTGACCGGTTCGCGCATCACGGCGACGGTTTCCATGTCGGTATCGCAAACACGTTCGAACATCGGCCGGAAAAATCGGTTGTACCGGTAGAGCGGCGCATGTTTCAGTTCGGGTGGATTGCGAATGATCATGTCGGCCCGGTCAGCCAGTGCTGATTGATAGGCGGTCGTTCCGGTTTTCGGAACGGCGAGAAGAACCAGGCGTTCTTTAAAGAAAACAATCATTTAAAGGCGAAGCCAATTCTGGTGTGGTTCGGGGTTGGGCGTAAACTACTCTTTAACACCTTTGCGAAACAGTGAAGATCGTAAAAATTTTGTTTGAAATGTTCTCTTTTTGGTCCTATCTGGAGCAAGAGGCGAACAAAGCAATGATTGCCGCCCGATTGCGGGTGTGACAATAAAAAGGGTGAACGGGACAATGGCGGATCTTTTGAGCATGGGCAGCAAGAAAAACGCAGACAAGCAAAAGGCGCTGGACAGCGCTCTGGCACAGATCGAGCGGCAGTTCGGCAAAGGCTCCATCATGAAGCTGGGCGACGAAGGCGCTGTTCAGGAAATCGCGGCCAGCTCCACGGGGTCTTTGGGGCTGGATATCGCCTTGGGAATCGGTGGCTTGCCCATGGGGCGGATCATCGAAATCTATGGTCCGGAAAGCTCGGGCAAAACCACTCTGACGCTGCACTGTGTCGCGGAACAGCAGAAAAAGGGTGGGGTATGCGCGTTTGTAGATGCCGAACACGCGCTTGACCCGCAATATGCGCGCAAGCTGGGTGTTGACGTTGATGAACTGTTGATCAGTCAGCCTGACACCGGCGAACAGGCGCTGGAAATCACCGATACGCTGGTGCGTTCCGGAGCGGTCAACATGGTTGTTGTGGATTCGGTCGCCGCCCTGACCCCCAAGTCGGAACTTGAAGGGGACATGGGGGATTCCAGCGTTGGCGTGCAGGCCCGCCTGATGAGCCAGGCAATGCGCAAGCTGACCGGTTCCATTTCTCGCAGCAACTGCATGGTGATTTTCATCAACCAGATCAGGATGAAGATCGGCGTGATGTTCGGAAGCCCCGAAACCACCACTGGCGGCAACGCGCTGAAATTCTATTCTTCGGTTCGGCTTGATATTCGCCGCATCGGATCGGTCAAGGATCGTGATGAGGTCGTTGGCAACCAGACCCGCGTCAAGATCGTGAAAAACAAGGTCGCACCGCCGTTCAAGCAGGTTGAATTCGACATCATGTATGGCGAAGGCATCTCGAAGATGGGTGAACTTCTTGACCTTGGCGTCAAGGCCGGCGTTGTCGACAAATCCGGTGCCTGGATGAGCTATGGCGATGAGCGGATCGGCCAGGGCCGTGAGAATGCAAAGCAATATTTGCGCGACAACCCGCATATTGCCTATGAGATCGAGGACAAGATCCGCGCGGCGCATGGGTTGGATTTCGAGATGCCTCAGCAAGCTGACGCTTCGGACACCGACATTCTGGAGGCCTGACCTGCGACACCGCTGGTATCTGAAAACCACACTAAGACACCACGGGGCACATCATCGGATGTGCCCCGTTTTCATTCATCAGCCGGGTTCCTCCTGTGGACAGCACCGAGCCTTGGGTCTATTGGAAAGATCTGAATTCAACCGCCCGAAAGCCAGACCATGCGCACGCTGAATGACATCCGATCCACGTTTCTGAGCTATTTCGAAAAGCAGGGGCACGAGGTTGTGAGCAGCAGCCCATTGGTTCCGCGCAACGATCCGACGCTCATGTTCGCCAATTCCGGCATGGTCCAGTTCAAGAACCTGTTCACCGGCCTCGAGCATCGCGACTACAAACGTGCGACAACGGCGCAGAAATGTGTGCGGGCGGGCGGCAAGCACAATGATCTGGACAATGTCGGCTATACGGCCCGGCATCATACTTTCTTTGAAATGCTGGGTAATTTCAGTTTTGGCGACTATTTCAAGGACGATGCGATTTATTTCGCCTGGAACCTGATCACGCAAGATCTGGGGATCGACGCGTCTCGCCTGTTGGTAACGGTCTATCATACCGATGACGAAGCCGCCGCAATCTGGAAAAAGGTCGCCGGCCTGTCCGACGACCGGATCATTCGCATCGCCACCAATGACAATTTTTGGCAGATGGGCCCCACCGGGCCGTGCGGTCCGTGCACTGAAATATTTTACGATCACGGCGAACAATATTGGGGCGGCCCTCCGGGCAGTCCGGAAGAGGATGGCGACCGGTTCGTCGAGATCTGGAACCTCGTCTTCATGCAGTACGAACAGTTCGAGGACGGCAGCCGCAAGGAGCTTGCGGCCCAATCGATCGATACCGGGATGGGGATCGAACGGGTGGCGGCGCTGCTGCAGGGCACCAATGACAACTATGCCACGGACCTCATGCGCAGCCTGATCGAAGCCAGCGCGGATGCGTCAAGCACCGATCCGGATGGTGCGGGGCGGACTCATCACAGGGTCATTGCCGACCACTTGCGTTCGACCTCTTTTTTGATGGCGGATGGGGTTATGCCCTCCAACGACGGGCGCGGGTATGTGTTGCGCCGTATCATGCGCCGGGCCATGCGGCATGCGCATCTTCTTGGTGTCAGGGATCCGCTGATGCATCGGTTGGTTCCGGCGCTGGTGCAGAAGATGGGCGCCGCCTATCCCGAACTGGGCCGGGCGCAGGCATTGATTCAGGAGACCCTGAAGCTGGAGGAAACCCGGTTCAGACAAACCCTGGACCGGGGGCTCAAGCTGTTGGATGATGAACTTTCGGGGTTGTCCAAAGACGCCGCGCTGCCCGGCGAAGCGGCGTTCAAGTTGTATGACACCTTCGGGTTCCCCTTGGATCTGACCCAGGATGCGCTGCGTGAAAAAGGACGGTCGGTGGATGTCGACGGGTTTGACGCGGCCATGGCCGAACAAAAAGCCAAGGCGCGTGCGGCATGGTCCGGCAGCGGTGAAGCGGCGGATGCGACTGTCTGGTTCGATATCGCTGATGACACCGGCGCAACTGATTTTCTGGGGTACGACACGGAATCCGCCGAAGGCCAGATTGTGGCCTTGGTGCGGGATGGCGTTGTCGCGGATGAGGCGGAACAGGGCCAAAGCGTCCAGATCGTTTTGAACCAGACGCCATTTTATGCCGAAAGCGGTGGCCAGGTCGGCGATACGGGCCTGATCCGGACCGATACGGGGCTCGCAAGGGTCGATGATACGCGCAAGACTGCGGGTGTCTTTGCGCATATTGCCACGGTGACCGAAGGCAAGATCGTTTCCGGCGCGGCGGCTGAACTGACTGTCGATCACTGCCGGCGCAGCGCGATCCGGGCGAACCATTCGGCGACCCATCTGCTGCACGAAGCCTTGCGGCGCGCCCTTGGCGATCATGTGGTGCAACGGGGATCGTTGAATGCGCAGGATCGCCTGCGTTTTGATTTCAGCCATACCCGTGCATTGACCCCGGAAGAACTGAGCCGGGTTGAGGACGAGGTGAACGCCTATATCCGACAGAATGCGCCGGTTGAAACCCGGATCATGACGCCCGATGCCGCCCGCGCGATCGGGGCGCAGGCGCTGTTTGGCGAGAAATACGGCGATGAGGTGCGCGTGGTTTCCATGGGGCTGGACCCCGAGTCGGGCAAGGGCGGGAACGGCGCGACCTATTCGCTTGAATTGTGCGGCGGAACCCATGTGACCCAGACCGGGGATATCGGTGTTTTCGTGGTTCTGGGCGATTCCGCCAGCAGTGCGGGCGTGCGGCGTATCGAGGCTCTGACCGGGGCGGACGCGTTCCGCCACCTCAGCGCGCAGGATCATTTGCTGGCAGAAACGGCGGCCGCGCTCAAGGCGCAGCCTGGCGACGTGCCGGCCCGGGTGCGCGGATTGCTGGACGAACGCAAGGCGCTGAGCAATGAGGTGGCCCAGCTGCGCCGCGAATTGGCAATGACGGGCGGCAGCCAGTCCGACCCGGAGGCGCGTCAGGTGAACGGAATTTCCCTGATCGCGCAGGTGCTGAACGGCGTCACGGGTAAGGATCTGCCGGCGCTCATCGATGAGCACAAGGCGCGGATCGGCAGCGGCGCGGTCTTGTTGATTGCCGATGCGAGCGGCAAGGCGGCGGTTGCTGCCGGTGTAACGTCGGACCTGACTGAACGATTGTCAGCCGTGGATCTGGTCAGGGCCGCCGTGGCCGAGCTGGGCGGAAAGGGCGGCGGGGGGCGTCCCGACATGGCGCAGGGCGGCGGTCAGAACGTCGACAATGCCAAGGCGGCCATCGCCGCCGTCGAAGCGGTTATGGGGGGCTGAAAATGGGTGCATTGTGGATTGCGCATGTGACTGTCACCGACGAAGAATCCTATGCCCGATATGCGGCGCTGGCGACCAAGGCCATTGCCGACCATGGCGGGACGTTCATTGCGCGCGGCGGGCGGTTCGTTCAACTGGAAGGCAAGGCGCGCCCACGCAATGTCGTGGCCCGGTTTCCATCGGTCGAGATTGCGGAAAGTTGTTATAATTCAGCAGAGTATCAGCAGGCTTTAAGCCATGCGAGGGGCGCATCCGAGCGCGAACTCATGATCGTAGAGACTGACGAGTAGCCGCCCATCAGGTTGGTACAGCCCCGGTCATCGGCGTCTGATCACACTGGCCAGTATCTTTCCGTTCCATACAGGGTATCGCGCGCCGGGCTCCGGGGTGTGACCCGGAACCCGATTTCAGGTCACGATGCCGCGCGGGCCGCACGTTTGCGTTCATGCGGATCCAGATGCCGCTTGCGCAAGCGGATCGCGTTCGGGGTGACTTCGACCAGTTCGTCGTCGTCGATATAGGCGATGGCCTCTTCCAGAGACAGGGTGATGGGCGTGGTCAGGCGCACCGCTTCGTCAGTGCCCGAGGCGCGCACGTTGGTCAGCTTCTTGCCTTTCAGCGGATTGACCTCAAGATCGTTTTCACGGCTGTGTTCGCCGATTATCATGCCCTGGTAGACGTCGGCCTGAGCGCCGATGAACATACGACCGCGTTCTTCAAGATTCCACAGCGCATATGCGACGGACTGACCTTTCTCCATCGAGATCAACACCCCCGCGCGGCGGCCGGGAATCGCACCTTTGTGCGGTGCCCAGCCATGAAACACGCGGTTCAGAACGCCGGTTCCGCGGGTGTCTGTCAGGAATTCGCCGTGGTACCCGATCAGCCCGCGGCTGGGAACATGGGCGATGATGCGGGTCTTGCCCGCGCCAGCCGGTTTCATTTCGACCAGTTCGCCCTTGCGGGCACCGGTGATCTTTTCGATGACCGCGCCGGAATATTCGTCATCGACGTCGATCGTGGCTTCTTCGATGGGCTCCATCCTTTGGCCGTCGATCTCACGGAACAAAACCTGCGGCCGCGAAATCGACAGTTCAAACCCTTCGCGGCGCATGTTTTCGATCAGAACACCCATTTGCAATTCGCCGCGACCGGCCACCTCAAAGGCTTCGCCGCCGGGCGTGTCGCTGATCTTGATCGCGACGTTGCTTTCGGCTTCTTTCATCAGGCGGTCGCGAATGACGCGGGACTGCACCTTTTTACCGTCACGCCCGGCCAGGGGGCTGTCGTTGATGCCAAAGGTGACGGTGATCGTCGGCGGGTCGATCGGTTGGGCGGGCAGGGCATCGGTCACCGACGGATCGACAATACTGTCTGCCACGGTGGCCTTGGACATGCCGGCCAGGCTGACGATGTCGCCGGCTTCGGCCAGATCGATGGCTTGTTGTGACAGCCCGCGGAAGGCCAGGATCTTGGTGCAGCGGAAACTCTCGATCAGCGCCCCATCGCGCGACAAGGCTTTGACCGTGTCGCCTGCCTTGAGCGTACCGCTCTCCACGCGTCCGGCCAGAATACGCCCGATGAAGGGATCGCTGCCCAGGGTCGTGGCCAACATGCGAAACGGTTCATCCTTGTGGGCGATCTGTTTCGGGGCCGGAACGTGATCGACGACCAGATCGAACAGGGCCGTCAGATCCTTGCGCGGCCCGTCCAGTTCCATGTCGGCCCAACCGGAACGGCCCGAGGCATACATGGCGGGGAAGTCCAGCTGATCGTCGTCGGCGCCCAGGTTGGCAAACAGATCGAAACATTCATCCAGGGCGCGGTCGGGCTCGGCATCCGGTTTGTCGACCTTGTTGAGAACCACGATCGGGCGCAAGCCCAGGGCCAGCGCCTTTGATGTCACGAACTTGGTCTGGGGCATCGGACCTTCGGCCGCATCGACCAGCAGCACGACGCCATCCACCATGGACAGGATCCGTTCGACTTCGCCACCGAAATCGGCGTGGCCGGGCGTGTCCACGATATTGATGCGGGTGCCTTTCCATTCCACGCTGGTGGCTTTGGCCAGGATGGTGATCCCCCGCTCGCGTTCCAGGTCATTGCTGTCCATGGCCCGTTCGGTGGTTGCCTGATTTTCGCGGTAGGTGCCCGATTGTTTCAGCAGTTCGTCCACCAGGGTCGTTTTACCGTGGTCCACATGTGCGATGATTGCGATATTGCGCAGGTCCATAAAGTCAGCCTTTGTGCGGGAGTTGCCGCGCGCATACCGCGCTGCGGCGCGGAAGACCAGAGAAAAGACGTATCTTCTGCCTATCAGTGCCCGGACGTTGCGGAAAACAGGTGAATGATCAGAATACCGGCGATGATCAGCACCAGACCTATGATCGCCGGCACATCCAGTTTCTGCCCGAATACCGTGAACCCGATGATGGCGATGAAAATGATGCCCAGACCCGACCAGATCGCATAGGCGATCCCGACGGGCATGAAGCGCAACGCCGCCGCGAGCAAATAGAAGGCAACGCCATAGGCCACCACGACAACGCAACTGGGCCAGAAACGGCTGAACTGCTGGCTGGCCTGCAATGCGGTTGTTCCGATGGTCTCGGCGATGACAGCCAGGACAAGATAGACATAATGTACAGGCATCGCGCATCCGTTCTGTCAGTGGGGAGTCTGGCGCAATTCATCCAATGTCGCGCCGGGCAAGGCAAGACCCCAACTGGGTCTCGCCTGTGCGCGTGGTGACGGAAGGCGGGCAAAAGCGGTCTGTTTCTCCGTATCGCGCCCACCGCCAGAGAATTGTCATGCGGGTGCGGTCAACCCGCCAGCGCCTTGTTCAGGTTGTCGTCGACCTTCTCCAGGAAACCCATCGTGGTGAGCCAGCTCTGGTCCGGCCCTACCAGCAAGGCGAGATCCTTGGTCATGAAACCGCTTTCGACGGTGTCCACGACGACCTGTTCCAGCGTGGTGGCAAAATTCAGCAGGGCTTGGTTCTCATCCAGCTTGGCGCGGTGCTTCAGCCCCCCGGTCCAGGCATAGATCGACGCGATCGAGTTGGTGCTGGTCTCTTCGCCTTTCTGGTGTTGCCGGAAATGCCGGGTCACCGTGCCGTGTGCGGCTTCGGCTTCGACCGTCTTGCCGTCCGGGCTCATCAATACCGATGTCATCAGCCCCAGGCTGCCAAAGCCCTGCGCCACGGTGTCGGACTGAACGTCTCCGTCATAGTTCTTGCAGGCCCAGACATATCCGCCGTTCCATTTCATCGCACAGGCAACCATATCGTCGATCAGCCGGTGTTCATAATGGATGCCGGCCTTCTTGAAACGCTCTTCGAACTCTTCTTCGTACACACGTTGAAACAGTTCCAGAAAGCGCCCGTCATATTGTTTCAGAATGGTGTTCTTGGTCGACAGATACACCGGCCAGCCCAGAGACAGGCCATAGTTCATGCTGGCGCGGGCGAAATCGATGATGGACTGATCCAGATTGTACATGGCCATGGTCACGCCGGGGCCGGGGGCGTCGAACACGTCATGTTCGATTTCGGTCCCGTCTTCGCCGACGAACTTGATGCTGACCTTGCCTTTGCCGGGAAATTTGAAATCGGTGGCCCGGTACTGATCGCCAAACGCATGGCGGCCGACAACGATGGGTTTGGTCCAGCCCGGCACCAGACGCGGCACGTTGCGGCAAATGATCGGTTGGCGAAATATCACGCCGCCCAGAATGTTGCGGATCGTGCCGTTTGGGCTGCGCCACATCTTCTTGAGACCGAATTCTTCGACGCGTGCCTCGTCGGGCGTGATCGTGGCGCATTTGATACCGACGCCATGTTGCTGAATCGCATGGGCGGCGTCGACGGTGATCTGGTCCTCTGTGTCGTCTCGTGCCTGAATGCCCAGATCGTAATACTTCAGATCGATGTCCAGATAGGGCAGAATCAGTTTCTGCTTGATGAAATCCCAGATGATCCGGGTCATTTCATCACCGTCCAGTTCGACAACGGGGTTGTTCACCTTGATCTTGGTCATGCCATCTCCTTGGAGTGATACGGCTCACCGCACCATGCGGGCGTCGTCGGCGCAAGGGAAAAGCAGGGATGCGTGCGGATTGCCCCGGACCGGCGAATTGGTCCGGGGCGGTTTTCAGCGGTTTATCCGATGATGGCGTTCAACGTCGCGCTGGGGCGCATCACCTTGGACAGTTTCGCCGGATCGGCCTTGTAGTAGCCACCGATATCGGCCGGTTCGCCCTGCACGGCGGCAAGTTCGGCGGTAATCGCGGCTTCGCCATCGGCCAGCGCCTGTGCGACGGGGGCGAATTTGGCAGCCAGTTCCGCATCTTCGGTCTGGGCGGCCAATGCTTCGGCCCAGTAGCGCGCGAACCAATAATGGCTGTCGCGGTTGTCCGGTTCTCCGACCTTGCGGCTGGGGCTGCGGTCGTTGTCCAGAATGCCCTGGGTCGCCACATCGACGGCACGCCCCAGAACCCCGGCCTTGGCATTGCCCCTGGCGTCGGCCAGGAAGGTCAGGCTTTCACCCAACGCGCAGAATTCGCCCAGGCTGTCCCAACGCAGGTGGTTTTCCTCGACCAGCTGTTGCACGTGCTTGGGGGCGGACCCGCCCGCGCCGGTTTCGAACATTCCGCCGCCCTGCATCAGCTTGACGATGGACAGCATCTTGGCCGAGGTTCCCAGCTCCAGGATCGGAAACAGGTCGGTCAGATAATCGCGCAGCACGTTGCCGGTGACGGCGATCGAATCCTGGCCCTTGCGGATCGTTTCCAAGGACAGGCGCGTCGCGGCACGCGGGGACATGATCTGAAACTTGTCAGCCACACCGGCGGCGTCGAGCATCGGCTTGACCTTGGCAATCAGTTGCGCGTCGTGGGCGCGGTTTTCGTCCAGCCAGAAAATGGCCTGTGCGCCGGTTGCCGCCTGTCGCGAAATGGCCAGTTTCACCCAATCTTCGATCGGGGCTTTCTTCGCGGTGGACGATCTCCAGATATCGCCGGTCTCGACATCGTGGCTGTGCAGCACGTCGCCACTTGCAGCGATCATCCGCACGATTCCGGCCGCCGGGATTTCAAAGGTGGTCGGGTGCGAGCCGTATTCCTCGGCTTTCTGCGCCATCAACCCGACGTTCTGAACGGTCCCGGCCGTGGTCACATCCAGCGCGCCGGTTTCCTTGAAATACTTGATCGTCTCGTCATAGACCGGTGCATAGCAATTGTCCGGGATCACGCATTTCGTGTCGGCCTCGTTTCCGTCCGGCCCCCATCCCTTGCCGCCCGCACGGATCACGGCGGGCATCGAGGCGTCGATGATGACATCGGACGGGACATGCAGGTTGGTAATCCCCTTGTCCGAATTGACCATGTACAACGGCGGACGTGCCGCCAGGGCGGCGCTGAGATCCGCGGCCAGTTCGGGATTTCCGGCGATCCGGCTTTCGATGTCTCCGATTCCCGAATTGGGGTTCACCCCCAGCGCGTCCAGGGCCGGGCCATGCTTGGCAAAGAAGTCGGCCAGATAGACCGACACCGCATGACCAAAGATGATCGGGTCGGATACTTTCATCATCGTGGCTTTCAGATGCAGCGAAAACAGCACACCCGGTTCCATCTTGGCGATTTCGTCCTGCAGGAAGCCGCGCAGCGCGGCGGCGGACATGAACGTGGCGTCCACAACGGTGCCTTCGTCAAGCATCACGCCATCCTTCAGCACGGTCTCGCCGCCATCGGCTGCGCTCAGAACGATCCGGGCTGCTCCGGCCTGATCGGCGGTCACGGTGGTCGAGGTCTCATTGGCAAAGAAATCATTGCCGGGCATCGATGCGACATGGGTCTTGCTGTCGCTGCTCCAGGCGCCCATGCGATGCGGGTTGGCCTTGGCATAGTTCTTGACGGGTTTGGCGGCGCGCCGGTCCGAGTTTCCTTCGCGCAGAACCGGGTTCACCGCGGACCCCTTGATCGCATCATAGCGGGTGCGGATCTGCCGCTCTTCGTCGGTTGCGGGCTCTTCCGGATAGTCCGGCAGCGCATAGCCTTTCGCCTGCAATTCGGCGATGGCGGCAGCCAGTTGCGGCGTCGAGGCAGAGATGTTCGGCAGCTTGATCACATTGGCTTCGGCGGCTTTGACCCAGTCCCCCAAGGCAGCCAGGTCGTCGGCTTGGCGTTGGGCATCCGTCAGGCATTCCGGAAAGGCCGCGATGATGCGCCCGGCCAGCGAGATGTCGCGGGTTTCGACCGAGATCCCGGCCGCTTGGGAAAAGAAGCGGACGATGGGCAGCAGCGATGCGCTGGCCAACTCGGGGGCTTCGTCCACTGTGGTATATACGATATCGGTGTTTGAGAGGTTTGCCATGGGATCAGCCTTTCGCGCCTTGGGTCGAATTTCCCGCGCTGTATAGCTGATCGGCCGGTGCCCCGAAACCCCTGTATGCCATTGTATACAGTTTTGTCGCAGGCGGCCTTGATCCGTGCAACCGGTCGGGTCAGACGGCCGAGAAAAACCGTTCCAGTCGGGGGCGCAGCCAGCGCCACAAGGCCGGTGCGCCACGCCCGACGGGATGTCCGACGCGCGCATCCATCTGCTCCAGCGTCACCGCATAGTCACGCCAGGTTCCGCCGCCGCTGGCAAGGTTCGCGACCGGGGGCTGGAACCGGTCGACGGCCTTGGCAAACACCGCATCCGGGGTTTGGGCGGCTTCGAATTCTTCCCACAGGGACCGGAATTCCGCTGCCTGATCGGCAGGCAACAATCCGAACAGGCGTTGCGCGGCGGCGTTCTCCTTGGCGGCCATCGCGGCATGATCGACCTGACCGTGAATTGGTGCATCTCCGGCGTCGATCTCGACGATATCATGCAGCAGAAGCATCCGTATCACGCGGTCGATCCTGACCTGGGGGTCCGCATGTTCCTCCAACACCAGCGCATAGAGCATGATGTGCCAGCTGTGCTCGGCTGAATTTTCGTGGCGCGACCCGTCGATCAGCCGCGACGCCCGAAGCACCGATTTCAACCGATCGGCTTCGCGCAGAAACGCAAGCTGAGCCTCCAGCCGGTCAGTCACGTCGCGTTCTGCGCCGCTGCAGAGCGCGCCGCAGCGATCTTGGTCTCCAGAAACCGGCGTGCCGCGCGCTCGGCCAGCCGGACGCGCACTTCGGTCAGAAACGCCTCTTCCAGCGATTGCGACGAGGCCGCCAGCATGTTGCCGATCTCGACATACAGCCGATCGTCGCCGGTTTCTTCCATCGCGGCCATGGTGTCGGCGGCCAGCTTGCTGGCCAGATCTTCCAGCGTGCTCATGTCAGCGCGTGGTTTCGGTCAGGCGACGTTTTACATATTCGCTGACATTGCCAATCATCGTATCCATGTGCGGTTCCTGAAAGAAATGATCCGCGCCTCCGATTTCCTGATGGGTGATCGTGATTCCCTTTTGCTCGTGCAGCTTGTTGACCAGCGAAACGGTGTCCGCCGGGGGGGCAACCCGGTCTGACGAGCCGTTGATGATCAGGCCGGAGGACGGGCAGGGGGCCAGGAATGAAAAGTCATACATGTTTGCCGGTGGCGACACGCTGATGAAGCCGGTGATTTCCGGGCGGCGCATCAGCAGCTGCATGCCGATCCACGCGCCGAACGAGAACCCCGCAACCCAGCAATGTTTCGAGTTGTTGTTCATCGATTGCAGATAATCCAGCGCGCTGGCGGCATCGGACAGTTCGCCGATCCCCTGGTCATATTCGCCCTGGCTGCGCCCGACTCCGCGGAAGTTGAATCGCAACACGGTAAAGCCCATGTTGTAAAAGGCATAATGCAGGTTATACACGACCTTGTTGTTCATCGTTCCGCCGAATTGCGGATGGGGATGCAGGACGATCGCAATGGGTGCGTCTTTTTCTTTTTGCGGGTGGTAGCGGCCTTCGAGACGACCTTCGGGTCCGGGGAAAATGACCTCTGGCATGTGGTCTTGCATCCTGTTGTTACGTGCTGGATGCAGCAGAATTCTTGACGAATTCAGTGGAGCATCTTAGAACGGTTCTAAATGGTGGCGCGAAGTTCGCGCTGTGGTGCCCGGCACATACGCATTGAAGGTGGAAACGTCAATATTTCCGCATAACTGTCGGTTCGAGGGGGAGGGAATCATGAAACTGTCGACCAAAGGCCGCTATGCCATGGTTGCGCTGGCGGATATTGCCCTGCAGCCCGAGAGTCAGTTGGTGACCCTGGGGGACATCTCACAGCGTCAGAACATTTCCCTGGCCTATCTTGAACAGTTGTTCGTCAAGCTGCGCCGTGCCGAACTGGTTGCTTCGGTGCGCGGGCCTGGGGGCGGCTACCGTCTGGCGCGTCCGGCGTCGCAGATCCGCGTGGTGGATGTATTGGCGGCGGTGGATGAAACCGTGGATGCGATGCACACCGGGGCCGGGGCCTCGGGGGGGTCGTCGGGCAGCCGCGCGCAGTCGCTGACCAATCGTCTGTGGCAGGGACTCAGCGCGCATGTCTATGTCTTCCTTCATCAGACACGCCTGTCGGACGTCATCGAAAACGATCTGGTCCCGTGCCCGGCGGTGCCCAATCTGTTCAACATCGTGGATGCGGAATGAACAGGGTCTATCTGGATCATAACGCGACGACTCCGCTGCGCCCGCACGCCCGCGCCGCGATGATCGACGCGATGGAACTGGTCGGCAATCCGTCCAGCGTGCATGTCGAGGGCCGCGCGGCCAAGGCTGTGGTGGAACGCGCCCGCGAGCAGGTGGCAACCGCACTGGGGGCCGAAGGGGCCGATGTGATCTTTACCTCAAGCGCCACCGAAGCCGCCGCGCTGGCATGCCGGGACAAGGGATTTCAGGCGGCGGAAATCGAACATGACGCGGTCTTGGCCTGGGCGGATGCCGGGCTGCCCGTGGACGGGTCTGGCCGCGTTTCGGTATCCGATCCGGCGCAGTCGGTGTTGCAGGCGGCGAACTCGGAAACCGGGATCGTTCAGGGTCTGCCGGACGGGCTGGCGATGACGGATGCAACCCAGGCCTTTGGCAAGACGGGGTTCGATTTCCACGCCAGCGGCGCGACCAGCGCGTTGGTGTCCGCGCACAAGCTGGGTGGGCCCAAGGGGATCGGGGCCCTGGTGGTGCGGCGCGGAACCGACGTTGCGGCACAGATTCGTGGCGGCGGTCAGGAGATGGGGCGCCGTTCCGGAACCGAAAACGTCATCGCAATCGCCGGATTTGGTGCCGCTGCACTGGCCGCCACACGAGATATTGCTGACGGGGTCTGGGAATCGGTTGCAGAATTTAGAAATATTCTAGAAACCGCACTTGCGGAACAGACCAACAATACTATTTTTGTCGGGAAAGGTTTGGCGCGCTTGCCGAACACGCTGTGTCTTGCCACTCCGGGCTGGAAGGGCGAAACGCAGGTCATGCAGATGGATTTGTCCGGTTTCGCGGTCAGCGCGGGTTCGGCCTGTTCCAGCGGCAAGGTGAAACCCAGCCGGGTGTTGCGCGCCATGGGGTATGACGAGGTCACGGCGGCCAGTGCGATCCGGGTATCGCTGGGCCCCGAAACAAAAGAAACGGACGTGCTGCGCTTTGCCGATGCGTGGCTGGCCAAAGAACAGAAACACCGCGCCCGCGCGGCGTGATCGCAGGAGAAACCAGATGGCCGCTTTGGACACAACCCAGGTAAAAGAGGGCGTCGATCAGGACACCGTGGATGCGGTGCGCGAAGTTGGCGGAGCCTATAAATACGGCTGGGAAACCGACATCGAGATGGAATATGCCCCCAAGGGGCTGACTCCGGACATCGTGCGTCTGATTTCGGAAAAGAACGAAGAACCCGAATGGATGACCGAATGGCGCCTGTCCGCCTATGAGCGTTGGCTGCAAAAAGAAGAGCCGGACTGGGCCATGGTCGACTATCCTGAAATCGACTTTCAGGATCAGTATTACTATGCGCGCCCCAAAAGCATGGAAGTCAAACCCAAATCGCTGGACGAGGTCGATCCCAAGCTGTTGGCCACCTATGAGAAACTGGGCATTCCGCTGAAGGAACAGATGATTCTGGCCGGCGTGGAAGGCGCAGAAGCCGCCCCGGTCGAGGGCCGCAAGGTCGCCGTCGACGCCGTGTTCGACTCGGTTTCCGTGGGCACGACCTTTCAGGCCGAACTGAAAAAGGCCGGCGTGATCTTCTGCTCGATCTCCGAGGCAATCCGCGAACATCCCGAATTGGTGCGGAAATACCTCGGTTCCGTGGTCCCGGTATCCGACAATTTCTATGCCACGCTGAACAGCGCCGTGTTCTCGGACGGCTCGTTCGTCTATGTGCCGCCGGGGGTGCGCTGCCCGATGGAGCTGAGCACCTATTTCCGCATCAACGCCGAAAACACCGGTCAGTTCGAGCGCACGCTGATTATCGCGGACAAGGGCAGCTATGTGTCCTATCTCGAAGGCTGCACGGCCCCGGCCCGCGATATCGCGCAGCTGCATGCCGCGGTGGTCGAGATCATCGTCGAGGAAGACGCCGAGGTGAAATATTCCACGGTGCAGAACTGGTATCCGGGCGACGAGAACGGCAAGGGTGGCATCTACAATTTCGTCACCAAGCGCGCCGATTGCCGCGGTGATCGGGCCAAGGTGATGTGGACGCAGGTGGAAACCGGCAGCGCCGTAACGTGGAAATACCCGTCCTGCATCCTGCGCGGCAATGACAGCCAGGGCGAATTCTATTCGATCGCGATCGCCAACAACCACCAGCAGGCCGACACCGGCACCAAGATGATCCATCTGGGCAAGAACACCAAATCGCGCATCGTCTCCAAGGGGATCAGCGCAGGTGTCGCGCAGAACACCTATCGCGGGCTGGTGTCGATGCACCCCAAGGCCAAGGACAGCCGCAACTATACTCAATGCGACAGCCTGTTGATCGGCGACAAGTGCGGGGCGCACACGGTTCCGTATATCGAGGTCAAGAACAACTCGTCGCGCGTGGAACACGAGGCGACGACATCCAAGGTCGATGACGATCAGCTGTTCTATTGCCGCAGCCGTGGAATGGACGAAGAAGAAGCCGTGGCCCTGGTGGTCAACGGGTTCTGCAAGGACGTGCTGCAGGCGCTGCCGATGGAATTCGCCATGGAAGCACAGCAATTGGTGGCAATTTCGCTTGAAGGGTCGGTGGGCTAGCGGCGCGGGCTGGCACGCGGCGCATCGGGTCCGGCCCAGGCCGGTTTTGGGCCACAGTGCCCAGTTCAGGAGAGCACATGATCATTACAACCACACCTTCGGTCGAAGGGCACAAGATCGCGGACTACAAGGGCATCGTCGTGGGCGAGGCGATCATGGGGGCCAACGTGGTGCGCGATGTGTTCGCATCCATCACGGATATCGTCGGCGGGCGTTCGGGGGCTTATGAAAGCAAACTGCAGGACGCCCGCGATACCGCGCTGCGCGAACTGGAACAGCGCGCGGCGGAAAAAGGGGCGAACGCGGTGGTCGGGGTCGATCTGGATTACGAGGTCGTCGGCCAGTCGATGTTGATGGTTTCCGCGTCCGGGACCGCGGTGGTGATCGCCTGACATGACGGTGCAGACCATGGATATGCAACCTCCCGGCCTGACCATGCCGCCCGATGCCGCTGAACTGGTCACGCGCGTTTATGAGCGGGCTCAAGCGATCCTTGAATATGGCGCGGGCGGCTCGACCGTGTTAGCCGCGAACATGGCCGGCAAGCATGTGACCACAGTGGAAAGCGACCGGGCCTGGGTGCGCCGGATGCGGCGATGGTTTCAGAGCAATCCACCGGGCGATGGAACCACCGTCGACGTGGTTTGGGCCAATATCGGTGACACGACCGATTGGGGGCATCCGGTGAATGACGACTCCTGGCGCAGGTTTTCCAACTATCCGCTGCGGATTTGGCAACGCGACGGGTTTCGCCATCCGGACGCGGTTCTGGTTGACGGCCGGTTCCGTATCGGCTGCGCCCTGGCGACAGTGTTCAGCATAACCCGCCCCGTGACCCTGTTGTTCGACGACTATACGCGCCACGCAAGTTATCGTCAGGTCGAAGAGTATCTGGGGCAACCCCGTATGACGGGGCGAATGGCTGAATTCCGCGTGAAGCCCGCCGCCATCCCCGCCGACCGTCTTCTGCAAATTGTGAAATTCATGTCCCGCGCGTGAACGCGGGACCCGAGCATGAGGTAAGAAAATGCTGGAAATCAAGAACCTGCACGTCGAACTTGAAGAAGAGGACAAGAAAATCCTCAAGGGCGTCGACCTGACCGTGGAGCCGGGCAAGGTCCACGCGATCATGGGGCCCAATGGGTCCGGAAAATCGACCCTGTCCTATGTGCTGTCCGGACGCGCGGGCTATGAGGTCACGCAGGGCAGCGCCGTTATGGATGGCGTCGACCTGCTGGAACTGGAACCCGAAGAACGCGCGGCGGCGGGTCTGTTTCTGGCGTTCCAGTACCCGGTCGAAATTCCGGGCGTGGGCAACATGACGTTTCTGCGCACCGCGGTGAACGCGCAACGCAAGGCCCGTGGTCAGGACGAGATGAGCGCCGCCGAGTTTCTCAAGGTCATCCGGGAACGCGCAAAATCCCTGAAGATCGACGCCGAGATGCTGAAGCGCCCGGTCAATGTCGGGTTTTCGGGCGGTGAGAAAAAGCGCAATGAAATCCTGCAAATGGCCATGCTGGAACCCCGTATGTGCATTCTGGACGAAACCGATTCCGGACTGGACGTGGATGCCATGAAACTGGTGGCCGACGGCGTGAATGCGCTGCGCGATGACGGGCGGGGCTTCCTGGTCATCACCCATTACCAGCGGCTTCTGGACCACATCAAACCCGACGTGGTGCATATCATGGCTGACGGCCGCATCGTGAAATCCGGTGGACCTGAACTGGCCCTGGAGGTGGAACACAACGGCTATTCCGATATCCTGTCCGAGGTGGCATAATGGCGCTGGCGAAAGTGAAACAATCCGCAACCCAGGCCAGGTTGGCCGGGTTGACGCTGCCAACCAGCGGCTGGAGCGAACCGGCGCGGCGCGAGGCGCTGTCTCGCCTGACGGAAATGGGGCTGCCCGACCGGCGCGACGAGTATTGGAAATTTACCCGTCCCGACGCGCTGACTGATGCAGCCGCCCCCCATGCAGCCGTGCTGAACGCGGACGAAGCGCCGATCTTCGACGAAATCGACCGCTTGCGGATCGTGTTCGTGGACGGGGTTTTTGACCCCGCCGTCTCGGATGATCTGTCACAGGAAGGGGTGACGATCGAACGGCTGGCCGGGATTTCAGGCTCTGAAATCCACTGGGCCAAAGGGCTTTATGGCAGCCTTGAGGCACGCGGACAGGCACCGGTCCAGCGGCCTCTGGCGGCGCTGAACACGGCCTTCGCCACCGATGGTGTGGTCATTCGCGTCACCGGAACGCCCAGCAAGCCGATCAACCTGATCTATCACCACGAGAATGAAAGCTCGGACGCGATTCTGCATCATGTCATCCGCGTCGAGACCGGTGCGGTCGCAACCATTCTGGAAAACGGCCCCGCCGCCGCGCGGTTCAACAGTTGCATGGAAATCGACATTGCCGATGGCGGCGCGCTGCATCATGTGCGGGCGCAGGGGCGCGATCACGAACGCAAAACCGCGACCCATCTCTTTTCGCGTCTGGGCACCGAGTCGGTGTTCAAATCGTTTACGCTGACGGTCAACGGCGTTCTCACGCGCAACGAATGCGTGATCGAACTGACCGGGGACGACGCCGTGGCCCATGTCGCCGGTGCCTGTGTCGGTGACGGGGATTTTCACCATGACGATACGGTGTTCATCACGCATGACGCGGTGAATTGCGAAAGTCGTCAGGTTTTCAAGAAGGTTCTGCGCAACGGTGCAACCGGCGTCTTTCAGGGCAAGATCCTGGTGCAGCCGGGTGCCCAGAAGACCGATGGCTATCAGATCAGTCAATCGCTTCTGCTGGACGACGACAGCCAGTTCCTGGCCAAACCCGAGCTCGAGATCTATGCCGACGATGTGGCCTGTTCGCACGGCTCCACCAGCGGCGCGATCGACGAAGAGGCCCTGTTCTATCTCAGATCGCGTGGTGTGCCCGAAGACGAAGCAACCGGTCTTCTGACCCTGGCCTTCTTGGCCGAAGCCGTGGATGAGATCGAGGATGAGACGTTGGCCGATGACATGCTGGCGCGGCTGCAAGGCTGGTTGGCACGCCGCCGCTGATGCCGGTCACAACCGACATTACCGCCACCTATCGGGGGCCGGGGCGGGTCATGCGCCGGCTTATGGCCATGGGCCCGCGCGAGGATCGGGCGCTGGCCTTCTTGATGGTGGCCTGTGTGATCGTATTCATCGCGCAAATGCCCCGCCTGTCACGAGAGGCCCATCTGAAAGAACAGGAACTGGATATGTTGCTGGGCGGGGCTCTGTTCGGCTGGGTCTTTCTGGCACCGCTGATGTTGTATCTCCTGGCGGCAATCTCGCACCTGATCGCCCGCGCGCTGGGGGGCAGGGGGGATTGGTTCGGCGCCCGGCTGGCGCTGTTCTGGGCCTTGCTCGCGTCCAGCCCGCTGATCCTGCTGCATGGGCTGGTGGCCGGAATGATCGGTCCCGGTCCCGGATTGCAGGCGGTGGGGCTATTGTGGCTTGTGATCTTCGGTTGGTTCTGGTTTGCCTGCCTCAAACAGGCAGAATTGCCTTCCGAAGGGCGAAACACATGACCATACCCGACCTGCGCCAACTGACGGTTCTGTCTGTCAAGGATCCCGCGGCGGCGGCACGCGCGGTGCTGCAATGGCCGATCTCGCGCGAAGCTCTGTGGACTTTGCTGGCGTTGGTCGCGGTTCTGAATGCGATTCTGTTTTCCGTCTCGAACCTGTTGGTGCCGGGGCCGTCACCGTTGCCCGGCCTGTTCAATATGCCGCTGGTCTATTGTGCGATCGTGGCCGCCGGGCTGGTTCTGACCGTATATGCGCTGTTCTGGACCGGTCGGTTCCTGGGCGGCCGCGGCACGCTAGAGGCCGTCCTGCGGGTCGTGCTTTGGCTGCAGGTTCTGCGATTGCTGGTTCAGGTCGCGGCGTTGGTGTTGGTCGTGACCATCCCCTTGCTGTCGGCGCTGCTGGTCTTTGCGGCGTCGATCTATGGCATCTACATGTTGCTTCATTTCATAAAACAGGCCCATGACCTGACCTCACTCGGCCGGTCTGCCGGTGTTGTTGTCGGGGCCATGCTGGCCATTCTGCTTGGCCTGACGCTGCTGATTTCCATGTTCGGCGGCCAGATTGTTGGATCATCCGCCTATGTATGACGTCGAAAAAATCCGCCAGGACTTTCCAATCCTCGCGCGCGAGGTGAATGGTCGACCGCTGACCTATCTGGACAACGGGGCCTCGGCGCAAAAGCCGCAGGTCGTCATCGACGCGGTGACACTGGCATATTCCCATGAATATTCCAACGTTCACAGAGGGTTGCATTATCTTTCCAATCTATCCACCGACAAGTACGAAGCCGTACGGGGCAAAGTCGCGCGGTTTCTGAACGCCGCGTCCGAAGATGAGATCGTGCTGAATTCGGGCACCACCGAAGGCATCAATATGGTCGCCTATGGCTGGGCCATGCCCCGGATGCAGGCGGGGGATGAAATCGTGCTTTCGGTGATGGAACATCACGCCAACATCGTGCCCTGGCACTTTCTGCGCGAACGTTTGGGGGTGGTTCTGAAATGGGTCGATGTGGACGCGGCTGGTGCGCTGGATCCGCAGGCGGTCATCGACGCGATCACGCCGCGCACCAGGCTGGTTGCGGTCACGCATACATCCAATGTGCTGGGCACCACGGTGGACGTCAAATCCATCACCGCGGGCGCCCATGCCAAGGGCGTGCCGGTTCTGGTGGATGGCAGCCAGGGGGCGGTTCACATGCCGGTCGACGTCACCGACATCGGCTGTGATTTCTACGCGATCACCGGTCATAAACTGTATGGCCCGTCCGGGTCCGGAGCGATGTATTGCAGATCGGAACGCATGCGCGAAATGCAGCCGTTCCTTGGCGGTGGGGACATGATCCGCGAGGTCCACCGCGACAGCGTGCTGTACAATGACCCGCCGATGAAATTCGAGGCCGGGACCCCCGGAATCGTGCAGACCATCGGAATGGGCGTGGCGCTGGACTACCTGATGGATCTGGGCATGGCCAACATCGCTGCGCATGAACATGATCTGCGCGACTATGCCATGCAAAAGCTGGGCGGGCTGAACTGGTTGCAGGTGCAGGGGACGACGCCCGACAAGGCAGCGATCTTTTCTTTCACCCTGGATGGCGCGGCCCACGCACATGACGTGTCCACCATTCTGGACAAACGCGGTGTGGCCGTGCGTGCCGGGCATCACTGCGCGGGGCCGTTGATGGACCATCTGGGGCTGACAGCGACCTGTCGCGCATCCTTTGGTCTATACAATACGCGTCACGAAATCGACGTCCTGGTCGAGGCGCTGGAACTGGCGCACGATCTCTTCGCCTGAAAATTGGTGAATTTGCGATTGCGGGCCGGGTAGGGAGCCGTTATAGCCGCAAGGAATCTGCATTCAGGCTGAATGGCGCGCCAGACGCCATCCGGAAAAGCCACGGATGCAACAAGTTGAAAGGTAGAAGATAGATCAGAGTGTGCAGGTCGGGTTTGAACAAAATCGTACCGAAGCACGCTGAAATGATGGTCCCGTAGCTCAGCTGGATAGAGTGTTCGCCTCCGAAGCGAAAGGTCGCGCGTTCGAATCGCGCCGGGACCGCCATCTTCCCCCCCCGACCAAATCATATGACAGATGACGAAACCTTGCGGCGCTTCAGGTGCGCAGGCACAGGGTTTTGGGACTGTTCAAGACGCCCAAAGGTCTCACGCCCTGCCAGTTCATATGTAAATCATGGACGAACGCGGCAGGACGGTTCATCGTCAATCCGATCCGCCAGATGTTGGGACTGAGCACCTGCGAGCAGACCGACAAGCCGAACATCCTGCGGATCGTCTCGGACGACACCGTATGGGGGAAATATTGGCCCTATCTGGACGGCCATATACACGATACCGCCTGATGACGACCTTCGAGTCGGACGCTGCCAACGGCCAACGACGCGCTTCAGAAACAAATGTAGATCTGTGTCGACTACCCGCCGCGCAAGCTGCGGAGCGAAGGCTATCCCGGCCCGACCACCCCGTTGGGGTACCAGCTCAGTATGTTCGCGATGCGCTTGAAAAGAATGGCGTCAGCATCGGCTTGCCAACCGGCGACTGAGTCCTGCATGCTTGCGGCCGAGTTCTGTGGGGATCGCCGGTTTCCCAGACCCGACACCTGATCGACAGTTCCAAAGGCAGACCCATGATGAAATCTTTTGCACCCGGCCTTGCCATTGCTTTTGTTCTTGCTCTCCCGGCGCTGGCCGATGACGATCCGCTGCCCTCGTGGAACGAGGGCGACACCAAGCGCGCCATCATCGCGTTCGTTCGGGGCGTGACCGACAAGGACAGCGACACCTATGTCGGCGAAGACGCCCGTATCGCGACCTTCGACAATGACGGCACGCTCTGGATCGAACAGCCGATGTATACCCAGCTGGCCTTTGCCCTCGACCGGGTCAAGGAGATGGCGGACGACCACCCCGAATGGAAAACGACCCAGCCGTTCCAGGCCGTGCTTGAAGGCGACATGAAGGCGCTCGGCGCGGCTGGCGAGAAAGGCCTGCTTGAACTTGTTGCGACGACCCACGCCGGCATGAGCACGGAAAGGTTCGCAGAGATTGCCAGCGATTGGCTGGCGGGCGCGAAACATCCCAAATTCGACCAGCCCTATACCGCGCTTGTCTATCAACCCATGCTGGAGCTGATCGAGTATCTGCAGGACAATGATTTCGAGACCTTCATCGTTTCCGGCGGCGGCATCGAATTCATGCGCCCCTGGACGGAAGAGGTTTACGGCATCCCGCCCCAGCAAGTCGTCGGATCATCGATCGCCACCGAATTCAAGATGGTCGATGGCAAACCGGCGCTGATGCGCACCGACAAGATCGACTTCATCGACGACAAGGCGGGCAAGCCTGTCGGCATCAACGCGCATATCGGTCACCGCCCGATCGCCGCCTTCGGAAATTCAGACGGAGATTTCGAGATGTTGCAATACACCACCATCGGCGCGGACGGCCTGCGGCTGGGCGCCTTCGTGCATCACACCGATGCCGAACGCGAATACGCCTATGATCGCGAAACGCATATCGGCAAGCTCGACAAGGGGCTGGACGCGGCGGCCGAAAACGGCTGGCTCCTGATCGACATGAAGACCGACTGGAAAACCATCTTTCCGCAATA
>JAEKDP010000019.1 GCA_016521575.1 Rhodobacteraceae bacterium F11138 | reverse complement strand
CAAAGCCTGCCCAGATCCGGGTTCCCAACGTCCGAGAACGACCCGCGCCGCGTGTTTGCCGCAGTGCGCGATGAGTTGATGCTGGACGGGAATTCGCGCCAGAACCTGGCGACATTTTGCCAAACCTGGGAAGAGCCCGAGATCCACGCGTTGATGGATGCCTGCATCGACAAGAACATGATCGACAAGGACGAATATCCGCAGACCGCCGAGATCGAAGCGCGGTGCGTTCGCATGCTCGCCGATCTCTGGCACGCCCCCGAAGGCCCCGCAACCGGGTGCTCGACGACCGGCTCCAGCGAGGCGGCGATGCTGGGCGGGCTGGCGATGAAGCGCCGTTGGGAGGCCAGGCGCAAGGCCGAGGGCAAACCGATCGACAAACCCAATCTGGTGACCGGCCCGGTGCAGGTCTGCTGGCACAAGTTCACCCGCTATTGGGATGTCGAACACCGCGAGATCCCGATGGAAAACGGCCGCCTGCTGATGACACCACAAGAGGCGCTGAAATACTGCGATGAAAACACCATCGGCGTGGTGCCGACACTGGGCGTGACCTTCACCGGCGAATATGAGCCGGTCAAGGCGGTCAGCGATGCGCTCGACCAGCTGGAACAGGAAACCGGGCTGGACATCCCGATCCATGTGGACGGGGCCAGCGGCGGCTTTCTCGCGCCGTTCTGCGCTGCGGATCTGGAATGGGATTTCCGCCTGCCGCGGGTGCGCTCGATCAACGCGTCGGGTCACAAGTTCGGCCTGGCCCCTTTGGGCGTTGGCTGGGTCATGTGGCGCGAAGAAACGGATCTGCCCGAGAACATGATCTTCTGGGTCAACTATCTTGGCGGCAACATGAAGGACATCGCGCTGAATTTCTCGCGCCCCGGCGGGCAGATCGCTTGCCAGTACTACAACTTTTTGCGGCTGGGGCGCGAAGGTTATGAAAAGGTGCATGGGGCCTGCTACGACTCTGCCACGTTCCTGGCCGATCAGATCAACGCCATGGGTCCGTTTGAAATCGTCTTTGACGGCGATCGCAACCGGGGCATTCCTGCCGTGTCCTGGAAGATGAGAGACGGCATCGATCACGGCTTCAGTCTGTTTGATCTGGCCGACCGCCTGCGCGTGCGGGGATGGCAGGTGCCGGCCTATACCCTGCCTTCGAATTGCGAAGATCAGGCGATCCAGCGCATTCTTGTCCGCAACGGGGTCAGCCGAGACCTCTGTGCGCTGCTGATCGAAGACATGCAGACAGCCCTGTCGCATCTCGACAAGCATCCGGCCCAGACTCCGCTGGGCAAAGACGACGCATCCGGCTTCCATCACTGATGAGCCACCAAGCGATCGTAACCCTGTGAACCCCATGATCGAAGCCGGGCCGGCGCGGGCTGCGCGCGCCATCGTCGTGGAGGCGGCGCACCGCTTACGGGGTGAGACTCCTTTGCCGCAGAGCAAAAGGATCGAAATCCACCCTTTTCGGCACAAGGTCGTTTCTTAAAACGCCCCACCGTCGATACAGTCGGCAAGGAGGCGCGGCAGCCGCTTGCTTACGGCCAGCGCGAAATCATCGACGTTCTGGGATCTACGTTCAAGCGACGTCAGGTTGGTCGGATCGTGTCAAAGAACTCCGTGAACATATCGGCACCACGAACCGGCCGCGACGCCGCCGACAGGGCGACCGACAAGCCAATGGCAGAAGACACCGGGTTGTGCCGGTCCCGCGTTTCGCCCGCATTGAGGTTCATGACCAGAGTTGGCGAAAGGAACAAACCTGCGCGGATCACATCTTCCCAATCGTCTGGAAGCAGGTCTTTGTCCTTCAGGGTTCGCAACCACGGTGCCCAGAACGCGCGCGCCTTGGCACCCAGAAGAGAACCGCGGACGGGGCTGGGTCGCCAGTCCGTGTCGATATGCAACGCGCCGTCCGCAAGTCGAACGCTGGCGGTGAAGGCCTGTTCAGCCAACTCTGGATTATACAGCCAGAACGGGTGGGCAAAGACATTGTGAAAGGTTGATTTCACCTCGGCCAGCAGGGATGGCACCTTGTTGCCTGCGAAAGCCGGATCGAAAAAAGCCAGACGGTCGCGGGCCGCCCCGCGTTCGTACCAGACGTTGGCGTTATGCGCGTCGCCATGGGCCACGATGCCGCCGGCATCCGCAGTGTTCTTTGGCTCATACCGGGCATGGGCAAAGTCGAACGCTTGCTTCAAGCTGCGGGAATAGGTCAGCCCGTTGATGACCACCGGCGCATCGGCAATTTCCGCCCAGTTCAGGGAAATCCCGTCCGGAAAATCAAAACGTTTGCCATGGTAGAACGTCTTGAACCTGCCGCCCGGATAGGTGCCACCGGGAAGCTCGATCAGACGCTCATAGAACAGTCGATGGATCGGCTCTTGTGTCGCCTCATCGGGGGAAATCGGCACGAGGGTGCACTGCGCGACCTCCAGGATGCGGCGGTTCAAGTCGGTCTCGGCCTGAACCGCCCGGGCGCTGGCTCTGTCGTCAGGGTTTTGGTCCAGCTCGAAAAGAACATCTGAGAACCTTGGGTCCGAGCGGCGCTTGTAGACCAGCAACTGTTCACCCGGCAGAGTCGACATATGAACCGGCTGATCCACGGGCAGGCCCGCGCCCGACAGGATGTCGGCGCGGTAATATTCGCCCGCCATCTCCTCTTCGCCTTCCTCCTGGTGGAACTTGAAAAAGTAGTCCTGTGTCTCCGAGCGGAAGAAACCGTTGAGAGAATTCAGCGAATATTGATCGACATTGATCGCAAGGTCAGACACGGGAATGTCAAACAGATCGGCGATGAAACCTTCCAGCATCGTCGCCGCCCGGGCCGTATCCTGTTGTGCCACGGCACGGATTTCTGCAGTTCGCGAAAGGTTTTCCCGTTCACTCGGCATCTGCTTCTCCTAGACAAATATGGGTCTGCATGCCCGTCGCATCACCGGTGGCGGGCACATCGGGGGCGCCGGGCCGTTTCCGGCGCGGCTGCATCGGCACTGATCGGGCCGTTTCCTCACATATCCTTGAGATATTCGTGGCGCAGATCGCTGACCGCGTTGGCATGCGAGGAAAACCCTTCGTATTCGGCCAGCGTTTTCGCAGCGGCCGCCATCTCGGGATAGCCTTTTTCGGTGACATAGCCGACCGAACTGCGGCGGATGAAATCGGTCACGGACAGCGGGCCATAGGTGTTGGCCCCCTTGGAGGTCGGCAGCACCGCATTCGGGCCAAGGGCAAAGTTGCCGATCGAGACCGGGGTGTGCGTGCCCATCAGTATCTCCGAAGCCTCGGTGATCTCGCCAAGGTAATCAAAGGGTTTGGTCGACATGATTTCCAGATGCTCGGGCGCGTATTCGTTTACGAAGGCGATCGCATCTTGCATCGACTCGGCCAGGATCAGACCGCCGGACGGCCCCGACAGCACCGTCTGGGAAAACTCGACCCGTTGCGGTGTCATTCTTGCCCACAGTTCGGGCAGCGTGGCCAGGGCTTCGTCCAGCACGCGCCTGGAGGGTGTAACCAGCCAGGCAGAGCTGTCCGGGCCGTGCTCGGCCTCGATCAGCAGATCCATCGCCGCCAGACGGCCCGACACCGTGTCATCGGCCAGGATCATGCCTTCGGAGGGACCGGCCGGCAGGCCCGGGTCGATAATTCCGGTCAGCAGGCGCTTGGCCGCGACCACCCATGGGCTGCCGGGGCCGACGATCTTCTGCGCCTTTTGTACCGTCTCGGTGCCATAGGCCGCCGCCGCCACGGCCTGTGCGCCGCCGCATTTATAGACGGTTTCCACCCCCGCGATGCGGGCCGCGACCAGCGTGGCGGCATCGACGGTGCCATCCTTGCCCGGCGGGGTGAATATCGCCAGATTCGGCACCTTGGCCACCACACCCGGAACAGCCGTCATCATGGTAACGGACGGAAACGAGCCCTTGCCGCGCGGCACATAGAGCGCGACAGAGTTGATTGGCAGGTAACGGTCTCCCGCAAACGCTCCTGGGCGGACCTCTTTCATCCACATCGGTTCGGGGCTTTGTTCGTGGTGGAAGCTGCGTATGTTTTCGATCCCGTAGCGGATCGCCTCGATCACCTTGTCATCGACAAGACCGAAAGCGGCGTCGAACTCGGCCTCGGTGACCTTGAGCGTCTCGGCCGTCAGGCTTTCGGCGCCGTCAAACTGCTGGCCAAACCGGACCAATGCCGCGTCGCCTTCGGATTTCACCGCCTCTATGATCGGGTGCACCTTGTCGAGAAAGAAGGAAAGGTCGGCTTCGGACCTGCGCACAAGCGCCGCGCGCTCGGTCTTGCCAAGGCCGGACAGTTTTTGAACGTTAACGTTAGACATGACAGATCCTTTCACTAAGATCACTTGAGAGGCCGCCGCCGCAGGGCGCAGCAACCATCACTTTGATTTCAAGAAGATTTCGAGCCCGACCAGACGGTCCAGGACCCACACAGCCAGCAACGCGATCACCACGAAAACCGATGAAACCGCGGCCAGATCAGGCGTGATGATTGACCGGATATTGTTGTAGATCTGGACCGGCAAGGTCACCGTCCGCGCATCGGTCAGCAGCAGCGAGACAAGAAACTCGCTCATTGCCAGAACGAACATCAACAGCCCACCGGTGATGACACCCGGCATGACACCGGGAAGCGTCACGAACCAGAAGGTCTCGAACCGCCCGGCACCACAGCTGGACGCAGCCAGTTCAAGGTCCCCGTCAAGTGCGCTTGCAGACGAAGACACAGACCAGATGATGAACGGCAGGTTGATCACGGCAAGCGCAACGCCGACGGGCCAGAGACTGCCCAGAATACGCCATTCTCCGAAAATCAGCATCATGCCGATACCGGAACCGATCAGCGGCACGGTGAACGGCAAAAGCAGGTAAATCTGGATCGCATTCACAAAGCGCAGCTTGAACCGCGACAGGGCAAGCCCCGCAAGCGTGCCGACCGGAACAGAGACAACGAGACAGACTGTCGAAACGATCAGCGAGCGGATGAATGCCTGCCGCAGATCACGCGCAAGGGCAATTTTCTCATACCATTTCAGGGTAAAACCTTCGGGCGGGAAGGAAATCATGTTGGCATTGGTGAATGACGCGCCAACAACGATGATCGTAGGCACCGAAAGGATGAGAACAGAGAACCAGACAAGCGCCCAGAACAGAATGCGTTGCGAACGTGCGGTCATTTCCTGTTTCCCATGCCAAGCGTCCCTGCGCCGAAAATCGAGATGACAATCCCGACGATGACAGACCCGAGCACCACCAGCAGCAACGCAAGCGCGGCCCCAAGACCCTGATCCGCGGTGCGGAAGAACTGGTCATAGATGGCGTTGGCGATGAAATCCTGCGATCCGCCGCCCAACATGGCGGGCATCGCGAAATCGGTCAGCGCCAGCGTGCCGACCACAAGCCCCGCCCCGATCAGGCCCGGCTTGGCCATGGGCAGAACAACATGGCGAAAGCCTTGCACCCAATTGGCCCCAAGAGAGGACGCCGCGGTTTCGGTTTCACGCGGGATCGCAGTCAGGGCCGGGGCCAGCATCAGAACCGCAAAGGGTAGCATGTATTGCACCAGACCAAAGACCACGGCCGGGAAGTTGAACAGCAAACGCATCGGTTCGATCCCGACAAGGCCAAGCGCGTTATTGGCGACGCCGGTTGTGCCAAGAATGATCAGCAGCCCATAAGCCCGTACAACCTGACCGATGAAGAACGGCAGAAACAAGGTGACGAGAAGCGCCTTGCGCACCGCCGAGCTTGTGGTGCGCACCATGATATAGGCATAGGGCAGCGCCAACAGCAGCGTGAAGAAAACGGTCAGCCCGGCCGCGAATACGGATCGGGTGATCACCCGTCCATAGGTCGCGCTTTCCATCACGGTCTGGTAATTCTCCAGCGTATAGGCTTCGGACAGGCGGAACGTCGCACGGTCCAGCGTGTGAAGCGAATTGTCCGCCATCTCAAACAGACCCAGTACCAGAACCCCGACCAGCAAGAGCGCGGGCATGATCAGCGCCCAACCGGTATAGGGCGACATGCGCGCGGGCCAAAAGCGGTCCAGCCCGCCGTTCAACGCGTCCATGATCCGCCAACGCAGCGGATATCTGAACGTGGTGTGGGTATCGTCCTTGGACGGAATCTCAGGCATCGCGGCGTTCCGGTGTCTGGTTGAAAGCGTCTGGCCGGGCCCCGTCCCCGCAGGCAGGCAGGCCACAGCCATGATCAGGACCGGGAACCCCCCGGTCCTGACGTGCATAGGGGCTTAGCCCTGCATGATTTCCTTGAACCTGGCGAACCAGTCGCTTTCGTTCTGGACCTGAACCGCCGAGGAGATGCGGATCAGATGTTCAAAATCCGCAGGCGTGGTCGGATAGGACGGATCGCCCGCAAGACCTTCGGGCGGGGTCAGACCGGGAACAACCCCCGGAAGCCCAAGACCGTCCAGCCAGATCTGCTGGCTTTCCTGCGACAGGGCCAGGTTGATATACTGCTTGGCCCAGTACAGTTCGTTGTCGGGCAGACCCTTCGGAATCCACAGACAGTCGGTGTCGAACTTGCAGCCCTCTTCCGGCACGGTCCATGCCAGATCGACACCGTTCTTCTTGGCCGCAAGCGCGTTGGTCGAAATGGTGCAGGCCGCGTCGATTTCACCGTTCTGGAACCAGGTGGTGAAATCTGGATCTTCACCCAGAAGCGGGTTCTGTTCTTTCATTTCACGGACAAAGTCCCAGCAGGCATCCATATTGTCCGGAATATCTTCGAGCGAACCGCCACCGGCGACCTGCGCCGGGAAGTGGAACCCGATCCCGTCGTTATACAGCGCAATACGGCCTTTGAACTTTGGATCAAGCAGATCGCGCCAGGATTTCGGCGCGCCATCCGGGAAGGCTTCTGGACGGTAGGCCAACACATAGACATAGCCATAGGTATTGACGAGCGGATAGCCTTCCAGCCCGACCGGCTTCGCCAGATCGGTGGTGTTGGCCAGGTTGTCCAGATCGGAAATATCCTCGGTTACACCGCGCAGCGCCGATTTGGTGGCGTTGGTCGTGGTGTCCCAGTTGATGTGGATCGGCGGTACACGGCCTTGCGCGACAGCGGCCCAGACCTTGGGCTGAATTTCATTGTCTTCGGTCAGATCATGACGCACGGCAATGCCGGTCATTTCGGTGAACCGGTCGGACACGCCATTCTTCAGCGATTCAACCCATTCACCGCCCCAGGCACGAACGATGATCTCGGACGGTTTTTCCGGTTCCTGCGCCAAGAGGCGGCTCGCAGGCATCGCGCTCAGCAAGGCCGCGCCGCTGGTCGCCAGACCGGCACGAAGAACGCCCCGACGGGAAAATTCTGTGGACATTTGGTAGTCTCCTCTGTTGAAATACGGCTGTTTTTGCTTATGCCGCAGGGCTGAATATCTTGAGATCCCGACGGTTCCAGCCAAGCGCGACAGGGTCGCCGACGCGGAATAGTCCGAAACTGTCGGGATCGTGATGATAGACGCGGAATGTCGCGCCCGAAAGCGCCCCGATCTCGACGACATACATCTGGCGCTCGCCCTCAAAGATCGTGTCCGCCACACGGCCTTCGAGTTTCATGTCACAAGCGCCAAGCGCCTCAGACGTTCCTGCAAGGCGTATCTGTTCGGCTCGGATCGCAGCCACAACACGCGTTCCGGCGGCAAAATCGCGTGCAGAGGTCCCCTGAACCACGATATCACCAACCTTCAGATTGCCATCCGCGGTTGCCGAACCGTCCACAAAGGACGACAGACCAAGAAACCCCGCGACAAACGGGTTTTCGGGCGCGCGGTAAAGCTCGACCGGCTCGGCCTGCTGTTGAATGCGACCTCCGTCCATGACGATGATGTTGTCGGACACGACAAGGGCTTCGCGCTGGTCATGGGTGACGTTGATCGTGGTGACCCCCAGCTGATGCTGGATTCGACGGAACTCAAGCTGCATTTCCTCGCGCAGCTTGACGTCAAGCGCGGCAAGCGGTTCATCCAGCAACAGAAGATCCGGCTCGAACACCAGCGCGCGCGCGATGGCGACACGCTGCTGTTGCCCGCCGGAAAGCGCGTTGATCCGCCGGTCGCCATATCCGCCAAGCCTGACGAGATCCAGAAACTGATCCACCCGCCCCGCAATCTGGCGCGGGTTGAAGCGCCGCATCTTCAGCGGAAAGGCCACGTTCTCGGCTGCGGTCATGTGCGGGAACAGGGCAAGTTTCTGAAACACCATCCCGATCGAGCGGCGATGCGGCGGGGCAGCATCCACCGGCTTGCCATTGATGGTGATCTCGCCTGCCGTCTGTTTCTGAAATCCTGCGATCATCTGCAAAAGCGTCGTCTTGCCGGACCCCGAAGGCCCAAGTATCGTAAGAAATCGCCCCTTCTCAAGTTCAAAGCTCGCATCGTTCACCGCCAGCACGCCATTGCCGAAATCCATCGAAACATGGCTTGCGCGCACAGCGACATCACGGGCCACCCTGGGGGCGTTTTCTTTTGCGGCGATCGGATCTGTCATCGTATCCCTGTTGTCTGCTCTGGGGAAGGTAAGCACTTTTCCAAATTAAAGTATATACTTATTTCAAGGGCGCGTGAGCGGGTGGATCGAGATGGGTATCTGTCTAGATTTTCGCCAAATATCCACCGTCTATTACCAAGCACTGACCATGCACATATTTGGCGCCGCTTGAAGCAAGGAATCTCACCGCCCCCGAAAGATCGGACAGATCACCCAACCGGCCCGCCGGAATATTGTCGACCATCCGCGCCACCCAGTCCTTGTTCTCGTAGAAAACGCTGGTCATATCGGTCTCAAAATATCCGGGCGCGATCGCATTTACCCGAATTCCTTTCGGAGCCCATTCAGCGGCCATGGCGCGGGTCATGCCGAGAATTCCGCTTTTTGACGCACCATAAGGCACTGCGCCGGGAACCCCGACATAGGACGTCAGCGAAGCCAGGTTGATGATAGCGCCACATCCTGCATGTGCCATCTTGGCTGCTACGGCTTGTGCAACGAAAAAAGCGCCCTTGAGATTGGTGTCGACGATCTTGTCCCAAAGCGCCTCGTCAACTTCAAGCGTATCGCGGACTTCTTCGGTCCCGGCATTGTTGACAAGAACGTCGATCGGGCCAAGCCCGGCGATCACCGGGCGGATCGAAGCGGTATCGCGTTGATCCAGCGCAAGGCAGGTTGCCTCGGCTCCCAATTCGCGGATATCCGCAGCCACGGCGGTCAGCGCCTCGTTGCTGCGCGCACTCAGGATCAGGCGCGCGCCGTCGCGTGCAAACGCCAGGGCAATTTCGCGTCCGATGCCCCGGCTGGCGCCGGTGACGAAAACGGTTTTGCCTGTGAAATCGAAGCCGAGATCGGTCGTGCAATCATTTTCTTCTTGCATTTTCTCTCGCCCCCATAGCTGTATGTATATACATAATTTGACCAATCGTCACGAATGAGTCAACGGAGATTTCCATGACGCCCGCCAGGTTTTCCGCCAGACCAGAGCTCAAGACTCTGAAATTGTACAACTCCGGCCTTATACTTGCCGACGCAGCGGCCCGCGCCAAGGGGCGTCGTATCGCAAAATTGGCCTCTAACGAGAACCCGCATGGTCCGCAGGCTGCCGTTCAGACTGCGATGCAGGATGCGCTTGCACGTCCATTCCTGTATCCCGACCCCTCGGCCCGTGCATTGGCCGATGAAATCGCACGCCAGACCGGCGCGCCAGAATCCCGCGTGATCCTCGGAGACGGGTCAGAAGATCTGCTTAATGTTCTGGCGCGCGCCGCGTTGAATGCCGGCGACGAGGTGGTGACCCTCTATCCATCTTTTCCGCTGCACGAAGATTACGCGACCATGATGGGCGCTACGGTGACCCGCATCGGTCTGACCTCGTCCCATGAGATCGACATCGACGCCCTGCTGGCGGCCGCCGCGCGCCCGGTGCGGATGACGCTGCTGGCGAATCCGATGAATCCGGCAGGGCTCTGGCTGGGCCCCGACGCGCTTGACGCGCTGCTTAAAGCGCAACACCCCGACAGCCTTCTCTGCCTGGATGAGGCCTATGTCGAATATGCCGCTGGTCCCGATTATGCCTCGGCGGCAGACCATCTTGCCGCGCATGACAAACCACTGCTGATCCTGCGCACCTTTTCCAAGGCTTATGGGCTGGCCGGGCTGCGGATCGGATATGGCATCTCCAACAGCGACGACGTGATCCATGCGATGCACCTGGTCCGCACGCCATTCAACACCAATGCGGTGGCGCAGGCGGCCGCGCTTGCGGCGCTGACCCACAAGGAAGGAATGGCCAAGGCGGTATCCAGCACCCTGCGCGAACGCAGGCGTATGGCAGAGGGGCTGACCGATCTTGGCCTGCATGTCCTGCCGTCCAAAGGCAACTTCCTGTTTGTCGATTGCAGACAGCCGTCGGTCGAGGTGGCGGATCGGCTCATTGCGTGCGGCGTTATCGTAAAGCCCTGGAAACAAGAGGGTTACGAAACCTACCTGCGGGTTTCGGTCGGTCTTGGCTGGGAGAACGACCAGTTTCTGGAGGCCATGGCCCGGGTGCTCTGATCCCAGAACGATCGCTTGGCCCGGGTGCCACGGGGATCAGGACGGCCGCGAGGGCCACATTGACCGCTCACCGGCGCGATTGCAATCGCACCCCGGGCCAACCCTGATTAAGCGGTTTTCCGTCAACAATTTTGGCAATGCCACGCAATTATTTCGCATCCCGGGTGATTTCAGTCCTGCGATTGCCCGGGCGGACAATCTATGTTTATCCTTCCAATGCCAATTTTGACGGCATTTCAGAAAGGATAACGAATGGCAATTTTCTTTATAAGTTTCGATCTGAACCATGACGACGGCTATGACCACTACAAGGGCTTTACCGAGGAGCTGACCAAGATGCGGGCCCATCGCATCATGAACAACTCATGTCTGGTCAACGTCCGCACCGCCAGCGCCAAGGCTCTGCTGGACCACATCAAACCCTTCCTCGAAGACACCGATCGCATTTTCGCAGCGCGGATCGATACCGAGAATTCCTTCTATCTGCACGCCTATCCGGGCACCAACGAGTGGCTGAAACACAATCCGCTGCCGACACCGACCCCGGTCAAGCTGGATTCCTGACACCCGGATTTCGCCACACGTTTGACAGTCGTCGGCAATTCGCATCGGACTCGGTGTCACCTGGGTGATACCGGGTGCCGCCTGTAGCGATGTATCTGATTGCTCTGACCGCGCGGCTTCAGCGTGCAAAGGCCGAGTTTTCGACCCATTGGCGTTTTTCACCGGCGGGTCCCATTTTCATCATGAGACAGGCGGTCCCGGCGTTCTGGAAATAGAACAGATCCAGATCGTACCATCCGGCAACCGGGGCTTCGACCTGGGTCACGACGGTGCCCTCGCAGGGGTTGATGCCGTCTGCATACCCGACCTGCTGGCCGCCAATCGTGGCCTCCAGTCCGTCGTTGACGAAAAATTCCATGTCATAGATCCCCGGAGCGTCGATTTTGAAATAGCCGGTGATTTTTGCCGTCAGATACCAGGGCGCGGTCGAGGTCAACGCGTTTTCGCCGAACTCGGTGTCACGATAATCCAACCCTCGCAGCGGTTTGCCCGGCTTGCCGTTCGCTTCAAAGATACTGTGTGCCAGCCTCAGGGATTTGAACTTGTCCGAGGCATACCCGTAGCTCACATTCAAACCCGGCCTGAGATTGCCCGGCTGCGGGTTCGCAGGTTTCAATTTGAGCGGCGCGGCCGACATGGCCGTGGCAAGGATCAGCCCCAACGCCGTTACACTGCCCAGAAAAGCCGTTTTCATGTGTGTTTCCCCTGTTGCCCCGAATTTCGGGATCCGGATGCGTTTGCGCGCAGTGCCGCAAAACCGCGCGGTCATACGCCACCCAAGGCTAAAGCGGCAGGCGCTGGCTTCCAAGGAAAAGTTCCTGGCATTCATCGCGACATTCCTACGGCTCAGGGCCGCTGAAATCCGGTTTTGGCACCGGGCTGGCAAATTCGCGCTGATGATCGCGGAATCGGACCTTTCACCCGTGGGTATCGAGGCCTATAACACACCCGGCCTGCCAGCTTTTGCGAGTCGTGGGCCCAATGGCAGTTCTCTACAGGATCCCGCACATGTCTTGGTTTGGAAATTTTGGTGGCATCTTCTCTGCGGACATGGCGATCGACCTGGGCACTGCCAATACGTTGGTTTACGTCAAGGGTCGCGGCATCATCCTCAGCGAACCCTCGGTGGTGGCGTATCACGTCAAAGACGGTGTTAAAAAGGTATTGGCGGTCGGTGAAGACGCCAAGCTGATGCTGGGCCGCACCCCCGGCAGCATCGAGGCCATCCGCCCCATGCGCGAAGGCGTCATCGCCGATTTCGACACCGCCGAAGAAATGATCAAGCATTTCATCCGCAAGGTGCACAAGCGGTCGACCTTTTCAAAACCCAAGATCATCGTCTGCGTCCCGCATGGCGCGACTCCGGTCGAAAAACGCGCGATTCGGCAATCGGTGCTGTCCGCCGGTGCCCGCAAGGCCGGATTGATCGCCGAACCCATCGCGGCGGCCATCGGCGCGGGCATGCCGATCACCGATCCGACGGGCAACATGGTGGTGGACATCGGTGGCGGCACCACCGAAGTCGCGGTGCTGTCGCTGGGCGACATTGTCTATGCCCGCTCGGTTCGTGTCGGCGGCGACCGGATGGATGAAAGCATCATTTCCTATCTGCGACGCCAGCAAAACCTGCTGATCGGGGAATCGACCGCCGAACGCATCAAGACCAGCATCGGCAGCGCGCGAATGCCCGACGACGGGCGCGGCGCATCGATGCAGATCCGGGGGCGCGACCTGCTCAACGGTGTGCCCAAGGAAATCGAGATCAGCCAGGCCCAGGTGGCCGAGGCGCTGGCCGAACCGGTTCAGCAGATCTGCGAGGCGGTGATGACCGCGCTGGAAACCACCCCGCCCGATCTGGCCGCCGATATTGTCGACCGGGGCGTAATGCTGACCGGCGGCGGCGCGCTGCTGGGCGATCTGGACCTGGCGCTGCGCGAACAGACGGGGCTGGCGGTGTCGATTGCCGATGAATCGCTGAATTGTGTCGCCCTGGGCACCGGCAAGGCGCTGGAATACGAAAAACAACTGCGCCACGCGATTGACTACGACAGCTAGGGCGCGCACCCTTTGTAAGGTGGACAACCGGCGTCTCCCGGCGCCGTAAAAGAGGTTCCATTGGCCAAGGACCGTTCGCACCGTGACGACTATACCGGCCCCCTGCGCCGTTTGCTGCTGGGGGTGGTCTGTCTGTGTCTGCTGGGGATCTTTCTGGTCTGGCGCATCGACAGCCCGCGGGTCGAACAATTCCGCGCCCAGGTCACGGACCGCGTTGTCCCATCCATGAGCTGGGCCATGGCGCCCGTCACCGGTGTCATCAACCTGGTCCGCGACTTTCAGAGCTATCAACGCCTGGCCGAGCAAAACAGCGAATTGCGCAACGAGCTGCGCCAGATGCAGGCCTGGAAAGAAGCCGCCCTGCAACTGGAGCAGGAAAACGCGCGGCTGCTGGACCTGAACCACGTCCGGCTGGACCCGCGCCTGACCTATGTGACCGGGGTGGTCATGGCGGACTCGGGCTCGCCCTTCCGGCAATCCGTGCTGCTGAACATCGGCGCGCGCGACGGAATCGTCGATGGCTGGGCCGCGATGGACGGGATTGGGCTGGTCGGGCGGATTTCGGGCACGGGTCAATCCAGCGCCCGGGTCGTGCTGTTGACGGACGCGGCCAGTTCGGTCCCAGCCCTGATCCAGCCTTCGGGTCAGAACGCGTTGATTGCAGGGGACAATTCGGCGGCCCCTCTGATCGATTTTCTGGAGAACCCCGATCTTGTGCGCCCCGGCGACCGGGTGGTCAGTTCAGGGGATGGTGATGTGTTTCCACCCGGATTGCTGATCGGGCAGGTTGCGGCCGATCCGTCAGGCCGATTACGGGTGCGTCTGGCGGCCGATTACGAGCGTCTGGAATTCCTGCGGGTCCTGCGCCATCACGGGGCCGAAGGCATCACCGATCCCGGCGGAATTGTCGCCCCGAGCGATCCGGCCAGCCTGATCGGACCCACCCGGCCCGCGGGAGGCGTCGATGGCTAGGGGCTCGTTGCCGCATATATGGGCCATGCGGACGTGGTTCGTGCTGTTGGCCATGACAATCATGTTCTTTCACCTGCTTCCCCTGGACACCCTGCCCCGCCGCTGGGCGCCGCCGGATCTGCTGATCGCCTTTGCCTTTGCCTGGATCATGCGGCGTCCGGAATATGTTCCGGTGCTGGTGCTGGCCGGCGTGATGCTGCTGGCTGACCTGCTGTTTCAGCGCCCCCCCGGCCTGTTGGCGTTGCTTGTGGTTCTGGGCAGCGAGTACATGAAGAACAGGACTGCGGGGCTGAGCGAATCCAGTTTTGCGGGCGAATGGATCTCGTTCTGTTTTGTCATCCTTGCGATCACGTTGCTGAATCGACTGGTGCTGACTCTGATGCTGGTGCAACAGGCCCCGCTGGCGCTGAACCTGATCCAGATGGTCCTGACCATGGCGGTTTACCCGCTGGTGGTGTTCGTGACCCAGGCGCTGATGGGCGTGCGCCGATTGTCACCCGGCGATGCCGAAGCCTTTGGAAGCCGCAGATGAGAAGAACCTTCAAGGAACTGGACAACACCCAGGGCAAGCTGACCCGCCGGACCCTGATGCTGGGCATGGCGCAGCTGGGTTTCATCGGTGTGTTGGGCATGCGGATGCGGCATATGCAGGTCGAACAGGCCGATCAGTTCCGTCTGCTTGCCGAAGAAAATCGCATCAACCTGCGGCTGATCCCGCCGGCGCGGGGTGAATTGTTCGACCGCAACGGCAAGGTTCTGGCGCAGAACTCGCCCAGCTACCGCATCATCATCGTGCGCGAAGATGCCGGGGATGTGGACAAGGTGATCCGGGACCTGTCGCGCCTGGTCGAACTGGACGACGAAGACCTGAACCGGGCCATGGCCGAAATGCGCCGCAGCCCGCCGTTCCTGCCCATCACCCTGGCCGATCAGGTCAGCTGGAACGAAATCAGCAAGGTGGCGGTGAACGCACCCGCCCTGCCCGGCATCACCCCCGAAGTCGGCCTGACCCGCGATTATCCGCGCGGCGCGGACCTGGCCCATGTGGTGGGGTATGTGGGGCCGGTCAGCGACTATGATCTCAGCCAGATCACCGACCCTGAACCGGTTCTGCGGATCCCGCGTTTCCAGATCGGCAAGGTCGGACTGGAAGCCAAGCGCGAAGATGTGTTGCGCGGCAAGGCCGGGGCCAAGCGTGTCGAGGTGAACGCAACCGGCCGCATCATGCGTGAACTGGACCGCAGAGAAGGCAAATCCGGGGCGGATCTGCAACTGACAGTTGACGCGGATCTGCAAGGTTACGTTCAGGCCCGCCTGGGCAACGAAAGCGCCGCCGCAGTCGTCATGGATTGCGAAACCGGCGACCTGCGGGCGATCTGTTCCTCGCCCAGCTTTGACCCGAACCTGTTCGTGCGCGGGATTTCTGTTGCGGATTATCGCGGCCTGACCTCGGATCCCTATCGCCCGCTGGCCAACAAGACGGTTCAGGGCACCTATCCGCCCGGCTCCACCTTCAAGATGGTGACCGGTCTTGCCGCGCTTGAGGCCGGGTTGGTCGGCTCTGGCGATACGGTCTGGTGCCCGGGCTATCTGGAAATCTCGGGGCGGCGCTTTCATTGCTGGAAACGTGGCGGCCACGGGCACACAGATCTGAACGCGTCACTGAAGCGCAGCTGCGACGTCTATTATTACGACATCGCGCTGAAAGTCGGCATCGACAAGATTTCGGAGATGGCCAAGCGGCTTGGGCTGGGTGTCCGTCACGATCTGCCCATGTCCGCCGTGGCGGAAGGTCTGGCGCCGAACCGGGCCTGGAAGGAACGCGTGCACAGCGATGCCTGGCGCATCGGCGATACGGCCAACTCGTCCATTGGCCAGGGGTATATGTTGGCTTCACCGCTGCAACTGGCGGTGATGTCGGCACGCATCGCCACCGGGCGCGCCGTATCGCCGCGGTTGGTGAAATCAATCAACGGCGTGGAACAACCCAGCGGCGCCGGTGACTCACTGGGGTTGAACGAAAACAATCTGCGCCAGATACGGCGCGGCATGTACGATGTCAGCAACAACCGTCGCGGCACGGCCTATCGCAACCGCATCATCGCCGAAGAATACCGGATGGCCGGAAAAACCGGCACCAGCCAGGTGCGCAACATCACCAAGGCCGAACGCGCCGCAGGCGTGATCCACAACCGCGACCTGCCCTGGGAGCGCCGGGATCATGCACTGTTCGTTTGTTTTGCCCCGTTCGACAACCCGAAATACGCGGTTTCCGTGGTCGTCGAACATGGCGGAGGCGGCTCGACGGCGGCCGCACCGATCGCCCGCGATGTCATGTTGCAGGCACTCTATGAAGGCACCCCGCCGCTCAGCGCCTATCCCAAAGGCGACCGAAACAGGATACAGGCACAACAGGAACAGCTGCACCGGGACAATCCCGACATCGCCGCCCCGGTGAGTGACCGCGCATGAGCTATCTTGAACATAACGTCAAATCCACGCCTTCGGGGATTCGCAAGATCCTGCACATGAACTGGGCATTGACGCTGCTTTTGACCAGCGTGGCCTGCGTGGGTTTCCTGATGCTGTATTCTGTCGCCGGCGGATCGTTCAGCCCCTGGGCCGCGCCACAGATCGAGCGTTTCATTCTGGGCCTGGCGGTCATGACGGTGGTCGCCATGGTGCCGATCTGGTTCTGGCGCAACATGGCAGTGGTGGCCTATGGCGTTTCGGTGCTGCTGTTGATTCTGGTCGAGGTGATGGGCACCGTCGGCATGGGCGCGCAACGCTGGATCGACCTGGGATTCTTGCGCCTGCAGCCCAGCGAACTGATGAAAATCACGCTGGTCATGCTGCTGGCGGCCTATTACGATTGGTTGCCCGCAAAACGCACGTCGCATCCGTTCTGGGTTCTGGTCCCGGTCATCATGATCCTGTTCCCGACGTTCCTGGTGCTGCGCCAGCCCGATCTGGGCACGTCGATCCTGCTGTTGACGGCGGGGGGCGGTCTGATGTTCCTGGCCGGGGTCCACTGGGCCTATTTCGCCGCCGTGATTGCCGCCGGGGTCGGATTGATCAGCGCCGTTTTTCAAAGCCGGGGCACCGATTGGCAGTTGCTCAAGGATTACCAATACCGGCGCATCGATACGTTTCTGGACCCCTCGACCGATCCTTTGGGGGCCGGATACCACATCACCCAATCCAAGATCGCGCTGGGGTCCGGGGGGTGGACCGGGCGCGGCTTCATGCAGGGCACGCAGTCACGGCTGAACTTCCTGCCCGAGAAACACACAGATTTCATCTTTACCACCCTGGCCGAGGAATTCGGCTTTGTCGGCGGATTTTCCCTGCTGGTGCTGTACACGCTGATCATCGTGTTCTGCATCGCAACGGCCATGGCCACCCGCGACAGGTTTTCCTCATTGGTGACGCTGGGCATCGCGCTGAACTTCTTCCTTTTCTTCGCCGTCAACATGTCGATGGTGATGGGGCTGGCCCCGGTTGTGGGTGTACCTTTGCCCATGGTCAGTTATGGAGGCTCTGCCATGCTGGTGCTGATGGTCGCCTTCGGCCTTGTGCACAGTGCTCATATCCACCGCCCCCGCCAACAGGGATTCTAAATTTTCCATGACCGTAAACATTCTTTTCGCCGCCACGAATGAACGCTGGGCCAGCTATCAGGCCCCCCTGACCGCCGCCTTGCAAAAGGCCGGGCTGGATTTCGATCTGCGCACCGATTTCACACCGTCAGAGGTGGACTATATCGTCTATGCCCCCAACAGTTCGGTGCAGGATTTCACGCCCTACACGCGCCTCAAGGCTGTGCTGAGCCTGTGGGCCGGGGTCGAAAGCGTGGTCGGTAATGACACGCTGCGCGTGCCGCTGGCCCGCATGGTCGATGACGGGCTGAAGCGCGGCATGATCGAATGGGTCACCGGACACACCTTGCGCCATCATCTGGGCATGGACACCCACCTGTTCGGACAGGATGGAACCTGGCGCACGCAGGCGCCGCCGCTGGCACAGGATCGGCCAGTGACCGTATTGGGCATGGGCGAACTGGGTCGGGCCTGTGCGGGTGCGCTGGCCAGCCTTGGGTTTCCCGTTTCAGGCTGGAGCCGCACGCCACGGACGATACCCGATATCACCACCCATCACGGCGCCCAGGGGCTGGATGCGGCCCTGTCACAGGCCCAGATCCTGGTTCTGCTTCTGCCCGACACCCCGGCCACCGCCAACATCCTTTCCGCAGAGACCCTGGCCTTGCTGCCGCGCGGCGCCATCATCCTGAACCCGGGACGTGGCAGTCTGATCAACGATGCCGACCTTCTGGCGGCTCTGGACAGTGGGCAGATTGCCCATGCGACACTGGATGTCTTTCGCACTGAACCCCTGCCCGCCGATGATCCCTATTGGGCCCATCCCAGCGTCACCGTGACCCCGCATATCGCATCCGCCACGCGCGAGGCCACCGCCAGCCGGGTGATCGCGGACAACATCCGCCGCAGCGAGGTCGGCGAACCCCTGCTGCATCTCGTGGATCGCAGCCTCGGCTATTGAGGGATCCCCAAACGCTGCAGGAACGGTTCAGCGCGCGGCCAGCCCACGGCCCTTCAACAGGGCCTCGACCCCGGGCATACGCCCCCGGAATGCCGTGTACAGAACATCCGGTTCCTTTGAACCACCGGCGGACAGGATATTGTCCTCCAGCGCGCGCGCCCGCTCCGGATCAAACGCGCCGCCGGCCTCTTCAAAGGCGGCAAAGGCATCGGCATCCATGACTTCGGACCACATGTAACTGTAATAGCCGCTGGAATATCCATCCCCGGCAAACACATGGGCGAAATGCGGTGTCGCATGGCGCATTCCGATCGCATGCGGCATGCCCAGGTCCGCCAGCACACGCGCCTGTCTTTCCATCGGATCAGTCGGCGGGTTTCCTTCGTGAAAAGCCAAATCCACCAATGCCGATGCGACATATTCCACGGTTTGGAACCCCATGTCGAACGTCACCGCTTTCAACACCTTGTCCAACATTTCCTTGGGCATCGGATCGCCGGTTTCCGCGTGGGTGGCAAATTCTGTCAGAACTTCGGGCACTTCCAGCCAGTGCTCGAACAACTGGCTGGGCAGCTCCACGAAATCGCGCGCAACCGAGGTGCCGGAAATGCTTTCATAGGTCACATTGGACAACATCTGGTGCAGGGCGTGGCCGAATTCGTGAAACAGGGTACGCGCATCGTCATATGACAGCAGAGCGGGATCGCCTTTTGCAAAATTGCACACGTTGATCACCACCGGCGTCTGTACGCGCGGAAACCGGGCCTGCGCCCGCATCGCGCTGCACCATGCGCCGGACCGCTTGCTGCCGCGTGCAAAATAGTCGCCGATGAACACGGCCAGATGTTCGCCATTGCGCGTGACATTCCAGGCCCGACAATCCGGGTGATACAGCGCAACATCCAGCGGCGCGAATTCCAGTCCGAACAACCGCCTGGCGCAGTCAAATGCCGCCTCGATCATCCGATCCAGCTGCAAGTACGGCTTCAACGCGGCCTCATCCAGGTCATGCTCGGCCTTGCGCCGCCTGTCCGCGTAAAACCGCCAGTCCCAAGGTTCAAGCGGACCGTTCACCCCGTCCGCCTGCATCATCCGGGTCAGCACCTGGGCATCCGCATCGGCCTGTGCCTTGGCAGGTGCCCAGACCGCCATCAGCAGATCCCGCACCTTGTCCGGGCTGCGCGCCATTTCGGTTTCCAGCTTGTATTCCGCAAAACTGTCATAGCCCAGCAAACCCGCGCGTTCCGCGCGCAGGGCCAGGATTTCGGCTGCGATCGCACGGTTGTCAGTGGCCCCGCCATTCGCGCCCCGCGCCGCCCACGCCCGATATGCCCGTTCACGCAGATCGCGGCGCGCCGAGAATTGCAGGAATGGCACGATGATCGAACGGGATAGGGTCACGACCGGCACATCCAGACCTTTTTCGCGGCCTGCTTCCCGCGCGGCATCGATCAGAAACCCGGGCAGCCCGTCCAGATCCCGCTCGGCCAGTTCCATGTACCAGTCGCGTTCATCGGTCAGCAGATTCTGGGTGAACTCGGTGCCCAGGGTCGCCAGTCGGCCCTTGATCTCTTTCATCCGCGCGTCCTGAGCCCCCTGCAGCGCCGCCCCGGCGCGCAGAAAGCTGCGGTGGCACAACATCAGCACCCGCGCTTGTTCATCATTCAAGCCCAGACTGTCCCGGCGCGCCCAGATTGCGGCCACCCGTTCAAAAAGCGCCTTGTTCGACGAGATTTCGGAAAAATGCGCCGCCAGCCTGGGTGAAAATTCACGTTGCAGGGTTTCGCGTTGCGGGTTGCTGTCCGCGCCGGCCACGGTGAAGAACACCGACAACACCTTGTCCAGCGCCGCGCCCGCCGCTTCGAGCGCCTCGATCGTGTTGCCGAAACTTGCCGGTTCGGGATTGGCCGTGATCGCATCGATCTCGGCACGGTGTTCGGCGATGGCCAGTTCAAGTGCGGGGGCGAAATCCTCATCGGAAAACTTGTCGAAAGGCGCAAGCTGGAAAGGCGTGTTCCAGTCGGACAATATCGGATTGCTCATTCAGGGTCTCCTTTGCGCTCAAGCTAGGCACGCGCGGGGGGCGCTGCAATGGCAGAAATCACCCCGTCAGGCGGCAGGTGCCCGCCGCGCGATATCGCCACAGACCGGGCACGCATCGCGCCGCTTCAAGCCGATCGTGCGGGTTTCCCCGTAAAGCGCATCATAGATCAGCATCTGCCCGCGCAGCACCGCGCCCGCCCCGGTGATCAGCTTGATCGTCTCAACCGCCATCATGGTGCCAATCACCCCCGGCAAAGGACCAATCACGCCGGCTTCGGCGCAGGATGGCGCCAGTCCGGGGGCCGGTGCTTCGGGGAAAACGCAGCGATAGCAAGGCCCATCCCATCCGGGGTCGAACACGCTCAGTTGACCTTCCCATTGCGCCAAAGCGCCCGAAACCAAAGGCTTGCGCGCAGCCACCGCGGCGGCGTTGGCCAGATACCGGGTTTCGAAATTGTCCGTGCCGTCAAGAATTACATCATAGTCGGTGAACAGGTCGGCCGCGATGTCTTCGGTCAGCCGACGGTGATATGGTTGCACATCGACCGCCGGGTTCTGCGCCTGCATCGCCGCCTGGGCCGAAAACACCTTGGGCATGCCGATATCGGCGTCACGATGAATCACCTGCCGTTGCAGGTTGGCGTTCTCCACCTCGTCATCGTCGATCACCCCGATTGTCCCGACACCGGCCGCAGCCAGATATTGCATTGCCGGCGCGCCAAGCCCACCGGCGCCGATCACCAGAACACGCGCCTGTTTCATCCGTTTCTGCCCCGGTCCGCCGATCTCGCGCAGCACGATATGACGCGCATAGCGCCCCAGTTCCGTCTCGGTGAACGCGCCTGAAGGTTTCTGATCGGGTTCCGGTTCCGGAACCTTGACCGCAGCCCGTTTACGCAGCATTGCCACCCCACGCCCATACAATGCCGCCAGCGCGGCAAACCCACCCAACAACAGCCACAAGGCCGGGGACTGACCCGTTGCCTCGCGGATCGGATGACCGTCCGACAGCACCAGTTGCGCCAGCAACGCGGCCCCAAACAAGCCCGCCACCAGACCCATCCGTGGTCCGCGCGCCACCCCCATCAGCGCGCCCAGCCCCCACAGCAGGGCTGCAAGACACAGCACCAGCAACATCAGCCGCGCCCGACCAATGCTGCCTGCGTAGCGACGCAATCAGCATCTTGCGCATTCAACAGCGGCAGTGCGACGCGATCTCGACAATCGCGATCTGCATGGGGCGGCTGGCGGAAGTTCATATCGCGAGTACCTTATATTTCATTCGGTTGTTTTCGGATGAAACGATCGAAAAAACGCTATCCGATCATCAGCTGCCAGTCGACCCGAACCCACCGGCACCACGCGCGGTCTGGCTGGCGAAGTTTTCCACAATTTCAATGTGCGGCCGGATGATCGGCACAAAAACCATCTGACCTATGCGCTCTCCGGGACGGATCTCGATCGGCGGTGTACCGATCGCGTTTCGGTTCCAGACGCTGATCAGTATTTCGCCAGTATAGTCCGGGTCGATCAATCCAACGGTATTTCCCAGCACCAAACCCTTTTTGTGGCCCAGCCCTGATCTGGGCAAGACCAGACCGGCCATGGACAGATCCCCAAAGGAAATCGCCATGCCCGAGTTCACAAGCACGGCGGGTGCCTGGGCGTCGACACGCATCGCATCATCGATACACGCAACAAGATCGATTGCGGCGGCGCCCTCGGATTGAAAATCCGGCAATCCCCAATCCGCCAGGCGGGGGTCGGTAATCTTGATCTGCATTTTATCCTCCGCGATCTGGTCACATCTATATGGCTTCTCTAGGATGGCAACTCCCAACACCAGAGACTGTTGAGCTATTTCACCGGGGGTCGGGCAATTTCCGGCACAATGTGATGTTTGATCCCGAAGTCCGGCGACCGCTCCCGGGCAAAAACAAAAGCCCCATGCGTCACGGGCAAGATGGTGCCGCTTGTGTTTTTATCTCGCACCGATGGAGGGAATGCTGCAATGCACAAGGCAGACCAAACACTGAACCGGACACTGGGTTGTGCCGCGATGCCGTGCGGCGCGCCAAGACGAAACAAACAGAACACGGCACACCGCGACACTGGCATCCCATCTGACAAGGACCTGGCCGCCCCCTGGCGACCCCTGGCCGATGTCAGTGTTTTGCACGCCACCGGGACGGCGATGTTCCGCTCAGACGGCGGAACGCTTCCGAAAAGACTCCGGGAGAGGCAAAAGCCAGTATCGCTGCTATTTCACCAATGGGGATCTCTGTCAGTTCAAGCAACTCGCGGGCAACCGCAAAGCGGACGTCGTCGCGCAGCGCACGAAAGCTCTGTCCCTCTTGCACCAGCCGTCGCTCCAGTGTGCGTGGGTGCAAGTTCATTTTTGCGGCAACCGCAGGCAGGCTGGGCGCGCCCGTGAACAGAACATGGCGCAACGCATGCCGCGTTCGCGCCGACAGATCGGGCGTCTTCGGAAAGACCGACCTCGCAATTTCCTCTTCAAGCCGGCAACGCATCGCGGGGTCGGACCCCGGGATCGGAACCTGCAATGACGTCGCATCGAGCACGATACAGTTGCGATGTTGATCGAACCGCATCGGTGCTTTCAACAGGCGCCCATACACGGTGACGTCATCCGGCGCACGGTGGGAAAACTGGACTTCGATGGGTTTCACTGTGCCATGGGTCAATATGCTGACCATCTTCAGCGCCACGGCCACGACAGCATCATAAAGAACCTGGCTGCCCGGATGCGACGCGGCATAGGCACCATAGCCAAAGGTGCAGACGTCATCGAACCGGTTCAAATAGACGATTGCTCCGCTGGAATATCCCGGCTGCCATGTCATGAAATCCGTGAGTGCCTGACCAAGTGTCGGCGCCATGAGCATGAGTTGACCAATCGGGCCGTGAAGCGCGAAATCGAAGCGATGGCCGATCAAGAGGCCCAGATGAAGGCACCCGGTTTGCCGTGCCGCACGTTCAAGCACGCTTAGCATGGCGGTGAACGGAACCCGCGTTTCGGCGCAAAGCGTATTCGGATCGATGCCGGTCTGCTCGAACACCTCAGCGACATCCGCGCCGAGATCGCGCAATACGGTCGGCAATTCCGCCAAAACACCTGCCCGCTGCGTCATTGCCGCACTCATCTGTTCTCCATGTATATTGTCGCCAAAACCAAAGCGTGCCTGCCGGTGTTGATCTACAGTTTGCCCGGAGCCGTTTCAAAGAAAAATTCTGTTTGCAAACGGCCGCCAAGAACCACCGGTTTCTGCACTTTTCCGGCAGCCCAACGCCAGCCGGACAACCAAAGAGGAAAAATTGTCATGAACATAACGCGAAGAGCGTTGTCCGCAGGCGCATTGGGGCTGACCGCCGCATCGATGATCACAGGGCGCGGGCATGCGTCAGAAGGCGCGATCACCGATGAATTGCTGCACCGTGTCGACTTCTGGACCGCGCTCGAGGCCTATACCTATGCCTATCCGCTGGTGACGATGGAATACACTCGCCGGGTGATGACCAATGTCGCCGAACCTGCGGGAACCAAGGCCCCGATGGGACAGTTGGGGCGCTTGCGCGAATATCCCGACGCGTCGTTCCGGGATGTGACAGCGCCAAATGCGGATACGCTCTATACCTACAGCTTCCTTGATGTCACCAAGGAACCCTATGTCCTGAGCCTGCCGGACATGGACGACCGCTATGCGCTGTTTCCGATGCTCGATGGCTGGACCGACGTGTTCGAGGTCCCCGGCAAGCGCACGACAGGCACAGCTGCTCAGACCTATGCGATCACGGGTCCGGGCTGGAGCGGAACCCTGCCAGACGGTGTAACCGAGCTGAAATCGCCCACCGGCATTGTCTGGCTTCTCGGTCGCATCTATTGCACCGGCACCCCCGAGGACTACGCCGCCGTTCACAAGCTGCAAGACGAGATATCGCTGGTTCCGCTCAGCGCCTATGGCACGGACTATACGCCGCCTGCGGGCAGCGTCGACCCCTCGATCGACATGAAGGCCCCCGTCCGCGATCAGGTAAACGCGCTCAGCGCGGTGGATTTCTTCACCCTGTTCTGTGAATTGCTGAAGACCAATCCCCCCACGGCAGCCGATGCACCAATGATCGAAAAGCTCGCAACCATCGGGATCGTCCCGGGGCAGGATTTCGACGCCAGCAAACTGGACGTCGTGCTGCAAAACCGGCTCCCCCAACTGGCCTTTGCCCGGATGATGCTGCATTTCAAGGCAAGCGACGGGGATTTCAAGGACATCAATGGCTGGTCCTATACCACCAAGACCGGGCTCTATGGCACCGGGTACCTGCAGCGCGCCCTGATCACGGCAATAGGCTTGGGTGCAAATCGGCCACAGGATGCGGTGTATCCGGTCGGCACCAAATCCGGCAGTGGCATTCTCGCGCGCTCGTACAACGGGTCGGAAAAATACGTTCTCACCTTTCCCAAGGGCCAGCTGCCACCGGTCAACGGGTTCTGGTCGATCACGATGTATGATTCCAAATACTTTTTCGTCAAGAACCCGCTGAACCGCTATTCGATCAGCCCAAGGCAGGACTTGAAAACAAATGCCGACGGATCGATCGACATTTACATCCAGAATGAGTCGCCCGGCAAAGACAAGGAATCGAACTGGCTTCCCGCGCCCAAGGGAAAGTTCATCCTGATGATGCGCCTCTATTGGCCAAAAGAAGCCAATCCATCCATTCTTGATGGCTCGTGGACCATTCCGCCGACAAGGAAAGTCAGCTAGCAGCGCCGGCCCGTGCCCTGACGGACAAGAATTGCAGCAAGCGGGTTTTCTGGTCCATCCTTTCGGGGATGCCAGGTCATGCCCGCCCCGTCGGGGCCGGTTTCAGGCATCAGAGCTTGCTCAGGTAGTCGCGTATCAGCCTTTCGGTCTCAGGACTGTCGACGATATCAAGATGCGCGACACCATCGACCACCTCGTAACGCCCCTTGTCTGTAACATCACGCATGAGCGGCTCATACTCGGCGGCGGCCATCGCTTCATCCTGTGCGCCAGCAATCAACAGGAACGGTGGCAGTTTGGCAATATCTTTCAGATATGTGCGGCGCGGGGCGAAAGAAACATTGAGCCGCCAGCTATAGGAAAGGGTCGCATATGCGCCAGACGGGCCGTCCAGAACCGTTTCGGGCATATTGAACTGGATCACGGTCAAATCATCGAACCAGTGAATGCCGATAGCATTCAACATCGAAAGCCCGATGATACGCCGGATCAACACATGGGCCCAACCGCCAGAGTCAGGCCGTGTCGTCGGAGCGTCGTGTTTGAGAAATGGCGCAAGAAGAATGGCGCCGCCAAGTTTGTCGCCATGCACGCCGCCTGCAAAGCGGACCACAAGCCCGCCCCCCGAGGAATGGCCCAGCAGGATCGGTTTGCGCGGATCGTCCCCGATGAGATCGGCGATATCGTCCTCGAACTGACCGATGTAATCGACATCGCCCCGCCGCACCGGACTGTTTCCATGACCTCTGAGGGTGATGGCCTTGACCTCCGCCACGTCTCGCAGCGCCCAGGCGAGACGGTCGAATTGGCCCCCATACCAGCCCGAGCCATGCACCATGATGATCAACGGCAGCTCGTCAGCGCCTTCGATCCCAACCCGGGTATAGTCAAGCGCCACGCCATCGCGCGCGGCAAAATGCATGCGCGCAAAGGCGGGCGTGTCGGGCGCAACGAAAGCGCCGGATGCCATGACTTGGGTGAAATCCAACCCTTCACGCGCCTTTGGCGTTTTCGGGCGCTGGGACGCAATAAGACTGGCGGCAATAGTGACGTATATCGCCAGGGACACGATGGCGAACGTCAGGATCTTTGAAATCAATGCAGGTCTCCAGGAAAACGTGGTCGGGTTTTTCAAAACGTTGTCGGCACGATTTCACACTGGCAAATTTCGCCCGATATTCAAGTCGATCTGACCAGGTCAAACCTATGGTCTGTGTCGCAAGCATGTTGATCAACGACAACGAACGGTCTGCAAGCACGGCATCCGGCAAGGTTTTGCAGCCTCCTGCCATCGACCTCACAGCACGAACCGCCGGGCAGATCAGCAAAGCACTCCGCCGGACACGCCATGCGCGCGGCTGGACCCGGAGCGATATCAGCGCGCGCACGAATTTGCGCGTCGCGATTTCATCGCTCGGGAATGGTGACACGCAAGCCCAGATCGCTACCGTGCTCACAGTCATGGCGGCACTTGGGCTTGAGTTCCGATTGGCGGTACATGGTGGGCCGCTTGAAATCAGCTATATAAACGGCTTCCATAACCCACACCGGAAACATTCAGCCTTGGGGTGCAAATCACCCGTGGCGTTCGAACAATGGGCAGCCCAACATGAGCATCCGGCCGGAACAAAACAGGTGCAGGTCCAGGCAATTTCAAGTACCAGTTCAACCTACGTGGCGATAACGGGGGGACGACCGGTGGTCTCGCGGTCGACACCAATCTCGGCTGGAAAGGTGCCGAGAAATATGTCGCGACCGTACCCCAGGTCTTTGACCTGTTGGCCGATCCGCAGGAGCGTTACGATATCTTCATGACGACCTGTGTCGACTACCCGCCGCGCAAGCTGCGGAGCGAAGGCTATCCCGGCCCGACCACCCCGTTGGGGTACCAGCTCAGTATGTTCGCGATGCGCTTGAAAAGAATGGCGTCAGCATCGGCTTGCCAACCGGCGACTGAGTCCTGCATGCTTGCGGCCGAGTTCTGTGGGGATCGCCGGTTTCCCAGACCCGACACCTGATCGACAGTTCCAAAGGCAGACCCATGATGAAATCTTTTGCACCCGGCCTTGCCATTGCTTTTGTTCTTGCTCTCCCGGCGCTGGCCGATGACGATCCGCTGCCCTCGTGGAACGAGGGCGACACCAAGCGCGCCATCATCGCGTTCGTTCGGGGCGTGACCGACAAGGACAGCGACACCTATGTCGGCGAAGACGCCCGTATCGCGACCTTCGACAATGACGGCACGCTCTGGATCGAACAGCCGATGTATACCCAGCTGGCCTTTGCCCTCGACCGGGTCAAGGAGATGGCGGACGACCACCCCGAATGGAAAACGACCCAGCCGTTCCAGGCCGTGCTTGAAGGCGACATGAAGGCGCTCGGCGCGGCTGGCGAGAAAGGCCTGCTTGAACTTGTTGCGACGACCCACGCCGGCATGAGCACGGAAAGGTTCGCAGAGATTGCCAGCGATTGGCTGGCGGGCGCGAAACATCCCAAATTCGACCAGCCCTATACCGCGCTTGTCTATCAACCCATGCTGGAGCTGATCGAGTATCTGCAGGACAATGATTTCGAGACCTTCATCGTTTCCGGCGGCGGCATCGAATTCATGCGCCCCTGGACGGAAGAGGTTTACGGCATCCCGCCCCAGCAAGTCGTCGGATCATCGATCGCCACCGAATTCAAGATGGTCGATGGCAAACCGGCGCTGATGCGCACCGACAAGATCGACTTCATCGACGACAAGGCGGGCAAGCCTGTCGGCATCAACGCGCATATCGGTCACCGCCCGATCGCCGCCTTCGGAAATTCAGACGGAGATTTCGAGATGTTGCAATACACCACCATCGGCGCGGACGGCCTGCGGCTGGGCGCCTTCGTGCATCACACCGATGCCGAACGCGAATACGCCTATGATCGCGAAACGCATATCGGCAAGCTCGACAAGGGGCTGGACGCGGCGGCCGAAAACGGCTGGCTCCTGATCGACATGAAGACCGACTGGAAAACCATCTTTCCGCAATA
>JAEKDP010000018.1 GCA_016521575.1 Rhodobacteraceae bacterium F11138 | reverse complement strand
GAAGCCCGCGCAGAACGCCAGGGCCGAACCGCCGATCTCATCTCCCGCCTCGACTTCCTGATCCTCGATGAACTGGGTTATCTGCCCTTCGCCCAGACCGGCGGACAGCTCCTGTTCCACCTGATCAGCAAACTCTACGAACGCACATCCATCATCGTCACAACCAACCTGGCCTTCGGCGAATGGCCCAGCGTCTTCGGCGATGCCAAAATGACAACCGCGTTGCTCGACCGGCTTACGCACCACTGCGAGATCGTCGAAACCGGAAACGAAAGCTGGCGCTTCAAGAACCGCGCATAGCGCTAACCCGAAACCCCGCAGGCCCGCCGCCGCTGCGCTATGTGAGGGCTACGCAGCGCCGGGCCTGCTCAGCACAAGGGGGTCAATATTGGACGCCGATAGGGGGTCAAACTTCAATGCCGATTGACAGGTAGACCGCCTCGATGTTGATCGCGGCGATATAGTAGGCCAGCAGGACGATCTCGTTGGCGTGGATCTCGTGGCGGTACTTGTGCTCCAGTTCCTCCGGCGCGATCAGGCCGGATTGCAGTAGCCGCGTGATGAAGGTGCCCCTACCGGTGAAGGGGTCCATGATGTGGACGCCGCGCGAGCCGAGGGTCGCTGTGTATTGATTCCATATCCTGTCTCCTTTGAAGACAGCATCGCTCTCGGAATACCGGAACGAAATCAGTGCAGGTCCAGACCGCCGCGCCAGGTCCGATGCCTTTGATCGTTGGAACGGCTACGCACACGAGATGGCCGCCTGACGGGCGCGGATCAGGCTGCATTCTGTTGGGTGCAAATAAGTTGGCAATGCCCCACCAACCGGGCGAATGCCGGCCAACAGCTTGGCAATCCCCTGCATAGCGATACAATCGCTCATACAGCGGATCCGTCGCTCTCACTCCGCGCGCACATCCTTCAGCACACCGGCCGCGCCACGCAACAACAGCCCCAAATCGACCGCGCCTGACACGAAGGAATACCCCCAGGACCGATAGCGTATTGCATCCGCACTGTTGGTCGCCAGAATTCCGGCGGGCTTGTCAATCGCTTTCAACCGTTCGACCGCATCTTTCAGCGTGGCCTGCACCTCTGCATGCCCGGGGTTGCCGAGATGACCAATGCTCGCCGCCAGGTCCGAGGGGCCTATAAACACGCCATCGACGCCGGGAACGCCGGCGATTTCCTCAAGCCTGGTCAGCGCATCAACGGTTTCGACCTGCACCAGAACGGCGATCTGCTGTTCCGCCTGTTCGAAATAGTCTGTGGCGAGACCAAATCGGCTGGCACGGGTGCCCCCCGCCACACCGCGTATGCCATGCGGCGGATAGCGGGTTGCCGTGACCGCGGCAGCCGCCTCTTCGGGTGTTTGCACGAAGGGGATCAGCAAAGTCTGCGCTCCGATGTCGAGAGCGCGTTTGATCAACACCGTGTCGTTCCACGCCGGACGCACAACAAGGCTCGACGCGCCTGCCGACGCGGCCTGCAACAGTGGCTGCACTTGTGCCAAATCGACGGGCGCATGCTCGGTGTCGAACAACAGCCAGTCAAATCCCAGAAGACTCAGAGCCTCGGCGGCAACCGGGCTGGCCAGCGACATCCACAGTCCATCAAGTGCCTGACCTGCCAGGAGTCGGCGCTTGAAATCATTGATCGGCGCGCGCATCAGACGAACTGCACAGCGACAGAACCGAGCGGCCCGAAATCCGCATGCAGCGTGTCCCCCTTTGCGGCCCAGACCGGGCGGGTGAAACTGCCCGACAGCATCATATGCCCGGGTTCCAGCACGGTATCGAACGGGGCCAGCTTGTTCGCCAGCCACGCAATCGCCATCGCCGGATGACCCAGGACACCGCAGGCCAGACCCGTCTCTTCAATCTGACTGTTGCGGTAGAATGCGGCACCCACCCATCTGAGATCGACATCCTCGGGGCGCACGGGACGACCGCCCAGAACGATGCCTGCCGCAGCGCCATTGTCAGCGACAGTGTCGAAGATCTTGCGCGGTTCGGTCACTCGGGCGTCGATGATTTCGATCGAGGGAACCACCCATTCCGTTGCACGCATCACATCGACCAACCCTACATGCGGCCCCTTGAGTGGCTCCTTCAGAATAAAGGTTAGTTCCGGCTCGACGCGCGGCACGCAGAAATCCTCGAATTTCACCTGTGCACCATCCTGTAGCACGAGGTCATCGAACAAATAGCCATAGTCGGGTTCGTCAATCTTGGATGCTGCCTGCATGGCCTTGGAGGTCAGGCCAATCTTGTGACCGATGATCTTGACCCCGTCGCGCGCCTTCGCCGCTGCAACTGCGCTAGAAATTGCATAGCTGTCCGCGATTTCGATGTCCGGGAACATTTCCGATGGGCGGCGACCCTGAACCTTGGTCCGGTGGCTTTCAAGCAATCCGTCGACGCATGTCTGGCGGTCTTTTTCACTTAGCATGTCTTGCCTCTTACAATTTGATGCACACGTTGCGCAGTTCGGAATAGAATTCGAGCGAATGAAGCCCGCCCTCGCGGCCGATCCCGCTGGATTTCGATCCGCCAAAGGGGGTGCGTAGATCGCGCAGGAACCAGCAGTTCACCCAGGTAATGCCGACCTCGATCTGACTGGCGACACGGTGCGCCGTCCCAAGGTTGGATGTCCAGATCGTCGTCGCCAACCCGTAGGGAGAGGCATTGGCCAGGGCGATACCTTCCTCTTCGGTGTCGAAGGGGCGGATATGGGTGCAGGGGCCAAAGATTTCGTCCGTGACGACCGGGTGATCCTCGTCCAGCCCGGTCCAGACCGTCGGCTCAACCCAATAGCCACCCTGATATCCTTGGATCTCCGGCACTCCGCCACCGACAAGAATGTCTGCGCCGCCCGCGCGGGCCTTGTCGTAATAGGACAGCACCTTGTCGCGGTGCTCAGAGGAAATGACCGTGCCCATAGTGGTGGCGTCGTCAAAGGGATCCCCCATTTGATAGTCGCGCGCCTTCCTGGCCAGACCATCACAAACCCGCTCATAGATTCCGCGCTGAACATAAAGCCGTTCGGTCCCCAGACAGACCTGCCCCGTGTTGGCAAAACAGGCCCGTCCGATACCCTCCAGGGTCGCGTCCAGATCTGCGTCATCAAAGATGATGCCCGCATTCTTTCCCCCAAGCTCAAGGCTCACGGGGCGCACACCGTTGGCGGCAACCTTCATGATCGCCTCGCCCGTCGCGGTTTCACCGGTGAAGGTGATGCCGTCGACATCCCGGTGGCTGGTCAGGAATTCGCCCGCGGCACCAGAGCCAAACCCATGCACCACGTTGTAGACGCCGCGCGGAATGCCGACCTCGTTCATCACCTCACCCAAAAGCGTGGCCGTGGCGGGGGTTTCCTCAGACGGCTTCACGACGACTGTGTTGCCACAGGCCAGCGCCGGGGCGACCTTCCAGGTCATCAGCAGCAACGGAAGATTCCACGGACAGACCACCGCAATAACACCGCGCGGGTTGCGCACCGCATAGTTCAGCGCCCCGGTCCCATCCGGCGTACCCATCTCGAATGTCTCCGTCGAGGCGGTCAGGATCTGGTCCGCAAAGACGTTGAAATTTGCCGCGCCGCGCGGAATGTCGATGTGGCTGGCGATACTGCGCGGTTTGCCCGTATCGCGGATTTCCGCGGCAAGGAATTCGTCGGAGCGAGCGTTGATCCCCTCGGCCAGCCTGCGCAGCAAGGCGACCCGGTCGGGAATGCTCATCTTGCCCCAGGGCCCTTTCAGCGCAGCGCGGGCAGCACCGACAGCAGCATCAACATCGGCTTTGCCCGCGGCCGAAACCTCTGCAAAGACTTCTCCCGTCGAAGGGAAATGATTGGCAAACTCGCCACCGGAGCCAGCGACGAATTCACCGTCTATAAAGTTGAGTATCTTGTTCACTATGTTGTCCTTTGTTTCGGCTCGCTCAACTGGCTGAGGGCGATTCAGGGTCGCCATGGGTCAGGTAGTCCCACATGCGTTCGAATATTCGGCCCTGTCGGGTGGCGCGGGTCTCGGCATCGGGTCGGGGAATGGTCGGCGCGGTGCTCAGACCTGCGGACAAGGCGGCCAGCTCGACGCGGCACATGTCTTCCAGATACCAGGCCAAACCCACGGCTTCGCGCAGGCTTGCCCCGGCGACCACGGCGCCATTGCCGCGCATCATGACACCGGCGCCCTCGCCCATGGCATCGATCACACCCCTGGCGCGCGTATCGTCCCGCACCAGCTGAATGTCGTCCCAGAACCCGACACGCGGCGCGAAATAGGTGCCGAACCCATGGCGGATTTCCGGCACGGTCCCAAGCGCCGCAAGCGCCATCATGTTCGGACCCATGAACCGCACGACGCCCCCGGCCTCGGGACGGCGGTCATAGATCTGCTGGTGCAGGCGCACCTCTCCCAAAACGCCGTCGGGCATGGGTCCGGTCACAGGGACCGTCAGGCAGGGCTGGCCGACCTCGACATGCTCCATGGGCACAGAAGGGCAGACCAGAAAGCTGTCGCGATCCAGCCGGGCAGAGCAATGCCCGTAGGCATGCACCAATCCCGCGCGACCAAGGGCGCGCGCGGCAATGCGGACATCGCGCGAGGTGTCAGACATCGGCATCAATCCTGGAAGGCTGCAATTTTCGGGGCGGCCCCCCACTTGCAGAACCCCTTGGGCTCAAAGTGGAACTGACGGTCGCGCCAGAGGGGTTCGTCGTGGATTTCGACCACACCGCTGGAATATTCAAACGTCATTCCTTCGGGACCGGTGAAATACAGGAATTCGGCCGAGGATGTCGGATGGCGACCCGGGCCGAAGGTCACGTTCACCTGATTTTCACGCACGAAGTTGAAGCTTCGCTGGATGTCATCCGTCCCGCCGACCTGATGGTTGATGTGCTGAATTCCCGGCTTGTGGTAGGGAAACAGGGCAATCGAATGATGGATGGTTCCCAACCGCATCAAGGGTGCGTCCCCGATGCGGTCCGAAACGCGCGCGTTGCATACCTGTGTCCAGAATGTCTCGTCGCGCTCCAGATCATCGGAACACAGGCCGACATGGCTGAACCCAGTGATCCCCGCATCCCGCGTGCCGTGATAGGCCTGCGCCGACGTGTCCGGCCGCAGCACGAACTCGATCTTGTTGCCCATTGGGTCCTTGAAGCCGATAAAGGCCATGACATGGCGCAACTGGCATTCCTCGCGCGTGCCGTAATGAACGGCATGGCCAAGGCTGTCCAGCGTCGCGCCCGCGCGGTTCAGATCCTCGGCTGACCCGATCTCGAACGCGGTGGTCTGATCCTCCGGGTCGCCGTCGAAGTAGCACAGGGTGTGCTGGCGCTGATCGGATTTGAAATAAACCGCACCAGGCCGTCGGCCGGAAATTTCCAACCCCAGGATATTCACCGCATACCACTCGGCACCGGCCAGATCACGGGTGCCGAGGCGGCAATACACAACGTCCTTGAGTTCAATCATGTTCAGTCCCTCCGTTGAATTCGGCCAGCGTGCTTGGCGATCCCCAGGAACAATGGCTGAGTGCGGCATCGGGAAACTGTCGCGGGCCGGTCGGCGGGGGCGGCTCCATCGCTGTGGCGTAGGTATAAAGAATGTCCCCTACCCCTTTGGTCGAGACGAATTGCGCCCCAGACGTTGGCTGACGCCCCGGCCCATGTGCGACGGGCAATTGTCGCGATTGCAAAAAATACCAGTTGCGCATGATGTGATCGGTGCTGTCCACGCCGAAGGTAACGCCCAGCACCCCGTCCCGCGCAGAAGGATAAATCGCAATGCGATGGTGCGCGCCGTCGATGTTGATGAACGCCGCCTGCCCGGCCCAGTCCGACACGGTGCCGCCAATCCCATTGGTCCAAAAGGCTTCGTTAGCTTCGACATCGGTGCAGGCCAGTTGCACGGCTTGCAGTTCGGTGATGCCCGTGGGACGCGGGCCATGAAACGGCCAGCCAGAGGTCAAGGGTCGCCAGACCACCTCGACCGTGACGCCATTCGGGGCGGGAACGGTAATCCCGGTCTTGACCTGTCTGTGTTCCGCCGCCTCATCATCCATCCAGTGCGGCGCGAAGCCTGCGGCAGTCAGCTGGTCAGATACCCTGTCCAGATCCGCGCGCTCGCCCACTGTGATTGCCACACTGGCCGACCCGCCCGCCGTGAAACACAGCGAATGGTTGCGCGCATCCGAACGGAAATACAGCGCATCTTCGCTGCGATCCTCCAGCTGCAAGCCCAGAATATCGCAGCCATACTCGGCAGCCGCATCCAGGTTCGGTACCGGCAGACGCAGGTAGCGCAGATCACGATAAGGTGCAGACATGGATTATCCTTTCTGGGGCCGGGAGGTCATGCCCGGCCCGGTCTGTGTCACTTGTTGGCTTCGGCTTCCAGCTCGACCAGCATGGGGGCCTTTTCGCGCCATTCTTCGTACCATGTGTCGATTGCCGGCCCGAACCAGTCCCGGCCGACAGTGGTCACGGGCACATCGGTGGTTTCCAGATCGGCTTTGTACCTGGCATCGATTTCGCCATAGCCCACGACCATTTCGTCCAGTTTACGGGCGAAGACCTCGTCGATGATGGCGCGATCTTCTTCTGCGATTCCCTGCCATTTCCGACCCGAGCCGACAGCTGCCATCGGGAACATCATGTGGTTCGAGATGATGATCGAATTTGCATGTTCGTAATACTTGGTATTCCAGGTGCCCTCGACGTCGATCTGCATCCCGTCGACCTGCCCGTTGGCGAAGGCATCATATAGCGCTGGCAACGGCATCGGGGTCGGCGCTGCTCCGAGCGCTTCCCAGAAGGCCAGTTCCGGCGCAAAGGGGATCGTGCGGATCTTCTTGCCCTTCAGGTCTCCGACCGTTTCGACCTCGGGACCGGTCACGATGATCCGCATTCCGGCCATGCCCCAGCCAAAGCCCACAAGGCCAAAATCCGCCATGTTGTCCAGCAGTTTCTGGGCCGTCTGCCCTTTCAGCAGTTCACGGGCACCCGCCACGTCATCGACCAGGTAGGGCGCCAGAAAAATCCCGTAGTTCGGGTCACGGTTGGCAAATTCGCCAAGGGTGAAAAAGGCGAAATCCATGGCACCCGTCTGCAATTGCTGCAGCATTTGCGCTTCGTTGCCCAACTGGCCGGACGGGAAAAGCAGAATGTCCACGCGTCCGTCGGTCTTTTCCTTGATTTCAGCCGCGGCTTCGGTGGCTGAAACCGTCCATTGGTGCGGCGGAGGTGTAATCAGTCCAAGCCGGTATTCCTCGGCCTGCACGCTCAGGGGCATGGCCAGCGCGGTCAGCCCCAATAGGTATTTGTGCAGTCTTTTCATTCTCTCTCTCCCTGTTGACGATAATGAGTTCTGATCGGCCCGAGGGCACGCATCACCTGTGGCAATGCGAGGTCGCGGGCCTGTGCCAGCGCCTTGGTCGGGCGTGGGTCCGTTTCGCCCATGCCGGAAATCAGCGCGGTATGCGCAGTCGTTAAATCTGGAGTGCCAAGGTCGCCCCACATCTCGGTTGTCGCGGGGCCAAGAGAGGCCAGATATCCGGCCATCCCCGCCGCGCCGCCGGACAGGTGAAACACGCCACCGGGTCCCATCAGGCACCAGCGCGGCGCCAGGCCTTCGCTGACCGCGCGTTCGACGTCGGCCATGCTGGCTGCGCCGCTGGCCACCAGGTGAACAGCCTCGCGCCAAAGCGCGAATTGAAGCCGGTTCACCAGGTGCCCGCGCATCGGTTTTGCCATCCGCAGAACCGTCTTGCCCATACTCGCATACAGTGTTTCGGCTTGATTCAGTATCGCATCCGGGCTGCCCGGCTGACCGACAAGCTCGACCGTCGGCATCAGATAGGGCGGATTGCAGGGATGTGCGATGAACAGCCTGTCAGGGTGCGTCATGCCCTGGGCGATCATTTCCGGGGTGAAACCCGACGAAGACGAGGCTATCGGGGTCTCCGGCGCGATCCAAGCTTCCAACGCCGCCAATGCACGATGCTTGAGCGGCAGGTCCTCCGGCAGCGCCTCTTGCACCAGATCAAAGCTTGCAGATCCTTCGATGTCGCCAATGTATCGCGGCGCCACTGTCGCCTCGCGCAGCGTACCAAGCGCGGCCATGACGGGCTGCGCCTCGTGCCAGGTTTCAGACAAGCGTTCCGCCGCGGAATGGTCCGGATCCATCACCGCGACGTCATGACCCGACCCGGCAAAGGCAGCAGCCCACCCACAGCCGATCAACCCGCCCCCCAAAATCAAGATCCGCGCCATCAGAACATGTCCTTCAGCGCGGTCGAAAGCTGCGGAAAGAACGCGAGCAACACCAGAACCAGCCCGATCGACGCAAGGAACGGCAGGATCAGCCGGGCAATCGTTTCAGCACGAACACCGCTCATCAAGGCGGCGGTAAACAGACCCGTTCCAACGGGCGGCGTCAGCAGCCCCAGTGTCAGGTTCAAGCAGATGATCACCCCGAACTGGAACGGATCGATGCCGTAGACACCCGTCGCGACGGGCAGAAAGACCGGAACGATCAGGATGATCGCCGGGATCGGATCAATCACCATGCCCAGCACCAGCAGCAAGAGGTTCAGCATCAGAAGAAACACCACCGGAGAGGTCGTCAGGCTTTGCATCCAGCTGGCCACCATTGCGGGCAGATTTTCAAAGGTGATGACCCAGCTGAACACATGCGCGGTCGCAATCAGGAACAGCACCACGGCGGAACTGCGTCCGGCGTTGACGAAAGCGGGCAGGATCTCGGCCCAGGTCATTTCGCGATAGATGAACAACCCGATAAAGGCAGCTGCGGCTGCGGCGATCGCCGCGGCTTCGGTCGGCGTTGCGATACCGCCGAGAATGGTGCCGACGATCAGCACCGGAATCACCGCCGCCGGAAGAGCATCCCAGACCGCCCTGCCCCGCGCCCGGACCGGCATGGGCGGCGTCGCTGGGAACCCGTGTCTGCGTCCCAGCCAAGCGACGACAAGAACAAAGCTGGCGAACATCATCACCCCCGGCACGATCCCTGCGATGAAAAGATCGCCGATCGGCAGCTGCGCGATGACCCCGAAGATGATGAACATCATCGACGGCGGGATGATCGGGGCCAGCAGACCGCCCGCCGCGGTGATCGCCACGCTGACATCCTTGGGATAGCCGGCGCGGACCATCTCAGGCACGGCGATCCGCGACATGATGGTGATCTGCGCGACGGTCGACCCAAGAATCGAGGCCATCATCATGTTCGCCACCAGGTTCACATAGGCCAGCCCGCCACGCAGCTGCCCCAACAGGGCCAGCGCCAGGGCCATCAGTCGCCGCCCAATTCCCCCGGCATTCATGAATTCACCCAACAGAATGAACAGCGGCAGCGCCAGAAGGCCGTAATTCTCCATCCCGCCAAAGAACTGTTGCGGCAGGGATTGCAGCAAAATCCAGTTCCCGGTGATCGCTATATAGACCAGCGCCAACAGGATCAGCGTGAAGGAAATAGGCACTCCCGCGGCGAGAAAGGTGAAAAAGCTGCCCGCCGCGATCATGGCGCAGCCTCGCGCCGCGCTGTCAGATGCGCGATCGAATGAACCAGACCCGACAGGCAAAAGACCGGCAGGATCAGCCAAAACCAGATCTTGCGCACGCCCAAGGTCACGGTCGGCTCCTGGTATATGAAGTTGAATGTCGCGCGGGAGAAATCCTTGATGGACCCGGCTTGCCACAGCGTGACCGGGTCGAACCAACGCCACAGCACCACTGCAAACAGGACGAAAAACCCAAGCAACAACACGTCGACCGCCCGTGCGAGCCGGTATCGCGCCACATCCGACAGCATGTCCGGCACCAACGTCACCGCGATATGTTCGCGCCGCGCCAACGCAAGAGACGCGCCGAACAGCGCCACCCAGGCCATGAGAAACACCGCCGCTTCGTCCACCCAGATCACAGGGGCGCCCAGGGCGCGTGACACCACGTTCAGCATCAGCAAACCAAAGATCGACAGCATCAGGGCACCGATGACCACGGATTCAACCCGTGCCAGTCCCTGACTAAGCCTTTCCACCAAGGATCGTTCCGCTGTTGGCCGTGAAGCATGATTCATGATTTTCTCCCAGCTCCGATAAAATATCGATATTTTATCAAGGTCAACAAAAATACCTATATTTTTTCCAGATCAATCGAAATATTTACACTTTTGGGCGGAAAGCGGTATTGTTGGTAAAGTTGGACCCCTCGCGTCAAGCGAGCACGACCATCGCAGGAGAGCCGAGATGATTCCGTTAGACCCCCACCAGTCGTCTGCCACCGAGAAAACCACGGCCGAACGCGCCTACCGCTTGCTGCGTGAGGACATCGTCTCCGGCGCGCTCGCGCCCGGTCAGAAACTGAAAATAGAAATGCTGCGCCGGCGCTACGAAATCGGTTCCGGCCCGCTGCGCGAAGCCATGTCGCGCCTGTCGGGCGCGCATCTGGTCACGATCCACGGACAGCGCGGGTTTGTCGTGGCCGATTTCACTGCACAAGATGCGCGTGAAATCGGCGACCTGCGGAAACTGGTCGAGGCCGAGGCGCTCAGCCTGTCTATTCCTTGTGGCGATGTCGCTTGGGAAGAACGCGTGATCACCACCTTTCATCGCCTGGAGCGTTTGGAAACCGGCCCAAGGCAGGGTGTTCAGACATTGGCGGAATGGGAACAACTGAACCATGCCTTTCACGAGGCGCTGGTCGCCGCCTGCCCTTCGGTCTGGCTGCTGCGGACACGGGCCAGTATGTTCAAACACCACGAACGGTATAGGCGCCTAAGCCGTGTCCGCACCGTCCTGACGCGCGATATCCACAGCGAACATCGCGCGCTGATGGAGGCCGCGCTGGACAAGGATATCGAGAAAAGTCAGCAGGTCATTCGAACCCATATCGAAAGCACCACCCAGGCAGTGATCCATGCCATAGAGGCGTTGGAGGATCAGACGCCATCCAACAATTGACTTGGTGAAATGGTCCCACCTTTTTGGCAGCCATGCTGGTCGCTGTTCGACGGGCCTTCAGATAGGCCGCGTCGATCATCACGGTCTTCTTCTCGCCGTGCTCGGCAGCCAGCCCGGCCATCATCCGAGCGAAGATGCCTTTTTCACTCCACCGCTTCCAGCGGCTGTATCGCGTCTTGTGCGGACCATAGGCAGCAAGAGCATCGCGCCAGCGCAAGCCATTGCGATTGATGAAGATTGTTCCGCTCAACACATGCCTGTCGTCCACTCTTGGCTTCCCATGTGACTTCGGAAGAAGGGGGCCAAACGCGCCATCTGCGCGTCGGTCAGCCAAAAGAGATCGCTCATGTCATCGCTCGGTTTTCGCAGCCGTGAATCACGCCGGGCGACGGAAATCAATGCATCCTGATCCGAACTAGAAGATGCGGCTGTAAAGGCGGCTGACGCCGATCTGCTTCCCGGTGTCGAGGTCAGCCAGGACACGGCGCATGGTCGTAACGCTGACGACGTTGCCGCAGTGGGGTCGCACTCCATGGTGCGGCCAACATCCCAACCGACTGGATCGCTGCATATTCGAAGCCTTCCGAAATACGCGGATGGTCATCGTCGCTTGACATGGTGTAGGAGCCGAGCCCGGACGTCAGGGCCGGGATACTCGCCAAGGCCGCCTGCTTGCGTTGCGCGGCGTTCTTTCCTTTGAAACCCGGGATCGTGAAGTCCGGCGGCTCGTGTAAACGGGCCTGAAAAATTTTCTCTAATATTCAAACGGCTACCGAGGATGTTCTCGGTAGCCGTTGCAATTGTGTCCCAACGGCCGGAACCAGCCAGGCGCAAACCGGGGGCCGATTGTCACGCCGCAGCCGGGATCAGTGCCCCAGGATCTGGCTGAGAAACAGTTTGGTGCGGGGGCTTTGAGGATTGTTGAAGAACTCTTCCGGTTCGTTCTGCTCGACGATCTGCCCTTCGTCCATAAAGATCACCCGGTTGGCGACCTGCCGCGCAAACCCCATTTCATGGGTCACGCAGAGCATGGTCATGCCCTCCTCGGCCAATTCGATCATCGTATCCAGAACCTCTTTGATCATTTCCGGATCCAGCGCCGAGGTCGGTTCATCGAACAACATGATGCGCGGCATCATGCAAAGGCTGCGGGCAATTGCGACGCGCTGTTGCTGACCACCGGACAACTGACCGGGGTACTTTTCAGCCTGTTCGGGGATCTTGACCTTTTCCAGGAAATGCATCGCGCGCTCTTCGGCCTCTTTGCGCGGCGTCTTGCGCACCCAGATCGGGGCCAGCGTACAGTTTTCAAGGATCGTCAGATGCGGAAACAGGTTGAAATGCTGGAACACCATTCCGACTTCCGATCGGATCCGGTCGATGTTCTTCAGATCGTTCGACAGTTCGGTGCCGTCCACCTCGATGCGGCCCTGCTGATGTTCCTCGAGCGCGTTCAGGCAGCGAATCAGCGTCGACTTGCCCGACCCCGAAGGGCCGGCGATGACAATGCGTTCACCCCGGTACACGGTCAGATTGATGTCGCGCAACACATGGAACGAACCGTACCACTTGTTCATGTTGCTGATTTCAATCGCGATTTCGTCGCTGACCTGCATCTTGCTGCGGTCGACCTGACGTTCTGTAGCCAATTCAGACATATTGTATTTTCCTTATCTGTGGCCCGTCCGAAGCTTGCGCTCCAGATACATGGAATAACGGGACATGGAGAAGCAGACCACGAAGAACAGCGCGCCGATAAAGGCGAACAGTTCCCAATAGATGCCATTCCACGCGGTATCGGCGCGGATCGCACTGGCCAGACCGATGACATCGAACAGGCCGATGATCGACACCAGCGTGGTATCCTTGAAGATGCCGATGAAGGTGTTGACGATGCCCGGGATCGAGATTTTCAGCGCCTGCGGCATGATGATAAGCCGCTGGGCCTGCCAATAGTTCAATCCCAGACTGTCGGCGCCTTCGTATTGCCCCTTGGGCAGGGCCGCCAACCCGCCGCGGATCACTTCGGCCATATAGGCCGCCGCGAACAGCGTCATCATGATCATCACCCGCAGGATCAGGTCAAAGTTGGTCCCCGGTGGCAGGAAATAGTTCAGAAGCAAGGATGCCACGAACAGCAGGGTGATCAGCGGCACGCCCCGGATGAACTCGATGAACCCGACACACAGGGTCTTGACGATAAACAGGTCCGACTGCCGACCCAACGCCATCAGGATACCCAAGGGCAAAGAGCAGCCGATCGCCACGACACCCAGGATGATCGCCAGCATATAGCCACCGAACTCGCGGCTTTGCACCGGCGCGATTCCGATGTTCAGGATCGAATGCAGCGCGCCGGACACCGGCCCGACCGCAAACACCCACCACAATATCGCCAGCAGGACGGCAGCGATGGTCGCCATCAACGAGCTCATCGACCGGTCCACCAGCACATAGGCGAAATATCCGATGGCGAAACCGGCTGCGACCATCAGGGGCACCCAGACCGAACCGCCCCACAACAGCCAGGGCAGAATGAACGGATAGGCCGCGGTGAGATACAACAGCTTGCGCGGGGCACCCGAAAACAGCACCGGTATCATCGCCCCGATCAACAGGATCAGTGCCAGATTCGGCCGGAAATACGCAGGCCACCAATGCCCGTCCGGCGCGGATCCGAAATTCGCATCCGGATGGGCCGGGTATGGCGGGTAGAAACCGTAAAACAGCTGAAGCCAGCGATCCTTGATCACACCCCAGCAGGCGTGGCCATGCGTATCGCCCCAGGTCGCGACCATGATCTCGCGGCACTCGGTCAGCGAGTCCGCGTTCCAGACCGACTGGAACACCCAGGGCAGAATGCCGGACAGCACATAATAGATGAACCCCAGCGACAGAATGGTGAGAATACTGTTCAGGACACCCGAAAACAGGTTGTCCCGGACCCACCCGATGGCACCCACGGTGGACAGGGGCGGCTCTTTTTCGGGCAGCATGGTGTCACGGACGAAGGTGACCGTTTCTGCATGTGTGTCACTCATCTTACCTCTCCACCAGCTTGACGCGTTTGTTGTACCAATTCATCACGCCGGAAATGCACAACGAAATCGTCAGGTAGACCAGCATCAGCAACAGCACGCATTCCAGTTCGCGGCCGGTCTGGTTCATGGTGATGCCCCCCAGCGTGCCGGTGATATCCATGTATCCCACGGCAATCGCCAGAGAACTGTTCTTGGTCAGGTTCAGGTAATTCGAGATCATCGGCGGGATGATCATCCGCAGCGCCTGCGGCAGGATCACCAGACGCATGATCTTGCCCGGACGCAGCCCCAGGGCCGCCGCGGCCTCGCTTTGCCCCTTTGACACCGCAAGAATACCCCCGCGCACGATTTCGGCGATGAAGGCCGCAGTGTAAAGCGACAGCGCCAGCCACAGGGCTATCAGCGAATTGCGCAGATGGATGCCGCCGGAAAAGTTGAACCCCTTGAGCGCGGGATATCCCAGATGAAAGCCCAGGATCACCAGCAGGATCAGCATGGGCACACACAGGATGCCCAGTTCAATATACCAGATCGTTGGCCGTTCGCCGGTCTGTTCCTGGATCCGGTTGGCCCGCGCGGAAACCTTGCGCATGGCATAGATACTGCATCCCAGCACCACCAGGATTGCGATCAGATCCAGCGACACGTCGAACCGCAGGCTGCTGTCGCCGAGAAGATGCACATCGCCCAGGCTGCGGGAAAACAGCGGTTCGGGGATATAGACACCCCGGTTCGTGACCGCGACCGTATCGAACAGATCCATCGTTGCCGATGGCGTGTCGCCACGGAAATCGCGCGGACTGGGCAGGCTTTCAATCAGGATCGCCATTGCAAATACGATCCACAGAAGCACCGGGATGTTGCGGAACATCTCGACGTAGAACGTCATGATCCGCGCCACCAGCCAGTTGTTCGACAGGCGCAGAACACCCACCAGAACGCCGATGACTGTCGCCGTGATACACCCCAGGACAGCAACCACCAGCGTGTTGAGCAACCCGATAAGGGCCGCGCGCAAATGGCTGTCGCGCGAAGTATACTCCAGCAGGCGCTGATTGATATCATAGCTGGACGGATCCGAGAAGAAGCCGAAAGAGATCGGTTTTCCCAGATTTGCCAGGTTTTGCACTGTATTGCTGATCAACCATGCTGCCAGCAGCATGAAGAAAAACATGGCAAGAACCTGGATTGTGGCCGAGCGATACCGCGTATCGTATAGCAACATCGACAGTCGGAACTGTTGCTTCGGTGGGTCGCTGATTGTCGTCATGACAGTCATCCCTGTTGGTTGTCCGGCCTGATCTTTGGGCAGGGTTTTCCCCTGCTCCCTGAAACCGGATTTATGTATGTAGTCCAAGCAGAAAGGGCGCAGGTTTCCCCGCGCCCTTGTCTTTACCGATCCCTTAGCGGAACGGCGGTGCGTACAGCAGACCGCCGTCGGTCCATTGTGCGTTCAAACCGCGCGCCAGACCGATCGGAGTGGTTTCCCCGATGTTCTTGGCAAAGATCTCGCCATAGTTGCCTTCGGCGGCGATTGCACGCTGTGCCCATTCATTGTCCAGACCCAGCATTTCGCCCAGACCGCCTTCGACACCCAGCAGACGGTTGATTTCCGGATTGTCCGTGCCCGAAGCCAGTTCGCTCAGGTTGGTCGAGGTCACGCCGTATTCTTCGGCCGCGATCAGGGCGTTCAGGGTCCAGCGGACCACATCACCCCAGTCGTTGTCGCCATGGCGAACCAGCGGGCCCAGAGGCTCTTTCGAGATGATTTCCGGCAGGATCACATGCGCCGAGGGATCTTCGAACGAGGCGCGCGTCGCAGCCAGGCCCGAGGCGTCGGTGGTATAGGAGTCACATGCCCCGGCCAGGTACTGCTGCTGACCTTCGGCGTTGGTTTCAACCGGAACCGGTTCATAGCTGATGTTGTTGCTGCGGAAGAAATCCGCCAGATTCAGCTCGGTCGTGGTGCCGGTCTGGATGCAGACGGTCGCGCCGTCCAGTTCCTTGGCCGAACTGACGCCCAGTTCCTTGGGCACCAGGAACCCCTGTCCATCATAATAGTTCACACCGATGAATTCGAATTTCAGGTCCACATCGCGCGAAAAGGTCCAGGTGGTGTTGCGCGCCAGCACGTCGATCTCACCGGACGCCAGCGCCGTGAAGCGGGTCTTGCCGGTGGTCGGCACGAATTCGACGGCCGAGGGATCATTCAGAACGGCGGCAGCGAGCGCACGGCAGACTGCAACGTCAAAGCCTTTCCATTCACCATTTGCATCGGGCGCGCTGAAACCGGCCAGCCCGGTGGATACGCCGCAGTTCAGCGTGCCACGCGCCTTGACGTCATCCAAAGTGCCCGCCGCCGCGGCACCTGCCGCCAGGCTGGCGACCGTAACTGCGCCAAAAAATACGGTTTTCTTCATTTTTACCTCTTCCTGATTTCCCGCCACGCGTTGGGGCGGATGCCCGACGCTTTTCGCGCCGAAGGATACACCGAAAAAGGGGACATCCCCTTCAGTGAGGCCAAGTTTGGGCGGATTCATCCCCAAACGTCAAGGCATTGATCCAAGATTTCCGGCTCTGACGATACGGAATGCCCGGGGTCAGGCGATACCGATACGCCGTCAGCTTGATCCGGAAAATGCGAAAAACCGTTTGGCGTGCAAAAATGCCTGTCGTTTGGTTTCGGCCATTTGCAGGGCTTCTTCGTCCGGTCCCCACTGTTCCTGTTGCCATAGCTCATCCAGGCGCGACATGGTCCAGATCTCATTCGCATCGCGCCAGTCACGCGCCGCGGCCAGTCCCAGAACCAGCGAGCCGGAGAGGGTAACCAAATCGTGAAATCCGGTCAGCTGAAACGGTGTCATCGCATGGACCAGCGCCGACAGCCGGGTCAACGCGGCAGGGTCCTGCGGCTGATGGATCACGCCGCTGCGCGCAATCAACCGCGCGCCCAGCGTGTCATGTGCCCAGTCCAGAACCGGATCCCATGCGGCGGACTGGCGCGCCACCAACGCCTGCGGTGACTCGGCGCGATAACACAGCAAATCCGCATCACCATATGCCGCCAGCATATCCGCCACCTCGGCGTGCTGAGGGATCACCTTGTCTATGGCGCTGTTCGCCGAACGCGTGACCGGCATCGACAGCGGGTTGATCACCTTGTCCTGGGCATCCCATTCGGCGGCCATCGCGTCGGCCATGGCACGGGTCGGCAGGATCAGCGCGGCCTTGCCCGGGGTTCTGACCCTGCGTCCGTCCAGTTCAACCGCAAACCCGTCGCCATCGGCAACAACCGTGGTGTCCGTCCAGAACCGTTTCTGTTTTTTCTGACTCATGCCGTCATCTTCCAGATGTCATCCAGGCTGGCGGGCAAGGCATCGAACCCGTCAATCACCACTTTGGCCGCACTCAGCGCCGAGCGCGCGTGATAGCCCCAACTGACGCCGATGCCGGTGACCTGCGCGGCGTGGGCCATGTCCATGTCGTAACTCGTATCACCGATCATCACCGTATGTTCGCGCGCAACCCCGGTTTCCACCATCGCCGTCAAAATCATCGACGGATGCGGTTTGGACGGGTGATGATCCGCCACCTGGGTGGTGACGAACATCCGTTCCAGCCCGTGCGCCGCCAGCAAAGCCTGCAACCCGCGCTGTGATTTCCCCGTTGCCACCCCCAACAGGGTATCGGGCCGGGCGGACAACTGGTGCAGCATCTGCACCGCTCCTGGATACAGCGGCGAGCCTTGCGCCGCACCTGTGGCAATCCGCTGTGCATGATAGGCAGCCTTGTACCGCGCGACCAGCCCGGCCTGTTGGCGCGGTGCCTGATCCGGTGCCAGCCGCGCAACGGCATGATCCAGCGACAGCCCGACGATGGACAGGATCTTGCTGCGGTCCGGCACTGCCAGCCCCATGTCCGCAAAGGCCGCGGTCATCGCCCCGACAATCGCGCCCTGGCTGTCCACCAGGGTGCCATCGACATCGAAAATGATCAGTCGCAGGGGATCGCTCATTGCAGCTCTTCGAACGGATCGTCCGCCGCCAGATCCTCGGTCCAGCCGAAGGTATCCCAACTGGCCTTCATGTGATCGGGCAGATCGGCGCTGATCGTGACCGGTTTGCGGGTCACCGGGTGTTCAAAGCTCAGGGTACGGGCGTGCAGGTGCAGTTTCTTGCTGATGATGCCACCCAGTTGCGCCCCCCAGCCATCGCCCTGATTGTCCTGACCCGACCCGCCGTATTTGCCATCGCCGGCAATCGGATGCCCGATCCCGGCCATATGCGCACGCAGCTGATGGGTGCGGCCGGTCACCGGCTCCATCGCGACCCAGGACGCGCGCCCGGCCACCCGGTACAGGGTGGCATAATAGGTATGGGCCCGCTTGGCGCCCGGTGTCTGGTCGATCTCGGAAGGATGGACCGCGATCATTCTCTCGCCCTCACCCTGACCGCCATGGCCAGGCGCCTTGACCAGCCCGGTCTTGATCTCGCCCAGATAGGGGGTCGGCACCCCCGCGACCAGGGCCCAGTATATCTTGCGCGTGTTGCGGTGGCGGAACGCGGCCGTCAAAGCCCGCGCGGCATCGCGGGTGCGGGCCAGAACCAGCACGCCCGACGTATCCTTGTCCAACCGGTGCACCAGGCGTGGAGCTTGGGGCAGATCGAACTGCAACGCAGGGGCCAGCCCGTCCACATGGCGCGTCTGACCGCTGCCACCCTGCACCGCCAGCCCTGCGGGCTTGTTGATGGCAATGATCTGGTCATCCTTGTAGATCACGCAATCGCGGATCATCCGGGCATCCGCATCGCTGATCCGGGTCGGCGCAGGAGCCGGGCGATGATCCGCGTCCGGCAATGGCGGAACCCGCACTTGCTGACCCGCCTGCACCCGCGTCGACGCCTTGACCCGGCCACCGTCGATGCGCAGTTCACCCTTGCGGCACATCTTTTCGATACGGCCCTGGCTGACATGGGGAAACAACCCGCGCAACCAACGGTCCAGCCGCTGGTCCCCGTCCTGTTCACCAACCGCGATGGTTTGTACGCCGCTCATGCGAATGCTCCTCGTGCCGCCGCCAGCCCCAGCGCCAGCGCCGCGACGGACAGGCCCACCGACAACAGCACATACAATGCCGCCTGCCCCGTGGCCCCGCGTTCGATCAATGTCATGGTTTCCAGTGAGAATGCCGAAAATGTGGTGAACCCGCCCAGCAACCCGGTCATCACGAAGGGGCTGAAATGGGTCAGCCCGCGCTGTGCCGCCGCCACCACGAAAACCCCCATCAGGAAGGACCCGAGCACGTTCACAATCATGACTGCAACCGGGAAATCCTGATGTCCCAACAGGCGCAGCACGCCGATACCCGTCAGGTATCGCAACGCCGCACCGATCGCGCCGCCAAGCGCCACAAGGGATACTGTCGTCATCATGGGCGGGATGTCGCGCGCCGTGCTGGCAGAGTCAAGGATTTGCAACGCCCTGGGTGCCCGGCACGATCCGCATCAGACGCTGGCAAGACCGCCTATCGGGTCTTGCCCCCAACGGGTCGTTATCCTGCGGGCTGATGTCAGGCCGGGTCAATCCGACCCCGGCTTGCGCTCGTGTCGCAGTTTCTCGAAGTATCGCGTTCTCTTGGAAAGCTCCCGCTCGAACCCCCGTTCCACGGGCTGATAGTGCCCGGGCCGGGGCATCCCGTCAGGAAAGAAATTCTGACCCGAAAAGGCATCGGGGTGATCGTGATCGTATTGATAGCCCTCGCCGTACCCAAGGTCGCGCATCGCCTTTGTTTCGCCATTGATGATGCTCATCGGGGGGGGCCTGGAGCCGCTTTCCCGCGCATCCGCGCGCGCGGCCTTGTAGGCGACGTAGCCAGCATTGGACTTGGGCGCCAAGGCCAGATAGATCGCCGCCTGCGACAGCGCCAGATCCCCTTCGGGGCTGCCCAGCCTGTCATAGGTGTCCCACGCGCTCAGGCAGACCCTGGAGGCTTCCGGATCCGCCAGCCCCACGTCTTCCCAAGCGATCATGGTCAGGCGCCGCAGGATAAAACGCGGATCCTCGCCCCCCTCAAGTGCCCGGTTGACCCAATAGATCGCCGCCTCGGGGTCCGATCCCCTGATCGACTTCTGGATCGCACTTGCCAGGGCATAGTGATTTTCGCCCGCTCGATCATATTGCGCCGCCCTGCGGCTGAGCCGGTTGGCGACCTCTTGCGGGCCATAGACCGTTCCCTGCGGCCAGGACAGTGCGCTTTCGGCCATGTTCAGCAAGGCACGCCCATCGCCGTCGGCCATTCCGCACACTAGCATTCTGGCATCGTCCGTCAGCGGCAGGGTCTGCCCGGTCTTGTCCTCGGCGCGCGCCAACAACCCGGCAAGCGCATCCTCGTCCAGCCGTTCCAGCGTCATGATCTGGCATCTGCTCAACACGGCCCGGTTGACATTGAATGACGGGTTTTCCGTGGTCGCGCCACAAACCGTCACGGTCCCGTCCTCCATGACCGGCAAAAGGGAATCCAGCTGCGCCTTGTTGAACCGATGTATTTCGTCGATCAACATGAACGTGCCCTGCCCCATCGCCTTGCGATCCCGGGCTGCCTGAAAAGCCTTCTTCAAATCGGCGACACCGCTGAAGATCGCGCTCATCTGTTCAAAATACAGACCCGTCTCGCGGGCCAGCAGCCGCGCGATCGTGGTCTTGCCAACACCCGGCGGCCCCCAGAGAATGATCGAAGAAATCCGGCCGGCGGCCAGCATGGAACCAAGCGGACCCTGCGCCGAAAGCAGTTTGTCCTGACCGATGACATCATTCAGGCTTTTCGGCCTCAGCACATCTGCCAGGGGCCGGGTATCGGCGGACTGCCCGGTTGCGTTTTCGTTTTCATCCTTGGGGCTGAACAGATCCATCAGGGATTGCCCGACCTAAAGCCGGAACCGCAGGCCCATGCGCTGGCCCCGCCGCAACAATTCGATACGGACGGTGCGCCCGGGGCGGGTCAGGGCCGATTTCACATCCTTGCTGGTTTCCACCTCCCGCCCGTTGATCGAGCGGATCACATCCCCGGTCTGCAATCCCACACGCGCAGCCAATGCGCCGGGATCGGTGACAATGACCCCGGTGGTCGTCAGCGACAGGCCAAACCGTGCAATCACAGCCGGGTTCGCCCGCGCCACGGTCAAATCCGGCAGGACCGTGCGCTTGCCCAGCGTCAGTTCCTGTGCCGGCGGATCATCCGGCGCGGACAACATCGCCACCGTGCTTTCACGCTGTTCGGAATCGCGCACCCAGGCCACCCGAGCCGCTTCGCCGATCCCGGCCACGGTCATGCGAAACAGCATCTCCTGCGGGGAATTCACCGGCTGACCGCCCACATGGGTGATCACATCGCCCACCGCCATACCCGCCTGCGCAAACGGGCTGGAGGGGTGCAGGTCGGAAATCACGATCCCTTCGGGCACCGACAACCCCAGAGAATCCGCCAGGTCCGAATTCACCGGTTGGCCCGACATGCCCGCCCAGGGCCGTTCGAACCGTTCGTTCCCCAGCCGGGCCTGATGCACGAACTCGGCCACCAGGTTCGCCGGGATGGCAAACCCGATTCCGTTGGACCCGCCAGAGCGGCTGAGGATCGACGTATTGATGCCGATCAGGTCGCCGTTCACATCAATCAGCGCCCCGCCGGAATTGCCCGGATTGACCGCCGCGTCGGTCTGGATGAAATACCCCCGTGCCTGCCCGGTCGCGGCCCCCGACCGCGCCAGCCCGGACACGATGCCGCTGGTGACGGTCTGCCCGACACCAAAGGGATTGCCGATCGCCATTGCCAGTTCACCGACTTCGACCTGATCGGAATCGCGCAGGCTGAGATACGGCAGGTCCGCCGCCTCTTCCAGTTGCAGGATCGCCAGATCGCTTTCCTGATCCCCCAGCAGCACGCGGGCCGAATACTCGCGTCGGTCCGTCAGCACCACGCGGATGTCCGTTGCCATGCCCACAACGTGATAGTTCGACACCACGATGCCGTCTTCGGACAGGATCACACCCGAGCCCAACGAATTCTGCACCCGGGGCTGCGGATTGGCGAAACTGCGAAAGAAGTCTTCAAAGAACGGGTCATTCATAAAGGGGCTTTGGCGCGCCTCGACCACCCGGCGGGCATAGATGTTCACCACCGCGGGGGCCGCCTGTTTGACCAGCGGCGCAAAGCCCAGCGATATTTCGGTCTGGGTGCGCGGCACGCGGGTTTCGGCAATCGCGGCGGAGGCGCTGAAAAGGACAAGGACAAGAAATGCGAGGCGGATCATTGTGGCTCCGGTCTGTTATTTCCTTCGGATATGCGGCCCGCCCAACCGGATTGCAAGTATCCGCGCATATCTGGCGCGGCCCTCTGCGCGCGTGACGATTTCCACCGATCCGTCAAGTAGACCATGTGCCAGGCACGGCGGCTGGGGCCCGGAACCTCAGCCGCCGGAACAAACCCGGGATTTCACCCCTTGCCCCACTGCCCGACAGAGAAGCGCCGCTCCGTCTCGAAATCCGGCGGCTCGACCGTGTCGCGATCCGCAAAGATGCCCGCACCCTTGCCGCCGCGCTCGGCCAGACGCTGACAGGCAGCGCGCAGCGACAGGCGATCCAGCGCGTCCTCTTGCGCATAGATGCAGCCGCCGGCGCGGCTCTGGATCTGCACGGTCAGCGTATCGCGATCCGCTATCGTCACGCTGGACACCTTGGCCAGGCATTCCTCCAGAATATCCGGCCCGGGAGGATCACCGGGCAACAGCACCGTCTGGGGGGTTTTCGCCTCAATGTCGACATTGCGGTAGCGCGCCATGCTGCGCATGCAGTCGGGATCCAGAATGGTAATGCTGTCATTCCAGCCGAACGCGGCGGTTCTTGGCCGTTCGCCCAGGGGAACGCGGTTGTCCAGAAATTCAAAATGGATTTTCTGGTTTGTCTTCTTGACCCAGTTGAAGAACAGCTGCGGCATGCCGATGTTCGCCTCGACGTTGAAATGCAGCATGTCATCCAGCGCCTTGTAGCGCCCGGTGTTCAACCCGCGCTGCCACGCCCGCTCCACCGTGTCCTGCGGCGGCGTGATCATGAAGAAAAGATAGACCGTATCGGCAAACCGGCTGAGCAGCGTGCCGCCCGGCTTCTGGAATGGCGCGGGCATGAAACTGTCAAAACGGAACCGGTCGATCAGCACATGGGGAATTTCCGATTTCTCGGCTTTCGCCTCCATATAGCGGTCGATCTTCTTGTCGATGATCTCCAGTTCCTGTGCAGTGAAAGCGGCGGCATATTTGTAGTTCGCGCCCAGACTGTCATAATCCAGCAGAAACTTGCGGCAATAATCCGGGCTGATCTTGGCAAAGTCTTCCCACGGCACACCCAGCCGGGCGGCCAGGTCCCTTTGCAACGGGCGCAGGGTGCTTTTTCCCGCGCCGGGGCCGCCCTTGACGCTCATGAACAGGGGCGCGGACTGAAATGGCAGGATGCGATAGCCTTCTGCGGCAACGGCCTCGCGGATCATCGGTTGAATCATCTGCCCGATCCGGTGGCCGCCATAGGCATTGCAGACCCAGTTCGCGGCCCATTTCAACACCAGATCGCGATCCGCGAACAGTCTTCCGCGCTGCCCGACGATGCCGCCGACAATGGCCAGAAGCCCCTTGAGACAGGCCAGCTCGAACGCATCGCCCGGCCGCTCCACCTCGGCCTGCCACTGCAACAGGGCCTGCACTTCGGGGGCCTCGGTCTGGGCCACGGGGGATTTGGGTTTGCCCAGACGGGCAAGCAGCCCCTTGCCGGCCCGCTCGTCGGTCGCGGCGCGCCCATCCACGTCCTGTTCCAGCCGGGTCCGCAGTTTTTGCTCGATACGTTCGCGCAGACGGGCGAATTCCTGTTCCAGCCCCGGCATCGAGGGCTGAATATACCGCTCAAGGATCGTGGCGGCCATCCCGCGCAGGTGTTCGCCCAGCTCGGGATATTCTGGACCATCGGGGATATTGATATCCGCCATCAGCCGCACAAGCAGTTCGTGGCACGCCAGACGGCTGGCGGTAAAAGCCACCATTTCCATGGGCTTGCGTCCGCAGAACGTGGCCGCCTCACAGGCTTGCGTATAGCTGACGGTCGAATTCTGCTGCCGGTACAGCGTCACCAGAGGCATCAGCGCGTCCGGGATTTCCGAAGTCAGACCGGGGTTCCAGGCATTGAAGGCCTGCGCAGTATCAGACATGGGGTTTCCCTTTCCGTCGATCGCGGGGCGCCTGACCTGCGCCCCCGCCAGTATATATGAAAACCGCCCTGCCGGCCATCAGGCCTGCGTGGCGTCGCCCCCCCGCATCCTGGTGAGGATCACCTTGAACAGCGGCAGCAGGATCAGAATGATCGCGATGATCGTGATCGGCCCGGCAATCGGACGCGTGAAGAAGATCGTCGCATCCCCCGAAGACAACAGCAGGGACTGGCGCAGCGTCGGTTCGGCAATCGGACCCAGCACGATGGCCAGAACCGCCGGTGCCAGGGGATAATCCAGCTTGCGCAGGAAGAATGCGCCAAAACCAAAGGCCAGCATCAGCCAGACATCATGCATGTCCTGCGTTGCCGCATAGCCACCCACGACCGACAGCACGAAGATCAAAGGCGCAAGAACCGTGAACGGCATCCGCAGCATCCAGATGAACAGCGGAATGAAGGCCAGGTTCACGATCAGCGCAAAGACATTGCTGATATAGAAAGACCCGATCAGGCCCCAGACGAATTCGGGCTGGTCCGTGAACAGCCGTGGACCCGGCGTCAGCCCCCAGATCACCATCCCCCCCAGCAGGATCGCAGTGGTCGGAGACCCGGGAATACCCAGGGTCAGCATCGGCAGCATCGCCCCGGTCGAGGCCGAGTTGTTGGCCGCTTCGGGTGCCGCGACACCTCCGGGATGCCCCTGGCCAAATTCTTTCGGGTTCTTCGCCATCAGCTTGGCCACCCCATAGGACATCAACGACCCCGGGGTTGCCCCCGCCGCGGGCAGGATGCCGACGAAAAATCCCAGGAAAGACCCGACCCCGGTGCCCTTCCAGCCCCGCCGCATGCCTTCCTTGGAATCCGCGACGATGCCCTTGACACTCATCTTGGCCTCGGTGGTGGTGATTTCGCCCCTTGTACTCTCTATGGTCCAGATCATTTCACCAATGCCATAGACCCCGATTGCCAGAACCAGAAAATTGATGCCGTGCAGAAAACCGGTGATGTCAAAGAACACCAGCCGCGGCGCGCCCGATATTTCATCAAAGCCAACGGCGGCGAACACCAGACCCAGACAGATCGACAGGATGGTCTTTGGAATATCGTCGCCGCCCAACCCGACAAAGGTGGCAAAGGCCAGCAACATCAGGGCGAAGATCTCGGGCGGACCGAAGATCAGCGCCACCTTGGCCAGCAGCGGGGCAAAGATGGTAAACAGCACGTTGGACACGGTGCCGCCGACAAAAGACGCGATCGCCGCCGTCACCAGCGCCAGGCTGGCGCGCCCCTTCAGCGCCAGCGGTCTGCCGTCGAACGTGGTCGCCACCGCGGTCGACGCCCCTGGAATGCCCAGGGTGATCGAACTGATCGCGCCCCCGTACATGGCTCCGTAATAGATCGCCGCAAGAAAGATGATGGCGGACCCCGGCGGCACCAGAAAGGTGATCGGCAACAGGATCGCCACACCGTTCACCGAACCCAGCCCCGGCATCGCGCCGATGAACAGGCCCAACGTCACGCCGACCAGGATCAGCATGATGTTGATCGGCATCAAAGACACCAGAACACCGTCGGTCAATAGACCCAGAATTTCCATCGCGGTTTCCTCCCCTGTCGCGCGCTGTTCAGGCTGGCGGGATCAGTAGATGATTGTGTTGAGAAAGTTGTAGAACGGCTCGGTGAACTTCATGCCCTTGGGCAGGGTTATGCGCATCAGCGCCTCGAAGAAGACAAAGAACACGACCGGGATCGAAATCGACAGGATCGCAGTCAATTTCCAGCTGTGCCGGCCCAGGAACCGCAGGTAGTAGATCAGAAAGACCACCATCGCGCCGTACATCGATATGATGTCTATCAGCGCGATGAAACCCAGCAATCCGCCACCGACCAGAACAAGCGTGCGCTTGCCATACCCGTCCAGCAGCACTTCGGTGGATTGCGACGGCGGCGACGTGCGCCGGTACCAGTTGAACGCGATCAGGCCGGTGCAGATCAGCATGATCCCGGACAGCCAGAACGGCCAGAACCCGCCGCCGGGGCCTTCCTCGGGAATATAGCCGATGTTCAATTCAGTACTTTTGAACATCAGATAGATGGACATGAGGGCCAGAACGCCGGCCGTGACGATTTCTGCAAGGCGCATCTGGCCCTCCTTCAAGACATTTGTGCAGGCATGGCGTGCAGCTGGGTCTATTCGCCCATCGCCGCCAGCAGTTCCTTGTGGCGTTCGACCTGGGTAGTCCAGTACGCCTTCTGCTCATCCGGTCCCATCCACAGCGGCGACAGGCTTTCCGAAGCCATGTATTCCTGCCATTCCGGCGTGTCGTAGATCGTCTTGAACAAGTCCTGATAATAGGCCGCCGCATCGTCCGACATGCCCGGCGCACCGACCACGGCCCGCTGGTTGTAATAGCTGAAGTCCTTGCCCAGCTCCTTGATGGTCGGAACATCCGGGAAAGCGTCCAGCCGTTCGTCCGAGAAGGCCACCAAGGGCACCACGTCACCCGAGGCATAGAAACCCTTGGCTTCGGCCGGGTTGTTCACGCTGGCCATGATCTGCTGACCGGCAAGATCCTTGGCCACCGCGCCGCCGCCCTTGTAGGGGATGTACTTGATGTCCAGATCGTAATTCTGCTCAAGGAAGGTGATGACAAGGCTGTCTTCCTGCCCCTTGCCGGTGCCCCCCATGACATACCCGCCTTCTTTCACCTTTTCGAGCCACTGCTCAAAGCTGGTGATGCCGCTGTCCTTGTGTACCCACAGCACGAACGGATCGACCCCCATCATCGCAACCGGGGTGAAGGCCTGAACATCGATGCCCAGGTTGTCCTGGCGCAACGGCGTGGTGAAGAACGAATTCAGCGTCACCAGAATGGTGTGATCCGGGTCCTTGGATCCGTTCAGGGCAATCAAAGCCTCGGCCCCCGAACCGCCGCCCTTGTTGTTGGGCACCAGCGGGCGGGATGTCAGATCCTTTTTCTCGGCAACCGATTGCAGAAAGCGGGCGATCTGGTCAGCGCCGCCACCGGCACCGGCCATAATGACGAAATCCACCGGTTTGGTCGGTTCGAACGCCGCCACCGGGGCCGCAAACGCGCCGGCAAGAGCAGTCGCCCCCGCCAATTGGACAAACATACGTTTCGTGAAGTTCATGGTATCCTCCCTGGATATCTCACTTTTGACGCGAGAGTGTCACGCCGCACCGCCCACCGTTCTCACCGGCAGATCGTTTGTTCGTTCTCACCCGGCGCGCGTGTCATGCAGCGCGCTTCAATGAACCAGAATGACCGGCATTTTCGCCTTGTCGACGATATGCTGGGTGTTGCCGCCAAAGATCGTCTCCTTCTCGTGGCTGTCGCCATATGCCCCCATGATCAGCGTATCCGCGCCCACATCCTGACTGGACGACAGGAGCGTCTTGCCAACGTTGCCCGACCCCGTGAACCGGTGGATCCGCGCCGTTACACCATGTGCCGCCAGATAGCCTTGCAGATCCTCGGCCGTCGCCGAACTTGGCTCGCCGCCCGAGGACAGTATCGTCACCTGATCGGCGGAATGCAGGACCGGAAGCGTCATGGTGACGGCACGCGAACTTTCCAGCGACCCGTTCCAGGCCACGCTGACATGACCGCCCAGCCCGGACGGCGGCTCGACCCCGTTTGGCACCATCATGACCGGCCGCCCGGTGCGGAACAGCGCCGCTTTCAACGTGTTGGCCCCAAGATTGCGGTCCACATCCGGCTGTGCCACGGCGATCACGTCCGCCAGACGTCCGTGGCGGCGGATCACATCGACCTGCTTCCCGGTCTCCTCGACCCAGGATGCCGTTGCCCGTCCACCACCATCCGACGCATGCCCCAGGGCCAGATCCAGCTTGGCCGCCAGCGCCTGCAGTTCCGCGACCAGGCTCTGCTCCTCCACATTGGCCAGTTCCTCGGCCTGCCGCATCATCTGCTTGCGAAACATCGCCGGTACGGGCACGCCGAACGGCAACAGATCTTCCGGACGGGCGCGGCAATGCGCAATGACCAGATGGCTCTTGTTGCGGTGCGCCATGGCGGCGGCATGGGCCAGAACATTGTCGCCCTTGCCGTCTCCACGCACCGGGACCAGGATTTTACGGATCATCTGAACATTCCCTAGAACAACCCTTCGATCTGGCCGTTTTGGTTGAGGTGGATGTTTTCTGCGCTGGGGGTTCTGGGCAGGCCGGGCATGGTCATGATTTCGCCGCAGACCACCACGATGAACCCGGCGCCCGCGCTCAGGCGGACTTCGCGCACCGGCACGCTGTGGCCCGTGGGCGCGCCGCGGCGGTTGGGGTCGGTGGTGAAGCTGTATTGCGTCTTGGCCATGCACACCGGCAGGTGGCCATAGCCCGCCGCTTCCCAATCCCTGAGCTGATCGCGGATCTTCTTGTCCGCCAGCACCTCGTCGGCGCGATAGATCCGCCGGGCGATGGTTTCGATCTTGTCAAACAGCCCCATCTCGTCCGGGTAGATCGGCGAGAAATTGGCCTGGCCGGCGTCGACGATCTCGACCACCTTGCGGGCCAGATCCTCGGCCCCTTCGCCACCCAGTTCCCAGTGCCGGCTCAGCACCGCCTGCGAACCGTGGCCGGTGACGTATTCGCGCACCGCCTCGACCTCGGCATCGGTGTCGGTCACGAAATGGTTGATCGCCACCACCACCGGAACGCCAAAGGATTTGACGTTCTCGATATGCCGCCCCAGGTTGGCACAGCCCGCCTGAACCGCGGCGACGTTTTCCGCCCCCAGGTCCGCCTTGGCCACGCCGCCGTTCATCTTCATCGCCCGCACCGTCGCCACCACGACCACCGCCGCGGGCGCGATCCCGGCCTTGCGGCACTTGATGTTCATGAATTTCTCGGCCCCCAGGTCGGCCCCGAACCCGGCCTCGGTCACCACGTAATCCGCCAGTTTCAGCGCCGTCGTCGTCGCGATCACCGAATTGCAGCCATGGGCGATATTGGCGAACGGGCCACCATGCACGAAGGCCGGGTTGTTTTCCAGCGTCTGCACCAGGTTGGGCTGCATCGCGTCCTTCAAGAGCACCGTCATCGCCCCGTCCGCCTTGATGTCGCGCGCATAGACCGGAGTCTTGTCACGCCGGTACGCCACGATGATGTCCCCCAGACGCTTTTGCAGATCCGCAAGATTGGTCGCCAGGCACAGGATCGCCATCACCTCGGACGCCACCGTGATGTCAAACCCCGCCTCGCGCGGGAACCCGTTGGACACGCCCCCCAGAGACGCCGTGATCTGGCGCAACGCACGGTCGTTCATGTCCACCACCCGGCGCCACACCACGCGGCGCGTGTCGATGCCCAGGTCATTGCCCCAGTAGATATGGTTGTCGATCATCGCGCTCAGCAGGGAATGCGCGCTGGTGATGGCGTGAAAATCGCCGGTGAAATGCAGGTTCATGTCCTCCATCGGAACAACCTGCGCCAGACCGCCCCCCGCGGCCCCGCCCTTCATGCCGAAATTCGGACCCAGAGAGGCCTCGCGGATGCAGATCATCGCCTTCTTGCCGATCCGGTTCAAACCGTCACCCAGGCCAACCGTCGTCGTCGTCTTGCCCTCGCCCGCAGGCGTCGGATTGATCGCCGTCACCAGGATCAGCTTGCCATCCGCATTGCCCTGAACACCGTCAATGAAAGACTGGCTCACCTTCGCCTTGTCATGACCATAGGGCAACAAATCATCCCCACCGATCCCGACACGCAAACCAACCTCCTGAATCGGCAACTTAACCGCGTCACGCGCCAACTCTATGTCGCTCTT
>JAEKDP010000017.1 GCA_016521575.1 Rhodobacteraceae bacterium F11138 | reverse complement strand
GCCGTCCCGATCATTCCGGTCCGCAAGAACGGTCGGCCGTGGAAGGAAGATTGCCCAGCTGCGCGGGTTCGGAACGAAACCTTGCGCGCCACCCGTCACTACGGCCGGGCGCTTCTGGAAACGGTGGACCAGATACCACGCGCGCAGCCGGATCGAGGCCAAGATGCGCTGTCTGAAATCCTTCGGCGAGCGCATCGCAGCCAGAGACCCCAACCGACAGACCGCCGAAATCCACATCCGCATCCCCCTCATGAACCGCTTCAACGCCCTCGGCACCGCCGAGATCTTTCGTGTGGCATGACATCAATGAGAAAAGGGGAAGTCACGCTTCAGGCGCGAGTTCTGCAACAATGCCGAACAGCGCACAGAATAATCTCACGCGGGAAGCGGTGGTGTTTGAATGGTGATCTACGGGACATTCGCAACCTCAAAACACTGAACGTCACCAAAGTTTCCGATCAATGCAACAGCCCCGTAGAACGCGCCCGATGACCGGCATTTGCGACATGCCCTATTCCCGCGCCACGATCGTCTCGGGTAACCATAACGCCAGATCGGGGAACGCGATCAGCACGAAAACCATCACGATCATCAGAAGGAACATAGGGAAGGCGCATTTCGTGATATAGCCCATCTCGTGACCGGTCATGCCCTGCAGCACGAACAGGTTGAACCCGATAGGCGGCGTGATCTGCGCCATTTCGATCACAACGACCACAAAAATGCCGAACCATATTAGGTCGATCCCCGCCTCGCGCACCATCGGCTCGACCACTGCCATGGTCAGCACGACGGATGAGATGCCGTCCAGGAAACAGCCCAGAATGATGTAGAAGACCAGCAGGACCATCAACAGTTGAAAGCGCGACAGATCCCAATGCGCGATCAGGTCGGCCAGGCCCCGCGGCAGCCCGGTAAACCCCATGGCAAGCGACAAAAACGCGGCCCCCGCCAGGATGAGCGCAATCATCGCGCTGGTGCGCGTGGCGCCCATCAGGCTCTGCGTGAAACTGCACCAGCTGAGCGAGCCCTGCAGCGCGGCCAAGATCAGCGCGCCCACCACGCCGATCGCCGCTGCCTCCGTCGCAGTGGCATAGCCCAGATAAAGCGACCCTATCACCACCGAGATCAGCAGCAGCACCGGGATCAGAAACCGCGAATTGCTGATCTTCTGCAAAAAGCTGAGCCTCTCCTCGTCATCGGGGTTCCAGTTCTTCGAGGTGAACGAATAGATCGCAACATAGCCCATGAACATCGCGGCCAGAACGAAACCCGGCATCACGCCGGCAAAGAACAGCTTGGAGATGCTCTCGTTCACGGTCACGCCATAGACAATCAGCGTCAGCGACGGCGGGATCATCAGGCCCAGCGTCGCCGCGCCGGCCAGCGTGCCCACCACCAGATGCTCGGGATAATTGCGGCGGCGCAGCTCGGGGATGGACATCTTGCCGACCGTCGTCAGCGTCGCCGCGGACGAGCCTGACACGGCCGCGAACACCGTGCAGCCGGCGATATTGGTATGCAGCAGGCCCCCCGGCAGCACCGCCATCCAGGGCGACAGCCCCTTGAACATGTCTTCGGACAATCGCGTACGATAGAGGATCTCGCCCATCCAGATGAACATCGGCAATGCCGTCAATGTCCAGCTGGAACTGGCCGACCAGATCGTGGTCAGCATCACGTCGCCCACGGGGCGCGACGTGAACAGCTCCATCCCCACCCAGGCCACGCCCATCAGTGCGAGGCCCACCCAGACACCGGTGCCCAAGAGGGTGAACAGCACGAAAACGAACAGGATGATTATTGCGGCATCTTCCATTCCGGCCTACTCCGCGTGGCTTTGATCGGCGAGATTGCGCACGATCCGGCTGCGCCCGTGAACCAGCACCGAAACAAGATGATCGGTCAGGCTGATCGCCAGAACGACCGCGCCAAACAACATCAGGGACTGCGGAATCCACAGCAAAACGGCGTCCTGCCCTTGCGAGCGTTCGCCGAATTTCCAGGACCAGTAGATGAATTTCTGACCGTAATAGACGAAATACCACATCATCGCGGCGCCGATGACGAAACACCAGATCTCAAGCAGATACCGTGCCTTTTCCGGCACCGCATTCAGCAGGATCGACACCCGGATATGGCTGCCATGGTTCAGCGCATTGGCAAAGGCCAGAAACGACGCAGCGGCCATCGCATAACCTGCATATTCCGCGCTCCCGGGAAACACCTCGCCGGTCCAGCGGGCGGCCATCTGCCCCATCACCAGAACCAGGATCATCACCAAGGCGATTCCGGCCAACGCGCCGGTCAGCCGGTAGAGCCCGTCAAGCCCCGCACGCATTATCCTTGCCAGTGCCATGCACGGTCCCCCTACCTGAAGGAAAACAGGGGGGCGCAGACCGCACCCCCCAGACCGGCCTTATTCGGCCTTTGCCTTGTAGGCATCGACGATGGCGCGACCTTCGTCGCCCGCCTCTTCCAGCCATTCGTCGGTCAGGACCGCGCCGACACCCTTGAGATCAGTCTCCAGCTGTTCGCTGGGCGGGCCCACTTCCATGCCGCCCTCGCGCAAGCCGTCCAGCGTGAACTGGGTGTAATCCTTGGAGCGTTGCAGCCCTTCGGCCTCGGCGGCGGCCGCGCAATCCCGGATGACGCCCTTGTTGTCGTCGTTCACATCGTTCCAGGTATCGGAATTGACGATGATGTAGTTGCGCGGCAGCCACGCATCGACCTCGTAGTAATAGTTGAGGCTTTCCCATACCTTGCGGTCATACCCGGTCGCGCCCGAGGTAATCATCGCATCGGCCACGCCGGTCGCCAGGGCCTGGCTCAGCTCGGCGGCCTCGATGGTGACGGGCAGCATGTTCATTAGTTCGGCCAGGCGGGTGGTGATGTTGTTGAAGGACCGGAATTTCATGCCCTCCATATCGGCCACCGACGTCACTTCGTCGCGCGAGTAAAAGCCCTGCGGCGGCCATGGCACCGAATAGAGCAGCGTCAGGTTCTCGGAGGCCAGCGCCTCTTCGATGGTTGGTTTTGCCACCTCCCAGAGGGTGCCGGACGCGTCAAACGACGTGGCCAGAAACGGGATGGAATCGAACCCGTAGAGCACATTGTCATTCTGATGCGCCGACAACAGACGTTCGCCAATCTGGACCTGCCCGGTCTGCACCGCGCGCTTAATCTGCGCGCCGGGAAAGAGCGACCCGGACGGGTGGGTTACGATCTCGATCTCGCTGTCGGTGCCGTCAGTGACGCATTGCGCAAACTTCGCGCCCACCTCAGAATGGAAGTTCGACGCGGCATAGGCCATGGGCATGTCCCATTTCTCGGCAAAGGCGGCCGGGGCAATCACGCCGGTCAGGGCCGTCGCGACGAAAAGTCTGGTCAGGGTTTTCATTTCTCTCTCTCCTTGTTGGTTATAATTCAGGCTCGCTTGGTATCAAGGCGGTGGTCGGGCGCGCCCCGGGCTAGAGAGCGACCATCAGGACCACCTCGACAAGATCGTTCTCATGCAGCGCCGCCTCGACGCAGGCGCGTTGCGGCCAGTGCGCGGGATCGTCGCCCACCCATTCGCACCAGGCACGATCCATCTGCTGCTTTTGGGTGATGTCGGTGATATAGACCGTCGCCGTCACTGCGCGGGTGCGGTCGGTATTCATCCGCGCCAGGATCGCGTCGATCCGCGCCAGCGTGCTGTGCGTCTGCTCATAAAGATCGTCCGTCGCCACCTGCGACGTGGCGACGGCCCAAGCAAAGCCATTCGCGGCGCTGCCGGAATTGCGCCCCCTGGCGTGGCCGCGGACGCGGGTAATTTCGCTCATCATCGATCCCCCACAATGGCACAGGTTTCAGCATCCGCCAGAACCATAGTCCGCGTCAACAGCGCCGCGCGGGGGTGGGTCCGCGCCATGCTCACCGTCCGATCGCATAGGCTTGCATCAGGCGCGGGGTGGCCGCAGCCTGCACCTGCCCGTCCGCATGACGCAGCGCGGCGGTCAACCGGCCGATCGTGTTAGCCTGCGCGACATTCACCGAATGACCACGTGCGCGCAGCGCGTCGATCACATCCGCGCCGATCGTCTCTTCGATCATCATCTCGCCGGGCGACGCGCGCCGAGGATAGAAGGACGACTGAAAATGCGCCGAGTGAAACAGCGGTGCATCGATCCCCTGCTGCAAGTCCAGACCGTGATGGACGAAACGCAGGAACCAGATCAGCTGCCACTGATCCTGCTGGTCCCCGCCAGGCGTCCCGAAGGCCAGCATCGCGCCGTCCTCGTGCCGTGCGATCGTCGGCGTCAGCGTCGTGCGCGGGCGCGCGCCTGGCTTCAGCGACGACGCCAACCCCTCGTCCAGCCAGAACATCTGTGCGCGCGAATTCAGCGCGAATCCCAATCCCGGCACCACCGGATTGGATTGCAGCCACCCGCCCGAGGGCGTGGACGATACCAGATTTCCCCAGCGGTCGATGATGTCCAGATGTACCGTGTCGCCCTTGGTATTGGTCAGATGCGCCATCGTCGGCTCGCCCGTCGCGGGGTCGTCAATCACCTCGATCTCGCGCGCCGCGCGCATATTGACCCCCTCGGCCTGCGCCTCGAAGCCCTCGATCACACCGGGCCGCTGCTCTGTCGAGGCCGCGTCACCGATCAGCGCCGCGCGGGTCTGACCATAGTCGGCGCCCAGAAGCTTCTCCATCGGGATGTCGTGAAAATCGGGATCTCCATAATACGCCTCGCGGTCGGCATAGGCCAGCTTGATCGCCTCGATGACGGTATGCACGAAGTCGGTGCCGAAAGGATCCATCGACGCGATATCGAAATTGCGCAAGATCTGCAGCGCCTGCAGCAGAACGGGCCCCTGCCCCCAAGGCCCCGTCTTGCAAACAGTCCAGCCGTGATAGTCTATCGTCGCCGGCGCCTCAAAACCGGCCTGCCAGCCGCTAATATCCGAGCGTGTCAACAGTGAGGAATTGCGCCGGCCTGTCACGTCCATCGCTTCGGCATCTTTGAGGTAGTCCCCGATGGCGTCCGCGACAAAACCGTTGCGCCATTCATCTCGCGCCGCATCGATCCGCGCCTCGCGGGTGTCGCCCTTTGCCGCATCGCGCAGCCGGCCATAGGTGCGCGCCAGATCGGGATTCCGGTGCAGGCTCTGCGCCTCGGGCGCGGTGCCGCCGGGGCACCACAGCTCGGCCGAGCTGGGCCATTCCGCCTCGAAGAAATCCTGCAGCGGCGCTATGGCCTCGGCCACCGCTGGCAGCATCGGATGCCCGTCCTCGCAATATCCGATAGCCGGGTTCAGAACCTCGGCCAGCTCCATCGTCCCGTATTCGCGCAAGAGCAGCAGCCAGCCGTCGAACGCCCCCGGCACCACGGTCGCCAAGAGGCCCGACCCGGGGATCTGTTGATCTATCCCGGCGTCCTTCATCGCCGCGATGGTCGCCGCCTCCGGCGCTGGCCCCTGCGCGCACAGCACGCCCTCGGCCCCGTCGCGCGTTGAGTGGAAGATCGCCGGCAGATCGCCCGCCGGCCCGTTCAGATGCGGCTCGACCACCTGCAGCACGAACCCCGTCGCAACCGCCGCATCAAAGGCATTGCCCCCCTTTTCCAGGATCGCCATGCCAACCGCCGAGGCGATCCAGTGCGTCGAGGTGACAACCCCGAACGTGCCGCGAATCTCGGGCCTTGTAGTGAACTCAACCATATGTCTCCTTTCCGGGCAGGGCCTCAGCCATCCGCGGTCAGCATCTCCCGCGGGCAATTGGCAAAGGGCCGCGCGCCATCCTTCGTCACGGCAAATGTCTCGCTCACGACAAGGCCGTAATGCTCCATCCAGAGCGCGGGAATGCAGTGGAAGGTCATGTTTTCCTCCATCACCGTGTCGTCGCCCATCCGCAGCGAACATGTCAGCTCACCCCATGTCGGCGGAAACCCGATCCCCACGGGATAGCCGATGCGGCTGTCCTTCTCGATGCCGTGCTTGCGGATCACTTTTTCCCAGGCAACCGCCATATCCTGACACTCTGCACCCGGCCGCACCACATCCAACGCGGCCTCCAGCCCCTCGCGGATGATCGCGGTCGTGTTCAGCACCTCGCGCGTCGGCGTGCCGGTATAGACACAGCGTGACAGCGGCGAATGATAGCGGTGCCGGATGCCGCCCATCTCGATATAAAACACCTCGCCGTCCTCCAGCGGGCGGTCGGTCCAGCTCAGATGCGGGGCCGAGGCCATCTCGCCGACCATGGCATTGGGCGGCTTGCACGGGAAGGTGCCGCCGAATTCCGGCGTGCCGGCGGTGGTCACGCGGTAGATCTCGGCCATCACATCGCATTGCCGCACACCGGGTCGAACCAATCGCCGCGCGCTGTCCATGGCCAGCGTCGCGATCTGGCCAGCCTGGCTCATGTATTCGATCTCCTGCGCAGATTTCACCATCCGTACTTGGTTGACCAAAAGGAAAGCGTCCTCGAACTCGCCCTGGCCCATCCCTGCGGTCAGGATGCGGTTCCACTTGGCGCTGTAATAGTAATCATCCTGCTCGGCGCCGATGCGCCCCTTGTCCCAACCCTTTTCGCGCAAGATCTGCACCAGGTAATCCATCGGATGCAAATCATCGTTTCCAACATATTTGTCGGGATAGGCAATCACGTTTTCCTCGGCCAGATAGGCGGTGAACCTGGCACCCACTGCGTCCATCTTGCGGCCGAACCAGATCGGCTCGTCCGCGTCCAGCGCAACAACCACCATCTGCGGCGTGTAGAATGACCAGCCGTCATAGCCCGTGGCGTAAAACTGGTTCGCCGGATTGGAAATGAGCAAAACGTCAAAACCCCGCGCGCGCATCGCGTCTTTGATCCGCGCCACGCGCGCCCGGAATTCCTCATGCTCGAACAACAGCTTCACGGCCCATCTCCCATCGTGTTTGGGCCATCAAACCCCGCGTCGGGGCATGTTGTCTATTGAATTATATTTCTCATATCCATAACTTAAAAAGAATGATCCATCCAAACCTGCGCCATCTCGAGATTTTCTTGACGCTTTGCGACTGCGCCAGCGTGTCGCAAACCGCGCGCCGCATGAACCTGACGCAGCCGGCCGTCAGCAAGGCAATCGCGCTGTTCGAGGATACCACCGGTCTGCGCCTCTTCGAACGGCGCAAGAACCGGCTCTATCTGACGCAGGCCGGCGCGCAGCTTCGCGAAGAGGCCGAGAGGTTGCAAAACCAGGTGCGGCTGTTCTCCGACGGGGTCGATGCGCTGCAAACCTCGCGGCGCGGGCGGATCACCGTCGCGGCCATCCCGGCGCTGGCCTTCGGCGGGCTGACGCAGGCCGTCACCGAATTCAGCCGGAGTTTCGAGGATGTCACCACCGGCTTTCACGTCGAGATGTCGAAACGTGTGGTCGAAATGGTGGCGCAAAAGCGCGCCGATATCGGCTTTGTCCATGGTGCCACCGGCAACCCCCATGTCAAAGAGACCTATATTACCGATTCCGATGTCATGTGCCTGATGGACGCTCATCACCCGCTGGCACGACTGGACCATGTGACGCCCGGCGACCTGGAGGACGTGCCGCTGATCGTGTTCGACATCGACACCCCGCCAAGCGTGTTGATCCGCGACAATTTCGCCAGATACGGTGTGCAGCCCCGAATCCGGATGGAGCTGAACGCCTCGCGCTTGGCCGATGGCCTGGTGCGCGATGACATGGTGGCCTTCGTCGATCCGTTCTCGCGCGCGCCCGACCCGACGCTGGCGCTACGCCCTTTCGCGCCGCGTGTGCCGCTCAGCATCTTCATGCTGACGCCCAAGGGGCAATCGCTCTCGCGCCTGCAGGGCGCCTTTGCGGCAAGCGCGCGGCAGGCGATTTTCGGCAGGCTGCACGCGCTGGCGCTTTAGGCGCCGGTCATCTTGCGGCGCAGCTGTGCGGTTGTCTCTTCATCCACGCACATCCTCTGCGCGTTGATCGCCACGCCATACACCGCGCGCGCGGCCTCCAGCGATACATATCCCTCGGCCACGTCGCGCAGCACCAACGCCGGGTCGCGCCGTTCGGGCGGGCCAAAGCCACCGCCACCGGGCATCTCCAGCGTCGTCACCGTATCGGGAGGCAGCATGGTGGTGATCTTGGGCTGCAAATCAGCCCCGTTATTGGTACTCAGCGCCCCCGACTGCCCCGGGCCGCCGCCATGCAGGCCCGGCGCGGGGTGCTTCGTGCGCTCGTACAGGCCCGAGAACAGATAATCGTGATCGCTCAGCACCTCGATCCGCATCACCTGCCCCAGACCGCCGCGCGATTCGCCCGGTCCACCAGAATCCATCCGCAGGGACCGCTCCTGCACCACCAGCGGGGCGAGCGTCTCCATCGTTTCGGCCGGCACGCCGGCAATGCCGCTGGGATAGGCCGTGGCGGGCATCCCATCCTTGCCCTTCATCGCGCCGGTGCCACCGGCGGAAAACCACGTATAGGAAAACGATTCACCGCCGCGCTGCACGCCGGCAATATGTGTGTCCCACAGCCCATCGAACCCGGGCGCCATCACGTTATCGGGCAGCGCTTGCGCCAGCGCGCCCATCACCACCGAGGGGAGGAAATGCCCCACCAGATGCCGCCCGCCCACCGCCGCCGGAAAGGCCGCGTTCAGCAACGTGCCCTCCGACGCGGTGACCGTCAGAGGCAGAAAACTGCCCTCATTGTTGGGGATGTCACCGGCCAGCGCGCATTTGACGCCGTAATTCGTGTAGGCTGTCGTGTAATTCAGCGTCACGTTCACACCCTGCGGCACCTGCGCCGGCGAGCCGGCGAAATCCACTGTCAGGTGGTCGCCTTCGACGATCAGCCGCGCCTTGATAACCAGAGGATCGTCAAAGCCGTCCACGGTCAGCTGATAGGGATATTCCCCGTCCGGCAGCGCCGCGATCCTGCTTCGCATCGCTGCCTCTGAGCGGGTGATGATCTCATCCGACAGTTCTTCGATATCGTCCAGCCCGAACTCATCGAGAAACTGCAAGAGCTGCCTGGCCCCCTGCGCATTCCCGGTGATCTGGCAATGCAGATCGCCGACCACCTCATCAGGTGTGCGCACATTCGCGCGGATCAGATCCCATAGCGGCTGCACTGGCCGGCCTTCATCCATCAGCTTCATGATCGGGATCTGCAGCCCCTCCTCGAAGACCGATCGCGAATCCGCCGACAGCCCCCTGCCCCCGATGTCCAGCGCATGACAGCAATTGGCGAAAACCGCGATGCACCGGCCATCCTTGAACACGGGCGTCGCGATGGTGATATCGTTCAGTTGCGACGCGGTGAACCACGGATCGTTGGTGATGATGACATCACCGGGCTTCAGGCTGTCGGGCGGGAACCTGTGCAATATGTGCAGCATCCCCGTCGCCATCGAGTTGATATGCCCCGGCGTACCCGTCACCGCCTGCGCGATCATCCGCCCCCGCCGGTCGAACACCCCGGCGGCCAGATCGGCGGCATCCCGCACGATAGACGTAAAGGACGAGCGCATCAGCGCCGTCGCCTGATCGTTCGTCGTGGCGATCAGCCGCGCCCACAGGATATCGAGTGTGATCTGATCTATCGCCATGGTGCCCCCTACTCTACCCGGTCAAGATCAACGATGAGGTTCGCGAACTCATCGACAAACACGGCCCCCGGTCCGTTGATGACCACGGTCGACTCGCGCTCTTCGACAATCATCGGCCCCTGCATCCGGCACCCCGCCGACAGCGCGTAGCGGTCGTAAACCGGCACCTCGACCATCCGTTTCTCGGCCGGAATGTAAATCCCGCGCCGCCCTTTCACGGCACCCGCTGAATCCGCATCCGCGACCACGTCATCCCGGCGCAGCATCAGATCGGGCTTGGGCCCATGCACAACCACCCGCCACGAGATCAACTCGGCAGGCGCCTGCATCACATGCCCGTAAACCGCCGCATAGACCCGCTCGAACGCGTCCATCAGCGCGTCTCGGCTGTCCGCGCCAAAACTCTCGAACGGCACCGGCACGCGCACCTCGCTGCCCTGCAGGACATAGCGCATGTCGGCAAATACTCGGTAGCCTATACCCTCCTCGGCCACGTTGCGGCTGAGGATATCACGCCCCTCGGCCTTCATCTCCTCGACAATGCGTCCCGCCTCGGCCCAGTCCAGATCGTCGACCCGCCCGGGGCGCGACCGCGCGAAACTCAGGCTGATCGGCGCCGTCAAGAACCCCAGCGCCGACATCACGCCCGCCCCAAGTGGATAGATCACCCGCGGGCAGCGCAGCGCCGACGCCACGCCATAGGCATGCATCGGCCCCGCCCCGCCGGTGGCGAACATCGGAAACGCCTGAATGTTCTGACCCCGCTCGATCGTATGGATCCGCGCGGCCGAGGCCATGCTTTCATTGGCCAGTTGGTGAATGCCATACGCCGCCTCACGCAGCGATATCCCCAGCGGCCCGGCAACATGATCCTCGATGGCCGCGCGCGCCCGGCCCAAGTCCAGCCGCATTGCCCCGCCCAGGAAAAACGCCGGGTCGAGATAGCCCAGCACCAGCCCCGCATCCGTCACCGTCGGCGCTTGCCCGCCCTGCCCGTAGGCCGCCGGCCCGGGCTGCGAGCCGGCGCTCTGCGGCCCGACCTGCAGCCGCATCATCGCATCGACCTTGGCGATCGACCCGCCTCCGGTGCCGATCTCGATCAGCTCGATGACCGGAACCTTGATAGGCAATCCCGAATGTTTCTTGAACTGATACTGCCGGTCCACCTCGAATTCGTTGGCGATCAGCGGCTCATGGTCCACGATTATGCAAGCCTTGGCCGTCGTGCCGCCCATGTCGAAGGCCAAGATATCGGGATGACCCAGCAGCTCACCATAGTGCGCAGCGGCCAGCGCGCCGCCCGCCGGCCCCGATTCGACCAGGCGGATGGGCTTGTCCGTCGCCTCGGCAATCTCGCACAGCCCCCCGTCAGACTGGATGATGAAGAGCGGCGCACCCAAGCCCAGCTCGCACTTGGCCCGCGCCTGAAGCCGGGTCAGATACCGTTCGGCAATTCGCTTGACATAGACATTGGCCAGCACGCTGGAGCTGCGCACGAACTCGCCGATCTCCGGGACCAGATCGCACGATAGCGACACCGACATCTCGGGCGCCTCCTCAGCCAGAATGCGCCCCACCTGCCGTTCATGCGCGTCGTTGAGATACGAATGCAGCAGGCAGACGCCGACCGCCTCCACTTCGGCGGCCTTCAACTGCGCGGCCAGATCGCGCAGCTTCGCATCGTCCGGCACCCGGCGCACGCTGCCATCGGCCAGTATGCGCTCGCTCACCTCATAGCGCAGGTGCCTCGGCGCTAGCGGCGCGGGGTTCTCGATCCTCAGATCGTAAATCTCGTAGCGGTGCTCGCGCCCGATCTCGACCGCGTCGCGGAACCCGCGCGTGGTAATCAGCGCAGTACGCGCGCCCTTCCGCTCGATCAGCGCGTTGGTGAACAGGGTCGTACCATGCACGATGCGATCGGCCTTACGCGCGCCATCGGACCGCGCCTCCAGAAGCGTCCTTATCCCCTCGATCACCGCATCGTCAGGCTGTTCGGGCGTGGTCAGTACCTTGCCGAACTCGAACCGGCCATCCTCGATGAGAACGGTGTCGGTAAACGTGCCGCCGATATCCGATGCAATTTTCAGACCCATGGCTGTGCGCTCCCCACTCTACCCGGCGCAGCTTAGGCAATCGCCCGGCAGAGTCCATATGGCGCGGAAATCAGGCTCTATTCCTCGTCGATTCCGTCATAAATGGCCGGTGGTAGTGTCGCAAACATTGGGATTTCTGTTTCGTCCGGTTTCAACCTGATCCAATTGGCGCGCCTTCGGAAATCAATATCAGGATTGCGAAGTTGTTCAGCTTCAAAGGCATGCATTTCCCAAAATCTGTGATCTTATACACGGTATAATTCTACGTGGCAGTGTTGCAGGGATCGTACATCCGAGCTACCAACCCCGTTTTCGCTAGTCACCCGGAACTATAATTCGTATCATTTTATGAGGGAAGTCAGGAGATGATGCGATGGTGGGACGTGTGGCGGATGAGGTGGTTCTGAGCGATGAGGAACGGACCTTTCTGGAGACACAGGTTCGACGGCACAAGGCGGCGCGATCACTTTCGGACCGGTGCCGGATGATCCTGCTTTGCGCGGAAGGGCTGCAAAGCAAGGAAGTCGCCGAGAGGCTCGGGGTGCACGAACACACGGTCGGGAAATGGCGCAGGCGGTTCGTGAAGGATCGGATCGAGGGGCTGACCGACGAATATCGCCCCGGCCGGCCACGCACGGTTCAGGACGCCCAGGTCGCCGAGGTGATCGAGCGCACGCTGAATACAACTCCAAAGGACGCCACCCATTGGTCGATCCGCTCGATGGCCGCCGAGACGGGGCTGTCTCACACCACCATCCGCCGGATCTGGACTGCCTTCGGCCTGCAGCCGCATCGGAGCGAAACCTTCAAGCTGTCCACCGATCCCTTGTTCGTCGACAAGGTACAGGACATCGTCGGCCTGTACATGTCGCCGCCGAACCGGGCCATCGTGCTGTGCGTGGACGAAAAATCCCAGATCCAGGCTTTGGATCGGGAACAACCGGTGCTGCCGATGGCACCGGGCGTCGCCGAACGGAGAACCCACACCTACATCCGCCACGGCACCACATCGCTGTTTGCCGCGCTCGACATCGCAACCGGCGCGGTGATCGGCAAATGCTACAAGCGCCATCGCGCCACCGAGTTCCTCGACTTTCTGAAAAGGATCGACGCTGCAGTGCCAAAGGGGCCGGACGTGCATCTGGTGATGGACAATTACGCCACCCACAAGACCCCAAAGATCCAGGGCTGGCTGGCCCGACGCCCACACTGGCACATCCACTTCACCCCCACATCGGCCAGCTGGATCAACCAGGTCGAACGGTGGTTCGCGGAACTGACGCGAAAGCAGCTGCAACGTGGCGTGCACCGCTCAACCGCCGAACTGGAGGCCGACATCACGGCCTTCATCGCCGCCCACAACGAAGACCCGAAACCCTACAAATCGGTCAAATCCGCCGACGAAATCCTCGCCGCAGTCAAAAGGTTCTGCCAGCGAACAGACAGAACCCTATGCAGCGAACTTTAGATTCAGGTGACTAGGGTCTGGACCCATTGATTTGGTTGCGGTCACCGCGTGATCTTGATTCAAGCTCCCACACTCCAGGGGGGCGTGATGAGCAATCTTTTTTGGCTGACTGACGAACAAATGGCACGGCTCCGACCTTACTTTCCGAAGAGCCATGGCAAGCCACGTGTCGATAACAGGCGTGTTCTGAGTGGCATTATCTTCATCAATCGCAATGGCTTGCGCTGATCTGATGCACCGAAGGAATACGGCCCACCGAAGACACTCTACAACCGTTGGAAGCGGTGGAGCGACATGGGTGTGTTTGCCCGGATCATGGTGGGCTTGGCTTCGGAGGGAACGGATCGGAAGATGACCATGATCGACGCGACCTACCTCAAGGCGCCTCGCACGGCCTCCAGCCTGCGGTTGAAAAGGGGGGCGTGGAAGGCTGATCGGGCGCACCAAAGGCGGCATGAACACGAAGCTGCATGCCGTCACTGACGCTTCGGGACGCCCGATCCGGTTTTTCATCACCGCTGGTCAAGTCAGCGATTACAAGCGCAGCGGATCCCAGAAATTATGGCCCCCCCCCCAAAGGTCCTGTGTCAATGTCGAAATGCTCAGTTGCCGCCGTATCCTTGTTCCTTGGCGCGTTGCAGTTCCTGCTCATCCCAGAATCCGATCAAAACGCCATTGTGAAATTCTGACCCGGTGTAAGCCTCAATGTCTGCATCAGATCGGGTAATGCGGTTGTGAAAGGCCGTCGACCAGCTGAGCAGTGCGTCATTCAGTCGATTGATCTCTGCGCTATATCTTGGGTCGTCTCCGAGGTCGGTCAACTCATGTGGGTCGGTTTCCAGGTCGAACAGGATCGGTCGGAAGCCTTCTGCCCGTATAAGTTTCCAACGACCGTCAAAGGCCATTTGCAGTCTGCAATCAGGGATGTCGCGCCCCAGAAGATTGCGCGCCAGACGGCAGGAGTAGTCGTATTCACTGAACGCCACATTGCGCAGCGGGCCTGCATTTGGATCATGCAGCAGCGGCAAAAGGGAATGGCCTTCGAGAATGTGCGAAGGGGTTTTGCCGCCAGCGATTTCGACAAAGGTGGGCAGCAGGTCGATCGCTTCGACAAGATGATTGCTCACGGTACCGCGTGTGGCATCCGCCTTCGTCGAGGGATCGACCACGATCAGTGGGATGCGCACGGAGGGATCGTGGAAAAGCTCTTTCTCTCCCAGCCAATGATCACCCAGATAGTCGCCATGATCCGAAGTGAAGACAATAAGGGTATCCTTGGCCCGTCCGGTGGTCTCCATCCATGACATCAGATCACCGATTTCATCGTCAATCTGAGAGATCAGTCCCATATAGGTCGGGATGACCGTTTCCCGCACCTCATTCCGCGAGAAATTCTGGCACACGCGATGCTGATGAAAGGCTCCAAACACTGGATGAGGATCGATCTTTTCAGCCGCCGAGCGAACCGCTGGGACAACATCCTTCACGCTGTACATCGTGTTGTAGGGGGAGGGTGCGACATAGGGCCAATGGGGTTTGATGAAGCTGAGATGAAGGCACCAGGCATCATCATCGGCGTTTTCTATGAACTCACGGGCGCGCCGCGCTGTATATGCGGTTTCGCTATCCTCTTTGTTGACCCGGGCCGGTCTGCCCGAGTTGGACATCAGCCAGCCAGACAGTTCCGCGCCTTCCTCACTCTCGACTGCGTTGACCCAATGGGCGACGGGATATTCACCCTCATAGCCGTTACTGTTGAGGTAGTCGTTGTAATGTGTCGGTTGTTTCTTTCCACCCTCCGGATGAACGCCGTCCAGCCGGTCCCAGACCTCGAACCCGCATTGCGAGAGTTTTGCGCCAATCACACTATCGGGCGCGATGCCAAGACGTTTCATCCCTTCAACATCTGCCTTCATATGGGTCTTCCCGCACAGTAACGTGCGCATGCCCAATGGGTTCAGGTGGTCTCCGATATTCCACTCACCGACGCGCAGCGGGGCGTTGTTCCAAGTTGATCCGTGGCTGATGACATAGCGCCCGGTATAAAAACTCATGCGACTGGGGCCGCAGATCGGTGACTGAACATAGGCACGGTCAAAACGCACCCCCTTGGCCGCCAAAGCGTCTATATTAGGGGTGCGGATCGTCGGATGGCCCGCACAGCCCAGATAGTCGAACCTAAGCTGGTCACACATGATGAACAGGATGTTCTTTGGGTTTGTCATGTTACCTCGCCGCGAATATTGAACTCGGCGCGCTGCCATTCCTGACCGTCCAGAACATGTTTTAGGTGTTCAACCGCCCGAGCGACGTCTTCGAATGATAGATAGAGTGGCGCAAACCCGAAACGCATGGTGCGCGGTGCGCGGAAGTCGCCGATCACCCGGCGTTCGGCCAGCGCGCGCATCGTACCATAGCCGTTGTCATAGTCGAATGAGACATGGCTGCCCCGGATTGCCGGGTCACGCGGAGAGATAAGCGTCAATGGCTGATCGGCGCAGACCTCTTCGACCGCGCCGATGAAAAAGGAAGTCATCGCCCGCGACTTTGCAAACAGGGTATTGCGATCCACCTTCTCCCAAAGCCTGAGTGCCTCATCGAGCGTGGACAGGCTCAACACTTGCGGCGTACCACAAACAAGACGACGCACGCCTTCAGCCGGACGATAGCCGGGCGTGAACGCGAACGGGTCAAGATGGCCCATCCAGCCGGACAAAGGCTGGTCGATCTGATCCTGAAGCCGTGGGTTGATCCACGCGAAGGCCGGCGCGCCCGGACCCCCATTCAGGTACTTGTAGGTGCAGCCGACGGCGAAGTCGCAATCATCTGCCTTGAGATTGATTTCGACAGCGCCGGATGTATGGGACAGATCCCAGAGAACCAATACCCCCTTTTTGTGGGCGGCCTTGTTGATCATCGGAATGTCCCGGATTCTGCAGCTTTTGTAGTGAACGTGACTCAGGATCAGAACCGCGACGCTTTCATCCAGCTTTTCGGCAAGGTCGTCGCCCGGGTTGAGATCGCAAACCTCGTATCCGTCGATCATGCCCGCCAAACCATTGGCGATGTAATGATCAGTGGGGAAATTGTCGGCTTCAGAGAGGATCACCTTGCGCCCCGGGCGCAATTTGAGAGCGGCGGCCAGACACTTGAAGAGGTTCACAGAAGTCGAATCACCGACGGCAATCTCGTTTTCACCTGCACCTACTATTGGTGCGATCCGATTGCCCACGGTGATTGGCAGATGGAACCACCCCGCCTCGGACCAACTGCGGATCAGCCCCTCGGACCATTCGTTTTGGGCGACATCCCGGACACGCTCGGAACAGGTCTTGGGCATCAGGCCCAGTGAGTTCCCGTCCAGATAGATCACACCTTCCGGCACATGGAACAGCTCCTTGAACCCGGCGAGCGCGTCTCTGTTGTCATGGTCTTTGGCGCGTTGGAAAATTTTATTCATGGGTTCACTGCCTGCTGTGCCATGCTCAGGATTGTCTGAAAGGTTTCACTTTCTGGGTCTGCAAGAACGTCTAGGATGTCAAAATGATCGCGCCCCGCTGCGCGACAAAAGGTCAGGTCTGTAATCTGACCCTGCAGATGCTCGGCCAACAGATCGCTTTGCAACTGAAACGCTTCGGGTTCGTCGCCGCCGACGACGATATGAACCGGCACGTCCCTTTGCGGGGGAAGCCGCGCGGGTGAGAGGTTTGCGACCTCGCTTTCTGACATTCGCGTCAAATCGTTGACATAGGATTTTGCGATTGGCTCAAGTTCGACCACAGCGCTGATTGCTACGGCCCCTGCGATTTTGTCGCCCACACCTTTTCCCAACAGATCGGTCAGAATGCTGGCAGTCAGATGGCCACCTGCTGAATGTCCCGCGATGATGATTCGGCTCGGATCTATGCCGAAGCGCGCTGCGTTGGCGTGAATGAATGCAACCGCATCATGTACCTCTGCAGTCAATTCGGTCAGTGTCACCTCGGGTGTCAGCGTGTAGCCGACGGATGTATAGGCCCAGCCCTGACTCGTGAAGCTGTGCGCCGCAAATCCGGACACCTCCTTTGAGCCCTCCTGCCAAAATCCCCCATGGATGAACATTAAACACGGCAGTGGGCAGACCGCTTCAAGTGGTTTGAAGATGTCAAGCCGCTGGCGCGGACGCGGTCCATAGGCCAGATCAGGGGAGACGCAGTGGCGGTTGTCAACAAGGGCCGCTTTGGTTGCAGTCATCTGTCCTGCCAAGGCGGCATTGGCATCCTTGGCAGTCAGGCTGGGAGAGAGCTGATGATCCAGATCTTCCCGGGAAAGGTTCAGTGAGGCTTCAAGCAAAGGATGGATCATCTTGTGCGCTGCACCTTAGGCGGGCTTGACCTCGCCACCCATATGGGCGGTGAGATCGTTACGAAACTCGAACAGCTCAGGGAAGAAATAGTACCGCAAGGTCTTCGCCAGGTAGTCGTCAAAGAACGTCCCACCGGTCCCCAAGGCGCGGATGCCTATTTGGCGACGCACCATGAGAATATGGTTGTGCCGCCAACTGTGGAAGCGCCGATCCAACTCGAACGCGTGCTCGGCCAGAAGGAATAGATCGTGTTGATCCCAGCGATCCTTGTACACGTCCAGCAACGACAGACCGCGGCGTTCGATATAGGCAAAGAAGGCTTGGCGCAGCGTATTCGGATGCTCTGCAATCAAGCCAGGCCACATCTTTTCGACACGAGCAGAATATTCATCATCTGCAACCGCGCACAGGCCCAACATCACCTCAATCTCTCGAAATTGACGGGACTGCATGCCAGAAGCGCCTGTCAGAAGGCTTCGATACTCTGCGAAATCCGCGGCGGACATGGTTTCCAATACGACCCAGTGCGCCTCTGCCAATCGCATGATCTCACCAAGACGTTTCAAGAGCCAGTTGGCCTGGCTGACTTCGTCGTTGTCCAGGTGCTGAATGACGCGATGCAGATCGAAAATGATCTGCTTCATCCAGACCTCGAGCGAGTGATGCGTGGTCAGAAAAATATGCTCTTCAGGATGGGTCGTCACCGGACGCATCGCACTGAGCAAGACGTCAAGATTGAGGTGACCCTGGTAATTATGCTGGTCCTTTGAATGGGCCGCGGTTGGCTGAGCAGACACTTTGACACTCCTCTTTTGCTCATTTGGATAGACGTCATTATTTTGGATGTCTACAATTATTTTGTATTGACTGGTGTGTCTCGGTCGATTTAGGTTGAAACGTATAACATATTCTCCATACCACTTAGGTTTCCCATGCACGAATCCCTGAACTTCAAGACCTTCACTGTCGCTGCGGTTCAGGCGCCGCCTGTGTTCCTGGATGCGGCAAAGACGGCGGACAAAGCCGCGGCCCTGATCGGGGAGGCGGCCCGAAACGGGGCGAAGCTGGTGGTGTTTCCAGAGGTGTTTATCCCCGGCTATCCCTATTGGAACTGGATCACCGATCCGGTGACGGGCGGCGCTTGGTTCGACAAGCTGGTTCGCGCTTCGGTCTTTGCTGGCGGGCCGGAGATTGGCGCCATTCGGGCGGCGGCAAAGGCCAGCGAATGTTATGTGGTGATTGGTCTGAACGAGCGCAGCCAGGTTTCACTGGGCGCGCTTTACAATACGCTGATGCTCATCGGACCTGATGGCGCTGTCGTCGGCAAGCATCGCAAGCTGGTCCCGACCTGGGCAGAAAAGCTGACGTGGACCGGCGGCGACGGCTCGGGCTTGAAGGTGCATGCCACCGAGATCGGCCCGATTGGCAGCCTCGCCTGTGGAGAGAACACAAACACGCTGGCGCGGTTCTCGCTTCTGGCGCAGGGGGAGCTGGTACATACCGCCAGCTATATATCGCTGCCTGTGGCGCCGCCTGACTACGATATGGCCGAGGCGATCAAGCTGCGCTCCATGTCGCATAGCTTTGAAGGCAAGGTGTTCACCATCACGGCGACTTCCACCGTGTCGGATGAAATCATCCAGGCAATGGAAGATATCCGTTCCGATGCACGCGCCCTGCTTGAACGCAGATCCAGTGCCTATTCCGGCGTGATCGGACCGGATGGCCGCGAGGTCGTGCCCGGCCTGATCGACGACGAGGGCATCGTCTATGCTGATATCGACCTTGGCAAATGTATCCAGCCCAAGCAGATGCACGACATCACGGGGCACTACAATCGGTTCGACGTATTCAATTTGCAAGTGAACCAACAGCCGCAGTCGCCTGCGTTTTTCCATGGGCACGCGCCTTTTGAGATGAAGCAAGCCGATGCCGAAGAACAATCGGGCGAAACCGAAATTCCATAACCAAGGGAGTTTGCCTCATGGCACAAACTGAGATCAAACCCGAAGACGACGTCCTGGGCCGTGCGCGTGTGCGCGACACACCGGAACTGGAGGCGTACTACGAGGATCTGGACAAGATCGAAACCGGCGCTCTTTGGACCGTGGCCAATGACATTGAACCTTGGGAGCCGACACCGAAATCTGCACCCGTATTGTGGCGCTGGCAAGACATTCGCCGCGAAGTCTTGCGCGCCATAGATCTAGTGCGCCCCGAAGATGCAGGCCGCCGTGTGGTCTATCTGCGCAATCCCAAACGCAAGGACGTCTCGGCTTGTTGCGGCTGGTTGTTTTCGGGCATCCAAACCATGCGAGCAGGGGAAAGGGCGGGCGCGCACCGCCATGCAGCTTCTGCCTTGCGTTTCATCATGGAGGGGTCGGGTGCCTACACCATCGTCAATGGCCACAAGGTGGAACTTGGCGCCAATGATTTTGTCTTGACGCCGAACGGCACATGGCACGAGCATGGCATTCTTGATACTGGCACCGAATGCATCTGGCAGGATGGTCTCGATATCCCGCTGACGAATTGCCTGGAGGCGAACTTCTACGAAGTTCATCCGGATGACTATCAGTCCACCGATGTTCCGATGAATGACAGCCCGCTGACATATGGTGGTGCGGCGCTGTTGCCGCAGACCGACAAGTGGGACAAACCATATTCGCCGCTGCTGAAGTACTCTTGGGAGCCAACCTATGAGGCGCTTCTGAACTACGCCAAGGTCAGCGATGGCACGCCCTATGACGGGCTGATCATGCGATACACCAACCCGCAGACAGGCGGGCATCCGATGATGACCATGGGGGCCTCGATGCAGATGCTGAAGGCAAATCAGCACACCAAGGCACATCGTCACACCGGCAACGTGATCTATAATGTTGCCAAGGGATCAGGCTATTCGATCATTGGAGGCAAGCGGTTTGATTGGTCCGAGCACGACATCTTCTGCGTGCCTGCCTGGACCTGGCACGAGCATTGCAACACGCAAGACCGTGACGATGCGTGCTTGTTCTCGTTTAATGATTTCCCGGTGATGGAGAAACTTGGTTTCTGGAAAGAACAGGGGCTTGAAGATAATGGCGGACATCAGATCGTCGAAGGCTAAACGCGAACAGGAAAGAAACTCATGAAACTTGTGACATACCGTGATGGCGCGGACGGTGAAGGACGCTTGGGCGTCGTAAAGGATGGCATGGTCATCGATGTTGAATATCTTGGCGATGCCGTTGGCGCGGTGCTACCGTCGACGATGCTGGACCTGATTGACCTTGGCCCGGATGCCCAAGCGGCAATCGAACGGGCCTTGGCCGAAACCGACGGCGCGCGCCCGGCCGGGGTCGCCGTTTATGAAGACAACGCGCGTCTCTTGGCACCGATCCCCCGCCCGCGCAAAAACATCTTCGGCATCGGCCTGAACTACACCGAGCATGTCGCTGAAAGCGCCCGCGCCCTGGATACTTCTGACGAACTGCCGCAGCAGCCCGTTGTGTTTTCCAAGCCACCCACAGCCGTTATCGCTGATGGCGAAGCGATCCAGCACAACGCCTCAATGACGCAGCAACTCGATTGGGAAGTGGAGCTGGCCGTGGTAATCGGCAAGCGCGCGACCCGTATCGCCAAGGAAGATGCGATGAGCCACGTCTTTGGCTACACCGTGCTCAACGACATCTCTGCCCGCGACAACCGCCGTGCCGGGCAGTGGATCTTCTCCAAGGGTCAGGACACCTTTGCGCCGATGGGGCCGGCGATCATCACCGCCGATGAAGTGGAAGACCCGCACGATCTCGATCTTTGGCTGACCAAGAACGGTGAAGAAAAGCAGCGGTCGAACACCAAGTTCATGCTTTTTCGCATCAACGAGCTGATTGCCGATCTTTCCACAGGCATCACATTGGAGCCCGGCGATATTATCGCCACCGGCACGCCCGCAGGCGTCGGCGCGGGGCGTGATCCGCAGGAATGGATGTGGCCGGGCGATGTGATCGAATGCGGTGTCGACGGGATTGGCGTTCTGCGCAACCCTGTTGTCAAGATCGGAGAATAGCCCAAGTGCCTATTCAGGAGAACATGCACCAAACCCTGAAGATCGGTCAGATCGTTCCGTCGTCGAACCTGACAATGGAGCGGGAGATTCCGGCGATGCTGCGTGCCCGCGAAGCCATTTTGCCCGAGAGATTTTCGTTTCATTCATCCCGGATGCGGATGAAGAAGGTCACGAAAGATGAGCTGGAAGCGATGGACCGAGACAGTGACCGTTGTGCGCTGGAGCTTTCCGATGCCTCGGTCGATGTCATGGGTTATGCCTGTCTGGTCGCGATCATGTCGATGGATAAAGGCTATCACCGCGAAAGTCAGAAGCGTTTGCATCAGGTATCGGTGGACAACGGACAACCGGCTCCTGTCGTCAGTTCCGCTGGCGCTCTGATCGACGGGCTTCAACTCATGGGGGCGGCGCGAATCTCCATCGTGACGCCCTATATGCGCCCGCTGACCAATCTGGTGGCCGAGTACATCGAAGCTGAAGGCATCGAGGTCTCTGACAGCGTCGCCCTCGAAATCCCGGATAATCTGGAAGTGGCGGCGCAGGATCCCTTGAACCTAATGGAGATATACAAGCAGGTGAACCTCAAAAACATCGACGCGCTGGTTCTTTCGGCATGCGTGCAGATGCCATCACTTGGAGCAATCCAGAAGGTCGAAGACGAATGCGGCATCCCCGTGCTGTCGGCGTCTGTTGCCACCACGCATCAAATGCTCAAAGAATTGGGCTTGGAGGCTCGCATTCCGGGCTGTGGAATGCTGCTCTCGGGAAAATACGCGTGAACCTGCGGTACTTTGATTATGGTTTCAGTGCACGAAGCTATGATAAGCCATAATCAAAGGCATGCCCGAATGAGAGCCGATTTGGAAACAGCAGAAACCGAAAACGGTCCTAAACCGACACGCAAGGGTAATCAGTCTCTCGTGACTGGTTTCCAGATCATTGATTTCCTGTTGAAGCAAGGCAAGGCGGTTCCTCTTCGAGATATTTCCAAAGGGACTGGTATAGCGTCCAGCAAGCTTCAGTTTTACTTGATCAGTCTTATCGAGGTGCGCGTCGTGCACCAGGATCCAGAGAGTGGCTATTATGGATTGGGACCCTATACGCTTCAGCTTGGTATCGCCGGCCTCCAGCAGTTCGATATCTTCGATGCGGCGCGGCCAAGATTAGACGATTTCGCGAATGAACATGGGCAAAGTGTGTTCATGGGGGTGTGGGGTAACCAAGGTCCGACAATCGTCCACAGGGTTAGTGGCCACTATAGCCGTACCTTGCTGGAACTCAGGCTCGGTAGCGTGCTTCCGGTGCTGCGTTCAGCCCTGGGCCGGGTGATGTTCGCTTATTTCCCGGATGACGTGACCAAGCCCTATATCGATCGAGAGCTCTCCGACACGAACCAGATGATCGCAGACGTTGATCCGGAGATGCCGGCGCCAAGAAGTGCCGCGTCGCTGCGCGACTTGCGTTCGGCGATAAAGAGCATTGGTATGAGCCGGTCGCGAGGCGGGCTATTGTCAGATCATACAGCAGTATCCGCACCGATATTCGACTATAGAGGCAAGATAATTGCGGGCATCACGGTTATGGGTCCCGTCAATGGCATGGACGACAGCTTTGATGGTCCGGTCGCCGCGGATTTGCGTCGAGTAGCAGAAGAAGTTTCGCAGGAGGCCGGCGCTTCAACAACTCACTACCTGCACATTTGAACACAGATTCGCTATGCATCGGCATTGCTCTCTTCCCCGTGCCCTGAGCACCAACCTGCAGACTCTCGTTGTGAATGAGGGGCCAGCTGGGGGGGCAGGCCACAGCCTATCTCGTTTGGAACTCGCTCACTCAATAAGCGGCTTGAGTATCCTGTTTTCCTGACATTCCAGCAAATGGGCGGACTCGCGCATGAAGCTTTGAAATATGGGATTTTCCATAAGCTTCGCTCGGCGGACGGATCGCTCTTCAAAGCTGTCATATTGCCAAAGATGGACAACCTGATTTTGGGTCCCCACTTCGGTGAAGTAGTAGCCGAGGCAGTTCCCTAAAATCTGGCGCTGCACCTGTCGAGCTCCGTTCAGATAAAGTGCGCGATATTGTTTCAACGCGCCGATTTTTAGTGTGTAGATACGCTCTTCAATGATCATCCGTGTCCCCCAGTGTCGGCTTTGCGCGGCGGAACTGGCCCATCAGCCCGAAGGCGGGGGCGTCGCAGATTTTGGACCCATCTGTTTTGCAGTCTTGATCCCGCCCAGACGCTCTACGAGGGCGGCCTGATCGGCGTGGGCCTGGATGTCTGCCGCCTCTGGGTCGACGATTTCGCGCAGGGCCGCGATCATCTGTTTCCGTATCGTGGCGTATTCTGGATCGGCGCCCAGATCGCGCAGTTCTTCGGGGTCACTCTGCATGTCGAAAAGCTCTGGTTCGAAGTCGACATAGTAGTTAAGCTTCCAGCGCCCTTTGCGCAGCATGAACCCACCCGTGACAGCCCCCACCGCGTGATATTCGCTAAAGATCGCGCGTTCGGCATTCGATCCGGCCTGCGCAATCTCGGGAAGGCTGGCCAAATCATCTGTCCCGTCAAGTTCAGCATCAAACTGAGCCACGATCGTCTTAGACACATCCAACAGGGACACCGGCGTCTTGCACACACCTTGGCCGATATCTGGACCCGACATGATCATCGGGATTGCGACGCTCTCCTCGTAGAACGTGCTCTTACCCCATTGACCGCGCGCGCCGAGATTGTCGCCATGATCTGATGTATAGATCACGTTCGTTTTCTCCGTCAGACCTGCAGTTTGCAAGGCTTCGACAATCCGGCCGATATTGTGGTCAAGCCATGTGGTCAGCCCATAATAGGCCGAAAATGCGCGCAGCCGCTCGGCAGCGTCTCTGAACTTCGCCTCTGAATCGCCCGCTCCAATATTCTGTTTGGCAACCCAAGGGTGAGGCGCGTATCCAGTAGAGGGATGTAGCTTTACATCCGGCATCTCGTTTTCCGGGTAGAGGTCATAGAATTCTTGTGGGGCGACCAGCGGGAAATGCGGAGCAACCAGGCCGACATAGAGACACCAGGGCCGATCATCCTTGAACGCTGCCCGTTCCGCAAGCCAAGCCACCGTGCGATCTGTCACGTTCTGGTCGTATTCAATGTACTTGCTTGTTCCCGGACCAACGTAATTGCCCAGCATTCGGGTAGAAGGCACAACACGCTCTTCTTCATTTCGTATCGCGGCCCAGACCATTCCGACGCCGCCGTGCACCATCATGGGAATGTGCTCAACATCAAAGCCTGCTGGATCTTCTTCTGCGCGATAGTGGAGCTTGCCGATTGACTCGACTGATACGCCTTTAGCCTGCAATGCGTGGCCCCAACCGGGCACACTGCCAGTATAGGGCATGGCATTGTCCCAGTGACGAATTTGATGAACGTACTTGCCAGTCGCAAAAGCAGCCCGCGCCGGAACGCAGATGGGGCAAGGCGTGTAGGCGGTTTCAAACCGTGTGCCAGTTGCTGCCAACGCATCGAGGTGAGGGGTTTTGACAAAAGGATGTCCAGCACAGCCCATGGCGCGGGCTTGGTGCTCGTCAGAAACAATCACGAGAAGGTTGTTTTTCGTCATGTCGCCCCCTGTTCGGATTTGGAAATCGCGGTTTCCAACTTGTCCAGTATTCTGAACAATTTCTTGCGCTCGGCATCGGACAAGGCACCGATCAATTCGGCCTGGCGTGAGATCATCATCGGGGCAACTGCTTCCACGACTTCGCGCCCTTCTGACGTTAGGCGCAAAACTGCCGCGCGCCGATCTTTCTCGCTTGTTTCTGAGGTGATCAGGCCGCGATCAAGCAGCTGCGCCGCGGCTCTGCTCATCGTCGCCTTGTCGATATGCCCGAGTCGACCCGCTTCGTGAGCCGACCCACAATTTCGTTCACTCAGAAAGCTCAGCAATCTCCACTGGTTCAGCGTCAATCCATCGGCCTGCTTCAAAAGAGATACTGCCTGAGTGGTCAGCAATGTGCCAATGCGCTGCAAGCGAAAGCTAACCCTTTGATCAAGGGGGATTTCTTTTATATTGATCGATGTTTTTGATTCGTTGTTCATGTCTGATGCCTCTGAAGCAAAGATTGTCAGAAAATAGTTGAAGGCTCAACCGAAATCTGCAATGCTCCCGTCATTAAATTAAGTGAAGCGTCAACCAACACAAGTTGAACTCGGCAGCCGGACAGGGAGACAGAAATGAAATCACTATTGAAAACCTTCGCGACGGCAAGCGTTGTGGCGCTTGCTGCCACTGCTACTGTTGCCCAGGATTGGACGCCACCAGGCCCCATCAAGATGATGGTCGCGTTCCGCGCAGGCGGCGGTGCTGATACACACGCGCGCCTGATCGCTGAGGAACTTGAAAAGCGCCACGGCTGGCAGATCATTCCCGAAGAGGTTGCTGGCAGAGGCGGCCTGAACATGGCTATCGCGCTCAAGGATGCTCCGGCGGATGGCACCGTGATCGGGATGGCCGTGTCGACGGTCTTCACCTACGTCATGGAGGCCTCGCCTAGTGCCGGGCTATCTTTGGACGACTACACTCCGCTAGCGACCACCGCTGCATTTCAGATGGGTGTTGTCGCCGACGCATCGCGCGGCTGGAAGACAATCGACGATGCCTTTTCGGCCGCCCAGGACGGCGAGCAACTCAGCTTCGGGGTCGCAGGACCGCAATTGGCCGACATGGCCTATCTGCTAGGCGAGGCAAACGGCGTTGATTTCAACATCGTGAGCCTGCGCGGCGGCCGAGCCGTTCTGGATGCTATTACAGCAGGGGATGTCGATATGGGCTTTGTAGCCGGTATCCAGGGCAAAGGTGTTGCTGCGGGTGACCTGGTCAATCTTGCCTCGGCAATTTCCGAGCCGCTTGACCAGTCGCCCGATGCGCCGCTCCTGTTGGATCGTGGTCTTGAATTCCCGTCAAATGGCCGGTTCATCTTCGCCGCACCAGCAGGCATTCCAGACGAGGCCCGCCAAGCCATTTCCGACGCGATCATCGCCGTGGTCAGCGATCCGGAAACCGAAGCAGGCGCGTTGGTTGACCGGGCGTTCGGCGGGCCGGCCACCGCGTCTGGAGTCGAGCTCGACGCCTTCATGCAGGACGATCTTGTCAGCTCCCGGGCACTGCTGGAAGCCGCGTCGCAGTAACTTGGACAAGCCCTGAGCAATCGGGGCCTCTTTTCCCACTCGGGGGTGCGTTTCGAAATGTCGCTATCCAGAGACCAAAAGATTGGTGCATTTTTCTTACTCTTTGCCGTACTTCTGGTGTTCGTCTGGGTGCCACTGGATGTTGATAGTGGATACACTGTTCAGGTGCGGCGCCAGGTTTCCGTTGGCGATGCGTTTGCCCCCACGATCGCAGGCGTTTTCGTTCTGATTGGCGGATTGTTCCTGTTGGTGTTTGGCGGGACACGAGACGAGCCTCAGGAGCCCATAGACTTTCTTGCACTTCGGTTTGCCGGACTCCTGTTCGCTGTCTATGTCCTCTCCTTCATGATGATGCTGTTTGTCGGTCCAATTGCTGTCCTGGTGTCCAACCTTCTGACTGGCATGGAACAGGAATACCGATTGCTTCGGGATGCCGCGCCCTGGAAGTATCTCGGGTTTGCCGTTGGTTGTACATTCGCCATTACCAGCACGATTTCACTGCTCGAGGGACGTTTCTCGCTGCGTGCTGTGCTGATCGGCCTGTGTGCCGTCTTGGCCATGATCGCCATATACGATTTGCCCTTCGATGACTTGCTGTTGCCGCCGAACGGAGACGTATAATGGGTGCGCTTGACTATATCTGGATGGGCATTCTGGCCGTTTTGCAGGGACCGGAGTTCTTTTCGATCCTAGGCGTAGGGGTTTCCGTCACGATTGTGATGGTTGCGCTTGGGTTCCTTCTTGGTGTCGCAGTTGGTGCCACGCCGGGCCTTGGGGGTCCCATCGCGATGGCGATTTCCTTGCCCATACTGGTTTCCATCTTCGGCTTCACGCCAGATGCTCTCCTACCCGTCATGGGGTTTCTGATCGGCATCATGAAGGGGGCGACGATCGGAGGCGCTGTGCCCGCCATCCTCTTCAATACTCCCGGTACACCAGATGCCTATCTGACCACGCTCGACGGCTATCCCATGACCGAGAACGGAGAGGCGCGCAAAGCATTGCGTGTGGCGCATTTTTCCTCGGTGACAGGGGACACGTTTTCCGACGTCGTCCTTATCGTTTGCGCGCCATTTCTGGCGCTGCTCGTTGAAAGCTATCTCGATCTACCCGAGAAAGCGGCGCTTCTCATCCTGTCTCTGTCTTTCATTGCGGCCGCGGTCGGAGGATCACCCGCGAAGGGTTTGATCTCTACGGGCTTGGGCCTATTGGCAGCCTATATCGGCACCGGAGAGGATTTCTATCCCCGTCTCACGGGAGGCAGTGAGGCACTGCAATCTGGGCTTCCGCTGGTGAGTGTGATCCTTGGCGCCTTGATCATTGGCTCAGTCATATATGAAATGACAACCTATTGGCGTGAAAGAGGCCGGGCGGAACGAGCGCAAAGGCAGCAAAAGCGACAGGGACAGGGCCTGTCCTTTGCGCTGATCCGCAAGCTGTTGCCATATATTGGCCGATCCGCGGTTGCAGGCACGATCATTGGTGCGCTTCCCGGTATTGGCTCGACCCTTGCGGCCACAATTGGCTATGCACTTGGTCGCGCACGCTATGCCAAAACGAAACACCCGGATGATCCCGAGTTTGGCCAAGGCGCTCCCGAAGGCGTTGCATCTACCGAGGCGGCGAACTCCTCGGTCTCTGGCGCAAACCTCATCCCGGTGCTCTCTCTGGGCATCCCCGGAAACGCCGCCGCGGTCTTCCTTATCCTTGCGGCTGAGAGCATCGGCGGTTTCACACCCGGCCCTTCGGTTTTCAAATTTACAACGGACCAAGTGAATCCCGAGTTGGTCATCGCCTTCGGACTTTTCACCTGCATGTTCCTTGCGAACTTCCTGAACTGGACCGTTGGCGGGGTCATAATGCGCTCAATGGGTGTCATGACTCGGATTCCGAAGCAGATTCTGCTGCCGTGCGTTCTGATGCTTACGCTCACGGCGATCTATGTGCAGGAAACCGCGATGGCCGCTGTCTGGATTACGCTGGCTTTTGGGGTCATGGGGTATTTGATGCGCGTGTTCGGCATTTCGCCTTTGCCCTTCATGGTCGCTTTCATACTCGGCGGTCGTCTCGAAGAAACGCTGCGCCAAGCCTTTAGTGCGACAGGCAGCGACCCTTGGTTCCTTCTGAACAATCCAATCGCGGCGGCCTTCATGGGGTTGGCTGCTTTGACGGTCATCATTGCCCTGCGGCAAGACCGAAGGTCATCGTTTTCGGAGCGCAAGGCATGAGCATCAAGAATCTCCTCGTCGCCTACAACGGATCAGAATCTTCTGACGCAGCGATGCGACTCGCAGCCCTGATGCACAAGAAGTACGACGCGCATGTCTCGGGTTTGCTCGCTCATCAAAGCGCGCAGGCCAAACTTAAGCAGGAAACATGGATTCCCACCGATCTGAAGGCCGCTTTGAGTGCGGTCGAGGCAGAGCAACACCAAAAGATACGCCGTGCCTTTGCGGAGCGCGCTCAGGGATTGATTTCACCGGACAAGCTGCATTGGCTGGAAGTCTTTGGCAGTGCGGATCAAACGATTGCAGATTATTCCTTGCTCTTCGATCTCGTTGTGGCCGGGCGGCGAGATGTCTTGATCGGGAAAGAACGCTATGAAATCCATCCTGAGAGGATCGCGGCCCGGAGCGGTCGGCCAGTTTTGATCGTTCCTCGCAACTACGACGAGAACAAGTTCCATGAGCATGCCGTTCTGGCTTGGGACGGAAATCGTGCCGCGGCGAACACTCTTTGGGCCGTTATGGACATACTTGAAACCAAACCGCGCGTCACAGTTCTGACTGTCGAGACGCGCAAGATAGGTGCCCCGCTTCCGGGGGTCGACATTGTTACGGCGCTTTCTCGCCATGATATCGATGCCAGACACGTGCGATTGCAACCTGGTGACAATGGTGTTGCAGAGACGATCCTGAACTATTGCACGACGGAGCAAGCGGGTGTTCTGGTTATGGGGGTGACCCAATCCAATCGACGGTTTGCCGAAGAGCTGTTTGGCGGAACCGGGAAGGAGCTGATAGAGAATTCACCAATACCCGTGTTGCTTTCACAGTAGGCGGGCCCCCCGCTGTCGCGTAGCCCTTAATTGGGTTCTGCCTCAATTTGTGTGGCGCAACTATCCTGAGCTTGGAACATTCGGGAGGGATAGTCGTGATTTCAAAAAAGCACTGGTCGCCCGGGAGCGACGTTTCGGTTCAAGGCGTTAAGCGACGTGATTCCGGCGGGTGGCTTGTATCCGGTGTTTTGGCACCGAGAGGCATCTGCCCAGATTGTGGTTTGCATTCTCGGCGTCGTCACGGGTGGCGGCAAAGGCGGCTACAGGATTTACCTGCACTTGGCGACAAGGTAACAATCGCACTCTGGGTCTGCAGGTGGCGATGTCGCGCTTCCACGTGCCCGCGGCGGACTTTTTCGGACTACACCTCGTCAATTGCGCGTCCATTTGCACGTCGAACTTCGCGTGCTGATGACATTGTAGTTCATCTGGGGCACGCCACGGGTGGACGGCCTGCCGAGCGGCTCTTGCGCCGTTTAGGCGTCGGTGTCAGCAATGACACGGTGCTGCGACACCTCAAGAAGTGTGCGGAAAGCGTCGCCCCGCCGCCAACGGTCATTGGCATCGACGATTGGAGCTGGCGCAAGTCGCAGACTTACGGAACCATCATCGTCGATCTCGAGCGGCAGACCGTAATTGATATTCTTCCGGATCGGAGCGTTGAAAGCTGTGCGAGCTGGCTGCGGCAGCACCCTGAGATTGAAGTCATCAGTCGGGATCGTTGTGGCGGATATGCGAAGGCCGCACGTCAGGGTGCACCGCAAGCCCTGCAGGTCGCAGACCGTTTCCATCTCGTCCAGAACCTGCGCCAGGCCATTGAAGAGCAGATGAATATGCATGGCCGCGCCACCGGGCGGGCGCTATTGTCAGATGCCGAAAACATCAGCACGGCCAATCATCTACTGCGATCGCGTCTTGCTCATCGGAAATCACGTGAGGAAATTTTCCGAAACATCCATGCGCTTCGTGATCAAGGGCTGTCTTGTAGCGAAATTGGACGTCGGACCGGCTTCCCGCGTCGTAGTGTGGCGAAGTGGTTGAGCTCCGACTCGCCACCAGACCGCCGCCGAGCTGCATTGAAGCCCACGTCGCCGTGGTATTTTGAGAGCATACTGGCCGATCTCTGGAAACAGGGTATCCGGTCCGGCCAGGAATTATTGGTCGAAATTCAACGCCATGGCTATGAGGGCAGCTTGTCTCATTTGCAACGTCTGCTGGCCGGATGGCGAAGGGATGAACAAACCGTTCTAGCAGGCCCGACCGACACGCCGCTGCCCCTGGCGCCTGTGCGGGACCCGCAAACCGGTCACGCCATTTCGCCGGTTGTCGCAGCGGCGCTCTGTATCAAGCCGCGACGCAAATTGACCGCAGACCAGGCCCAAAAGGTAGATGCATTGAAGGCCGGATCGCCAAGCTTTGCCACGATGCGGAGCCTTGCCATGCGGTTTCAGGGCATTTTGCGCGGCGACCAGTCCGCCCCGCTGGACGCATGGATCGACCTGGCCATTGAGACTGGCATCCCACCAATCATGCGCTTTGCCCGCACGCTGCACCGCGACATCGAGGCCGTGCGCAATGCCATCGAACTTCCGTGGAGCAACGGTCAGGCTGAGGGCCAAGTCAATCGCCTGAAGACCCTCAAGCGCGCCATGTACGGTCGCGCCGGACCAGAACTCCTCAGAGCCCGAATGCTGCCACTGCGCCACACAGATTGAGGCAGAACCCTTAATTGTGAGATGGGGAACTCAAGGGGGTGGGCAAAACCTGAGGGTGATCGTTTATAGTGGGGGTTCAATGAGAGAGGGACCACTATGGATGTGCGGATAATCGTCGAGACGACATTTGAACACGGAACCACGAAGACGCATCGTCTTGGCCGCATTTCCCGCACATTCCGACAAACCAAGCCCGAGGGGTTTGGACTCTTGCTCGAAGATGCCAAGACGATGTTATGGCAACTGCAGAAGCCGGTGTGAACGACACACCGCTTACTTCATACCGCTGAAGAGGTCCCACCTTTTCGGATAGTTTTGCAGCTTGGATAGTCACCCGGAATCAAAGTTCGGTTCATTGTCTTGAGGCAGAAGCGCTTGACTGCGGCTAGGATTTCGTCGGCCGATTTGACCCATTTGTATGGCTTGGGGTCATCGTTGTGGGCGTCGATGAAGGCCATGATATCCGCTTCCAACTCTGCGACTGACCGATGCACGCCACGTTGGATTTGCTTTCGGGTGAGCTCGGCAAACCAGCGTTCGATCTGGTTCAGCCAACTGGCCGAGGTGGGCGTGAAGTGGACGTGCCAATGCGGCCTGCGCGCGAGCCATGCCTTGACCTTTGGCGTCTTGTGCGTGGCGTAGTTATCCATCACCAAATGCACATCGGGACCTTTCGGTAAATTGCGGGCCAGTTCCTTGAGGAGGTCCAGAAACTCCTTTGCGCGGTGACGCTTGTAGCACTTTCCGAACACCGCGCCGGTCGTAGTGTCCAGCGCAACGAAGAGCGAGGTCGTCCCGTTGCGCAGGTATCACCGGCGCGGCCCGGGGCATATGTGAAGGCCCCACCGGGCGGGTCGTCCCCGCCCCAAGGCCGATCATCCCGGGCCAGCGCCCAGAAGTAGCCGGTCTTGGTTTTTTGCGGCCGGGGTCGAGGACCGGGGCCACCATCTCATCCATGAATGGTTTGGTTGATCTTTTCAGATCGGCGATCAGTGCATCATAGACAGGTCGCAGCTCAAACGCTGCCCGCCCCCCATGCCGCCAGGGTCGAACGATCCAGATCAACCCCTCGGCGGCTGTAGATTTGCGCCTGCCTATAAAGCGGTATGTGATCCGCGTATTTCGAGACAATCAAATGGGCGATGGTTGCCTCGGTCGGCGTCCCACCAGGGATCGGGAGTGGGCAAAGCTTGGTGGTTAAGCGGCCCGCTTTGAGACGGTTAGCCTTCCGTCAAGGATCGCTGCCCGAGTGACGGCAACCCGATGCGCGCCCCGTGGTGACCATCTCATGCGTCGACGCTTGCCCATGCGGGTGTTGCCGATGTCATCCACACAGCCCTCTGCTCGGGACGATGAAGCAGCGAGGCCAGTTCGGTGTCGATGGCCGTAATCAACGAGCGCGTCGAAGTTGTTCGCAAGGTAGGAATAGAGGTCCTGGCACCGAGCTCTGACGCGCTTGGCCCCGTCCTGCGCCTGACCGTCAGCGGTGCCCGCGAACTGGCAGGTTATGAAACAGGCAGCGACCCGGTGCCGTCCCCGTCCGCCGCCGAGCGCGCGGCAGACATGGACCTGATCGAAGCATCGCTGAAGAACATCGCCTCCAAAGGCATTACCGGCCTGCACAATATGGACGGTAACTTTTACCAGCTTGAACTTCTTTCTGCGCTTGAAGCCAAAGGACGGCTGACCTGTCGGACCGAAGTGCCGATGCATTTCAAGAATTTCGACAGCATCGACCGGCTGGAAGAAGCGGTCGAAATGCGCCAGCAGTATTCCGGCGATATGGTCTGGAGCAATCGGGTCAAGATGTTCATGGATGGCGTGGTCGAATCCCGGACCGCCGTCATGACCCGGCCCTACACCGACACCGGCACCACCGGAGATCCCCTTTTTCCGCAGCCATTCTTTGACGAGATCTGTACCCGTGCCGATGCCATGGGCTTGCAAATTGCGGTTCACGCCATTGGCGATGGGGCCGTGCATCGCGTGCTGAATGGCTATGAGGCAGCCCGCCGCGTCAATGGCCCCCGCGACAGCCGTCACCG
>JAEKDP010000016.1 GCA_016521575.1 Rhodobacteraceae bacterium F11138 | reverse complement strand
GCCGTCCCGATCATTCCGGTCCGCAAGAACGGTCGGCCGTGGAAGGAAGATTGCCCAGCTGCGCGGGTTCGGAACGAAACCTTGCGCGCCACCCGGCACTACGGCCGGGCGCTTCTGGAAACGGTGGACCAGATACCACGCGCGCAGCCGGATCGAGGCCAAGATGCGCTGCCTGAAATCCTTCGGCGAGCGCATCGCCGCAAGAGACCCCAACCGCCAAACCGCCGAAATCCACATCCGCATCGCCCCCATGAACCGCTTCAACGCCCTCGGCACCGCCGAGATCTTTCGTATGGCATGACGACAACGGGGGAAGGGATGATCACGCCTCAGCTCAGAGTAATGCAACAACGCCCATCAGATGCCCCATGACTTGAGGAATGTCATTTGCAATCCCGCCGCCTTTGACATCAACTGGCCCCGAAACAGGCATTCGTTTATATTATAGGAGATAGTTACTTGAAACGCTTTTCCCGTTTGCGCCGCGCTGCATGCATGCTTTTTGCAGCCTTTCTTGTTGGCAATGCATCGATTTCACAGGCCTGCACCCGTGTCGTTTACCTCGGTGCGAATGACACGATCATTACCGCGCGTTCCATGGATTGGAGCGAACCCATGCTGAGCAATCTTTATTCTCTTCCCCGCGGCATGGAAAGAAATGGTCAGGCGGGACCCAATTCGCTGCGATGGGTGGCAAAATACGGGTCGGTTGTCACCACGGGCTACGACGTTTCAACCACCGATGGTGTGAACGAGGCGGGATTGGCGGCAAACGTTCTGTGGCTTGCGGAATCCGAATATCCGGAGTTCGCGGATGACACTAAGCCAGGTTTGACGATCGCCGCGTGGGCGCAGTACGTGCTTGACAACTTTTCCACCGTGTCCGAAGCGGTCGAAGTATTGCGGGATCCGCCATTCACTCTCGTATCCGCGAATGTGCCCGGACAGGATCGTCTGACCACGTTGCACCTATCGCTATCCGATTCGACAGGCGACAGTGCGATTGTTGAATATATCGACGGTAAACCGGTCGTTCATCATGGCCGCCAATATCAGGTGATGACCAATTCTCCACGCTTCGAGAAACAACTCGCACTGAATTCCTACTGGCAAGATATCGGCGGGACGGTAATGCTACCCGGTACTTCGCGTGCGGCAGATCGCTTTGCCCGGGCATCCTTTTATGTGAATGCTGTTCCGCAGGACACGGATCCTGATCGGGCACTCGCCAGCGTATTCGGCGTTATCCGTAACGCGTCAGTGCCGCTCGGTATTGGCACTGCGGATCGTCCAGAAATCAGCTCTACTCGCTGGCGTACGGTGGTGGATCACAAGCGAGGGCTTTACTTCTTTGACTCGGCGCGGACGCCCAATGTTTTCTGGGTCAACGTCAACGAGATCGACTTTTCACCGGAAACGGGGCAGGTCATGCGGCTGGACCTTGGCCCAGAGCAAACGCATACCTTTGCGGGCGACGCGACCGATGCGTTCAAGCCGGCCGAACCCTTTGTGTTTGAAGGACTCTGATCGATACGGCCTGGCGGTTCCCGCGTCAAAATCGGATGATACGGCGGACGGGTTGGCGTCCGCCGGCGCGCTGGCCCGGGGTACACGCTCAATCCGGTCACTGCCGAGACAGGTGCGGCAGTCAGCGCGCGTCGCCGCCCGTCACCATCTCTGCTCTCGTGTCGCGTAGCTCTTAATTCCGATATGCTTGCCCTTAAGGCTGAGACAGGGTTCACAAACTTATGCGGCAAGTATCTCTGGATGATGATGACGGAGAATCCGTTGCCGTTGGTGCGGAATGGCTTGTCAGGCATTGTCAGGTTGTTGAAGCCGCCTCGCCGTTGTAGCGCGAAACCGTGTTAAATATGTCCGATCTTTCACGTCTGAAGGGTTTCCGTTTCCCCCGCTCGGTGATCGGTTCGGCCGTCTGGCCTTACCAGCGGTCTGCTCTCAGCCTTCGTGACGTTGAAGATCTTCTGGCGGCGCGAGACAGCACGGACAAACTTAGACCTTCCGGCGCCGCGAAGGCGGACCTGGCCCCGGGATCGAACATCGCCAACACAAAGGGCTGAACAATCGCGCTGAGGCTTCGCACAGACTACAAGACGGCGACAGAAAATCATGGGGCGATTCAAGCCACCCGGTCAGACACAGCGGTTCCTGTCGGTTCACGATCAAACTGCCGCTCTGTTTCGCCCAAAACGTCATCACCTTTCCGCAAGATCATACCGCCACGCTCGCAGCGATGCTTTCCCACTCTGAGCCGACTACACTTGCGAACTGACCGCTTGAACAGACTATGAACGCACTGTCACACCAACGCAAAACAACCTGACAATCCCCCACAAGCTAATTTCACTTTTTTTGCCAGCGTCCGGGAATCAACAGCATCATCACATCCGCTGCGAGTCGTCGCTAGTTGTCGTGCGTGTCTGCCTTTCGTGGTGTGAGAACGGCTCGGGTGCCTTCGAGATCCGCCTCAAACTCGCCTTCAGGACCACTGACAACTGCGATAGCCAGCCGCGACCCGTCCGGAAGCGCCGCGACGGAGGTAACCAAACCGACCGGATCGGCCCCGCGCCAGACGGGCTCGCCCCCCACAAGCGGGAGGGCGCAAGATGCGGCGATCAACCGTTGTGCCGGCGCCAATGCGCCGTTGGCAGCAAGTGGAATCCCCGGAGTGATTTCCCGCCCGGCGGCAGGGACCATGCGGGTGATCCGATCGAGTTCGATGATTGACCAGCCCGCCACACCGCCGCCAATGTTGTCGACCACGCCGGCGATCTTGCGCCAGCCGGAGCGGGCGACATCTGCCGCAAGCGTTACAAGCAACGCGCCACTATCGGGCAGCCGTGAAGCGATGCCGTCGGCGCCGTCAATATCTATGACCATCCCCTTTCCCAGTGGAATTGGCCTCGGGATCCATTTCTCCAGCGCCTCTGCCGCACGCGGCCCGATCAACAGAAACTGGGCAAATCCGGCTTCGGCCAGCCTGCCCTTCAGCCCTGCATCAGAAAGCCCTGCAAACAGGGTGCCGTCAATTGCGGCGCGCTCGGCTTGTGTCACGACCAAGGCCTGCGGCCCGCCCAGCCCGATCACATGCGCGCGGCCAAGCCCCCGGCCATTCTGATCACTGGCTTCGATCACACGGCAATCGCCCAAGGCGACATCGGCAAGATCGGGAGCCCAGGCGGCGCATTTCTTGGCCAAGTCCCGCAGGTTCACGATACGCCGTCCGAGCGCCGTGGCATCCACCATGGCGACAGATTCCTCGCGCCATCGGCAAGCCCGCTTCAAAGCCTCGGAGGCACTTTCGCCTTGCCGCCCAACATGGGCTGCGCGCTCCCAGCCCATCACGCTCTGAAACCGGGTGCCCGTTGCCGAAAGTTCGCTGTGGAGCGGAGACAGCTTGAGGTCGCGTCCGGTTTCGAAGTCCTTTGGTTTCCTGCCCCGCCCATAGACATAGCTTGGCGCTTCGGCAATGCGCTCTGACAGCCAGCCGGGCGCCGAGTGGAAGCCCGCGAAACGGCCAGGATCAAAAGGGCTTACATCCACCGTTGATGTCCCATGAACCATGATTTCCGCCAGGGCCCGCGCCGCGCCTGCCGAGTCAGTTATCCCCGCAGAGTTCATTCCGGCCGCAACATAGAGACCCGAAACGTCGCGCAGCGGCCCGAGAAGATATCGCCCGTCGATGGTAAAGCTCTCAGGACCATTGAGCAGCATTTTGACTTCGGCATCCGCCAATGAAGGGATTCGATGCAGCGCTTCGATCATGTAGGGTTCGAACTGGTCCCAATCCTCGGGCAAAAGATCGAAAGAGAACTTTTCCGGCAGCGCTGAGAGGGGGAGCGGTTTGACACGCTTTTCGAAGCACCCAAGCAGCAATCCACCCACTTCGTCGCGTCCGTAGATCAGCGCATCGGCATCGCGGAACGCAGGCATGTTCGTACGAACGCCGTCGAAAGGACGGGTGAGAATATAGAAATGCTCTGTCGCGTGGATGGGCAACCGCAGCCCGCACAGCGCGGCAATCGCGGGTGACCAGAGCCCTGCCGCAATGACAACCTTGCGTGTGGCAATCCGGCCTTGTTCCGTGACGACGCCGGTTATCTCGTTCGCATCGCGATTGACTCCCACTACCGGGGCGTTCTCAATGATATGCGCGCCCCGCTGCCGTGCGCCCAAGGCGTAGGCCGCCACTAGGTCGGTTGGATTGACGCGTCCGGCATCCGGGGTCCAAAGCCCGCCAAGGACGTCTTCGACGTTCAGAAGCGGCAACCGCTCGGTGATTTCATCCGGGCCGATCATGTCCGCCGCGATTCCGTTCGCCTTGCCGCAGGCGCTGATATGCCGCAACGCCGCCAGCCTATCGGGATTGGTGGCCAGTTGGACGCGACCGGTTTCCGTCCAGCCCACCTCTTGACCTGTTTCTTCTTCGAGCCGGGCGAACATTTCCTGACTGTAGTGATAGGTTTCGATACCCGCACGCGTCGAAACTTCGTGGAACGAAATGTTCGCCGCGGAATGCCAAGTCGTTCCGCAACCCAGCTTGTCGCGTTCAAGCAGCACCACTGAACCGGCGCCGATCTCGGCCAGATGCCAAGCCAGTGCGCATCCCATGATGCCGCCACCTATTATGACCACGTCCGCGTTTGAAGGTAGCTGTTCGGCATCTGACATCGTCGCTTCTCTCGTCCAGGGGCGGCTCGGGGTCCTTGTCGAACCGTCGGCCAGGTGATCTTGCGGGAGAAATTGTCAGATCCTGCGCTATGCGCAGTCATGCGGAAAATCTCAAACCCGCTGGATTCGTTGATGGTTTTGCCCGTTTGCGCATTGATTGATCAGATTTCAATGTATTTTAGCTTGCAATGCAACAGTTATTCTGTAAGTTTTTGTATTAGAATATAAAATAATCAAAGGATTCTGATCAAATGATGGAAAATAAAGGCCGTTCCGTCAGCAATTCAGACATGGATGCGGCGCTTCTGGCCTCGCGGCAGCGATTCATTGATGCAAATCCGAAAAGTTTGCAGCGGCACCAAGAGGCGTCGGCTTCGCTGCCGGGCGGCAATACCCGTGCGGTGCTTTACTATCCGCCATTTCCGTTGACTTTTACCGGTGGAGAGGGATGCCGCGTGCGGACTCTGGATGGCCAGACCTTGATCGACATGGTCTCAGAATACTCTGCCGGAGTTTACGGGCACACAGACCCGGTTATTGCCGAGGCGATGAAAGCCGCTGTCGATAGTGGGCTGGCTCTGGGCGGACCGAACACGGTCGAGGCACAATATGCGGCGCTGCTGGTCGACCGTTTTCCGGCATATGAACGCGTGCGGTTCTGCAATTCGGGTACTGAGGCCAACATCATGGCACTGTCCATGGCGCGGGCCATCACAGGGCGGAGCAATATCATCGCGATGACTGCCGGGTATCATGGTGGGGTGCTGACCTACGTAGGCGGCGGATCCGTGTTGAACCTGCCGTTTCCGGTGTCGTTCGCCACCTACAACGATATCGAAGGCACGCGCGCTATGATCCGCGCCGCAGGGTCGGACTTGGCCGCCGTGATCCTTGAGCCGATGCTTGGCGGCGGCGGCTGCATCCCGGCCAACCCGGAGTTTATGCAGATGATCCGCGAAGAAACCCGACGCATCGATGCGTTGATGATCCTCGACGAAGTGATGACATCACGGCTGGATTATCGCGCCCTGCACGGGGCGGATGGGATGACGCCGGACCTCGTGACAATGGGCAAGTATCTTGGCGGTGGGGCCAGTTTCGGGTGTTTCGGCGGACGCGCCGACCTGATGGATTGGTTCGATCCATCCCGTCCCGGCGCGTTTTCGCATGGCGGTACGTTCAATAACAATATCCTGTCGATGTCGGCCGGCATGGCGGGGATGACTAAGGTTCTGACGGAAGAGGCTTGCAAGGCGTTCAACGATCGCGGCGATGCGCTGCGTGAACAGATGTGCGAAACGTTGGCCCGGCACCGGATTGCCGGTACCGTCAGCGGACGCGGTTCGCTGATGGCGTTGCATTTTGTCTTGGAGCCCGTGACGACGCCTGCGACCTTGGATTCAGGCAATCAGCGTCATCTAGGGCTGTTTCACGTCGAGATGCTGTTGCGTGGCTTCTATGTCGCTCCCAGGGGAATGATCGCCCTGTCGCTGCCGTTCGGGGCCGCCGAGGCCGCTGAGTTCATCGCTGCCTTCGATGATTTCCTGTCGCAGAACCATCAATACCTGCCGACGCTATGACACAGCCTGAACCCCAGAAATCAATGACCGCCCAAGAGGTTGTGTACGCGTCGGTTCGCAAGATGCTGATGAACGGTGATCTTGCGTGCGGCCAGCGGCTGATCGTGAGGGATCTTGCCGAGAGTTTTGGAACCTCCACCATGCCGGTCCGAGAGGCGCTGCGCCGTCTGGTTGCCGAAAATGCCCTGGAAGATTCCGCGAACCGCGGGGTGATCGTGCCCGAAATCACCATGGAGGCGGTGACGGACCTTACTCGCATCCGTTGCGTGATCGAAGGCCAGGCCGTTGAATGGGCGGCGGCCACCATTTCCGGTCGTGAACTGGCCGAATGCGTGCGCAAGAATGATGCGATGCAGATCCAGACTGAGAAGAGATCGCATGTTTCGTATCTGCATCTGAACCGGGAGTTCCATTTCGATATCTACCGTGCTGCGCGCTCGCCCGCGTTGATGCAGATAATTGACCGCCTTTGGTTGCGCGCCGGTCCATGGTTGACGATCAAGCGGCAAGATGACGATGAACCGTTTTTCGGCGTGGAATACCATCTTGACCTGCTGACGGCCCTGCATGCGGGTGATGGCGCGGCGGCGCGTCAGGCACTGGTCGCCGATATTGCCGTGGCGGGAGGCAACATCCTGCGTTGGGTAGAGTCACGACGCGAAACTCTTGCGCGTGGTGCGAAGGAAGGAGCGGAATGACGACTGCCCCGCCATGTCGCGTCGAAACGGTGCCGACGCCAGCAGCGAAAAGCATCCTCAGCTGCGCCCGATGGATTTTCTAACCTTGGAGGAGTCGAAAAGATGGATACGTCCCGAAAGATCATTCTGACCAGCGCCGTGACAGGGGCAGCGCCGTTCAACCCCAAGCATCCGGCGATGCCTATTACACCGGCCCAGATCGCAGACGCTGCTTTCGAGGCTGCAGGTGCGGGCGCGAGCATTGTTCATCTGCATGTGCGCGATCCCGAAACCGGTAAAGGCAGTCGCGATCCCGCGTTGTTTCAGGAGGTTGTTGAGCGTATCCGGGCCACCGGCGTCGATATCGTCCTCAATATTACCTGTGGTGCGGGCGCGGTTTTCCTGCCCGATCCGGAAGACGAGAGCAAAGCCTTGCCCGAAAGTGATGTCGCCAACGTGCCGGATCGCGTGGCGCATATCGAGCAACTTCTGCCCGAAATCGCGACGATCGACGTAACGACGGGGAATCAGATCGAAGGTGACCTTGAGTACGTTTATCTCAATACGACTCGCACGCTGCGCGCCCTTGCAAAACGTTTTCAGGAACTTGGTGTCAAACCTGAGTTGGAAGTTTTTTCCGCCGGAGACATCGAATTTTCCAAGCAGTTGATCGCCGAGGGCCTGATCGATGGTCCGCCCCTGATCCAGATGGTCACCGGTGTCAAATGGGCCGCGCCGACGGATACAGAGACGGTTCTGTATCAGCGCGGCCTTTTGCCCAAGGACGCGGTGTGGGCCGCGTTTGGTCTTGCCCGGAACCAGATGCGAATGGTGGCGCAGGCGGCGTTGCTGGGTGGAAACGTGCGCGTCGGACTGGAAGACAATCTATATCTGTCGCGCGGCGTTTTCGCCACCAACGGGCAACTGGTTGAGAAAGGGCGCTCGATCCTGGAGAACATGGGTTTCGAAATCGCAACCCCTTCGGAGACCCGCGATATATTGAAACTTAGGTCGCCGGAGTAGTAACGTGGCCAACGCGCGACCAGATCCGATCAATTCACCATCACCCGGTCCTGGATCATCGACCGTCGCTGGTCATCAATGACCGGGTTTTGGGGCCATTTGGGATCACATGGTGGTCGCGGCCGAACGGCGCCAAGGCCGCTATGCCGCGACACGGTCTCAGCCGGGCAGCCGGTCCTGGACAAGCCGTTGCAGGTAGGTGACGGTCGGGGGCAATGCGGCATCATTGAAATCGTAGTCCGAGTGGTGACAGACCGCCGTGTCACCATTACCGAAACAGATATAGGCGCCCGGAACAGCCTCGGAGAAGAACGCGAAATCCTCGGTTCCCATGTCCGGGCTTATCTCCCGGTCCACAGGACCGACGGTTTCCGCCGCCCGCGCCGCGTGTTCCGTCATCTCGGGATCGTTTCGAAGGATCGGGTAGTTCCGGCGATAGTCGATCTCTCCGGTAGCAGAATGGGCGGCCGCAATGGCAGGCACAAGATGTTTCAACTGCTTCTCGGCCTGATCGCGCGTCGCCGCGTCAAGTGCGCGCACGGTTCCCTTCATGCGGATCACGCCGGGCAGAATGTTGTAGGCGTCAGTGTCAGTGCTGATCGTCGTGACGGATACGACAAGCGGATTGATCGGGCAAATCTTGCGCGACACAATCGTCTGCGCCGCATTGATGATCTGTGTCGCCGGAATCAGCGGGTCGATACCGTGGTCCGGATTGGCGGCATGAGCCGCGCGCCCGGTCACGGTAATATCGAATACATCCGACGCGGCGGCAAAGACGCCGGAACGTATTGCGAAGGAGCCCACGGGAATGCCGGGCGTGTTGTGCATTCCGTAGATCTCATCGACCGGAAACCGCGTGAACAATCCGTCCTTGATCATCACTCCTGCTCCGCCGCCGGTTTCCTCGGCAGGTTGAAAGATCACCACAACTTTTCCAGAAAAATCACGGGAGGCACATAACAGACGGGCCGTGGCCAGCAGTATCGCCGTATGGCCGTCATGGCCGCAGGCATGCATCTTGCCGGGAACCTTCGAGGCATATGGCAGACCAGTTGTTTCGGTCATCGGCAGGGCATCCATATCCGCCCGCAGACCGATTACCCGGTTTCCGGGTTTTCCCTCGATAACACCGACAACACCAGACCGTCCAATACCAGTCTCGACCTGATCACAGCCAAAGGCACGAAGCTTTTCGGCTACGAAAGCGGCCGTTTCGAAAGTATCGAATTCAAGTTCCGGCATTGTATGTAAATGCCGGCGCCATTCGGTCGCCTCGATCTTAAAACCTTCTGGTATTTTCATTTTTAACCTCCCGCGAAGTAATGAAAAAATATCAATCCGAGATAATCATTTATGGAGTGAGTCGCAAACGGAAAAAGAACGAAAAATAATCAACACACAACAGGAGAAAGAAAATATAATGTCATTTCTTGCCTTGAAAAAACGCGCGAAATTATTGAATTGGACCGTTGCAATTGCCACGCTCGGCGCGGCAGCGCCAGCCTTGGCCGAGCGGGGAGAGGACGGGGAGCTGCGCATCATGTTCTGGCAGGCTCCGTCGGTTCTGAATCCCTACATTTCGAACGGCTACAAGGATATCGAGCCAGCAGGTCTGGTTGTCGAACCACTCGTCCGGTTCGACCCCGACGGCAATATGGTGCCCTGGCTCGTCACGGAGATCCCATCGCTTGAGAACGGCGGCGTATCGGAAGACCTGACGCAGATGACCTGGCACCTGAAGCCAAATATCACCTGGTCGGACGGCACGCCATTCACGTCCGAAGATGTCAAATTCACCTACGAGTATTGTACGTCGCCTGAATTTGGATGCGCCTATGTTTCGAAATTTGCGAGCATCGAAAGCGTCGAGACACCGGATGATCAGACGGTGGTGATCAATTTCGACGTTGCAAAATCGTTTCCGTATTCCGCCTTCGTGGGATCTTTCACGCCGGTCCTGCAGAAAAAGCAATTTGCGGATTGCATGGGCACGGACGCGGTAACCTGTTCTGAACAGAATTTCATGCCGATCGGCACCGGACCCTTCGTCGTCGAAGAGTTTCGCCCCAACGACATTGCGGTTTTTTCCGCGAACGAGAACTATCGCGAACCCGACAAACCCCATTTTGCCAAGGTGGTGCTGAAAGGCGGCGGCGATGCGGCCGCGGCGGCGCGGGCAGTATTGCAGACCGGCGAGTTTGACTACGCGTGGAATCTTCAAGTCGCGCCGGATGTCCTCAATTCCATGCTGGAGGGAAGTGACGGCAAGCTCATTACCGGCTTTGGCAACAACGTCGAACGGATCTATACCAATTTGACGGACCCCTCCGCGGAGCTTGGCGAAGAGCGCTCGACCCCCGCGCATCCGCATCCCTTCCTGAGCGATATCCGCGTGCGGCAGGCGCTGTCGATAGCTATCGATCGCCAGCTGCTGACCGACACCGGATACGGCAACTCAGGGCGACCCACGTGCAACCTGTTGCCTGCGCCCGCGATCTACCGCTCTTCTCAGAATGACGGTTGCCTTGAACAGGACATCGAGGGTGCCAAGGCCCTGCTAGAAGAGGCCGGATATATCGACAGTGATGGCGACGGCATCCGCGACAAAGATGGCGTGCGGTTGAAAATACTGTTTCAGACCTCAAACAACGCGGTTCGTCAAGACACCCAGGCCCTGATCAAACACTGGTGGTCGCAAATCGGTGTCGAAACTGAATTGCGCAACATCGACGGATCGGTCTTTTTTGGCGCCGACCCCGGATCGCCTGACAACCTGTGGAAGTTCTATGCCGACGTGCAGATGTATATGGACGGCTCCAGCGGGACGGACCCGGAAGCCTATATGGCCTACCCTGTATGCGACGAGATACCCGGCCCCGACAGCCAGTGGCAGGGAAATAACATAGCGCGGTTCTGTTCGCCCGAATACGATGCGCTGGTCGAGAAAATGGCCCAAACCGGCGAGTTGAACAAGCGTGCGGAACTGGCCAAGAAGATGAACGATATCCTGATCCAGTCATATGTGATCATCCCGCTGATTGAACGCGGACGGCTGTCTGGTGTGAGCGGGGATCTGGACGGTGTGCAGATCAATGCCTGGGACAACGAGCTGTGGAACATCGCAGATTGGTCGCGCGCGGAGTGATCTGTTCGTGAGGTAGCATGAAGGGCCGCGGCTTTCCCTCCGGCTTTGTTCGTTCAGTCGGAGGGGACCTGCGGCCATGGGGTGATTGGGGCCCTCAGACTCAATGGTGAAGTCAGGGACAGAAGCGGATGCAATGGCATTGTCAGGTGGTGGTGTCGCAAAATTTGAGAGTGCCGTTGCGTTTGATTTCAGCCCGGTCCAATTGGGGCGCTTTCAGAAACCGGTTTCAGGAATGAGAAGTTGATCGGTTTCAAAGGCGCGCAGTACCCGAAATCCGTGATCCTATACGCCGTGTAGTTTTACGTTCGCTTCCCCGTTTCGTATCGCGACCTCGAAGAGATCATGGCGGAACGCGGCGCGGATTTGGATCATGCGACTCTCAATCGGTGGGTTGAGAAGTGTGCGGGCACTATTGCCGAAGAAGCACATCGTCGAAAGGCACCAACGGGTTGTTCGTGGCGGATCGACGAAACTTATGTAAAGGTCATGACCTGCTCCCCGATACTTCCCTCGTTTTAACGTAGAGTTTGCTCAACCTTTTGAAGGAGCAAACAGATGCGAAAGAGCCGTTTCACCGAGGCGCAGATAATCGGGATGATCACGGAACAGGAAGCCGGGATGCCGACGGCGGAGGTGTGCCGCAAGCACGGCCTCAGCCAAGGCACGTTCTACAGGTACAAATCGAAGTATGGGGGCTTGGAGGTGTCGGACGTCGCCAAGCTGAGATCGCTGGAAGACGAGAACGCCAGGCTCAAACGGCTGCTGGCGGATACAGTGCTGGATAACGTTGTGCTGAAGGACTTGCTGGGAAAGAGCTGACGACGCCGAATGAGCGGCGAGAGGCAGCGCGTCGCGCGATGCGGGATCATGATATCTCCCAGCGCCGGGCCTGCCGACTGGTCCACTGCCCGGCAGTGGTTTGCCTGCAAACCATGAGAGGGGGTGTCGATCCGAAGACGGTCCGGCGTGAACGCCCGCCGGATAACCCTGAGATACGCAAGGAGATGAAGGCCGTCGCAGCCCAGCGGCGTCGGTTCGGCTATCGGCGTGATGCTGGAGCGCATGGGAATGAGCATGAACCACAAGAAGTTGTATCGGCTTTATACAGAGGAGAAGCTGTCCGTGAAGCGTCGCCGGGGCCGCAAGCGCGCCAAAGGTTCGCGGACGCCGATGCCAGAGGCGCTGATACCGGGCGAACGTTGGTCTCTGGACTTCCTGTCCGACACGTTCGGGGCATCGCGCAGGTTCCGCATTCTGGCCGTGAAAGATGATTGCTGCCGCGAGAACCTGTGCCTGATGGCCGACATCAGCATCTCAGGCGCCCGTGTGGCGCGGGAGCTGGACGCGCTGGTCCGGCTCTATGGCAAACCGTCCAGCATCGTCAGCGACAACGTCCTATGTCGGGAAAATCTGGCTGCTTAGGTCAGCAGGTCATGGGACATCCGGAGCACCGGATGCCCTGTTACGTTTGCCCAGACGGGCTCTGCCGTCAAGAAATGATCTCTTCCATAGCAAACACAGGGTACGCGCGCTGGCGGCCCTCACCGTCCTTAATACGAGATCCCAAATCCCAAGCAGAAGGCCCGAACATTATCTACGAGGTCAGCAATCTGCCTCCACGGCTCATCAGAGAGAGGTCCTTCCGCCTGGGCTCACCCCCTCGAAGAAGGGGCGATAGGGTGCGCCATGTTTGACCACGGCGTGTACGGTGCGCGCCATCTTGGCCGCGATCGCGGTGTAGGCCTTGCGGCGCAGATGGGCGTTGTGTCGATCTTTCGAGATGTAGCGTTCGAACTTGTCCCGGAAGCTGTTGGTCCGCTTGAGAACGGCGGTTTGGCCGGCCATCCAGAGTGTGCGCCGCAATCGGGCATTGCCATACTTCGAGATGCGGCTTTGGCCACGGAACATGCCGGACTGCATCGTGGCGAGGTCCATTCCGCAGAACTTCAGGAACTGCCGGTGATGGCGAAACCGACGCAGGTCACCGGCCTCGGCCAGGATGGTCATGGCGTTGATCGGGCCGATCCCGGGAATGGTCGTCAGCAGCTGATAGTCGGGCAGATTCGACAGCAACTCGACGGCCCGTGCCTCAATCACATCCCGCTGTCGGATCAGGCTGCGACCTTCGGCCAGTACCATGCGGAACATGCGGATGGCATCGGAGTCGGAATGCACTGGCAGTCCGACTGAACTGATCGCAGTGGCGTAAATACCTGAAAGCAGGCGCTTTTTGGAAACCTTGCGGCCAACGACCTCCCAGCATCAGCTATGAAAGCCTCCTGGCTCATGACCGTGATCATATGTGGCGATGGATACTTCTCGAGGAACGCCAGGAACCAATCGGTCCGCGAGCTTCGGTGAAATCGCTCGGCCTCGGGAAAGTACAGCGGTAGGTAATGCGTCAGGATGCGGTGCCACAGCTCGGTCTTCGAGCGCGAAACGATCTCGTGGGTTTTGGAGAGCTCCTGGATGTCCGCGGTCCCGGTCACGAGCGGATCATGGAAGAACTGTACGGCCCCGATCTCCATCATGTGCAGAATGACCTGGGCGTCCTTGGGATCATTCTTGTCCCAGCTGTTGTGCAGAGCCTCGCGCGTTCGGGCCAAGCCAACGGAAGAGACAAGCTTCAGGTCGAAACCGGCCTGGCCGAGATGATGAGCCAAAGCACGGTGATAATTGCCGGTCGCCTCAAACGGCTTTGTTGCACAAATCATCTGAAGTCCGGAGTTCCCCTTTCCCCGGACGGATTTATCCTACGGCCTCTGTGACGGGTATGCCAAGAGCGGTGTAGCGGTTCAGGACGGCGATGCGGACCTGGATTTCTGCGACCTGCCGGTCGAAGTCTCTCGACATCAGGGATTGGCCGAGAAGCTTGATGCAGTTCATCTTGGTCTCGACGCGACTTCGGCGGTGGTATCCGCTCCAACGTCGCCACAATGCCTTGCCAAGATAGCGGGATGCACGGACCGCCTCGTTTCGGGTGACGGCCCCGGCGCTCGTGGGCTTCCACGGTTTGGCGTTCTTGCGCGGGGGTATGACGGCGTGGGCATTTCGGGCGGCAATCGCGTCATGGCATTTGCGCGTGTCATAGGCCCCATCTGCGGTCACTGATCCGATGTTCTGATCAGGCGGGATCTGGTTGAGTAATTCTGGGAGCATGGGGGCGTCACCGACATTGCTGGTGGTGACCTCGACTGCACGCACCTCCAGCATTTCCTCGTCGATCCCTATATGTATCTTGCGCCATATGCGCCGTTTGGGGCAGCCATGCTTGCGCGCGTTCCATTCCCCTTCACCCTCGGATTTGATGCCCGTACTGTCGATGAGCAGGTTCAGAGGGCCGGTGGCACCGCGATACGACAGGCTCACGTGCAGTGTCTTTTGACGGCGGCAAAGGGTGCTGAAATCGGGCACTGCCCAGTCCAACCCAACCAACCGCAACAGGCTTTCGACGAAACCCGTGGTTTGCCGCAGCGGCAAGCCAAATAGCACTTTTAGCGTCAGACAGGTCTGGATGGCCGCGTCGCTGAACTCTTGCTGTCGCCCACGCTTGCCCGTTGGCGGCGGCGTCCAGGTCATCTCCGGATCAAACCAAATCGACAGCGATCCGCGTTGCTTCAGCGCTGTGTTGTACGAAGGCCAGTTCCTGGTCTTGTACTTCGTAGGGGCCCAACTGCTCATGTCGCCCAGCTATCATGCTGGATTCACACAGTGAATCCCTGAAGCGATTTATGCAACAAAGCCTTCCCCCGCGAGATCATCTCCTATGCCGTCTGGGCCTACCATCGGTTTGGGCTGAGCACGGCCGATGTCGAGGACTTGCTCGCCGAGCGCGGTGTCGTCGTCAACCGCGAGGCCATCCGCCTCTGGGTGAACCGGTTCGGTCCCCAGTTCGCGGCTTGTATCCAGCGCGATCGACCCCGGCCAGCCGACAAATGGCATATGGACGAGGTCGTCGTCCCGATCAACGGCGTGAAACACTGGCTGTGGCGGGCCATTGATGCCAACGGAAACGTTCTCGACATTCTCATTCAGCCCCGCCGCAACGCCAAAGCCGCGAAGCGATTTTTCGCCCGTTTGGTCGCCGCCTATGGCAATCCGCGTGTCGTGATCACCGACAAGCTCCGCAGTTATACCAAGCCGATCCAGGCCATCGCGCCTGGCGCTGACCATCGAGCACACAAGGGCCTCAACAATCGGATCGAAGGGTCACATCGGCCAACGCGGAAACGGGAAAAGATCATGGGCCGGTTCAAGTCACCGCGCCAGGCACAACGGTTTCTCGCGGCCCACGATCAGGTCAGCACGATCTTCCGCCCCCGTCGCTATCGCCTTTCCGCTCTTTCCTACCGCCACGCCAGAGCTGACGCATTCAACCTGTGGAACGGATATGCAGTCGAAACATCGGTCTAAAAGCGCGGTCTCACCCATATCACAATCCACGTCAGATAACTTGGCAATGCCTGGTATATTCATACCCAACGCCTAACCAAGCGCCGCACCGCAAACAAGTTGGCAATCCCCACGGAACTACTACTATCGTGGATTTTCACGATGGCCATGGGGCCTGCCGCATCGAGAAATCTGTGCCCCGACGTGGATCATTTGACAAATTTTGTTTCATTTCTCGGATAAATCGGTATCACCTAGCGGTATAAACGGTTTCATTCGATCCGTTTGAGGGAGGATTTTTTGCCGGACACTGGCGTTGCATCCGTGAAAACGATCGGACGCGCCGCGATGGTGCTGAAGGTGCTGTCGGAGGCCGATTCCGACGGTATGCGCCTGTCGGACGTGGCCGTTGCCATCGGTCTTGGCAAGTCGACCGCTTCACGGCTTTTGCGGGCGTTGATCGACGTCGGCTATGTCGAGACCGATGCGTTGGGCAAGTACTACCGGTTGGGGTATTGCTTGTTCAATCTGGGCAGAGCGGCGCGGCGGTTTCACATCATCGAACTGGCCCGCCCGGCGCTGGCGCGTCTGGCGGACAGGACCGACGATACGATCTTTCTGTCGCTGCGGGACGGGGATCAGGCGCATTGCGTGGATCGCCAGACCGGGGCCTATCCGATCCGCACGCTGACGCTTTCGGTGGGCGACAGCCGACCGTTGGGGGTTGGCGCTGGCGCGCTGGCTTTGCTGGCCTTCGAGCCCGAGGCCGAGATCAAGCGGATCGTCGCCAGCACGCGAGAGGCGCGGCGGCCCTTCGCGGCGTTTGGTGACGAGGCGCTGTGCGAGATGGTCTTGCGGGCGCGGGCGCGGGGATTTGCCGTGAATGACGGGCTTATCGTCAGCGCGATGAATGCCGTGGGTGTGCCGGTGATCGACGGGAATGGCCGGGTGGTCGCGGCTTTGTCGGTTGCGGCGATCCGCGAGCGGGTTGCCCCGCCCAGGCTTGAGGAACTTGCCGCCCTGCTGAAGGCCGAGGCAGCCGATATGGGGCCGATGATCGACCGCCACCGCGCGCACGAAGCGCGTACACTGGAAGTGAATGATGAGGACTAGACCATGACGGAAGGCCCAAGCCAACGCCATGACAATTTCGATCGGGAGCGATTTCTGGACCTGTTGGGGCTGATGCACCGCATCCGCGCCTTCGAGGAGGAGGCCATCGCGGGGCAGAAGGAGGGGCTGGTTCTGGGCGCGATTCATCCCTCGATCGGGCAGGAGGCGGTGGCGGCGGGGGTCTGCGGCAACCTTGAGACCGCGGACCTGATGCTGTCGACCCATCGCGGCCATGGGCACACGCTGGCAAAGGGCGCCGAGCCGCTGGCCATGATGCGCGAGCTGTTCGGGCGAAAAGATGGCACCTGTGGCGGCAAGGGCGGTTCGATGCACATTGCCGATTTCGGGGTTGGGATGCTGGGCGCAAACGGCGTGGTCGGGGCGAATATTCCGATCGCCACCGGGGCCGCCCATGCGCTCAAGCTGCAGGGGTCGCGGCAGATCGTGACCTGCATCTTCGGTGACGGTGCGGTGAACCGGGGGCCGTTCATGGAGGGGCTGAACTGGGCGCGGATATTCGATCTGCCGGTGCTTTTCGTCTGCGAGGACAACACCTTTTCGGCCACCACGCGAACCCGCGAGATGACCGGCGGGGCCGGAGCGGCGGCGCGGGCCGAAAGCCTGGGGATCGAGACCGCCGAGCTGGACGGGAACGACGTGGTGGCCGTGGATTCGGCGGCGCGGGCGGCGATAGACGCCGTGCGGGCGGGGCAGGGGCCGCGGTTCCTGACCTGCCATACATACCGGATGACGGGGCATACCTCAGTCGATCCGGGTGCCTATCGCCCCGCGCAGGAGGTCGAGGATTGGCGGCGCAACGACCCCATTGTACGGCTCGAGGCGGCGCTGCAGGTGGCGGGCATCGAGGATTCGCGACTGAGCGCGTTGCACCGCAGCGAGGCCGTGGGCATGGCCGAGATCGCGCGCACGGCGCGCGACACCGGCTGGCCGGAGGCCGCAGGAGCCTTCACCGATGTACAGGATGTGGGTGACCCAAGCGAGAGGGCGTTCTGAGATGACGATGTCGACCTACCTGGAAGCCGGCCGCCGTGCCGTGATGGAAGAAATGCAACGCGACGCGTCGGTCTGGGCCCTTGGCGAGGATCTGGGGCGTGGTGGTGTTTTCGGCCAATACAAGGGCCTGCAGGAGATGTTTGGCGAGGGCCGCATCGCAGATACCCCGATTTCCGAGGCCTGCATCATGGGTGCCGCCGTGGGCGCGGCGATGACCGGAACGCGGCCTATCGTCGAGATGCGGTTTTCCGATTTCGCGCTTTGTGCCGTGGATGAGCTGGTGAACCAGGCGGCCAAGGCACGGTTCATGTTCGGCGGACAGATGCGGGTGCCTCTGGTGGTGCGCGAGCCGGTGGGCATGTGGCGCTCGTCTGCGGCGCAGCATTCGCAGTCGCTGGAAAGCTGGTACACGCATATTCCGGGTTTGGTGGTGGTTGCGCCCGCGACTCCGGCTGACAACCTTGGCCTGCTCAAGGCGTCGATCCGCTGCGACGATCCGGTTGTCTACATGGAGCACAAGAACCTCTGGGCGACGGAGGGCGAGGTGCCCGAGGGCGATTATGTCGTACCCTTGGGCAAGGCCGACGTCGCGCGCGAGGGGCGGGATGTGACCATCGTCACCTGGTCGGGGATGCGACATGGCTGTCTGAAGGCGGCGGAGACGCTGGCCGACGCGGGTATCGAGGCCGAGGTGCTCGATCTGCGCACGCTTTGGCCCTGGGATCGCGACACGGTGTTCGAGTCGGTCGGCAGGACCGGGAGACTGCTGGTGGTGCACGAGGCTGTCGCCGTGTCAGGATTCGGTGCCGAGATCGCGGCGAGCGTGGCCGAGGCGCTGCATTTTCGCCTAAAGGCTCCGGTTGCGCGGCTGGGTGCGCCGCGCATCCCGATCGCCTATGCGCCAACGATGGAGGACATGGCGCGCGTCAGCCCCGAGGGGATCGAGGCGGCAGTACACAAGATGATGCAGCCGGAGGACATTTCCTGAATCCAAGGGTGTCGGGAGGCACCGATTTTCATCAGACATGGGAGAGTAGATCATGATGAATCTGAAGACTCTGATCGCCACGGGTGCGACAGTGGCCATGCTGGGGATTGCCCCGGCGCTGGCGCAGGACAACTACAAGGATGAATACCGCGTCTCGACCGTGGTTCCGGCGCCTTTTCCTTGGGGGCTTGCAGCCGAACGCTGGGCTGAATTGACCGCCGAGCGCACCGATGGCCGGATCAACCTGAAAATCTATCCCGGTGTGCAGCTGGTGCAAGGCGACCAGACTCGTGAATTCACCGCGCTGCGGCAGGGGGTGATCGACATGGCGGTCGGATCGACCATCAACTGGTCGCCGCAGATCACCGAGCTGAACCTGTTCTCGCTGCCCTTCCTGATGCCCGACTACGCGGCGCTGGATTCGCTGACGCAGGGCCCGGTGGGCGAGCAACTGTTCGAGATCGTCGAGTCCAAGGGCGCGATCCCGCTGGCTTGGGCCGAGAATGGGTTCCGTGAGGTGACCAACTCGAAACAGCCGATCCGCACGCCCGACGACATGAAGGGCCTGAAGCTTCGCGTGGTCGGCTCGCCGATCTATAACGACATGTTCACGGCTCTGGGTGCCAATCCGACCCAGATGAGTTGGGCAGATGCGCAGCCCGCGCTGACCACCGGCGCGGTCGACGGGCAGGAAAATCCCCTGACCATCTATACCGTGCTGAAGATGCACGAGTTGGGCCAGACCTATGTGACACAGTGGGGTTACGTGGCCGACCCGCTGATCTTTGCGGTGAACCCGGACGTCTTCAACAGCTTCACCCCCGAGGACCAGGAAATCCTGCGGCAGGCCGCCATCGACGCGGGTGCTTATGGCATCGAGGTCGCACGCAAGGGTCTGACCGAGGGTGACAACAGCTTGATCGACGAGGTCAAGGGCTTTGGCGTCGAGGTCATCACGCTGACCGACGAAGAGCGCCAGAAATTCGTCGACGCGACGCGCGGTGTCTATGAGGACTGGAAAGAAAAGATCGGCGTCGATCTGGTGAGCCAGGCCGAAGAGGCGATCAAGAACCGCTGATACTTTAAGGGACCCGCGCGAATGCAGCGCGGGTTCCATCCGAATTTGATGTCCCACAGTTAGGAGCTCGCGATGGCATCCGAGCCTGGCAGCGAACCCGGAGACGCGAAACCCGGGGATCCGGACACCGCCCACACGATCGTTCCGGTGCGCATCGAAGAGGCGCTTGGCGCTATTGCCATGGCGGCGATCTGCCTGATCTCTTTCGGCAATGTCGTGGTGCGCTATGCGACCAATGTGTCCTTCGCCTTTACCGAGGAGTACTCGGTGTTTCTTCTGGTCTTCATGACCTTCGTCGGCGCTTCGGCCGCCTTTGCGAGCAATCAGCATATCCGCATCACCTTCCTGCTCGACCGGTTGCCGCCGAGGCTGTACTGGGTGTGCGAAATGATCACGCTGGCGGCGACGACGCTGATGTTTTCGCTGGTGCTGTATTACGGCGCGCGCGTCACCTATTCGGAATGGTACTGGGAGGAAACGACTCCTGGTCTGGGCAATCCCAGCTGGATCTACACGATCTGGATGCCGATCCTCTGTGTCGCGATCCTGTTGCGGGTGTTGGGGCGCGGCTGGGCGGTCCTGATCAAGCGGCGGAGCGCGCCGAGATGATTACCGCAAACCTGCTGCTTCTGCTGGCCTTCGTCAGCCTGATGATAATCGGTACGCCCATCGCCGTCGCGCTTGGTATCGGCGGGGTGATCGGCGTGTTCCTGGGGCTCGACGCCGCCGCCATGGGGATGATCGGTCCGAATACCTATGCAGCGATTGCCAAATACCCGCTGATTGCCATTCCGTTGTTCATTCTGACCGGTGCCGTGTTCGAACGTTCCGGCGTGGCGGCGCGGCTGGTGGAATTCGCGCAGACAATGGTCGGTCCGCGCCGAGGCGGGCTGGCGCTGGTGGCGATTCTGGTCTGCATGATCATGGGCGGCATGTCGGGTTCCGGCCCCGCCGACGCAGCGGCGGTGGCGACCGTGATGCTTCCCTCGATGGTGAAGGCGGGGTATCCCAAGCCCTTTGTTGCCAGCGTGATCGCGGCCTCGGCCTCGACCGCGATCCTGATTCCGCCGTCCATCGCGATGATCGTCTATTCGGTGGTCATTCCGGGCATGGACCTGCGGGCGCTGTTCGCCGCGGGCCTGATCCCCGGCATCCTGCTGGGGGCCGCCGTGGCGGTGCCGACGCTGATCCTGAGCCGCAAGCATGATTTCGGCGCGCAGGAATCGCCGGTGCGGCCACGCTTTTGGCCTAGCCTGCGCCGTGCGTTGCCTGGGCTTATGGCCCCCGTCATCATCCTGGGCGGCTTGCGGTCGGGCCTGTTCACCCCGACCGAAACCGCTGTGGTAGCGGTATTCTACGGGCTGTTGGTGGGCACGGTTCTTTACCGCACCATGGGGTGGCGCGACGTCTACAACGTGCTGGCAGAAAGCGCCAAGATCTCGGGCGTGCTTATGCTGATCCTGTCGCTGGCGGGGCTTTTTGCCTGGGCCGGATCTACCATGGGTGCCTTTGACGCCACGACCCGCGCCCTGTTGTCGGTCAGCGACAACCAATGGGTAGTCCTTGCGCTGCTGATGTTTATCATGCTGCTGGCGGGGATGGTGCTGGACGGGGTATCGATCTATCTGATCGCACTGCCGCTTCTGGTGCCCATCGTGCAGACCTTCGGCTGGTCTTATGTCTGGTTCGGAGTGGTGATGGCGATCAATATCGCCATGGGGCAATTCACGCCGCCGGTCGCCGTCAACCTGATGGTCACCGCCAAGATCGCCAACGTTCCGCTGGAATCGACTTTCCGATGGGTGGGCTGGCTGCTGCTGGCCATGGCCGTCGCGTTAGGTCTGATCCTGGCTTTTCCCGAAATCGCGCTCTGGCTGCCCCGGGTGCTGGGCTATCGCATAACTTGAATGGACTTGAAAGATGACTGACACGAACGAGATGACCGGCGGCGAGGCATTGGTGAGGACGCTGATTGCGCATCAGGCCGGGCCGGTCTTTGGCATGGGGGGCTTCCAGCTTCTGCCTTTTTACGATGCAGGAAGGCGACTGGGGTTGAATCACCACCTGATCAACGACGAGCGCTGCGGTACTTTCGCGGCGGATGCCTATGCCAAGGTGTCGGGCCGGGTGGGGCTGGTTGACGCCACACTGGGGCCCGGGGCGACGAACCTTGTGACCGGGCTGGTCGAGGCGCTGAATGCGGGTTCGCCTATCGTGGCCATCGTGGGCGACACGCACCGGGATCATTCGTGGAAGAACATGACGCAAGAGACGCACCAGGCCGAAATCCTGCGGCCCGCCTGCAAAGAAGTAATCCGGGTCGAGTCCGTGCAGCGCATCCCTGAGTTACTGCGCCGTGCCTTCATCGTGGCGACGACCGGGCGGCCCGGACCGGTGGTGCTTATCGTGCCCGAGGACGTGGCGCATGGCACGTTCGGTTTCGCGGTCGAGGATTTCTTCTGTGATTCCCGCTACGAGGCAGCACCCGCATTGCGCTGCCGTCCCGAGGCCAAGGCGCTGGCCGAGGCGGCGGCGCTGCTGGCAGCGGCCGAGCGCCCGTTGATCCTGGCTGGGGGAGGGGTGCATATCTCGCAGGCGGCCAAAGACTTGCATTCTTTTGCCGAGGCGCTTCAGATTCCGGTCGCTCACACCATGGGCGGCAAGGGTGCCATTGCCTGCACCAGCCCGTTGTCCGCGGGGCTGTTCGGACGCTACGACCGTATCGCCAACGGGCTGATCGAAGACAGCGACTGTCTTCTGGTGGTCGGCTGCAAACTGGGCGAGATTGCGACCAAACGGTACACGGTGCCGTCCCCGGGCAAGCGTGTGATTCACTTGGATTGCGTGGCCGAGGAGATCGGCCGCACCTATCGTCCCGAACTGCCGCTCTGGGGGGATGTCCGCGAGGGTGTCCGCGATCTGCATGCCGCGCTGAAGGACAAACCAGTGCCGAGCGCGCGCAGAGACTGGTGCGACGGTGTAGTCGCCAAGATGGAGGATTGGCGCAAGATGGCCAGTGCCCGGCTGACCAGCGAGGAAGTCCCCGTGTCGATGGGCCGGATGATCGGCGAACTGAACCGGAACCTGCCCGATGACGCAATCCTGATCGCCGATGGGGGTTTTGCAGCGCATTGGGGCGGGCTGCTCTATGACAGCAAGCGTCCTGGCCGCGGGTTCGTGCCGGACCGGGGCTTTGCCTCGATCGGCTATGGTCTGCCGGGCGCGATCGGCGCCTGCCTTGCCGCGCCCGAGCGGGCGGTTTTTGCCATCACCGGCGATGGCGGGTTCAACATGGTCCTGGGCGAGATCGAGACCGCGCGGCGCATGAAACTGGCTCCGGTCATCATGGTCGTGAACAACGCCGCTTCGGGCTATGTGAAGGCGTTGCAGCACCTGATGTATGGCGAGGGAAACTATCAGTCGAGCGACCTGGCCGAGACGAATTATGCCCGGGTCGCTGAAGAGATGGGGTGTCTGGGCATCCGCGTCGAGACGCCGGGTACATTGGGCGAGGCGATCCGCAGAGGGCTGGCCGAACGTGACCGGCCTACGGTGCTCGACGTCGTGGTGACACGCGATCCGGGCAAGATGCTGCCCGCCGCTGACAGTCGCGCGGTCAAGGTCAAGAAGGGCGACCGCGTTGCCTGAGCCGCTGCTGGCGGACAGTGTGACGAAACTGGATGGTGCGCGGGGACGCACCGTCGTCACCGGATCACATGGTGGGGTGTTTGCAGCCAGTCTGGCGTTGCGGACGGGCTGCCGCGCGGCGGTGTTCCACGATGCCGGCGTTGGGTTGGACGCTGCGGGCATAGGTGGGTTGGCCTGGCTTGACCGCGCGAACATGGCGGCGGCGGCAGTGGATCACCAAACCGCACCCATCGGCGATGCGACGGCTATGCTGGAGTGCGGCGTGATCTCGCATGTTAACGCCGCCGCGCGGGCCTTGGGGGTCAAGCCGGGAATGTATTGCACCGAGGCGGCGCGACTGCTGGAGAATGCGGGGATGCCCGCAGACGACGCTCCCGAGATCCGCGAAGCGCGCAAGGTGCTGGAGCAGTGCGCGCGGCGGCTGGTGCTGGTGGATTCTGCGAGTCTCATCCTGCCCGAAGATGCCGGTCAGGTGGTCGTCACCGGCTCGCACGGGGCGATCTTTGGCGGCGACCCCGCCAATGCGCTGAAGGCCGATGCGCATCTTGCCCTGTTCAACGATGCCGGCGGCGCGTCCACGTCGCGCTTGCCCGCCTTGCAGCATCGCGGCGTTGCCGCCGTCACCGTCGCGGCGATGACGGCGCGGATCGGTGACGCCCGGTCAACATGGCAAGACGGTGTGATTTCAGCTTGCAACACTTTGGCGACTGAGATGGGGGCGAAGCCCGGGCTGCCCGCCCGTGAACTTGTTGAGATCGCGGTCGAGCGATAGCCCGTTCCAGCCGGCGGCATCGTCAAGTTGCGGGACATTTCGATCGTGCGTCAGTTCGAAATTTCCAGCTGACGCTGTATCAACCTGATCTTCCGTCCCTGTCTGTGCCAACTTTAACCTCCAGCGTCACCTGCGCGTCACACCAAAGCCGAGGTCGCCGGACATCGCCCGGCCCGCCGTCTCCTGTGCAGCAAGAGGAACGGCTGATGCAGAGCACAGCACCGCCGCGGACAGAAGGGTATTCCGAAGATTGGTGCCTGGTTTCGTGGTGATATCGTTGCGCCCCGAGAGATCTTACGTTTCAATCGAACGGGTGGTGTCTGCTGCGGCGAAATGGGCCATCTGATCGGCGTGAGCCTTTTCAAAGGCGGGTCGCGCGCAGATGCGCGCCACATAGGCATCCGTTGCAGCGTAGCGGCCAAGACCGCGGACCCAGGGCAGGCGCAGAACATCCGCCATGATCAGATCAGCGGCGGTGAAGCGCCCGGCGGTCAGCCAGTCACGCGCGGCAAACACATGTTCCATCACGTCAAGACGCGAGCGCAGCCAGTCTTCAAGCGGGTTCTCGGGCGGGTTCGACAAGCCTACGAACCACCACGGCAGGCTGACCATCTCGACTGAGTTCAATGCTGCGATGACCCAAGACAGCGTGTCCGCTTTCTCCTCGGCATCCTGCGGCATCAGGGCCTCGCTCTTTTCGGCAATGTGCAGCAAGCACGCACCGCTTTCAAAAAGGCGAAGGTCGCCATCCGTCAAGAATGGCACCTGTCCGAAAGGCTGTCGCGCAAAGTGATCGGCCCCGCGATCCTCAAATGGAACCGAGCGGAGCTGATACTCCAGCCCCGCCTCTTCGCAGGCCCATCTCAATCGCAGATCGCGGACGTATCCGCGCGGGCCATCGGGAACCCAGTCAAAGGTCCAGACGGTGAGTTCTGACTGATTGTCAGGCACCATGGTTTAAGCCTTTTCTTCAACGATGGGGGTAAATCCGCCCCACATCATCCGCTTGCCATCAAAGGGCATATCCATGTCCTGCCAGCGTGGATCCGTCTGCATACTGACGCCGCATTTGTCGTGCGTTTCCTTGTCGGGCCAGATGATCCATGAAAAACATACGGTTTCGCCTTCCTTCAGCGTCACCGCGCGTTTGAAATCGGTATGCTCGCCTTCGGGGATATAATCGCCCCAGGCTTCCACGATCTGCAAGGCACCATAGTCCTTGAACAAAGGCCAGGCCTTGCGGACGCTTGCGATATAGGCCTCTTTATTCTCATTTGGGACTGGGGTCAGAATACCGGCAACATAGGTCATGATGTGTCTCCTCTTTATGGTATGGAATGCGCCAATCATTAATCGCCGTGCCGTCTGTGAGCGCGGGAAAAGCACGATGTTGTAGCATGCCAAACCCCGCTTGCCGCACGACCGATATGGACAGCCTAGATCAAAAGAGTTACAAAATACAACAATGAAGTTACAAAAAGAAACTATAAAGGCGGAATCCCCCCATGGGCGATGGTATGGGGATGCCTGTGGCACGGCGTTTGGGCTGGAACTTCTGGGCGAACGATGGTCCTTGCTGATCGTGCGCGAATTGATGCTTGGGCCGCGCCGCTTCAGCGATATTCGCGCCAGCCTTCCCGGGATCAGCGCCAAGGTACTGACCGAACGACTCGCCGGGCTTGAGGGGCATGGCGTGATTATGCGCTCGACCGCGCAAGATCCCGTTCCAGCGCGACTTTACGGACTGACGGACTGGGGCTATGCCGCCGAACCGATCATCATCGAACTCGGCCGCTGGGCTGCGTCCTCTCCATTGCATGACCCGACATTGCCCCTGTCGCCAGTATCTTTCATGCTGTCGCTGAGAACGATGCTCATAAACGACGCCGCGCATGGAATGACCGCCGTGGTTCAATTTACCATCGGTACCGCGCAATTTACGGCCCGCCTTGCGAACTGCGCTCTTCCTGTTACGCGTGGCGAGGCCGATGCGCCCGATCTGCATTTCGCGGCCTCCGCCGCCCCGCCACTTGCGGCGGTGTTCTACGGTAACGCAACCCCTGAACCGGTCAATGTCGAGATTACTGGCGATGAGGGCCTCTGCCAAAGGTTCATCGACCTGTTCGAACTGCCCGCGCAGTACACGACATAGCACAGCTCCAGGACCGAAGCCGTCAGAACCGGCATATTGGTCGGCAGGTCAATGACCCGCGGATAGCAGGGGCAAGACAGTCGAATAATTTGGGAAACCGCTACGATAATCTGTCGCAAATGACTGACATCATGTGATTCAAGCCCGGCTTAGAGCACTGCAGTGATCGCCTTGGTTTCGAGGTAACCGTCCAGCGCTGCTTCGCCATATTCGCGTCCCCAACCGGATTGCTTCATCCCGCCGAACGGCACGTTGATATCGACCGCCCCGTGGCAGTTGATCGCGACCTGACCTGACCGGATGAGATGCGCCATCCCGTGCGCCTTTGACAAATCCTTTGTCCAGACGCTGCCCGACAAACCATATTGCGTGTCGTTGACCCGACGTGCCAACGCTTTCAGGTCTGAGGCGTCGTCGAATACCTGTGCCGAAATTACCGGCCCGAAGATTTCTTCCTTCACGATCCGCATTTCGGAACTGGTGTTGGAAAAAAGCGTCGGTTCGAAGAAGTGGCCGGGGCCGTGTGTATTGCCGCCGGTCAAGAGTTCCGCACCCTGTTCCACACCACTTGCGACATAGCTTGCGACGCGATCTTGTTGCGCTTTGGAAATGAGCGGTCCAACCATCGTGTCCATGGCGAAGGGGTCCCCGATCTTCAGGTCCTTCGCGACCTGTTCAATCCCTGCCATCATGGCCTCGTAGATCGGCTTCTCAATAAAGAGCCGCGTGCCGGCCATGCAGTTCTGCCCTTGCAACAGGAAGGCGGCCATGGCCGCGCCCGGAACAGCCTTTTCAAGATCGGCATCTGCGAAGACGACCACTGGCGATTTGCCGCCCAGTTCCAATGACACGCGCTTGAGATTGCCCCGTGCTGCGCTCAAGATCGACTTTCCGACCTCGGTGGAACCCGTGAAGCTGATCTTGTCGACATCGGGGTGATTGGCGAGGTGTGCGCCAACGATGCTGCCTTCGCCGGTGACGACGTTCACCACCCCCTCGGGAAAGCCGGCCTCTGCGATGAGACGGGCGAGATGCATTGCAGTCAGCGGCGTCAGTTCTGATGGCTTGAAGACCACCGTGCATCCCGCTGCCAGCGCCGGGCCAAGCTTTAGGATTGCCATGCCCAGAGGAAAGTTCCAGGGGGTGATTGCGGCAACGACACCCACCGCTTCCCGCCGGGTGTAGGTCAATGTCGGGGCACCATTTGCCGCGCCGGGCGCAGCGGGTATGGTGCGCCCGTCCAGCTTGGTTGGCCAGCCTGCATAATAGCGCATGATCTCGATCGACAATGGCAACGCCATATGATTCGAAAGAACCGTCGGCATGCCGTTGTCCAGCGTTTCAAGTTCCGCCAGAAGCGCGGAGTCCCTCTCCATCAGGTCGGCGAGTTTGAACATCAGACGCGCACGCTCGGTCGCAGGCATGTTTTGCCAAGGGCCATTCTCGAACGCATTCCGGGCTGCGGCGACGGCGTCATCTACATCGGCAGTAGAGAGCGGTGCGAGCGTCAGCAGCTCGTCGAGGGTAGCCGGGTTCTCGACAGAAATTGGCGCGCCTTCGCCGGTCTTGGGCGATCGGAATTCATTGTTGATGAACAGAGAACTCGCGGACGAAAACAGGCTGGACGCGGCCTCGGAAAACTTTGTTTGGACATTCATCATTCTGTCTCCTTAACCGTTGATAATCATGTCTGCAGCCATTTCACCCATGAGGATCGATGGTACATGGGTATTGGCGGAGGTGGTCGAAGGCATGACCGAGGCATCGGCGATGCGCAGCCCGTCAACCCCGTGGACCTTGAGCGTCGCCGGATCAGTGACGGCCATTTCGTCAACGCCCATCTTGGCAGTGCCGACTGGATGGAAGTAAGTTGTAACCGAGCGCCGGATAAAGGCTTCTTTCTCTTCGCGGGTGGTGGCGGTTTCCGGTGGAATCGACCGCTGAACCGCAAACTCCCGGAAGGCAGGTTCGTTGGCCAATTCTTCCGCCAGCAAGACCCCTTGGTACATTGCTTCGCGGTCTTCCGGCTCCTGCAGGATGTTCGGCTGAATCTCTAGTTCACCATCGTGCCGCGAGGTTAGCATTTTAATGTAGCCGCGGCTTTTCACCCCCATCAGACCGGGTGAGATCGTGAACGGGTTCTGTGGCATCGGGTATTCCGCTGCCAGCCCTGGCATCAGATAAGGGATCTGAATCGACACGAACATGAGATCGGGGGCGGTCAGCTCGGGCCGGGATTTCCAGAAGAACGTCGACCCTTCGAGATTGTGCGCAGGTGGCGCAATCGGCTCGCGTGCTTCATATATCATACCGCCCAGCAGGATGTGTTCCTGAAGGTTCTGCCCGACGCCGGGAAGGTTCGTATGCGAAGAAATGCCGACTTCGGCCAGTTCGTCGGCGTTGCCGATCCCGGAGAGCATCAACAGTCGAGGGGTATCAATGGCGCCAGCACATAAAATCACTTCAGCGCCCGCTCGGATCGTGCGGTGCTCGCCGTCGACAAGGATATTCACCCCGCGACAAGCGGTGCCTTCCATCACCAGTCCAGTGGTCTTGGCGCGCAGCAAGACCGTTAGGTTCGGATTGTCGAGAGCCGGACGCAAGTAGCCTCGCGCAGTACTGACGCGGACGCCGTCACGCATATTGAAATTGTTCGGACCTACGCCAAGATTTGACGGGCCGTTCATATCCTCAATATAGGGCATACCCCAGCTTTTTCCAGCGTCGATGAGGACTTTGGCCACGGGGTGCAGACTATCGGGCGCCGGGGCCATCACCGGGATCGGGCCGCCTGCGCCTCGCAGGTCGGTTTCGCCGCCTTGCCAGTCTTCCATTGCCTTGAGCTTGGGCAGGACCGATTGGAAATCCCACCCTGCAGCGCCCTGCGCAGCCCAGTTGTCGTAGTCGCCCGGAACGCCCCGCACCCAGACCAACGCGTTGGTCGACGACGAGCCACCCAGAACCTTGCCCCGTGACAACAGGATCTGACGATTGTCTACATGCTCTGTGGGTGTGTAAAAGTAGTTCCAGTCGCGTTCGGAGCCGATGTTTGCGACCCAAGCGGCGGGGTTGTCGATTTCCGGTACGCCTTCGTCATTGCCGCCCGCTTCGAGCACCAGAATACTGGCGTCGGTGCCATCCGAAAGCCGCCGCGCAAGGGCGCAACCAGCAGCCCCTGCACCTACAATAATGTAGTCGTATTCTTCTCGAATATTGGATGCGTTCTCTGATTGTACGAGACCAGCGGCGATCGCCTGGTTTACTGCGGAGGCCGATACCACGGCGCCAAGCCCGGCGGCAGCGAGATTGGATAGTAGGGCGCGGCGACTTAACTTTCCGGTCGCGGCGAGATCGAGAAGCGTTTCGGCGTGCTCTCTGGATTTGGTGTTCATGGTCTCTCCTGTTGTGATTGCACCCAATACCGGGTGTAGCGGTGCGCCTGGTATCGCGCTTTCCAGCGGATGCAGGGGTTCTGATAGGTTTCCGGGGGCGGGGCGAGCGGCTTGGCTGTCAGTGTCGCGCATAAAGCATATCGTGCAATCCTCGCGATGGAGCGACGGGTGGGGCTGCGACAGGTCTAGTAATACCCGAGCGAACAGCAGTCGCGCTTATCGAATGATGTGTCTAGACATCGTATACCGTATACGATAACGATGGGTCAACTTTGTTGCAACACCAAGGTGAAAACAGTTTCTGCTTCATGTGCGGTTCCACCAGCTTTGGTGGCAATTGGCCAATTTCCGGGCTTGCACTTGATGCGGACACTCATGATCCGTGTGTTTGGGCGCTACATGTCTCGAACAACGCCGTTTAGGGCAGTTACTTTTCACTTTCTCGTTGCGGCGCACGTTACAACAGTAGTTTCTGGGCGTGCTGATAAGATGTGGTCGAGTTGATTTGAATACCTCTCGGAGGCGCTCATGGAACTGCGCAGGATCAAATACTTTCTCGGAGTCGCCGACGAGTTGCACTTTGGGCGCGCGGCGTCCAGACTTGGCATAGCCCAGCCGCCACTTAGCCGTCAGATTGCAGCACTTGAGGCCGATATAGGAGCCAAGCTTTTTGATCGCACTCGTGGCCAGATTCGCCTGACTCAGGCCGGCGAAGTGTTGGAGCGCCACGCGCGCGAGCTGGTTGACCGGCTTGACTCGGCCTACAAGGAAACCCATCTCGTAGGGGCGGGGGGCGCTGGAAGACTTCGCGTGGCCTTCGTGGGATCAGCCACACATGGCGCATTGCCCAGCCTTATCAAATCCTATCGCTCGCATTATCCAAAGGTTGAACTTGCGCTGTCGGCGATGAACAACGCTGCGCTTCATTCTGCGCTTGTGCAGCGCGAGATCGATATCGCCGTCGCGCGTCCTCATTTGGAGGATGAAGAGTTGCGACGAGAACCGCTCGAGCGCGAACGCCTGATCCTTGCTGTGCCCGACAATTCAGAGCTCGCCACGCAGCAGACAATCCGCTTCGCGGAATTGCGCAATCGGCCCTTCGTTCTTTATCCACGCCGCCCGCGCCCAAGTTACGCCGATTTCATCCTTGATTTGTGCCGGCAGGCGAATTTTGAACCCGCCACGCTGGAACTGACGCAGGACTACCAGACGGCAATTGCCCTTGTCTCTGTCGGCGCCGGTATCAGCGTGGTTCCGGAAAGCGTATCGCGCACCACCCGGCCGGGCGTTTTCTTTCGATCCTATGAAGGACCGAATCCGGGGACCGGATTGACGATCCATGCCCGGCGCGACAACCAGTCGCGCCAGCTGCTTCAGTTTCTTGATATCGCAAAGAAGTTTGTGCGAAATCAATGACAGTCAGGCCTTGCGCGTCGCGTCGTTCAGCGCGTCGTGATTTACGCAGATGCCGAGGCCAGGCCCCGTGGGCATGTGGATTTGGAAATCCTTGAATACAAGGCCGGACGAAATCAGGTCGTTTTTCAGGATACGCGGACCGAAGTGTTCACAGCCCCATTCGAGCTGCGGAAGGGTCGAGAAGACTGCCATGTGCGCCGCTGCGCCGATCCCGCTTTCCAGCAGACACCCTCCGTAAAGCTCCATCCCAAACGCGCTCGCAATTCCCGCAGCGCGCTTCATCTCCTGCAGCCCGCCGGATTTGACCAGCTTTAGGGAATACACGCTACCTGCAGCGACATTGGCGTTCTGAACAAGTTCGGGGTTAGAGAATGCGGCTTCGTCAATCATGATCGGGATCGCGCTGCGCGCAGCTATCCGGGCGGTAGCGGCAAGCTGACCTGGTTGAAGCGGTTGCTCGATCAAAGCGACGCCAAGTTCGGCCAGTTCGGGTAGATACCGAATTGCGGTCGACTCGGACCATCCCTGGTTCACGTCAACGACCATCTCAGTGCCTTCGGGCATTGCGCTCATGATCTTGCGCAGACGGGCCATGTCGTCAGCCGGACTGTGGAAGCCCAACTTGATCTTGAAACGGCGGTGTTCGCGGGCTGCGAGTTTGCCGCGCGCCTCTTCGATTTCCTGATCTGCATCGCCCGAGGCAAGGGCCCAGAGCACCTCGGTGCGGTCGCGCACCGGACCGCCCAGAAATGCGGTCGCCGGCAGATCCAGCGCCTTGCCAGTCGCATCGTAAAGCGCGCCCTCAATCGCGGCACGCGCCGAAGTGTTGCGATTCACCGCCTTCTTCATGCGTAATCCGTTTGCTTCGAACGCAAGTGCGGGCTGACCGACAAGAATTGGGGCAAGATAGGTGTCGATATTGGCCTTTATGGCCTCGACGCTTTCCTCGGACCAGCGCGGCCCACCCAGAGTCGATGCTTCGCCGTATCCAACAGTGCCACAGGACAGTTTGGCTTCGACGATGACGAAGGACTGGTGGGTTATTTCCGTGTTCGACAATTTGTGTCGCCGGGTCGTGACGCAATCGACAATGCGGGTGCCGATCTCTGCGATGATTGTGTCGCGCTTCGCGGCGCTGTCCATTCGGTTGACAACAGCTTCCTGGGGCCTGGACATGGGTGGTATCCTTTCGCGCGAGCGGACATCCTGCTCGCGAAGAGCAAGGCATATTGGGCGCACACAAGTTGGCACTGTGTGCGCCGGGGATTGATTACTCGGCCGCCATCGCAGTGGCTTCAGCGGCGAGCGTGAAGTCGAATTTGACATAAAGATCGGTGCCCATCTCATCAGTTCCCTTCGAGAAGTCGCCAATCAGGTCTTCCTTCACCGCGAACACCGCGTCGTTATCGAGATGTTCAGACGAGGAGTCATACAGTTGGGAAACCAGTGTGCGAAAGCCCGGCTTTGTGATCATCACATGAATATGGCCGGGACGCATTGTGTGGTGACCCATATAGGAAATCATCTCGCCTGCGGTCCAGTCCGACGGAATCGGGTAGGGCACGGGGCGAATGGCACGATAGCAATAGTAGCCGTTTTCATCAGTCTCGAACCGACCGCGCAGATTGTAATCTGGTTGCTCGGGATCGTGGTTCTCGTAAAGCCCGTTGGGCGCATCTTCCCAGACATCCAGCACGGCCTGCGCCACCGGATTTCCGTCGGCATCCTTGACATAGCCGTCAACGAACACCGTTTCTTCATTGTCAAAGTGCTTTTGGACAATGGACGCGCCGTGCGGAAGCACCGGGGCGTTTTCGCGGAAAAAGGGCCCAAGCACCGTGCCGGTCGTTTCTCCATTTGGTGTTGGGTTCGACAGCATATCCACCAGCACCTCGACACCCAGAATATCAGATAGCAGGATGAACTCCTGCCGTTTGTCAGAACAGACAGCGCCCGCGCGCGCCAGAAAATCGCAGGCGTTCATGAACTCTTCGCTGCTCAGGTTCACTTCCTTGCAGAAATCATGCAGATGACGTACCAAAGCGGTCATGATCTCCTTGTTGCGAGCCGGCAGATCGTGTGATGCGCCGATGGCGTTGACCACGACGTCCGTGACATTTTCTACGGTAACGTTTCTCATGGGATTCTCCTCCTCAGGTGGGGCGTTTTTGGACAGGTTTTCCTGCCCGGTCTCTTCTCCATCCTGCAGAGATTGCATCGCAAAACGCACTTCGGGAAGCCGTCCACGGGGTATTACGCGATACCCAGACGTTTGAACGCTCAAGGCTTGTCGCGCGTTGCGGTATCAGAGATGACCAAGAAGGCCACGCCCTCCGCATATAGTGCCCAACGCATCAGGACGAGGAGATAGCGACAATATGTTAGATCGAATGAAACAAATGCAGGCGGCGCTGGATCGTTTGCCGCACTTGCGCAGGATGGGTGCGCTGTTTTCTGAGACCGTTCTGATCAAGGTGGACGGGCAAGAGTTCTATCTCGTGTTCGAAAAAGGCCGGATCGCGCAGCTGCTGGAGGGGCCGTCAAAAAAGACGCCGTATCGTTTCAGCTTCGTCACAGATGAAGACGCGTTCGAAGAGTTCTGGACCGCTACGCCCAAACCGGGATTTCATGACATCTTTGCCATGGTGAAGATCGGGCGCGCTGAAATTATGGGTGACATACTGCTTCTCGTCAAAAACTTGAGATTTCTAAAAGAGGTGCTGGCATTGCCGCGTGCGCGTCGGGAGGTGGTCGAATGACCATTGAACAGATCACAGGTCGCTATTTGACCGTCGAGGTGGCCGGTCGGGCCCAACGTATCTATTTCGAAGAAGCAGGGCAGGGACGGCCGGTTCTGTGCCTCCACACCGCCGGTTCAGACACGCGGCAATGGCGCCATATCTTGAACGATCCAGCGATCACCGCCGAAAACCGGATCATTGCCTTCGATATGCCATGGCACGGCAAAAGCCTTCCACCTGAAGGATTCATGCAGGAAGAATATCTGCTGAGCACCAAAGCCTACATGGAAACGGTTTTGGCCGTCATCGGCGGCTTGGAACTCAACCGGCCCGTTCTGGCGGGTGTGTCCATGGGTGGGCGCATCGCTTTGCAGCTTGCGGTACATCATCCAGAATCATTCGCGGGTTTTCTTGCAATTGAAGCAAGCGACTTCCAGCCCGCGTGGTACGATATCGACTGGTTCCACCGTCCGGACGCGCATGGCGGCGAGATGGGTGCCGCGCTCGTGTCGACCAACATCTCACCCTATGCACCAGATACGGAACGGGCCAATACATTGTGGATGTTCATGCAGTCGGGGCCAGGTGTGTTCCGGGGTGACTTGAGCTTCTACACTCAGGATGACAGCCTTGTCGGCCAGCTACACCGCATCGACACCGCCAAGACCCCGGTTCATTTCATCGTCGGTGCCTACGACTTCACCTGCACACCAGAAGATGCACGTCGCACCGCAGAGCAAGTGGAGGGGGCGACCTTGTCGGTCATGGACGAGGTCGGGCATTTTCCGATGAGTGAATACCCCGAGGCATTCCGCCCGTTCTTCGTGGACGGGCTGGCGCGCATGCCGAGCGCAGGGGCCGGGGCGTCCTGAACTGCGGCGCGTCTGATCGGACTCGGACATCCACCAATTCGGATTGGGAAGTGTTTGCAAAACCCATGATACACGGTGCGACGCCAGCGGCCGCCCTGCCCAATACGTGTGCGAGCGGTGTCATCCCGTGTGCTCTGACTGCTTTTCCAAAGGCGGCGACGAACGCGGCAGCCCCGTCATTTTCCCCTGACGCGTTAGGCCAGCGCCAAAGCGACCGATCGGTGCGCGAACCAGTCGCAAATGTAGCCGCCTTTCATGCCAGAACCTTTGGGCAGATTAGCTTTTGTACGGGGCCGTTCGCGTGCAGTGGGGCACCTGTCAGGGATTGAAGTTCATCCGTCGAGATCGCCGAAATCTTCTCGCGCAAGACGAAGCCTGCAACATCAACATCAATGACAGCCAGCGAACTGTAGATGCGTGTGACACACCCGACACCGGTGAGCGGCAGAGTGCAGGCATCGACCAGTTTGGGCGCGCCATTCTTGGTGACATGGTCCGTGACTACCGCGACCCGCTTGGCAGACTGGACAAGATCCATGGCACCACCCACGGCAGGAATGCCGCTTTTGCCAGTCGACCAGTTCGCAAGGTCACCGTTCTGTGCCACCTGGTATGCGCCGAGAATAGCCACATCGAGATGGCCGCCACGCACCATGGCAAAACTGTCGGCGTGGTGAAAAAACGACGTTCCGGGCCTGAGCGTGACGGCCTTTTTCCCGGCATTGATGAGATCCCAGTCTTCTTCTCCCGGCTTGGGTGCCTCGCCGAAATCGAGAACGCCGTTCTCGGTATGGAAAATCGCCTGTTTGCCTTCAGCCTGAAATCGCGCAACCATTTCCGGAAAGCCAATGCCAAGGTTTACGTAGGCTCCATCATCAATATCCTGTGCAGCACGCCAAGCGATCTGCGCGTTGGACAGCTTTATGTCGGTGATGTCGATCATGGGTAAATGGCCTCCGCCCAATTGAGCTCTTCTTCCTGCGCGGGGTTCGGAACCTCGGTAAGGCCGGCCACGAATATGCCCGGCGTGATTACACGCTCGGGATCGATGGCGCCCAGCCCTACCAGCTGCGATACCTGCGCGATTGTTGTCATTGCGGCGGTTGCCATGATCGGATTGAAGTTTCGCGCGGCCATCCGGTAGGTCAGGTTGCCGTGCGGATCCCCCAGATCGGCTTTGATTAGAGCGAAATCCGCCTTGAGCCAGCGTTCTTGCACATAGGAGCGCCCCTCGAAGACCTCGACCGGTTTGCCTTTGGCTACATCAGTGCCAAAGGCGGTGGGGGTATAGAATGCAGGGATGCCTGCGCCACCGGCCCTGATACGTTCAGCAAGTGTGCCCTGCGGAACGATGTCCAACTTTATCTTCCCTGCCCAATAGCTTTCGACAAATACGCTCGGATCGGCAGAGCGCGGAAACGAACAGATCAACTTGTCAACACGACCCTGTTCAATCAGCGCAGCAAGGCCGACGTGGCCGTTGCCGGCGTTGTTGTTCACAACCGTCAAGTGTTTGGCGCCTTGGTCGATGAGCGCGTGGATCAGTTCGATCGGCGCGCCAGAGCCACCGAAGCCACCGATCATTACCGTCGCTCCATCGGGAATCTGTGCCACTGCTTCCGCGGTGGTCTGAATGGTTTTGTCCATGTCAGGTTCTCCTTCGCCGCCAAAGGTATGGCCAGTCTTTGCAGAGAGCTATGGGTTTTGTGCGCATATTGACATTTGTTCAAACGATGCTTTTACTTGTGCGGATGATGAACAAACCGACTGACTATGTCGCATCTTTGGCAAAGGGCCTTCAGGTGATCGAGTGTTTCGGGGCCGAAACGCCGCGCTTGACGATCACGGATGTCGCCAAGCGAACCGGACTCGATAGGGCAACGGCGAGGCGGTGCCTCCTAACGCTTTGCCAATTGGGATATGCTGAGTTCGACGGCAAGTTTTTCACCCCGACGCCGCGTGTTCTGCGCCTGGGGATGGGGTCCCTAGCGTCCTTGCCGTTGCCGCAAATGGTTCAGCCCTGGCTCGACCAATTGTCGGATCAAATTGGGGAATCGGCGTCGGTGTCTATTCTGGACGAAACTGAAATAGTCTATCTTGCGCGCGCAGCGCAGCGCCGGGTCATGTCGATTGGTCTCATGCCGGGTTCGCGGCTTCCGGCACATTGCACCTCAATGGGGCGTGTTCTGCTGGCCGCGCTGCCCGAGGCCGAAGCGAGGATCCTTATCGATCGCGCCGACTTGTCGCCGCGCACCGCTCACAGTTTGACAGACCCTGAAGAGATCATGAAACGGATCGCCGAGGTCCAGCATGACGGCTATTGTGTCATAGACCAGGAGGTCGAGGTCGGCCTGCGATCTATTGCAGTTCCGTTGATGAATGTACACGGACGCGTAGTCGCGGCGTTAAATATCGGCTTGGCCGCAACGCAGGCCAAGGCCGTGGATCTTGTCGAGATGTTTCAGGAGCCGCTCGTGAAGGTTCAGTCGGGGCTGAAACGCGTATTGGCCTAAAATGAAACAAGAAGAACCACCCCGGCAATCCCGGGGTGGCCTGAGTATACAAAAAAGCGGATCTCAATCCTGCGGGTCCAGAAGGGGACGCAAACGCGCAACTTCAGGGCTAAGGCTTTCAAGATCCTCCCAATAGGCCGAGGTTGCGATTTCACTGAGTTCGGCGCCAGCATCGAACACGGCGACGCCTGCGGCTTCTTGTGCGGACAATTCTGCGGCGGTTCGTTCGGCGCTCCACTCAACCATCATGTCTTCGAACCAAGCGGTCGTTTGATCGACGATGCCTTGCTGTTCCTCCGTGAGAGAGTCGTAGGTCTCTTCGTTCATCAGCACGTTGATAATGACGTTGTAGAAACCCGGGTCAACCCGAACCGAGGTCATGTCCAACCACCCCATGTCGCCGATTCCCCAAAGCGCCCAACCGTATCCATCGACTGTGCCGCGCTCCAGAGCCGTGAAGATTTCGGGCGCGGGGATCGGTGTGTTGATCACGCCCAACTCTTCGAAGATGAGATTATAGGTCGTTTGACCACGCAGACGCGTGCCATTGAGCTCGTCGAGGCTGGAAATATCATCCGTAAGGAAAATGTGGAAAGGCACGCCATCGCCATAGGTCGTGACATAGGTTACGCCCATCCGTTCCCGTGCAATTTGGTCCAGCGCCGCATATGCGCCTGATTCACGCTGCTGCGGCACGGAAAGCGAAGTGAGCGAATGCGCGTCGGATTCAACCATCTGCCCTTTATAGTAAGAGGGGGGAAGCGCAGCTAGGTCGAGCACACCGTTGGAGACAGCAGTTGCCAGCTCAGTAGCAGGGACGGCCTCGGGGCCGCCAACGATGCGAATCTGAAGCACGCCTTTGCCGATTTCATTGAGATGGTCGGCGTACATCTGAAACGGCACTCCGTATGTGGTGTGCGGCGGCACGAAAACACCGGCCCGCAAGGTCAGTTCTTCGGCATATGCCGAGGAAGCGACCGCCACGGCAGCGGCGAAGACACCGGGAAATAGCTTCATGTTCATCGTTTTTGCTCCTGTTGGTAATTTCTGGGCCGAATTTTGGCCAAGGTTCAGTTCGTTGCTTCTTGATCAGGCAAGCTTTTTCAGGCGAAGCTCGGGATCTGCCAGGCTTTCTGTGGGCACAACGGCCTTATTCTGCACGAGCGTTTCGAGGAAACGTCGATCGCGCCCGTTGTCAAACAGCACGCCGCCTTTGATCACGCCGTCGCAAGTCCAGAACAGGCTGGAACCGTGTTCTCCGGGCACGCCACGGGGCACTTCTTCGCTGGTGTCGGTCCAAAAACCGACGACTTGAAGATTGTGACCCAATTGGTCCGTCCACATCCATGGAATTTCGGCATATTCTGCTGGATTGCCCGCGATAGTGCGCGCGATGGCCTGTGGCTGACGATCTGCGTTGCGCCAGGTCTCAAGTCGCAGATGCGCGCCAAAATGCGGATTGAAACTTTCGGCTACATCTCCTGCTGCATACAGGTTGTCGTATCCAGCAATCCTGCCGCTGGTATCAGTCAGGATGCCACCTCCGGGACCAAGCGCGTCTGTTGGGGCGATTTCGGTATTTGGCGTCATGCCAATTGCCGCAAGGACAATGTCGGCTTCGAAGAGTCCCTGATCAGTTTCAACCGCATAGTGGGCGTCGATCTTGTCGATTCTGTTCACGGTAATACCGGTTCGAATATCGGTGCCGTTTGCCTGGTGGCGCTTGGCCAGCCAGTGCGATGCAGTCGGCGGCAGAATGCGCCCCATGACACGCGGCCCGGCTTCGAGAACGGTGACGTCGATACCACGCGCCCGGGCCGCGTCGGCCACTTCCAACCCGATGACGCCCCCGCCGATGACCACGATACGTTTGGCTGTGTCGAGTTCCTGCGACAAGCGCGCGCAATCGTCCATGTTGCGTAGTCCGATGCATAGATCTCCACCCGGCACGGGGAGTGCCCGTGATCGGCCACCTGTGGCGATTATCAGAGAACCGAAGTCAATGGTTTCGCCCGCCGCGGTGGTCGCGACACGAGCTTCGTAATCAATTGCGGTGACCGGGTCGCCTAGTTTTATCTCGACATTCGGGGCCGCCAGCACTTCTGCCGGGCATAGCGGGTCGGCATTCTTCGGGTTGAAGGCTTTCAGCAAATCCTTGCTGAGCGGCGGGCGATCATAAGGTTCGTGCGGCTCGTCTCCAGCAAGGATAATGGGTGCGGTGACGCCCTCGTCGATCAATGCGCGAAGGCTGCGCGCTCCGGCCTGTCCGGCCCCAACAATCAAGATCGGGCGCTGTACGTGGACCATGGGGCGGTCTCCGATTCGTTACACTTTAATTAACGTATACGGTATACATTAATTCTGTCAACGATCGTCTATTCCCGTGCAAACGTATTGAAATACTTGGAATTTTTCGATTCGGCGACTCAATGATAACTGAGGTCTTGCGCGGCGCAGCCCAAGCAGTTTCCACTCACGCCATCAGGTTTCAGACTCGCTGAACTCAAGGAACGAATCCCGTGCCTTGGTGAGGAGCGTAAACTGCAGTTCGGCCGCCCGATCGGAGTCCCCGGTTTCGAGCGCGTCCGCGAGATCAAGCATCCCGTCGGAGGATAGACGCCGCCAGTCCGGTCGGCCGAGCGTGCTGATTCGGACGAAATGAATGGAATCCTCGTATTGCTGGATCGCATCAACGAGAGAGCGGTTTTTTACCTCACTCAGAATGACTTCGCGCATGCGGCCGTGCGCTGCAATATAGGCATCGCTGTCGCGACTGGCCTCTACCTCCTTGCGGATACCATCGGCGATCTTTGCCAGCTTCGCTGGCTGCGTTTCCTGCACCATAGAGCGGATCGCATGCGGCTCCAGCAGGAGTCGGATCTCGGTCACATCAATCACTTGCTGACGCGACATCCGGGGCAGGCGGTAGCCGCGTGCAGCCTGCGACAAGAGGCCATCCTGCTCAAGCATGGCCAGCGCCTCTCGTACAGGGGTTCTTGAGACGCCCAATTCGTCAGCGAAGGTTCGTTCGTAAAAGCGAGTGTTTTTATCAAATTCGCCGCTGGTAATGCGTCGCCGCAGATTCTCGTAGACCTGTTGGCGTAGATCAACGGCTCGGACAATGGGTTTCGTCATACTGTTTTCCTCTCAAACGCGCTTGCTGCGCCGCATCATTTAGCCTGCATCTTCGGCGCGCCGAGCATCACCCTATTGGTATTAGGCTTACGCGCGCACAGGTCAACACCTGGAAATTTTGTCTTGCATGTTTCAAAATAACGTATACGGTATACGTTAAATCAGGAGGTCAAGATGACAGAAAAGGCAAGGCTTCACGATCGCTACCCCGAATTGGGGACGGGCAACTTGCCCGTCGGCCCCTACATCGACCCTGCGTATTGGGAAGCTGAGAAAAAGCACCTATTCAAGAAAACGTGGCTCCACATCGGTCGCGTGGAAGAGCTGCCGAAAAAGGGCTCTTACATGGTGCGTGACATTGCGGCGCTCGATGCTTCGATCGTCATCGCCCGAGATCGCTCGGGCGAAATCAACGCCTTTCACAACGTTTGCTCGCATCGTCTGAACAAGATTGCCTATCAGCCATACGGTACGACACGCAAATTCGCCTGTAGGTTCCACGGCTGGGCATATGATCTTGATGGCTCGCTCTCGGGTGTGCCGGATGAAAGATCCTTCATGGAAGGATTTGACAAGGCCTGTCACGGTCTCGCCAAGGTCTCGTGCGATGTTTGGCAGGGCTTCATTTTCATCAATATGGATCTTGAGCCGGTGCAGACATTGGCAGAATTCATGGAGCCAATGTATGGCGGGCTTGAGGGCTATCCTTTCGAGAAATTCACCGCGTGCTATGGTTGGTCGACGGTGATCGATGCGAACTGGAAGTTCGCGCTCGACGCCTTTCAGGAAACCTATCACGTCGCCTATCTACATGGTCGCTCGATCGCAGATTCCCTCGAGAAGAACGAGGAGGGAATGCTACACCCAATCGATGGTTTGTGTGGCGACGTGCATCGCCGCTTGTCGATTGCCGGGAATCCGAACACGGTTTATGGCAACCCGCAGGCCGCCACCAGCGGTCTGACGCAAAGTTCTGTTTCGGGTAGCGCCGACATCGGCAAGCGGATCGCGGCCAAGGCACTTGCCGCCGGTGCAGGGGGCACCAAGATTGATCTGTCAGAGGTGACGCTGCCTGAGGCGTTGAACTGGACCAAGCATCCGCACTGGGCCTTCGATATCAACGTCGTCTTTCCGGACTTTTATCTTTCGTGCCGCCCCAACTATTTCCAGGCGTATAATTTCCGTCCGATTTCCCACGACAAGACGCTGTTTGAGGCCCGGGTGTACTACCCCGAAATGAAGACCGCGGGGGGGCGTTTCTATCAGGAATACATGAAAGTCACATTGCGTGACGTGTTGCTGGAAGACCTGGCCACGCTGGAAATGACGCAGGAAGCCGCCAATACCGGCGCCAAAACCGAAATGGTGATCAACGACTTCGAATTGATGGTGCGTCATCAGGCCGTGGTTGTCGACAAAATCGTCGAAGCTGGCATCGCCGCCGAAGCGGCAGCGCATGCTGCGGAATAAGGATCCAAGACATGACAGAGCTTCCCAGTGAATTCGCAGAGCTTTCGGTTTGGGGCACATGGTGCCTTGCCACTGAAACCGAACGGAATGCGCGCCGAGTGGCGAGTAGCTTCGAGGACATTTCGGCCTTCGCATCGGCACTGGAGCCGCATATCGAAGCGATCTGCGCGCATATCGACGCAGAGCAGGCTGAAGGTGACTTGGATCAGCCGACTCTGAATCTTTTCTATATGCTCATGTCCTTGGCTGAGGTGGCGCCTGCCATCGAAAGCTATGACCCCGAAGTCGAGGTGGTTCACGGCTACGATTCCAAACTTTTCGTAGCCGAGGAGCGTCATCCGCTCCGTCCGGCGCTGTGAGGCTGGCATGGTAAAGTGTCAGGTATTCAGTTTTGACAGCGATCTGCGCGAGGTTGTCGAGGACGGGCTTTATATGCAGGCGGTAGTTGGTGAAGCCTTGAGTGTGGGGGTGGTGAACTTCCGTGCCGCGAAGGGCAGCGACATCCCGGCCAAGTCACATGCCCATGGTGAAGAAGCGACTTTGCAGCTGCGCGGCGGCTGTACGGTCAATCTGGGCGTGGATGTGGATGCGCCCGAAGGATCGGTGGAACTTGAGGAGGGTGTAGTCATGATCATGCCCGCCGACCGCTATCATTCAGGGGTCAACCGCTTTGATGGTGCTGGCATGTGCCTACGTCTCAATGTGGTCACGCCGCCACGCGCCGAATACGGCAAGTCGGGTGAGGCCAAAGTCTATTACCCGACGGGGGACAAGCCATGAGCGAATGTGAAACCTATCAGACCAATATGGCCAAGACGCCCTTTCATGTGACCGGCGACGAACTTGCCGTCGACATGCGCTGGGTCACGGACCCGATCGAGGCGCATACGGCTGGCGAAGAGCTGGTTGCGGTCATTGAAGGAAATGGGCGGCTGACGTGCGACGGCGAGGTGTTCGATCTGTCCAAAGGGCAGGGCGTTCTGATCCCCAATTCCAGCCTGCGCTCGTGGAATTTCGAGACACCCGCGCTGCTTTATCGAGTCACGCTGAAATGAGTGGTGCGGCCGATCTATCTGGCCGAATCGCGGCCATTGAGCATCGCGAAGAAATTCGCGATCTCATGCAGCGCTATGCTCGGGCGGCGGATGCCAAATACACGCCGGATCTAAACCTGCGGGACCCCGAAGCGGTCTCGCAAGCTGCTGCCGAACAAGCCGCTTGTTTCGCTGAAGATGCAGCCTGGAGTGCCGGGCAGTTCGGGGGCGTGTTGACCGGCCGCGCAGCAATCGCAAAGTTCTTCGAGTCCAGCCCATGGAGCTACGCGTTACACCACTACGTGTGTCCTGAAATCGCCGTTGACGGCGATACCGCAGAGGTGCGCTGGCGCTTGATCGAAATAGGATGTCCCCAAGCCGATGAACGCGTGGTCCTTCTGAGCGGGGTTGTCGAGCAAATCTGCCGACGCACCTCGGAGGGCTGGCGCATCACTTCGATGAATTTCGAAGTGTTGCAGGAGATCGAGCTCGCGGACAGTCGCAACGCAGTCACCTGCCTAATACCGAAGAAAGGACAAGCAGCATGACTTTGACTGCCACCGCCAAGGTGGAGGGGCCGTCAGGTTGCTTCCCGCGCGCAGAAAACCGATGCCTGGTGGCGTCCAATGAACCGATGAATTCCGAATACCGGCTCATGGTCGTGAATGCACCTGAGACCGGGCTTTCGGCCTATGCAGGCCAGTTTTTCCACCTTCTTTGTCCGGCAACTGCGACCGAACAGCCATTCTTGCGTCGCCCGATGAGCATCTATCGAATTGATCGCGAGAATGGCCAGCTCGGGTTTCTGTACAAAGTAACCGGGAAAGGCACCTGTGCTCTCGCGTCGCTCGCACCAGGGGATGAGTTGAATGCGACCGGCCCGCTGGGTGTCGGGTTCAGCATTCCAGAAGGCACCAGACATGTTGCCATGATCGCGCGCGGCGTGGGGCTGGCAACGCTCGCCCCCCTGGCGCGGATGGCTACCGTAAACGGTGCGAAGATCACCGCAATCCTCTCAGCGCGCGCGCCAGAGTTTCTTATGTCCCGGGATGAACTCGAGGCAGCTGGAGCAGCTGTCATCGAGGTGAACGATGTCGCTGGCAATTCATCGCCGCAGGACGTAACGAACCGCCTTCGTGACATCCACGAGAAGACGCCGATCGATTTCATGGCGACCTGTGGGTCAAATCGTCTACTGAGCCTGACACGCGAGCTTTGTTCCGAATGGAACATTCCGGGTCAGGTCGCCGTCGAAGCATTCATGGGCTGCGGACTGGGCATGTGTTTTGCCTGCGTGGTTCCGGTGCGCGACGCCGAAGGAAAAGAAGAAATGAAACGGGTCTGTTACGACGGTCCGGTTTTCGGGGTCAACGAGGTGACGACATGGTAGATCTTTCCGTTACCGTTGGCGGTGTGCGCATGGCAAACCCGATCATGCCTGCGTCCGGTTCTATCGCCGAAGGCATAGCCGATGTGGTTGATCTCGGGAAGCTCGGGGCTATCGTGCTTAAAACCATTACGCCGGACATCCGACAGGGCGTAAAGCCGCCCCGTGTGGTCGAGTATACCGATGCGACCTTGTTTTCGATTGGCATCCCCAGCAAGGGTCCTGACTATCTTCTCAACCACACAGTGCCGTTTTTTGCTCGGTTCGGTCCACCCGTGATTGCTAGCATCTCTGCCGATACGGCCGAGGATTTTGGCAATCTCGCAAAATACATCAGCGATCCGCGTATCGCGGCGATCGAGGCCAATATCTCATGCCCGAATCTGCGCGCGCATGGGCGTGCTTTCGGAATGGACCCGGTTGCTGCGGCTGAAGTCATCAAAGCAATGAAGGGCAATACGCATCTGCCGGTCTGGGCCAAACTCACGCCGAACGTGGGTGATATCGCCGAAATTGCCCGCGCGGTTGAAGATGCGGGCGCCGATGCGGTCGTCACGGCGAACGCAATCCTAGGGATGGCCATCAATGCGGAAACCATGATGCCGCGACTTGGCAACGTGGTTGGCGGCCTGACAGGCCCCGCAGTAAAGCCGGTGATCCTGCGAATGGTCAACCAATGTGCGGAAGCGGTGAAGATCCCCGTCATCGGTTGCGGCGGCATTTCGACTGGTGAGGACATCATCGAATACATGTTGGCAGGTGCCGCTGCAGTTCAAATCGGCACCATGAATTTCGTCCACACGGCCGCGATGGAACAAAGCATCGACTGGGTCGCGGACTATTGCACACGAAAGAACATCGCCCGCGTGGCGGAGCTGACCGGGGCGCTACAATTGCCCGTCGATCAGAAGTCCGAACAGCGCGACGCGGTCGCTTTGTGAAATATGAAGGATGAATTAATGAGCACAAGCTGGTCTACGCTCTGCGCAGAAGGCGATTTACCTGATGGAGAAGCGCGTGCTTTCGAAATTGATGGCGCGCGCCTGTGCCTCGTCAATGATGCAGGGTCCTACTATTGCGTCGATGACCTGTGTACCCATGGCCGAGCATTTCTGTCCGAAGGCTATTGCGATACGGAAGACTGCGTTCTGGAATGCCCGCTCCATGGTGGTTTGTTCGACTACCGCAATGGCGAGGCCTGCGGTGAACCCGTCGAGAAACCGGTGAAAAGCTACTCTGTGCGCGTCGAGAACGGACAAGTGCAGGTACAGCTATGAGCGCTGCAGGTTGCCGCGTAGCCGTAGTTGGCGCAGGAGGCACCATTGCGATGGAGGGTGCGCACCCTTTCGATTGGGTCGACTATGGGGACACTGGTCGGATCAATCCCGTCGACAAAATTGTAAGGGGTATGAACCTCGGGCTTGACGGTGTCGATCTTGAACTGGTGCCATTCCGCATGCTGCCATCGACGGGAATTTCCGTCGATGATTGGATCGAACTTGCCGGTGTCGTGATGGCTTTGGACGCACAGGCAAATATCGCGGGGGTCGTCATCACTCACGGGACCGCCACGCTGGAGGAGACTGCGTTCTTCATCGAAGCAACCTGCCACGTAACAAAGCCAGTCATTCTATCCGGCGCACAACGCCCGCCCAACACGGCCGCGAGCGACGCGATGGTAAACCTGCGTTCGGCGGTTTCTGCCGCAACGCAGGCACCTGCTGGTGTCTACGCCTGTATGAATGGTCAACTCTTTGCGGCGTCTGACGTGACCAAAACGTCGAACTTTGCGCTCGATGCCTTCGAAGCGCCGGAGTTCGGTCCACTCGGGCGGGTCGATGCAGACGGAGGTCTATTCATGGCCCGGGCACCGATACCGGCACCTAAGGTACTGGATTTGCCAGCAGGCGCTGTGCCCCGCGTGGACATCGCCTTGTCCTATGCCGGCTCTGACGGGACCGCTATCCGCGCCCTGACCTCTGCCAGGGCAGAGGGGATCATCGTCGCCGGGATGCCGCCGGGGCGTGCCGCGCCGGGGGACCGTGCCGCCATGCTCGAAGCAGTCGCAGCAGGCGTCGTTGTCGTCCAATCAAGCCGTGCAACGCGCGGCGGCGTGCCGGTTCAGCCTTATAACCGGGCAGACGGTATTTTGGGCGGCGGTGGTTTAAGCGTTCAAAAGGCCCGCATCCTCGTATTATTGGCACTGGCTTCGAATTCAGACCGCGACGCAATAGAAGACCTCCTCCAGACTTGGGGGCGCCTTCCGCCCACCCCGCGCAAGACCTGACTGAAGGTTCAGCAATAGAACACGGCCCCACACTAGCCAGCTACGGAGGTTCGCCAAGGTGCCCATGGGACGAATTTACAAAGTAATTTTGCTGAGTCTTGCGATTGTTGCCGGGCTATTGCTGGTGTTTCTTGTTGTCGTGATCGGCGCCGAAGCGATCCTGCGACTATTCAATTTCGGCTCGATTCGCGGCAGCGTGCAATTCTCGGAATACGCTATTTTCAGCCTGGCGATGCTCGCCGCACCCTGGCTGTTGTATAACGATGGCCATCTGAGGGTAACGATCGTTCTTGACTCGCTCGGCCGACGCGCACGGGCGCGGGTTTTGCTTCTTACGGATGTGATCGGTCTGGTGGCGACGGCTGTCACGCTTCGCTACGCGTTCGATGTTCTGGTTCAGTCTTACCAGCATGGAAGATTCCTCTTCGACGATGTGGTGGTGAGCGAATGGATGCTGCAGTGGCAAGTCCCGCTCGCGCTCGCATTGCTCGTGATCGAATTTTCGCGCCGGATCTGGTTGGCACTCGGCTCGCCCGCCCACCGTGCAGCCCTTACAGGAGCTCATGACAATGCCTGAGTGGATTTTTGTAATTTCGCTGATGTTCGGCAGCGTCCTGATCTTGCTGTTGCTGAGCGTGCCGGTGATGTTTTCGTTTCTCGCCGTAAATATCATCGGAGCATTGATTTTCCTGGGCGGCGACATGGGGCTTACCCAGATGGTGCGCAGCATGCGTTCGACCGCAGGGCAATACTCTCTGGTACCAATTCCGCTGTTTGTCTTGATGGGCGAGATCATGTTGCAGACAGGAATGGCGCAGAAATCCATCGACGCCATCGACCGTCTGATTAGTAAAGTGCCCGGTCGCTTGTCGATCGTTGCGGTTCTGGGCGGCACCGTATTCTCGTCTTTATCGGGCTCTACGCTGGCCAACGCGGCAGTACTGGGACGCACGCTATTCCCGCAAATGAGCGACCGTGGATATTCCACGAGTATCTCGATCGGTCCGATCCTTGCGGTCGGCGGAATCGCCATGTTGATACCGCCCTCTGGTCTTGGCGTTCTGCTTGGCTCGCTCGCGCGGATTTCGATCAATGACTTGCTGATCGCGGCGATCGTGCCCGGAGCGATAATGGCCGTGTTGTTTCTGGCCTACATCATTGCGCGCTGCCTCAGCAATCCGGAGATCGCGCCACGGTATGATGGGCCGGTCCTGAGTCTTAGGGAGCGAATTCTGCCGATCTTTACCCATGTCGTGCCGCTTATAGGCGTGTTCGTGGTGGTTGTCGGATCAATGTTCATGGGCATCGCCACACCAACCGAAAGCGCGGCACTCGGTGTCCTGGCCACGCTGGTCGCCGCAGCGGCCTATCGCGCGCTGTCGATCAAGGCGATGATCCTGTCGGTGAGCGAGACGCTCAAGTTTAGTGCCATGATCCTGCTCATTATCTGCACCTCCGGTACATTTTCACAGATCCTTGCCTTCTCAGGCGCAACGCAAGAGATGTCGTCAATTGTCACCAGCGCAAACGTATCGAACACGATGCTGGTGATCTTCATGCTGGCGATCCTGATCTTTCTCGGCTGCTTCATGGACCAAGTGTCAATGATGATGCTGACCCTGCCGATTTTCATGCCCATCGTCGTCACCATCGGGGTGGATCCAGTTTGGTTCGGTGTTCTCATGCTGATCGCGCTGGAGATCAGCTTGACGACGCCGCCTTTCGGGCTCCTTCTTTTTCTGATGCAGAGCGTGGCTGACAGACCACTCGCCATGACCACAATCTACAGGGCCGTTATTCCGTTCTTGCTCCTCGAATTCGCGGTGCTTGCGCTCATACTATTCCTGCCGGGCACGGTGAGTTGGCTGCCCGAATTGATCCGCTGACGAGGTGACAAGATGAAAAGCGCGAACTTTGCCTACATACGGGCCACGTCTCTTGATCACGCACTGAGCACGCTCGCGAATACAGAGGACGCCATCGTTCTCGCAGGTGGTCAAAGTCTGGTTGCTGCACTCAATTTGCGGCTGCAGGTGCCTGAACTCGTGGTGGACATCAACCATGTGCCGGGTCTCGACCAAATCGAGATCGGAGATGACGAAGTTCGCATTGGACCGCTTGTGCGTCATGCCCAACTCATGGCCAGCGACGAAGCGACCAAGGCCCTGCCGCTGATTGGCAAGGCGTTGCCTCATGTTGCTCATCCGGCGATCCGGAATCGCGGGACGACTTGTGGGAGCCTGGCCTATGGTGATCCGGCGGCGGAAATGCCAGCATGTGCTGTGGCGCTTGGCGCTACCCTTGTCCTTGCCAGCACGGACGGAACTCGCGAGGTGGCTGCGCGCGAATTTTTTGAAGGGCTCTATGAGACCCAACGCGCACCGCATGAAATGCTGATCGAGGCGCGTTTTCCCGTCGCACCCAAAGGCGCGCGCCCGGTGTTCGACGAAGTGGCTGCGCGCCGGGGCGATTTCGCGACGCTTGGCCTTGCCGGTCAGATCCATGTCGACAGCGGCGTCATCGCAGCCTTTGATCTCGTCGCTTTTGGATCCGAACCCGCGCCTCTTTTGCTGGAAAACGTGGCTGATATCGCTTTGGGCAAAGCGCCCAACCCGGGTCTCATCACCGATCTGTCCCAAGCCGTCGCAGACCAAGTCCATCCGATGGAAAGTCCGCTCGCGACACCGCAGATGCGCCGCCGACAATATCGTGCGCTGGCCGAACGCTGCCTGCACGCTGCAATGGAGTTTGCCGATGTCTGAGGATACAATCCGTTTCACCCTCAACGGGCGAGATGTCTCGGTTCCTGCCACGACACGGGGACATCTCGGCGATCTATTGCGTCATGAATTTGGTGAAACCGGTACGCACATAGGGTGCGAGCATGGGGTCTGTGGCGCCTGCAACGTCGTCATGGATGGGGTCGTGGTGCGTTCCTGCCTGACACTTGCCGTACAAGTAGATGGGGCAGAGATCGAAACGATCGAGCATCTGGGGAGCGACCACGATGTAGCCGCCCTACAGAATGCGTTCGTGGCCCGAAATGCCTTCCAATGCGGCTATTGCACGCCCGGGATGATCATGACCGCACGAGAGTTGCTGGCCGGCAATACGGCACCGCGCCGCGAAGAAATCCGTGATGCGATTTCGGGCAATCTTTGCCGCTGTACAGGTTATCAAGCCATCGTTGAGGCGATTTCAGATGCTGCTGAAACCTTGCGCGAGATGGCCGATGAATAAGCTGGTTTCAAAAGCTGTCGGCGCGCCGATGCCACGCGAAAGCGCACGCCTTCTGGTCGAAGGGCGGGGCAGTTACGTCGACGACATAGCGCTGCCAGGCATGCTTCATATCGCGTTCGTGCGCGCGCCGTTCGCTCATGGGCGTATCCTGTGTATCGAAACTGCAGATGCGCTTCAGATGCCCGGGGTTGTCGCCGCAATTGACGGCAAAGAACTGGCAGAGATCTGCGCGCCATTCGACACCAATCCGCCCGGAGTGCCAGGCCATGCTTCGGCGCCTCAGCCACCATTGGCGATCGAAGAAAGCTGTTTCCAAGGCGAGACCGTGGTCGCCGTGGTTGCCGAGAGCCGGGCCGCGGCCGAAGATGCGGCCGAGTTGGTGTTCGTGGACTGGGAAGAGCTACCGGCTGCGTGTTCTATCGCGGAGGCACAGTCCGACAGTGCAGCGGCGGTTCATAGTAGTTTCGACAACAACCTCTCGCTTCACCACCGGTTCGGAGCCGAGGATGTATCAGACGCCTTCGAAAACGCGGCTCATGTGGTCGAGGAGAGTTTCGCTTTTGGCCGCCAGACAGGGGTGACTCTGGAACCGCGCGGGATCATAGCGCATTGGGATCCTCGCGCCGAGGAACTCGAGGTTTGGCAATCACACCAGGTGCCTTGGCAAATGCGAGAGGTCTATGCCGCTCAATTAGGGCTGTCGCCGCAATCCATACGCGTAGTGGCTCCCGACGTGGGGGGTGCTTTTGGTCTGAAGCTGCATGCATACGCGGACGAACTCGCGGCGGTGGCGGTGTCAAAGCGGTTGGGCAGGCCAATAAAATACATCGTGGACCGGCTGGAATCTTTCACCTCTGACGCACATGCGCGTGAAGCCAAGGCTACATGCCGGATGGCGGTGGATTCCGAGGGGCACATCCTTGGTATAGACGCGGTGGTCGATTCCGGGTTTGGTGCCTATGCCATGCATCCACGTGGCAGTTTCGGCGAAGCAATGCAGGCTGCCCAGATGATCGGCGCCCCCTACAAAGTGGGTGCCTTCCGGGCCGAGGTGCGCGGATGGCGCCAAAACAAGGCCCCGAGCGGTGCGTATCGTGGTGTCGGCCAACCCATCGCCTGCGCCATTACTGAAGACATGATTGATCTTGCAGCACGGGCAGTAGGAATTGACCCGGCTGAAATGCGCCGCATTAACTATCGCAGCACACTGGACGAAGGAACTCGTGCAACCCAGTCCGGGCTTGTGATCGAAGAGCTTTCGCTTGACGCCTGCCTCGCCAAGCTGATGGAAGCGATGGATTACAAGACGCTCAGAGCCGGACAGGCGGCGCTAAGAGAAAACGGTATCTATCGTGGGATCGGATTTGCCAGTTTCGTCGAACTCACAGGCGTCGGAGCAGGACTCTATGGACCTCTCGGTCTGCCGCTCGCCGCAAACGAGTCGTGTCGCCTGACTTTGCAGCCCGACGGAAGCCTGACCTGCGCGACCAGCGTAACGGATCAGGGACAAGGGACGCTTTCCGCACTCGGTCAATTGATCGCAGGTGAATTCGATATCGCACCGAACATGGTCCGGATGATCTCTGGCGACACAGGGCGTACTCCCTATGGTGGCGGCGCCTGGGCGTCACGTGGGATGGCTCTTGGCGGGGAGGCAGCAAGGCGCGCCTGCGTGCGTATGCGCGACGGGCTTTTTGAGGTAGCGGCCGGGGTTCTCCAATGCGAACCAAGCGCGCTGGCGTTCGACAACGGCGAGATCATCGGGCTAAAGGGTCCCTCTGGCCTGACGCTCGCTGAGATGGGCGCGCTGTGCCACTATCGACCGTATGATATCCCGACTGGGCAAGTGCCGCCAATGACGATCGAGGAAAGCTTCCTTCCCTTGAATTTGCCTTACATCACCAGCAATGGCGTTCACGCCGTGCATCTCGAGGTCGATTCCGAACTCGGCACCGTTGAATTGCTTGATTACTGGGTGGTGGATGATTGCGGCACGGTCGTGAACCCGCTTCTGGTTGACGAACAGCTGCGTGGCGGGATCGTGCAGGGCATCGGTGCGGCGCTCTACGAAGAGTGTGTGTATTCCGAGGATGGCCAATTCACCAATGGGACACTCGCAGATTACGTGGTGCCAATGGCGGGCGAAATGCCGGCTATCCACGTCGACCATATCACAACTCCAACCCGCGCGTCCGGCCTTGGCGCGAAGGGGGTGGGTGAAGCTGGGACAGTAGGTGCGCCAGGAGCCGTGCGCACGGCGATCAATGATGCCTTGTCGCCGCTTGCTGCGCGCGTGGCAAAGCAACCGTTCACTACCCGCCGCATTCTTGAGGCCGTAATGGCCGCAGAGAACCTCGAATAAGTATCTAAACACAGGAAGTTCACCCATGGAGATGCAAGACAGCCAAATTATCGCGGCCCCGCGCGACGCTGTATTCGAGGCAATCCTGACACCGGAAATGTTGAAGGCCTGCATTTCCGGGGCGCAAGATGTTACCGGGTCGCCGGACGAGGGTTTCGAGGCTGTCGTCGTTCAGAAAGTTGGGCCGGTGAAAGCAAAATTCAGAGGCGCGGTCACCGTCGTAGACGTGGTTCCAGGACGTTCCCTTCGGCTTATTGGAGAGGGCAAGGGCGGTGCGGCCGGATTTGCCAAGGGAACAGCCACCATTACGCTGGCGGATCATCCCGACGGCTGCGAACTTGTCTACGTGGTAGAGGCAAAGATCGGAGGTAAGATCGCTCAGCTTGGCTCGCGTATCATTGATGGATTTGCCAAAAAGATGGCAAACCAATTCTTTGAGAGCTTCAAAGGCGAGATGGAGGGAGTGGAGCTGAGCTGAGCGACCTATATCAGCATGACCGCGTTGCACGAATAGCTTGGTGCGTTTGATACATAAGGCCAGAATAACGCAACAGTCCCACCCAAATCAATTCTGGCTGCATTGTCGTTTGTGAACCGCTCTGTCCGGGCTTGGTGCGCTACCTTTCACCGAGTTGAGCATATCGAAGTGCTGTCACCTTCCGATCTGCCCCGGTTTGCCGAACTGGGCGCGGTCGCATCCATGCAACCCCTTCACGGACCCGGCGGCGGTTTTTTCGACTATGGCGATCCCAGCGACAGCTTTCTGCGCCCCGAGGAGCTGCGCTGGAACTATCCAATGCGCCGCCTGATGGAAGCCGGCGCCACGGTGGTGCTGAACACTGACTGGCCCGTGGTGCCTATCGACGTCATGCCCTCCATTCAGGCCGCTGTGGTGGGCAAAACGTTGCCGGAGCCTTGGGTTGATGATCGCCTGACGCTTCGCCAGGCATTGGCAGGCTATACGCGCGACAATGCCTGGGTGGAATTCAACGAAGACCGCAAGGGCCGTCTGCGGGCGGGCATGATGGCCGACATCGTGATCCTGGACCGCGACATCGAAGCAGCACCATTGGAGGAATTGGACCAGGCCCAGCCTGCTGCCACCATTGTCGGCGGTCAGTTTGTCTATCAGGCTTGATC
>JAEKDP010000015.1 GCA_016521575.1 Rhodobacteraceae bacterium F11138 | reverse complement strand
TTGGTTGCGGGAGTAGGATTTGAACCTACGACCTTCAGGTTATGAGCCTGACGAGCTACCGGGCTGCTCCATCCCGCGTCAATTGCCTCACGGTTTTGGTTTGAGTGAGGCGTCATCGTCAGAGAGATACATCAGAGGGTTTTTTAGGTTTGGCAGTGACCTACTCTCCCACGTCTTGAGACGCAGTACCATCGGCGCTACAGTGCTTAACGGCCGGGTTCGGGATGGGACCGGGTGTTTCACTTGCGCTATGACCACCAAACCGAAAAAGCCCTCTGTATTCCAAGTCGTGTTCACGTTGTGTGTATGCTTTTGATCGCGCAGAAGTCTGTCTTCTACTGGATCAAATCAAGCCTGTCGGACAATTAGTACCGGTCAACTGAATGCATTGCTGCACTTACATCTCCGGCCTATCGACGTGGTGGTCTACCACGGTCCTCAGGGATACCTTGTTTTGAGGGGGGCTTCCCGCTTAGATGCCTTCAGCGGTTATCCTGTCCGATCATAGCTACCCTGCACTGCTGCTGGCGCAACAACAGGTCCACCAGTGGATCGTTCACCCCGGTCCTCTCGTACTAGGGGCAACTCCTCTCAAGTATCCTACACCCACGGCAGATAGGGACCGAACTGTCTCACGACGTTCTAAACCCAGCTCACGTACCTCTTTAAACGGCGAACAGCCGTACCCTTGGGACCTGCTCCAGCCCCAGGATGAGATGAGCCGACATCGAGGTGCCAAACACTGCCGTCGATATGGACTCTTGGGCAGTATCAGCCTGTTATCCCCGGCGTACCTTTTATCCGTTGAGCGATGGCCCTTCCACTCGGGACCACCGGATCACTATGGCCGTCTTTCGACTCTGCTCGACTTGTCAGTCTCGCAGTCAGGCTGGCTTCTGCCATTGCACTCAACGAGCGATTTCCGACCGCTCTGAGCCAACCTTCGCGCGCCTCCGTTACGCTTTAGGAGGCGACCGCCCCAGTCAAACTACCCGCCACGCAGGGTCCCGGATCCGGATAACGGACCGCGGTTAGACATCAAGAGTGCGAAGGGTGGTATCTCAAGGGAGGCTCCGCCGCGACTGGCGTCACGATTTCAAAGCCTACCACCTATCCTGCACATCACAATCCTGATGCCAGTGCGAAGCTGTAGTAAAGGTGCACGGGGTCTTTCCGTCTAACCGCGGGAAACCTGCATCTTGACAGGTAATTCAATTTCGCTGAGTCGATGTTGGAGACAGCGGGGAAGTCGTTACGCCATTCGTGCAGGTCGGAACTTACCCGACAAGGAATTTCGCTACCTTAGGACCGTTATAGTTACGGCCGCCGTTTACCTGGGCTTCAATTCAAGGCTCTCACCTCTCCTTTTAACCTTCAGGCACCGGGCAGGCGTCAGACCCTATACGTCGTCTTGCGACTTCGCAGAGCCCTGTGTTTTTAATAAACAGTCGCCACCCCCTGGTTTGTGCCCCCAGCCAATACTTGCGTAGAAACTGGGCCTCCTTCTCGCGAACTTACGGAGGTATTTTGCCGAGTTCCTTCAACATCGTTCTCTCAAGCGCCTTGGTATGCTCTACCAGTCCACCTGTGTCGGTTTAGGGTACGATCTAGCGGAGGGCTATTTCCAGGGACTGATCAGCGGCCCACCCAATCCGATAAGGGTGAACAACCTTCACAATCCGTCACATCCTCCTGGCCCAGGAATATTAACCTGGTTCCCATCGACTACGCCTTTCGGCCTCGCCTTAGGGGTCGGCTTACCCTGCTCAGATTAGCTTTAAGCAGGAACCCTTGGACTTTCGGCGAGAGTGTCTCTCACACTCTTTGTCGCTACTCATGTCATCATTCTCGCTAGTGATCTCTCCACCGGATCGCTCACGCGCCGGCTTCATCGAAAGGACTTTATCTTGTGCTACCGCCCGGAGGGCTGCTTGAGCACGAATGCTCTCGCAACCGCAGGTGCGGCAGTAAAGATAAATCCTATGTCACACTACGCTCTGCTACCATGCCTTACGGCATCCTCAGCTTCGGCTCATGGCTTGAGCCCCGTTACATCTTCGCCGCAGGACAACTTGATTAGACCAGTGAGCTGTTACGCTATCTTTAAAGGATGGCTGCTTCTAAGCCAACCTCCTGGTTGTTTTGGTCGTCCCACCTGCTTTCCCACTTAGCCATGAATTAGGGGCCTTAGCTGGAGGTCAGGGTTGTTTCCCTCTCCACTACGGACGTTAGCATCCGCAGTGTGTCTGCCATCTAGTACTCCTCGGTATTCGGAGTTTGGTTAGGATCAGTAAGCCGGTAAGGCCCCATTACCCATCCAGTGCTCTACCCCCGAGGGTATTCGGATGACGCTCTACCTAAATAGATTTCGCAGAGAACCAGCTATCTCCGAGTTTGATTGGCCTTTCACCCCTAGGCACAACTCATCCCGACCTTTTTCAACAGGTGTGGGTTCGGACCTCCAGTTAGTGTTACCTAACCTTCATCCTGGTCATGCCTAGATCACTCGGTTTCGGGTCTGATCCCACGAACTCGACGCCCTATTAAGACTCGCTTTCGCTGCGCCTACACCTAACGGCTTAAGCTTGCACGTGAGACCAAGTCGATGACCCATTATACAAAAGGTACGCTGTCAGGACACAAGGCCCCTCCAACTGATTGTAGGCGTTCGGTTTCAGGTACTGTTTCACTCCCCTCGTCGGGGTGCTTTTCACCTTTCCCTCACGGTACTGGTTCGCTATCGGTCAGTAAGGAGTACTTAGCCTTCGAAGGTGGTCCTCCGATCTTCAGACAGAATTTCACGTGTTCCGCCCTACTTAATACGTCCAATCATGCTTCATATACGGGGCTGTCACCCACTCTGGCTGTGCTTCCCAACACATTCTATTCACACTCATGGCTCGGCTGGTCCCCGTTCGCTCGCCGCTACTAGGGGAGTATCAATTGATGTCCTTTCCTCCGGGTACTTAGATGTTTCAGTTCCCCGGGTTTGCTTTTATAACCCTATGTATTCAGGTTATAAATACTTGGTTTTACATCCTGATAACCGCTTCGCCGCCAACCGCCAGACCGGCCAATGGCCGGCACGGAGTGGGCGTTATTGCGAAGCAATAACAGAATATAATCAAGTGGGTTGCCCCATTCAGAAATCCATGGATCAAAGCCTATTCTCGGCTCCCCATAGCTTATCGCAGAGTATCACGTCTTTCATCGCCTCTTACTGCCAAGGCATTCACCAAACGCCCTTTTCGCGCTTGATTTGATCCAGAAAAAGATAGACTTGCGTCAATCGCGGTGAACAGAAGCTGGTAAGAAACTGTCACCCTTATTCTGAACCAAAAGCATACTTTCCCGCCTGGCTTGCGCCAGACATTTGGTCCAACTTGCGTTGAACCGGGTTAGTGTACTTGACTTGGACAACTCTGTTCGTTTCGGCCGGCATACGTAAGGGCAGTCGAGGAAACAACCGCGTCAAACGCTTGCCCCGAAGGGCACCTAACCGAGATCATCCCGTTACTCCGGGCGATCAAACAGTGTTGATTGTCACTTTGAGATTGCTCTCAAAGTAACTGTATCTCTCTATACGATGTCAATTCGTCTGCAGAACAGACGTTCAAACATTCAGTGAATGCTTGAAGATGTGTTCTGCCAGATATGGTGGAGCCTAGGAGGATCGAACTCCTGACCTCCTGAATGCAAATCAGGCGCTCTCCCAGCTGAGCTAAGGCCCCACGTTGAATTTGCACCAGCAAATTCGACGAGCGCGGAAAGCGAATTGCGCAGCAATTTGCGGCACGCCCGGTTGTGGTCATGGCTCTCGTCGATTTCCTTCGGAATTCGACTGCCGCCGCGTTCAATTTGCGCTGCAAATATGAACGGTGGTGGGTCGAGGAGGACTTGAACCTCCGACCTCACGCTTATCAGGCGTGCGCTCTAACCACCTGAGCTACCGACCCAGTTGATCCCGCCAAGCAGGACCGACGTCGCCCGACAGGCGTTTGCGACGCAAATGCCGAGAGGGCAACCTGTTCACGGGAACCGGTAGTCCCACGTGTGTGTTTCTGAAGAGATATGAGGACGGTCCGGTCCGGATGTGACCGGCTTTGATTGCCGATCTTCTGCTAAGTGATCCACGAGACTGGCGAGCCAGTCTGCCAGGATCATCCTTAGAAAGGAGGTGATCCAGCCGCAGGTTCCCCTACGGCTACCTTGTTACGACTTCACCCCAGTCGCTGAGCTCACCGTGGTCCGCTGCCTCCTGCAAGCAGGTTGACGCACGGCCTTCGGGTGAACCCAACTCCCATGGTGTGACGGGCGGTGTGTACAAGGCCCGGGAACGTATTCACCGCGTCATGCTGTTACGCGATTACTAGCGATTCCGACTTCATGGGGTCGAGTTGCAGACCCCAATCCGAACTGAGATAGCTTTTTGGGATTAACCCATTGTCACTACCATTGTAGCACGTGTGTAGCCCAACCCGTAAGGGCCATGAGGACTTGACGTCATCCACACCTTCCTCCCGCTTATCACGGGCAGTTTCTTTAGAGTGCCCAGCCGAACTGCTGGCAACTAAAGATGTGGGTTGCGCTCGTTGCCGGACTTAACCGAACATCTCACGACACGAGCTGACGACAGCCATGCAGCACCTGTCACCGGGTCACCGAAGTGAAAACGCCATCTCTGGCGCGGTCCCGGGATGTCAAGGGTTGGTAAGGTTCTGCGCGTTGCTTCGAATTAAACCACATGCTCCACCGCTTGTGCGGGCCCCCGTCAATTCCTTTGAGTTTTAATCTTGCGACCGTACTCCCCAGGCGGAATGCTTAATCCGTTAGGTGTGTCACCGAATAGCATGCTACCCGACGACTGGCATTCATCGTTTACGGTGTGGACTACCAGGGTATCTAATCCTGTTTGCTCCCCACACTTTCGCACCTCAGCGTCAGTATCGAGCCAGTGAGCCGCCTTCGCCACTGGTGTTCCTCCGAATATCTACGAATTTCACCTCTACACTCGGAATTCCACTCACCTCTCTCGAACTCAAGACCAACAGTTTTAAGGGCAGTTCCGAGGTTGAGCCTCGGGATTTCACCCCTAACTTGCTGATCCGCCTACGTGCGCTTTACGCCCAGTAATTCCGAACAACGCTAGTCCCCTCCGTATTACCGCGGCTGCTGGCACGGAGTTAGCCGGGACTTCTTTACTGGGTACAGTCATTATCTTCCCCAGCGAAAGGACTTTACAACCCTAGGGCCTTCGTCGTCCACGCGGCATGGCTAGATCAGGCTTGCGCCCATTGTCTAAGATTCCCCACTGCTGCCTCCCGTAGGAGTCTGGGCCGTGTCTCAGTCCCAGTGTTGCTGATCATCCTCTAAAACCAGCTATAGATCGTAGACTTGGTAGGCCGTTACCCCACCAACTATCTAATCTAACGCGGGCCAATCCATCTCCGATAAATCTTTCCCCCGAAGGGCGTATAAGGTATTACCCTCAGTTTCCCGAGACTATTCCTTAGAGAAGGGTATGTTCCCACGCGTTACTAACCCGTCCGCCGCTCACCCCGAAGGGCGCGCTCGACTTGCATGTGTTAGGCCTGCCGCCAGCGTTCGTTCTGAGCCAGGATCAAACTCTCAAGTTGAAACGCTCTTGCAAGCGTATCCTTGACGTTCGAACCTCTGCACATCATCGCCGATCCGGCAGGATCGACGATAGTCTCTGTTTGTTGTGCTTCAGTCTCCTAAGAAACCGAAAGCCGTCCAAACAGTGAAGCTGACACTGGATCATCGAACCGAAGCCCTACCAGCGCGATATACAGACGTTGATCCATCGAAATGAACCAAACCGCCCACATATCTCTTCAGATATCATCAATTTCAAAAAGCGTGAGACAAAAGAAACTGAGATGCGCCCTGTCTTCCTTGGCGCGCCCCGCCTCGATTACCTCTGATTTTATCGTTCCGCCTCGTCTCGGCCCGTTCCGTTTCCAGTCCGTCCCGCCCGTCTGGCGCCCCGTCAGTGCATCTCTGCGCCGCCGGTGAAGGGGGTTCTAAGGTTACTCCGCCAAACCCGCAACCCCTTTTTTCCAAAAACAGCACCTTTTTCAAAAAACCTCAAATAAACAAACAAAAACAACAACTTAAACAAAACAATACAAAGACAGACAAACCAAAAAAAGGGCCCAGGGGCACGGAAGTTCAGAATCAGGTGGTCGCTTTTGCCCGGATCGGGGGCAAACGCAGTGCCAACAGGGCCAGAATCGCCGCCAGATACAGCAGTGGTTCGAACTGAAAGCCCTTGGTCAGCAGCACGAAATGCACTGCCCCCAGCACAGCAATGACATAGACCAGCCGATGCAGGCGGTGCCAGCTTTGCCCCAGCCGGCGCAGGGAGCCCCTGTTTGACGTGATTGCCAGCGGCACCATGAGAAGGAAGGCGCTCATACCGACCGTGATATAGGGGCGCTTCACGATATCCGCCCAGATCTGATCCAACTGCTGCACGTCCAGAACCAACCAGACCAGCAAGTGGGCACAGACATAGCAGAACGCCAGCAATCCGAACGCCCGGCGAAACCGCATCAGATTCAGCCCCAGAAAACGGCGCATGGGCGTCACTGTCAGCCCCAGAAGCAGAAACTGCAGGGCGATCAGCCCCAGTTCATGCTCAAGCGCCTTGATCGGCTCGACCCCCAGCCCCCCGGTCAGCCCCATATAGTACAGGACAGGCGCGGGACTGCAGCCGGCCAGATAGACAGCCCACACGGGGACGCGTCGCAGCATGGTATTGGCGGTGCCGATCATGCGCTCAGAAGTTCCGGACAAGATCCATGCCTTCATACAGACCAGCGACCTCGCGTTCATATCCGTTGAACATACGTGTCGGCACCTTGCGCGAGAACAGCCCGCCGCCGATCTTGCGCTCGCTTGCCTGGCTCCATCGCGGATGGTCCACATTGGGGTTCACATTGCTGTAAAAGCCATACTCGCCGGGCTGCAGTTTGTTCCAGCTGGTTGGCGGCTGCGTATCGGTCAGAGTGATACGCACCACCGACTTGATCGATTTGAAACCGTATTTCCACGGCACGACCAGCCGCAGAGGGGCACCATTCTGATTGGGCAGCGGTTTGCCATACAGACCGGTCGCCAGAATGGTCAGGGGATGCAGCGCCTCATCCAGGCGCAACCCTTCGACATAGGGCCAATCAATGACGGGATAGCGCAAGCCCGGCATTTCCTCGGGGCGATACGCCGTCTGAAAAGCCACGAACCGGGCTTCGGGGCGCACACCGGCCATTGCCAGAAGATCGGCCAGTTCAAAGCCGCTCCACGGCACCACCATCGACCACGCCTCTACGCATCGCAGCCGATAGATCCGCTCTTCTATGGTCATCTCGGACAGGATGTCCTGCATGTCATATTCACCCGGCCGGTCCACCAACCCGTCAATAGTGACCTGCCAGGGGGCTATGGTCAGCGCGTGGGCATTGGCGGCCGGATCTTCCTTGCCCGTGCCAAATTCATAGTAGTTGTTGTAGTTCGTGATCTCTTCCCAGCTGTTGGGGGTCAGCGCATCTTCGGCCGCGGTCGCTTGCCGGGCAATCGAGGACAACCCCAGCCCGGCAGCCCCGGCCAGAATCTGACGACGGTTGAAGTATACGGCCGGGCGGGTCACATCGGCTGAGGTCAGATCGTTGTTCCATCGGTGGGCCATCGGGTGCTCCTTGTTCATTCCGCCCCGAATTACATCCCCGAAACGCGCCCGCCAAAACATATTGGCTCACGTTTCAGCGACGGGCCGGAAATAAAGTGTAGCGCCCGAACCGCTGGCTTGGCTGCACGCCAAAAGGCGAATTCAATCGTTCCCCGCCCAGATCCATCAATATATTGTGGATAAACCGGCGGATTTTCCCATATACAGCGCAAACCCATTGACTCGATGCAGCCAAGGGGTGACATTCCCGGGTCAGGTGCAACTCAAACGACACGGGCAGGTCATTGCGTTTTTCCAAGCTCAGACTCACCGGCTTCAAAAGCTTTGTGGATCCGACCGACCTGATCATCGCGGATGGTCTGACGGGGGTTGTCGGGCCCAATGGGTGCGGCAAATCCAACCTTCTGGAAGCGCTGCGCTGGGTCATGGGTGAAAACCGGCCCAAGACGATGCGCGGCACCGGCATGGAGGATGTGATCTTTGCCGGGACCTCATCGCGCCCGGCGCGCAATTATGCCGAAGTCAGCCTGCAGATCGACAACACCGAGCGTCTGGCACCGGCCGGTTTCAACGACAGCGATGCCTTGGACATCGTGCGCCGGATCACGCGCGACATCGGCAGCGCCTACAAGGTCAACGCCAAGGATGTGCGCGCGCGCGACGTGCAAATGCTGTTTGCGGATGCCTCCACGGGGGCGCATTCTCCGGCGCTGGTCAGCCAGGGGCAGATCGGCGAATTGATCCGCGCCAAACCGAAAGCCCGGCGGCGGATCCTAGAAGAGGCGGCCGGGATTTCGGGGTTGTATCAGCGCCGCCATGAGGCCGAGCTGAAACTGAAAGCAGCCGAAGCGAATCTGTTGCGGGTCGATGACGTGCTGGAACAGCTGGCTGCGCAGCTGGCACAATTGGCGCGCCAGGCACGGCAGGCGGCGCGCTATCGTGAAATCGGAGAACAGCTGCGTCAGGCCGAAGGGATGTTGCTGTATCGTCGCTGGAACGAAGCCGATACCGCACGCGCAGCCGCCGACGACGTTCTGCGCAACCGCACGACCCAGGCCGCGCAGGCGGAAACAGCGGCGCGGCAAACCGCCAAGCTGCGCGCGGACTGCGAAGCCGTGCTGCCGCCGCTGCGGGAAGAAGAGGCGATTGCCTCGGCCGTGTTGCAGCGGTTGCAGGTACAGCGCGATACGCTGACAGATCAGGAAACCCGCGCCCGGCAGACCATCGACACGCTGACCGGACGGATCGGGCAATTGGGACGCGACATCGAACGCGAGACCGGGCTGAACCACGATGCCGAGGAAACCATAGAACGGCTGGAGTGGGAGCAGCGCGAACTGGGCAAAGCCGGTGAAGGTCATGCCGAGCGGCTGGAAGAAGCAGCCGAAATGGCCCATGACGCCGCCGCCGTATTGCAAATGCGTGAAACCGACCTGAGCCAGCTGACCGAAGACGTGGCCCGCCTGGCGGCACGGCATCAATCCGCACAACGTCTGGTCGATGACAGCCGCAAGACCCAGGCCAGATCCGAGGCCGAGGCGGAAAAAGCGCGGGACGCCATGGCCGTGTCCCAGGCGGCTCTGGTCAAATCGGCAGAGGATCTGGACATCGCGACCAAGGCCGAACAGCAGGCCGTCGCCGCGGCGGCACAGGCAGAAGAGGCGTTGACCCAGACCGAGATCGAGCGTGCCGAAGCACATGAACGCGAGGCGGATGCGCGGGCCGAACGTTCGGAAGCGACCGGCGAGCTGAATGCCCTGCAGGCAGAGGTCACGGCGCTGAGCAAACTGTTGCAGCGCGACACCGCAGAGGGCGGCCAGATTCTGGACCGGCTGCAAGTGCAGCAAGGATTCGAAAAGGCGCTTGGGGCCGCACTGGCCGACGATCTGCGCGCGCCCGAGGTCGATGGCGATGGCCCGTCGGGCTGGACCGTGTTGCCGCAGTACGATCAGGCGCAGCCCCTACCCGGCGGCATTACGCCCTTGTCGAACCATGTGTCGGTTCCCGACGTTCTGATGCGGCGCATGGGACAGATCGGTCTGGTGGCGGCCGATGATGGCCCGCGTTTGCAATCCCGGCTGCTGCCGGGACAGCGGCTGGTGTCGCTCGAAGGGGATCTGTGGCGCTGGGACGGATACCGGGCCTGGGCCGAAGACGCCCCCAGCGCGGCGGCATTGCGCCTGCAGCAGCTGAACCGCCTGGAAGAACTGAAGCAATCCCTGGCACGAGCCACCGCCCAGGCCGAAGGGGCCGTGCAGGCGCATGAAACCCTGACCCGCCGACTGGCCGAGCTGGCCGAAGCCGATCAACGGGCCCGCGCAGCCCGGCGCGAGGCAGACAAGGCGGTGACGGATGCGGGCCGCGCACTCAGCCGGGCCGAAGCCGAACGCAATCTGGCGCAGGGGCGGCTGGATTCGCTGGATCTGGCGGTCAAGCGGCATGAAGAAGAAGCCATGGCAGCGCGCGCCCAGCTGCTGGAAGCCGAACGCGCCATGGCCGAGTTGGGCGATCTGGATGCGGCCCGCGGGGCTGCCGAAGACATAAAGATGACCGTCGAAGCCAGCCGGATCACCATGATGTCGCGCCGCTCGGCCCATGATGAACTGCGTCGCGAAGGCGAAGCCCGCACCCGCCGCAGCCAGGAAGTGACCAAGGAACTCAGCGGTTGGCGGCATCGGCTGGACACGGCGGAGAAACGGATCTCCGAACTGGCCGAGCGCAAGGCCGCATCCGAGGCGGATCTGGCCACCGCCCAGGCGGTCCCCGAAGAGATCGCTGCAAAACGCGAAGAATTGTCAGACGCGATTGACCAGGCCGAAGCCCGGCGGGCCGAAGCGACCGACAAGCTGACAGGTGCCGAAGCGGCGCTGCGGGATGCGGTTCAGGCCGAACGGGATTGCGAACGGGCCGCATCCGAAGCCCGCGAGGCGCGCGCGGCCGCCGAAGCACGGGCCGAAGCCGCGCGGGAAACCGTGGTACATGCCGCCGAACGTATCGCCGAAGACCAGCAGCTTACACCCAACCAGTTGTTGAACCAGCTGGATGCAGACCCCGACCGGATGCCAACGGCCGAAGCCCTGGAGGCCGAAGTCAATCGTCACAAACGGACGCGCGACGCATTGGGCGCGGTCAACCTGCGGGCCGAAGAGGATGCCCGCGAGGTACAGGAAGAACACGACACGCTGGCCCGGGAAAAGACCGATCTCGAAGAAGCGATCCGCACCCTGCGCAACGGCATTGCCAGCCTGAACCGCGAAGGGCGTGAAAGGCTGCTGACCGCGTTCGAGCAGGTGAACAACAACTTTTCCATGCTGTTCCGTCACTTGTTCGGCGGCGGAGAGGCCAATCTGGTGATGGTCGAAAGCGACGATCCGCTGGACGCGGGGCTGGAAATCATGTGCCAGCCGCCCGGCAAGAAGCTGAGCACGCTGTCGCTTTTGTCCGGTGGTGAACAAACCCTGACCGCCACGGCGCTGATCTTTGCCGTGTTTCTGGCCAACCCGGCACCGATCTGCGTGCTGGACGAAGTCGACGCGCCACTGGATGACGCCAACGTGACACGGTTGTGCGATCTGCTGGACGAGATGTGCCGCCAGACCGATACGCGTTTCCTGATCATCACCCACCACGCCGTCACCATGAGCCGGATGGACCGGTTGTTTGGTGTCACCATGGGCGAACAAGGCGTCAGCCAACTGGTTTCAGTCGATCTCAAACGCGCCGAGTCACTGGTCGCCTGACGCAAAAAAGGGGGCAAACGCCCCCTTCTTCTGATTGGCTGAACCTTGGGTCAGCTTTCGTATTCCGGCATGTTTTCCAGCTCTTCCTGTGTCGTCGAGATGTGAACCTTCAGGTCTTCGCCCTGGTCCGAGCGGAACAGTTTGAAGCTGTCATAGTTCAGGCCAACCGGCTTTTCACCGATGCCCAGGAAACCGCCTACATCAACCACCAAAGTGGTGATCTCGCCGCTGGGGTCGGCGACGATCTTGGAAATCTCACCGATCCATTCGTCGTTGCCATCATAGACACGGGCATCTTTCAGTTCTTCAACCGTGACGCTTGCGGGTTCGACCGAAACATAGCCCTCTTCTGCGGTGATGGCTGGCGTTTGAACCATCGACCGGTCGGTTTCGGTCTTCATCTTCTCGGTGGTTTCAGAGACGGTCTCACCGACCTTGTCGGCAGCGGAATCAACCGCAGTGGCCGCATCGTTGGCTGCGTCTTCGATCTGATCCTTCACCTGATCCTGCGCGGCATAAGCCGGCAGTGCAATGGTCATGGCAATGGCGGTGGTTGTCAAAAAACGTTTCATCTCGACTTCTCCTTTTCTGACGCCCGGTCTGTGTCATGCCCGGCGCCGCAGTTGTGTGACGAGACAACGGGCCATGCCGGGGTTGGTTCCATCCGATCGAGAAAAAAGCACAAAGGCTTCGCATGGATTGCAGCGCGTGCGGGATTGTTTCCGCCCAGGACAGGACTCGTTCCGCCGGATGCGTGTCCTGCTGTGGCTGGGCCCTGTGTCCCTGCTGTCACCGCAAGGGGCAGGTTCAGAACAACAACGCCCAGGCCGTGACCGCGACCAGCGACAGCCACCAGACCTTCCACAGCATCCGAACCGTCGCTTCAATGTCTTCGGCGCCGATGTCGCGGCGGGCTGATCCATTGACCCATGCGAGATCGCGCATTCGGCCATCATAGCTGCGCGGGCCGGCCAGGGCCAGGTTCAGCGCGCGGGCCATGGCCGCTTCGGGCCACCCGGCGTTGGGCGACCGATGTTGGCGGGCGTCGTGCCGGATCTCGGGCCAGGCCGCAAGCCGGCCGGACAGAATGGCGATCATCCCTGCGGTCAGCCGTGCCGGGATCAGGTTCAGCACGTCATCCAGTCGCGCCGCAGCCCAGCCGAACCGGGCATAGCGTTCGTTGCGATATCCGATCATGCTGTCGGCGGTGTTGATAGCCTTGTACAGGACCATTCCCGGCAGTCCGGCGACAAGAAACCAGAAGGCCGGAGCGATGACCCCATCGCTGAGATTTTCCGCCGCGCTTTCGATGGTCGAACGGGCAATCTGCGCGCGCCCCATTGTTTCGCAGTCCCGGCTGACGATCATTGCCACGGCCAGCCGGGCATCGCCGGTGGACAGGCGCAAGGCATCCGCCACGGCCTGAACGTGCTGAACCAGCGATCTTTGCGCCAGCAGGATGGCAACGCAGGGGATTTCGACCAGCGGGCCCAGCGCGGACAGCGCGTATCCCAGCACGATCGCCACGAATCCCAGCAGCAGAACCGCCGCGAGTCCACCCAGGCGCTGGACGGCCCCCCGGTTCAGGCTGCGGTCCAGCGCCGCAACCAGCCGCCCCATCAAGACTGCCGGATGCGGCAGTCTCGACCAAAGCCAGCGTGGCTCGCCCAGGGCCGCATCCAGCAACAGAGCCAGCATCAGGGACAGGGCGGTGCTCACAGGGCGTCCAGCAGACGGCCCCAGCCTCGCGCGGGCGGCAGGCCCAGGCGCAAGTACCGTTTCGAATAGGGGAAGATCCGGGTCCCGATGTGTTTTTGGGCCAGCCTGTGCTGCCATGCCGCTGCGTCCGGGACGTCATACAACCGGAACAGATCGGTACCGCCACACAAATGCGCGCCGCGCGCGATCATGGCCTGATCCAGACGCCGCGCATCGCGGGCCAGGCGCGCGCGGGTGGTGTCGGCCCAACCCTCGTCAGACAGCGCCATGGCCCCCAGACGCAGCGCGGGACCGGACACGGCCCAGGGTCCCAGCAGTGCGGCCAGCCGGTCGATCACATCGGGCGCGGCAATGGCAAAACCCAAGCGCAGACCGGCCAGCCCCCAGAACTTGCCGAAACTCTTCAACACCACGCAGCCCGGCCGAGACGCCAGATGCACCAGGCTCGCGGCAGGGGCGACGTCGCAAAAACTTTCGTCGATGATAGTCAGGGGGGCATCGGCGTCCTGGCTCTGCCACAATTGGCCATCCGGGTTGTTGGGGTGCACCAGCACACGGGCCTGTGCCGGTCCACCATCTGTCACCACCCACCCTTGGGCGCGGAAAGCGGCCGCATGTTCATTGTAAGTGGGCATCGTGATGCAGACCTGTCCGGGCGCATCCAACGCCGGGAGACGGGCAATCAGGGCCGAAGCACCCGGAGCAGGCAGAATCCCGGCCCGTTCGGGCACCGACCAGAACCGCCGCGCCGCCACGCAGAGTTTTTGATGGGCGGACTGATCCGGCAGCGCGGTCCAGTCGTCCGCGCAGAACTGCGGCAGCGGGTAGGGTTCCGGATTGATACCGGTCGACAGGTCCAACCAGTCGCGACGATGGCCCCCATACGTCAGAATTGCGGCATCTATGCCACCTCCGTGGTCGCGCTGCGACGAAATCATGGCACGCTCTGGATCGGGCATGGGCGGATTCCTGATCATCCGGATGTGATTCCACCTCGCTTCAAGCGGATTTCTGCTTGTTACACAAGAGTGTTATCCAGAGTCGTCAAAGCTTAGGCTTTCGTTAAGGTTTTGTTAATAGAATGGGCAGATCAGAGCACTATTGAGGAGAGACATATAAACTAAAAGGCAAATCGTACCCGGATATTATCATGAATGTACTAATTGTGGAAAGTCGGCCTGAACTTGGATTGTTATGGCAACGGCACCTGGAACGTCAGGGGGCGACAGTCTCCTTGGTGCATACGCAAGAAGCGGCCATCACGGCATTATACACGGGGAATTTTGAAATAATCGTATTGGATCTGGTGCTGGAAGACGGCAGCGCCCTGGCGGTGGCGGATTTTGCAAGCTATCGCCGCCCGGACGCGCGGGTGATATTTGTAACCAACACCACCTTCTTTTCGGACGGGTCGATTTTTGCCCATTCTCCGAATGCCTGCGCCTATGTGCAGAGCGAAACGCCGCCAGAAGATCTGGCGGCGATGGTCGAACATTACGCGGCCGAGCGTTGATCGCGATCGTGCGGGGCCAGAAAATCGATCTGCGGGTTGATCGGGATGATCTGGTGCGGATTGATGCTGGTCTGGCTGAAATGATAGTGGCGCACGATATGCTGCATGTTCACCGTTTCGGCTATGCCGGGTTGCTGGAACAGGTCGCGCGTATAGGCCCATAGATTAGGATAGTCGATCAGGCGCATCCGATTGCATTTGAAGTGCTGATGATAGACGTTGTCGAAGCGCACCAATGTCGTGAACAGCCGCCAATCCGCCTCGGTCAGATGTGCGCCCATCAGATAGCGGTCATCCTTTAGCCGCTGGTCCAGCCAGTCCAGGCTGTCGAACAGGGCATGGACGGCCTCGTCATAGGCACCCTGCCCCGTGGCGAACCCCGCGCGGTAGACGCCGTTGTTGACGGTATCATAGATCCTTGTGTTCACCTCTTCGATCGCGTCGCGCATCGCGACAGGCCAAAAATCACGCGTATTTCCGGTGATCCCGTCAAAGGCCGAATTGAACATGCGGATGATTTCAGAACTTTCGTTGGACACGATGGTATTCAGGGTCTTGTCCCAGAGAACGGGCACCGTCACGCGGCCGGAATAGGCCGGATCCGCGCGGGTATAGATCTGGTGCAGGAATTTGAGTCCGAACAGATCGTCCCCGTCAGCGCCATGATCGTCGGTCTGAAAGGTCCAGCCGTCCTGCAGCATGTCGGGATGAACCACCGACACGGTGATATGGCTGGCCAGCCCCTTGAGTTGGCGCAGGATCAGGGTGCGATGCGCCCAGGGGCAAGCCATGCTGACATACAGATGATACCGTCCGGACTCGGCTTTGAACCCGCCGCGTCCGCTGGGGCCGGGTGCCCCGTCGGCGGTGATCCAGTTGCGAAACTGCGCGGCGGAGCGTTCAAATTTTCCGCCGGTCGATTCTGTGTCGTACCACTGGTCGTGCCAGGCACCGTCTATAAGCAAGCCCATCTTCATTCTCCTGTGGTTGTGCACCAGACTCTATGGTTGCGCGTTGCGCTTGCACAGGCCGGACAACGCGCATTCACCCTGCGTATCTGCACAGCCCCCGTCTGGGCACCCTGTCCGAGTGCCGCGAACGCGCAACAAACTTGTTGTGGCGAAGGGTGTTACATAAGTGTGGCTTGATTTTTAACTGTCTGCTGTCAGCTTTGGGGCGTCGCCTGGGAGAATCGCGCCATGACCACCTATGTCTCACAAGAGATCCGGAACGAATTGAATGCCGCCCGTCTGGCCGGAATGAAAAAGACCAGCCGTTTGAGGGTGCTGGTCGGGGACGAATATTATACTGTGCTGCGTCTGTGGCACGGCGGCTTCGCGGTGGAAGAGGATGACGTCCCTGCCTTGCGCGGGCTGGTCGATCTGTATGACGGCGGACGGCACTTGTATCAGTGTCTGATTTTCGCGTCGGAATCCGAAGCCGGCGAGCGGCGGTATGAATTCAAGCGCAATACCGCCGCCACCGATCGCGCGCCGCTGGATCATTATCGTGGAGCGGACGCGCCAGTGGGTCTGTTGTCGCGCGATTGACTATTGCAGATCGGCAAAGGCCGCGCGCAGCCGTTCACACGCGTCCTGCACCCGGGCACGCTGGGTGGCCAGATTGAAACGCAGGTGCATTTCGCCGCCGGGGCCGAATCCGGGGCCGGGCGACGCGGCGATGCGGGCATTCCGGCGCACACGCGTATCGACTTCATCATAGGTCATGCCAGTGCCACTGAAATCGACCCAGGCCAGATACGTCGCCTGCAATGGCATAGAAGACAGGCCGGGGATCTCGGAAATCGTGGCATCAAATAACTGCCTGTTGCCGTTCAGATGCTCGATCTGCGCGTCGACCCATTCGGCGCCCTCAGGAGAATAGGCAGCGGTTATCATCTGAACGCCTAGTGCGCTGGGGCCATAGTCCAAGGTGTTGAGACGGTGCATCATCGCAGCGCGCAGACCGTCATCGGGAATGATGATGTTGCCGGTACGCTGCCCCGCGATGTTGAAGGTCTTGGAGGCGGCGGTCAGCGTGATCAGACGATCTCGGAACGCGGGGGCGGCGGCATCCATCGGGATGAAACGGATGCCCGCATAGACCAGATCATGATGGATCTCGTCCGCGATCAGCATCAAGCCGTTGCGATGCGCAAATTCGGCCACCGCACGCAATTCCGGCGCCGTCCAGACCCGGCCTGACGGGTTTTGCGGCGAACACCAGAACAGCATCTTTTCATCACCGCTCAAGCGGCTCTGGGCCTCTTCGAGGTCCAGAACATAGGTATCGCCCTCGCGTTTGAGCGGACATTCCACGACCTTGCGGCCAGTCTTCTCGATCTTGTTGGAGAACTCGTGATAGACCGGCGGAAAGATCACGACACCATCGCCTGGCTCGGTCCAGACATCCAGGCACAGGGCGATCGCATTTCCCAGGCCCTGCGAGGTCAGGATCCAGTTCGTGTCGATTTCCCAGCCATGGCGGGTCTTCATCCACCATTGGACCGCTTCGCGATACTCCTGATGGTCCCAGGAGTATCCGAACACGCCCAGATCCGCGGCATCGCGCACCGCCTGGATCACGCAGGGCGCGGTTGCGAAATCGGAATCCGCAGTCCACATCGCCAACCCGTCGTCAGAGGAAACATCGAACAGCTGTTCCATCTTGTCCCATTTGCTGCTGTGCGTGCCGCGCCGGTCGATGGGATCGTTGAATAGCTCGGGGATCGGATTGTTCTGGTTCATGCGCCTCTCCTGTACAGTGCTACGCAAGCTAACGAGATTGCACATGGGTGCAAGGGGCGTTGCGATGGCCCATGCAATCGCCTACATGGTCTGGCATGAAACGTCCGATCCTGATCCATCCCGATCCCCGCCTGAAAAAGGTCTGCGCCCCGGTACCCGATGTCACCGGCGAGCTGAGCGCGCTGGCACGGGATATGCTGGAGACCATGTATGACGCGCCGGGTATTGGACTGGCTGCGCCGCAAGTGGGAGTGCTGTCCCGTCTGATCGTGCTGGATTGCGTCAAGGAAGACGGCGCGCCGCCGCGCCCCTTGGTGATGTTCAACCCCGAGGTGCTGTCATCCAGCGAACACACCAGTGTCTATGACGAAGGATGCCTGTCGATCCCTGAACAATATGCCGAAGTGACCCGCCCCGCCGAGGTCGAGGTCGCCTGGATCGACGAAACGGGCAAGGCCCGGAAAGAGGGATTCGACGGTCTGTGGGCGACCTGCGTGCAGCATGAAATCGACCATCTGAACGGCAAACTGTTCATCGACTATCTCAAACCGCTGAAACGACAGATGATCACGCGCAAGATGCAAAAGCTGAAACGCGAACGGGCCCGCGCCTGAGCATCCCCGACTTGCCCGGTCATGGCCCGCTTATGGCCGGAACGGACCGTCCAAACGAAAAAGACCGGGATCTCGCGACCCCGGCCCTGTTTGTCTGATCTCGTCCGGCTGCAGATCAGTTCGGCATTTCTGCCTTGATGCCTTCAACATAGAAGTTCATGCCAAGCAGTGTCTCATCGTCGGCCGTTTCGCCTTCGGCCAGCCAGGGCGTTCCGTCCTGTCTGTTCAGCGGCCCGGTGAAGGAATTCAGTTCTCCGCTGGCGATCTGGTCGCGGATGGCTTCGGCGGCTTTCTTGACCTCTTCCGGCAGACCGGTGATTTCGCCGATTGCGACCATACCGGAGTCGATGCCGCCCCAGGTGTCCGTGCTTTTCCATGTGCCGTCGATGACTTGCTGGACCCGTTCGATGTAGTAGGGCGACCAATCGTCGATGATCGAACTGACACGCGGGGTGGGCTTGTATTCAGCCATGTCCGAGGCCTGACCAAAGGTGATCACGTTGCCTGCCTTTTCCGCCGCTGCGCTGGGGGCGGTGGAATCGGTATGTTGCATCAGGACGTCTGCGCCCTGCTCAAGCAGGGCTTTGGCAGCGTCGGCTTCCTTTGCGGGATCAAACCAGGTGTAGGCCCAGATAATGTTGAATTCGACATCCGGGTTGACTTTCTTCGCGGCGATATATGCGGCGTTGATACCACGAACGACTTCCGGGATCGGATAGGCGCCGATATAGCCGATCTTGTTGGTCTTGGTCATCATTCCGGCAATTGTGCCCATTACTGTCCGCCCTTCATAGAAGCGCGCGGAATAGGTCGCCAGATTGTCCGCCCGCTTGAAGCCGGTGGCATGTTCGAATTTCACGTTCGGGAATTTCTTGGCGGTACTCACCGTCGGGTCCATGAACCCGAACGAGGTGGTAAAGATCAGATCGGCACCGTTCAAGGCCATTTGGGTGATTGCCCGCTCGGCATCGGCACCTTCGGGCACGCTCTCTTGATAGACGGTTTCGACCTTGTCGCCGAAATGTTCCTCGACAGCCAGCCGGCCCTGGTCGTGCTGATAGGTATACCCCCCATCGCCAACCGGGCCGACATAGATGAAGCCGACCTTGGTCTTGTCTTGCGCGGCAACGCCGGTCGCCAGTCCCAACACCATCGCGGCATTGGTCAAAAGTGCAGTAAGTTTCATTCGGGTACCCCCATTTCGGTCTTTTTGGCCCCTCAGTGAGAGGCGTGGAAAATTTTACCCAGCGAGGCCGGGGCGTTGCTTTTGTCCTTGGACAGGATCACCAGCACGAGGATGGTGATGAGATAGGGCGACATTGCCAGATATTCGACCGGAATGGCAACGCCTGCCGCCTGCAGGTTCAGCTGCAAAACCGTAATGCCGCCAAAAAGATAGGCACCCAGCAAGACCCGCCAGGGTTTCCAGCTTGCGAACACCACCAGCGCCAGGGCAATCCAGCCGACACCGGCGGTCATGCCTTCGGTCCACTGGGGCACGCGCACGAGGCTGATATAGGCCCCGCCCAGACCGGCACAGGCCCCTCCGAACAGGATGGCCATGATGCGGATGCGCACAACCTTGTATCCCAGCGCGTGCGCGGCGTCGTGGCTTTCGCCCACCGCGCGCAGGATCAAACCGGCGCGGCTGTATTTCAGCATCGCCCAGACCGCCGCCACCAGGGCGATGCCCAGGTACAGGATCAGGTCATGGCCGAACAGAACCGGCCCCAGCCCGGGCAGATCGCTCAGGAACGGGATGTCCAGCCGGGGCGTGGGCGGTGGTTTGATTCCGACATAGCCCTGCCCCAGCAACGCGCTCAGGCCAAGGCCGAACAGGGTCAGCGCCAAGCCCGAAGCGACCTGATTGGCCAGCGCCACCTGGGTCAACAGCACAAACAGCAGCGACAGCGCGGCGCCGCCGATGGCCGCTCCGGCAAAGCCCAGCCAGGGTGACCCGGTTTCAACCGCGATGGCAAAACCGCAGATTGCCCCGGTGATCATCATGCCTTCGACGCCCAGGTTCAACACCCCGGCTTTTTCAACCACCAGCTCCCCGATCGCTGCCAGCAGAATCGGGGTCGCCGCCACCATCAGCGATGCCACCAGCAGGACGGGATTGATCGAACTCAGGTCCATCTTACGCGGCCTCTTTCTTGTGCAGGCGGATACGGAAATTCGTCAGAAGGTCCAGCGCCAGCAGGAAAAACAGCAACATGCCCTGAAACACCTGGATGGCCGCAGCGGGCAGCCCCAGTTGCGACTGGGCGATTTCGCCGCCGATATAGGTCAGCGCCATGAGCCCCCCGGCCAGCAGGATGCCGACCGGATGCAGCCGTCCGAGAAAGGCCACGATGATCGCGGTGAACCCATAGCCGATGTTGAAATCAATGGTGATCTGACCGGCCGGCCCGGCCACTTCGAACAGGCCCGCAAGCCCGGCCAGCGCACCCGATATGCCCAGGCAGAACAGGATCAGGCGCGCCGGGTTCACCCCGGCGAACCGCGCGGCCCGGGGGGCTTCACCGGTCAGGCGGATATGAAACCCCAGCATGTGCCGGTTGAGCAGCACATAGGCAAAAATCACCGCGATCAGCGCCGCCGCAACCCCCCAATGCAACCCGGCATTCTGATGGATCCAGCTGTTTGCGGCGGCGTAATCGTTCAGGTTGCGGCTGCCGGGAAATCCGTGGCCTTCGGGGTTGCGCAACAGGCCCAGCGACATCGAGGCCAGCATCTGTTCGGCCACATAGACCAGCATCAGAGACACAAGGATCTCGTTGGTTCCGAACCGGACCTTCAGGATGGCGGGGATCATTGCCCAGACCCATCCCCCCAGCGCACCGCCCAGCACCATCAGCGGGAAAACGTACCATGCGTCCAGCGGGTAAAACGCCAGACCGACCGCCGCCCCCGTGATTGCACCCATGATGTACTGGCCTTCAGCGCCGATGTTCCAGATCCCGGCCTTGAAACCCAGGCTGAGACCTATGGCGATCAACACCAGAGGCGCGCCCTTCACCAACAATTGCGGACGGTAGTAGAAGGCGAATTCGCCAAACAGCGGATCCCAGAAGATCGTGCGGATCGCCTCGACCGGGTTCTTTCCCAGCGCCGCGAACAACAGCCCGCCGAATATCATCGTGGCCAGCACGGCCAGAACAGGCGTTGCCAGCGACCAGTTGCGCGACGGCTGCGGGCGTTTTTCCAGCACGATCATACGCCTGTCTCCCGGCTTTGTCTTGCGTCAGATGTTGTGATCGGCCTGATGACGGGGCGACGGCGGCAGGGTTCAGACATGCGCCACCTCCATGCCATGCGCGCCGCCCATCATCAGGCCGATCTCGTCTATGGTCAGCCCGGCGGTATCGCGTGGCGTGCTCAGACGGCCTTCGTTCAGGGCAGCAAAGCGATCGCTGATCTCCATCAATTCATCCAGGTCCTGGCTGATACAGACCACCGCGGCCCCATGCGCCGCCAGATCCAGAATCGCCTGGCGAATGGCAGCCGCCGCGCTGGCATCCACCCCCCATGTGGGTTGATTGACGACCAGGACTTGCGGGTCTTGCAGCACTTCGCGCCCGATGACAAATTTCTGCAGGTTCCCGCCGGACAGTGAGCGCGCGGCATTTTCCGGCCCCGGCGTGCGCACATCGAAATCCTGAATGATCTTTTCGGCGAACCCCCGTGCGTCGCGCCACCTGAGAAAACCCCGGCTTTCCAGCCGTCTGCGCACGGACCCCGTCAGCATGGCGTTTTCGGTCAGCGTCATGTCCGGCGCAGCGGCATGGCCCAGACGTTCTTCGGGCGCGGTCAAAAGCCCCAGCCGCCGGCGGGCGGTTGGCCCCAGATTCCCCACCGCCTGCCCATTCAAACGCACCGCCTCGGGCAGAGTCAGGATTTCACCCGACAGCACGCCCAGCAGTTCGTCCTGACCATTGCCCGCCACGCCGCCGATGCCCAGAACCTCGCCCTGGCGCACCGTCATGTGCAGATTGTTCAGAGAGGTGCCGAATTCGCCGGGTGCCGGGACGGACAGTCCGCTGATATCCAGCGCCACCTCACCCAGATCGCGCTCGGCCCGTTCCGGTGGCTGCAACGTGCTGCCGACCATCAGTTCGGCCATGTCGCGCGCACTGGTTTCGGCGGGAATGCATTCGCCCACGTTTTCGCCCAGACGCAGGACCGTGGCGTGATCGCACAGGGCGCGGATTTCTTCCAGCTTGTGGCTGATGTAAAGGATCGCTGTGCCTTCGGATTTCAGCTTGCGCAGGGTTTCGAACAGGATGTCGACCTCTTGCGGGGTCAGAACACTGGTCGGTTCGTCCATGATAAGCAGTTTGGGATCTTGCAGCAGACAGCGGATGATTTCGACCCGCTGGCGTTCGCCGGCCGACAAATCGCCAACCGTGCGATACGGATCCAGCGGCAGGCCATAGGTTTCGCTGACCTCGCGGATGCGCGCGGCAAGATCGCGCATCGCGGGCGGGCGCTCCATCCCCAGCGCAATGTTTTCCGCCACGTTCAGCGCGTCAAACAGCGAAAAGTGCTGAAAGACCATAGCAATACCGTCCGCGCGCGCCGCGCGCGGCTCGGCGGGTGCATAGGGCTGGCCGTTCAACAGCATGACCCCATTGTCCGGCTGCACCAGCCCATAGATCATCTTGACCAACGTGGACTTTCCGGCCCCGTTCTCGCCCAGCAGGGCGTGGACCTGACCGGTCGCGATGTCAAAGGACACGTTGCTGTTGGCCACCACGCCCGGATAGGCCTTGGTCAGGCCCTGAAGACTGAGAAGCGGAGACGTCACGCGCCGTGTTCCCCTGCTGAACGCCCGTCGCGGGCCGACTGCAGAACGCCGATAAGCGTCGCTGTTTCCCCGGCCGGAAGAACCTTATCCATGTGTCAAACCCGTCGCGGTACCCTGTTACGCCCCGTGCTGCGCTTTCCCGATGCGACGTAGAAAAAGCGGCAGGCCGATTGTTCCGCACAAATTAGAAAGCCACAGAGCCATCTGGCAAGAGAAACCTATCGTCAGCCCGCGAAATTCACGCGCCGCGGCCGGATCGTGCCGGGATCGACGGAAAATTAGTCACCTTGAATCATCAACTTGCAGGAAACGGGCGCTGGTTGAATTCCGAAAAGTCCTTCAAAAATATACGAACAATCAATTCGTGCCTTGTTGTTGTCCGATAAAACCAAAAGGCGCATTTCCTTGGCGCGACCGCTGCGATAGCTTGGCGTCATGAGCAGCAATCCCCGATTCATTCACCTGCGTGTGCACACCGAATATTCCCTTCTGGAAGGGGCTGTTCGGCTCAAGAAACTGCCCGCGCTCTGCGTCAAGAACGAGATGCCGGCGGTGGCCGTCACCGACAGCAACAACATGTTTTCCGCGCTGGAATTTTCCATCGCCGCCAGCGGCGCCGGAATTCAGCCGATTCTGGGCTGTCAGGTCGATCTGGCCTATATCGGCACACAGCCCGGCGAAAGACCCAAGGATCCCGCGCCGCTTGTGCTGCTGGCGCAATCCGAAACCGGCTATGAAAACCTGATGAAGCTGAATTCCTGCCTTTACATCGGCAAAGAGGGTCAGCTGCCGCAGGTCACGCTGAAAGAACTGACAGGCCACGCCGAAGGGTTGATCTGCCTGTCCGGGGGGCCGAACGGTCCGGTCGGCATGTTGCTGCAGGCCGGGCAACGCCCGGCGGCCGAGGCGCTGATGGCGCGATTGGCCGCCGCCTTTCCCGACCGGCTTTATGTGGAATTGCAACGTCACCCCGGCGAAAACGGCGCACCCGAAGCCGAACGGTCGACCGAACGCGGCCATGTGGAAATGGCCTATGCGATGGACCTGCCGCTGGTGGCAACCAACGACGTCTATTTTCCCGAAACCAAGATGTATGAAGCCCATGATGCGCTGATCTGCATTTCCGAAGGCGCCTATGTCGACCAGCAGCAACCGCGCCGCAGGCTGACACCGCAACATTACTTCAAGTCACAGCAGGAAATGGCGACCCTGTTCGCAGATCTGCCCGAAGCGATTGAAAATACAGTCGAAATCGCGCGGCGCTGCGCGTTCATGGCCTATCGGCGCGATCCGATCCTGCCGAAATTCGCCGATGACGAGATCGAGGAACTGGTCCGGCAGGCGAACGCCGGCTTGCAGGCACGGCTGGCGGTGATCCCCCATGCAGTCAGCGTCGAAGAGTATCAGAAACGCCTGGATTTCGAACTGGACATCATCAAGAGCATGGGTTTTCCCGGCTATTTCCTGATTGTGGCCGATTTCATCAAATGGGCCAAGGATCACGACATTCCGGTGGGGCCGGGGCGTGGATCGGGCGCGGGCAGTCTTGTGGCCTATGCGCTGACGATCACCGACCTTGATCCGCTGCGCTACAACCTGCTGTTCGAACGCTTCCTGAACCCCGAACGGGTCTCGATGCCCGACTTCGACATCGATTTCTGCATGGACCGCCGCGAAGAGGTGATCCGATACGTTCAGGACAAATACGGTCGCGACAAGGTCGGGCAGATCATCACCTTTGGCGCGCTGCTGTCCAAGGCGGCGGTGCGGGATATCGGACGGGTGTTGCAAATGCCCTATGGGCAGGTCGACCGCCTGTCCAAGATGATCCCGGTCGAGGGGGTGAAACCGGTCAGCATCGAAAAGGCCCTGACGGATGAGCCGCGCCTGCGCGAAGAGGCCAAGGCCGAAGAGGTGGTGGACCGGCTTCTGACCTATGGCCAGCAGGTCGAGGGGCTGTTGCGCAACGCCTCGACCCATGCCGCAGGCGTGGTGATCGGCGACCGCCCGCTGGATGCGCTGGTGCCGCTGTATCAGGATCCGCGCTCGGACATGCCCGCGACCCAGTTCAACATGAAATGGGTGGAACAGGCCGGGTTGGTCAAATTCGACTTTCTCGGCCTCAAGACGCTGACCGTGATCCAGAACGCGGTCGATCAGATCAAGGCCGGCGGCCGCCATTTGCATGTCGCCGCGGATGGGACAGAACTGTATGAGCCGCCCGAAGGGCTGATCGACGATATCGGCGCCATCCCGCTGGATGACGAAGCCTCCTACAAGCTCTATGCCTCGGCCAGGACCGTCGCGGTGTTTCAGGTGGAATCCAGCGGCATGATGGACGCGCTCAAGCGCATGAAGCCGACCTGCATCGAGGATATCGTGGCCCTGGTGGCGCTGTATCGTCCGGGTCCGATGGAGAACATCCCGACCTATTGCGAGGTCAAGAACGGCATCAAGGAACGCGAATCGGTTCATCCTCTGATTGACCACATCCTTGAGGAAACCCAGGGCATCATCGTTTATCAGGAACAGGTGATGCAGATCGCACAGGTGATGGCTGGATACAGCCTTGGCGGGGCCGACCTGCTGCGCCGGGCGATGGGCAAGAAAATCGCCGAGGAAATGGCCAAGGAACGCCCCAAATTCGAAAAGGGTGCGATGGCCAACGGGGTCGACAAGAAAAAGGCCAGCGAGGTATTCGACCTGCTCGAAAAATTCGCCAATTACGGGTTCAACAAATCCCACGCCGCCGCCTATGCGGTGGTCAGCTATCAGACGGCCTGGCTCAAGGCGAACCACCCGGTGGAATTCATGGCCGGGGTGATGAACTGCGACATCCACCTGACCGACAAGCTGGCAACCTATTTCGAAGAGGTGCGCAAGGGGCTGGATCTGCAGTGGGTGCCCCCCTGCGTCAACCGTTCGGACGCCACATTCAAGGTCGCGAATGGCGCTCTGATCTATGCGCTTGGCGCGCTCAAGAACGTCGGGGTGGACGCCATGCGGCTGATCACCGACGGGCGCCGGGCGGATGGCACCGACAAGCCCTTTGTCACCCTGTTCGATCTCGCACGGCGCGTCGATCTGAAACGGGTGGGCAAACGCCCGATCGAGATGCTGGCGCGCGCCGGGGCCTTTGACCAGCTGGATTCGAACCGGCGTCGGGTGTTTGACAGTCTGGATGCGCTGGTGGCCTATTCCGCGGCGGTGCATGAACAGAAGAACTCGAACCAGGTGTCGCTGTTCGGCGAGGCGGGCGAAGATCTGCCCGAACCCCGTCTCTCACCGGCAAATGACTGGCTGCCCGCCGAACGCCTGGCCGAGGAATTCAAGGCCGTCGGCTTCTATCTGTCCGGGCACCCGCTGGACGATTATGCCGCGTTTCTGAAACGCAAGGGCGTCATGACGCTGGACGACGTGCTGGACAAGGTCCAGGATGGCCCGCTGGTGGCGAAACTGGCCGGTGTGGTCGCCGGACGGCAGGAACGCAAATCGGCCCGCGGCAACCGGTTCGCCTTTGCGCAGCTGTCGGATTCAACCGGCGCCTACGAAGTCACCCTGTTCTCCGAGACGCTGGAAAAATCGCGCGAACATCTCGAAACCGGCTCCAAGGTCGTGGTCACGGTCGAAGCCACCCTGGAAAGCGATCAGCTCAAGCTGCTGGGGCGCTCCGTGGCCGCGATCGATGTCGCCATCGCCGATGTCGGTGCCAGCGGGCTGCGCGTCTTCATTGACGAACCCGCAACCGTGGACACCGTGGCCGCGGTTCTGGAAGACGCCGAACAGGCGGCCCGCAACGCCGCGCGCGGCCCGGTGCAGTTCTGCCTGATGGATCCCGCCCTGCCCGGTGAGGTCGAAATGGATCTGGGCCGGGACTATGCCATCAACCCCCAGATCAAAGGGGCAATCAAAAGCCTGGTCGGCGTGGTCACGGTCGAAGATCTCTAGCCGCGCCAAATGCTTGTGTTGCCGGGCCGCGTCCCGTGCGGTCGCACAAGAAAGGCCCGCGTGGCCTGAACGCAATAAAATCGCATGCGCCGAAGGCGCGCCTTTGGATCAGTAATGCGGCGGGCGCTCATCGCCCAGCACCACGCCACCGCCGCCCTGCGCCTCGCGCTCGCCTTCGCGCCGCATCAGCATTTCAACCCGGCGTGACAGGCGGTCGATCTCGGTGTGCTGTGCGCTCACGATATCGCTCAGTTCCTCGACCATACGGGTCAGATGGGCGATTTTTTCTTCCAGGTGCAACATGGCCGGTCTCTCCGCAAGGGCGGGTTTCGTCATACAGCCGCACAGCGTCAGGTCAATCGCCTTGGGCGCGCTGCGGCCTTGCCTTGCCCCTGTGCGGCCCTTGGGCTAGACCGCGCAACAACCGGATTGCCCAAGGACTCCCGATATGGCCAAGCCCCGCAAACACCCCCGCCCCAAGGCCCAGACGCCCAAAGGGTTCCGCGATTATTTCGGCGCCGAGGTCACCCAGCGCACCGAAATGCTGCACCAGATTGCCGGGGTCTATCATCGCTATGGCTTTGACGCGCTGGAATCTTCGGCCGTGGAAACCGTCGAAGCCCTGGGCAAGTTCCTGCCCGACGTGGACCGCCCCAACGAAGGCGTCTTCGCATGGCAAGAGAACGACGCCGACTGGCTCGCGCTGCGCTATGATCTGACCGCCCCGCTGGCGCGCGTCTATGCCCAGCACCGCAACGATCTGCCGACGCCCTACCGCCGCTATGCAATGGGTCCGGTCTGGCGCAACGAAAAACCCGGCCCGGGCCGGTTCCGGCAGTTTTATCAATGCGATGCGGATACGGTGGGCACGGCATCAATGGCGGCGGATGCCGAGATTTGCGCGATGTTGTCCGACACGCTGGAAGCCGTCGGAATCGCGCGCGGCGACTATGTGATCCGGATCAACAACCGCAAGGTTCTGAACGGAGTCATGGAGGTCGCCGGCATCCTCGATCCGGCGGACCCGGAGAAATTCGCCCATGAACGCGGCATCGTTCTGCGCGCCATCGACAAGCTGGACCGGCTTGGGCCGGACGGGGTGCGCGCGTTGCTGGGCCAAGGACGCACGGACGAAAGCGGCGACATCACCCAGGGCGCAGGGCTGGCCGGGACGCAGGCGGAAACCATCATGGGGTTCATGGATGCGCGCCGGGAAACCGGTCAGGCCACGGTAGAGCGGCTGAGCGAACTGGTTCAAGGCTCCTCCGTCGGTGAACAAGGCGTGGCCGAACTGGAACAGATCGCGGATCTGCTCGCCGCGCAGGGTTACGGTCCCGACCGTATCATCATCGACCCCTCGGTGGTGCGTGGTCTCGGCTATTACACCGGCCCGGTATACGAGGCGGAACTGACCTTTGACATTTTCGACGACAAGGGTCGCAAGCGGCAGTTCGGTTCTGTTGCCGGGGGTGGGCGATATGACGATCTGGTGAAACGCTTTACCGGCCAGGAAGTCCCGGCCACCGGCATTTCGATCGGCGTCGACCGCCTGCTGGCCGCGCTGCGCGAAAAGGGCCGCGTCAAGGCAGTCGAACATGGCCCCGTCGTTATCACCGTGATGGATCGCGACCGCATGGCCGACTATCAGCAGATGGTGGCAGAGCTGCGCAATGCGGGCATCCGCGCCGAGGTCTATCTGGGCAATCCGAAGAATTTCGGCAATCAGCTGAAATATGCAGACCGTCGCAACAGCCCTGTCGCGATCATCGAAGGCGGCGAGGAAAAACAGCGCGGCGTGGTGCAGGTCAAGGATCTGATCCTGGGCGCGCAAATCGCCGAAAACGCCACGTTGCAGGAATGGAAAGACCGCCCCAGCCAGGTGGAAATCAATCGGGGGGATCTGGTTGCCACCGTGCGCGAGATGCTGGCCAACCATGGTATCGGACAAGACTGATGCCAAACCGAAGCCAGATCATGGCGCAAGCCGCCCGTTTGCGGGCGCAGTTCGAGTCCGCCGGGGCACAGCCGATCGAGACTCCGATCCTGCAACCGGCAGAGACCCTGCTGGACCTGTATGGCGAAGACATCCGCACCCGCGCCTATGTCACCAGCGACGCCCTGCGTGGTGAGCAGATGTTGCGCCCGGACTTCACCGTCCCGGTCGTCCAGATGCATATGGAGCACGGGGCCGAACCCGCCCGCTATACCTATGCCGGTGAAGTGTTTCGCCGCCAGGAGCACGACCCCGACCGGGCCAGCGAATTCATCCAGGTCGGCTATGAAGTCTTCGCCCGCGACAATGCGGCCACGGCAGATGCCGAGGTCTTTGCCCTGATCGCGCAGGTCCTGTCCGGGCTTCAGTTGCGTGCGGCGACCGGGGACATCGGCATTCTGATGGCTGCGGTTCAGGGATTGCGCACGACCGAGCGGCGCAAAGCCGCTCTGATGCGCCATATCTGGCGTCCCCGGCGGTTCCGGGCGTTGCTGGAGCGGTATTCAAGAAACGCAGAGATGTCCCCCGGACGCGCCGCCCTGCTAGAGGCCAAGGACTCGATGGACGCCGCGCATCCCCAGATCGGACGCCGCCGACAGCCCGAAATCGCCGCCCGTATCCAGGCCCTGCGCGAAGACGCCGCCGAACCGCCCCTGTCCGCCACGGAAATGGCGGCGCTGGACGGCTTGTTGTCGGTGCGCGAAACCGCCCCCTATGCGTTGGCGCATCTGCGCGATTTTGCCGTCGACCTGCCGGCGATTACCCCCGCGCTCTACCTGCTCGAAGCGCGCATTGACGCGCTGGATGCACGCGGGGTCGATGTCGAGCATCTGGATTTCGAAGCCAGCTATGGCCGGACGTCGATGGAATATTATGACGGTTTCGTGTTTGGTTTTTATGCGGAACGGCGTCCCGACTTGCCGCCGATCGCCACGGGCGGTCGCTATGACGCACTGACCCGGCAATTGGGACAGGGGGCCGAGATCCCGGCCGTAGGCGGTGTGCTGCGCCCGGGCCTGATGCTGGAATTGTCGGAGACCCAAGCATGAGCGTGAAACTGGGCGTGCCGTCCAAGGGACGGCTGATGGAAAAAGCCTTCCAATGGTTCCAGAAGGGCGGGATTGAGCTGACCCGCACCGGGTCGGACCGAGAATATGCCGGCGCGGTGTCGGGGATCGAAGGGGTCGATCTGGTTCTGCTGTCGGCCGGGGAAATACCACGCGAACTGGCGGCCGGGCGCATCCATCTGGGCGTGACCGGGACGGATCTTGTGATGGAAAACCTGCCGCTTTGGGAACAACAACTGGAAGAAATCGCCCCGCTTGGGTTCGGTCATGCGGATTTGATCCTGGCGGTGCCGAAATGCTGGGTCGATGTGGACACGCTGGACGATCTGGATGCGGCGGCCGCCGCCTTTCGGGCGGCCCACGGGCATCGACTGCGCATCGCCACGAAATATCACCGGCTGGTGCGCGACCATCTGCGCGATGCGGGTGTTGCGGATTATCAGTTGGTCGACAGCCAGGGCGCGACCGAAGGCACCGTGATGAACGAAACCGCCGAGGCGATTGCCGACATCACCTCAACCGGCGAAACGCTGCGGGCAAATCACCTGAAACCGCTGAGCGACTGCCCCATCCTGCGCAGTCAGGCGACCCTGTGGCGCAGCCGGGTGGCACCGCTGGACGCTGACGAAAAACGCTTGCTCAGAACCTTGCTTGACCGCGTCAGCTGAGCGGCGCGGCTGCCCGCGCCGCCGTTAACCCGCCCAGCGAAGCCAGACTTCGGGCGAGGCCCTGAACACGTTCAGATCCACGGCCCCTTCTACACCGGGAACCAGTCCGGTGCCAGTATATTGCCAAAAGGTCCAGAACGCGCCGGGATAGACCGTGCGCGGGTGCCCGGCAACGGATCGCAACCAGAACTCGGTGTTTTGCAGCTGGTCGATGCGGCTGTCGGCAAAGAAGTCCACCGTGGTATAGACAATCGGACGGCGGCCATAATGTGCTTCGAGCATATCAAGGAAAATTCTGGCCTCGGACCGGATGGTTGCCGCATCCGGTTTCAGGCGACAGGTGCGGGACTGGTGGTTCCATTCCATGTCCAGAACATGCGGCAAATCGGAACTGCTGCGCGGCACATTCCGAATGAACCATTGCGCCTGCTCATGGGCCGGACGGCAGAAATAGTAGAAATGATAGGCCCCGTGGCGAACACCCGCCCGGTTCGCGCCGCGCCAGTGATCGCGGAACATGGGGTCAAGGTAATCCCCCCCTTCCGTGGCCTTGATGAAGGCAAAGTTGATTCCGGCAGCCTTCACGCGCGACCAGTCGATATCGCCCTGATACCTGGCCACGTCGATGCCATGGATCGGATAGGAATAGGGTTCGCGGCCTTTCCACGGGTGCGGCTTGGAATCGCCAAAACGCGGATAGACCAGCAGGTTGGTTTCCGGGTCCAGCTTGGCCGGAACCACCGGGGCCTGCCGTTCGCGCCCCCCGCCGCACCCGGCCAGTACCGCCACGGCCAGCAGCGCCCCAACAAGTCTGCGCATTTCGGTTCTCCTGCTCGCGGCCGGTTCGTTGCCCGACCCTATTATTGGAATTCGCACGTTTTCTATCAGATATCATCCGCTCGCGACAGGCGCATGACCGCAGTTTTTGCCTACAGGACACCGATTTCGGCCAAGGCCCGGTTCAGATCGACCGGCAGCTCATCTTCGTCTTCGCGGCCTTCCGGCAGATCGGGCGGCGAATCCTGCAAAGGCAGGTAGCGCCAGCCCTGAAACGGGCGCTTCAGCACCGACTGCGTACGATAAAGACGCGGTTCAACCACAATGGCACAGCGCCGAATACCGTCTTCGCCGACCACCTCGTCCAGACGCAAGATGCGCTGGCGACACTGAACCAGGCCCTTGATGACCCAGAAGATCGAACCGCCGTTCAGGATCTCGGTCTCTCGTTTCGGCCACATCCGGGTGATATGACGCGGCAGACCGTCCTGGCCCCGTGCCCGGGGATCGGTTTGCCAGGCCGCCAGATCCTCGACAGTTTCGGTCCCGACGGACAACTTGATCAGATTGATTGACTTATCCACAGAGTCGCCCCCAACACATCGCCTATATGGTAGTGGAAATAGGGGCAGCTTCAAGCTATTGTGGTTGCTCGCCACACAGAGGATTCGGAACATGACCCGATTTGCCGCCCCTATCGCTGAACAGATCTGGGACATGAAGTATCGCTTCAAAGAGGCCGACGGCACCCCTATCGATCAGAGCGTTGAAGACACCTGGCGGCGCATCGCCCGCGACCTGGCCAAGGTTGAACAGGATCCGGAAGCCTGGGAAGATCGGTTCTTTCACGCGCTGGAAGATTTCAAATACCTGCCAGCGGGGCGCATCACCGCCGGGGCGGGCACCGCGCGTCAGGTGACGCTGTTCAACTGCTTCGTCATGGGCACGGTTCCCGACAGCATGGGCGGTATCTTCGAGATGCTCAAAGAGGCCGCCCTGACCATGCAGCAGGGTGGTGGCATCGGTTATGATTTCAGCACCATCCGGCCCAAGGGCGCGGACGTCAAAGGCGTGGCGGCGGATGCCAGCGGGCCGCTGTCCTTCATGGATGTCTGGGACGCCATGTGCCGCACCATCATGTCCGCCGGGTCGCGCCGGGGCGCGATGATGGCCACCATGCGCTGCGATCATCCCGATGTGGAACAGTTCATCTCGGCCAAGGCGGACTCGGCCCGTCTGCGCATGTTCAACCTGTCGGTGCTCGTGACCGATGACTTCATGCGCGCGGTCAAGGAGGACGGCCCCTGGGACCTGCAATTTGATGGCAAGGTCTATCATACGCTGCAGGCGCGCGACCTGTGGAACAAGATGATGCGCGCAACCTATGATTATGCCGAACCGGGCGTGATCTTCATCGACCGCATCAATGCCGCCAACAACCTGGCCTATTGCGAAACCATCGCCGCAACCAACCCTTGCGGTGAACAACCCCTGCCCCCCTATGGGGCCTGCCTGCTGGGATCGATCAATCTGGCCCGGCTGGTCACCGACCCGTTCGGGGCCAAGGCGGAACTGGATCAGGACGCCTTGAGCGAACTGGTCGCAACCGCCGTGCGCATGATGGACAACGTTGTGGATGCCTCCAGGTTTCCCCTGCCCGCACAAGCCGAAGAAGCCCGCAACAAACGCCGGATCGGCCTGGGCGTGACCGGGCTGGCCGATGCGTTGCTGATGCTGGGCCTGCGGTATGGATCCGAAGACGCCGCACGTCAGACCGAACACTGGCTGCACGCGATTGCCCGCGCCGCGTATCTGGCATCGGTGGATCTGGCCAGGGAAAAAGGGGCCTTTCCGCTGTTCGACGCCGAAAAATACCTGGCCAGCGGAACCATGCAGCAGATGGATGACGACGTGCGCGACGCGATCCGCGAACATGGCATCCGAAACGCTCTGCTGACCAGCATCGCCCCCACCGGCACCATCAGCCTGTATGCGGGCAATGTCAGTTCGGGGATCGAACCGGTCTTTGCCTATGCCTACAAGCGCAAGGTGTTGCAAAAGGACGGCAGCCGCACCGAGGAAGAAGTCGTCGATTACGCCGTCCAGATGTGGCGGGACAAATTTGGCGACACCGCCCTGCCCGACTATTTCGTGAACGCCCAAACCCTGTCGCCCGCCGATCATGTCCGCATGCAGGCCGCCGCGCAGAAATGGGTGGACAGCTCGATCTCCAAAACCATCAACTGCCCCGAAGACATCAGTTTCGATGCGTTCAAGGATGTCTACATGCAAGCCTGGGATACGGGCTGCAAGGGCTGCACCACCTATCGGCCAAACGATGTGACAGGGAGCGTGCTGAGTGTTTCCGAAGACAGCACCAAGACAGCCGAGGTCGTCGCGCGCAACGACGCCGAACCCCAAACCCCGCACGGGGACGTGATCTACATGGCCGAACCGCTGGACCGGCCCAGCGAACTTGAGGGCAACACCTACAAGGTGAAATGGCCCGACAGCGAACACGCGCTCTACATCACCATCAATGACATCGTCATCAACGGCCACCGCCGCCCGTTCGAGGTCTTCATCAACTCCAAGAACATGGAGCATTTCGCCTGGACCGTGGCCCTGACCCGAATGATCAGCGCCGTGTTCCGCCGTGGTGGCGACGTAAGCTTTGTGGTCGAGGAATTGAAAGCCGTCTTCGACCCCCGCGGTGGCGCCTGGGTGCAGGGCAAATACATCCCGTCCATTCTGGCCGCGATCGGAGGCGTCATCGAACGCCACATGATCACAATCGGTTTCCTGGAAGGTGAAGGAATGGGCCTTAAATCGGACCCACAGGCACAGGTCGTAAACACCACCACCCCCCGAGGCAAAGCCTGCCCCAGCTGCGGCCAATATGACATGCGAATGATCGAAGGCTGCATGACCTGCGCCAGCTGCGGCCACTCCAAGTGCGGCTGATGTTGTTCTGACTACTTGATGTTGTCGATGCGGGCATAGTTATGCCAAAACCCCCGATTTTGTTTGCCAAGAAACGGGGTTAGTTTTGCCGTAGGTGCCTAACGCACTGAATCGAAATGGTTTTGGCCGAATGGATAATTTGGCAAAACAGACCAAAAAGCGAGAAATGGCGGGGCAAGAGGCAGTGGGCATCGAGTAGATGGCCGTGTCAGTGTACCGTAAACAGCAGTGACTGGGGTAAATGGCTGCAAGTTTTGTAGCGTAAATGCCTCATATACTCTGATCGCTGCCTTCCCACCTGATTTCCAGATCTTGCGCGGGCCCTCTTGTGAGGCCGCGAAGATCCGGAAACTCTGGTGAGGCCGAACCAAAACAAACATCAAAAATAGCCAGACCGATAGACAATGCTGCTGCTACAGCGTGTCTGGCCAGCATGCCTTTTGAAAGGAGGGAATGGGCTTCTTGAGCTGCCGCTTGGCGCAGCATTGTTCGGGATGAAACCGATGACTTTCTACAGAACTTTCTCCACCAAACAGCCTTGCCCCAAGCTCGGACACGTCCGCCGGTTTCTCCGCGATCATGGGACCGCTTTGGCCATGGCCGCTCGCAGGCTTGGTGGCCCGGCTGCCAGTGGCCGCGTGTTCCTGCTCTGTGAAGCCGTACGCCACACGAGGCACCTGACGCGGGCACAAGGCAGCCAGCTTGTGTACTTTCACCAGTTGCTGACGCTGGAGCATGTCAGCGATCCGGATCGTATTGAGTGCGGCCTCTTTGCTCAGATTAATCTTGCCTCAGATTTCGTAGATGAGTGCTGTTTGCTGTCCGAGAAATTGGGCTCGTTGCTGCGGCAGATCGCTGAGCATGATCCCACCAGTGACGTGCTTTGCCAAACCTCCCAGGAATTCCCGCAAGTCGCGTGATCCCCCAGGGCCGACCCGCGCAGGGTCGGCTGTCTTGAAGGGGCGGCCATCCCGGGCGCTCCAATGAACGACAACTAACTCAAGGGGTATCACGACGATGCACGTGCTTTACAATAAACAGAACATGGATGATCTGGCGGCCGAGGCCGTGGGCTTTCCGTCATTCGCCGCAGATGCGAGCGCTTCCTCGGTCCACTCGGAAACGGACATTCGGCCGAGCACCGGCCTGGTCGACACTACGGGCAAAATTCTGACCTTCGCCGACCAAGCGAGAAAGCACTCAGGATTTGCGGAATTTGACAGTCGAGTTATGTGCGTACCAGATGTTTCTGATAACGCCAGAAACCAGCTTCGGGAAGCCTTTTCAAACACATAGGCGTAGGTCAAAGTGGGCGACAACAGTTAACAGATTTTCAGACGTAGAAGGGCCCTTATGTATTTGGCATCACTTACGATTAGCAATTTTCGTCGTATAAAATCTGCAACAATAGAATTTGAACCCGGCCTCAACATTATCGTTGGCCCCAACAATATCGGAAAGACGGCCGTTGTTGACGCTCTTAGATCGTTACTCGCCGGAACAGATGACCCGCAAGGCCGTAATCAGCCGTTCGACGCTCGCAAGTACGACCTGAAGCCCAAGCTTCATCTGCATCGACAGACCTGTGTCCATGATGTCCTGTGTCGTCCTGCGGAAGTGGACGTGCGGTGCCAGTTCGGGGCCGACGTGGACGCGCATTTGTTTGACCAACCCGACAATTGGGCGGCCCACCATCATCATGTCTCCTTGCATTTGATCCCGATCGAGATCGACATGCGAAAACGAACCTATTGCGTCTGCCGCCTCTTGCGGAATGAGCCCGAGATCGCATTGCGCCCGTGCAAGCGCCTGCTCGGCCTTTATCCAGACCGAAAGCGTGGAAGCTTCGGACCAGATGCGGCGCATCTCTTTGCTTGAGAAGCAGTCCTGCATCAAATGCCAATCAAGCATCTCCAAGCCCCCCTTTGGCCAGTTTCTGCTCGCGCAGGATTCCGCGAATGCGCAAGGCGATGGCCGCGACGCCAATTGCGAGGAAGAGGGCCGCGATGGGGCGTTCGATGAAGATCAGCGCGCCGCCGTCGGCCTCGCCCGCAGTGGCACAGTTCGTGCAGCGATATCCGGACATCGGAGTCAGCCTGGACGTTCGCGCCCGACGCGAGGCCGGAAAATGGCTGGCCGGACGTGAATATGACATTGGTATCGGTGCATTGCCCGTGGATCATCCCGAAATTCGCACCGAATTGTTGCTCCGCGTCCGGGCGCAGGCCATCGTGCCGGTTGATCACCCCCTCGCAGATGCCACCGAAATTTCTGTCGATAATCTGGATGGTGAGCCCATGATCCGGCTCATGCACGGCCTTCTTCTGCGGGACCAATTGGATGACATGTTTCAATCGGCAGGTCTGACGCCGAAGCCAAGCTGCGAAGTCGCCTCTTCAGCCCTCGCCTGTGCCCTCGTGGCGGATGGCGGCGGCATCACAATCGCCGATGAATTGGTCGCCTCCCAAGTGGATGCCAGCCGCATCAGACTGATCCCGATAACGCCCGAAAGATGGATGTCGTTTGGGCTCTTGTTCCCGATCAATGCCCGCCCGTCCAACCGCCTCGAAAACCTGATCGGGATTCTACGGTCAAACGCACAACGCTTGGCGGATGCGTCGCCGACCATAGAAATTCCGGAATGAGGGTTAGGATCGCGCAGTCGGTCAATGGCTGCTTCGGTGATCCACGGCGCAGCAGCCTGAGCGGTGCACATTGTCAACTATGGGCAGGGCCGTAACCTGCGCGAAGGGTGGATCGCAACCATTCGCTGCGGGCAAAACGCTCAAATAGGTGGGGTGAGGAATACGAACGATGGCTGAGCAGACGCCTTCTTGGTTTGACTGGTATCACAAAAATCTATCCAATGCGGCGCTATGATAAGTAGCCATCTTACACTCAAACAACTCGAAGCATTGGTATGTGTTGTTGATATGGGAAGCTTCCGCAAAGCGGCAGCCGTTTTAGGCACGACCCAGCCCAACATCTCAAACAGAATTACGAAACTGGAAACTGACTTAGGTATTGTCTTGATGCATCGCGATGCCGGTTCAGTGCGCCTCACAGCGCGGGGGATCAAACTTGTTGAAGCAGCCCGTCAGGTTTTGCGCAGTACCGAGACGTTCTGGGAAGTGGCGGACCGCCGGGATCTTATTACCGACCGGCTTCGTCTTGGTGTCACCGAGTTAATTGCGTGTACTTGGCTGCATGCCTTCCTGCGCCGGTTTCGCGCGGCTTATCCCTCTGTGTCCGTCGAACTGGAGGTCGGCTTGTCAGCAGCGATATCAAAACAGTTTGCTGCGGGAGATATAGATTTGGCTCTCCAACCAGAGCCGTTTCCTCCGAAGGCCGGGGAGACGCTCGCGCTCGGTGTTTATGAATATGTCTGGGTCGCATCACCTGACTATTTTCGTGAATTTGGCGTCCCCCACGTACTGGGCGACATTCTTCGGTCATCAGTGCTTATGCATGCGAAGCACACTGTGGCATCAAGCGAACTTGCCAAACAGGCACAGGCTCGAAACCTGCCTTGTAACCACATCGTCTACTCAAGCAGCCTTGCATCCTGTGTGCAGATGGCCGTTGACGGGATGGGGGCCGCACTGCTGCCGGCGGCCTTGGTGAATGAGCACGTAAATGCGTCAACTCTCATCGCTATGAACAGCGATTGGTATCCTAAGCCTCTGAAGTTCTTTGCCAGGTTCAATCAAGACAAGGCATCTCGCTTTGTAGAAGCCGCCGCAGCATTCGCTGGGGAAGAAGCCGAAAGGCACGGTCAGCTCTGCGATATAGATCACAAATAGTTATCACCCTTAGAAGATCTTAGAATTTGCCGTGATGGCATCTGACTGTCACTCTCGAATGAATGAAATAGATCCTCTAATCCTTAGCATTCCGCCCTAAGCGAAAACTTGGCCGACTGCACAATTGAAGGGTTCAGGATCACGATCGGAGTGAACTTGAATGAAAGCTGCAGCAATTCGTCTTGGTGTCGATATCGGGGGCACATTTACCGACGTCGTTCTTGAAAAAGAGGGCGCACAGTTTTCCACAAAGGTGCTCACCACCTATGCGGCGCCCGAAAACGCGATAATCGACGGTATGCAGCAGGTCTGCGCCAAGGCGGGTATTACGCCGAACCAGATCGGCCAGATCATTCATGGAACGACCCTTGCCACCAATGCGCTGATTGAACGGCGGGGCGCCAAGACGGCGCTGATCACCACCGAAGGGTTCCGTGATGTCATTGAGATGCGCACCGAAAGCCGGTTCGAGCAATACGACCTGAACCTCACCCTGCCAGAGCCGCTACTTGCGCGTCAGATGCGTTTTACCGTGACTGAACGGGTCAATGCGCGCGGCGAGGTGTTGATTGATCTGGACCGCGCTGAGGTAGAGGCGGTCGTTGATCGCATCGCCAAGGCGGGCTTTGAAAGCGTCGCGGTGGGATTGATCCATTCTTATTTGAACCCCACTCATGAACAGATGATCCGTGATGTGCTTGCTGAAAAGCTGCCAGAAGTTTCGATCTCGATTTCCTCCGAAGTGAGCCCGCAGATGCGCGAATACGAGCGTTTTAATACTGTCGTGGCCAACGCTTATATCAAGCCGTTGATGGCTTCGTATCTGGGGCGGTTGGAAGACCGTTTGCGCGACGAAGGGGTCGGCTGCCGCATCTTTCTGATGCATTCCGGGGGCGGGATTATCTCCATTGCCAACGCGGCGGATTTCCCTGTGCGGTTGGTCGAAAGCGGCCCGGCTGGGGGCGCAGTCTTTGCTGCGCACATCGCAGCGCGATACGGGTTGGACAAGGTGCTGTCATTCGACATGGGGGGCACCACGGCAAAGATCTGCCTTATCAAGAACCAGACCCCGAAAACCAGCCGCGTGTTCGAAGTCGCGCGGACTTACCGGTTCAAGAAGGGTTCGGGCATGCCGATTTCGATCCCCGTGATCGATATGGTGGAAATTGGCGCTGGCGGCGGCAGTCTTGCCCATGTGGACGCCATGCGCCAGATCCGTGTTGGCCCCGAAAGCGCCGGTTCCGAACCAGGCCCCGCTTGTTATGGCCGCGGAGGGGAGCGCCCCGCCGTGACCGATGCCGATCTGGTGTTGGGCAAACTGGACCCTGCTAATTTTGCGGGTGGGTCGATCCCGTTATATCCTGAAACATCAAAAGCGGCGCTGAATGCTCATGTCGGCGGCACGTTGGATATGGACGCCGTCGAGGCCGCCTTTGGTGTGGCCGAGGTGGTGGATGAAAACATGGCCAACGCGGCGCGTGTTCATGCCGTTGAAAATGGCGAAGACCTCTCCGAATACACCATGATCGCTTTTGGTGGCGCGGCCCCTCTGCATGCGGGGCGGCTGTGCGAAAAACTCGGAGTTGAGCGTTTGATCGTCCCGCCAGGAGCGGGAGTTGGATCGGCCATCGGGTTCCTGCGCGCACCCTTTAGCTTTGAGGCGAACCGCTCTGTCTATATGAAGCTCAGCGATTTTGACGGGCCACGGATCAGCGCACTTTTGTCCGAGCTCAAGCAAGAGGCGACAGGATTTGTGCGCACCTGTGATGCGGACAGCCCGATTTTGGCAGAGTTCAAAGTCTACATGCGCTATTCGGGGCAGGGTTGGGAAATCCCGATTGAACTGACCGAAGAACAGGCCATGGCACCTGATGCCGCGACCTTCCTTGCGCGATTTGAAGAAGACTATGCAAAGCTGTTTGGCCGGACGGTTGAAGGCATGGATGTGGAGATCACCGTTTGGTCCGTGAACGCCACGACCCCGCCCGAACAGGTGGCAAGGGTCGCCATTGCGCAAGACACAACAGCGGTAGAAGGCAACGCGACCCGACAACTATTCGACCCGGCCTCCGGTGCCTTCCTTGCGGCCAGCGTGGTTGAGCGTAGCGGCCTTGAAACGGGCCACCGCGTCTTAGGTCCTGCGGCCATGACCGAAGACGAAACCACCATCATCATTCCAGCCAGTCGCGATGCCATTCGCCAGCCTGACGGTTGCATCGACATTCTGACGAAAGGGGCCTGAACCATGGTCAAACAACATTCAAAAGTCTCTTATCAGGTGATGTGGAACCGTCTGATTTCGGTTGTCGAAGAACAGGCGCAAGCATTGGTTCGAACGGCGTTTTCCACCTCGGTGCGCGAAGCGGGTGACTTGTCGGCTGGGGTCTATGACACCCAAGGCCGGATGCTGGCGCAGGCAGTCACAGGAACTCCCGGCCACGTCAACGCAATGGCCGATGCCGTGGCGCATTTCATTCGCCGAATTGGTCGCGACAATATGTTTGAGGGCGATGTCTACATCACCAACGACCCGTGGGAGGGAACGGGCCACCTGCATGACATTACTATGGTTACTCCGTCCTTCCACGGGGGCGCGTTGGTAGGGTTTTTCGCCTGCACCGCGCATATCGTGGACATCGGCGGGCGCGGCTTTGGTGCGGATGCGGCCAGTGTCTATGAAGAAGGGCTCTACCTCCCGATCATGAAATTCGCAGAGCGCGGCACGGTGGATGAAACCCTTGTGCGCATCGTGCGCGGCAATGTGCGCGAACCCGATCAGCTGATTGGTGATATGTATGCGCTGGCGACCTGTAACGAAATCGGCCACCGCCGGTTGATCGAAATGATGCGCGAATTCGATCTGGGCGATCTGGACGGGATCGCGGAATTCATCCTTGAGAATTCACGCCGCGCCACGCTCGAACGCATCGCCGCCTTGCCGCAAAAATCCGCCAGTGGCGAAATGACGGTGGACGGATTTGATGTGCCGATCACACTGAAGGTCAAAGTCAGCGTTGAGGGCGATCGGATACTGTCCGATTTCACCGGTTCTTCGGGGTTGGACAAGAAAGGCATCAACTGCCCGCTGGTCTATGCCAAGGCCTATGCCTGCTATGCACTCAAGGTGGCGATTGCACCGGAAATTCCCAACAACCACGCCTCTTTGTTGCCATTCGAGATCGCGGCACCAGAGAATTCAATCTTGAACGCGCAACACCCTGCGCCTGTCGCGCTGCGCCACATCGTAGGGCATTTTGTGCCGGATACGGTCTATAATGCATTCGACAAAATCGTACCGGGTCTGGTGCCTGCCGAAGGGGCGGGGTGCCTTTGCAATTTTCAGGTCTCCTTGCGTCCACGCAGCGATGCACCGGCACCTGCACATGCGCGCCGTTCAGAGGTGCTCACTTTCAATTCAGGTGGGTCAGGTGCGCGGCCTGATTTTGACGGTCTGAATGCGACGGCGTTCCCCTCGGGTGTGATGACCATGCCAATCGAGGCCACCGAACATGCCGGCCCCGTCATTATTTGGCGCAAAGAGCTTCGCCCGGACTCAGGTGGCGCCGGAAAGACCCGTGGCGGTTTGGGGCAGTTCATGGAAGTGGGGGCGATGGAGGGTCACGAGTTTGACATTCAGGCGATGTTTGACCGTGGCGATCATCCCGCACGCGGCAGTCGTGGCGGCAAGAACGGCGCGTCGACCACAATTGCGCAAGACGATGGCACGCCGATGCGAGTCAAGGGAAAGCAGTTCGTGCCGCACGGTCGCAAGGTCGTAATGGCCTTTCCCGGCGGCGCTGGCTACGGCGACCCCTCCCTGAGGGACAAGGCCGCCGTGCGCCGCGATCTGGCGCGGGGGTATATCTCTGCAGAAGTTGCGCATCGGGACTACGGCCTTGCGCAAAGCGAAATCAACGCTGTGGAAGCGGCGATCGCCAAAGGGGAGGATGTATAATGGCCCTCGCAACCAACAGTCCGAACCAGACCTCTTACGATGTCATAATCATCGGGGGGGCCATCATGGGGGCATCCGCCGCATGGTTTCTGAGCGACAACAAGGATTTCAACGGCCGGGTTTTGGTTGTGGAACGTGATCCGAGTTATGAGAACTGTTCGACAACCCACACCAACAGCTGCATGCGGCAACAGTTTTCAACCGCGCTGAACGTCCAGATCAGCCAATTCGCCGCCGATTTCGTCAAGAACATCCGCAGCTACATGGGCGGGGATGAACGGGTGCCAGAGCTGTCGATCCGCTCGTTTGGCTACATGTACCTCGCGGATACTGAGGCATTCGCCGATGTGCTGCGCGAAAGCCAGCAGGTGCAACTGGCCCAAGGGGCGGCAACGCAATTGATGACGCCGGCCCAGATCGCAGCAGCCTATCCGTTCTACAACGTTGAAGATATTGTTTTGGGCTCGATCAACCTTGTGGATGAGGGGCTGTTTGACGCGGGCGCGGTGTTTGACTGGTGGCGGCGTCAATCGCGCGAACGCGGCGTTGAATATGTCCAAAACGAAGTCGTCGCGATCAATCGCAATGCCGCAGGCAACCGCGTTGAAAGCGTCACGCTGAAATCCGGCGATGTTGTCGCCTGCGGGCAGGTGGTGAATGCATCCGGCCCGCGTGCCGCAGCCACAGCGCGTATGGCGGGCATCGACGTGCCGGTTGAGCCGCGCAAACGCTATTCGTGGATCTTCAAGGCCGACACACCGCTGGATCGTGACCTGCCGTTGACCATCGATCCATCAGGCGTTCACGTGCGTGAAAACGGAGGCGGCACCTATCAGTGCGGCGGGCATGCCGATGTCGACCCAGCGGTCGACTACGACGACTACGTGATGGATTTCTCGATCTGGGAAAACCATGTTTGGCCGATATTGGCGACCCGCATTCCACAGTTCGAGACCATCAAGGTTCAGTCCGAATGGGCAGGTCACTACGCCTATAACACTTTTGATCACAACGCGATCTTGGGGCCGCACTCGGAATTGACGAATTTTCTCTTCCTCAACGGGTTCTCGGGGCATGGGCTGCAGCAGTCCCCTGCAATGGGACGCGGTATCGCGGAATTGGTGGCCCACGGCGAATATCGCTCTCTGGATCTTTCGCCATTTGCCTATGATCGCATTCCCGCCAAACGACCGATAGTTGAAAAGGCGGTGATCTGATGTTGCTGGCACAGAATACCTTCACCAAGGCTCTCAAAGCCGGGAATAAGCAAATTGGTCTCTGGATCAGCTTGGCCAATAACTTTGCCGCCGAGGTTGTGGCGCCAGCAGGATACGACTGGGCTTTGATCGATATGGAGCATAGCCCGAACGATTACTTCAGCGTTCTGGGGCAGCTTCAGGCATTTTCCAACTACTCTACCGTGCCGATTGTTCGGGTGGAATGGAATGACGCCGTTGCGGTTAAGCGGTTGCTGGACCTTGGTGCGCCGGGATTGTTGTTCCCGATGATCCAAACGGTTGAAGAAGCGCAGCGCGCCGTAGCGGCGACGCGCTATCCGCCGCATGGCGTGCGGGGCGTTTCCGGCTCTACCCGTGCGAACAAGTTTGGCCGTGTGAAGGATTATACGGCGCGGATCGAGGAAGAGACGGCAGTCTTGTTGCAGGTTGAAACTCGTGCGGCGGTGGAACAGGCAGAGGCGATTTCGCAGGTCGACGGTGTTTCGGGCATATTCTTCGGGCCCGCCGACATTGCTGCCGATATCGGTAAGCTGGGCAAGCCTATGGACGCGGAAGTGTGGGGGCTGATCAAACCTGTCGCCAAGCGCCTGATCGCGCAGGGCGTGCCGGTTGGCACCCTGGTTCTTGACCCGGCATTTGCGGCGGAACTGCTGGCTGAAGGCTTCACGTTTGTGGCCTGCGGCTCAGATACATCGATCCTGTCCAGGGGTGCGGATCTGTTGCTGTCTCAGGTAGAGGGGGCAGCGACATGAGCTTTGCAGCATCGCGGTTAGGGGCGGTCAAACCCTCTGCCTCTGCTTGGGTCAGCCAGGCCGCCAAGGCCGCCCGTGCGCGGGGCGAAGATGTGATTGATCTGGGTCTTGGAGAGCCCGACTTTGACACGCCAAACCACATCATTGAGGCGGCCCATACGGCGGCAAAAGCTGGCGAAACGCGCTATCCGCCAACGGATGGCACAGCGCGCCTGAAGGCTGCAGTTGTCGCCAAATTCGCGCGTGAAAACGGCCTGAGCTATGGCATCAATCAGGTCATCGTGTCCAATGGCGCAAAGCAGGTCATCTTTAACGCGATGATGGCCACGTTAGAGGCGGGTGACGAGGTTATCCTACCCGCGCCCTATTTTGGGCAATACAAAGACATCGTGCTGATACTTGGCGGCGTGCCCATCGCGGTGCAATGCCCTGCAAAGGACGGTTTTCGTCTGACAGCGGAAGGACTACGCGGCGCGATCACTGAAAAAACCCGCTGGGTGCTTTTGAACCTGCCGTCCAACCCTGCGGGCGCGGTGTATTCCGACGAGGACCTATCCAGCCTTGGCGCGGTATTGGCCGATCACTCGCGCGTGATGACCTTATCGGACGAGATTTACGAGCACATTTTGTTCGATGGCCGTCAATTCAAATCATTTGCAGCGGCTTGCCCTCACCTGAAAGACCGGATCCTAACTGTGAATGGCGTTAGCAAAGCCTATGCGATGACTGGGTGGCGTATCGGTTACGGTGGGGGGCATCCGGACCTGATTGCGGCGATGGCTAAAGTGCAAAGCCAGATCAGCTCGGGCGCTTGTACAATTGCGCAGGCAGCTGCTGCGGCAGCACTGGAAGGCCCACAGGATGAGGTGCGCAGGTTTTGCAAGGCGTTCGAAGCCCGGCGCGATCTGGTGGTGGCCAAGGTTGCAGGCATTGACGGGCTAACCCTCGAACCGCCAGGTGGCGCGTTCTACGCCTTTATAGGCTGTGATGCGCTGATCGGCGCAAAGACACCCGAAGGCGCGGTCATCAAGGACGATGCAGATGTCACCGCATGGCTGCTCAAAGCAGGGGGCATCGCCGCCGTCCCGGGCAGTGCGTATGAATTGTCGCCCTTCTTCCGGATCTCCACGGCAGCGTCCGAAGCGGTGCTGGACCAAGCGATGGAGCGGATCGCAACGGCAGTTGCGCAATTGGAACGGGCCAAACAGACAGGAGAACCTCTATGAAGAAGTTGGTACTAACAGGAGCGGCTGGTCGTCTTGGGTCTTACCTGCGCGAGCCTCTTAGTAAGATGTGCGAAGAGCTTATCTCGACCGATCTGGCAGAAGAACTCGATACGACCTATCCGGGCGAGACCTACATCAAGGCCGATCTGCAGGACCTTGATGCGATGGTCCAGCTTTTGGCTGGCGCGGACATGGTCGTGCATTTCGGAGCCATCGGCGACGAAGCACCGTTTGAAACGCTCTTGGGTCCGAATTTTATCGGCGCCTATAACATCTGGGAAGCTGCCTATCGCAACGGCCTGCGGCGCGTTGTTTATGCCTCGTCGATCCACGCGGTTGGGATGCACAAGAAAACCGATTTCATCGGCATCGACGCCCCCCATAAACCCGATACGTTCTATGGGCTGGCCAAGTGCTTTGCCGAGGATTTGGCCAGCCTCTATTGGGATAAACGCGGGTTGGAATCCGTCTGCATGCGTATCCTCTCTTGTGCGCAGGTGTCCAACCCGCGCGCCGTTGGCACTTGGCTGAGCTATGATGATTTGATCCAGCTTGTGCAGCGGTCGATAGATACGCCCGCCACGGAGTTTTCCGTTGTCTACGGCGTCAGCGATAATGACCGTGCGCCCGTGGACAACGCCAAAGCCAGCCATCTGGGATACCGCCCCAAAGACAACGCCGAGCAATTTGCGAAAGAGATTTTCGCCGAGTCCGGGCCGCTTGATCTGACCGACGCAGGCAATCTGCACCACGGCGGGCCCTTTGCAGCAGTTGATCTGGGGAACAGCGGTGTTGCCCACCTCAACCTCAAATCCGACGATACCGGAAAGGAATAAAACATGACCAAAGTGGCGCTTATCACAGCAGGCGGCAGCGGCATGGGGGCTGATAGCGCCCGTGCTTTGGCAGCCGATGGTTTTCAGGTCGCAATCTTGTCGTCCTCCGGCAAGGGTGAAGCTCTGGCAAAGGAATTGGGCGGTATCGGTGTGACGGGCACCAACAAATCAAGCGATGACCTGCAAAAACTGGTCGATCTGGCGATGGAGAAATGGGGGCGTATTGATGTTCTTGTAAACTCCGCCGGGCACGGTCCTCGTGCGCCTGTTCTGGACCTCACCGATGAGGATTGGCACGAAGGTATGGAGGTTTACTTCCTGAACGTCGTGCGCCCAACACGGCTGGTGACGCCGATCATGCAAAAGCAGGGCACTGGTGCGATCATCAATATCTCGACCTTTGCCGCGTTTGAGCCAAACCCCGTTTTCCCGACCAGTGGTGTGATGCGCGCAGGCGTCGCGGCATTTTCCAAGCTTTTCGCGGACAAATATGCAGCCGATAACATCCGCATGAACAACGTCCTGCCCGGATTTATCGACAGCCTGCCCGAAAAAGAAGAATTCCGCAGCATGATCCCGATGGGCCGTTATGGCAGTTCGTTGAATGAAATCGCCAGCGTCGTCGCCTTCCTGGCCTCAGAAGGGGGCGCATACATCACCGGCCAAAACATCCGCGTAGATGGGGGCATTACACGTTCCGTTTAAGACCACGCAAGGGCCGCAAGAATAAAATAAACTGCCGAAAAACCAACAAGGAGAGACAAAAAATGAACCTACGGAAAACCTTTGGCGCGGCGATTGCCGGCGCCCTGATGCTGAGCACATCGGCAATGGCTGAAACGCAATGGATCATGGCCTCTGGCTATCCCGAAGATAGCTTCTTCACCCAGAACATCCGCATGTTCATTGATGAGGTCGAGGCCGCAAGCGATGGCGAGCTCAAGATTGATCTGCGCGCAAACGGTGAATTGATCAAACTCGATGCAATCCGCCGGTCGGTTCAGTCCGGCCAAATCCATCTGGGCGAAATTCGCTTTGGTGTCTATGGCAACGAAAGCCCCATGTATACGCTTGATAGCTTGCCGAATGTGGCAGGTGACTATGATTCTGCGTGGCAGTTGATGGAGGCGCAGAAGCCGTGGTTTGACGAGGCATTTGGTGAAGGCGGTATGAAAGTGCTAAGCTATGCGCCATGGCCGGGTCAGGGGTTTTATACAAAATTCGAGGTGACCGATGGGGCACAGTTTGAAGATGTGAAACTGCGCATCTATTCGCCCGCAACCAAACGTATGGGCGATCTGCTGGGATTTGAGGCAACGATCCTACCCTTCGCCGAAGTGCCGCAGGCATTTTCGACTGGGCTGATTGATGCGCTATTTACCTCTGGCCAGACAGGCACGGATATCCAAGCGTGGGATTACGCTTCACATTTCACCTACACAGGTTCGATGCACAACAAAAACGGCATCATAGTGAACGAACGAGCCCTAAGCCGCTTGGACCCCGCCTTGCAAGAAGCCATCATTGCCGCAGGAGAAAAGGCAACGGAACGCGCGTGGGAGATGAGCAAGAAAGCCACGGACAGCAAACGCCAAGAACTTTCTGACGCGGGTATGACCGTCACTGATGCCTCACCTGAATTGCAAGCGAAGCTGAGCGAAATCGGCAGCGTAATGATCGAAGAGTGGAAAGCCTCTGCTTCAGAAGCAGAGGTTGCTGCTTTGGATACGTATTTGGCGACCCAGCAGTAAAACACGCCGGCGATAATGCAGGGCGGCAGCCGATATTTGCCGCCCTGACCGGGTCTGTTTCCACTGTCTACGAAGGAAGCCTAAAATATGTTGCGTTCATCGATCAATCTATTGGCCCGTATCTGCGGATATCTCGCAGCCCTCTTTTTGGCGGGCATCGCAATTGCGACCTTCGCACAGATTGTCGCCCGCCAAATGGGCACCCCAATTGAGACGACTGAATTATCGGGGTTCTTTTTAGCGGCCTCAACCTTTCTCGGGCTTGCATATACCTTCGTGAACGGCGTGCATGTGCGCATTGGATTGGTGTCCGAGTTCGCCCCCAAAGCGATGCGCCGTGCAATTGAACTCTGGGCGTGTTTGGCGGGTGCGCTGATCATCGGTTATGCCGCGTATCACATGACGCGGTTCACGGCCGAGAGTTATAGATTTGGGGACCTTAGCCCCGGCTTTATGGCAGTGCCTTTGTGGATACCGCAATCGGCAGTCTCCTTCGGGCTTGGCGTGATGTTTTTGTCTATGCTTGAGCAGTTGACGCTCGTCGCGTTCGGTAGGGTCCCGGACTATGAAACCAACAAAGATAGCGCGGTAGAATAACTGATGGACCAAACACTTGTAGTTGTTGTCGTTCTCGCGGTTAGCTTACTGATCATGCTCGGATCAGGCATCTGGATCGCCATGTCATTGCTTGGGGCGGGGCTGATCGTTTTCATTTTTTTCGTACCTCTCGACCCGGGCTCAATCCTTGCATCGACAATGTGGGACGCCAGCTGGAACTGGGCGCTGACGGCATTGCCGCTCTTCGTATGGATGGGGGAAATCCTTATGCGGTCTGGGTTGTCATCCAGCCTGTTTCGCGGGCTATCCCCGTGGGTTTCTCGCCTGCCGGGCGGGCTGATGCACATCAATGTGATCGGCTGCGGAGTCATGGCCGCGGTGTCGGGTTCATCTGCGGTTACCGCAGCAACCGTAGGCCGGATGAGTATCCCAGAATTAAAAGCACGGAACTATGATCCGCACATGATGGTCGGATCGCTGGCCGGCGCGGGCACCTTTGGCCTGTTAATCCCGCCTTCGATTATCATGATCGTTTACGGCGTCGTCGCGCAACAGTCGGTGGCCCGTCTCTTCATCGCGGGTCTTATCCCGGGATTTATGCTGATTGTTTTGTTTTCTTCTTATATCGCCATATGGTCACTGCTTCATCCGCAGCGTGCCGGAGCAGCGCCTGCTCGTTTGCCGCTCATGGACAAACTGCGCGCCTCCCGTGAGCTTTTGCCTGTAATTCTGCTTATCGTCGCGATAATCGGCTCAATATATGGCGGTTTGGCCACGCCGACCGAAGCGGCAAGTATTGGCATTTTTGGCGCACTTTTGCTCGCATTTCTGAACGGTACCCTGAGCCGCGAGATGCTGATCGAAAGCCTGCTGGCTGCAACGCGCATCTCGTGCATGATTTCGTTTATCATTGCTTGTGCTGCTTGCCTGTCGATTGCTGTAGGATTTGCGAATATCCCACGTGCCGCCGCGGAATGGGTGCAGTCAATGGAGCTGAGTGCCGGCGCTCTTATTCTTGTCCTGACAGTGTTCTTCCTCATCCTGGGCTGCTTTTTGGAGGGTATTTCAATATTGGTGCTCTCAAGTGCGGTTGTTCTGCCAATGATTGATGCAGCTGGCATTGACCCAATATGGTTCGGGATCTACGCCGTCATCGTTATTGAGTGCGCGCAAATCACGCCGCCGGTGGGATTTAACCTGATCGTTCTGAAATCAATGACGGGGCGGGGTGTCGGCGAGATAGCCAAAGCGACGTTTCCGTTCTTGATGCTGCTCCTCCTCGCAATTGTTTTGATTTACGTTTTTCCAGGTATCGTGACATACCTTCCTAACCTCATGCTGGGGTAGGTGTTCATCGATCCTGAGAAGCTGCCTTGCATCGCTATCAGGGTCTCTGAAGATGTAGTTCCGAGCGATAGGATTGTTCCTGATACGCCAGATTGCTGCACGATGAACGAATGGCCGGTCTGGTGGAGCTGCAACGCAGCGCTCGGCCATAAAGCGAATGTCCGCTGCGGGCCGTTCGATACGTATCCACGATCATATGGTCAACCGGCTGGCCGAATTGTTCCCTTGGAACTGGAAGCCGACAGATCAAAATCGCTGCGAGGCTGCGTGATGGCAGCGACGACCTACATCTGCCCCATCGCCCATGTCGCCAGCCTGCTGGGCGAGGTCCTGGACTTCTCGAAGCCATCGTGAGCAGCGACGACAACCTGTCCTACGGCGGCATTGTCAGCGTTCATATCGGGCAAGACAAATGCATCACGACGCTGACCGACGATGGCTTCTGCGAACTGAAGGACATGCTCGCGGACGCCCGGCGTTCGCCGGAGCGCTGGAACGGCTTCTTAAAAGACTTCGTCGACGATCCCGACATCATCGCACGCGTCAAGCACCAGCCCCCGCGGTTGAAATTGGGTGCTTACGAAGAAAATCAGCACCGCCGCGCTTTTTTTCTTCGTGCTTTTGGAAACTGGCCAATGTTCTCGTTGAAGCCAAAAAGCGGCTGGTGTGTAGGTGCCAAATTCGGAAAATCTCACAAATTTACAAATGCAGAAGAATTTCTGAGATTTGCTGCGGGCGATCTTCAAGTAATTGATTTAATTTCTCTATTGAGCGCGGGTGCGAGCCACTGCAGCGGTTTCCTACCTGCGAGCCGCAAAAAATCCCATGGCGTAGGGTAGGGCGCGTTTCCGCAGTGAGAACATCGAACGCACATTCCGAATACGAGCCGGTTACAGGCCTCTGAAACGGGCTCCGGTTAGCTGCAATTTTTTCTTTTCGGAGAACCTCAGAATGACACGTGAAAACCACGCTGTGCGCAACAGCCCATTGATCTCACCCCAGTTTTCAGGAGCACAAGCCATGGAAGATACGACAAACCCCGCTGCGCAGATCCAGAAACTGCGCAAAATCCATATTCCCACCGAACGCGACCATCAGCTCAAGAAGCACATCTACCGCCTGTTCGAAGTCGATAGTGAGGGGCAGCAAACAGCACAGCCTTGTCGTTACACAGCAGGTCAGGAAACCCGCGGGGTCATCCTGATTGAGGAGCCCGGGGGAGGCAAAACAACCGCCGTCCGTACAATTCTCCAGGAAGCTCAGTTCCTGGCGCGGAATCCCAAGACAGGCGCGCCGAGATACCTCGAAATTCAGGTCCCAAGTCCTGCGACTTTGAAAAGCGTCGGCCTGACCATTGCGGGGGCCTTGGGGATCGACCACTTTTCCCCTAACGCGAAGGTATGGGAGATTTGGGCTACCGTTAAGCAAAGGCTCGGGGCTGCCGGGATCAGTGTGCTTTGGCTTGATGAAGCACAAGACCTGATCATGTCACGCACAGCCAATGAAGTTGAGGAGTCCTTGCGGATGATCAAGTCGCTCATGCAGGGAGATAACGCTGTTATTCCGATCTTGAGCGGGACGCAGCGCTTGTCTGAAGTCGCCGCATTTGATCCTCAGGTCTCGCGGCGTTTCACGAAGATCATGCCGTCCAATCTGCAGCATGGCGTGGATGAGGCGGGGCTGATCGCTGTGGTCGAGTATTACTGCGAAGAGGTTTCGATCGAGGCGCGTGTGGATGCTGATGTGATGGCGCGCTTGATTACCGCAAGCCGTCACCGTTTTGGCCGTGGGATCGATACAATCATCAATGCCATCGAATGCGCGCTTTGGGGCGCTGATAGCATCCTGACCGTTGACCATTTCGCTGAGGCATGGGCGATGCAAGAGGCCTGCGATCCAAGCGAGAATGTCTTTGTCAGTGATCACTGGCTTTCGATCCACCTCGACGCGGGTGCGGCGGAATACAACGAAGCGCGTACTAAGCGGCAAATGAAAAAACTGGAGCGGGTTTGAACTCATGACCTTGCTTCCAGTCGTCTTCCCATACGCTGACGAAACGACCGTTTCCTGGTGCTCCCGCCTGGCCCGTTTTCATACCAATTTGGCCTGTCCAAATTTTTTGAAAATGGTGGAAATTTCACAAGCAGATGTAATGGGCTTGAAGCATCAAACAGTGGAGCGCCTGTCAAATCTGACCGGCGTTCCGGGTGCTCAGATAATGGCCTGTGGGCCACAGTATGCTGGGGATCATTTGTTGACCTACAAAGGTGAAACCTTTGGCACCAAGTTTATGACGCGCAATCATACCACATACTGCCCAGCGTGTTTGCTTGACGATAGAACCGAGGAGTTTAATGGCGAGAGGATCGGGCGCTTGTCCTGGATGTTCACGCCTGTCCGTGTGTGTCCGCGCCATGGCATTTTCCTTACTCGGCACAAAAACCCGGGATACTTAGGGCGGTTTCAAGACATGAATATTGTAGCGTCACCCGACCAGGATCTTGCTGCGCAGATCGCCGCCGCCGATGAAGCTTCAGTGTCGGGGTTTCAGAGCTATTTAGTTGATCGACTGTCTGGAAAATCAGGTCCTTGTTGGTTGGATACCCAGGATGTCGATCAGGCTGCAAAGGCTTGTCAACGATTGGGTCTTCATCGGATTCATGGAGTCTTCGCAAGCATAAGCAGTATGACGACCCAGCAGTTGAACGAGGCGGAGGCCGCTGGCTTTGAGGCGGCATCTCGGGGGCTGGACGGAATTTACAGCATCTTGGACGAAATCGTGCAGGATGCAACGAAGGAAAACCGTTTCGGCGGCGTGCGTACTGCTTTGGGTGAAATCTATATTTCGTTGCGGTCTAACATTTCAAATCGGGATGCAGGCCCCCTCAAGGATGTTGTTCGCGACTTTATCATCGAGCACTTGCCCGTTCAGCCCGGCTCGGAATTGTTGGATGGCAAAGTAGCAGATCGGAAGCGCCATACCGTGGCGAGCCTGTCCAAAGTTAGCGGTATCCACCAAATGACGTTGAACAGGGCGCTGCTCCAAGCAGGGGTGATCGCGGAAGGGGATCCTGAGCAGATCGAAACCAGGCGGACCTTTGATGCGGTTGAAGGTGAAGCGCTTGCCCACAGGATCAATAACTCCACGCCGACGAAATCGATTCCAGATTACTTGAACTGCAACCGTACACAGGCGCAAATGATGGTCAGAACTGGGATCCTGAAGAAGCTGTCGAACGATCCGTCCATCAAGTCTGGAGTGATGACGAATGTTGCCAACGATGACCTCGATGATTTTCTGGTTCGCTTTCGTGCTGCAGGCAAGCCCGTGCAGGAGCCGAGCGCAGGCATGGTAAATACCATCGAGGCCTCGGAAATTGCTCGGGTGCCCGTTGCAGACATCGTTCGGCTTGTTTTGGACGGACGGCTCGCCACCGTCGAAACCGGCTGTGAAGAATTGCGGTTCCGCTCGGTTTTCGTCTGCCCGGAGGAAATCCGGCCTGCTACGCAAGAGGTGATTTCCGAGCGGGGTATGTCTGCCAAGGAGGCGGCAGCCAAATTGGGGCTACAGCTGCTGGCAATTGACCATCTACGAACGAAAACTGATCTGGACGGGCAACCGTTTCTCAAAGGGATAAAAGTCGCCAACGCCCGGGGTACGATCCGGTATTGTTACGCAAAGGAGGACGTGGACAAGTTTTGTTCGAAATATGTCACTCTTCAAGAGCTTGCCGATAACGCAGGCACCAGTACGAAATCGGTTTCCGTCAAACTGAGTAAGCTGGGTGTCCAGCCGATTATGGAACGGTATATTTTGAGAGCGAAGGTTTTCCGTCGCGTTGATCTATAATCACCATTTCTTAAGATGACTTACAGGCCGCCCTTTGGGCGGCTTTTTTTGTGCATAATTGACCGAGAACCCCCTGATTTCGGCGGCAAAACTTGGACCGACTACGTGGCAATTTCGCCCGCCGTTTTTAGAAGCGCAGTTTAGGCGCATTGTTAACTTTTTGAATAATATGAATTAATTCCAGTTGTCGAAGCTGGCGTGGCATAACTATGCCCGCATCGACAGATGTTCTGACTACCAATTAATGGCCACCGGCCGGGCTGAAATGTCCATTTCGCAAGCAAAAAAGGTCAATCGGGCGGAAACGCCCGATTTTCGCGTTTCAGGCTCCCTTATGGGCAAAATGGGAGGCGCTCTTGTTAGCAGGGATATGGGGCTGCGTTTGGGCGACCAAGAACAATTTTTCAGTTTTTCGTCTACCACAGCTATCCGAATATGTCGCTGCACAGCCAGACAGATCAATCTATGGCGAGTGCTTGGTGAAAGCTCTGTGGAGTATTCCAAGGAGTTTCAGACCATCACTATGCCCAGAGATTGCGCCCTGAACCCAGTCCCCGTGTTTCAACAAAAAAGGGCGGCTCGCGCCGCCCTTTGATACAATTTTCCAGTGTTTCTACCGTGATCGCTGAGCGCGTAGCGCGCTTTCGATGCGTGCGAAGGCTTTGATTGCTTCATGCTTTGAGTGATGCCCAAAACACGAGGGGCATCGATAGCTATCCCCTCTCGCCTCCTGGATCGAATATCCCAAAGCCAGGAACGCCTCCAAAGCGATTGGGGTCATCGACAAGTATTGTGAGGCCATTCCGGTGACCGAAAGGCCTATGATTTTGCGGCCCCGTTGGGTGTAAAGCCGATCAACCAACAGCCGCGCCTTTGATACGGTAAACTTTTGGTTCAGCCAGAGCGTGACATCGCAAATATCTTGCTCTGGCCCAAACGTGTCAGGGTAATCCCTCAGACGCTTTTCCTTGATGATCTGCAACACACAACGCAGATCATCCTGCATGGCGAAACTTCCTGTGGATTTCGCTGATCCGAGCGACATGCCACCGCGCCATGTCGGATGCAGCGAAGCTGCGCTCCAACCCAATGCGGTCAAGCGATGATGGCGATTGATCCGCAAGAAAGCGGGTGATGTCGTGCACCGCGTCTTCGACAGCATCCGCGTCCGGGAACGGGTGACTGAAGGCGCTATGCAAACGGCACAGCGCTTCGAAACCCGCCGGATCGTCGAGCGCGTCGAGCAGATCGCACAGACTGGCGCCATTTCGACGCAGATGTTTTTGGGTCGCGGCAACCGCATCAAAGCGGGCCTGGCTGATAATCGTAGTGTTGGTGTTGAGCATGTCTGTCTCCCTTGCATGCGTGAACGGTGCTGGCGTGCCTATTCATCGGCGTCATCATCGCTGCGTTCGGGAGATCTCTGGCGGCATATGCCTTTCAGTTGGTTGCGGTCGCTGGTGCTCGTAAAGAAAACATTGGTCGTTCTTTTGAGAGACGAAGAAGAAATCTGCCGTGCGGAGCATTTTCTTGTTCATGGCGCCGCATAGAAGATGCTCTTGTCCGCTTGGGCATCCTGCGCTGTGGCTCCAAAAAAGTTTCACCGGCCGCGCGCATTACGCGGCCGGTTTTGCATGTCAGGCGGCCTTCTGCACCGGGAGGTAGAGCGCCTGTTTCTCCCACTTCCCATCCAGATCGCTGATGGCGATCAAGAGATCATAAAGCCGGTCGGTGAGCAGGCAGAGGTTTTCGACTTCTTGGCTGGCTGGATAGAGGAAGGCCCGGGCCGAAAAATCGGGTTCGTTAACGGCCCCGTCGGTCACACCGGCCGTCGCCACACTCGTCGCAACCATTTGATCGTCAATCGCCGGACCGGAAATCTCCACCGGCAGGAATAGGTCGCCGTCCTCCGGACCACAGCTCTCTTCCTTCGGCCGGGGCGCATAGCGCGGGTCCAGCAACCAGGTGAAGATCAGGTTGGAATTCATCGAAGACCGCCGCGCCACCTGTACGACCGAAACGCCCGGCACCAGAGTCTGACTGCAGATCGACCGTTTCTCCTCGTCAGACCAGAACCGTTTCTTCTGGCCCTTCTTGCCCGCCATGGAGTGCCTCAAGATGTCCATTATTGATCATGGACATTATCGGCAGCAGTCCCCCTCCGTCAGAGCGGTCACACCGGACGGATACGGTTTGCCGACCTGACCCGTAACCCAGGAGATCGACCATGACCAAGGATATGGTAACCCTCTTTCATGTCATTACTGGGCGTCAGAATAGCCCGATCAGTTTGGTTCGGCCCAGAGCCGACCTGCATGCCAGCCGCGGCGCATGGCCGGTCTCTGCTAATAGCAGACATGCTGACATCGACCAGCGACACTTGGCAATTCAGGCGTAGCGCTCGACAGAACGCTCATTCGATAAAAGCCTTGGATGTTCTTCCCCTGGAATGGATGGTGGAGAAGGGCAACGAGTTGTCGCCATTATGCCGCATCCGAAATGACTGAAATCTTGTCAGCGTAAGACATGGCGATTTCGGCTTCCGGGTTGTCGGCCATCCAAGCAAAAAAGGCTTCGAGAAGAAATTTTTCCAGATATTCATTAGGCATCGACTTCTGCCCAGCTTTCAGAATTAGGTGCTGAAGAATTTTGACGGACGCTACGAGCAGCGGCTTTCCATAAATATCTCTGGCGGTATCAATTTTTGCCGCGCTTGGACGATGCACAAGATGAAAACTCCCGACATCGGCTCTTTGGCTACGCAGGCGAGCTTTCATCCTTGCGCGATCGATCTCTGGCGGAGCCAGTGGACACTTCGCGTGCTTGAAGCAAGCAGCGGGCTGTTTGCGACAAAACAGGGATTTATTGGCAGCAACCAATACAAGGTCAGCTCTAAGCAGGTGTTTAAGCTGACCGAGGAGGGCATGCCGCGCATCATCGATGATCTTGCGCGTGTCCGCTTCATCGAAATCGTCAATGACGAGGGGGCCTATATACCTGCTTGACCCAAAGCTGAGTTGACCCTATATTGGTTTCATCAAAGGAGATGAAGCCATGATCGGCAAGTTTGAAAGCCTCTACGACCTGTTTGACGCCTTCCCGGACGAACAGTCTTGCCTTGATCATCTGCGCGCGATCCGCTGGCGCGATGGTGAGTTTTGCCCCCATTGTGGCGGCGAACGCATCTATCATTTCTCTGACCGCAAGACGTTCAAGTGCGGCGACTGCCGCAAGCGGTTTTCAATCAAAGTTGGCACGATCTTCCACGACACAAAATTGCCTTTGCGTAAGTGGTTCATGGCGATTTGGCTGATCACCAACCACAAGAAGGGCGTTGCGTCCACGACACTGGCGCGGGACTTGAAAATAACCCAGAAAAGCGCGTGGCACGTTCTGCACCGCTTGCGCCATGCTGCCCGCACCCAGTCGTTCAATGCTCCTCTAGACGGCCCTGTAGAGGCTGACGAGACGTATGTGGGAGGCAAGGAGAAGAACAAGCACGCAGACAAGCGAATTCCCGGCTCTCAGGGCGGTGCAAACAAGGCTGTCGTGCTCGGGGTGTTGAAGCGCGATGGCGAGCTTAGGGCAGAGGTAGTGAAGGATACGCGGGCCAAGACTGTGCAGGAAATGGTGCGTAAGAATGTGAACCCCGGCCAAATCCTCATGACCGACGAACATCGCTCATACAAGGGACTTGGCAAGGATTACGCGCATCTTCCCGTGAACCACAGCAAGGGCATTTACGTGATTGCAGATGTGGTGCATACAAACTCGATTGAAAGCGTTTGGGCGTTGTTAAAGCGTCAGATTGTCGGCATTCACCACTACGTTTCCCCAAAGCATTTGTCGCGATATGTGGACGAAATGGCGTGGCGCTTCAATCGTCGGGACATGGACCCGAATGACCGCATGAATGATATTTTCGGGTGCATTGAGGGTCGTTTGACTTGGAAGGCGCTGACGTCATGAGCGACAAGAAGCGCAAGACAGAGCCACCACTGTTCATAGACATGGACTTTGACGAGGCATTGTCACGGTTCACGCGGGTGAAGCCGGAAGATGTCCAAGAAAGCGTGGATAGGTCCAAGCAGAAGAAAAAACCGCCGGAGGCCAAAACCATCCGGCGGCGACCCAAATCGGGAGGATCAAGTTAGCTGGCACTTCCCCGCTCATAGCATGGGTGCACGCCAGATATTGTGCGGGCCGTTACCCGCAGCACCGTGTGTGCGCACGCACGTGCTCAATCCGGCCAAACCGGATACGAGTGTACGAGCGGACACGGTGGCAAATACGCGAATAGATCGCCATGAGCCTTGTCCTTCTACGACGAGGCCTTGAAATGACGCAGGAATTGGCGTACTTTTCCCTCGATTGAGGGAGCCAAATTCCTGCATCATGGGACGCACACGGCCACGCTAGGCGACGTCCCGAACCGGAACCGGCCTTGGTTTGGTGTTGGCGCACCGCTCCAAGGCCGCTTTCATTCCAGCCCTTCATGAATCATGTCTACGCGGATTCAATGCCCCATTCAAGATGTGAATTCAGGCCCTGAGTGAGAATCTTATAGACGTCTCCTAAAGTGTGCTGTATCTCCTAGTTCACAAACGTTCGCAGGAGATACATCATGGCAGATGCAGCACTCAACAACGCGGTCAAGGCTCGCGACGAACTGCATGAGAAGATTGCCGAAGCCGCCAAACAAATCGAAGAATGGAAGGCCAAGGCTGCGCGTGCAGAAAGATTTATAGCTGATTGGGAGGAATTCTCAGGTCAGACTGCGCCCGCGCGCGCCGTAGCGCATGAAGATGTCCAGGTTACAGAGTATGCTGACGATATTGTGGAGCGTCGTATGTCCGCCAAGGCAAAAAACCCTAAGAAAGAAGACGTTGCGAAGGCTGCAGTAGAGGTCATCCGCGAACACGGGGAGCCTATGAGCCGAACCGAAGTGAGAGACGCCCTCGCTGAGGCTGGCGTTGTCATTCATGGCACTCGCCCTGAGGTCGTCCTTCAAACCATGCTTTGGCGCATGAATGACGTAGTTGCTCACATTAAGGGCCATGGCTACTGGCCTGCGGACACACCGCACCCACCAAGCGGTTACGATCCGGACGCACCGGATGATGATGAGGAAATTGATGTTCTGGACGAGGACACAGCAAGGCTCGTTTAAAGAAAAAATTGACCGGCCTACCGGTTGCTCGTGATCTATGGGTCAAGCAGGTATATAGGCCCCATGACGAGCTGTTCAAACGCGCGAAATACGACGTCGGTTTGAAAAAGCTCGTTTTCCCAACTGTAGGTCCGGGTGCGAACAATTTGTCGATGCTCAACGCGATTACCCCAAAACGCCGAGTAATCTCTGTCCATTGCAACACATACATTTTTCAGGTCGCCTTCCGCGATGTCTAAAGCAATTTTATTCAGAGAAGTACAGCTACCGACCGAAAGAAATTTTACGTTTTTGCCAGGAAGAAAGCGTGCGAACATTTGTTTCCAGAAGCGGATATCGACCGATTTCTGGTGTCCAGCGCCCGCAAGAACCTCTTCCTTTGTGAAGGTTCTTTGCTCCCCGCCCTCGGTGTAAACAACTAAGTCGACGCCTTTCAGGATATGCAGGTTCTGTAAACCAGACTTTGTTCTTGTCAAGGTCATCCCAGAACCTTCTCCATATCAATCACTTGATCGGAGTAATGGCTAATTATGTCAGGAGAATGAGTCGCGAAAATTACCTGGCTGTTTGGGTTTAGGGCCCGCAAGTTGTCTACCAGCACTTCCTGCCAATCCACGTGCAAAGACAGTTCTGGCTCATCAGCAATGTAAGTCCATTCGGCGTCCTTCTGAAGAAGAGCCTCAGCAAGGATGATGAAGAGTTGCTTCTCGCCAGATGAAAGTTCAGTGATTCTAAGCGTCTTGCCAGACCTCGAATGAAAGACAATCTCACCGCTGGGCATTACTTCAGCATATTTCCGGTGGAACATTGCATCCAAGATTTCGACGAATGCGTCTCTTGGTCTCAATATCCCCTTTTCCGCCTCGACTGCACCATTCCACTCACCTACCAATGCGTGTATTTTATGCGCATTTATCATCACCATTAAGTCAGCGGGTGAGTAGCTATTTTTATCTTTATCGTCGTGAATAACCTGAAGTTTGTCAAAAAACTTGTCAGCGTCCTTCCTGTATTCATCATGCGGGATATTGAACCGCTCGAAAATATCTATCAAAGCTGACTTCTCTAATTTTAGGTTCATCCCGCCCAGATCGTTGTCCAGTGAGAAGGATGAGTCGTCCGCGATCAAAGAGCGAAATAGCTTCCTTTGAAAGTCCCTGGTTCGTTGGTTTGCGTTAGATGACAGTTCGGAGAAATAGCGCTCAAGCCGATCCGAGATTTCGCGGAGCTTCCTGTCGACATGTGTTTCATTCGAACTTCTCTCCGGACTACTGCGTACGGACGATACACGGTTGATCGACAGCCAGTTCATCTTGATTTGCTTTGACAGCTCCATGCGGACATCACGATAGCCATAGTCGTGTGCGATCCTTCGTCTGATTATCTTGCCTGTTCTTGGATCGCGTCTTGTATGGAGAGAGTGCTCCCTGAACTCAAACGGAGAAAAGACCTTTGTTTCCTCTGCAGTCGACTTCGCGGATTCTTTGATCTTGTAGACGATTGAGGCAAACCCGCCTTCATCGCTCAGGTCGCGTTCCACTACGACCGAAGGCTTCCTGCGGGTCTCTTTGTCAAAGAGAACGATCTCAATTCTCTCGAATGGAAGCCTCTCCAGAGCTTCTTCATCGCATTGAAGGGCAGAAGCAAGGATGTCGATGGCTGTCGTCTTTCCTGAGCCGTTTACCCCAACCAGAAAATTCACTGTTGGGTCGAAATGCAGAAATACATCATGATTTCCCCAAAAACCTTCGATGTTGACACTCTCAATTGTGGGCATAGATCATTACTCCAGAAAAAGCGCCTTGAAGTGCTTACAGCACCTTCGCCTAGCTGATCTCAGTCATTGGTAGCTAAGGTGGTCTGTCAACACAACCAGACGAGCTCCCAAGGCGTAGAATGGGGATGCCCGTTGTGAGCCGGCATGCAAGATTGACCCCTGTATTGGGGTAATCGGCGTCCAAAAGTGACCCCCCTGATTTTTCTGTTCAGAAGCTTCCTCGACGGATTTGAGGGAGCGAGTTGGGGATGTTGGTTGTGGAGACGATTGCGAAGATCAGGCGGGCGTATTTCATTCAGAGGAAGCCAATCAAGCAGATCTGCCGGGAACTGCGGATATCACGGAACACTGTGCGGAAGGTGGTGCGGTCCGGGGCAACCGAGTTCAGCTATGATCGAACCAGCCAACCCCGCCCCAAGATTGATCCGTGGCGGTCCGATCTGGATGAGATGCTGGCCGAGAATGACCGGCAACCCAAGCGCCAGCGGCTGACACTGGTTCGGATTTACGAAGAACTGCGCAACCGGGGCTATGACGGCAGCTATGATTCGGTGCGGCGCTATGCGGCGAGTTGGTCGAAGGCGACGCGGGAAGCTTCCGCCGCTGCCTATGTGCCGCTGAGCTTCGATCCGGGCGAAGCCTATCAGTTCGACTGGAGCCACGAGATTGTCCTGATCGATGGCGTCACCACGACGGTGAAGGTCGCGCATGTCCGCCTGAGCTATAGCCGGATGCCGTTTGTGCGGGCCTATCCGCGCGAGACGCAAGAGATGGTGTTTGACGCCCACGACAAGGCGTTCGCGTTCTTCGGCGGTGCTTGCGCCCGGGGGATATACGACAACATGAAGACGGCGGTGGATGCGATCTTCGTCGGCAAGGATCGCGCCTATAACCGGCGGTTCCAGCAGATGTGCGGGCATTACCTGGTCGACCCGCCGTCCCTTCGGCTCGAACCAATGGCGCCCTTCTGGACGGCCCTGCACCCCGGCCGCGGGCTGGGAGAAAGGGCAAGTCGAGAACCAGGTGGGCGTGATCCGGCGGCGGTTCGTCGTGCTGTAAGCACGCCTCCGGCGTGACGTGCCTCGACCGAAGTTCAAATCCTATGCCGAGCTGAATGCATGGCTGGAAGACCGATGTCT
>JAEKDP010000014.1 GCA_016521575.1 Rhodobacteraceae bacterium F11138 | reverse complement strand
GCCCTTTTTTTGGTTTGTCTGTCTTTGTATTGTTTTGTTTAAGTTGTTGTTTTTGTTTGTTTATTTGAGGTTTTTTGAAAAAGGTGCTGTTTTTGGAAAAAAGGGGTTGCGGGTTTGGCGGAGTAACCTTAGAACCCCCTTCACCGGCGGCGCAGAGATGCACTGACGGGGCGCCAGACGGGCGGGACGGACTGGAAACGGAACGGGCCGAGACGAGGCGGAACGATAAAATCAGAGGTAATCGAGGCGGGGCGCGCCAAGGAAGACAGGGCGCATCTCAGTTTCTTTTGTCTCACGCTTTTTGAAATTGATGATATCTGAAGAGATATGTGGGCGGTTTGGTTCATTTCGATGGATCAACGTCTGTATATCGCGCTGGTAGGGCTTCGGTTCGATGATCCAGTGTCAGCTTCACTGTTTGGACGGCTTTCGGTTTCTTAGGAGACTGAAGCACAACAAACAGAGACTATCGTCGATCCTGCCGGATCGGCGATGATGTGCAGAGGTTCGAACGTCAAGGATACGCTTGCAAGAGCGTTTCAACTTGAGAGTTTGATCCTGGCTCAGAACGAACGCTGGCGGCAGGCCTAACACATGCAAGTCGAGCGCGCCCTTCGGGGTGAGCGGCGGACGGGTTAGTAACGCGTGGGAACATACCCTTCTCTAAGGAATAGTCTCGGGAAACTGAGGGTAATACCTTATACGCCCTTCGGGGGAAAGATTTATCGGAGATGGATTGGCCCGCGTTAGATTAGATAGTTGGTGGGGTAACGGCCTACCAAGTCTACGATCTATAGCTGGTTTTAGAGGATGATCAGCAACACTGGGACTGAGACACGGCCCAGACTCCTACGGGAGGCAGCAGTGGGGAATCTTAGACAATGGGCGCAAGCCTGATCTAGCCATGCCGCGTGGACGACGAAGGCCCTAGGGTTGTAAAGTCCTTTCGCTGGGGAAGATAATGACTGTACCCAGTAAAGAAGTCCCGGCTAACTCCGTGCCAGCAGCCGCGGTAATACGGAGGGGACTAGCGTTGTTCGGAATTACTGGGCGTAAAGCGCACGTAGGCGGATCAGCAAGTTAGGGGTGAAATCCCGAGGCTCAACCTCGGAACTGCCCTTAAAACTGTTGGTCTTGAGTTCGAGAGAGGTGAGTGGAATTCCGAGTGTAGAGGTGAAATTCGTAGATATTCGGAGGAACACCAGTGGCGAAGGCGGCTCACTGGCTCGATACTGACGCTGAGGTGCGAAAGTGTGGGGAGCAAACAGGATTAGATACCCTGGTAGTCCACACCGTAAACGATGAATGCCAGTCGTCGGGTAGCATGCTATTCGGTGACACACCTAACGGATTAAGCATTCCGCCTGGGGAGTACGGTCGCAAGATTAAAACTCAAAGGAATTGACGGGGGCCCGCACAAGCGGTGGAGCATGTGGTTTAATTCGAAGCAACGCGCAGAACCTTACCAACCCTTGACATCCCGGGACCGCGCCAGAGATGGCGTTTTCACTTCGGTGACCCGGTGACAGGTGCTGCATGGCTGTCGTCAGCTCGTGTCGTGAGATGTTCGGTTAAGTCCGGCAACGAGCGCAACCCACATCTTTAGTTGCCAGCAGTTCGGCTGGGCACTCTAAAGAAACTGCCCGTGATAAGCGGGAGGAAGGTGTGGATGACGTCAAGTCCTCATGGCCCTTACGGGTTGGGCTACACACGTGCTACAATGGTAGTGACAATGGGTTAATCCCAAAAAGCTATCTCAGTTCGGATTGGGGTCTGCAACTCGACCCCATGAAGTCGGAATCGCTAGTAATCGCGTAACAGCATGACGCGGTGAATACGTTCCCGGGCCTTGTACACACCGCCCGTCACACCATGGGAGTTGGGTTCACCCGAAGGCCGTGCGTCAACCTGCTTGCAGGAGGCAGCGGACCACGGTGAGCTCAGCGACTGGGGTGAAGTCGTAACAAGGTAGCCGTAGGGGAACCTGCGGCTGGATCACCTCCTTTCTAAGGATGATCCTGGCAGACTGGCTCGCCAGTCTCGTGGATCACTTAGCAGAAGATCGGCAATCAAAGCCGGTCACATCCGGACCGGACCGTCCTCATATCTCTTCAGAAACACACACGTGGGACTACCGGTTCCCGTGAACAGGTTGCCCTCTCGGCATTTGCGTCGCAAACGCCTGTCGGGCGACGTCGGTCCTGCTTGGCGGGATCAACTGGGTCGGTAGCTCAGGTGGTTAGAGCGCACGCCTGATAAGCGTGAGGTCGGAGGTTCAAGTCCTCCTCGACCCACCACCGTTCATATTTGCAGCGCAAATTGAACGCGGCGGCAGTCGAATTCCGAAGGAAATCGACGAGAGCCATGACCACAACCGGGCGTGCCGCAAATTGCTGCGCAATTCGCTTTCCGCGCTCGTCGAATTTGCTGGTGCAAATTCAACGTGGGGCCTTAGCTCAGCTGGGAGAGCGCCTGATTTGCATTCAGGAGGTCAGGAGTTCGATCCTCCTAGGCTCCACCATATCTGGCAGAACACATCTTCAAGCATTCACTGAATGTTTGAACGTCTGTTCTGCAGACGAATTGACATCGTATAGAGAGATACAGTTACTTTGAGAGCAATCTCAAAGTGACAATCAACACTGTTTGATCGCCCGGAGTAACGGGATGATCTCGGTTAGGTGCCCTTCGGGGCAAGCGTTTGACGCGGTTGTTTCCTCGACTGCCCTTACGTATGCCGGCCGAAACGAACAGAGTTGTCCAAGTCAAGTACACTAACCCGGTTCAACGCAAGTTGGACCAAATGTCTGGCGCAAGCCAGGCGGGAAAGTATGCTTTTGGTTCAGAATAAGGGTGACAGTTTCTTACCAGCTTCTGTTCACCGCGATTGACGCAAGTCTATCTTTTTCTGGATCAAATCAAGCGCGAAAAGGGCGTTTGGTGAATGCCTTGGCAGTAAGAGGCGATGAAAGACGTGATACTCTGCGATAAGCTATGGGGAGCCGAGAATAGGCTTTGATCCATGGATTTCTGAATGGGGCAACCCACTTGATTATATTCTGTTATTGCTTCGCAATAACGCCCACTCCGTGCCGGCCATTGGCCGGTCTGGCGGTTGGCGGCGAAGCGGTTATCAGGATGTAAAACCAAGTATTTATAACCTGAATACATAGGGTTATAAAAGCAAACCCGGGGAACTGAAACATCTAAGTACCCGGAGGAAAGGACATCAATTGATACTCCCCTAGTAGCGGCGAGCGAACGGGGACCAGCCGAGCCATGAGTGTGAATAGAATGTGTTGGGAAGCACAGCCAGAGTGGGTGACAGCCCCGTATATGAAGCATGATTGGACGTATTAAGTAGGGCGGAACACGTGAAATTCTGTCTGAAGATCGGAGGACCACCTTCGAAGGCTAAGTACTCCTTACTGACCGATAGCGAACCAGTACCGTGAGGGAAAGGTGAAAAGCACCCCGACGAGGGGAGTGAAACAGTACCTGAAACCGAACGCCTACAATCAGTTGGAGGGGCCTTGTGTCCTGACAGCGTACCTTTTGTATAATGGGTCATCGACTTGGTCTCACGTGCAAGCTTAAGCCGTTAGGTGTAGGCGCAGCGAAAGCGAGTCTTAATAGGGCGTCGAGTTCGTGGGATCAGACCCGAAACCGAGTGATCTAGGCATGACCAGGATGAAGGTTAGGTAACACTAACTGGAGGTCCGAACCCACACCTGTTGAAAAAGGTCGGGATGAGTTGTGCCTAGGGGTGAAAGGCCAATCAAACTCGGAGATAGCTGGTTCTCTGCGAAATCTATTTAGGTAGAGCGTCATCCGAATACCCTCGGGGGTAGAGCACTGGATGGGTAATGGGGCCTTACCGGCTTACTGATCCTAACCAAACTCCGAATACCGAGGAGTACTAGATGGCAGACACACTGCGGATGCTAACGTCCGTAGTGGAGAGGGAAACAACCCTGACCTCCAGCTAAGGCCCCTAATTCATGGCTAAGTGGGAAAGCAGGTGGGACGACCAAAACAACCAGGAGGTTGGCTTAGAAGCAGCCATCCTTTAAAGATAGCGTAACAGCTCACTGGTCTAATCAAGTTGTCCTGCGGCGAAGATGTAACGGGGCTCAAGCCATGAGCCGAAGCTGAGGATGCCGTAAGGCATGGTAGCAGAGCGTAGTGTGACATAGGATTTATCTTTACTGCCGCACCTGCGGTTGCGAGAGCATTCGTGCTCAAGCAGCCCTCCGGGCGGTAGCACAAGATAAAGTCCTTTCGATGAAGCCGGCGCGTGAGCGATCCGGTGGAGAGATCACTAGCGAGAATGATGACATGAGTAGCGACAAAGAGTGTGAGAGACACTCTCGCCGAAAGTCCAAGGGTTCCTGCTTAAAGCTAATCTGAGCAGGGTAAGCCGACCCCTAAGGCGAGGCCGAAAGGCGTAGTCGATGGGAACCAGGTTAATATTCCTGGGCCAGGAGGATGTGACGGATTGTGAAGGTTGTTCACCCTTATCGGATTGGGTGGGCCGCTGATCAGTCCCTGGAAATAGCCCTCCGCTAGATCGTACCCTAAACCGACACAGGTGGACTGGTAGAGCATACCAAGGCGCTTGAGAGAACGATGTTGAAGGAACTCGGCAAAATACCTCCGTAAGTTCGCGAGAAGGAGGCCCAGTTTCTACGCAAGTATTGGCTGGGGGCACAAACCAGGGGGTGGCGACTGTTTATTAAAAACACAGGGCTCTGCGAAGTCGCAAGACGACGTATAGGGTCTGACGCCTGCCCGGTGCCTGAAGGTTAAAAGGAGAGGTGAGAGCCTTGAATTGAAGCCCAGGTAAACGGCGGCCGTAACTATAACGGTCCTAAGGTAGCGAAATTCCTTGTCGGGTAAGTTCCGACCTGCACGAATGGCGTAACGACTTCCCCGCTGTCTCCAACATCGACTCAGCGAAATTGAATTACCTGTCAAGATGCAGGTTTCCCGCGGTTAGACGGAAAGACCCCGTGCACCTTTACTACAGCTTCGCACTGGCATCAGGATTGTGATGTGCAGGATAGGTGGTAGGCTTTGAAATCGTGACGCCAGTCGCGGCGGAGCCTCCCTTGAGATACCACCCTTCGCACTCTTGATGTCTAACCGCGGTCCGTTATCCGGATCCGGGACCCTGCGTGGCGGGTAGTTTGACTGGGGCGGTCGCCTCCTAAAGCGTAACGGAGGCGCGCGAAGGTTGGCTCAGAGCGGTCGGAAATCGCTCGTTGAGTGCAATGGCAGAAGCCAGCCTGACTGCGAGACTGACAAGTCGAGCAGAGTCGAAAGACGGCCATAGTGATCCGGTGGTCCCGAGTGGAAGGGCCATCGCTCAACGGATAAAAGGTACGCCGGGGATAACAGGCTGATACTGCCCAAGAGTCCATATCGACGGCAGTGTTTGGCACCTCGATGTCGGCTCATCTCATCCTGGGGCTGGAGCAGGTCCCAAGGGTACGGCTGTTCGCCGTTTAAAGAGGTACGTGAGCTGGGTTTAGAACGTCGTGAGACAGTTCGGTCCCTATCTGCCGTGGGTGTAGGATACTTGAGAGGAGTTGCCCCTAGTACGAGAGGACCGGGGTGAACGATCCACTGGTGGACCTGTTGTTGCGCCAGCAGCAGTGCAGGGTAGCTATGATCGGACAGGATAACCGCTGAAGGCATCTAAGCGGGAAGCCCCCCTCAAAACAAGGTATCCCTGAGGACCGTGGTAGACCACCACGTCGATAGGCCGGAGATGTAAGTGCAGCAATGCATTCAGTTGACCGGTACTAATTGTCCGACAGGCTTGATTTGATCCAGTAGAAGACAGACTTCTGCGCGATCAAAAGCATACACACAACGTGAACACGACTTGGAATACAGAGGGCTTTTTCGGTTTGGTGGTCATAGCGCAAGTGAAACACCCGGTCCCATCCCGAACCCGGCCGTTAAGCACTGTAGCGCCGATGGTACTGCGTCTCAAGACGTGGGAGAGTAGGTCACTGCCAAACCTAAAAAACCCTCTGATGTATCTCTCTGACGATGACGCCTCACTCAAACCAAAACCGTGAGGCAATTGACGCGGGATGGAGCAGCCCGGTAGCTCGTCAGGCTCATAACCTGAAGGTCGTAGGTTCAAATCCTACTCCCGCAACCAACTCAAGCGAAGACGCACTTTCTTCAAGGCCCGCCAATTCGGCGGGCTTTGCTTTTGTCAGCATCTCCAACAACTTGCCTCGCAGATCCATCCGGTGCGCCTTTGCTGCCTGGTCCCAGCTGACCACAATCCGGTCGATCATTTCGCGCAGTTCATCGGCAGCGCGGCCCACGATGCCTTCGTCTTGCAGCGTTTGCGTCAGGTTGTCGATCATCTCACGATAGAGCCGCGAGAGATCCTCGGGGAGGGGTGGTGCTTCGGTTTCGAGCGCGGCGACCGCCGCAAGCTTTTCGGCCAGGGCCTGCTCGACTTCGGTCAGCCGCTCTACCAATGTCGGGTGGTAGCTGTCCTCGACTGCGCGAACGAGATTCTCACGCTTGCCTTCAAGTTCCGCGATCTGCTTGTCGAGCAGCACCTGTTCCTCCTGCTTCGTGGCTCCTAGCGCAGCCGTGTGCATCTGAAAGCGCTTCCGAAAGGTCTCGTAGGCCTCGTCGGTCATCACCAGATCGCGCAGGGCAGCCAGTACGGTCGGCGTCGCTTTGGCGATCTTGAGCCCCGGCATGCCCTCACAGATGGCCGATCCCTTCTCCTTGGCATTGGCACAATAGTAGGCTTTGTATTTGCCGCTGCCCGCCACCGTCATGTTGCCTCCGCAACGGCCGCATTTAAACAGGCCGGACAGCAGTAAGCGCCGGCGCCTGAAATCCCTGTTTACCGAAAGATCATTCCGCGAGCCGGTATCCGCTTTCCCGTAGCGTGCGCGCTGACGGGTCTGGCGGTCCTTGACCGCTTGCCAAAGCTCATCGTCGATGATGCGCAGATGCGGGACCTCTGCCACCCTCCACTGGGCCCGGGGATTGATCCGTGACACCCGCTTCCCGGTCTCAGGATCCTTGGAGTAGCGCAGCCGATCCCAGACGCTGCGTCCGATATAGAGTTCGTTGTTCAGAATGCCATTGCCACGATCCGGGTTGCCGTTGATGGTGGTCTGCCGCCAATGAGAGACCTTCGCATTCTTCCGCGGTTTGGGAGCCGGAATGCCGTCCTTGTTCAGACCGGCCGCGATCTTGATGGGTGACTTGCCTGCGGCATATTCTCGAAATATGCGACGCACAACGAGCGCCTCCGTTTCGATGATCTCGAGCTGACCTTTCTCGATCACGCCCTCCGGCGTCCGTCGGACGCGATAACCGTAGGCCTTGCCGCCTGCATTCAACCCGTCGGCATGCTTGCCTTCCAAGCCCCGTTTTGTGCGTTGGGCAAGATCTTCCAAATAGGTTGCCGCAATGAGGGACGACAAGCCCAACGTCAGCGAATCCATTCGGCCACGGGATGTGGTGTAGATCTCCGCCTCGGCGTGTTTCGTGCGGTTATAGAAGCCGTGCAACTCTTCCTGATTGCGGCTCAGGCGGTCAATGTTTTCGACCAGCACGATGTCGCAGGCTCTGGCTTTGACGGCTTCCAGCAGGCTCTGGAGCCCGGGACGGTCCTTGCGCGTGCCCGACATCGCCTCGTCGAAGAATTCGTCGACGACGACCCAGCCCTGGCGCGCGGCATAGTCGCGGCACATCCGAAGCTGGTCCCGGATCGACAGCGGGCTTTGCATGTCGGTTGAATAGCGCGCATAGAGCGCGACGCGCTTGGGCGGTTGAACTTCGATCATCGGCATACTCGTCTTTCTTTAAGCGACGCAGACAAGATTGTGCGTGCGCGTACTTTTGTCCAGCCTTCGGACAAACACCGAAATAAGGATGAAAATGTGGCGGCGTGACCATAAATCAGCCCGAATTGTGCGGCAGATTGAAATCACTGCGTCCGGAGTGTCCTCCTTTGCCGCGCCCTTCTCGGCGACCCGCTTGGCGGCGACTTCGGCAATCAGGTCGATCAAGTTCGTGAGGATCATAGGTATCTCCTTCGGCTGTGGACACCGGAAACCGACAGACCGGCGAGACCCGTGCCCTCGCTCGTGATCGTTTGCCCGTGCGGGGATGACCCGCACGGGCTTCTTGTTTGCGGGCGGCCGACATCTGTAGCAGCAGAAGGATCGTCGGCACGCCCTGACGCGGGTTTGGCCCGCGTGTTCGATCAGGTGGCGCGCAGTGCCTCCACGACTGCCTCGGCGCGGTGCAGGTCGTGCACGGCCATGAGGGTGGCGTAGAGTTCGATCAGCACAGCGAACGCGTTGGAGAGGCGGTCAGCCTCCGGGGTGCGCCGCTGTTGCCCCCAGCTCTGGCTGCCCGAGACATTCTCCGGGCTATGGTCGTAGCAGGTCTCCACATAGGTGCCCTGGGCGATCTCGGCTTCGAGCACGCCGACGAGGTCGTGCAGCATCGCCAGGACGCCCTTCTCGAAGATCTCACCCCGGCGCAAACGGGCTGCGAGCGCCTTGGCCTCCTGCGCTGGTTCCCAAGGGACGAAATCGAGAACGTCTTCGTCGATTCCGGTGGCGGCGATGCGTGCGAGCGGGAAGCAGGCGGCCGCCATTTCGGTGATTTCGTCGGCGGAGGTGAATGGCATGTCCATTGGACTGTATCCTTGTCTGTTTGAGGTGCGGGGGTGCCCGAAGGCGCGGTTCCCTATTGGAAACCGCGTTCTTCGTGCGCCCGTCGCCCCTGTTCCCGGCGCCGTTCTTCGCGGTAGTGCGCGGCGATATCCGCCTCGGCCTGGATCCGGGCGCGGATAGCGTTCATCCGGTCCATCAACGCGTCGTCGACCCATGGCGTCCAGCACCTGTGATCGTTCCATTCCTTGTTCTCCTCAAGCTGTCATATCGGTTGCAGTCGGCGATTGGCTCGCAAGCCAACCGAAGGGCATCAGGCGTTGTGATCGTCAGGGGTGGTGGCGGCTCGCGATACCGGGCCAGGATGTTCAGAACGACACCGGCCGAGTGGACGTTGTGCGACAAAGCCTCAGGAGGCTTTCCGCATCGGCGATCTGCGCGTCATCGCGGCGACAAATGCCTTCGGAATGGGAATCGACAAGCCGGATATTCGCCTTGTCGTGCATGGTGACGTGCCCGGTTCGCTCGAAAACTACCTGCAGGAAGCAGGCCGGGCGGGGCGCGATCGTGCCCCCGCCCGCTGCGTGCTGCTGTACAGCACCGAAGACGTGGATCGCCAGTTCGGTCTGAGCGCCCGCTCGCGCCTCGCCCGCCATGAAATCAGTGCGATCCTGAAGGCCGTCCGGCGGATCGACACCCGCACGCGCAAGACCGGCGTGATCGTCGCCACGCCTGGCGAGATCGTGCAGGAGGAGAAGGATCGCGACTTCCAGCGAGACAGCGCCACCGACGATACAAGGGTCAAGACGGCGGTGGCCTGGCTCGAAGAGGCGCGACTTCTGAGACGCGAGGAGAACCGGGTGCAGGTTTTTCCTGCCTCGCTCCTGGTACGCGATATCGGCCAGGCGAAGACAATCCTCGATCGTGCCGAGATCACCACCAGCCGGCGGCATCAGCTTCTGAGCATTGTCACACATATCATCAACGCACCAGCGGATGCGGGTGTGACGACCGATGAGTTGAGCGGCGCAAGCGGGCTGTCGCCACCCGCCGTGCGCCGCGCGTTGACCGACCTCGAGGCGCTCGGGATTGCCAATGACGACACTGGCATCACGATCTTTGTACATGTCGGGGTCGAGAATGCCTCGGTGTCCCGGCTTGAGGCGGCTGCCCGGCTCGAAACCGACCTGATTGCGCGCTTGCAGGAAGAGGCCCCGTATGCCGACGCGGGCGAGCCAACCCCTTTCAACCTGGCCGCCACCTGCCAAGTGTTGCGCGAGGCCGGCCACAGCGCGGTGCGGCCGGATATCGTTGAGGGCCTGCTTCGGGGCATTGCGCAGGATGGACGCGATATGGAAGGCGGCCGCGGCAACCTGCATCTGCGAAAGGTGTCGCGCGGCAGCCTGCTGGTGCGCCTGCAACGGTCTTGGTCGGTCATCGAGCAAACCGCGATGTTGCGCCGCCTGGCAGGAGAACGCTTGCTTGCGCATCTCGTCGGCAAGATCGAGAAAGGGCTGCGCGGCAAGGACATTCAGGTCGAGACCACGCTGGGTGGGTTGCTCGGCGCCATCAATGGTGATGCCATGTTGCGCGGCGCCGTCAACGACCCGAACAAGCTGATGGACCGGGCGCTGCTCTGGCTTCATGAACAGCAGGTGGTCACGCTCGGCAAGGGCCTCTCGGTGTTCCGACCTGCGATCACGCTGCATCTTGATCCGAAAGGTGGGAAATTCACGGCAGACAACTTTGCCCCGCTCGAAGAGCACTATACCGAACAGACAATCCAGACCCACGTGATGGCGGCTTATGCCGAAAAGGGTCTCGAGAACATGGAAGAGGCCGAAAGGCTCTCCGACGATTATTTCGTCCTGGAACGGGATGCGTTCATGCGGCGCTGGATGCCGGGGCGGGGTGGCGAGTTCCGCAGACAAGCAACGGGACAGTCCTGGGCCAACATCGTCGAGGCGCTCGGCAACACGACACAGGAACAGATCGTTCGGGACAATCGCGAGCAGACCAACGTTCTGGTGCTGGCAGGACCCGGCTCGGGCAAAACCCGCGTATTGGTTCATCGCGTTGCCTATCTGGTGAAGATACGGCGCGAAGACCCAAGCGGCATTCTCGTGCTTGCCTACAACCGTCACGCCGCCGCAGAAATCCGCGAGCGCCTGCGCAGGCTTATCGGGGACGAGGCACGCCTGGTCTCGGTCTCGACCATTCATGCCCTCGCGATGCGCCTCGTGGGTGCAAGTTTTGCCGGCAGTACAGCGGCGGAAAAGCAGGATTTCGATTCCCTTCTGATAGACGCGGTCCGGTTGCTGCGCGGCGACGGGCTGGACAAGGTGGCTGCCGAGGCGCTGAGAGACACGCTGATCCAGGGCTACCGCTGGCTTTTGGTGGATGAATACCAGGATGTCGGTCCGGAAGAATACGCGCTCATATCCGCAGTTGCGGGCCGGAGCCTTGAGGACCCGGATCTTCGCATTTCCCTGTTCGCAGTGGGGGACGATGATCAGAATATCTATTCCTTCGCGGGCGCCTCGATCCGCCACATCCGACAGTTTGAAGAGGATTACACCGCAAAGCCGGTCTTTCTCACGGATAACTATCGCTCCACGGGCCATATCATCAGCGCTGCGAATGCGGTCATCGAAGAAGCGGCCGAGCGGATGAAACTTGGCCATGACATCAAGGTCGACCAGGCCCGGCGCAAGGCTGCTCCCGGAGGTGAGTTGGCGGCACTTGATCCGGTGGCGCAAGGCCGCGTACAGATTCTGGAATGTTCGCCTGGAAACGACGCACAGGCGATGGCCGCCCTGGATGAATTGATGCGGCTTTCCCATCTGGTCCCGAACTGGACATGGTCCCGCACCGCGATCATCTCGCGCGACTGGCGCAAGCTCGCCCCGGTACGGGATTTTGCCGAGTCCCTCGGCATTCCGGTGGAATTTGCCAATGCACAGTTGCCAAGCCTGTGGCGCATGGCCCAGCAGTTTGCCGATCATCTCGAGCGAGGCGCCGCCGCTGACCAGCAGCGAAGCAAAGGTGTGGCGCAAATCGTGGATGCGCACATCGGGAATGCCGACCTCTTTCTGGATATGGGTCCAGAACCGTCGGATTTCCTTTACCGGCTGGCCCGGGACATCGCCGGGAAACAGGAAGGGGTTGCCACGCGGCACCAGCATCTGGCGCTGGCGCACAATCGCCGCCGCCTCGTCGGAGATTGGCAGCCGGTGGATCTTCCGCTGCTTGGTCATGCTGGCGGGCTTCGTCCAGCTGAGATGCTCCAGGTTGAAATGCTCGAACCGGGCCTGCCGGACCTCACCGACCCGGGCACCGGTCAGCATGCAGAGCCGGATGATATCGGCCGCCCGGCGATCCTCGGCGGCGTCCAGCGCGGCTGCCAGCTTGCGGATTTCCTCCTGGCTCAGGAACCGCTCGCGCGGGTTCTCGATGCGGCGTCGGAACCCCGAGGCCGGGTTGTCCTCGCGCCAGCCCCAGCTCTGGGCATAGGTGAACATCTTGCGCAGCACCTCGCCGGTCCGGTTGGCCCGGATCGGCGTGGGTTTGGAGCCCTGCAGCTTGCGCGCGCGATTGTTGGGCCTGGCTTTCGAGGGCCGGGCGCGACCTGCGGCGATCCTGGTCAGCAGCTTTTCGACATCGTAAGGCGTGATCTCAGTGACCAGCCGGTTGCCCCAGTCGGGCGCCACCAGTTTCGTCAGCATCGATCTCTGGTCCGACGCATTGGTCGGCGCCAGGTTCGGCAGGTGGACTTCGACATAGCGGTCGATAAGGTCCTGGAACCGCGGTGCCTCGCGTCCTTGTTCGCGCCGGGCGAGCGGATCGGCCCCGGCATCGATCTCGCGCCGAAGCTCCTTGGCCCGCTCCCGCGCCGCGGTGGTCGACCATTCCGGCCAGCGCCCGATGGTCATCCGCCGCTGCCGCCCAGCGCTGCGATAATCCAGCGTGAATGCCCGGCTGCCCGAGCGGTAGATGCAGACCGCAAACCCCCGCGCTTCCGTGTCGAAAATCTGGTAATCCTTGCCCACGGCAGGCACCGCCTCGCGCACCGTTTTCTCGTTCAATCGTACCCGGTTGACCATGCAACTCGCCCTCCTATGCACCCGACATGACGCGTAGATTCGCGCATCTATCAAGTCATGCAGATCCACAGGGGTGGCGGGGTGGCGCAGGGTGGCGCAGGAAACACATAAGCGTGCCACCCCTTTAAGATATGGCGGAGACGGAAGATTCCGGTCGTTCGCTACGGGTGCGAAACAGCCTGTACCGCTAGCGGAAAGGAGCCGTTCGCCAGCAATGCTAAGGTTCCTATCTTGTTCGGATTCGTCCGACAGCGTCGCCACGAGGTCATCGACATGGGCCCGGTAGAGCGCGGGCAGGTCGGTGGGCAGCACGATCGGTTCTGGCGTCAGGGCCTCGCGTTTGGTGCGCGCCTCGGCCAGGTCCGCATCCACCTTGTTCAGCTGCGTGATGATCGGCGGAGAATGGGCTCCCTCCTCGATGGCCTTCAACAGGTTTGCGTGCCGGTTCTCCAGCTGAAGCACATTCTGGTCGTGGAGGCGAAGCATCTGCTCTCGCTCCTTCTCCTCGGCCTTTAGCCCCAGATGATCGAGCGCCTTGTGCCCTCAAGTGCCGGACAAATGCTTGTTGACCAGCCGCTGCACCATCGGCGCGAAATGCCAGAAGTCGGGTGTGTCCATTCCCGCGATCTTCCCGGCCTCGTCGAAATATCGAACGGCGATGATCTGTTTGAGGTTCGGGTTCTTCTCGAACTCGGCCACTTCCTTGGGTGACATCGGGCCGCCTTGCAGGTTCATCGAATGGATCGAGGCCTCAGAAAGGCGCTTGAAATACTCCGGCCGGGTCGCGCAGAGATAACGTTTTGCCGCGACGTGGTATCGGCAGCAATCGGTCACGACAGACGGAAAGAACCGCTCCAACACCTCAGCGCCTGCGTCCTCGTGATGGCGGTCTTCGGTGTCCCCCATCGTGAAGGTGCCGAATTCGCTTGTGAAATGGCCGATGTCGTGCAGCAGCGCGCCGACGATGATTTCCTCGGGCTGGCCGTTGCGCTCGGCGATCGTCGCGCCTTGCAGCATGTGTTCGTCCATTGTCACGGGCTCGCCCAGATATTCCTCTCCGCCGCGCCGATCGAAGATCGAGCCGATGAAGGCGACAATTGTCTCAGCGGTCAGATTGTTGATATCGGGCCTCATTCCGCAGCCTCCAGCACGCCCTCGCGGCACATCGCGTCATAGGCGGAACGCAGCCCGTCCTTATCAGCGTAGCAGCCTTGCAGCCAACGCGTCCCCTCACCAGAATAGCCCTTGCGCGCGTGCAGCACGCGCGTGTTGTCAACGACAAAGGCCTCGCCGGGTTCCAATCGGAAAGTCACCTCCATGGCCGTGTCGTCGATGATTTCACCCAGGCGCCGGTAGGCGGCGTAGTAGGGTTCCATCTTGTCGAAGGGTACGTCCGTGATGGCCGCGCAGGAACGGTTGTTGAAGCGGATATCAATCAGCTCACCGTCAGGCGCCAGTTCGATCATCGGGCGGCGCGAGGTGAGGCAAACGCCCGTCTCGCTGGCATATTCAAATCGCGCGCAATGGTCGGCCAGCAAGTCGAACCATTCCGGGTTCTCCTCGCGCAGCCGCAGCGCGGCGGCGAACCCGTCGACCACCATGTTCTCGCCCCCCGCGGCAGAGCTTTCGAGGCAGTAAAGAACCTGAATCGTCGGAACAGGGTCGCGATAAGGGTTGTCGGTATGCGCCTGCAGCCCGAGGCCAGTGAAGGCGAGGTTGGTCGGGTTCACCTCGGTCCGCACCTCGAAGTGGCGGCCATAGTTCGTCTCGCGCACATAGCCGAACAGATCGACGATCTGGAACAGCGCCCCCGGTTCGACCGGCGCGTTCACCACCTTGGCGAAACCATAGCGGACGATCTGCCCCAGCCAGTCGCGCAACGGGGCACCGCCTTGTTGCAGCAGGGCAAAGTCGCCGCACGGCACAGCGTCCATCAGCCCCGCATCCCACGGCTCGATCCCATCAGGCAGCCAGCCCCGCGCAGCTGACCCTGCGTGCCGGTCATAGGCATGCGCTGCAAGCCAGGCGGGATCGAAGTGGACGGTCTTGTTCTCCGGCACAAATCGGACATGAAGCGCGCCGTCCGGGGCGATCTCGGCCGCCGCAATACGGGTCTCGGTTGGGATGTCGCGCAAGGCAATCAATCGCTGCCCGTTCCCGGCCGCGCGTGTTTCTGCATCTTGCGCGTTGTCACGCAGCCAGATCGCATGAAAACGGTGCGGGCCAGTGGCAGTTTCAAAGGTCAGGAATGTTCCGGACGGATCGATAACGACTGACGGCATGAGAGTCCCCTAGGATTGATTTCGGCTAGGCTGGAGTTTCTCAAGCTCAACGCATAAACTCAAATCAGCAATTTATGACCTGAGATGTCGTTTGACTTATGAGAAGGGATCGTCTTCCACCGCTCGAATGGATCCGCGCTTTCGAAGCGGCGGCGCGGCTTGGCAGCTTTACCGCCGCCGCCGAAGACGTCGGGCTGACGCAGGCAGCGGTCAGTCAGCGCATCGGACAGCTGGAAAAACATCTCGGTACACCCCTGTTCAACCGTCGGGCGCGGGCCATCTCGCTGACTGTCGAGGGCGAAGCGTGGTTGCCCCATGTCCGACTCGCGCTGGAAGGGCTGCGCGACAGCACCGAGGCGGTGTTCGGCACCGGACATCGGCACCTGACACTGTCCGCCAGCCAAACCGTCATCGACCGGTGGTTGCTTCCACGGCTGGGTCGTTTGCAAACTCTCACGAAAGCGGAAATCTCGATCCAGTCGATGGTTGTCGGCACACATGACGCCCCGCAGGACGACGTCATTCGCATCCGCTATGGAACAGGTGACTGGCCGCACCCTTATCGCGCCCGGCTCTTTGCAGAAAAAATCTCCCCTGTGGCCGCTCCCTCGCTGGCTGCGGGCCCGGTGCATTGGACAGCGTTGCCACGCATTGCCTGCGCAGGTCAGCGTCCCGGCTGGCATGCCTGGGCCGCCGAGTTCGGCATCCCGACCACACCATTGCCCAGTCTGCGCTTTGACACACATCTTTCGGCTCTTGGGGCGGCCAAGGCGGGGCTGGGCGTTTTTCTGGCATCGCTGCCTTTGTGTGCGGAGGACTTGTCATCGGGTGCCTTAGTCCGCCTGCATCCCGCGTCTCTTTCTTATCATGAGAGTTACTGGCTTCTCGCGAGCCCCCAGGCGGTGTCGCGCGACCAATGGCAGGCGACTACAACAGCAATCATCGATATCTGATTGAAAATCGTGGTTGAGCAGACATTCGTCGGAACAGCGGCATCAAGTGGTTTGGGCTGTGAGCGGTCGACTGCCCATGCAGCACTGGCACGGGCAGTCGGCTCCTGAAAACTGCCTTTGCCACTGACGACACAATCCCACTGCCAGCACGGTGCTGGTGAATGGGCGGGCAGGCAGCCGCTTGCGCGGTATCAAGGTTCTTTCGCGGTGTCTTGCTGCGCGGACCGAAACGCACTCATTCCGCCGCTTGTCTCCGCCTGGGATTTGGCGGCGAATCCGGAGTGTCACAGCCCGGTGTTGCGACCTGGCGAACCTGGCTGGAAGCCGACAGAGTGGGCCAATATGCGGCGATCCATAGCAGGAATGCCAGCGTCCAGCCGATCACGGCGAGACCATGAATGGGGCCGGGTAGGGCCATCCCGAAATCGGGCAACACCCGCAAGACCGTCGATGACACGAGGGCAAGGGCACCAATTCTGGCGATCGCGGGAATTCCGAGTGGTCGGTTCGCATGAAGCAGACCGGCAATACTGAAGACAGCAAACACACCCAACCCCAATCCCCCCATGAATGCGACATGAAGACCGGTGATTTCGGACCACGGCGCACCAAGCCGGGCGCTACCCGCGAGGATCAGGCCCGCTCCGGCAAGCAAACTCGATCCGGCCAGCATCAGGATTTCGGTGCGGGCAGCGGACCATCCGACGAACCCTTCGGCGACACGGTCGACAAATGCAGCCCCGGCGGCGAGGAACAGGAATCCTGCAACAGCCGGGCTCAAACCTGCGGCTTCGCCGACCATCGCGACCAAGACCAGCCCCGGCGCGAGATGCAATCTGCCCGGATGGGGCCGAAAGGGCGAGCGGCGCTCGGTCGGATCAAGAACCAGGTTGGTGACTGGGACCGTAACCCGCGCCAAAACAAGGCCCAGAAGACCCAGAAAGGCAAAACCCGCGAGATGAACGCCTGTGGATGCCAACGCCAGATCACCCATGAAGAACCCGATCCGTGCGGCGCCGGTGCAAAGGCCAAGCAGCAACAGCCAGAACGCAAATGCCACCAGCCGATCCGTTTGCCGTCGCCACGACAGTCGCAGGATCCAGACCAGCAATGCGCCGATCCACGTCAGGTCTGCGATGGCCCCAAGGCCCCCAAGACCGTCCCATCCCAAGACACCGATGGCCCGCCCGATGCCCCACAGTGCCGCGAAATACCAGAGCGGGCGGCCCCGTGGAGGCTGGGTATCCGTCCATTCCGGAACGGCGGTGGTCATGAAACCGATCAATGCCGCGCCAAATGCCCCGATAAGCATCTCATGTGCATGCCAGATCGACGGTGGGACGGTCGTCGCAAACGGCAGATCAAAGCCCCATCCGAAGACCCAAAGGGCGGGGAACAGCGCCGCGTACAGCGCCGATAGCGGAAAGAACAAACGGAATCCTTCATCGCCAAGCATTCCGAGCGTCGTGCCGGGCAACGGTCGCGCGGGAACGCCGGATGCGGGGCCGCAGCTCATGCGAGTTGCCTTTCATCAACGTCGTGGATGTGCCGGAAGGCCGTGTCCTGTTCCAGCGCGGTTTGCACCCAGTCGAATATTGCGGCATCTGACCGTTGAGCGGGGGTGCCGGCCATAGTGCGCATGCCAAGAACGCCGTTGCCGCGCGTATCCAGTACGGCAATGCGATGGGCCACGCGCGCGGCCTCGTACAAGTCATGGGTGATGAAGAGACCCGAGAGCCTGCCATCGATACAGATATCCATCACCAAATTCTGCATACGCCTGCGCAGGGCCACATCCAGCGCGGTGAAGGGTTCGTCAAAGAAGATGAATTCAGGCTTCACCGCCAATGCGCGGGCGATGGCCACGCGTTGGCGCATGCCACCTGACAACTCGATAGGAAATTTTTCCATATCATCCGGCACAAGCGCCACCTGGGCGGCGGCCGCCATGACGTATTCTTGCCTGGCGGCGCGCCCCATGCCCGCGAGACGCAGCCCATAGTCGATATTGCCCGCCGCCGTGGCCCAGGGCATCAACGCGGGATCCTGAAACACCATCGCATGCCGTTTGTAGGTGCGGGTGATGCGGCCTGACTTTGGCTCAGTTAGACCAGCTGCGATATGTGCCAGCGTCGACTTTCCGCATCCTGACGGCCCCACAAGCGCGACGATTTCGCCGCAGGCCACGTCCAGATCAATGCCGTCAAGAATAGTCCGGCCCAGATAGGCATGGCTGACGTTTTTCAGGGACAGAACGCTCATCGTTTCACGCCCCACGGTTGGGCGGCATGACGCCAGCGGTCAATCTCGGATTTGACGGGTTGGACCAGCGTGTATTCCACCGCGATCAGCAAAATCACTGCGATGACCACCCATGCAAGGGCTTGCGCGATGTCCAGATTGACCCGCGCATCGGCAAGGGCCCCGCCGATGCCACCCGCGTTGGCCAGAAGTTCGGCCATGACAGCCACCTTGAACGAGGTGCCAAGCGCAAGCGCCAATGCCGGAAACAGCGTGGTCGTGGTTTGTCGCAACCCTATCGTCAGAAACCGCCGGATCGGGCCTGCGCCGAACGCTTCGGCCATCCGGTCCAGCAGCCTGTCACGGGTGGTGATGCCGCGGGCAGCCCCCAGGAAGACGACCGGCAACGCGGACACAAGGATCACGGTGCGTACCGTGGCGTCCGATCCACCAAACCAGATCATGGCCAGAACGATCCATGCGATTGGCGGCACGCCCATCAACACAGTGATCAGAGGTGTGACAAGCCGCATGGATGCTGGCGAATACCCTGCGGCGATCCCGATGACGCTGCCGGTCCCCGCGACCAGCAAAAACCCTGTCAGGGCACGCTGCAGGGTCAGCGACGCGATCGACCATGCCTTTGGGTCAGCGACCAGATGGCCAATGACGCGCAGCGTTTCAAGCGGCGAAGTGAGAATGAATGGGCCGTATGTCTCATGCCCTGCCTGCCAGATCGCGGCCAACAGGCAAATCGCAGCCAGTCCTGCCCAGCCGGACCAGAGAAACTGAAGGACACGCCCGGCGCGTAGCGCCAGGTGCGAAGCGATCGCGTGAAGAGAAATTGACATGGCTTTGTCCGCTAAGGGAATTGCGGTGCGGCCCGAGCGGCGGCACCGCGTTTTCATCACAGATAGAATGCGTCGTCCGGCAGCGCCCCGCCGATCCTGGCAAAGTCCTCGCCTGCCATCCCTGTCAGCATCCTTTCGATGTCTTCGCGTGCCTCGCTGGCCCTGTGTGCGACAAGGTTGGAACTGGGGATCGAGGCGGCAAGCAATGGCGCAGGCATGCCGAGCGCCCCGGAGGCGTTGGAGGCGGCCGTTTCGGGATCCGCCAGAACCGCCGCAGTGGCAGTTTCGACAATACCCAGCAGCGCGGACAAATCATCGGCATTCGCGTCCAGGAACGGTTGCGTCACCGCGAGTCCTGCTTGTGGAAGGACGGGGGCGGCGCCCATCATTTCGCCCCAGGCCTTCTGGATCGAGATAACGCGTTTGATGTCCCTGCCTACCTGTTTCGCGCGCAGCACCGCCGCCGTGGTCGATGGTTCAGTGGTGAGCGCAGCGTCCACTCGCCCGGCCAGCATCAACTGCATCGCTTCTGTGGGGGAGGCGGCGTAAGTGATCTGAAGATCGGACTCCCCGACACCATGATGCGCCAACAGCTGACCGAAGAAGATCTCGGGCGTGTCGCCGCGATACGGCACGGCAACATGGCGTCCGGCCAAATCATCAATTTCCGTGATGCCTGCGTCTTCCGCCACAATGTACAGCAAACCGTTGGTCATCACATTGGCCAGGCGGATCGGGAACCCGCGATTGTATAGGTTTGCTGCTGCCTGTACCGGCACAACCGACAGCCGGATATCCCCCGATGTCAGCCCGGCGCGCAGCTCATCCGGTGTGCGCCACGCGGCGAAGCTGGCCTCGGATGCGATTTCGGCGAACTGGCCCGTGGCAACGGCATGGGCCAAGGTGATGGAAGGTCCAGCCGGTGGGCCATGGATGGCCAGGCGGTCGATTTGTGCAAAGGCTGCCTGCGGCATCAGCAAACTGGCGGTTCCGGCTGCCCCCAGGGCAAGCGTGGCGCGTCGGGTGAGACGAGGTGTCCTTGTCATTGCATCTGCTCCTGAACACCGGGAACGGGTTTTTCGTCGTCCAGCAATATGAGCTGGATTTGCACCGGGCCACTTCGGGCCGCGAGCCAATGACCAAGACCCGCGGGCACGGTCAGAACGCTGCCCGGGCCGAATATGCGCTCTTGTGTCTCGTCAATGGTGCTTCCGTCGCCCCAGGACATGTCGCCGGACAGAACTGTCAACAGTCGCAAGCTGCCTTCCGTCGCATGGGGAGGGACAACATCGCCAGCATCAAGCGACAGCAGCACAACCGCGGGTGTATTCTCGGTTGTCACGGCAAGTGGGGTTAGCTCTGCGACCTCGTAAACGGATACGGACGGAAGGATCGATGTGTCGATGAGCGATGTGTCCGCCATGGTCAATGATGGTATCGTCGCCAGAATTGGCAGCAGCGTGGAGGATTTCATTGTCAGTCTCCAGAAGACCCCGCGTCATTGCGGAGTCGGTTTCCGGCTGGATCATGGTCTTGATCTGGCTGTTGTTTCCCCGCCGACCCTTGGACGGCTCGGAATATAAAGGCTGGCACCGGCAAGACAGGCCATCTGCACGACCAGGATGCCGAGAGACACGTCGGGCACTGGTTCCGCAGAACGCGCGCGGCAGTCGGTGATGCCTTGCCAAGGACAAATGCCGTCGCAGGCAAAACCGGAAGAACAACACCAAACCCGCCCCGCAACAGCGCTGCCGCGCCAACGGCAAACCGGATCACGCGATGCGTGTTTAGCGGCTGGTGTCTGATCCGGGTCATGGTCATGGTCATGGTATTGCACTGGTCCAATTGGCATTCTAAATGCTTATTAAGGGGATTCCAGAGGATGCTTGTTGATCTTGATCAAATTACTAAGAAATGCAAATGCGCCTGATACGCCGCACCGATCTTGGCTTGTGGGCCCCTATGCGCGTGACCGCCGGATCCGGGCGGGCGTTTTGTACTGCTGACCTGGCCGCTGGTTCCGATATCTTGCGCCACCATCAGTTCAAGGCGGGTATTGCATTCGCCGCTTCAGAGATTGTCGCGACGCGGCGGGACCCCGGCGAGGCGGCGTTGCTTGCCCAACCGGCGCGAAACGCAACCATCGGGCGCATTGTCATCACACCAGAAGAAGATAAAGCGTCTGTCGCGTGTTTCGATGAAAACGGCGGCGCGTGCCAAATCAAATTCCGGGGCGTTCAGAAAGAACCGCCGTCATCGGTCCTTGCGCAATTTCGGGCCGAACCTGGCCGATTTGCATTGCCGGGCCGCGCCTGCCTCCCCCCGGAAAAAGTCTAGATGTCCACCACAAGCGAAAAGATGCGTGCCTGGACTGGACCCACCATATTCAGCTTCGGGCTTCGTCCGTTTTTCCTGGGTGGCGCGGTCTGGGCTGCGTCGGCGATGCTCATATGGCTTGGCATGCTCGCCGGCCATATTGATCTGCCCACAGCATTTGACCCGACAGCCTGGCATGCCCATGAATTTCTGTTCGGATACCTGAGTGCCATCATTGCAGGTTTCATGATGACAGCGGTCCCGAACTGGACCGGCCGCCTGCCCGTCGTAGGGTGGCCGCTTGCCGGGCTTTTCATGCTTTGGGTGCTGGGGCGAATCAGCGTCGGTTTTTCGGCGATGCTTCCACCGCTACTGGTCGCCATTGCCGATTTGAGCTGTTTGGGCGTGTTCGTGGCCGCCATGGCCAGGGAGATCATTACCGGAAAGAACTGGCGCAATCTGGTCAGTATTGGCCTGATTTCCGTGTTCATGGTGGCCAACGGCATCTTCCATTGGGAAGCCGCCTTCGGTACTTCCGCCGCGCAAGGATACGGGCTGCGTTTGGGGGTCGGAACTGCCATTGTCCTGATCGCTCTTGTCGGCGGCCGGATCATTCCGTCCTTCACACGCAATTGGCTGGTGCAACAGAGGGCCAAGCGTTTGCCGATGCCACCTATGCAAACATTTGATCGGGCGGCTCTTTTTGTTCTGGCCGCTGCGATCTTGCTTTGGGTCGCGTCGCCATTCGCCTGGAGTACCAGTTCAGCATTGCTTTGCGCCGGGGGTATGCACTTGGTCCGGCTATCGCGGTGGTGCGGATTGCAGACCCTCAGGGAACCGTTGGTCCTGATCCTGCATATTGCGTACCTGTTTGTGCCGCTGGGGGCGGTCGCGACAGCGGCGTCTGGCTTTTGGCCGAACCTGATGATTGCAGCACCGGCACAGCATATCTGGATGGCTGGCGCGATTGGGGGGATGACGCTGGCCGTCATGACGCGTGCAACTCTGAGCCACACCGGGCAACCGCTTGGGGCCAATGCCGCCACGCAGGTGCTCTATCTTTGCCTGATTGCGGTGGTCTTGCTTCGCTTTGTGGCGGGTTTTGAACCCGCATGGGCTGAAACGCTGCACATGCTGTCCGGCATGTGCTGGATTGCGTCCTTCGCCGGGTTTGGGGTGGTGTATGGCCGCCTTCTGCTTCGTCCGAAAACCCGGAGCTGACCGATGGGTCGCTGCGCATGTTGTTCTGAATGGGACGTGGTGCATAGGATTTGGTTTGGCATGTTCGCCGCGTTTGCGGTTCTCGGTCGTGGTGTCATCGAGCACCCGTCGGAATGCTGTCCTTTCAAAGGAAAACAGAACACGAGCATTCAATGAAGCGGTATCGCCATGCACGGCGTCACCGGCCGCATGGCCACGAACCAGCACCTGATCCAACCGGTCCGGTCCTGCCCGGTGACCTGGAACGCCGATTGCAGCCCCAGGGCGCGGCCGCTGAAAGTCAAACAGAAATAGAACCAGAGCCTGCGCTACCAGAACAGCCACAGAAATCCGGGACGCTCTGACGACGACCAAGGCAGAGTCAATCGGACAGCTTGCCCTGTCCGTCATGCTGCGATGGGAATACGCGTTTCGTCTGGGCTGCCGATTGGACGACTTCGGCTGCGGTGCGGCGGACCTGTGTGACATAGGTACCCAGCGGCCGGGTGGTGTCGGGATGCTGTGACAGATGGTCGGACAACTCGGCGACCGTGTATTTCAGATGCTGAATGCAGGCGATCCGAAACAGGATATCCGCATCCCGCTGTGCGGCGGTGGCCAGCAGCCGGTCAAAGGCCCGGTCCAGGAAGCGTCTGCACCAGCGGATGTCGCCATGCTGATGTGCCATCTCGGCGAGATTGTGGCAGGCGATGTTCATGATCGCCGGCAGCGGAACCGTGGTCCCGCGCATGTCGCCCGTGCGGAACAGGTCTTCGGCTGCGTTGAGCGCGCGCAGATAGCCGGTGGCGGCCAGATCATCGCGACCAGCCTTGATGGCCTCGTTTGCACCAGCCGTAAGTTCCAGCCAGTGCGCGTCCCGGCGCGGTTCGCATGCGTTGGCCAAATGTTCGGGCGATGGCGGGGCATTCATCGAGATGTCTCCTTTGGTGGGGGGCGGTTTGCCCGGGCCTGCGCGACGGGGTGTTCGTCCGCGGCGGGTTCAATTCGAACCACCACATCGACACCCGCGATCCGGTAGCCCGGCGGTGGTTCGGGCAGAGCGGAGAAGCAAACATTTCCGGGCGCGATATCCGTGACCTGTCCGCTGGTCTCGTCCTGGAAATGGTGATGATCTCCCGGCGTGGTATCAAAGCGGATCGCTCCGCGCGCTGTTGCGACCCTGCGCAGCAACCCATGTGCGACGAACTGGTTCAGGGTGTTGTAGACCGTGGCCAGCGACAGTCTCAGGCCTCGGGTTTGTGCGATGTCCATCACGTCATCGGCGGTCAGATGACGCTGTGGCACGGACTCCAGGATGTCTGCGATCATCCGGCGCTGCCGCGTCATGCGGAGTCCGGGTTTTGAGATCTCTGTGAAATTGCTTGAGGGCCTGTGCAGAATGGACGACCCAGCCTGATTGCTTTTCAACCGGTACATGGCACCACCGTCATATGGCCTGACCTCTGCAAGAACGGAAATCCGAGGCCGCCGCCGCCTGTTGGCGCGTTGCGGGCAAAGTAATTCTGGCCAGAAGTGCAGTGGTTTTTTGACCCTTGGTTTCAGTTTTCGAGATGTTCACCAGTCAAGAACCCCGTTTTTGCGAATGAATCGCAACTAAGGGTGAGGCGTTCCTTGCTGGCTGTCAATCTTTATTGCGACTTATTTGCAGTTGCAATAAGCTGCGATCGCGCTATCCATGTTGCGACTCGCTCGCAATGTTGAGCAGTCCCAGAATTGAACCAAGACATTCAGAGGATCTTCCATGACGACAATGATGACACGCCTGATGGGCGCTGTGGCCCTGACAGCCCTGACCGCCGGTGGTGCGCTGGCGCAGGACGACAAGATGAAGGTCGTCACCACATTCACTGTGCTGGCGGACATGGCAAGCCATGTGGCCGGGGGCGCGGCCGAGGTCGTTTCAATCACCAAGCCCGGTGCCGAGATCCACGGATATGAGCCAACGCCGCAGGATATCGTGCGTGCGCAGGATGCCGACCTGATCCTCTGGAACGGCATGAATCTGGAACTCTGGTTCGAGCAGTTTCTGACGAACCTCGGCTCGATCCCGTCCGCGACGCTGACCGAGGGGATCGAACCGATCCCGATTGCACAGGGTGCATATGAGGGCAAACCCAACCCGCATGCCTGGATGGGGCTGGATACTGCGATTGTCTATATCGACAACATCCAGGACGCTTTCGCCGAGCATGACCCCGAGAACGCGGACATCTACGAGGCCAACGCCACGGCCTACAAAGACCAGTTGCGCGCCACCCTGGAGCCGCTGCGCGAGCAGATCGCCCAGATCCCCGAGGCTCAGCGCTGGCTGGTCACATGCGAAGGCGCCTTCAGCTATCTCGCCCGGGATTTCGGGATGAAGGAGCTGTATCTCTGGCCCATGAATGCGGACCAGATGGGGACGCCCCAGCAAGTGAGGTCCGTCATCGACGGGGTAAGGGACAACGAGATCCCCGTCGTTTTCTGTGAAAGCACCGTGAGCACCGCTCCGGCGGAACAGGTCGCCCGTGAAACCGGCGCGCATTACGGCGGCGTGCTCTACGTCGACAGCCTGTCCGAACCGGACGGTCCCGTACCCAGCTATCTCGATCTGTTGACAGTCACCTCGAAGACCGTGGCAGACGGGCTTGCCACCGGCATGAACTGATCTATTGACGGATGGGGCAGCGTCCGGATGCCTTTGCGTCCGGAACTGCTCCGTTCCGGGCGCCGCCCCTTCCGGTAGAAAGAGAACAATGAAAGACAGTACCAATATGGAAACAGCGGCGGACATGGGCGAAGATGCGGGCGCAGGTATTGCCGCGCGCCATGTCACTGTGACCTATCGCAACGGCCACACGGCCTTGCGCGATGCAAGTTTCGAGATCCCGCGCGGCACGGTTACCGCTCTGGTGGGTGTGAACGGCGCGGGAAAATCCACGCTTTTCAAGGCGATCATGGGGTTCGTCCCGGTGGCCAAGGGCGACATTCAGTTGCTTGGCCTGTCGGTGAAAGAGGCGCTGAGGCGCAATCTCGTCTCCTATGTTCCGCAAGCCGAAGAGGTCGACTGGTCCTTTCCGGTGCTGGTGGAGGACGTCGTGATGATGGGCCGCTATGGCCACATGGGGTTTTTGCGCCGCCCGACACAGACCGATCACGATGCGGTCGAGGCGGCGCTTGGCCGGGTCAACATGCTGGATTTCCGCCATCGCCAGATCGGTGAATTGTCCGGTGGCCAGAAGAAACGCGTCTTTCTGGCCCGCGCGCTGGCGCAGGACGGGCAGGTGATCCTGCTGGACGAGCCTTTTACCGGCGTGGACGTGAAGACCGAAGAGCAGATCATCGCCCTTCTGCGCGCCCTCAAGGACGAGGGCCGGGTCATGCTGGTTTCGACCCACAACCTGGGGTCGGTACCCGAATTCTGCGATCGTACCGTTCTGGTCAAGGGCACTGTGCTGGCCTATGGGCTGACCGAGACGACCTTTACCCGGCACAACCTCGAAGAGGCCTTTGGCGGCGTGTTGCGGCATTTCACCCTTGGCGGCGCCGACCTGCACGATGACGACGATGAACGCAAGGTGTCGATCTTTACCGACGACGAACGTCCCCTGGTGCAATATGGAGATCGCACGCACAAGACGGAGCGCAACGAATGACCGCGCTGCTTGAGCCTTTTTCCTACAACTACATGACCAACGCCATGTGGGTGTCCGCGCTGGTGGGCGGTGTCTGCGCCTTTCTGTCGTCATATCTGATGCTCAAGGGCTGGTCCCTGATCGGTGACGCCTTGTCTCATTCGGTCGTGCCGGGCGTGGCGGGGGCCTATATGCTGGGTCTGCCCTTCGCGCTTGGCGCGTTCATCTCCGGCGGGCTGGCGGCGGGGGCGATGCTGTTCCTGTCGGATCGCTCGGGGCTGAAGGTGGACGTGATCATCGGCATCATCTTCACCTCGTTTTTCGGGTTGGGGCTGTTCATGGCCTCGGTCAACCCGATGTCCGTGTCGATCCAGACCATCACCATGGGCAATATCCTGGCCATCACCCCGGCGGACACCCTGCAGCTGGCCATCATCGGCTTTGTGTCGCTGGCGGTGCTGCTGCTGAAATGGAAAGACCTCATGGTCACGTTCTTTGATGAAAGCCATGCGCGCTCCATCGGGTTGCGCCCCGGGTTGCTCAAGGCGGTGTTCTTCGTGCTGCTGTCAGCATCGGTCGTGGCGGCGATGCAGACCGTCGGGGCGTTTCTGGTCATTGCCATGGTGGTGACACCGGGCGCGACCGCCTATCTGCTGTGTGATCGTTTTCCGCGTTTGATCATGACCTCTGTGGCAATCGGCGCGCTCACCAGTTTCGTCGGTGCCTACATCAGCTACTTTCTGGATGGCGCCACCGGTGGGGTGATCGTGGTTCTGCAGACGGTGATTTTCCTCGCGACCTTTGTTCTGGCGCCGAAGCACGGGCTTTTGGCGGCCAAGGCCAAGGCGCGTGCCGCGCTGAAAGAGGAGACCGCGTGATGCTGGAGACCCTTCTTCTGCCGTTTCAGTTCGGTTTCATGCAGAACGCGTTCTGGATCGCGATCATTGTTTCTGTCCCCACCGCGCTGCTGTCTTGTTTTCTCGTTCTCAAGGGCTGGGCCTTGATGGGGGACGCGGTCAGCCATGCGGTGCTGCCGGGCATCGTGCTGGCCTATATCCTCGGGCTGCCGCTCATCCTTGGCGCTTTTGCGGCCGGGATGCTGACCGCGGTGGCGACGGGCTATCTTTCGGAAAACAGCCGCGTGAAGCAGGACACCGTCATGGGGGTGGTGTTTTCGGGAATGTTCGGTCTGGGGATCGTGATGTATGTCGCGCTCCAGACCAACGTTCACCTCGACCACATCCTTTTTGGCAACATGCTTGGGGTCGGGGTACAGGATCTTTGGACTGCGGGCATCATTTCGGCCTTTGTTGCCCTGGTGCTGGTGCTGAAGTGGAAGGATTTCATGCTGCACGCCTTTGACCCGGCGCAGGCCAGGGTCTCGGGCCTGCCGGTCGGGTTGCTGCACTACGGATTGCTGGCCATCCTGTCCCTGACCATCGTGGCGACCCTTTCCGCCACGGGGTTGATCCTGGCGGTCGGGTTGCTGATCGCGCCCGGGGCGATCGCGTTTCTGATCGCACGCAGCCTGAAACGGATGCTGCCGGTCGCGGTTGTGGTGTGCATGGTTTCGATGCTGGGCGGGGTGTATCTCAGCTTTCACATCGACAGCGCACCGGCGCCGACCATCGTGCTGATCCTGACGGCGCTGTTCATCGCGGCCTTTCTGCGCCGCTCGATCCTCGTGCGGCGTGCCTCGGCCACCGCATGATGTTCCTGTACCAACATGGCCCGGCATTTTGCGCCGGGCCATGCCTGCGCCACACTGTGCGCAAACGCGGTAGACGCGCCAAATCGAACCGGGCCAGTGCGTGCTGCCTTTCTATGTGTACGCGATTTTCACCTGCTTGATCTTGCCGTTGAATTCGAACGGTTTGCGATCGCAATAGGCTTCGGACACCGGCGAATAGCTGTCGTGCCCGATATCGAAGGCGGCGTTGGCCGAGAAAATCAGCACCCGCAGCATGCAACGGGAACTGAGCACCGCCGGGCTGAGCTTTCGCTGATCTGGTCGATACGATCCGGATTCATCGTGCGACCGGGCTGCTGCGCGACGACCGACTGCGTGTCGCCGACGAAGTTGCGTGTGATCGTGGCATCCGTGCGATTGAGTTTATCGGTTGCAGCCGCAGCCGGATGCCCGGCGCACAGGCTTGCCGAGCACGGGCCCGATGTTCTACTGCTGCGTCACGCCGCACTCTTGCCAACCGCCAGCGCCGATTTCGCCGACCGCTGGTTTGAATTCTAAGACAGGAAGCCTTGTCATGCGCCGGTTCACAGGTTCGTTCACCCAACAGGAAGCCATCGCCCCGGATGCCATTGACGCGGCGGTGGCGGTGCTGAAAAGCGGCCGCTTGCATCGCTATAACCTGAATCCGGGGGAAACCGGCGAGGTGGCGGCGCTTGAGGCCGAATACCGCGACTGGCAGGGCAGTTCATATTGTCTTGCGGTCACCTCGGGGGGGCAGGCGATCCAGATTGCCCTGCGGGCCTGCGGCCTGCGGCCCGGCGATGCGGTGCTGACCAATGCGTTCACGCTGGCCCCGGTGCCTGGTGCCATTCAGGCTGTGGGCGGTCGTGCCGTGCTGGTCGAGATCGACCAGAACCTGCGGCTGGATCTGGACCATCTTGAGCAGAAGATCAGCAGCTCCCGCGCGCGGTTCCTTCTGCTGTCGCACATGCGGGGCCATCAATGTGACATGGAGCGTCTGATGCGGATCTGCGATGCGGCACAGGTCACCGTGATCGAGGATTGCGCCCACACCATGGGGGCACGCTGGAATGGCACCCGGTCGGGAAATTTCGGCAAGGTCGCATGTTTTTCGACCCAGACCTACAAGCATATGAATTCCGGCGAGGGTGGGTTTCTGACCACCAATGACGCTGAACTGGCGGCCCGCGCCACCATCCTGTCGGGCAGCTACATGCTGTACGCACGCCATGGGGCAGGGCCGGAAGAGGACGATTTTGCACAGGCCCGTCTGGACATGCCCAATTGTTCGGCCCGGATGGATGCCCTGCGTGCCGCCATTCTGCGTCCGCAACTGGCGCGGCTGGATGACAACATCCTGCGCTGGAATGCGCGCTATCAGGCTGTGGAAGCCGGTTTGCGGGGCCACAATCGGATCGTTCCGATCGATCTGCCCGAAGCCGAATATCACGCCGGATCCTCGATTCAGTTCCGCCTGCCGGATCTTGATGCCGATCAATGCCGGGCGGTACTGGCCGCCGCCGCCGCGCGCGGGGTCGAGCTGAAATGGTTCGGTGGCGCGGAGCCGGTTGGTTTTACCTCGTCACACCATAGCTGGCGCTATGTGTCGCCCCAGAACCTGCCGCGTACAGATGCGGTGATGGCGACGCTGTTCGACATGCGCCTGCCGCTCAGCTTTTCCTTGCAGGATTGTGCCCTGATCGCCGAGCTGATCCGCGAAGCCGTCAGCGAAGCCGCGCCCTGAGCCTGACCCGCGCCCCCGGCGCGGCCCGTTTGCCCGGCTTGTTTGCGCCGCAAAACCACCCCGCCATGGGCAGTCCATCCGATCCGGCCCCGTCTGCGATATTGTCTCTTCACAAAATTAACGAACTGGGCTAACCGTCTTGTTGCTTCGGTCCGGGCACTCTGTTGTCCGGATAATAGGGAACGCGGTGCGGTGCAGCGATTTGGCACCAATTCCGTGACTGCCCCCGCAACTGTAGGCGGTGAGTGAAGCCGGTATATGCCACTGTCACCCTGGCGTGATGGGAAGGCCCGGCTGAGCATTGACCCGCGAGTCAGGAAACCTGCCGAAGTGATCACCCTGTCTGAACGCGAGGGGCGTTCCGGCTGCGGATCTTCCGCTGTGGTGGCTTCACCGTCTGCGGGGATCAACCATCCCTCATAGGACATATCGACGTTTGGCAATCGCATGTCCGATTGCCCGAGAGGGAACAAACATGACCCGTACCATCTATCTGGCTTCCGTTGCCATTTCCGCCATTTCCGCCAACACGGCCCTGGCGCAAACGACTTATGAACTGGACGAAATCGTGATTTCCGGCGGGTTCACCCCGGTCGAGGAACAGCGCTATGGCCAGTCGGTTTCGGTGCTGACTGCCCAGGACATCGAAAACCGGGGCATCCTGACGGTTCAGGATGCCTTGCGCGCGGTTCCCGGCCTTGCGGTCAGCGGGTCGGGCGACAATTTCACCCAGGTTCGCATTCGCGGTGGCGAAGCCAACCATACGCTGATCATGGTCGATGGGGTGCAACTGTCCGCAGGCGACAGCGAGTATATCCTGTCCGGCCTGGACACCGCCAATATCGAACGCATCGAAGTGCTGCGCGGGCCGCAATCGGTGTTTTATGGCAGCAACGCCTCGGCCGGGGTGGTCAACATCATCACCAAACAGGGCGGAATTGGTCTTGAATACGGTGGGTCGGTCGAACTGGGGGACGGCTATGCCGCCTCGGCGCGGTTTTCGCTGCGGACCGATCGCGGCGGGCTGGCATTGGGGGTGTCGCGTCTGGCCGATGACGGTTATGATTTTTCGGGCAGCAACGGAGAGCCGGACGGAACCCGGCGGTCCACCGTGAACCTGACCGGCGACTATGATGTCACGGATCGTCTGAAGCTGGGGTTCACCTTGCGGGCATCGGATGAAGATTATGCGTATGACGATACCAATTATATGGCCCGCACGGCGGCGGAATATGTCGTCGACGATCCCACGCAGACTTCAAAGCGCAAGGAACGTTCGGGCAGCCTGTTCGCGCAATACGAGACCCTGGACGGGCGGCTGATGCACCGCCTGACCTTTGAAGGCTCCGACTATGAGCAAAGCAGAAACGGGGGCACACCCACCAAGGCGAAACGCTCGGCGGCGAAATACCTGCTCAGCTATGGGTTGGACGGCGCTGCGGTCGTCTCAACCAACCATCTGCTGAACGTCATGGCCGAATGGGAACAGGACAGTTCTTCGAGCAATCCGGAATACGAGCGTCAGACCAATTCGGTCGCGATGGAATATCGCGGAACCCTGGCCAATGGGCTGAACCTGCAGGCGGGGCTGCGGTACGACGACAACAAGACCTTTGAGAACGACATGTTGTGGGTACTTGCCGGGTCCTACACCTTTGCGGGCAGCGGCGTGCGGTTGCATGCTTCGGCCGGGACCGGGTCGGTCAATCCCAGCTATTTCGAACTGTTCGCGGATTCCTATGGCTATGTCGGGAACACAAACCTGAAGCCGGAAAAGAACCAGAGCATCGATTTCGGTGTCGAAGTTCCGTTCTGGAACGATCGCGGTCTGGTGGATGTCACCTATTTTCACACCGATCTGACCGACGAAATCACATCCGTTTTCGATCCCGCCACAGGCACGTCCACCTATGTCAACGAAAGCGACAAAAGCCGTCGGCAGGGTGTCGAGATCACGGGCAGCCTTCAGGCGACCGACACGCTGGATCTGCAGCTGAGCTATACATACCTCAGGGCAAAAAATGCGGATGGCTCGGTCGAGGTGCGCCGCCCCCGCCACGAAGTGTGGTTGGGCGCGACGCAGCAATTCATGCAGGGCCGCGGCAGCGTCACGGCGGATCTGCGGTATGTCGCGGGGAATTACGACAGCCAGTTCTTTGGCAGCTACGACGTCGCGGAATTGCCGGACTACGTGACGGTGGATATTGCCGCACAATATGACCTGACCGATACGGTGCAGCTGACCGGGCGCATCAGCAACCTGTTTGACGAGGATTATTCCGATGTCTGGGGCTATGCCACGCGGGGCCGCACGGCCTATATCGGGCTGCGGGCGGCGTTCTGAGGATGCGCGCGGGGTTCCTTGCACTCGGCGCTTTGATCGGCTGGGCCGAGATTGCCATGGCTCAGCCGGCGCGCGTGGTGTCGATGAATCTGTGCACGGATCAGCTGGCCATGCTGCTGGCCGCGCCGGATCAGCTTTATTCGGTGTCGTATCTGGCCCGTGATCCGCGCGCCTCGGCGATGACGCAGGAAGCTGAACGCTATGTTGTCAATCACGGGCTGGCCGAAGAAATCTATCTCATGCAGCCGGATCTGGTGATTGCGGGGGCCTATTCGACGCGCGCCACGGTGGATATGCTGCGGCGGCTTGGGGTTCCGGTCGCGGTGTTCGATCCCAGCAATTCGCTAAGCGACGTGACCGCGCGCATCACGCAGATGGGACAGGTGTTGCAACGGCAAGAGGCAGCGGCACGCATGGTTGCGGATTTTGATGCAGGGCTCGCGGCCCTGGCCACGAACATCGACCGCGCGCCCCGCGCGGTGCTGTATTATGCGAACGGCTATACGTCCGGTGACAACACGCTGGCCGGTCAGATCCTGCTGGCGGCGGGGTTTGCCAATGCCGCCAGCGAAATGGGATATATGGCGGGGCAGAAGCTTCCGCTTGAGGTGCTGGCCCTGAGCGACCCCGAGATCGTGATCTCCGCACGTCCCTATCCCGGCGCATCGCGATCCGAAGGCATACTGGACCATCCGGTGGTGCAGGCGCTGCGTGCCGATCTGGCGGGGGCCACCATGACCGACCACGACTGGGTTTGCGGCACCCCCTATGTTCTGCGGGCGATTCAGGGGCTTGCGACGGCCCGCAAAGCCCTGACCGGAACAGAGCAATGAGCCGCCTGTCGCTTTTGCTTGGTCTGGCCACGGCGGGCTTGTTCGTAGCCTCGCTGCTGACAGGTCCGGCGGACATTGGCATCCGCGAAAGCCTGAGCGCGCTGTTTGTCGGCCCCGCCGATCCGCTTGCCCTGGTCATGCGGGAAATCCGGCTGCCGCGGGCCTTGCTTGCGCTGATCATCGGGGCGAGTCTGGGGCTGGCAGGGGCCGCAATGCAGGGATATCTGCGCAACCCGCTGGCAGAACCCGGCCTGGTCGGCGTATCCGGGACTGCGGCGCTTGGCGCGGTGCTGGCCATTCATACCGGCCTGTCGGCTACCTTTGCCCTTGGTTTGCCCGTCGCCGCCTTGATCGGCGCGCTGCTGGGGGTGTTGCTGGTGATGGCGCTGGCCGGGCCGCGCGGCACGTCGCTGACGCTGATTCTTGCGGGGATCGCCGTCTCGGCGCTTGCGGCGGCGCTGATGTCGCTGGTGTTGAACCTGTCGCCGAACCCGTTCGCCGCAAATGAAATCGTGTTCTGGATGATGGGATCGCTGGCGGATCGCTCGATGCTTCATGTCTGGCTGGCGTTGCCGTTCACCGTGGTCGGCTGGTTCCTTCTTGGCACGCTTGGCCGCGGGCTGGACGCGCTGACACTGGGCGAGGATGCCGCCCGCGCCATGGGCATCCGACTTTCCCGTTTGCGGTTGCAGCTGGTGGTGGGGACAGCCTGTGTGATCGGCGCGGGGACCGCCGTTGCCGGTGCCATCGGGTTTGTCGGGCTGGTCGTGCCCCACATCCTGCGCCCGCTTGTCGGCGCGCATCCCTCGCGGTTGCTCTGGGCCTCGGCCCTTGGCGGTGCGATCATGCTGCTGACAGCGGATATCGCGGTGCGCATCATTCTGCCCGCGCGCGATCTGAAGCTTGGCGTTCTGACCGCGCTGGTCGGTGCGCCGCTGTTTCTGCATCTGATCCTGAAGCTGCGAAAGGAGCGGATATGAGACTGCTGTCCATCGACCGGCTTTCGGTGTCGTTGCGCGGGCGCGATGTGTTCCGCGACATATCCTTCAGCATCGGTGCCGGGGAACTGGTGGGTCTGATCGGCCCCAACGGAAGCGGCAAGACCACGCTGATGCGCGCCGCTTTGGGGTTGATCCCTTTCGACGGCCACAGCTCGCTTGCCGCCTTGCCGGAAAATGCGCGCGCCAGACATGCCGCCTGGATGCCCCAGGCGCGGGAAATCGCATGGCCGGTCACGGTGGAATCCGTTGTCAGGCTGGGCCGGCTGCCGCATCTGACCGCGATGCAAAGCCTCGGGCGGCAGGATCACGACCGGGTCGATGACGCGCTGGCGCAGATGAAACTGACCGGGATGCGTCATCGCGCGGCCACCCGGCTTTCGGGCGGAGAGCAGGCGCGCGTCCTGATCGCACGGGCATTGGTGCAGGATACGCCGCTGCTGCTGGCCGACGAACCTGTCGCCGGGCTGGACCCCGCGCATCAGATCGCGACGATGGATATCTTCGCCGAACAGGCCGCGGCGGGGAAGTCCTTGCTGGTTTCCCTGCATGATCTCGGTCTCGCGGCGCGTCACTGCACGCGGCTGATCCTGCTGGGCGAGGGCCGTCTAGTGGCCGATGGCCCTCCGCGGGACGTCCTGACGCCCCAACGGCTGGCGCAGATATTCGGAATCTCGGCCTGGTATCAACAGACCGAGCAGGGCCCGGTCTATCAGCCGCTGGAGGTCATTCGATGAGCCGCGTGACCCTGGATCGGCCCTGGCTGGAATTCGATCTGGGCAGCGGCATGCAGGTGTTGAGCTGGGCGCTGAACCGTCCGGGTGTTGTCAGCGCGCGGCGCATCCTGTGGCGAGAGGTGCGCAATGCCGACCTGCCTCGCGATCTGGATGTCGATGGCTGGCTTGCAGGCGAACTGCAGCACCGCGCCGCCCGGGATGCCGTCACCATGCTGACGTCGCGCGACATCCGTTTCTTTGCTGAACACAAGACCATGATCGGCAATGTCGAAGCCCATGCGGTGGCGACGGTCGGGTTGTCCAATGCCGAACGCGTGGGCCATCGGGTCGACCGATCGGGGCAGGATTGGGGCACGGTCAACGTGGCGCTGCGCCTGAACAGCGGATTGACGCAAACCGCCCTGCCCGAGGCGATGAGCATCGTCGTGCAGGCCCGCACGGCCGCAATACTGGACGCGTCCCTGCCGCTGCCGTCGGGGCTGGCGACGGGCACCGGAACGGACTGCGTCGCCGTCGCCAGCCCGCCCGGCGACATCCGCTATGCCGGGCTGCATACCGAAATCGGAGAAGCCATCGGACGCGCCGTGTACACCGCCGTGCTGCAGGGCGCGCGCCAATGGATGACCAACACCAAGGAGAACACTGATGCCGCATCTTGAGACAGCTTTGCGCGATGGGATGAATGATCCGGATGCCGGGTGGAACATGGGGTCATTCGGGGCCATTGCCGAATTCCACCATGTCGCCGGGGACCCGCCCGCGCCGATCGCCACCGGGCTGGAGCAGACGACCTCGCGCGGGGCGATCCGGATCGACACGCTGCACGGTGTGCGTCCGGTTGCCTATGAAACACTCAGTCCGAAACCCCATCGCTGGGCCCAGGCCGTGTCGCTGTGCCTGCCCGAGGACGAGGCGTTGATGAACCGGCGCGATGTGCTGACGTCGCTGGGGCCGGACACGCGCGCCATTCGGCCCGAAGATCGCGATGCCATTCTGTTCGACATGGGGCTTGCCCAGCCGCAGGTGGATTTCTGTATCCGGACTTCGGATACCGCGCTGATCGACATTCTTCAGGCGCAGGAGGGGCGTTCGCTTCTGGATCCGGACAATCCGGCGATGGGCGCGATTCTCAAGGCGCACCCGCATCGGGTCGCGCTGACCCGGCTGGGCCGCGTCGAAGTCTACCAGATGATCGGCGGAGCCGACACCGGCGGCACTTCTCCCGAAGGGCCGCATACCCATGTGCTGACAAAACTCTTGCGGGCCAATCGCACCCATTCCGCCAACGCGCCGATTCCCGATGGCTGGGTGCCGTGCTGCGGCTTTCACCCGAAAAGCCCGGTAAGCGGACGTCTGGGCGAGGACAAGCCGTTTGATCCAGAGGCCTTCGACCATTTCCAGACGCTTCTCGAACGCTGGGGCCCCGAGGGGCAGGTCGAACAGAAGCACGATGTCTGGACGGCGCTCGAGGCCGGGCAGTCACCTGAAACCTGGGCCGAACCAACGACGCGCGTGGCCCGTGCGGGACTGCGCAACGCCATCCGCCAGTGGCGTCGGAAAAACGGCGATAGCGATCTCGTGACGGCCTGGGCCCGCGCCTTTGATCGCGGAACGGCCGATGCCGACCCGGAAAACCCCGGGCATTGAAAAAACGCCGTTTCGTTCCACGACGACGGCAGAGATAGCACCAATCAACGGGGTGGTCCGGGCATCGTCATGTCCGGATGCTTCGGTTTGCCGTACTCGGTGGTATCCGGCTACCCAGGCTCTGCTTTTCCGAAATTGCGATTTCCGGGAACCTTTGTGGTCTCGCTGCATCCAATAGCCAGGTGACGAGAAATCGTACCTGTTGCAGAATGGAAAAGGACCAAACCATGTTCAAGCATATCCTGTTGGCCTCGAGCCTTGTTTTCGCCTCCGCGACGCTTGCAATTGCCCATGATGAAGAGGCCTTGCGCCAGTCACCCCCGGGTGAGCCTTACGTGCAGGTCAGCGACGTGCTGCCGCTTCCCGAGTTCATCCCGGGATTGGGCACACTGTTCGTCAACCCCGAAACCCTGCCGGCAGGCCCGTTCCTGTCCTACGACCATGACGGCAAGCTGTCGGCCACGATCTACATGACCCCGCTGGAAGACCTGCAGGAGGGGACCTCCTACGACGGGCTTGGTATCGGCTCTCACCAGGTGAGCTCGGTCGACATCTACTACAATGCGGGCCATCCGGGCGTCGAGAAGCCGCATGCACATGTTGTGCTCTTCCACGACGCCGATGCAAAAGGACGGCTTGCGCAATGACCCGCATCAGTCGTCGAACCATACTTCTCGGGGGCGGCGTGACCGCTGCCCTCGGGACCCCGTTCCTGGCCGGCGCTCAGACCAGGGTCGAGATCGAAATGCGCGGGACCGCCCGTGGAGAGCGGATCTGGTTCGACCCGATCGGCCTCGCAGTGGCGCCGGACACGACGCTGTTGTTCACGAACCGAGATCCGGGAAACAGCCATACCGCGACCGCCTATCACCCGCAGAACTTCGGCAGGGTGCGGCGCATACCACGATCAGCCGAGCCTTGGGACAGCGACTTTCTGCTCCCCGACGAGAGCTTTGAGGTCACTCTGACCGTGCCGGGTGTCTACGACTACTATTGCATCCCCCACGAGATGGCGGCCATGGTTGGAAGGATCGTTGTCGGCACGCCGGACGATGCCGAATGGGAAGGTCCCACCGGGGATCGCGACGACGTCTCTGCCGACGTTCTTGCAGCACTTCCGGCGGTAGAGGCAATTCTTGCCAATGGCAGCATCGGCATGGAGAAAAGACCATGAAAACGCAGTTGAAGCACCAGCCTGCTCCCGTGCCCGATGCAACCACACCTGAAGCCGACCTGGTCCGGGGTGCGCGTGATGGCAGCGAAGCCGCGGTGCGTGAACTGATCCGCCGGCTGAATCCCCGCCTGTTTCGGGTTGCCCGGGGTATCGTTGCCAGCGATGCCGATGCAGAGGACGTGGTGCAGGATGCCTACCTTGCCGCCTTTGCCAAATTGGACAGTTTCCGAGAGGAGGCGAGCTTTGCAACCTGGATCACGCGGATCGCCATCAACAGCGCAAAAATGAAGCGGCGGCGCGATCGCCCCAACAAGGTGTATGATACCGTGGCCGAAGATAACGTATCCGACATCCTGGCCTTTCCCGGTCAGAACGGCGAGCCGGTCGAGGCAACCATCGGTCGGGCGCAGATCCGTGCCCTCGCCGAGAAGGCGGTCGCCGACCTTCCGCCCGACCTGCGGCTGGTTTTCATCCTGCGTGAAACCGAAGGGTTGACCACCGCCGAAACCGCAAAGGCACTGCAAATCAACCCGATCACGGTGAAAACACGGCTGTTTCGTGCGCGACGCCGCCTGAAGGCCGCATTGCAAGAACAAGCCCGCGGCGGGTTCGAGGCGATCTTTCCATTCGACGGTCAACGCTGCGTTCACATGGCGGACCGGGTTGTTGCCGCACTCAAGGACCTTGAGAGGCTCTGACAGTAGACCGACATTCCCAGCAATGATCGCGACCGCAGCGGAGACAGACGAAGCCGCGAAAATCCCGCCGAGCGGCACGAATGAACGTGCACTGAGCGTGCTTTGATCCCCCGCTTCCATTCGCTTTTTCCGAGCGCCTCCATGGCTGCCTAGGGGGCGCGCCGCCGGCAATCCCGGCGTCCCTGACCTGGGTCGCAGAGCCCCCTCAACTTCACCGCAACACTCATGGTGTGGACCCCTGTGGACCCGAGTAGGCAGCGTTCGCCTGTTTTCGTTGAGTACATCGGGGAGGACAAGGGATGAATGGTGCCCAGGAGATGCTTGGTCGCCGAAAATCGAACCCGTCAAATTCCCACGTTCTCAAAGGCTTAGGCGATGCGACACTTCCCGAGTGTGGACCTGTGCGGGACCGTTTTGTGGACCCGCGAAGTTGAACCTAGAGGGGACCGAGAGGGGGCGTCAAGTGGCACCTCAGTCCGTGAAGAAGTCCTCGTCCAGCTTGCGGACATAGAGGGTCTCTTCGACACGGCAACCGACGTTGTATCTAATCATCAGCTTGGTGAGCGTCTCACTGTCGATTAGGACGATGCGCTTGCTGAGGGCCTGTGCCGTCGCGACCGCCTCCTTGGTGAAGCTCGACGTGGAGACGAACAGGCCCTTGCTTGCCTTGAACCTGTCGAGGCTCCCGAAGAAGTCGCGGATGGCACCGGGTCCGACGTTGTTGCCGTTGGCGTATCGCTTCGCTTGGATGTAGACCCGGTCCAGACCCAAGGCGTCCTGATCTATCACACCGTCAATCCCACCGTCGCCCGAGCGGCCTAATGCCCTACCGGCATCCGTGACAGACCCCCCGTATCCCATGGCAACTAGAAGGTTGACGACGAGACCCTCGAAGAAGGCCGGGGAGGCCTCTCTGATCTTCTCAAGCATCTCCCCTCGAAGAGCATCCTCAATACTCCCGTGCGCTTCGCGCATGACCTCGTCAGGTGTCCGCTTGTCGCCCAGCGGTGGCCCTTCCGGTTTGCTCTCACCGCCCCCATCGGCGCTGGGCGTTTTCTGCCTGTTCTTGAAGTCCTGAAACTCGGTGAACGTCTCAAGGAGGCTGTTGTCGATGGAGGTGGGGTTTTCGGCCAAAACCGCGCGGCCCCGTTCGGAGATCACGAAGTGGCCCCTCCGGGTCGCGTCAACGAGACCCGCTTGCTTGAGGTATGTCTTCGCCCAGTGGATGCGGTTGGCCACCACAGTCTGCTTGCCGCTAGGCAGTAGTTCGGCCTTCTCGTCTTCTGATAGGCCGAACTCATCTGACAGTTCTTCTATGACGGAACTGATCTTCACCTCTCCACCCGCCGCCTTCCGCAGCACCGGGAGCATGAATGTCTGGTAATCGGGAATACTCATGTGATCGAAATCCTTTCTCCAGCCCACATCAGCACAGATGACACCAGCGCAAAAGACCCCCCGAGGACCGTTTTACTTCACCGCAAAAATCCGACAGCGCGAGATAGATAGAGAGGCACGCGCAAACCCGTTATGTTCGATGCTGTCGATCCCATTGGCATGCTCATCCCGTCTAAGGATGAAGCTCACGCCATGGAGTGCCCCGGATGCACCACCGCTTTCGTGCCCAAGAGGCTCAATCAAAGTTATTGTTCACGGGCGTGCCAGAAGAACGCCTCACGGGGCACCCGTTTCCATTCGCCCTTGCCCAGCGCCGCCTTGGCTGCTTCGGGGACGCGCCGCCGGTATTCCCAGCGACCCTGCTCCAGTTCGGAGAGGCCTCTCAACTTCATCACAGCGCCCATGTGTGGACCTCCTGTGGACCCGGGGAGGCAGTTATCGGCCTGTTTTCGTTGAGAATATGGGAAATGACAAGGGGTGATTGGTGCCCAGGAGAGGACTCGAACCTCCACATCGTTGCCAATACTAGCACCTGAAGCTAGCGCGTCTACCAATTCCGCCACCTGGGCAGGTGTCGTGAGGCGAGGCTTTAGGCTGACGCGCGGGGGGTGTCAAAGGGATTTTTGCATTTTTTGGAAATTTCTTGATCTGCGCCGGGTCCGACCCGCAAAATTCGCGGGTTTCCAGTTTTGAGGCCGGTTTCCGTGAACGCGGCGTTTTGCGCCTTGTTTGCCCGGTTACAGAGCGATAGATCGGTATGGACCCAACGTGCAGGGAGTGCGGGCATGTCCAAACTTGTCACAATCTATGGCGGATCCGGATTCGTCGGACGGTACATCGCGCGGCGCATGGCGCAGAACGGGTGGCGTGTCCGGGTTGCGGTGCGCCGGCCCAACGAGGCGATCTTTGTGCGGCCCTATGGCGTGGTCGGGCAGGTAGAGCCGGTTCTTTGCAATGTGCGGGACGATGCCAGTGTTGCGGCGGTCATGCAGGGCGCGGATGCCGTGGTGAACTGTGTCGGCGTGCTGAACGAGCTGGGAAAGAACGATTTCGAGTCCGTGCATGTTCAGGGCGCGGGGCGGATCGCGCAGATCGCCGCCGAACAGGGCATCACGCGGATGGTACATCTGTCGGCCATCGGCGCGGATGCCGACAGCGACAGCGACTATGCCCGCAGCAAGGCGCTGGGTGAAGCCGCGGTGCTGCAACATATGCCGGACGCCATGATTTTGCGTCCTTCGGTGGTGTTTGGCCCCGAAGACCAGTTTTTCAACCGCTTTGCCGGGATGACCCGGCTGGGCCCGATCCTGCCGATTGCCGGCGCGGATACAGTGTTTCAGCCGGTGTATGTGGATGACGTGGCCAGAGCCGCTGTCATGGGGGTCAACGGCGACGCCGCGCCGGGTGTTTATGAACTGGGCGGACCCGAGGTCAAATCGTTGCGCGAACTGATGGCGCAGATGCTGGATGTCATTCACCGCCGCCGCTTGGTTCTGAACCTGCCGCACATCGTTGCACGGCTGACGGCCTTCGGCTTTGATCTGTTGCAGAAACTTACAGGCGGTCTGGTTTCCAACGGTATCCTGACGCGCGATCAGCTGCGCAATCTGGCGCATGACAACGTGGTGTCTCAAGAGGCGCAGGGCTTTGATGCCCTGGGCATCGACCCGACGGCGATCGAGTCGGTTCTGCCGGACTATCTGTGGCGTTTCCGTCCCTCGGGGCAATATGATGCGATCAAGGATTCGGCCCGCAACCTGCGTGCCTGATCAGGCATAGGCATAGATCAGCAGCGCGATTCCAAGCGCGATTCGATAGATCACATAGGGTGTGAAGCTGATGCTGCGCAGCAGGCGCATCATCAGGGCCAGTGCCAGCAGCGCCGAGAAAAAGGACAGGCCCGCAGCGATGGCGCAGTCGCGTATCGCGGCCGTGTCGGCGTCCAATGCGACTTCGGCCCCCAGCAGGATGCCCGATGCCAGAATGGTCGGGATCGACATCAGCATGGCCAGCCGCGCCGCGTCTTCGCGCCCATATCCAAGCCGCCGCGCGCCGGTGATGGTGATCCCCGACCGTGATGTGCCCGGTATCAGTGACACGGCTTGCCACAGGCCCATGATCAACGCATCGCGCAGCGGCCATGCGTTGCCGGATTTGGTCGTTGCCCCGGTCTGGTCGGCCCAATACAGCACCACGCCGAAAATCAACATGGTCCAACCGATCACCGCAACCGAGCGCAGCGCGTCGCTGAGGCCCGTGAAATGCAGGATCGCGCCACAGAGGATGGCAGGAATCGTGGCCACGATCAGCGCAAGCGCCAGTTTGGCGCCCGGCGTATCGACGTGACCGGCGATCAGGCGCGGCAGGCCAAGCAGCCCGGTTTTCACGTCGGACCAGAAGTATATGACGACAGCACCCAGGGTGCCGACATGCACAGCGACATCGATCAACTGGCCCTGATCGGCCATTCCGGTCAGGCCGGGCAACAGAATCAGATGCCCGGAGGACGACACGGGCAGGAATTCGGTCAGGCCCTGGATGATGGCCACGAGAAGCAGATGAAGAATAGGCATGTGGATGGGGGTCCGGTTCCGGGTTTCGGGATGGCGTCAGGTATAAGTGCTTTGAATTGAAAGAAAAGCCGAGAAATAAGTCCGGAGCGGACATTGTTTGACGACGCTCTGCGCGCGCAGCCTGAACATGACGTGAAAATAACCGAAAGTAAGTCAGTGTTTATGACTTTTAATTCTTTACGAGATGACGTAGACACGCCCAGCCAAGGAAGTCAGGGAGTGTCCAGCGTGGCCAAGCAACCTATGCTCAAGTTCGTACAGATAGATCGTGACATGCCCGTGAAGCGTGAAGCCGACGAACGGCGTGGCGATTTCCACGAGATCTATGCCGAATATGCTGAAGCCAAGGCAGCCGAGCAAGCCAGCCGTTGCAGCCAGTGCGGCGTGCCCTACTGCCAGAGCCATTGCCCCTTGCACAACAACATCCCCGACTGGCTGCGTCTGACCGCGCAGGGGCGGCTGCAAGAAGCCTATGAGGTCAGCCAGGCCACCAATACCTTTCCGGAAATCTGCGGTCGCATCTGCCCGCAGGATCGTCTGTGCGAAGGCAATTGCGTGATCGAACAGTCCGGGCACGGGACTGTCACCATTGGCGCGGTCGAGAAATACATCACCGATACCGCCTGGGAAAAGGGATGGGTGCAGCCGATCGCACCAGCCCTTGAACGGTCGCAAAGCGTGGGCATCATCGGCGCGGGACCGGGCGGGCTGGCGGCGGCGGATGTTCTGCGCCGTGCCGGGGTGCAGGTGACTGTTTATGACAGCTATGACCGGGCTGGCGGGCTGTTGACCTACGGTATTCCGGGGTTCAAGCTGGAAAAAGACGTGGTGTTGCGCCGTAATGAACAGCTTGAGGCGGGCGGCGTGATCTTCCGGCTGAACTGTACCGTGGGCGAAGACATTTCGTTTGCAGACATCCGCGGTCAGCATGATGCGGTGATCATTGCCACCGGTGTCTATAAATCCCGCGAACTGACAATGCCGGGCAGCGGTTTGAAGGGAATCGAGAAAGCAATCGATTTCCTGACCGCCAGCAATCGCAAGAGCTTTGGCGACGCGGTCGAAGCCTATGACTCGGGCCGGCTGAATGCCAATGGCAAGCGCGTTGTGGTGATCGGCGGCGGCGATACGGCGATGGATTGTGTGCGCACCAGCATCCGGCAGGGTGCGGTCAGCGTGAAATGCCTGTACCGCCGGGACCGCGCCAACATGCCGGGCAGCCAGCGCGAGGTGAACAATGCCGAAGAAGAAGGCGTGATCTTTGAATGGCTGAGCGCGCCCAAAGGTTTTGTCGGTGATGACACGGTCAGCGGCGTGATGGTGCAGAAGATGCGTTTGGGTGCCCCGGATGCGACCGGGCGCCAGTCGCCCGAGGTCGTCGAGGGCTCGGACTATGTCGAAGAGGCGGATCTGGTGATCAAGGCGCTTGGGTTCGAACCCGAGGATCTGCCCGTGCTGTGGGATCAGCCCGAGCTTGCGGTCACGCGCTGGGGCACGATCCGGGCCGATTTCACCACCGGAGCCACGGCAATGCCGGGTGTCTATGCGGTGGGGGACATCGTGCGCGGGGCATCTTTGGTGGTGTGGGCGATCCGTGATGGTCGCGATTGTGCCGCCGCGATCCTGGACAATCTGACCGATGCGGCGGCGATTGCCGCGCAATAGGCCGGTGGGGGTTTCAGGCTCCTGCAAAAAGGTCAGCCGGGCTGACTCCGTTGAAATGAGGGACATCATGAAGGATACTGTATCGGGCCGGTGCATGTGCGGGGCTGTCACCGTAACGGCGGCTATTTCCGAACCCATCGTGCGGGCCTGTCATTGCGCCCAGTGCCGCCGTTGGAGCAGCAGCATGTACATGTCGCTGCAAACGGAGCCAGAGTCGATCACGGTCCAAGGGCCGGTGCGGGTCTATCGTTCGTCCGAATGGGCGGAACGTGCGTTTTGCGAAACCTGCGGATCGGCGCTGTGGTATAATCTGGTGTCCGACCAGGTGCGCCAGCTGGCAGCCGGCCTGTTTGACAATGCGGCAGGCAGCAAACTGGCGGTGGAATTTTTCGAAGACAAGACACCCTCGGGCTATGATCTGGCCGGAGACCACAAACGAATGAGCAAAGCGGATTGCATCGCGATGTTTGCGCCAAAAGAAGGGAACGACAATGACCAACTATGATGCGCAATGGGTGCGGGCCGAAGAAGCCAAACGCAAGTGGATGGCCGAGAACGGCATGTATTCCGAAGTTGAGGAACATTCGTCCTGCGGCGTCGGTTTGGTGGTCTCGGTCAACGGCAAGAAAAGCCGCAAGGTGGTCGAGGCCGGCATCGATGCGCTCAAGGCGATCTGGCATCGCGGTGCGGTGGATGCGGACGGCAAGACCGGCGACGGCGCGGGCATTCACGTTCAGATCCCGGTGCCCTTCTTTCATGACCAGATCGAGCGCACCGGCCACACGCCCCACAGCGACCAGTTGATGGCGGTCGGGCAGGTGTTCCTGCCGCGCACCGATTTCGGCGCGCAAGAGAAATGCCGTACCATCGTCGAAACCGAAATCCTGCGCATGGGGTATTACATCTATGGCTGGCGCCATGTGCCGGTCGATGTGACCTGTCTGGGCGACAAGGCCAACGCGACCCGTCCCGAGATCGAGCAGATCATCCTGTCCAATACCAAAGGCGTGGATGAAGAGACCTTTGAGCGCGAATTGTATGTGATCCGCCGCCGGATCGAGAAAGCGGCCAATGACGCCGGGATCAATGGCCTGTACATTGCCAGCCTGTCGTGCCGGTCGATCATCTACAAGGGCATGATGCTGGCCGAACAGGTGGCCGTGTTCTACCCCGATCTGATGGACGAGCGTTTCGAAAGCGCATTCGCTATCTATCACCAACGCTATTCTACCAATACGTTCCCGCAATGGTGGCTGGCCCAACCGTTCCGGATGCTGGCGCACAACGGCGAGATCAACACCCTCAAGGGCAATGTCAACTGGATGAAAAGCCATGAAATCCGCATGGCTTCGGCAACCTTTGGCGAGATGGCCGAGGACATCAAGCCCATCATTCCAAGCGGATCAAGCGATTCCGCCGCGCTGGATTCGGTGTTCGAAATGCTGGTGCGGGCCGGGCGGTCGGCCCCGATGGCAAAAACCATGCTGGTGCCGGAAAGCTGGTCCAAACAGGCGGTCGAACTGCCCCAGGCATGGCGCGATATGTATTCCTATTGCAACAGCGTGATGGAGCCCTGGGACGGCCCCGCCGCGCTGGCGATGACGGACGGGCGCTGGGTCTGTGCCGGTCTGGATCGCAACGGTCTGCGCCCGATGCGCTATGTCGTCACCGGCGAGGGGCTGGTGATCGCCGGGTCCGAGGCCGGCATGGTGCCGGTGGACGAATCCCGCGTGGTAAAAAAGGGCGCACTGGGGCCGGGGCAGTTGCTGGCGGTCGATATGGGCGAGGGCAAGCTCTATCACGACACCGAGATCAAGGACCGGCTGGCCGCGGCACGCCCCTTCGGCGACTGGGTGCAGAAGATCAAGGAGCTGGACGCGGCGCTCGCGGCCCTGCCGGAAGAGCCGATCTTTACCGGCCCCGAACTGCGCAAGCGTCAGGTCGCGGCGGGCTATACGATCGAGGAGCTGGAGCAGATCCTTGCGCCGATGGCGGAGGATGGCAAGGAAACGCTGGCCTCGATGGGCGATGATACGCCCAGCGCTGTGCTGAGCACGACCTATCGCCCGCTCAGCCATTTCTTCCGGCAGAATTTCAGCCAGGTGACAAACCCGCCGATCGACAGCTTGCGCGAACATCGGGTGATGAGCCTGAAGACACGGTTCGGCAACCTCAAGAACGTGCTGGACGAGGATGGCAGCCAGACCGAAATCCTGGTGCTGGACAGCCCGTTCCTGGCGAATGCCGAGTTCGATGCGCTGCGGCAGCAGTTCAATGCCATGGTGACAGAGATTGATTGCAGCTTTGTGTCGGCTCCCGGCGCACTGACGGAGAACCTTGCGCGGGTGCGCTCGGAAGCCGAGGACGCGGTGCGCTCGGGTGCGGGGCATATCGTGCTGACCGACCAGTATTCGGGGGCGGAGCGCGTGGCGATGCCGATGATCCTGGCGACCAGCGCGGTGCATTCGCACCTGACGCGCAACGGGTTGCGGACCTTCTGTTCGCTGAACGTGCGCAGCGCGGAATGTATCGACCCGCATTATTTCGCGGTCCTGATCGGCTGCGGTGCAACCACCGTGAACCCGTATCTGGCACAGGATTCGATCGCCGACAGGATCAATCGCGGGCTGCTGGACGGCAGCCTGGCCGAGGCGATGGCGCGCTATCGCGAGGCGGTCGATCAGGGGCTGTTGAAGATCATGGCCAAGATGGGCATTTCCGTCGTGAGTTCCTATCGCGGCGGGCTGAACTTCGAGGCCGTGGGCCTGAGCCGTGCGATGTGTGCCGAATTCTTCCCCGGCATGACCAGCCGGATTTCCGGGATCGGTGTATCCGGCATTCAGCACAAGGCCGAAGAGGTGCACGCCCGGGGCTGGGAGTCCGGTCTGGATGTGCTGCCGATCGGCGGGTTTTACAAGGCCCGCGCCAGTGGCGAATCCCACGCCTGGGAAGCAAGCAGCATGCATATGCTGCAAATGGCCTGCAACCGTGCCAGCTTTGAGATGTGGAAACAGTATTCCGCCAAGATGAAAAGCAATCCGCCGATCCATCTGCGCGACCTGCTGGACATCAAGCCGCTGGGCAAGCCCGTGCCGCTGGAGGAAGTTGAAAGCATCACCAGCATCCGCAAGCGGTTCGTAACACCCGGGATGAGCCTTGGCGCGCTCAGCCCGGAGGCACACAAGACCCTGAACGTGGCGATGAACCGGATCGGGGCCAAATCCGATTCCGGCGAAGGCGGCGAAGATCCGGCGCATTTCGTGCCCGAACCCAATGGCGACAACCCGTCCGCCAAGATCAAACAGGTCGCCAGCGGCCGGTTTGGTGTGACCGCCGAATACCTGAACCAGTGCGAAGAGCTTGAGATCAAGGTCGCGCAAGGCGCCAAGCCCGGCGAGGGCGGGCAGCTGCCCGGCATGAAGGTCACCGACCTGATCGCGCGGCTGCGCCATTCCACCAAGGGCGTGACGCTGATTTCCCCGCCCCCGCATCACGATATTTACAGTATCGAGGATCTGGCGCAGCTGATTTACGATCTGAAACAGATCAACCCGCGCTGCAAGGTGACGGTGAAGCTGGTGGCCAGTTCCGGTGTCGGCACCATTGCCGCCGGGGTGGCCAAGGCCAAGGCCGACATCATCCTGATTTCAGGCCATAACGGCGGCACCGGGGCCAGCCCGGCAACCAGCATCAAATATGCCGGCCTGCCCTGGGAAATGGGCCTGACCGAAGCGCATCAGGTGCTGGCGATGAACAAGCTGCGCGATCGTGTGACGCTGCGCACGGATGGCGGTTTGCGCACCGGGCGTGACATCGTTATGGCCGCGATGATGGGGGCCGAGGAATTCGGCATCGGCACCGCCGCCCTGATCGCGATGGGCTGTATCATGGTGCGCCAGTGCCAGTCCAACACCTGCCCGGTGGGCGTCTGTACCCAGGATGAGAACCTGCGCGCCAAGTTCACCGGAAATGCGGACAAGGTGGTCAATCTGATAACCTTTTACGCCCAGGAGGTGCGCGAACTTCTGGCCAGCATCGGTGCGCGCTCACTGGACGACATCATCGGCCGGGCCGATCTGCTGAGCCAGGTCAGCCGGGGCAATGCCTATCTGGACGATCTGGACCTGAACCCGCTGCTGATCACGGTCGATGGGTCGTCCAACATCGTGTATAACCGGGACAAGGGCCGCAACGAGGTGCCCGATACGCTGGATGCGGAAATCGTGCGCGACGCCGCGCGGTTCCTGCAGGATGGCGAAAAGATGCAGCTGTCCTATGCGGTGCAGAACACCCACCGAACTGTGGGCACCCGCACCAGCAGCCACATCGTGCGCAATTTCGGCATGCGCAATGCGTTTCAACCGGATCACCTGACGGTCAAGCTGCAAGGGTCGGCGGGGCAGTCCCTGGGGGCGTTTGCCGCGCCGGGCCTGAAGCTGGAAATTTCCGGCGACGCGAATGATTATGTCGGCAAGGGGCTGTCGGGCGGCACAATCGTGGTGCGCCCGCCCCAGGTCAGCCCGCTGAAGGCGGATGACAACACCATCATCGGCAACACGGTGCTGTATGGCGCCACCGACGGCTATCTGTTCGCCGCCGGGCGGGCAGGGGAACGGTTTGCCGTGCGCAATTCGGGTGCCAATGTGGTGATCGAAGGCTGTGGCAGCAATGGTTGTGAATACATGACCGGCGGTGTTGCGGTCATTCTGGGCGAGATCGGTGCCAATTTCGGGGCCGGCATGACCGGAGGCATGGCCTATCTCTATGATCCCGAAGGCACAGCGGAAACGCTGATGAACCATGAAACGCTGATCACCTGCCCGGTGGCGGTGGATCACTGGGAACACCAGCTGCGCGATCTGGTCGAACGCCACGCGCAGGAAACCGGCAGCCGCAAGGCCACCGATATCCTGCAGCATTGGGACATGGAAAAGACCAACTTCCTGCAGGTCTGCCCGAAAGAAATGTTGGCGCATCTGCCCGCACCGCTGAGCATCGAGGACACGGCAATACCGGCGGAATAGGCCCGCGCCCGCGGTTCGGCGCGTGGCAAATTTTCCGCCGGATTTGTGCAATGGACTTTTCGCGCGATCCGCCGGCGCATATAGCTGGCGCCATGGCTAAATCTTCGAAGTCCAATAAATCCAGGGGCAAGGCGAACAGGACCCGGCGGGCCGTGCCATCGTTGCGAAAGCTGCTGCTGCGCGCGGCGCTGGGCGTGGCGGCGGTGCTGGTCCTGCTGATCGTGCTGTTTGGCGTGGTCAATCCGCCCACGACCTTGACGATGTGGTCGGAAGGGCGACGGCTGGGGCATTCGGTGCAGCAGGATTGGGTCTCGATCGGGGATATCGCACCGGTCATGGTGCGGTCTGCCGTGGCTGCGGAGGATGCGAATTTCTGTCTGCATTGGGGATTCGATGTCGAAGCGATTCGCGCCGTGATCGCCGAGGGCAGCAATCGGGGCGGGTCCACGATCACGCAGCAGGTGGTCAAGAACGTGTTCCTGTGGCAGGGGCGCAGCTGGCCGCGCAAGATGCTCGAGGCGATGATCACCCCGGCGGTGGAACTGGTCTGGAGCAAGAAGAGAATCCTAGAAGTCTATCTGAACGTCGCCGAAATGGACGATGGCGTGTTCGGGGTGTCGGCCGCGTCCCGGCATTATTTCGGCGTCGCGCCGGACAAGCTGACCGCGCAACAGGCGGCGCGCCTGGCCGCGGTGTTGCCCTCGCCCAAGACGCGGTCCGCGTCCGAACCGACATCCCGTCATCGCAAGCGCGCCGCACGGATCGCCGACGGGGCAGCCACCATTCGCGCAGATGGTCGCGCAGCCTGTTTCGAGGATTGAAAAACATCGCGCGGCGGGGCATTGAGTGAGAAGTTCCTCTACTGCGTACGGAAGACCATGGCCCGCCTGTTTCACGTTCCCCTTTCCCCGTTTTGCCGCAAGGTGCGGCTGTCGCTCGCCGAAAAGAAGATCGAGGTCGAACTGGTCGAGGAACGCTATTGGGAAGCGGCCCCCGATTTCCTGCGCCGCAATCCGGCGGGCAAGGTGCCCGTGCTCAAGCTGGACGGTCGGATGCTGGCTGAAAGCGCTGCGATCTGCGAATATATCGAAGAGACCCGCCCGGACCCGTCCCTGATGCCCGAAACCCCCGAAGACCGGTTCGAAGTGCGCCGGTTGGTGGGCTGGTTCGATGACAAGTTCCACAACGAAGTCACCAGCAAACTGCTGTACGAACGGGTCAACAAAAAGGTCACAAAGTCGGGATACCCGGACAGCCGCAACGTCAAGGACGGGGCCAAGGCGATCAAGTATCATCTGGACTACATGACCTGGCTGCTGGATCACCGGCGTTGGCTGGCGGGGGACACGATGACGCTGGCGGATTTTGCCGCTGCGGCACATCTCAGCGCATTGGACTATATCAGCGACGTGGACTGGAACCGCAGCGCGGTGGTCAAGGACTGGTATGCCAAGATCAAGTCCCGCCCGGCGTTCCGTTCGATCCTGGCCGATCAGATTCCGGGGTTCCGGCCGCCGGCGCATTATGCCGACCTGGATTTCTGACCCGCGGGGCCTTGGCCCCGTCGCCACGCGGCTTTGCCGGGAAATGTCCGGGCAGAAGCGCCATGGATGAGACGCTGAAACGGCGGCTGGTGACGCAGGCGCAGGCCGAAGGCTTCGTTGCCTGCCGCATCTGCCGCCCATCGGATGTTCCGCAGGTGCCTGAACGGCTGGCTGCTTTTCTTGCGGCCGGATACCATGGCCAGATGGGGTGGATGGCCGAGCGCAGCCATTGGCGGGGCGATCCGGCCGCCCTGTGGCCGGATGCCCGGTCCGTCATCATGCTGGCGGAAAGCTATGCGCCGGAACATGACCCGACCGAGGTGCTGCAACAGACGGACCGGGGCGCGATCTCGGTCTATGCGCAAAACCGCGACTATCATGATCTGGTGAAAAAGCGGCTGAAACGGCTGGCGCGGTGGCTGATTGCGCAAGGCAGCGACCTGAACCCGCCGCCCGAGGTCAAGGTGTTCGTGGACACCGCACCGGTTCCGGAAAAGGCACTGGGGCAGGCCGCGGGTTTGGGGTGGCAGGGCAAGCACACCAATCTGGTCAGCCGCGATTGGGGCAACTGGGCTTTCATCGGATCAATATTCACCACGCTCGACCTGCCGGTGGATCCGCCCGAGCGCGATCATTGCGGATCCTGCCGGGCCTGTCTGGATGTATGCCCGACCAATGCGTTCCCCGCGCCCTATCAACTGGATGCGCGGCGCTGCATTTCCTATCTGACCATCGAACACAAGGGGCCGGTGGACGAGGATCTGCGCAGCAGGCTGGGCAATCACATATATGGGTGCGACGACTGCCTGGCGGCCTGTCCCTGGAACAAGTTCGCGGTCGCGGCCAGCGACATGCGGTATGCCGCGCGCGAGGATCTGATCGCGCCGCGTCTGGCCGAACTGGCGATGTTGGACGATGCCGGGTTTCGGGCCCTGTTTTCCGGATCACCGATCAAGCGGATCGGGCGCGACCGGTTCGTGCGCAACGTTCTGTATGCCATCGGAAATTCCGGGGATGCGGCACTGGGCGCGGTGGCGCGGCGGTTGACTGATGATCCGGATGCCGCGGTGGCGGATGCGGCCCGTTGGGCGGTAAGGCGACTGCCGGGATGACGGGGCCGGTTTGAAGGCGGCAAGCCGGACCATGAATGCAAGGAGAAAACCGGATGGCGGTGTTGTTGGGGGTTGATACCGGCGGAACCTACACGGATGCGGTCCTGTTGCGGGATGAAGCCGAGGTGATCGCCAGCGCCAAGGCGCTGACCACGCGGGCCGATCTGGCGATTGGCGTGGGTGCCGCGATCGGCGCTGTTCTGGAACGCTCTGGCGTGTTGGCAAGCGAGATTTCGCTGGCCTCGCTGTCGACCACCCTAGCCACCAATGCCCTGGTCGAGGGGCAGGGCGGGCGCGTGGCGCTGGTGTTCATCGGGTTTCGCGAAAGCGATCTGGAGAAACACGGCCTGCACGATGCGCTCAAGGGCGATCCGGCCGTGGTGCTGTCTGGGGGCCACAGCCACGCGGGCAGCGAGGCGCAGCCGCTGGATATCGCGGCGCTCAAGACGTTTCTGGACAGCGAATGTGACGGTGTGTCGGGGTTCGCCGTGGCCGCGCAATTCGCCACCCGCAATCCGGCGCATGAAGTGCTGGCGGCGCAGGTGATCGCCGAGCGGACCGGTGCCCCGGTGACGTGTTCGCACCAACTGTCGGCCAAGTTGAACGGGCCGAAACGCGCGGTCACGGCGGTGTTGAATGCGCGGCTTATCGGAATGATCGACCGGCTGATCGGACGAGCGCAGGACACGTTGGTCGATCTGGGCATCACCGCGCCGATGATGGTGGTGCGCGGGGATGGGGCCTTGATGTCGTCGGAACAGGCACGCGAGCGCCCGATCGAAACCATTCTCAGCGGGCCTGCGGCCTCGATCGTGGGGGCGCGCTGGCTGACCGGGGCGGATGAGGCCCTGGTGTCCGACATCGGCGGCACGACGACTGACGTGGCTTTGCTGCGTGGCGGCAAGCCGGCGATTGATCCGCAGGGCGCGCGGGTCGGCGGGTTCCGCACCATGGTCGAGGCGGTGGCGATGCACACCAGCGGGCTGGGCGGCGACAGCCAGGTCCATGTTCAGAGCGAAGGATTGCTGGGCGGGGTTTTTCTGGGGCCACGCCGCGTCGTGCCAGTATCCCTGATCGCACATGAGTCCCCCCAGGCCGTGCATCATGCGCTGGACGCGCAGCTGCGCGAGCAACTTCCCGGTGAACAGGACGGGCGGTTTGTCCGCGCCATGGATAATGTGCCGACGGATGGGCTGGGCGCGCGCGAACAGACCCTGCTGGAGCGGATCGGCGACGGGGTACGGCCACTGGCTGCGATTCTGCGGTCGCGGATGGAACAGAGCGTGCTGGGGCGGTTGGTGGATCGCGGGCTGGTGCAGCTGGCCGGTGTCACGCCATCGGATGCCAGCCATGTTCTGGGCCGCCTGAACGACTGGGACAGCGACGCCGCCCACAAGGCGCTGGCCTTGTTGGCACGGCGACGCGTCGGGTCGGGTGAGAGGCTGTCCGCATCGCCTGAAATGCTGGCCCGGATGATCGTGGACCAACTGACCGAGCAAACCGCCCTGACCTTGCTGGAAACCGCGTTTGCCGAAGAAGAACCGGGTTTCGGCCTGCCCCCCGATCTGTTGGCGCGGCATGTGCTGACACAGCGCGGGTTTTCCGGGCACCGGGGGTTGCTGGCGCTGGATGCGGCGCTGAATGTGGATGTGATCGGATTGGGCGCATCGGCGCCCAGCTACTATCCGGCGGTGGGTGATCGGTTGCACGGCCGCATGATCCTGCCGCCCCATGCCGGGGTGGCCAATGCCATCGGGGCGGTGGTGGGGCGTGTCACGATGCGCCGCAGCGGTTCGATCACCTCGCCCAGTGAAGGCCGGTACCGGGTGCATCTGGACAGCGGCCCCGAGGATTTTGCCGCGTCAGAACCGGCAATGGAACGGCTTGAGGCCGTTTTGCGCGACCAGGCCAGACGTGCCGCGCAGGCGGCCGGCGCAGAGGGTATCCAGATCACCATAGAACGCGACATCCGATCTGCCCGGGCCGAAGCGAAAGACGTGTTCGTCGAAGCGCGGATCACGGTTCAGGCCAGCGGCCGCCCCCGGGTCGCCGTGGGCTGATCTCAGGACGCCTTGGCGCGTTTCGGCAGCACCCAGCCGGGGCGCGCGAAATGGCAGGTATAGCCATTGGGGATGCGTTCGAGATAATCCTGATGTTCCGGCTCGGCTTCCCAGAAATCGCCGACAGGCTCGACCTCGGTTACCACCTTGCCGGGCCACAGCCCGGAGGCCTCGACATCGGCGATGGTGTCCAGCGCGGTCTCTTTCTGGGTCTCGTCCGCGAAATAGATTGCCGAACGATAGCTCAGCCCGCGGTCGTTGCCCTGCTGGTTGATCGTGGTCGGGTCATGGATCTGAAAGAAGAATTCCAGCAGATCCCGATAGCTGATCTGCCCGGGGTCGAAAATGATCTCAATCCCCTCGGCGTGGGTGCCATGGTTGCGATAGGTGGCGTTGCGAACATCCCCGCCGGTATATCCGACGCGCGTTTTCAGAACGCCGGGTTTCTTGCGGATCAGGTCCTGCATGCCCCAGAAACATCCGCCTGCCAGAACTGCGCGTTCGGTGCTCATGCCGTGTCCTCCACTTGGTCCAGATAGTCGCCATAGCCTTCGGCCTGCATGTCGTCGCGGTGGATGAACCGCAGGCTGGCTGAATTGATGCAGTATCGCAGCCCGCCCCGGTCGCGCGGCCCGTCGGGGAACACATGCCCCAGGTGGCTGTCGCCGTGGGTGCTGCGTACCTCGGTGCGGATCATGCCCAGGCTGTGGTCTTCGATTTCGGCCACATGCGCCGGTTCGATGGGTTTGCTGAAACTGGGCCAGCCACAGCCGCTTTCGAATTTGTCGGACGATGCAAACAGCGGTTCACCTGATACGATGTCGACATATATGCCCGGTTCGTGGTTGTGCAGCAGCTTGCCGGTGCCGGGGCGCTCGGTTCCGCTTTCCTGTGTGACGTGAAATTCTTCGGGGCTGAGTGCGGAAATGCGGTCCGGGTCTTTGGTGTAGCGCGTCATCAGTGTCCTCCGCATGTGGTGTCCAGATCGAGATAGGGGGCTGAACGGGATTTTACAGCATTGTTTCAGCGCTGTCGCGGTCTTGTGTTCGGCTTCAGGATGCCGGCGGGCGGCGGCGTTGCGGGGTGCGCGACAGCTGAACGGCCAGAATGCCCAGTGTCACGATCAACACGCCAACAGCATCCCACAGGCCCAGTGTCTCGCCCAACAGCAGCGCCGCGACGGCGACCCCGAACACCGGGTTCAGAAAGTGGAACGTAGCGGCGCGCACCGGGCCGATCCGGTCCAGCAGCATGAACCAGACCAGAGTGGCGATCAGACCCGGCACAAGCGTCGTATAGGCAAAGGCCAGCGCCAGCGGCAGGCTGGGATTGATATGGATGACTTCGAACAGCGGCGCGGCCAGAAACAGCAGCGCCGATCCCACCAGCATCTGCAATCCGACGATCATCATGAAATTGCCGCCCGATGTCGCGCCGCGAACTGCCAGGGTGGCAAAGGTCAGCGCCAGCACGCCGATGCCGCACAGCAAAACCCCGAACAGGTCCACCCCGGCGGTGACCCGCGAGCCCATGATGATCGCGACGCCGATGATGCCGGCCACCAGCCCCACAATCCCCAGCGGTCTCAAACGTTCGCCCAGGAACAGCCAGCTGGCGATGGCCACCAGCATCGGCATGGTCGACGCGATGATTGCCGCAACGCTGGCCTGTACGGTCTGCATGGCAACAAAGTTCAACCCCAGGTACAGCGCGTTCTGGCAAATGCCGAACAGGACGGTGGCGTACCACTGTTTCGGGGTCAGCCGCCAGGACTGTCCCATCATGCGTGCGATCAGCACCCCGATCAGACCGGATAGCAGAAAGCGCAGAGCCAGCGAAAACAGGGGCGACGCATCTTCAACGATGATTTTGGCCGAGGTGAAAGCCGAGGACCACATGAGCGCAAAAGCCAGCCCCATGACGATTGCGCGCGTGTCCAAATCCGTTTCTCCCGTACCTTCCCGGTGACCTTTGCGAAATTCCGGCGTGCTTGGCAAGAGCGAGGTGGCGTGCATCGGTTGCGAGTGCCCCACGAAAAAGGGCCGCCCATGGCGACCCTTTCATCTTGTTCTGGTCGTGGGCCGGTATCAGCCGTTGACGCTGTCCTTGAGCGCCTTGGCGATGGTCATTTTTACAACCTTGTCGGCGTCTTTCTTGAACTGTTCACCGGTGGCCGGGTTGCGGACCATACGCTCGGGGCGTTCGCGGCAATAGATCTTGCCGACACCGGGCAGGGTCACGGCACCACCGCCCGAGACTTCGCGCGTGATCAGGCCGGTGATCGCGTCCAGAGCGGCGCTCGCGGCTTTCTTGTCGGTGTTCATTTCCTCGGCCAGTGCGGCGACGAGTTGGGTTTTGGTCATCGGTTTTGACATTGTTTATTGTCTCCTTCGTCTGCCCGAATTCTAGGGCCTCATGCCGCATATTTAACGGGATATGGTATATGAACACAACGAATAGTGGTAGCTGACAAGCCCAAATTTGCGTTTTTCAGCTGTTTTTCACCGTTTTTGTCGATTTTTGCCGGTTCAGAGAAAGGCGGTTTCATCGAAAGACCGCAATTTCCGGCTGTGCAGCCGTTCCAGGGGCATGGTGCGCAGAGTCTCCATGGCGCGGATTCCGATGTTCAGATGCCGCGATACCTGGGTGTTGTAGAACTCGGACGCCATGCCGGGCAGCTTCAGTTCGCCATGCAGGGGCTTGTCGGAGACGCACAGCAATGTGCCATAGGGGACGCGGAACCGATAGCCGTTGGCGGCGATGGTGGCGCTTTCCATGTCCAGGGCAATGGCCCGCGATTGGGACAGCCGCTGCACCGGTCCCGATTGATCGCGCAGCTCCCAGTTGCGGTTGTCGATGGTGGCCACGGTGCCCGTGCGCATGATGCGTTTCAGGTCATACCCTTCCAGGCGGGACACATCCGCGACGGCCTGTTCCAGGGCGATCTGGATTTCCGCCAGCGCGGGGATCGGCGTCCAGACCGGCAGGTCGTCGTCCAGCACATGATCTTCGCGCAGATAGGCATGCGCCAGCACGAAATCCCCAAGCGCCTGGGTATTGCGCAACCCGGCACAGTGCCCGACCATCAGCCAGGCATGGGGGCGCAGCACCGCGATATGATCGGTTGCGGTCTTGGCGTTGCTGGGACCGATCCCGATGTTGACCAAGGTGATGCCGGACCCATCGGCGCGTTTCAGGTGATAGGTCGGCATTTGCGGCAGTTTCAGCGGCGGTTCGATCGGGGTCTCGGGATCGCTGATCTCGATATTCCCGGTGCTGACAAAACAGGTATAGCCGCTGTTGCTGTCCGCCAGCGCGGCGCGGGCATAGGCTTCGAATTCCGAGACATAGAACTGATAGTTGGTGAACAGCACATGGTTCTGGAAATGTTCGGGATCGGTCGCGGTGTAATGTGTCAGCCGGGCCAGCGAATAGTCCACCCGTTGCGCGGTGAACAGCGAGAGCGGCCCGGTGCCGTTGGATGCCACATAGGTTCCGTTGACGATATCGTCGTTGGTGGTGGACAGGTCCGGCACGTCAAAGATGTCGCGCAGGGTGAAAGCGGTCGCCCCTTCCTGCGGCACCGTCAGGCTGGGGTTCTGGGCGACGGCGAAATGCACCGGGATCGGCGTGTCCGACACACCGATGGTCACCGGCACCCCGTGGTTCTTGATCAGCAGGCCGATCTGCTGGGTCAGGTAGGAACTGAACAGGTCCGGCCGGCTGACCGTGGTGGCATAGGTCCCGGGGGCGGCAATATGGCCAAAGCTGAGCCGGGTATCGACTTGTGCATAGCTGGACGTCGTCATGCGGATTTCGGGATAATAGGCCCTGATGCGCCCCGATGCCGCGCCGGATTGCATGACTTCGACGAAGCGATCACACAGGTAGTCGGTCGCCTGGCGATACAGTTCCTTCAATCGGGCGACGGCCAGGGCGGGATCGGTAAACTGTTCTGGCGTCGGCGCGTCCGGAGACATGATGCCCGTCATGTCTGAACATCCAGCACAGGAATTTTTTCGAAGGTTCGCACATCCACCAGACCCAGATCCGAGATCCGCAATTCGGGGATCACGACCAGCGCGAGCAGCGAATGTTGCATGTAGGCGTTGTTCAATCGGCATCCGCAATCGCGCATGGCCTGCATCATGCTTTCCGCGCTGGCGGCGACTTCGGCTGCCGGGCGGTCGGACATCAGCCCGGCGATGGGCAGTTCGACCAGTGACAGCTCGACGCCGTCACGCCAAAGGGTGATGCCGCCTCCGACTTCGGCCAGACGGTTCGCCGCCAATGCCATCTGTTCGCGGTCGGTGCCGACGACAATCATGTGGTGACTGTCATGGGCCACGGTCGAGGCCATCGCCATCGCGCCCTTGTAGCCGAACCCGGACACAAAGGCATTGGTGACGCCGCCTGTGGCGCGGTGCCGTTCGACCAAGGCAATCTGGCAGGTGTCGCCATCGCCTTCGACCAGCCCGTTGCGAACCGGCAGATCCGCCTTCAGGGCCTTGGTGGGGGCCTGGTTTTCGACCACGCCGATCACGTTGGCGGTGACGCTGTTGGCTCCGCTGGGCGCGGCAAGTTCGAAATCCGCCGAACTGAGGGCATGGCCCAGATGCACGGTGTTGCGCGCGGTGTCGGGCCAGTCGTAATGTGGGCAATCCACCAGGCAGGTGCCGTCTTGCGCCACGATCCGCCCGCGCGCGATCACGGTTTCGATCGGCAGATCGGACAGATCCGACGACAGGATCACATCGGCCCTGCGCCCGGGCGTCAGCGAGCCGATCTCGCGTTCCAGCCCAAAGTGGGTGGCGGTGTTGAGGGTCGCCATTTGCAACGCGACCAAAGGATCACAGCCACAGGCGATGGCGTGGCGCACGACCCGGTTCATGTGCCCCTCATTCACCAGCGTGCCCGAGTGGCAATCATCCGTGCACAGAATGAAACTGCGCGGATCCAGCCCCTTTTCAGTCACGGCGGTGATCTGCTGTTCCACGTCATACCAGGCCGAGCCCAGCCGCATCATCGAACGCATGCCTTGGCGGACACGGGCAATCGCGTCCGCTTCGCAGGTGCCTTCGTGGTCATCCGCCGGTCCGCCGGCGACATAGGCGGCGAAATCACGTCCCAGATCGGGGCTGGCATAATGTCCGCCCACGGTTTTGCCCGCCCGTTGGGTGGCGGCGATTTCGGCCAGCATCTTGGGGTCGGCGGCTGCGACGCCCGGAAAGTTCATCATCTCCCCCAGGCCGATGATGCCGGGCCATGTCATGGCTTCGGCGACGTCTTCGGGGCTGATTTCGTATCCGGTGGTTTCCAGCCCCGGCGCGGATGGCGCGCAGGACGGCATTTGCGTGAAGATGTTGACCGGCTGCATCAACGCCTCGTCATGCATCATCCGCACCCCGTCCAGCCCCAGCACATTGGCGATCTCGTGCGGGTCGGTGAACATCGAGGTGGTGCCATGCGCAATGACCGCGCGGGCGAATTCCGCCGGAGTCAGCATGCCGCTTTCGATATGCATGTGCGCGTCGCACAGGCCGGGCAGCATATATCTGCCCTGCGCCTCGATCACCTGGGTGTCGGGGCCGATCTGCGCGCTGGCGTCCGGCAGCACACAGGCGATGCGGCCCCGGGCGATGGCGATGTCGTGACCGGGCAGGGTCTCGCGCGTGTGGACATTGACCCAGATGCCGCCGCGAATGACCATGTCGGCGGGCGCGCGCCCGGAGGCAACGGCAATCAAATGGGCGGCGCTATCGGGCCAGCTGGCAATCTGTGTGTGTGTCATGGGGCAATTGTCCTGAATGAAGCGGCGGGTGCAACCCCGGACATATTGCACGGGGCCGGTAAATCGGAAAGGATGGCGCGCATGGACTATGAAACCGTCGATGCAGAGGAATTCGGCCGCAGCCTGTCAGGGCTCGGGCTGAACCTGCTGGTTCGGGATGTGCCTGCGCAATGCGCGTTTCTCGCGGCGGTTTTCGGACTGGCCGCGCAGCGGGTTTCGGTGGATTTCGCCATCGTTCCTTACGGCGGGCAGGTGTTTCAGCTGCACAGCGATGCAACCTATCATTCCAACCCCCTGCTGGGTCTTGTGCCGGAAAGCCCGCCGCGCGGTGGCGGTATCGAAATCCGGCTGTATGAAACCGATCCGGATCGGGCCGCGGGGCGGGCCGAAGCGGCGGGCGCGATGATTCTGCAGCCGCCGACCGACAAGCCCCATGGCCTGCGCGAGGCCTATATCCTGTGTGAGAACGGCTATGCCTGGGTGCCCAGCCGCCGGTTGTGATCTGCCGCCATTTCGGTGCGCAACCATGATGCAAAGGCAACCGTGCCGGGCGAATGTTCGGCCTGCGGCGACAGGATCAGGTAATAGGCTTCTTCCATCCGGGCGCGATGCGCGAACGGGGCAACCAACTGACCCGCAGCGATCAGCCCCCCCGCGATCACATCATTCGCCAAGGCCAGCCCGCCGCCTGACTGGGCAACAGACAGCGACATGGTGAAAGTGGTCGCATAGGTAATGACCGGATCGGGCCAGGTCAGAGATTGATCTTCGGCCCAGGCGGCCCAGTTGCACAACAGGTTCGAGCAGTCATACAGCGGCTGCATCGCCAGATCGTTCAGGGTGACAGGAAATCCGGGGGCGCACACCGGGTAATAGTGATCGCGGCGCAGCAGCTCGGCGCGCACCGTGTCGGCCGGGCGCAATGAAAACCGGATCTCGACGTCGACGCCATCCGCCATGCCCCGTGGTTCCCACAGATCCGTCGAGATATTCAGCTGTACCTCGGGGTGCATGGCGCGGAATCCGGCCAGTCGGGGGGCCAGCCAATGGACCGCAAAGGTCAGGTTCGACTGGACCTGCACCACGTCCTGATCGGTGCCCGTGACCGCGCGCGTTCCGCGCATCAGGGTGCGAAACGCATCACGCACCACGGGCAGATAGGTTATCCCGGCCTCGGTCAGTTCCAATGCGCGGGGGCGACGGTGAAACAGCGGACGGCCAAGATGGGCCTCCAGCGACTTGATCTGCTGGCTGACCGCGCTTTGTGTCATGTTCAGATCCCGGGCGGCGCCGGTAAATGACAGGTGGCGGGCTGCGGCTTCGAAGGTGCGCAGCCAGCCCAACGGAGGCAGGGGCGCTTGCATGGCATAAATTTGGCATAAGTTTGGCTAATGGGAAAGGGCCGATTTTTTCGTTCGCAAAGACCAGTCCCGAGATGCACAGTCAGTCCCAGAAAATACAGCCGGGCTGAGCATCGTGGAACCGTGTCATTCCCCTGTCCTGCCACAAGGCGATCCCCGGCCACGAAAACAGCAGCTGCGTCCACTGCGAAAGAAAGACCCGTCCACCATGCAATACGGCCTGACCGAAGAACAGGACATGATCGTTTCCACTGTCCGCAGCTTCGTGGAAAACGAAATCTATCCCCATGAAGATCTTGTTGAACGTTCCGGCGCAGTGCCCGCCGAAATCGCGGCCGAGATCAAGCGCAAGACCATCGAGTTGGGATTCTATGCGTGCAACTTTCCGGAAAGCCTTGGCTGCGCCGGGTTGAACCACGTGGAATTTGCACTGGTCGAACGCGAGCTGGGGCGCGGATCAATGGCGCTGAACCATTTCTTTGGCCGCCCGCAGAACATCCTGATGGCGTGCGAGGGCGAGCAGATCGACCGCTACTTGATGCCCGCCGTGCGAGGCGAGCGCATGGATGCGCTGGCGATGACCGAACCGGGTGCCGGATCGGACGTGCGCGGGATGAAATGCACGGCTGTCCGCGACGGTGGCGATTGGGTGGTCAATGGCACCAAACATTTCATATCCGGGGCCGAGCACGCCGATTTCGTCATCGTCTTCATCGCCACCGGCGAGGATCAGACGCCCAAGGGGCCGAAAAAGCGTATCACCGCCTTTCTGGTCGATCGCGGCACGCCGGGTTTTACCATACGGGACGGGTACAAATCGGTCAGCCATCGCGGCTACAAGAACATGGTGCTGGACTTTGACGACTGCCGCCTGCCCGATGCGCAGGTTCTGGGGCCGGTCGATGGCGGGTTCGCGGTGATGAACACCTGGCTCTATGCCACACGGATCACCGTGGCGGCGATGTCGGTGGGCCGCGCGCGGCGGGCGTTCGATTATGCGCTGGAATATGCCGCGACCCGCGAGCAGTTCGGCCAGAAGATCGGCAAGTTCCAGGGTGTGTCGTTCCAGATTGCCGACATGATCACCGAGATCGACGCCGCCGACCTGCTGACGCTGGCCGCTGCCGACCGGCTGGACAAGGGGCTGCCGGCAAACCGCGAAATCGCCAGTGCGAAACTCTTTGCCAGCGAGATGCTGGCGCGGGTGACGGATGCCGCGATCCAGGTGCATGGCGGCATGGGATTGATGGATGACTACCCGCTGGAACGGTTCTGGCGCGACGCGCGGGTCGAACGGATCTGGGACGGCACCAGCGAAATCCAGCGGCACATCATCAGCCGCGATCTTCTGCGGGCGCTGGGGGCATGATCCGGAGTCAAACCGGTAGGGGTTGGTGGGCCGGTGATGCCCATGCCGGGCGGGTTCGTCGTCGGCAGGCGGAAGGGGATCGCAAGTGACACGGGACTTGTCGCGCCTGCTCAGACCGCGCAGCATTGCGGTGATCGGCGGCGGCGCATGGTGTTCGTCGATCATCCGTGCGGCCGAGCGCATAGGTTATGACGGGCGGATCTTTCCGGTGCATCCGGACGGCAAGGTGATCGAAGGCCGAGCCGCGATCCGGGATCTGAACGATTGGCAGGGGCCGATCGACGGGGCCTTTGTCGGGATCAACCGGCGCGGTGCGATTTCGGTGGTTGAAACCCTGGCCCGGCTGAATACGGGCGGTGCGGTCTGTTTCGCCTCGGGCTTTACCGAAGCGGCGGCAGAGGATGCCGCGGGTTCAAGCCTGCAGGCGCAGCTGGTGCGGGCGGCTGGCGATATGCCCATTCTGGGGCCGAATTGCTATGGGTTCATCAATGCGCTGGATCGGGTCGCGATCTGGCCGGATCAGCATGGCATGGTGCCGGTCGAACGCGGGGTCGCCATTCTGACGCAATCTTCGAATATCGCGATCAATCTGACCATGCAGAAACGCGGGCTGCCGATTGCGTATATGGTGACCTGCGGCAACATGGCGCAAATCGGACAGGCCGAACTGGCTGCGGCCATGTTGGATGATGATCGGGTCACCGCGATCGGGCTGCATGTGGAAGGCTTCGGCGATCTGCGCGCCTGGGAAGCGGTCGCGCGTAAAGCCCGGGCGCGCGGCGTGCGGATGGTCGCGCTCAAGGTCGGGCGCAGCGCACAGGCGCGGCAGGCGACGGTGTCCCATACCGCGTCTCTGGCCGGCAGCGACGCCGGGGCGCAGGCGCTTCTCGACCGGCTGGGTATTGCGCGTCTTGAAGGGTTGCCCGAATTTCTGGAGGCGCTGAAGCTGTTGCATTGTACCGGCGGTCTGACCGGAAACCGGATTGCGTCGATCAGTTGTTCGGGGGGCGAAGCGGGTCTGGTTGCGGATATGGCGTCGGTTCGCGCGCTGACTCTGCCACCGCTGAATCCCGCGCAGACATCGGCGCTGAAACAGGCCTTGGGACCGATGGTCGCGCTGGCCAATCCGCTGGATTATCATACGTATGTCTGGCGGGATACCGATGCGATGGCGCGGACCTGGGCGGCGATGACGGGGGACGACATCGACCTGACCCTGAGCGTGGTAGATTATCCCCATACGGACGCGGCCGATTGGGACTGTGCTAGTCAGGCCGCGATCCGTGCGCGTCAGACCACGGGGCGGCCGTTTGCCGTGGTGTCCACCTTGCCCGAATTGATGCCGCAATCCGTCGCGCAGACCCTGATGGCGCAAGGGGTGGTTCCCCTGGCGGGCCTGACCGAGGCCCTGGCCGCAGCCGAAGCGGCGGCTTGTTGCCCCGCGCCACAGTCCGACCCCTTGCTGTTGCCCGGCACCGCCGCGCCACAAGAAACCCTGAGCGAAGCTGCGGCCAAGGCGGAATTGGCCGCCTATGGGGTTCGTGTTCCGGCGCACCGGTCCATTGCGCTGGAATCCGTCGCATTGGTCGGGGATCCGCACGCGGTTGTCGGATCTCTGACGCCTCCCTTTGCGGTCAAGGGCGTGGGTTTGGCGCATAAATCCGAACACGGTGCGGTGCGGTTGAACGTGCAGCCCGACGATGTGGCCCGGGTGGCGCAAGAAATCGGCACCGACATCGTGCTGATCGAGGAAATGCTGACCGGGGCGGTGGCCGAATTGCTGGTTGGCGTGACCCGCGATCCGGCGCATGGTTTCGTCCTGACCCTGGGGGCGGGCGGCGTGTGGACCGAGCTGTTGCGCGATACGGTGTCCCTGCTGGTGCCCAGCACGGCCGAACAGGTCGAACGGGCCCTGCGACGCCTGAAATGCGCCCGGCTGCTGACGGGATACCGTGGCAGCCCGGAGGCCGACATGGGCGCCATTCTGTCCGCAGTCATGGCGGTTCAGGCCTATGTGGTTGCCAAGGCCGACCAGGTCGCCGAAGTTGAAATCAACCCGCTGATCTGTACCCCGCATCGTGCGGTTGCCGCCGATGCACTGATCCGAAAGGCCCGAACATGAACGCAGAGACATCCCCGATCCGGACCGAACGCGATGGCGCGGTCCTGCTGGTTACACTGGACCGGCCCAAGGCCAATGCCATTGATTTGGCCACCAGCCGCATCATGGGCGAGGTGTTTCAGGATTTCCGCGATGATCCCGCCTTGCGGGTGGCGATTCTGACCGGGGGCGGGGGCAGGTTTTTCTGCCCCGGTTGGGATCTCAAGGCCGCGGCGGACGGGGATGCGGTGGATGGCGATTATGGTGTCGGCGGGTTCGGCGGATTGCAAGAGTTGCGCGGAATGAACAAGCCTGTGATCGCCGCCGTGAACGGGATTGCCTGTGGCGGCGGTCTGGAACTGGCCCTGAGCGCGGACATGATCCTGGCGGCGGACCATGCCACATTCGCCTTGCCCGAGATCCGGTCGGGGACCGTGGCGGATGCGGCCAGTGTCAAGCTGCCCAAGCGCATCCCCTATCACATCGCGATGGAGCTTCTGTTGACCGGCCGCTGGTTCGATACCTCCGAAGCGCATCGCTGGGGATTGGTGAACGAGATCCTGCCAGCCGAAGGGTTGATGGACCGTGCCTGGGAGCTGGCCCGGCTGCTCGCCAGCGGTCCGCCGCTGGTCTATGCGGCAATCAAGGAGATCGTGCGCGATGCCGAGGATGCCCGGTTCCAGGACGCCATGAACCGGATCACCCAACGCCAGCTGGAAACCGTCGACCGCTTGTATTCATCCGAGGATCAGCTGGAAGGCGCGCGCGCCTTTGCCGAAAAACGCGACCCGGTCTGGAAAGGCCGCTAGCGCAATCCGCCTTAAACCTGCATCAGATTTCGCCGCCTGAAATCAGGGATTTCAACGCGATAGGTGATACGCGATTGATCGGGTTCAAGGCGGAACGCTGTGGGCCGGACGGAAACCATGGTTTGGCCGCGTCGGGCGGCGGCAAGACCGGCGATGGGTTTGGATTACAGCTCGGTCGACCAGGGGGGATTTGCGCCGCTGCGCGACACGGTGACGGCCGCTGCCCTGCTGGCGTGGCGCATCGCCATGGCCAACAGGTCCGGCGACAGCGCATGCAGGGCGGTTTTGCACAGAACCCCCTGTCCGGACAGCTTGGCCATGAAACCGGCATTGAACGTGTCACCCGCGCCGACCGTATCGACGATCTTGACCGGTTGTGCCTGTGCATGGATCACGGTTCCGTCGGCCATATAGCCCGTCGCCCCATCGCCGCCCCTGGTCAGGATGACGATGCCGGGGCCTTTTTGCAGCAGCGTCTCGATCTTGGCCGTCAACGACAGCGGGCTGGGGTCGAGCCAGTTGAGATCTTCGTCCGAAACCTTGACCACGTCGGCAAGCCGCATCATGCGGTCCAGACGCGCGCGGTATCCGTCAATGTCGTGGATGAAATCGGGGCGCACATTGGGGTCCAGAATGACCGCCCGCTTGCTGCTCTCGCGGGCGAGCAGACCGGCATAGGCGTCCGCGCACGGTTCACAGGCAAGGCTGATGCCGCCCAGAAAAAGCGCGGTGATATCCTGCGCGAGCGTCGGCATGTCCGATGCATTCAACATGCGCCCGGCCGAGTTTTCATCAAAGAAACTATAGGTTGCGTGGCCATCGACCAGCCGCACGAACGCCAGCGTCGTGGGCCGCTCGGACGTGACCACATGCGACAGATCAACATGGCTGGCCTTAAGCGCCTCGGTCAATTGGCGGCCGAACAGGTCCAGGGACAACCCTGACAACAGGCCGGTCTGAACGCCCAGCCGCCCAAGGGCGATCGCTGTGTTGAACACCGCACCGCCGGGGCAGGGCACGAAAGCATCCGCCCCGGTTGTCGTGGTTGCGGGCAGCATATCGATCAGTGCTTCGCCGCAGCAGAGGATCACGTCAGGCTTCCTTTCGGTTCAGATACCGGCGCAGCACCGTACGGGCGTCCTGTTCGCGAAGCGCCTTTATGTGCCGGGCAAAGGCCGTGGCAAAGACCGCGTTGTGTTGCAGCGGGCCAAATACATCCCCCAATGCCAGAAAGCCAGCAGGCGGGTCAGAGCAATCCCGTGCCGCCCTGGCCAGCATCGCCGCGCGCGGGTCGTCCAGATCGGCGGTTTCGGCGCAATAGCGGCACCAGAACGCCACCTCCAGCGCAAGGCCCTCGATATCGCGGCTCTGGTCCAGCGCCGCCGTCAGGGTCGGCAGCACGAATTTCGGCTGCCGGTTGGACCCATCCTGACACAGCCGCGCAATGGTGTCGCGCACCGCGGGGTTGGAAAACCGCCGGGTGCAGGTGTCCAGATAGTCGCGGTAATCCAGCCCCGGAACCGGTTGCAGGGTGGGGATGACCTCGCGCCGCATCAACTGGTCCAGCCAGTCAGATATGTCCGGGTCGGCCATTGCATCATGGACGAAGGCATGACCCATCAAAGCAGACGGATAGGCGATGGCGGCGTGTCCGGCGTTCAGAATCCGCAGCTTCATGGTTTCGAACGGGGTGATGTCTTGCACAAACTGTACACCGACCTTTTCCAGAGCGGGGCGTCCCAGCGGGAAGTTGTCTTCCATCACCCATTGCCTGAACGGCTCGCAGGCGACCGGAGCCGCATCAATGATCCCGAACCGCTGTTTCACCAGCGCCCGCGTGCTGTCTGTCGTCGCCGGGGTGATCCTGTCGACCATCGACCCGGGGAACGCGACATTTCGTGAAATCCAGTCGCACAGTTCCGGCGAATACATCGCCGCCAGCCCGCACAGCGCCTGACGGGTGATCCGGCCGTTGTCCGGGATGTTGTCGCAGGACAGAATCGTCGGCGGAGGATGGCCATTCTGGCGGCGCAGCGCAAGCCCGGCCAGCAGCAGGCCGAAAACGGTTCTGGGTTCGGTGGGGTTCTGCGCATCATGAATGATATCAGGGTCTTGAGGATCGAAGGCCCCCGTGGTGGCGTCAATGAAATAGCCGCCTTCGGTGATGGTCAGTGAAACGATGCGTATCGCCGGATCCGCGATCTGCCGGATGATGCTTTGGGTGTCGACAGGACAGAACCCGATCATTGCACCTGTGACGCGCGCGTCGCGCCGGTCCTCGGACATCTCGACCACGGTCGTCAGATAGTCCTGTCGATCCAGCATCTCGCGGCGCTCGCGATCAAAGGGCATGATCCCGGCGCCGATGATCGCCCAGTCATGATCCAGCCCCAGATCAAACAACGCGTCCAGATACACCGCCTGATGCGCCCGGTGAAAATTGCCCAGCCCGATATGCAGGATCCCGGGGGTCAGGGCGCGGCGGTCATATGACGGCCCGGCCACCCCGTCGGGCAGGTTTTTCAGGGTATCGGTACTCAACCTCATCGGGTGCACGTCCTTTGCGGCTTGGATGAGCGAAAGCAGGGCGGCGTTCACTTGAAAGATCCGGGTTTGGCGGCCAACGGGCGGATGGCGGCGGGACAGGGTGGGGTGCCGCCTCTTGGGCGAAACGTCATCCGATGCTGTTGCCCTGGGCGTCAAAGCGGTGGATGGCATCGCCGCGCGGAGTCAGATGAATGCGGTCGCCGTGGCGGAAATCGACCTCGCCGCCCGCGCGCACGGTGATCGCATCAGCCAGACCGGTGCCGTGAACGTGAAAGAAAGTATCGGAACCCAGATGCTCGGACACGCTGACGGTGCCGGACCACATCCCCTCGGTGGCGGAGACGTCGATATGTTCGGGGCGAATGCCGATCGCATGGGCATCTAGTTTTGCGGCCTCGGTCCCCTCGATGAAGTTCATCTTGGGCGAGCCTATGAAACCGGCGACGAACCTGTTGCGCGGTGTGCGATACAATTCCAGCGGCGAGCCGACCTGTTCGATATGACCGGCGCGCAGAACGACGATCTTGTCGGCCATGGTCATGGCTTCGACCTGGTCATGGGTGACATAGATCATCGTGGTCTTGAGACGCTCGTGCAGTTCGCTGATTTCCAGCCGCATGCCGACGCGCAGAGCGGCGTCCAGGTTGGACAGGGGTTCGTCGAACAGAAAGGCCGACGGTTCGCGCACGATGGCCCGGCCGATGGCGACGCGCTGGCGCTGCCCGCCCGACAACTGCCCGGGGCGGCGATCCAGATAGTCCGTCAGGTTCAGTGCCGCGGCGGCGGCGTCGATCCGGCGTTTCTGCTCGGCCTCATCCATGCCGGCCATGCGCATTGGAAAGGCGATGTTCTTGCGCACGCTCATATGCGGGTACAGCGCATAGGACTGGAACACCATCGCCAGGCCGCGCTTGGCGGGGGGCACGCTGGTGGCATCCGCGCCGTCGATCGCGATATGGCCCGATGTCACGTCCTCCAGCCCGGCAATCAGGCGCAGCAGCGTGGATTTTCCGCACCCCGAGGGGCCGACGAATACGGTGAATTCTCCGTCTTCGATGGTCAGGTCCAGCGGGGGAATCACCTGAATGTCGCCAAAACTCTTGGTCACTTGATTGAGGGAAATCTGTCCCATCGGTCTGCTCCCTATTTCACCGCGCCGAACGTCAGGCCGCGCACGAGTTGTTTCTGGCTGAACCAGCCGAGGATGAGGATCGGCGCAATCGCCATGGTGGATGCCGCGCTGAGCTTGGCATAGAAAAGCCCTTCGGGGCTGGAGTAGCTGGCGATGAACGCGGTGAGCGGCGCGGCGTTGGCCGCGGTCAGGTTGAGCGTCCAGAATGCCTCGTTCCAGGCCAGGATGATGTTGAGAAGCACGGTCGAGGCGATGCCGGGGATGGCCATCGGTGTCAGAATGTACAGGATTTCTTCTTTCAGCGACGCCCCGTCCATGCGAGCTGCCTCCAGGATCTCGCCCGGGATTTCGCGGAAATAGGTGTACAGCATCCAGACGATGATCGGCAGATTGGTCAGCATCAGGACAACGACCAGCCCGATCTTGCTGTCCAGCAGCCCCATGTTTATGAAAATCAGGTAGATCGGATACAGGACGCCCACCGCCGGCAGCATCTTGGTCGAAAGCATCCAGAGCAGGATATCCTTGGTCCGTTTCGAGGGGACAAAGGCCATCGACCATGCCGCCGGGATCGCAACGATGATGCCCAACAGGGTGGACCCGCCCGCGATGATCACCGAATTCCACAGGAACCGCATATAGTCGGAACGCTCCTGGACCTCGGTATAGTTCTCCAGGGTCCAGTCGAAGAACAGAAAGACGGGCGGGTCGGAAATGGCCTGTGCTTCGGTCTTGAAGCTGGTCAGGATGGTCCACAGGATCGGAAAGAAGATCAGCAGCCCGACCGCCCATGCGGCCGTCGTGTTGATGATCTTGCGTTGGGTCGTCACTGAGCGAGACATGGTTTCCTCCTCACCCGTCCAGATTCTTGCCGACGATGCGCATCAGGAAAATCGCAACGATATTGGCCAGAATGATTGCATAGACACCACCGGCGGATCCCAGGCCGATATTCTGGCTTTCCAGAACCCTCTGGTAGATCAGATAGGTCAGGGTCCGGGTGCCGAAACTGCCCTGCGTCGTCACGAAGATCTCGGCGAAGATCGACAACAGAAAGATGGTCTGGATCAGGATCACCACGGTTGTCGCCCGGCCCAGATGCGGCAGGACAATGTACCAGAACCGCGACAGGATCGGTGCACCGTCCATTTCGGCGGCTTCCATCTGTTCGCTGTCCAGCGACTGGATCGCGGTCAGCAGGATCAGGGTCGCAAAGGGCAGCCACTGCCAGGAGACGATCATCACGATGGACGGCACCGAGGCCTGGCTGAGCCATTCGACCGGCTGGGCACCGAATGCGCCCCAGAGATGGGCAAGCAGGCCGTTCACCGGGTCCATGAACATGTTTTTCCAGACCAGCGCCGATACCGTGGGCATCACGAAAAAGGGCGCGATGACCAGGATGCGGACAATGCCCTGACCCCACATGGGTTGATCCAGCAGGATCGCAAGCAGGATGCCGAAGACGACGGTGATGATCAGGACGCCGCTGACGATGATCAGGGTGGTCAGGACCGAAGGCCAGAAGGCGCTGGAGGTGACGAAGCGCACATAGTTGTCAAAACCGACCCAACCCAGGTCGCCACCACGCAGGGGAAGATATTTCTTGAACGAAAACAGAAGTGTCATGGTCAGGGGGATCAGCATCCAGCCCAGAAGCAGAACCACTGCCGGGGCCATCATGAGCCGCGCTGCTGACCGGGAATGTTGCGTTGCCATGGTGCACATCCTCTGATGAGGGCCTTGCGGCCATCTGCGGAAAGTCTTGGGAAACCTGTGAGGGGTTTGCCCAGGGGCGGAGGGAGAGGTCGCCCCCTGGGGTCTTGCCGTGCCGGTCAGTAGCCGGACGCTTCCATTTCGTCCGTGGCAATGGCCTGCGCCTTGTCCAGCGCGTCCTGGACCGATTGCTGACCAGCCAGCGCGGCAGAAATTTCCTGTCCGACTTCGGTGGCCATGCCGGCGAACTCGGGGATGGCGACGAACTGGACACCTGTATAGGGCACCGGCTTGATCGACGGGGCGGTCGGGTCGGCGGCGTTGATCGAAGCCAGGGTCATCTCTGCAAATGGTGCCGCAGCCAGGTAATCCGCGTTTTCATACAGCGAGATCCGGGTGCCCGGCGGCACGTTTGCCCAGCCTTCGTTCTCGGCCACCAGCGCGGTGTATTCTTTCGATGTTGCCCAGGCGACAAAGGTCTTGGCCGCATCGGTCGCATCAGATCCCGCCGGGATTGCCAGTGACCAGGCCCACAGCCAGTTTCCGCGTTTGCCCAGCCCGTTGTCGGGCGCCAGCGCAAAGCCGACCTTGTCCGCAACGGTCGATTCCTCGGGGTTGGTCACGAAAGAAGCCGCAACAGTTGCATCGATCCACATGCCGCATTTGCCCTGCTGGAACAGCGACAGATTTTCGTTGAACCCGTTGGTTGACGCGCCCGGCGGGCCGTAGTTGTTCATCAGATCCATGTAATAGGTCACGGCTTGGGTCCATTCCGGGCCGTTCAGTTCGGGCTGCCAGTTTTCGTCGAACCAGCGCGCCCCGAACGAGTTGGCCATCGCGGTCAGAAGCGCGATGTTCTCGCCCCATCCGGCCTTGCCGCGCAGGCAGATGCCGTAGATTTCGTTTTCCTTGTCGGTCATCGCTTCGGCGGCCTGCCCGATGAATTCCCAGGACGGGGCCTGCGGCATCTCGAGCCCGGCTTGTTCCATCAGGTCGGTGCGATACATGACCATCGAGCTTTCGCCATAAAAGGGCGCTGCATACAGGTCGCCGTCCACCGTCAGGCCACCGCGAATCGCGGGCAGCAGGTCGTCGGCGTCCCAGGCCGGCGGCAGATCGTTCAGCGGCACCAACCAGCCTTGCTTGCCCCAGATCGGAACCTCGTAGGTCCCGATGGTCATCACGTCGAACTGTCCGCCCTTGGTGGCGATATCCTGGGTCACGCGCTGGCGCAGGACGTTCTCTTCCAGCGTGACCCATTCCAGCTTGATGTCCGGATTGGCGGCGGTGAATTCATCGGCCAGACCCTGCATGCGGATCATATCGCCGTTGTTCACGGTGGCGATCGTGATGGTCGTTTCGGCCGACGCGCCGCCGACCGTCACGGCGGCGACAGCGGTTGCGGCCAGCATTGAAACCCTGAGTGACATCCTGAGTTCTCCTCCTCATAACCGATGTTAACCCGACGTTATGACTTTGGGATACGCGAAGTCAATTAATTATTTACCCGTGTAAAGATTTTGCAAATACACGATGATTTTCAGGTTCTTAGGCCGAGCTGCGCATGACCAGTTTTCCCTCAAACAGTGTTTCCGACTGCGATGTGTCCCGTTTTTCCGATTCTATCGCGTGGAAAAGCGTCTTCACGGCTTGCTGTGCGATTGCCGAATAATCCTGGGCGATGGTGGTCAGGGGCGGGCAGGTAAAGCGCGAAAACGGATGGTCGTCATGCCCGGCGATGCGCAGATCACAGCCGCTGCCGTGACCGACCCTCAGCCCCAACCCATAGGCCGCAGACAGCATCCCGATGGCCAGCCTGTCATTGCTGCACAGAATGGTGTTGGTCGGGAATACCTGCTCTGCCAGCATCTCGTGCCCCCGGCTGCGGCCGATGTCTTCGAAATCCCAGCCGTCTCCTTCGGCCTGAAATATATGCGCGGGCAGCCCGTGGCGTTCCATGCTGTTCAGATAGGCGGCCCGGCGCTTGTTGGCGTTGGGGTTGCTGGGGGTTTTCATTTCGAAAAAACATGGGGTGGAACCGCTTCGGCACAGGTACTCGACAATCAGTCTGATGCTTTGATTGTTGTCGGTGCCGAAATAGGGCGTTCCGATCCCGTCGATCTTTGCGTCGATCAGTACCAGCGGCACGTCCTTGGCAAACTTTGCCACGTCGCTTTTGTTCGAGGCGCGCCCAAAGGGGGCCAGCAGGACGCCAGCCGGTTTCAGGGCCCGCAGCGAGTCCAGGTTGTCGCTTTCCTGTGACGGGTTGCCGTGCGAGCTGAGCAATATGGGGCTGTAGCCTTCCTTGATGCAGGCCAGTTCGACCGTGCGGCCGATTTCGTTGAAGAACGGGTCCGCCAGGTTCGGGACCACGATGCCGATATTTCGGGTCGTGCGCCGGTTTTGGTTCATGGCATAGACGTTCGGACGATAATCATATTCGTCCAGCGCCTTTTCGATGCGTTCGCGTGTCGATTTCCGCACGCTTTCTGAATCGTGAAAGAACTTCGACAGGGTCGGGCGTGAAATACCGCTGACTTTGGCGAATTCCTCCATGTTTCGGATCTTGCCCCGGCTCATTATTTTACTCCGACAAGGAAATGATGACGCGCGTAAAGTCCACTCAGCTATCCACAAATTTCCGCAGGGATCAAGTCAGAGCCGTTCCGGCCATGACGACAAGCGGCACACACCGCGTATCGGGGCGCGGTCGAACGTCGATTGGAATGGGGTCAGACAACCACCAGCAGGAAGGACGCCGTTTCGGTTCTGCTTTCGATCAGGTGCGGGATGCTTCCCGGAAATTCGAGATAATCGCCCTCATCCAGATCAAATGCTTTGTCGGCCAATCTGATATGCAGGCTGCCGGATTTCACATACAGCAATTCCAGCCCCGGGTGGTGGGACCGGCTTTCGTGCCGTTTGCCACGCGTCAGATGGATGAGAAACGTGCTGTGTTTTCCCTTGCCGCTCAGAATGGCATATTGGTACTCGGCTTCGCGCGGTCCGGCGCATTCGTATTTGGCGTCGCTTGCGCGCAGCCTGTGAAAATCGGCGTCTTCGATTTTTTCCCCGAACAATTGCCCGACCGTTGTGTCCAATGCTTCGGCAAGGCGCAGAAGAGACATCACCGAAAGTGCCTTTTCACCACGCTCGAATCGGGACAGGTGACCTTTTGACAATTTCAACCGATCCGCCAGCGCGTCGAGGGTAAAGCCCTTGTCCCGCCGCAGTGCCCGCGCGTGGCTGCCCGCCAATCTCTGTTGTTCAAGCGACGAACTCATGCCGTACCCTTTTGTGATGACGTGGTTTTTCATTCCGGCAGCTTGCCGCTGGCGCAAGCTATTCTGCCCCGAACATACTATCCAGCATTTTTGTTGACAACAAGTTGTCCAATGGGCAACTTGTCACCCACAACAAAAGGGAGAGACCATGAAACGACGTGATTTACTTCTACGGGGATCGGCACTGCCGGTTGCGGCGGCATCCACGCTTGCAGCGCCCGCGCTGGCGCAATCCGGCCCCAAGGTCCGGTGGCGCATGCCGACCTCGTTCCCGACCGGGCTTGCCACGTTGTACGGCGGTGCGACATTCCTGGCCGAGCGCGTTGCCGCGCTGACCGATGGCGCATTCGAGATCACCCCCTATGCCGGCGGTGAAATCGTGCCCCCGCTGGGCGTATTAGAGGCGGCGCAGAATGGAACCGTCGAGGCAGGGTTTACGGCCGGTTTCTATTATCTGGGCAAAAGTCCCGCGCTCATGTTCGATACCGGTGTCCCTTTCGGCATGTCGCCACGTCAGCACAATGCCTGGATGAATCAGGGCGGCGGGCTGGAGTTGATGCGCGAGCTTTATGCAGAGTTCAATACGATCAACTTTCCGGCGGGCAATTCCGGCGCGCAGATGGGCGGCTGGTATCGCAAGCCCATCGATACGCTGGACGACATCAAGGGGCTGCGGATCCGTGCCGCAGGGCTGACCGGTTCCGTGTTCGCCGAACTGGGTGCGGTTCCGCAATCCATCCCCGGGTCCGATCTCTATCCGGCGATGGAACGCGGCGCGCTTGATGCGGTTGAATTCGTCGGGCCATATGACGATGAGCGGCTCGGTTTCCAGAAAGTCGCGAAATACTATTATGCGCCGGGCGTGTTGGAACTTGGCGCATCGATCACGATGATCGCCAATCTGGATGCCTATAACGAGCTGCCTGAGACCTTCAAGCAGGCTCTGAGGTCGGCTTCGGCCGAGGCGAATACCGAAATGCTCGCGCGGTATGACACGTTGAATATTGCCGCCTTGCGCCGGTTGATCGGGGCCGGGGTCGAACTGCGGTCGTGGAGCGAGGAGATCATGATCGCGATGCAGAGCGCGGCCGAAAAGCTGCTGGATGCAGAGGCGTCCAGCGATCCGGGTTTCAAAGACATCTATGATCATTGGAAAGCGTTCCGCGATGATCAGATCCTGTGGTCGTCGGTCAATGATGGCGCGGCGCAGGGCTTCCTCGCATCGCATCGGGGCTGATCCGCGTGGATCGGGTGGCAACATTGATCGACCGGTTGAATACCGCGATCGGGCGCGCGACGATCTGGCTGTTGTTGCTTTCGGTTCTGGTCAGCGCAGGCAATGCGCTGGCCCGCAAGTTCTTTGCGGTCGGATCCAACGCCTTTCTCGAACTGCAATGGTATCTGGTCGGGACGATGATTGTTTTCGGTGCGGCATGGGTGCTGAAGGAAAACGCCCATGTGCGCATTGAAATTTTCTCAGCCCGTTTTTCACGGCGAACGCGAAACTGGATCGAATTGCTTGGCCATGGGTTCATGCTGTTGCCGTTTGCGGGGGCAATGGTGGCGTTGTCCTGGCCGTTCTTCCTGCGCTCCTGGGAGCAGAACGAAGCGTCGCTGAACTATGGCGGTCTGCTGGTCTGGCCCATGAGGGGCATCATCGTGCTGGGTTTCTGTCTATTGTTCCTGCAAGCGGTTGCCCAGATCTACCGCGCGATCCAGTCGTTTTCGCGGCACTGAGGTTTCATGCTGGATCTGATTGCGCATAATCTTGCCCCGCTCATGTTTTTTGCCGTCATGGGGTTACTGTTGCTGGGCTACCCCGTGGCTTTCACGCTGGCGGCCGGCGGGCTTGCCTTTTTTGCGATCGGTGTGCTGTTCGATACGCTTACTCCGGACATCATTTCGCTGTCCTGGCCGATGTTGAAGGCGCAGCCGGATCGCATTTTCGGCATCATCAGCAACGATACCCTGCTGGCGGTCCCGTTCTTTACCCTGATGGGGGCGCTGTTCGAGAAAACCGGCATCGCAGAAGACCTGTTGGGCGCGGTGGCGCAGCTGTTCGGCCCGCTGCGTGGCGGGTTGTGTTTTGCCGTGATCCTTGTCGGAACGATCATGGGCGCGACGACCGGGGTGGTGTCCGCGTCGGTCATGACGATGGGGCTGATTGCTTTGCCGATCATGATGCGCTCGGGCTATGATCACAGGATCGCCGCGGGAACGGTGACGTCGGCGGGTACATTGTCACAGATCGTTCCGCCGTCGCTGGTGCTGATCGTCATGGCCGATCAGATCGGCAAACCGGTTGGCGATATGTATCATGCGGCGCTGTTGCCGTCCGCGCTGATGATCGGTCTTTACGCGGCCTTCATCGCCGGGGTCGCCATATTCTTTCCGCGCGCGATGCCCGCGATGACGGATGTACGGGTGCGGGCGCGTGATTACCTGGGTCTTGTCGGGTTGATCGTTATCGGAACGATTGTCGGCTATGTCACCTATTTCGGCAGCGACTTTTTCGCGACGGATGCGGGGCGGACAATGTTCGCCGTGGCCGCCGGTGCGCTGGCGCTGATGCTTGTGACTGTGCTGTCCGGCCAATATTGCAGCGACCTTGCGCGGCAGACGGTGTATGCGATCGTGCCTACGCTGGGTCTTATATTCCTTGTGCTTGGGACCATATTCCTTGGGATTGCGACGCCGACGGAAAGCGGGTCGATGGGCGCGGTCGGGGCGATGATTCTGGCGCTTGCACGGGGGCGGCTTGGCGGCGGGGCGTTGACGGACGCGTTGCGCCGGACGGCCCAGTTGACGATCTTTGTCTACTTCATTCTCATCGGCGCACGGCTTTTCAGCCTGACCTTCTACGGCCTGGACGGAGACCGCTGGCTGCATGGGCTGCTGACGATGCTGCCGGGCGAACGCATGGGGTTCATCGTGTTTTCCATGCTGTTGATTTTCATATTGGGCTGCTTTCTGGATTTCTTCGAGATCGCCTTTATCGTGGTGCCGCTTCTGCTGCCGACCGCAATTGCGCTGGATGTGGATCTGCTGTGGTTCGGCATTCTGATTTCGATCAATCTTCAGACCAGTTTCCTGACGGCGCCCTTTGGCTTTGCATTGTTCTATCTGCGGTCGGTTGCGCCTGTTCCTGGTCCTGACAGGGCCGGAATTTCCACCGGCGACATCTATCTCGGGCCACTGCCCTTCATTGCGATGAATGTCGCGGTCATTGCCCTGTTGCTGTTTTTTCCCGACCTGATATCGCCGGAAAAGGCAGAGTCCGTGACGCCAGGCGAGATTACAATCCCCACCAGCACACCGGCCGCCCCCGAAGGGTCGTCTGAAAAATCCTTGAACCATTTGTTTCAGTAGGAAGTGTTCCCATGACTGACCATCCACAGACGCGCGTGCTTTATGACCATCCCATGTCCGGCAACTGCCAGAAAATTCACATGATGCTGGCCTGTCTCGATCTGCCCTATGAAACGATCTTCGTCGATGTGCTGAATGGGGCAACAAAAGAGCGCGCATTCACCAGGATGAATCCGATGCAGCAGATCCCTGTGTTGCGCGACGGCGCGCAAACCATCTGCGACAGCCAGGCCATTCTTGTCTATCTCGCGGCCAAATATGACCCGGACTGGGCGGACCGTACCCCGATCGGCATGGCAAAGATCGCGGAATGGCTGTCCTTTGCGGCCAAAGAGGTGTCAAACGGCCCGCAGATGGCGCGGCTTTGGCATCTGACCAAAGAGGATGGGATCGACATCGGGAAAGCGACGGCGTCGGGGCTGAAGGTTCTGGCGCAGCTGCAGGCCCATCTTGCTGATCGGGACTGGTTGTGTCTGGACAGGCCCACGATCGCCGATATCGCGGTCTTTCCCTATATCGCCACGGCGCGGGACGGGGAACTGCCGCTCGACGAGTATCCGGCGGTCTGCGCCTGGTTGCGGCGAATCCGTGACTTGCCCGGCTATCGTCCGCTGAAGGGAACCCGCGAAATGGCAGAAAAATACAAGAACAGCAAAGAGGCATACGAATGACATTCACAGGAAAAGTCGAAGGGCTGCATGTGACGCCGCGCTCCTTTCTGCCAATGCGAAACATGGAAAAACTTCAGCTGATTGAGGGGTTGGGGGTCGAGGGCGACCGCCATTCGATCAACGAGGCCTTTCATTCCGACCGGCCCGAAGAAGGCCGCCAGATCACGTTCTTCGAGGCCGAAACGCTTGAGGCGCTGAAGCGGGATCACCACATCATTCTGAAACCCGAGCAACACCGCAGAAACGTCACCACCCGTGGCGTGCCGCTCAATCATCTTGTCGGCCGCCGCTTTCGCGTCGGAACCTGCGTGGTCGAAGCGACAAGGCTGACAACCCCCTGCCGTCATATCGAACAGATCACCGGCCTGGAGATCTATGAGGTTCTGCTGCACCGGGCGGGGCTGAACGCGAAAATCGTGAAAGGCGGAGAAATCCACCTCGGCGATATCATCGAACCGGAGTAAATTCATGCTCAAGAGAATTCACCGTGTCACGACCGTGGTTTCCCGGATCGAGCAGATCGACCCCCGCGTGAAGCGGTTTCATCTGCAAGATCCCGGCGGCTGGGAATTGCCGCCTTTCACGGCCGGTGCGCATATTGACATCCATCTTCCGTCCGGGCTGATCCGGCAGTATTCGCTGTCAGGTGATCCCGCTCGCGACGATACTTACACCATCGCGGTCCAGCGCGAAGAAGACGGGCGGGGCGGGTCGCGTGAATTGCATGATGACGTGCAGGTCGGGGACGAATTGCTGGTTTCTCTGCCGCGCAATAGCTTTCCCATAGCGGCGGATGCGGCGGTTACAATGGTGGCCGGGGGCATCGGCATCACCCCCTTCCTGTCGGCCTTGCCGTCGCTGCTGGCGTCGGGGCGGCCGTTCGTGCTGCACTATTGTGCGGGCTCGCTTGATCGGGCCAGCTTTGTGCCCATGCTTCAGGAAATGGGGCTTGCCGACCGGGTGCGGTTTCATTTCAGTGAAACGGGTCAACGTCTTGATCTTGCGCGCGTCATCGCGGGGCTCGATGAGGACGGGCATCTCTATTGCTGTGGTCCGGCGCGCATGCTGGAGGCGATCGAAACACAGGCGGGCCATCTTGGCGAACGTTTGCATGTCGAGCATTTCGGCATCGCGGCGGGTGTCGACCCGGCCTATGAGGTCCTGCTGGCCCGTTCCGGCCAGGTGGTTCCCGTGGCCCCGGGCCAGACGATGCTGCAAGCCCTGCGGGCTGCCGATGTGCATGTGCCGGCGTCTTGTGAAGGCGGGGTATGTCTGGATTGCAAATGCCGGTGGCTGGAAGGCACGCCGATCCATCGCGAACTGACCATGCCCCTTGACGATCGCAAGGAATGGATCACGCCCTGCGTATCGGGCAGCGCCGGCCCGCGCCTGACTCTCGATCTTTAGGATCTTCCGGCAAGCCGCCGGCCTGATCGCCAGACAGTCCTTGACGCGGACCGGCCCGGGCCTGCGAACCATTCAGCGCGCGATCCAGCGGGTGCTGGACTTGGCTTGGTGGCACTGGCCGATCGAGACGATCCTGGCCCATGAGACGGCGATTTGCGGCGCGGATCTGGCGGAACCGGAGCGGGCCGCGCTCAGCGTCGGTCAGCCGCGCCCCGCGCCTTGATGTCCGCGGCATCGGTAACTTCGTCCAGCGCGGCCTGCAGGTCCAGGCGCAAGGTCTCGATCTGGTCCTCGGACGCTTTGCGCGGCACCTGTTGCGTCCATTCCTGACACATCAGCACACCGCTGGTGAAGGGCGCGGGCAGGGTCAGGTGGTCCCAGGTCGGCAAGGTGATCTGCCTGCGCGCCGAATAGCTGACGACGAATATTCTTTTGCCGGACGCCCGCGCCCAGACCAGCGGTACAGTCGATGCGATCCGCGCCGGGCCGCGGGGTCCATCGCAGGCGATGCCGATGGAATACCCGTCCCGAATTTTGCCCAGAACGGTACGGGACAGGGCCACATGGCGCTTGTGGCTGGACATCGGCACGGTGTCGAATCCGAAACGCCCCAGCAAACGGCCAACCATGCTGCCGGCCCGCGCCGACGAGGTCAGCGAGCAGAAAGGCCCCAGCGTGCTGTCGAACATATAGGGCGACATCATCAGGCGCTGGTGCCACAAAGCCATGATGATTGCATCCCCCGAACGCACGGCGTCATCCATGTCCTCAAAGCCGATCCGTTGCCATTTGGACGTGTGATGGGCAAAACGGATATAGGCGGCAAAACCGCCCTCTATGGTGTTGTTGAACCACGCGCTGTCCGCGATTTTCTTGCGCAAACTCATTCCGATACTCCGCTGCGGTGCATCAGTCATAGGCATTTGGTCGGGAAACGGGAATGCCCTGCCGCAGTTTTCTGGCTCTTCATTGCGAATGGCGTTCATATGGTGACCACGCAGCACAACAGACCGAAACCCGTTGGGGCTGGCACCTCGCGGCAAACGGGCTCTGGATCTGGTCTTGTTGCGCGGCCAGGTCGAAAGGATGGGGCATCCAAACGATCCTTTCTCCTTTCCGCAGATTTCCTCTTGCCCCGCCGCCTGCGCTGGCATAGGAAAACCCCGGTCCTAGGGGTATAGCTCAGCTGGTAGAGCGACGGTCTCCAAAACCGTAGGTCGCGGGTTCGAACCCTGCTGCCCCTGCCAAACGACCAACGCCCCCCAGTGGCTCAGGATCGATCCGAGCTGGGGCGCTTGCCCGGATCGTGCGCCCCGTTGAACAGCATTGCCCGACCCCTCCCGCATGGACGCAAGCTTGCAAGCCGCAGACCGCACGAGCAAAAAGCAGGTCGTGCCAACTTTCCGGCAAAAAGGTCCACGCCGTGTGACGTTTGATAGAAGTGTGGGACGTCGCGAACCTTTGACTCAATCGACCGCGAGAACCTCAATAAACTGACGAATTCCGTCATTCAAATCTGACCCAAACGTCAAGCATTTCTGACCCAGACTGCAAAGCGGTCGTTTATGAAAACTGCGGCCAAGGTCAGTAAAGAGCCCATAGTGCCCGAGATCGTGCCTGAGCCACGCTGCGGCTGCATTCGTCCGCTCCCAGCCCAGTCTGGACATTTGGGCGGCACTGGAATCAGCTGGCACCACCCGCAAGTCCGGCGGATCCCGGTCATTCGCTGCGGATACGCGGCAAGCCGGATTGTGGGCGGGCAGTGGCGTCGTCGCAGAACTCACGCCTCAGCCGTGACGACCATTTTCCTTTCTGGTTTCGGAAGGATGTCGTCCGTCGCAATAATCGAGCACATCGTTTCAGGTTCAATTTGCCCAATAGCAAGCGATCGGCTAACTTCAAAAAAAATTTTAGGGTGCCGATAATGGCTTCGAATAGACACTATGAGATTGACCTAAAAGCACTCGAAGCTGTCGAAGTTGAGGCCCCGCCATTTGAGGAACTTCTGCGCCTTGCCGATCTGCCAAACTTCCCAAATCCATTTGGGAATACGCTTAAACGCGGAAAGTTCGTGAATGACGAGGGCAAGAAATGGCTTCTCGACGAACAGCTTTCGGATTTTAACTACCAGACCAGCGGATATGAAAACGAAGTCTCACAGTTCCGGCTGCAGCTTTCATTCGATACACCGCTTGAACTCCACGAACTTGATGCCGAACGATTTTTGTATTCGATCTCTCGCCACATCGGTCAAAGCAGTTGGCGAAAGGGCCGGCGGGGTGTTGGGGCATATTTCCAACTCGGGAAACTCGAAGAAGGCTCAATTCGCGGTGAGATTTATGCTGGGGTCGTGGCGGTTGGAGCTTTCGTCGCAAACTATCCGGCTTTGAAGGAAGGTTTTCAAGAAATTCTCACTGACGCCCAATTCGTCACAGAGCAAGTTGCTACGGCGATTCGCGCCGCCAAGTTGCCTGAACCGATCGATGGCGAACAAGAACATGGGCAACCGGTGATGTATGTCGGCCAAGAACCCAAACGAAAGCTTTCCCCTAGGGTCAGGACCCATTGATTTTCCGCGTAGGGGCGTGATTCACGGTTCGAAAAGACGAGCGGTGAACATGTCTGATCTTTTCTGGCTGAGCGATGCGCAGATGGTGCGTCTTGAGCCCTTCTTCCCGAAGTCCCACGGCAAGCCACGCGTCGATGACCGGCGTGTCTTGAGCGGCATTATCTTCATCAACCGCAATGGCTTACGGTGGCGCCATGCGCCTGCTGAATACGGCCCACACAAGACCCTGTACAATCGCTTGAAAGGATGGAGCGACAACGGCATCTTCGCTCGGATGATCGTCGGGCTGGCCGCTGAACACGACGAAGAGAAGACCGTGATGATCGACGCAACGTATCTCAAGGCCCACCGGACAGCGACCAGCATGGCCGCGAAAAACGGGGGCGTGGACGCCTGATCCACTGCCCGCAGGGTCTTGCGCAGCAAGATCCCGAGAGGGGTCGGACCAAAGGCGGCATGAACACCAAGCTGCACGCCATCTGCGACAGCCAGGGCCG
>JAEKDP010000013.1 GCA_016521575.1 Rhodobacteraceae bacterium F11138 | reverse complement strand
GAAGCCCGCGCAGAACGCCAGGGCCGAACCGCCGATCTCATCTCCCGCCTCGACTTCCTGATCCTCGATGAACTGGGTTATCTGCCCTTCGCCCAGACCGGCGGACAGCTCCTGTTCCACCTGATCAGCAAACTCTACGAACGCACATCCATCATCGTCACAACCAACCTGGCCTTCGGCGAATGGCCCAGCGTCTTCGGCGATGCCAAAATGACAACCGCGTTGCTCGACCGGCTTACGCACCACTGCGAGATCGTCGAAACCGGAAACGAAAGCTGGCGCTTCAAGAACCGCGCATAGCGCTAACCCGAAACCCCGCAGGCCCGCCGCCGCTGCGCTATGTGAGGGCTACGCAGCGCCGGGCCTGCTCAGCACAAGGGGGTCAATATTGGACGCCGATAGGGGGTCAAACTTCAATGCCAATTGACATAGGGAAGCTTTGTCAAGCGGCGATGGTGTAGGACGTGCGGCATACCTCTTGCGCCCGGCTGCGGCCCTTGGACGGGACCGCATATAGGGGTCAAACAAGATGGCGATTGCGGCCAGGTCCAGCGCCAGGCCTTGGGCGGCTACCGACCGGGCGTGGCGCAAACGGTCGGACGGAAATCCCGGTTTGAAGTTGCGCGTCCGGTGTTCGGCAAGGCGCCGCGCATCTTCGAGGCGTTTCTTCGTCCGGACCAAACTGTTGCAGGCAAGCTGTTGCAGGAGTGTCTCGCTTGGCACGACGTCTGCCCCACCGTCCGGCGCGATCGCGGTCTTGTGGCGCTCGCGCGTGGGAACGACACCGGCTATGGCTCAGCCCACCACAAAGAGATGACCATTTGAAACACCCCGCCATCAGGCAAAAATCTGCCATCCGAAGCCCAAACATGGTCGCGCGATCGGCAACTTTTCGCCGGTTCCGGGGCAAACCACGGGCAGATGACTGTTAACGACGCAAGTGACTTGCCCTTGTCAAACGCGCTGTCTATCCAGCCCCGAAGGTGAACTTGTTGAGACGAGCCGCACCTTTCAGGGGACAGGTGAGGGACAGGCCTTTGCGGACACGTTTGGCAATTAAGACACATGCGCTTCTGGAACGTTTCTTTCCCGAACGGCGCCTGTTCCTGAAATCCGACACCGACACCCGTTTCATCCGGCTGCGTCCCGCGACGCAGTTGGTCGCCTCGGCCGGTGCAGCCGCCCTTGTCGGTTGGGCGATCATCGCGACTGCCATCCTGCTGATGGACAGCATCGGATCCGGCAACTTTCGGGAACAGGCGAAGCGGGATCAGATCACCTATCAGCAGCGGCTGAATGCGCTATCGCAGGAACGCGATACAAGGGCTGAAGAAGCGCAGGCCGCACAGGAAAGATTCAACGCCGCCCTGCGCCAGATCTCGGTCATGCAATCCGAATTGTTGCAGTCCGAAACGCGGCGGCGCGAACTGGAAACCGGGATCGAAGTCACCCAGACGACACTGCGCGGCACCATGCGCGACCGCAAGGCGATGCAGGATACCCTGAACAAGCTGCAAGCCGCGAAACTGGACGGTGACGCCGGCGACGCATCCGAAGGCGCCCAGGTCCCGGTCGATTTCCTGGCCAACGCTCTTTCGGCCACCGCGCGCGAACGCGATCAGATCCTCAGCGACGCCGAGGCAGCGCTGCAAACCGCAGACAAGCTGGAACGCGATCTCAAGCTGATGCAGGAGCAGAACGACCAGATATTCCGGCAACTGGAAGAAGCGATGACGATCTCGGTGCTGCCTCTGGACAAGATGTTCCGCAGCGCAGGGATGCCCACGGACAAGATCATCAACCAGCTGCGCCGCGACTACAGTGGACAGGGCGGTCCCCTGACCAAACTGTCGTTCACCACCCGTGGTGAAGATGACCCAAGCGTGGACGAATTGCGCGCCAACAAGATCCTGAACCAGATGGACCTGCTGAACCTGTATCGCATCGCGGCCGAACGTGCACCGTTCGCCAGCCCGATCAAGGCGGCGGTCCGCTATACAAGCGGATTCGGATACCGTCGCGACCCCAAGACCGGCGGCCGCAGAATGCACAACGGGTCCGATTTCGCAGGCAAGGCGGGCACGGATATCTTCGCCACCGCGGATGGTGTCGTGACCCATGCCGGCTGGCAGTCGGGCTTTGGCCGTCTGGTCAAGATCAAACATGATTTTGGCATCGAAACCTATTACGCACATAACTCCCGCATTCGCGTCAAGAAGGGCCAAAGGGTCTCGCGCGGTGATCACATTGCTGATATGGGTAGCACCGGACGGGTGACCGGCACACATCTTCACTATGAAGTTCGGGTCAATGGAACACCTGTTAACCCCATGATCTACATCAAGGCTGCAAGCAATGTTTTCGAAAAGCAAAATCAACGAGCCCGGGTCCAAAACGACCGCCGATGACGCAAAACCGGCCGCACCTGGCAGTGCGCCCGCCGCGACGGCGACCACCGATTTCAAACCCAGCCCAAGCAAGCCCAAACCGCCGGCCTCGACCCTGTCGGCGGATCTGCACATTACAGGCAACATCAAGACCAGCGGCGACATCCAGGTCGAAGGCACGGTCGAAGGCGATATTCGCGCCCACCTGCTGACCATTGGTGAAACCGCAACGATCAAGGGCGAGGTCATCGCCGACGATGTGGTGATCAATGGTCGAATCGTCGGCCGCGTGCGTGGCCTGAAGGTGCGCCTGACCTCGACCGCACGGGTCGAAGGCGACATTATCCACAAGACAATCGCGATCGAGAGCGGCGCCCATTTCGAAGGCTCGGTTCAACGTCAGGACGACCCGCTGAATCCGGGCCGGTCCAACAAGACCCCGGCAGCCGGTGCGAACCCCGCCGCTTCCAAGGCAGACGTCTCCAGCTAAGCCGCGCAGCGCGCAAACTGAAACAGGCATCGCCACAATATGGGGCGATGCCTGTTTTCATCTTCACGCTTTCAGCGTTCATCAGGTTTGCGGCCCGACAAAGGGCAACTTGCCGCCCTTGTCGAAAGGTGTGGCGCAACGGCTTGTCCAGCCGGGTCGCCACACGCAATGGCCATTGGGAATGCCGTCAGTCGGTGATCGTGACGGACTTCATCACATCCGGCTGACCGACCACAGCACCGTTCTGTCCGCTCCCCAGTTTGATGGCATCCACCACATCCATCCCGTCCGTGACACGGCCCACGACGGTATATTGCCCGTTCAGGAAATGGCCTTCGTCGAACATGATGAAAAACTGACTGTTGGCACTGTCCGGATGCTGCGACCGGGCCATGCCGACCACGCCGCGATCAAACGGCACATCCGAAAATTCCGCCGCAAGGTCCGGGCGCTCAGAGCCCCCCCTGCCCGCGCGGCCCAGGTCCTGGCCCATCTTGCCGAACTGGACATCGCCGGTCTGGGCCATGAATCCGTCGATCACGCGATGGAACACAACCCCGTCATAGGCCCCTTCGCGCGCCAGCGCCGCGATCTGCGCCACATGGTTGGGTGCCACGTCTTCCAGCAGGTCGATGGTGACGATGCCGTTCGCCCCTTCGCCTTCGATCTGGATCTGCATTTCGGTCGCACCGGCCAATGCGGGGCAGACAACAAGCGCGAGTGTCGCGGCCAGCCTATACATCGGCGGCGACCTTGACGCTGATCATGCGGTCCGGGTCCGCGGGCGGCTCGCCACGGGCGATGGCATCGACGTGCTCCATGCCGCTGATCACGCGGCCATAGACGGTGTATTGCCCGTTCAGAAAACTGTTGTCCTTGAAGTTGACGAAAAACTGCGAATTGGCGCTGTTCGGATCGGATGACCGCGCCGCACCCAAGGTCCCGCGATCATGGGGCAGCTTGGAAAATTCGGCCGGCAGATCGTCCATGTCGGACCCGCCGGTCCCGGCCATGCGAAGGTTGAAACCATCTTCCATGTTGCCGTGCTTGACATCGCCCGTCTGGGCCATGAACCCGTCGATCACACGATGGAAACAGACATTGTCATAGGCCCCGGCACGCGCCAGTTCCTTCATTCTCTGGCTGTGCAGAGGCGCCACCTCTTGCAGCAGTTCGATGACGACGGTGCCGTCCTTCAGCTCCATCAGAATGGTGTTTTCGGGGTCTTTGTACTCGGCCATCTGGCTCTCCTGTTTTGCGGGCTCGGGCAGATACCTAAGGCCGCAGCCGCGGATTGCCAAGTGAGGCATTGACCTACCGGAAAAATGTGAGAAAAGGCGTCTGATTTTGACAAAAGGATCTGAGCATGGGCTGGAAGACGCTGGACGACGTCGAACTTGCAGGGAAACGGGTTCTGGTGCGGGTCGATATCAATGTGCCGGTCGACAAGGGCAAGGTCACGGATGACACGCGGATCCAGCGTCTGGTGCCAACCATCCACGACATTCTGAAAGCCGGCGGCAAACCGATCCTGCTGGCGCATTTCGGCCGCCCCAAGGGCCAGCATGTGCCCGAAATGTCCCTGCGCCCGCTGGTGCCTGCCCTGCAGGATGCGTTTGACGTGCCGGTTGTCTTTTGTGCCGACAGCCGTGGCCCGGCAGCTCAAGCCGCCGTCGCCGGGATGGCGGATGGTTCCGTTCTGTTGCTGGAAAACACCCGGTTTCACGCCGGCGAAGAACGCAACGACGCAGATCTCGCCGCCGAATTTGCCGCCCTCGGCGATGTTTATTGCAACGACGCCTTTTCAACCGCCCATCGCGCACATGCCTCGACCGAAGCGCTGGCCGGTCTGTTGCCGTCTTGCGCCGGACGGTTGATGCAGGCGGAACTGACCGCGCTCGAAGCCGCCCTGTCCAGCCCCAGACGCCCGGTCGCAGCGGTTGTCGGCGGTGCCAAGGTGTCCACCAAGCTGGACCTGTTGGGCAATCTGGTCGAGAAGGTCGATCACCTGATCATCGGCGGCGGCATGGCCAATACCTTTCTCGCGGCGCAGGGCGTGGATGTGGGAAAATCCCTGTGCGAGCATGAGATGACCGACACCGCTGCCGCCATCCTGGCCAAAGCCCAATCCGCCGGATGCGCCATCCTGTTGCCCAGTGACATTGTGGTCGCCCGCGAATTCCGCGCCGGGGCCGAATGTACGACCGTGCCCGCGAACGAATGCCCGCCGGATGCGATGATCCTGGACGCCGGGCCGGAAACCGTCGCGCGCATCGTGGCGGTCCTGACCGGGGCCAAGACGCTGATCTGGAACGGCCCCCTGGGCGCGTTCGAGATCCCGCCGTTTGATGCAGCGACCACCGCAGCCGCACAGAAGGCGGCGGACCTGACCCGCTCCGGCGCCTTGATCAGCGTGGCGGGCGGCGGCGATACGGTGGCGGCGCTGAATCAGGCCGGGGCCGCGGACAGCTTCACCTATATTTCAACCGCCGGCGGGGCGTTTTTGGAATGGATGGAAGGCAAAATTCTGCCGGGTGTCGCCGCCTTGAACGGATGACGCGCGCGCCCGGCGCGTTGCTAGCGCAAACAGGCCCGTTTTCGCGCCAACATGATTGAAACGGTACGCGGGCTGGCCTAAGACCGCCCTGCCCGGTCCATCCGATCGCCGCACCCAGAACAAGCAACACAGGTAAAACGCACATGTCCAAGGATATCCAGACCCAGCAAATGACATCCGGAGCGGGTTTCATCGCGGCCCTGGATCAGAGCGGCGGATCAACGCCCAAGGCTCTGAAACTGTATGGCGTGGGCGAAGATGCCTATAGCTCCGAAGCGGAAATGTTCGACCAGATCCACGCCATGCGCAGCCGGATCGTCAGATCTCCGGCCTTTACCGGCGAACATATTCTGGGCGCGATCCTGTTTGAAATGACCATGGACCGCGAGATCGACGGCATTCCGTCTGCTCGCTATCTGTGGGACAAACGCCGGGTGGTGCCGTTCCTGAAAATAGACAAGGGCCTTGAAGACGAGACCGACGGCGTGCGGCTGATGAAACCCATGCCGGATCTGGACGCGCTGCTGGAACGCGCCGTCGCTGCCGGGATTTTCGGCACCAAGATGCGCTCGGTGATCGACGCGGCATCCGCCAGCGGCATCAAGGCCATCGTGGCACAACAGTTCGACATCGCCGGGCGCGTTCTGAGCCACGGTTTGATCCCGATCATCGAGCCCGAGGTCACGATCAGCATCGCGGACAAGGCCGAAGCCGAAAATCTGCTGCTGGCCGAGCTGACCCGCCATCTGGACGCCCTGCCTGCCGATCAGCAGGTCATGCTGAAACTGACCTTGCCCGAAAAGACCAATCTCTATGCGCCTCTGGTCGAGCACCCGCGCGTGATGCGGGTCGTGGCGCTGTCCGGCGGCTACAGCCGCGAGGAAGCGAACCGGCGGCTGGCACAGAACACCGGGGTGATTGCTTCATTTTCCCGCGCCCTGACCGAAGGCCTGTCGGCGGACCAACCCGACAGCGCATTCGACGCGACGCTGGCAGAGACCATCGGCAGCATCCACGCGGCCTCGGCCGCGGGCTGACGCAGCCGACGTCCGGGCCCAGCCCGGACACCTCCCCCGAAATCGGGGATTCACAAGGCGAATCACCTGTGCCATACTGCCCGAAGACGCCCGCCAAGGGCGCATGTGAGGCAGTACAATTGACACGTTCATCCAGACCCGGCTTTGGCCCGGTGATATATTTCACGGCCACTTTCGCGCTATGTGCCTATTTCACCTTTGCTGCCGTGCAGGGGGATTATGGCCTGTTTCGACGTGTCGAGATTCTGGCCGAAACCGACGCTCTGAGCGAAACCCTCACGCGGCTGGAGCAGGACATTGAAACGGCGGAAAACCTGACTCATCGCCTGTCGGACGATTACCTGGATCTGGATCTGCTGGATCAACAGGCCAGATCGGTTCTGGGGCTGCTGCGCGCCGACGAAATCGTCATCCGCTGAGCTTGCGACAGCGGGGCATTTCCCGTTTGCAGGATTTTCCTCGCTACCTTCGACGAAATTCGGTATGACATGGTTTAACGCTAAACTATTGATCCGGAGGGGGAGTGCCGCGCGATGGTTGCCAAGAAGACCGCCAAGAAACCGAACGTTTCCGCAGATGAATTGAAGACATATTATCGGGAAATGCTGTTGATCCGCCGCTTTGAAGAAAAGGCGGGGCAATTGTATGGCATGGGCCTGATCGGCGGGTTCTGTCATCTGTACATCGGACAGGAAGCCGTGGTCGTCGGGCTGGAAGCGGCCGCCGAAGAGGGCGACAAGCGCATTACCTCGTATCGCGATCATGGGCACATGCTGGCCTGTGGCATGGACCCCAAGGGCGTCATGGCCGAACTGACCGGCCGCGAAGGCGGCTATTCCAAAGGCAAGGGCGGCTCGATGCATATGTTTTCCAAGGAAAAACATTTCTACGGCGGGCACGGGATCGTCGCCGCCCAAGTGCCGCTGGGGGCCGGGCTGGCCTTTGCCGACAAATATCAGGGCAATGGGCGCGTCACCTTTACCTATTTCGGGGACGGCGCCGCCAACCAGGGTCAGGTCTATGAGACATTCAACATGGCCGCCCTGTGGAATCTGCCGGTGGTTTTCGTGATCGAGAACAACCAGTACGCGATGGGCACGTCGCAAAAACGATCGACATCGACCCCCGACATCCATACCCGCGGCGAAGCCTTCGGCATTCCCGGCGAAGCGGTGGACGGCATGAATGTGCTGGCCGTGAAAGAGGCCGGCGACAAGGCCGTGGCGCATTGCCGTTCGGGTAAAGGGCCGTATATCCTGGAGATCAAGACATATCGCTATCGCGGTCACTCCATGTCGGACCCGGCCAAATACCGTACCCGCGAAGAAGTCCAGAAAATGCGCGAGGAACGCGATCCCATCGAACAGGTGCGCAGCCTTCTGCTGACCGGGAACCATGCATCCGAAGACGATCTCAAGGCGATCGACAAGGAAATCAAGCAGGTGGTCAATGACGCCGCCGACTTTGCCAAGGACAGCCCGGAACCCGCGCTCGATGAGCTTTGGACCGACATCTACGCCGACACGGCACCACAGAACGCATAAGGGAGACAGAACATGGCAACCGAAATCCTGATGCCCGCCCTGTCCCCCACGATGGAAGAAGGCACATTGGCGAAATGGCTGGTCAAGGAGGGCGACTCTGTTGCGTCCGGTGACATTCTGGCCGAAATCGAAACCGACAAGGCCACGATGGAATTCGAGGCCGTGGACGAAGGCGTCCTGGGCAAGATCCTGATCCCCGAGGGCTCGGAAGGGGTCAAGGTCAACACCGCCATCGCCATCCTGGTCGAGGATGGTGAAGAGGTGCCCGATGCGGCATCCGAGGCGCCCGCCGATACGACGGAAGATCAGAACTCCAAGGCCGCTGCCGCCGCGGAACCGGCCGAACCGCCAGAACCGGCCGCGGCCGACAGAACGCCGGACTGGCCCGAAGGCACGCAGATGAAACAACAGACGGTGCGCGAGGCCCTGCGCGACGCCATGGCCGAAGAAATGCGCAACGACGATACGGTTCTGCTGATGGGCGAAGAGGTCGCCGAATATCAGGGTGCCTACAAGATCAGTCAGGGGTTACTGGATGAATTCGGTGCCAAGCGGGTGATCGACACGCCGATCACCGAACACGGCTTTACCGGTATTGCCGTCGGCGCGGCTTTTGGCGGCCTGCGCCCGATCGTCGAATTCATGACCTTCAACTTTGCCATGCAGGCCATGGACCAGATCATCAACTCGGCGGCCAAGACCCTGTATATGTCCGGCGGCCAGATGGGCGCACCGATGGTGTTTCGCGGCCCCAACGGCGCCGCCGCCCGTGTCGGGGCGCAGCACAGTCAGGACTATGCCGCATGGTTCATGCAGATCCCCGGGCTGAAGGTGGTCATGCCCTATTCCGCAAGCGATGCCAAAGGGTTGCTTAAATCCGCGATCCGCGATCCGAACCCGGTGATCTTTCTGGAGAACGAAATTCTCTACGGTCGCAGCTTTGATGTGCCGGACATCAAGGATTACACGGTTCCCTTCGGCAAGGCCCGGATCTGGCGCGAGGGCGGTGACGTCACGCTGGTCAGTTTCGGCATCGGCATGACCTATGCGCTTGAAGCCGCCGAGAAGCTGGCCGAAGAGGGTATCGAGGCCGAGGTCATCGATCTGCGCACCCTGCGCCCGATGGACACGGCAACGATCATCGAGTCGGTCAAGAAAACCAACCGCTGTGTCACCATCGAAGAAGGCTGGCCCCAGGGGTCCGTCGGGGGGTATATCAGTTCGGTCCTGATGCAGGAGGCCTTCGATTATCTGGATGCACCTGTCATCACCTGCACCGGCAAGGATGTCCCGATGCCCTATGCCGCCAATCTGGAAAAACACGCCCTGGTCACCACCCAAGAGGTGATCGATGCCGTGAAACAAGTGACCTACAGGTAAAAGGAGCCCAACATGGCAACCGAAATCCTGATGCCCGCCCTGTCCCCGACGATGGAAGAAGGCACGCTGGCGAAATGGCTGGTCAAGGAGGGCGACTCTGTTGCGTCCGGTGACATTCTGGCCGAAATCGAAACCGACAAGGCCACGATGGAATTCGAGGCCGTGGACGAAGGCGTCCTGGGCAAGATCCTGATCCCCGAGGGCTCGGAAGGGGTCAAGGTCAACACCGCCATCGCCATCCTGGTCGAGGATGGTGAAGAGGTGCCCGATACGGCATCCGAGGCGCCCGCCGATACGGCCAAAGACACGGCTGACGACACGGGCGAAAAAGACACGCCCACATCCGAATCCGCGCCCACGCCCGCGCGAAAGTCAACAACCACAGCGACCGCGCCCGCCGCCCCCAAGCGCAACGGGGACCGCATATTCGCATCCCCCCTGGCCCGTCGCATTGCGGCGGACAAGGGGCTGGATCTGTCGCAGATCACCGGCTCGGGACCGCGCGGGCGTATCGTCAAATCCGATGTCGAGGCGGCCGGAACGGATGCCAAACCCCGCGACCAGGCCCCAGCGAACCAGACAGCGCCGGCACAGACAACCGCACCGGAGACATCTGCGGCAACCGGACCGGCGGCCGAGACGGTATTGCGCATGTACGAAGATCGCGATTTCGAAGAAATCGCCCTGAATGGAATGCGCAAGACCATCGCCGCGCGGCTGACCGAAGCAAAACAGTCCATTCCGCATTTCTATCTGCGCCGCGACATTCGCATCGATGCGCTGTTGAAATTCCGCGCCGAACTGAACGCCCAACTGTCGGCGCGAAACGTGAAACTGTCGGTCAACGACTTCATCATCAAAGCCTGTGCCCTGGCGTTGCAGGATGTGCCCACGGCCAACGCCGTATGGGCTGGCGACCGTATCCTGCAGCTCAGACCGTCGGATGTGGCCGTTGCGGTGGCGGTAGACGGCGGATTGTTCACCCCGGTTCTGAAAGATGCCGAAACCAAGACCTTGTCCGCCCTGTCCGCCGAAATGAAGGATCTGGCTAGCCGGGCAAAAGAACGCAAACTGGCCCCGCATGAATATCAAGGCGGCAGTTTCGCGGTTTCAAATCTCGGGATGTTCGGGATCGACAATTTCGATGCGGTCATCAACCCCCCGCATGGCGCCATTCTGGCGGTCGGTGCCGGAGCGAAAAAACCGGTTGTGGGCGAGGATGGCAATATTGAAGTCGCGACCGTGATGTCGGTCACCTTGTCGGTGGATCACCGGGTCATCGACGGGGCGCTGGGGGCCGAACTGCTGCGTTCAATCGTCGATCTTCTGGAAAATCCGATGGCCATGCTGGCCTGAACATTTGGCGGCGCGGGTTCGATCCGCGCCGCGCCAGAACGCCAATCGCCGCTATCACTTTGAATCGGAAAACAGTTGATCCATGCTGATCGACGGCTGATCGCACCCGGCTTCGCCGACGATCTTGGCCGGGATACCGGCCACCGTCTTGCAGGGCGGAACATCCGCCAGAACCACAGACCCGGCGGCAATGCGGCTGCAATGCCCGATCCGGATGTTGCCAAGAACCTTGGCCCCTGCCCCGATCAGCACCCCGTCCTCGATCTTGGGGTGCCGGTCCTCTTCTTCCTTGCCGGTCCCGCCCAGCGTCACCGAATGCAGCATGGACACGTTGTCTCCGACCACGGCGGTTTCCCCGATCACGATCGAATGGGCATGGTCGATCATGATGCCACGCCCGATCCGGGCAGCCGGATGGATGTCGATCCCGAAGATTTCGGACACCCGCATCTGAAAGAAATAGGCCAGATCGTACTTCGCGTTGTCCCAAAGCCAATGCCCGATGCGATAGGCCTGCATCGCCTGATAGCCCTTGAAGTACAGGATCGGCTGCAGCAGACGATGGCAGGCCGGGTCGCGCTCGTACACGGCGACTAGATCGGCCCGCGCGGCTTCGACCAGTTCGGGCGCTTCTTCATAGGCCTGATCGGCGATTTCACGCAGTATCACCATCGACATTTCATTGGATGCCAATTTTGCCGCGATCCGGTAGGACAGCGCCTTTTCCAGAGTCTTGTGGTGCAGAATGCAGGCATGCACCAACCCGCCCATCAAAGGTTCCTTGCGCACAGCCTCACGCGCATCATCGGTGATCCTGTCCCAGACGGGGTCCACCGGCGAGATCTGTCTGCGTGTTTCCGGCATCAAGCACCATCCTTTTCTTTGCCCTAGCATAGTCATCTAGGGCCGGAATTTTCAAACGCAATCCATCATCCGCGATTGTGCGGGCCCGAAACACCGGGACGCCCGCGCAGCTTTGCGCTGCATTTTTCATCTGCGGAACCTGAAAACCGGTGCATCCGGACCCTATATGTAAATGATCAGGGCCGGTGCCGACCCGCCTGCCAGCGCACTGGACATCGTGGCCAGATGATTCCGGACACGAAACGAGTATACTGGCTGCGGTGAAGACGGAAAGGAGAGGAAGATGACATGCATGACAATCACCACCTGGGAACTGGCGGATGGAACCGATTATGAGATCGTCTTGCGCCAGGTTCGTGAAAAACGGCTGCCCGCGCTCAGGGAAATGGGGGCAAGCCGCGTGACCGTGGTCCGCACCAGCGAAAGAACCACCGCCGCAATCATCGAATGGCCCGATGAGATGACACGCGATTCGGCAGAACAGGCCCTACAGCAGGTGCGTGAAAAAATTCACGCCGAAGACCTGTCGCGGTTGACCGGGGAAATGGGCGGCGAAGTGGTCGCCCAAATCTGATAGATTGGGTCATTTTTTCGGCCCCTGTCGCGAGCCGATCAAGACCACGCCTTCAGCGGCGCGCCACATCTGTACCAAAGCAATCCACAGCGCGGACCCATCCGCATTCTTCCCGGCGCCGCACGAATACGGCACCGGAACACTTGGCAAGACGGTTCAGCCGACGGTTTTGCCGTCTTCACGCCAGACCGCGATCACCGAGGAACGCGGTTTGCCTGCACCATCGGGCCAGGACCCGCCCGGATGCTGGATGCCCACGAATGCCACCTTGCGATCCGCTGACCAGCACAGGCCAGTGACTTCGCTGCCATAGGGACCAGTCAGGAAACGCGCGATTTCGCCGCTTTCCGTGTTCCCGGCCAGCATCTGGTTGTTGCCCTGACCTTCGAACTCGCCTTCATTGCTATAGTTCCCGTCGGTCTGAATCCACAGCGTGCCCTTGCTGTCAAAGCTCATACCGTCGGGGGAGTTGAACATATTGCCCGGCGTCACGTTGTCCGACCCGCCATATGCGTTGTCGTAGAGTTCGGGGTTGCCCGCCATGACGTAAAGATCCCATTCAAAGCCGGTGGCACCGTGATCTTCGCCTTCGGGACGCCAGCGCACGATCTGACCGAAGTTGTTGGTCTCACGCGGGTTGGGACCACCGACCGGCGTTTCATCGCCGCCGGCATTGGGCTTGACGCCGCGGTTCTTGTTGTTGGTCAGGGCGCAATAGGCTTCAACCTTGAACGGATGCACCGCAATCCATTCCGGGCGGTCCATGGTGGTGGCACCAACCTTGGACCCGGCGATGCGGGCATGAACCAGAAGGTCGACCGGGTTCATGCCGGTGCTCTCGGGCGTCAAAGCCAGCCATTCCCCGGTCTGATCGTCGTTGAACTTGGCAACATAGAGCGTTCCGTCCGACAAGAGACCGTCGGTCGGCTGACCCTTGGCCCAGGTGCCGTTGGAAACGTATTTGTACATGAACTCGCCGCGCTCATCGTCGCCCATATACACCACCACGCGGCCATCCTTGGCCTGCGCCATGGCCGCATTTTCATGTTTGAAACGTCCAAGCGCGGTGTGTTTGACCGGGGTGCTGTCCGGGTTCGCCGGGTCGATTTCCACGATCCATCCGTGACGATTCGGCTCGTTGGGTTCTTTCGAAAGATCGAAGCGCGCGTCGTGTTTCTCATAGGCATAGCGGCCTTCACCACCGATACCATAGCGCGTGAAACCATCGGTTTTTTCATACTCGCCCGTGGCCCCGAAGTAGCCGTTGAAGTTCTCTTCACAGGTCAGATACGTGTCCCACAGCGTTTTGCCCGCACCGCAGTTGTTCAGCGTGCCAAGTGGTGACATGCCTTGGGGATCGGCATTGGTCCTGAGCAGATCGGAACCGGCGGCGGGGCCGCTCATGGTCATTGGCGTGTCGTGGTGGATGCGGCGGTTGAACGGGCTGTCCTTGACGACATTGTAACCGTCACCCGTGTCCGCGACCTCCATCACCGTGACGCCCTGAAGCTTCTTCAGCAACTCCACTTCATCGGCATTTCTCGCCATGCCTTCGCTTTCGGCGGGCAGGTTGATCTTGGGGTTTACATACTCCGAGTTCACGGCGATGACCTGCTTGCCGTCGATTTCGAACAATTCCATGCCGTCGGTGTTTTCACCGAAAACCTTGTCCGAAAGTTCCAGCGGCACCCCGGTTTCGGCGGAATAGCCGCCCTCGGCTTCGGACCACAACGCGTCACCCCAGCGCACGACCGGTTTCCAGTGATACCCTTCGGGAACGTGCACGTCGAAATCCGTGGCGGTCCCGATGGGCTGGAAGTCGAATCCTGATGCCATCGCATGCGCCGAAGTGCCCGATCCCAGGACACCGGCACCGAACACGGCCGCGCCCGACCCAAAGGCCAGCGCGCCGCCCAGAAAGCCACGGCGCGAAACGGCGCGTTCGACGACGGCGTCAAAACCTGATTCCGCCGGGCGCGGGTCGCGCAGTTCATCAAAATCGTCCCAGGACAGGTCGACGGTAAGTTTGCTGTTCATTGGAGGCCCCTTGGCTTGCTCGTTTGGCTTGGTGCCGAATCTCGGCGGTGTCTCCGGGGTCTTATGTGGTCCGTTGATGTCAGTGTTGTAACAGTCGCCATGAAAATTCCCGCAGCCGCTGCTTTCGTGACGTGGCTGCGCAATGCACCGCCGGGCAATGATCGAAATCATGTGCGCCCGGCACGGGACTGGCGACGCCTCGCAATCCGCTTCCGGGCATCATATCGGGTGCGAACCGTGTGGATACACCCCGTCGCGCCCGGCGTGAACATGATCAACGGCCCCATGATCTCCATGCGCAATCTTCATTATCATTCCGCCGGAATCGACAGTATAGGTCGGTTGCAGCGCCGCCGATGTCGCAATCGACGCAGTGAAATTGCGACAATCTGGCAAGAAAGATATAGCAAGGCCAACCCGGGATATCCCGCGTATCAAGGAATCGTAAGCATGTCGGAAGAAGATGACATCATCCTGTCGGAACTCGACGACGAAGAACTGGTCCAGCAGATGTTCGACGATCTCTACGACGGTCTGCGCGAAGAGATCGAGGAAGGCGTCAACATCCTGCTTGAACGCAACTGGGAACCCTACGAGATCCTGACCAAGGCGCTGGTCGGCGGCATGACCATTGTCGGCGCGGATTTCCGGGACGGTATCCTGTTCGTGCCCGAAGTGCTGCTGGCGGCAAACGCCATGAAGGGCGGCATGGCCATCCTGAAGCCTCTGCTGGCCGAAACCGGCGCGCCGCGCGTGGGCAAGATGGTGATCGGCACCGTAAAGGGCGACATCCACGACATCGGCAAGAATCTGGTCGGCATGATGATGGAGGGCGCGGGCTTTGAGATCGTCGATCTGGGAATCAACAACCCGGTGGAGAACTATATCGAGGCACTGGAGCGCGAGGGTGCCGACATCCTTGGCATGTCGGCGCTTCTGACCACGACCATGCCCTATATGAAGGTGGTGATCGACACGCTGGTCGAACAGGGCAAGCGCGACGACTACATCGTTCTCGTCGGCGGTGCACCCCTGAACGAAGAATTCGGCAAGGCGATCGGGGCCGACGCCTATTGCCGCGATGCAGCCGTTGCCGTTGAAACCGCCAAGGAGTTCGTCGGGCGCAAGCACAACCGCCTGAGCGCATGATCCATGGTACGTCGGCGCAGCGGCAACCGTCCCGCCCGGCGGGCAGCCCCACGCCCGCCCACGGGAACCAGCCTGAGTGACCAGAGCCTGACCGAAGCAGGCCTTGCGGCGCCGGAACGAAAATCGGGCCGTATCCTGCTGATCGCCTGCGGCGCGCTGGCCCGCGAGATCCTGCAACTGAAGAAACAAGGCGGCTGGGATCACATGGATCTGACCTGCCTGCCCGCGATCCTGCACAATCACCCCGATCAGATCACCCGCTCGGTCGAAGACCTGATCCTTCGCAACCGCCCGGTGTATGACACGATTTTCGTGGTCTACGCCGATTGCGGCACCGGCGGGCAATTGCGGCAGGCCTGTGACCGGCTGGGCGTCGAAATGGTGGCGGGCCCCCATTGCTATTCCTTCTATGAAGGCAACGACCGGTTTGCCAGCCATCAGGCCGGCGAGGCCACGGCGTTTTACCTCACCGATTTTCTGGCCCGCCAGTTCGATGCCTTCATCTGGAAACCGCTGGGGCTGGACCGGCACCCTGAATTGCTGGAGATGTATTTCGGCAATTACACCAAGCTGGTCTATCAGGCGCAAACCGATGATCCGGCACTCACCGAACGCGCCAAGGGCTATGCCGATCGGTTGGGCCTGGGGTTCGAACGCCGGTTGACCGGCTTCGGCGATCTGCAAACAACCTTGCACAAATGGGCGGAACGGCCCTGATCGCATCCGCTGCGATCGCGTGTTGCAGAAGCAGGCGCAGGACGGCCGGATGTTCGGCACCGTAGCGCTGCGTTTGCCGACGCGTGGCCTGAAATGTCCGGATGGCACGCGCCGGATCAAAATCTAGTCGCGGTGCCCCCGCCTGCCCACGCCTGCCCCGTCTGATCCGTTATCGCGGCGCCGTGTCGGCATGTGCTGCGTCAGGCGTGTTCAGCGGCGACGGTCCTGATCCGCTCGATCATTGCGCGGACGCCGTTGCTGCGCTGTGCCGACAGATGATCGTTCAACCCCAGCCGGGCCAGTTCGCTGCGTGCATCCACCAGCGGCACCTCGGAAACCGGCAGGCCGTTGTACAGGGTGCGCAACACCGCGATCAAACCGCGCACGATCATCGCGTCGCTTTCCCCGTCAAAGCGAAACACGCCATTTTCGATCACCGGATGCAGCCAGACCTGGCTGGCGCAGCCATGCACTTTGGTTGCCGGGACCTGCAACGCCGGGTCCAGCGGTTCCATCGCCTTGCCCCGCTCGATCACATAGCGATAGCGCTCTTCCCAGTCTTCCAGAAACTCGAAATCCTCGACAATCTCTTCGAAATCGGTGCGGGCCATGCAGTTTTCCCCAAGTCTGTGTGCATTTGAGGTATGATGCCCATCGCAGCCTGTCCAGCCCCGCCTTGCGCCTTTTCAACCGGCACCGCATAAGGTAGTCGAAAGACAGGCAGTTTCCAATCGGCAGGATGGCATGAAAACGACCCTGACAATTCTACTCGTGGCCAGTCTGGGCCTGTCCGCCTGTGGCTGGCGCGACTCGCGTATCAACCCGTCCAACTGGGGCCAAGGCAAATCCGTCCCGGTCGATGCCCCGTCCGAAGTAAACCCGCTGATCCCGGCCGAGCGGCAAGGATTGTTCCGCCGCAACAAGGCGGATGAGGTGGACAGTTCGGTCCTGATCGCTTCGGTCACCAAGCTGCAGATCGAACAGACGCCGGTGGGCGCGATCATCCTGGCCGAAGGGCTGGCCAGCCGTCAGGGGGCCTATGACGCGGAACTGCGCCCGGTTCAGGGCGACACGGACGCCGCCGATGGCGTTTTGCATCTGGAATTCCGGGTGAACTATCCGGTTGTGAACACCCCCGTGGGCAGCGAACGCACGCGCCAGGTGGTCGAAGCCTATTCCGTCACCACGCAACAGATGCGGGACGTCCGGCAGGTTCAGGTGCGCGGTGCCCAAAACGCAATGGAATCCCGTCGCCGCTGACGCCTTACAATTCGACGCTTACAATTCGACGACGACCACCGACTGGCCTCGGGCCGCCAGACCGATCCGGCCATCGCACAGCCGCAGCGCGTCTTCGCCGAACACTTCGCGCCGCCACCCGGACAGCGCCGGAACGTCGCGCAAACCGGCGGCGATGGCATCCAGATCCGCACTGGGCGCGATCAGCTTGGCCGCCACACCCGAGCTTTCGGTCTTTGATTTCAGCAGCACCCGCAACATATCGGCCAAAGCCGGGTTGACCTGCAGCTTTTCGCGGCTGCGGTCGGGTTTGGGCATATCATCGGGCGCACAATTCACCCCGCGCGCCACCGCTGCCAGGATACCATCCGCGATCGCACCGCGCCTTGCCTCGCGCAGCAACAGCCGCAGACCGCCCAGATCAGAGCCCGTCCTGGGTTTGGTCGAGGCCAGTTCGATCAGCGCATCATCCTTGTAGACCCGGTTCCGCGGGATGTTGTTTTCCTGCGCATGACGTTCCCGAAACGCCGCCAGTTCCCGCACCACGGCTAGAAAACGCGGCGAATTGGTGCGCGCCTTGACCCGTTTCCAGGCCTCATCGGGTTGGATGTCATAGGTCGCCGGATTGGTCAGGATCCGCAATTCTTCCGCCACCCAGCGGGCTCGGTTGCTCTTGTCCAGTTCGGCGGCCAGATATTCATAGATCTGACGCAGGTGGGTCACATCGGCCAGCGCGTATTTCTTCTGGGCGTCGCTCAGCGGGCGGCGCGACCAGTCGGTGAACCGGCTGGATTTGTCCACCGAACCGCGCGTGATCTTGCGAACCAGTGTTTCATAGCCGACCTGCTCGCCAAAGCCGCAGACCATGGCCGCGACCTGGGTGTCGAACAAGGGCTCCGGAAAGACCTGTGCATCAGTCCAGAAAATCTCGAGATCCTGCCGCGCGGCGTGAAAGACCTTGACCACGCTGGTATCGCGGAACAGCTCATAAAGCGGCTCCAGCGACAGATCTTCGGCCAGCGGATCCACCAATACGGCATTGTCATCGGTTTCACCCGGCATCGCCAGCTGCACCAGGCACAGCTTGGAATAATAGGTGCGTTCCCGCAAGAACTCGGTATCCACCGTCACATAGGGTTGCTCATGCGCCCGGGCACAGAATGCGGCCAGGTCCTCGGTGGTTGTGAGTGTCTGCATATGGGCTTGTTCTGCTTCTTTTTGCATTTACGGTGGAAAACGAATGGATACCGCTTTCACGGTCCTGTCATAATCCAATCCGCTTGGAATGCAAACCGCCCGGCAACAGGCCGGGTTTCAGCCCCAATGGATCGGCGTGCGATCGCCCATCGCAAACCGGCGCAACACCGCAGGATACAGCCGGTGTTCCTGTACCAGCACCCGGGCGGCCAGGGTTTCGGGCGTGTCCCCGTTCAGGACCGGCACCCGCGCCTGCCCCAGGATCGGGCCATCATCCAGTTCCGCCGTGACTTCGTGCACGCTGCACCCGTGTTCGCCATCGCCCGCCGCCAGAGCCCGCGCATGGGTGTTCAACCCCTTGTATTTCGGCAGCAGCGAAGGATGGATATTCAACATCCGGCCCTGCCAGCGTGATACGAAATCACCCGTCAGAATACGCATGAACCCGGCACAGCAGACAATGTCGGGCCTGGCCGCAATCAGCGGCTTCATCAATTCGGCCTCGAACGCGGCCCGGTCGGCCCGAAACGGGCGGTGATCCACTGCCGCCACGGGCACGCCACGCGCTGCCGCCTTGTCCAGCCCTGCGGCCTCGGGTTCACTGGACAGCACCAGACAGGGCCGCGCCGGATGGTCACCGATCATGCTGTCCAGCAGCGCGACCATGTTGGACCCGCCGCCGGAAATCAGAATCGCAACCCGTTTATGGCTCACCGCAGGGTCCCGTCATAGACGACCCCGGGGGTATCCGTCACCGTTCCGATCCGGTACACGGTTTCGCCCAGATCGGCGAGCATCGCGGCCAAATCGTCCGCCTGGTCGGCCTGAACCACCGCGATCATGCCGATACCGCAATTGAACGTCTTGAGAAGTTCGCTCTGTGTCATGTCGCCAACCTGCGCCATCCAGTCGAACACACCCGGCAAGGTCCAGCTGTCCAGATCGATCCGGGCGCCCAAGGCCGACGGCAACACGCGCGGCAGGTTTTCGGTCAACCCGCCACCGGTGATATGGGCCAACGCGTGAACCCCCCCGGTTTTTACAGCCGCAAGCGCCGGTTTGACATACAGCCGCGTCGGCGTCAGCAAAGCCGCGCCCAGCGTTCCGTCGGCCCAGGGGCAATCCGCATCCCAGTCCAGATCCGATATTTCCACCAGGCGGCGCACCAGAGAATAGCCGTTGGAATGCACCCCGTCGCTGGCCAGCCCCAGCAGGACATCACCCTGCTGCACGCCCGCAGGCAGGGCCGCGCCACGTTCCATGGCCCCGACCGAGAACCCGGCCAGATCGAAATCTCCCGGAGGGTACATGCCCGGCATCTCGGCGGTTTCGCCCCCGATCAGGGCACAGCCCGATGCCGCACAGCCATTGGCGATGCCTTCGATGATCCGTGCCGCCGTATCGGTCTCCAGCTTGCCAGTGGCGAAATAGTCCAGAAAGAACAGAGGCTCGGCCCCCTGACAAACCAGATCGTTGACACACATCGCGACCAGATCAACGCCGACGCCGTCAACGGCACCGGTATCAATCGCGATGCGCAGCTTGGTGCCGACCCCATCCGTTGCCGCCACCAGAATCGGATCGTCGTACCCGGCCCCTTTCAGGTCGAACAAGGCACCGAAACCGCCCAGCCCGCTCATCACGCCGGGCCGCCGGGTGCGTTTGGCCGCCGGCTTGATCCGTTCGACCAGATCATTGCCCGCATCGATATCCACCCCGGCCTCGGCATAGGTGATCCCGTTCTTCCCGGTCGTCATGGGCCATTCCTTTTCGCTTGCTTGCGCGCGGGCTACTGCATTGAGCGCCCGCTTGCAATATCCGCAGCGCGCAGATGCTCTTGACCTCCCCGCCCATCGTGGTACGCAACGCTCAGGAGGGCCTGTAGCTCAACTGGTTAGAGCAGAGCGCTCATAACGCTTTGGTTGCGGGTTCAAGTCCTGCCGGGCCTACCATACTCCGTGATTGGACGACGACCTCAAATGCCTGCGGTGCGGCATTTCGCGGTTCACGATAGCCTGTTGGACATTTCCGCGCCGGGACCGCGCTGCCGGGTGCCGTTGCCGACGGATGTGCGTGCAGAACCCCATCGCGCGGCGGGTTCATGCGCGGCGCATCCCATTTTCGATCAAAGCGAACCTGTTGAAGTTTTTGGTACGGGTGGCCGGACTTGAACCGGCACTCCATTTCTGGAAACGGATTTTGAATCCGTCGCGTCTACCATTCCGCCACACCCGCAAGAGAGATGCAAAACCCTTGCGTCTACGATTCCGCCCCTTGGGGCGCGCCCTTGATGTAGCCCCCGCGCGCGCCAAGGTCCAGAGCCAAAAAGCACCGGGGCATCGACGGCACCCGGTTGACCCCGTCCGCGCCGCATGGTTTGGCAAGATCGTCCAGATTTCAGAGGCCAGGCCCCATGCTCAAACGCGTTTACGACCGGACCATGGCGTTGGCCGATCATCCGCATGCGATCTGGTGGCTGGCGCTGATTGCCTTTGTCGAAAGCTCGGTTTTTCCGATTCCGCCGGATGTGTTGATAATTCCGATGATTCTGGCCCGTCCGTCGCGGGCCTGGCTGATTGCGGGCGTGGCGCTGGTGGCATCGGTTCTGGGTGGGTTGCTGGGATATGGCATCGGCATGTTTGCCTTTGAAAGCATCGGCCAGCCGATACTGACCGCCATGGGCAAGGCCGACGCCATGGCCGCCTTCAATGAGCGTTTCAATGACTTCGGCTTTTGGGCCGTGCTGACCGCCGGAGTCACCCCGTTCCCCTACAAGGTGATCACCATCATGTCAGGCTGGACGGCAATGCCGCTGGGCACTTTCATCGCCACCTCTGTGCTGGCCCGCGCGCTGCGGTTCTTTGTGGTGGCCGGGTTGCTGCGAACATTCGGAGCCCCTATTCGCGATTTCATCGAGAAACGGCTGGGGCTTATGTTCACGCTGTTCCTGCTGCTGCTGGGGGGCGGGTTTTACATGGTCAAATATCTATGACACGCAAGGTTCTGATCCTGGCCGCGGCAGGCGGCTCTCTGATGCTTTTGCTGGGGGCGTTCGGCTTTCAGCATCTGGGCGGTATGCCCCCATGCAAGCTGTGTCTGTGGCAACGCTGGCCCCATGCGGCGGCGGTACTGATCGGTGTGCTGGCGCTGGCCCTCCCCGGGCGCGGTCTGCCGCTGATCGGGGCGGCGGCGGCTTTGACGACGGCGGGTATCGGCCTGTATCACGCCGGGGTCGAATATGGCTGGTGGCCGGGGCCAAGCACCTGCACCTCGGGACCGATCGGTGGGCTTTCCCCACAAGAACTGATGGATCAGATCATGGCCGCGCCGCTGGTGCGCTGTGATGACATCCCATGGCAGATGCTGGGCCTGTCCATGGCGGGCTGGAACGCCCTTGCCTCGATCCTGCTGGCCATGCTGTGGGTCATGGCGGCGCGGCGCGGCAGCTGAATCGCATCCGCCCGCTCAGGTGGCTTTGCGGGTCGACAACAACAGGTTGGTTTCGCTGGTGCTGACCCCGTCGAACCGCCGGATCTTGTTCAACGCCAGATCCAGCCCTTCCAGTGTTTCGGTGCCCAGTTCCACGATCAGATCCCAGCGCCCGTTCGTGGTGTGAACGGCGCGCACGTCTGGCAGCCCCTGCAACTGGCGGATGACACGTTCGGTGCCACGCCCCTGGATGCCGATCATCATCAGCCCGCGAACCGGGTCGCGCAGAACGTCCTCTTTCAGAACCACGGTAAATCCCAGAACGACGCCGCGCCGCTGCAACCGTTCGATCCGCGAACGAACCGTTGTGCGCGACAGGTTCAACTCCAGCGCCAGATCCGACAGGGATGCGCGCCCGTCATGACGCAGGGCCGCGATCAGGCGCTCATCCACCTTGTCCACTTTGTCCATTTGAGCCTCCATTTTGGACAATTTAGGTGCTTTTCGGGCAAAAAACAGCCTGTAAACCGCATCATTCCGGCCTGTATGTTCTGCGCGACACAGAAATCGAGACTCTCATGACACGCAAAACCTGCATTCTGATTGGCGCCCCCGTGGACAGTGGCAAGGACCGGCGCGGCTGTCTGATGGGCCCGGATGCCTATCGCACCGCCGGTCTGGCTGAAGCTCTGGGCGATCTGGGGCACCGGGTGCACGATATGGGGAACCTGTCACCGGCATCGCATGCGCCCGACACCGGCGAAGGCAAGCTGGTTCGCCCCAACGAGACCATCGGCTGGACCCATCGGCTGATCCGTGTCGCCGAAGACGCCATGTCCAAGGGCATGCCGATTTTCCTGGGCGGGGACCATTCACTGTCCCTGGGCAGCGTCGCCGGTGTCGCCAACCACGCGGCAAGCCGGAACCGCCCGCTGTTCGTACTCTGGCTTGATGCGCACAGCGATTATCACACGCCCGAAACCACCGGTTCGGGCAACCTGCATGGCACGCCGCTGGGCTATGTCACCGGATGTCCGGGCTTTGGCGGTTTTCCCGTGGTCTCGAATCCGGTGCCACAGGAAAACATCTGCATCATCGGCCTGCGGTCGGTGGATCCCGCCGAGAAACTGGCGCTGCAACAGACCCGTATCCTGCGCCATGACATGCGTTCGATCGACGAAACCGGCATCGCCACGCCGCTCGCGGCCTTTCTGGAACGTGTCGCCGCCGCCGACGGTATGTTGCATGTCAGCCTCGATGTGGATTTTCTGGACCCGATGATCGCCCCCGCCGTGGGCACCACCGTCCCCGGCGGCGCAACCATCCGTGAAGGGCATCTGGCGATGGAAATGATCTGCGACAGCGGTTTGATGAGCTCGCTCGATCTTGTCGAGTTGAACCCCTTCCTTGATGACCGCGGGCGCACCGCGCAGGTGATGGTCGATCTGGCCGCATCGGCGCTTGGCCGCCGCGTCTTCGACCGTCCGACCTGAAACCACAGATGCAGAAGAAAGCCGACACCATGACCCAACCTTCCGACAAGGCGCTGGTGCCTTTCGTTTCGGTCGATCACATGATGCAATTGATCCACCGCATCGGCATGGAAACCATGCTGCGCGGGCTGGCCGACTATATCGAGGCCGATTTCAAACGCTGGGAGCGGTTCGACAAGACCCCGCGCGTGGCCAGCCATTCCGATGTCGGCGTGATCGAACTGATGCCCACGTCGGATGGCGAGGCCTATGGCTTCAAATACGTCAACGGCCACCCCAAGAACACAGCCGAAGGGCTGCAGACCGTCACCGCCTTCGGGCTTCTGGCCGATGTCGCCTCGGGCTATCCGATGCTGCTGACCGAGATGACCATCCTCACCGCGTTGCGCACTGCGGCGACCTCGGCCATGGTTGCCAAACACCTGGCGCCCAAAGGGTCCGATACCATGGCGATGATCGGCAATGGCGCGCAATCCGAGTTCCAGACCCTGGCGATGAAGGCGATCTGCGGACTGCAAACCGTGCGGCTCTATGACAGCGACCCCGCGGCCACCGCCAAATGCGCCGACAATCTGGCCGGGCACGGTCTGAAGGTGGTTTCCTGCGCCACCGCCGAAGACGCCATCCAGGGCGCGCAGATTCTGACCACCTGCACCGCAGACAAGCAATATGCCACGATCCTGACCGACAACATGGTCGGCGCGGGCGTGCATATCAACGCCATCGGCGGCGATTGCCCCGGCAAGACCGAACTGGCCCCGGCGATCCTGCACCGTTCTGACATCTTCGTCGAATTCCCGCCCCAGACCCGCATCGAAGGCGAGATCCAACAGTTGGATGACGCCCATCCGGTCACCGAGCTGTGGCAAGTCATCAGTGGCACCGCACCGGGGCGCACCTCGGACCGCCAGATCACCCTGTTTGATTCCGTCGGTTTCGCGATCGAGGATTTCAGTGCCCTGCGCTATGTGCACGATGCGCTGAAAACCCATCCGCTCTACCACCCGCTCGACCTGCTGGCCGACCCGGACGATCCGCGCGACCTGTTCGGCATGGTCCAGCGCGCCGCCTCATAGTATCCAGCCACGAATACAAGCGCGGCCATGAGACGGGTGCCGTGGCCAGCGCGATACTGCTCATGTAAAGACACCCATAAAAAGCACAATTTCTTCCGTAAGCAACTGATTTTGTTATCGCCACATATTGTGACGGCTCGACGGGAACACATCGGAATCACAATGTGACACCATCGGATTCACAGAAAACGTCTTCTTCTGCCGATCCCTCGGTATCCGATGCGAAATTCACGTCCGTTTCGGTCCCGGTGCATTCCCTCCGGTCATCATGCGCAACTCCGGCGCGATCGCGTTCGGCGATGAAGTCCGACACATCTTCTTTTCGATAGATACGGGCGCCGAGCCAAGCAGGCTCGAAAACAGGTTCGATACCGCGACGGTCCAAGGCGGCTTGGACAGCCCGGTAATGACCACCAACCTGCCGCGCGATCAGGGCAATGGAAAGAAAGTCCGCCTGAAACCTCTCAAGTTCCGTAGCCGAAACGTAGGCTTCGCCACGGAGCGAGCGGGTGATACAGGCGGGCGCCAGCGTAAGCCATGGCCCACCATCCCTTGCAGTGGTCAGCTTCTTCACGGCCTTCAGGTTGATCCCGAGCATCAACGCAACCGTGGTGAGCCGGTGATGTTCGCCAAGGTGTTCGTTCTCCGCAAGCTCCCTGACCCGGTCAAGATCGAACCTCAGATGATCAAGCCGGCGCACACCGCCGATCAGCAAGGTTCCGGGCAGCTTTCCGTCCAAATGCCACTGAATCAATTCGGCGGTAGAGGAGCGCCCTTTCACGGCCACCGTCAGGTCGACGAAATCAACCTTTTCCGAAGCCGATACATGCGTTGACCTGAATACCGCGGACTTGAATTCATCAAGGTCTTCGAGATTGAAGTATCCCTGCGTCACGCCGACTTTCTCGTCCGCGATCGGCACAACCGACGAGATCAGCCCATGCTCGGCAAGCTGCTCAGCGTGGGTCTTGCTGCATCCGAGCACATGCTGCACCTTGTTGAGCGGAACGGAGTTCTGCACCCGGGCGACCAGGTGTTCACCCTCTTCAGCAGAAAAGACCCATTGATTGAATGCCGCCTGATCGGCAGTGGTGGGGATTGCCCCCACTTTGCGCATGAGCCGATACAGCCGAAAGCGGCTGATGCCGGCCTTCGCCGCGAGGGAGTTCACGGAATGCACGCGGCGGGTGGTGATTTCCCGTCCCAGAACGGTATCGCCCGCACCAATCGGAAAATTCCGGACAATCGCTTCGCGAACGATGTCCCGGAACAAGCGAAACTTGTTGGCCCGACCGGTGCGGCTCAGCCAGTTGAACAGGAATCCGTATGCGGCTTGTGGTCCGGCCCGGCCGCTGCTCCGCCCCGAGGACACCCGCTTTTCTGAGAGAACATCCAGGATCGATTCCTCCCCCTTCGTGCAGATGTCGAAACCGATATCGCCGGCGCGAACCCAATCCTCTTCGGTGTATCCATGGATCCTTGCGTTTGGGCCGTCATCGATGAGCGCGCCCAGCATCTGGCAAACCTTCACGCAGGGCCAGATCTCCTGATCGTCCAGCCACTTCGGCCCCGTCGCCCGGTCAGAAAGACGGTTGACCACGTAACGCTGAAGGACTCCCGCTTTCGCGTCCGCCGGCGATCTCATCTCCTCGGGCCGGGTGTTGCTCTGCGCGAACAGCCGTCCAAGATCGAAAGCGTTTACCGGATCAGGTGCCGCGACCTCTTGCAATGTCATCCCATGAATCGGGCACGCGACCACCGGCCGCAACAGCCATGTCCATCGCAGACGCATCGCACCATCACCCTTGCCGGAATGAGCTGCGGTGTCTTCACTCAGACAGTGCGGGCAAAATCTTACGTAGGTCCGCCGGACCACCTCCACCGCCAGACGCTCTCCCCGCAAGCAGAGCGATCCGTCGGCCTCCACGCGCAAGGCATTCATCTGGACCTGTTCATCGGGGACGCCGGTAAGGGATGCGGTGGCAACGCAGAACGCATCCGTCCCGGCGCGAAAATCGGCCCGGTTCACGCGGGAATACCTGCAGAACTTCCCCGCGCTCACCCCCGCATGATAGTATCCGTTTCGAGCGAAATACCCTTGGCTTACCTCGTCATCGTGGAACGGCAAGTGAGGCGTCAGGACGACGGCTGTCATGCTGTCGCACCGGTCTTCTTGCGAGGGCGTCCGCGTTTCTTCTTCGGCTTTGCAGCCTTGGCGGTTTCCAAAGGCGCGACGCCATCGAACATTGCCGCGCCAGCGCGCGAAGCCCAGTCGCTCAGGTTGAACGGGTTCTCAGGGTTGAAATGAAGATACTTGAGGTCGAAGATCCGCCGGAAATCCTCGATATCCACCGTGTCCCCGCCTTCCTCCAGAGCGCGGGCAACTGCCGTGGCAATCAGGAACATGCACCGGCCCAGACTACCGCGACAGCCATCATAGATCCGATCGCCGAAATACGGATCGACGTGGATGCTCGGCGCAAGATCGACGCCCGCGTCCCGAGCAAGTCCCTTTACCGCACCGTTGATCAGGCCAACCGTCTCCTGCCGCTCGAAAGGAAGCAGGGGCAGATCCAGATAGCGCTCGGCCATCTCGATATTCTCCGATTTCTCATAAATGAATTCGCGGACCTTCGGCGTGCCGATCAGGATGACGGAAAACCCACCACCGTCTTGCGCCAGCGTTTTCAGGAAAAGGTTGACCGGTTCATTCTTGCCAAGAAGGTTGTGTGCCTCGTCGATCACCAGGATCTTGACCCCGGCCAGATGCAGGCGGTGGGTCGCCAGTTCGTGGGCTTCAGCGCGGGTCAGCTTCGACGGGAAGTTGTGATAGCCGGTCGTCCGACAGAGATCCATGCAGACGCTCTTGACAGTCGCATCGCCCCGCAACCTGCAATAGGCGATGGGCGAGGTGATAAGGCATGTGGTCCCAACGACGGAAGCTATGGTGTGGCAGGCGACATGTGGGACGCCTCCGGCCGAGTTGCCGTTAAGTATTCCATTGGGGTGATGCAGTGACGCTGCATCTCTGATATTTAAGAATCTCCATTTACATAAATGCAGTGGCCAGATCGCCGCGATGCGGGAAATGCCGACAGAATATCTATCAAGCGCTACAGCCTGATCTGTGCTTTTCTGTAAGCTTTAGATTGCTTGAAGCTGAACCAAATCAACCTTAGCGTGCTGAAAGGGATGATGAATTTTTCTTGAGAACGTCCGTTGTAAAGACCTATGAAAGGATATGAGACATGGCTGTAAAACACACCCCGACAAACGAAGTTCATAGTGGTTCAAAAGGCGGCAAGACCGGATGCGGCTTCGATACCAAGGACAATCCGGACCACTGGGTGAATTCCCATGAGCGTATCACATGTGACAAGAATGGCTGTAAGAACTAGTCGCGTTCATCACCATTCCATGCAGCCGCTGAGCTATACTCGGTTTGGACGTGCGGTCATGATCTAGTCAAAAGCCTTGGCATAGGGCGGTTAACCCGAGACGAGGAGGGCCTCAGAAGTTGCTGAATAACTTGGCGCGCCTTTCTCTGACCGCTACCGCGATCGCACCGGTTGGATACACATACGCATTTGTAGCCGCTTTCAATGATGCATGGCTAACTATGTTGTGGCTGTTGCTTGGTTCAACCATACTTGTTGTTCTGTGTTTATTGGTGCTCAAAACGACCCGATCCACCCGCGCCCCTTCAGCTGAGCAGCACAGGATCACCACTGTGGAGCCTGCCGACCGAGAGAACATGGCGATAATGCTCTTGTATCTTTTGCCTTTGTTTACGGCAGATTTCGACAAGTTGAACTGGATCATGTGGGTGCCCACGATTGCAATCTTCGCGTTCATCGCGGTGACCAGCCACAGCTACTTTTTTAACCCCCTGCTTGGTGCATTCGGCTAGCATTTCTACCGTGTCGGCACACCCCAGAATGTCACCAACATTCTGATTACCAAGCGGACGATCCGCAAAGGCGACCAGACGATCCACGGGATTGAACTGGGGGACTATGTGATTTTGGAAACGGAGTAACTAATGCCGAGAACGCTTTTCGCATTTTGCAAACAGGACGGGCAGAATGTCGTGCGGCGAGTGCCGTTGGAGGCAGGCGTGCAAGACGAAGTCGAAGCGATCTTCGATGAACAGGAACGGTCCTTCTTTCACGGCAAGGATGAACCCATCGAGTTTAATGGCGATTGGAAACCTGACGGCAACGAGTTGCTTTGTATCACGGACGCCGATCTTCTTGCGCAACTAAATGAGACGTTGGTCAACGGCGCGGGCGCTTACGACCATTTGGACATCACCAACTATGATGAGGCTGGGATCAAAGCCCTTTTCATGCACTCCGAGCAGATCGAAGGGCATATTTTAATACAGAAGTTTCGGACGTCGCAGTATCTGCAACGCAAGGGTCTGACGCTGACATTTAGCAATAACCGGTTTGGCAAACTGTCAGAGCAAGGGTTTTCGCTGGACGAACGGCTAGGCGCTGTTGTTCGCGGGAACGTTATCTTGTTCGTAAGCTTCCCCGTGTTGCGGTCGATCTTGACTGTTCAAGAGCACTTCACTGAAGCAACCGCGCAGGAAGTCAACGATTTCGCAGAACATCCCTCGTTTTATGTCGAGAACCGGGCTCTTTTCGAAAGTCACATGGACGAACGCTGCCGAAAATTGATACGGGGAATAAGCAGATCGAAAGTCTTGGTCGATCATAGTGCTGAAGAGATCATCGCGCGTGCCAACTCCGTGGGACTTATGCTGAATGAAGAAGGTGGCCGTATTGTTCTACCATCCGTCAAGCGCGATCTGAAAACGGTCCTCAGCTTCTTGGAAGAAAGTGTCTATAAGGGAATTTTTTCTGAAGAGACCTACTTGACCAACTCCAAGCGTCCTGTAGCCTGAAACACTCGCGACATCCGCTACGTCGTGTTCTTACAATGCAGGTCACTGATATGACCTTTTCCGCAGGCCGATCTTTTGCCTGCGGGCAATGTAAGAGTGCGCTCGCCGAAAATTCGGCTTTCTTATGGTGTCATGAAGTTGAACTTCCAGCTGATCTTTATTCACAACCCCTTCAAAACAAAGCCCCGTGAATCCGATGCGTTCCTTTGGATACCAAGAACCCCGTTTCTGTGCTTTTTATGTGTGCCTATTCAGCTCAATGGTTCGCCGGCGCGATCAGGCCTCCAGTTCGGCATCCCAGTAGAGGAAATCAATCCAGCTGTCGTGCAGATGGTTGGGCGGGAACTTGCGGCCCATGTTGCGCAGTTCTTCGGCCCCGGGCTGTCGCGGCGGTCTGCGCAGGGACATGCCGGTACGATGCAGCGCCTTGGACCCCTTTTTCAGATTGCAGAGCGAACAGGCCGCGACGACGTTTTGCCAGCTGGTCACGCCGCCGCTGGCGCGCGGCACCACATGATCAAAGGTCAGATCCCCCTTGCCGCCACAGTACTGACACCGGAATTCGTCCCGCAGAAATAAATTAAAGCGCGTGAAGGCCACGCGCTTTTGAGGTTTTACATAGTCCTTCAGCACCACCACCGAAGGTATCCTGATACTGGTGCTTGGACTGCGCACCACCTCGTCATACTCGGCGACGATATCAACCCTGTCCAGCCAGGCGGCCTTGATCGCGTCCTGCCAGCTCCACAAGCTGAGCGGATAATAGGACAAGGGGCGGTAATCGGCATTCAGGACCAATGCGGGGTGTTGGCGCAACGCGCCGGGTTCTCTTACGAATTCCGTCCTGAATTCAGCGTCCATCGGTGACTCCGTTCTCGCCCTGTCTGCCCGTTTTCCGGCACCAGAGCGGGGAATCCGCCCCAGCATGAAATTACTATATATCGTGGTTGGCAACTGGCAAGCCCAGATCGACCACAATATGTCGACTTGTTTCCGCCCCATGCTGCACCCGCGAGGTAACAGGCGAATGACAGTTGCCACCGGGTTGCACCGGGGTTGCACGCCACGCTATGGCCACAGGATGAGCCGTCTTGTCCGTTTCAACAAGCCTTTTGACGTGTTGTCCCAGTTCACCGACCGGGGCAACGTAGGCGGCCCACGCCGCACCTTGTCCGATTTCATCGACCTGCCCGGGGTCTATCCCGCCGGACGGCTGGACCGCGACAGCGAAGGCTTGATGCTGCTTACCGATAGCGGCCGCCTGCAGGCCCGTATCGCCGACCCGAAACACAAGCTGGCAAAAACCTATTGGGTGCAGATCGAAGGGCTGCCCGACCAGGCCGCCCTGGCCCGCTTGCGGGACGGCGTGATGCTCAAGGACGGGCGCACCCGTCCGGCGCGGGTGCGGCGCATGGACGAGCCCGACAGGCTCTGGCCGCGTGATCCGCCAATCCGGGTGCGCAAATCCGTGCCGGACTGCTGGATCGAACTGACCATCCGCGAAGGCCGCAACAGGCAGGTGCGCCGCATGACGGCAGCGGTCGGTCATCCAACCCTGCGCCTGATCCGGTATCGCATCGGCGACTGGACTCTCGACGGCCTGGATCAGGGGGCGTGGGATATGCTGCCTCTGGGCTGACGTGCTGTCAAAACACTCCGCCTTTGGCTTGATCTGTTCCGTACCAGATATCGCGTTGAAAGCCCTGATTTCAGGCCGCGAGAGGTGGTTCAGGTTCAAGGCGGATTGTTCTAGGATGTCCGCATGCGTACCGACCGTCTGCCCCCTGCCCCGCCACCCGCCGCGGTTCTGGAGACCGCGCTTTATGTCGATGATCTGGACGCCGCCGCCGTATTCTATGGCGACCTGATCGGGCTGGAGCCTTTCCAGACCGTCGAGGGGCGGCACATGTTCTTTCGCATCGGGGCGGCGGTGCTGCTGGTGTTCAGACCCGACGCCACCGAACGTCCCACGCGCAACGCGCGGCTGCCGGTTCCGCCGCACGGGGCGCGCGGCCCCGGGCATGTCTGTTTCGCGATGCCGCGCGCGCAAATCCGCAGCATGCGCGCCCGTCTTCTGGCTGCCGGAATCGCGGTGGACGCGGAATTTGACTGGCCCAACGGGGTGCATTCTCTGTATGTGCGTGACCCGGCGGGCAATTCGGTCGAATTCGCGGAACCGCATCTCTGGGACTGAGCCGCTACAACTGGCTGCGCGCGCCGACCTGAATGGTCTCAATCTTGCGCGAAACCACGCCGATCTCACCCAGGGCTTCGCGAAAGGCCGCCATATGCGCGGTCTCGCCATGTGCCTTGAGCGCCGCCGCGTCTTCCCATTCCTCGTAGACACGGAACCGGTTGGGGGTCTCGACGAGTTGCGAGAATTCGTAAACGTGGCAGCCTTGTTCCTTGCGGGTGGCCTGCATCATCTGAATGGCGGCAGCCCGGGCCGGTCCGATCTTGTCGGGATGGACCTCGATGATACCTGTGACGATCAGCATATGTGGCTCTCCTACAGTCCCAGCTTGTCGCGCATGAAGGCCAGCGCGACGCTCAGCCCGTCCGGGGCAATGCCATGTCCGGTGCCCTTCATCACATGGGCATAGACGTCTTTCCACCCCGCGCCCTGCAAGGACTGGGCCGCCTCCTGCAGCGACTGCGGCGGCACCATATCGTCCGCATCCCCGTGCACCAGCAGAACCGGGGGCCGCACCACGACCTCGTCCTCCAGCGTTTCGGGCGACAGCAGACGCCCGGAAAAGGCGACGATGCCCGCCACCGGATCCTCGCGGCGCGGGGCGACATGCAACGCCATCATCGTGCCCTGGGAAAAGCCGAACAGGACCACCTGTTCAGGCAACACGTCTTCGTCAACCATCAGCGCATCGAGAAAGGCGTTCAGGTCGTCGACCGCCGCCGCCATGCCGCGCATCGCCTCTTCTTCGCTGGAACCGTCCAGCCAGGGGATCGGGAACCACTGAAAGCCGTTGGGCATGCCGGGAATGGTTTCCGGCGCATCCGGCGCCACGAACAGGGTGTCCGGCAAATGTTCCCCCAGCGGATCCGCCAGCCCCAACAGATCGGCCCCGTTCGCACCATAGCCGTGCAGAAACACCACGACGGACCGCGTGATGCCCGATACAGGCTCTTTGCGGCCTGCGTTCAATACCCTCGTCATGCTGCTCTCCGTTCTGCATTGCGTCCGTGGGGATCTGCTATGCGTCCCCGTCGCGGACAAGGTGACGCGGATCGCCCCGCTTCGCAACCGATGAAGCACCGCCAGCGGCAAACCCCGAAGGCGCAGGAAAAAGGTTGCCATCCCAATGACGTCCGCTATCGTTCCAGTTGTAGACACCCGGGAGAAACCGCCGTGACACAATCCATGAAACCCCTTGCCGTCGCGTTCTGTCTGTGCGTCGCGCCAATGGCTTTGGCCCAGACAGACGAGCCCGCTGCAAGCGACGATCAGACTGCGGCCCAGGACGGTTCATCCGAAACCGGCGCAGCCGACTCCGATACGCTGCTGACCGAAGCCGAACTGGAAACCCTGGTGGCGCCGGTGGCCTTGTATCCGGATACGCTGTTGATCCAGGTCCTTGTGGCCGCAAGCTACCCGCTTGAGGTGGTAAAGGCCGATCGGCTTCTGGCCGACAACGTTGATACGGATCAGAACAGCCTGCAGGACAGCATCAAGGCGGAAGGCTATGACGCCAGCGTCGAAGTGCTGGCCACCGCCTTTCCGGACGTGATTTCGGACATGGCGGATCACATCGAATGGACCGAAACCATGGGCGACGCCATGGTGGCCCAAAGCGACGACGTCATGAACGCGGTTCAGGTGATGCGCCAGCAGGCCATCGACACCGGCGCGTTGACCAGTGGCGATGCCCAGACCATCGAGGTCAGCAACGACAACGAAGTGGTGATCCAGCCCACCGATCCCGAAGTCGTCTATGTCCCGCAATACGACCCGCAGGTGGTCTATGCCGACAACGGAAGCGATGTGGTCGGTGATGCGATCATGACGGGCGCGATCGCCTTTGGCACCTATGCGGTGATGGACGCGATTTTCGACAATGACGATCCGTGGAACGACTATTGGGGCTGTCACAACTGCGGCGGATGGGGCGGCAATCCGATCATCCGCAACCCGGACATCGATCTGGATGTCGATGGCGACGTGAATATCGGCAACAAGGTGAACATCCGCGACAAGGAATGGCGCCCCGACGACAAGCGCAAGGACGACGCCCGCAAAAAGATATCCGACAAGCGCGGAGAGGGCGGCAAGACCAAACTGCCGGTCAACAAGGGCGACAGCCGTGGCGACGCCATGCGGCAGAAGCTGGCGAACCAGTCCGGTGCCGCGGATATCAGCCGCCCCGGGGCCGCCGGCAAGTTGCCCCAGATCGACCGCCCTTCGACCCGTCCGGCCGGAGCCAAGCGCGACGCGATTGCCAAGACCCGCAGTTCGGCCGGGAAACCGTCACTCAGCAAACCGGCCGCAAAGAAACCCGCAGTCAGGAAACCCGCCGCCGCCAAGCCCGCCGCGAAGAAACAGATCGCAAGAAAAGCCCCCTCTCACAAACCCTCGGCAATGGCGAAACGCGCACCTTCGCACAAAGCCCGCGCCGCGTCCCATCGCGGGCGTTCCGGCGGTGGCGGGCACGGTGGCGGACACAGGGGTCGGAGATAGCACCATGAAACATCCCATTCTCGCAGCCGCCGCGCTGACCTGCATGATCGCCGCACCGCTGGCGGCGGAACCGACCGTCTACGCCACGCCGCATGATGCGCTGATGGCGCTGGTCGATGCGGCGCAACGCAACGACCGACAGGCGGTCCTGGCCGTGTTCGGCCCCGAAAACGAAGACCTGATCTCAAGCGGAAATGCAGCCGAGGACCGCCGCAACCGGGCGGAACTGAGCCGTATGTACCATCAGGGCTATCGCATGGAAGCGCAGCCTGACGGCTCGGTCGTGATCGCGCTGGGGCTGGATGCCTGGCCCTTCCCGGTCCCGCTGGCCCAGTCCGACGACGGCTGGTTCTTTGACGCCGAAGCCGGGCGCCAGGAAATCCAATATCGCGAAATCGGCGGCAACGAACTGGACGTGATCGACCTGCTGGATGCCTATGTCGACATCCAGGCCGCATATCGTCTGACAGATCATGACGGCGACGGGGTGATGGAATTTGCCCGCCGCATCATTTCGGACGCCGAGGATCGCGACGGTCTGTTCTGGCCCGGCTCCGGCAGTCCGCTGGGCGCGCAGATCGCCCGTGCCTCGGCCTATGGGTATAACGACGGCACGCAGGATCACGAACCCGACCCGTTTCATGGCTACTATTTCCATATCCTGACCAGCCAGACCGACGCCGCCCCCGGCGGGTCGATGGATTACCTGGTCAACGGGCACATGCTGGCCGGACACGCCATTCTGGCGGTTCCTTCCGCATATGGAGAAACCGGCATCCGCAGTTTCATGGTCTCGGAAAACGGCGTGATCCTGCAGGCAGACCTGGGCGAAACCACGCTGGAAACCGCCGTCGGCATCGAAAGCTATGACCCCGACGAAAGCTGGACGCCGATCGACTGAGCGGATCAGTCCGAAAGCCCCTGCCGGGTTGTCGCGACACGGTAATAGGCCCACAGGATCCGGGCCGCCACCGACCGCCAGGGGGCCCAGCCCTGCGCCATCTCGCGCAGGGCGCGCTCTTTGGGGCGCTGGGGCAGATCATACAGAATCCGCGCAGCTTCCTGCAGGGCCAGATCGCCGGGCGCAAAGACATCGGCGCGCCCAAGGCTGAACATGGCATAGATCTCGGCCGTCCAGGCCCCGATGCCCGGCACCTCGGTCAGCCGGGCGATCACGGCATCGGCAGGGGCGTCGCGCAGCGCCGCGTAGTCAATCCGCGCCGCCGCCAGCGCACGCGCATAGCGGATCTTTTGCCGGCTCAGGCCCACCGCGCGCAAAGCGTCGTCGCTGGCGGCCGCGATCTTGCGTGGCCCGGTCAGGCGCGCCTGCTGCATCCTTTTCCAGATCGCATTGGCCGAAGCGACGCTGACCTGCTGGCTGACGATGGCGTTCAGCAATTGCGCGAACCCGTCCGGACGCAGCCGCAAGGGCAACGGGCCGGTCTGTTCCAGCGCCAGTGCCAGCCTGACGTCCCGTGCCGCCAGCCATGCCGCGCCCTCGGCGACGCAGGCCTCGCCTGATATGATCCGTTCGGTGGTCACGTCATCCCCCGCCCATATCTGTCCGATCCCATCCCGCACCCCGCAAAGGTGCGCGCTTCGCCCAAGCCGGCCAGCACCGGCAGGTGTCCTTGCCATGGGGTGACAGTCTTCATCGGCCCAGACTACCGCGGGCCGCAACCGGCGCAAGGCGCTTGTACATCCCGGCTGCGAAGAGTACCCAACCCGCATGACCGAGCAGATTGACGATAGGCGCGCCTGGCGGAATGTCTGGGTGCTGGTGGCGGCTCAGGCCTTTCTGGGCGCACAGATGCCGATGATTTTCATCATCGGCGGATTGGCCGGACAATCGCTGGCCAGCAACGCCTGCCTGGCCACCCTGCCGATTTCACTGATCGTGCTGGGCTCGATGTTGTCGGCCACGCCGGTGTCGGCCATCATGCAGAAATACGGGCGCCGCACCGGTTTCCTGCTGGGCGCGGCAGGCGGCACGGCAGGCGCCGTCGTCGGGGCCTGGGGTCTGTATCTGGGATCGTTTCCGATCTTTCTGATCGGCAGCCTTCTGACCGGCATCTACATGAGCGCGCACGGGTTTTACCGTTTTGCCGCCGCCGATACCGCGTCGGACAGTTTTCGCCCCAAAGCCATTTCCTATGTCATGGCCGGCGGGTTGCTGTCAGCCATCATCGGGCCACAGCTGGTCAAGCTGACCGACGGGCTGATCGTCTCGCCGGATGCGCGGATATCGTCATTCCTGGGGGCCTATCTGGTGGTTGTGGCCATCAACCTGCTCGGGGCCTTGCTGTTTCTGCTGATCGACATCCCCACCCCGCCCGCACCGGCGGCGGACGCACCGCGTGGCCGCACCCGGTGGCAGCTGATCACCACGCCGCGCATCGCGGTGGCCGTGATCTGCGCCATGGTCTCTTACGCCCTGATGAACCTGGTGATGACCTCGACACCGCTGGCGGTTGTCGGATGTGGCTATACCAAGGGCAACGCCGCCGACGTGGTCAGCGGTCATGTGCTGGCCATGTTCGTGCCGTCATTCTTCACCGGTCACCTGATCGCACGTTTCGGCGTCGAGCGCATCATGGCGCTGGGATTGCTGGTGCTGGCAGCTGCCGGAGCCGTGGCCCTGCAAGGGGTGGCGTTGGAAAACTTCTTTATCGCGATGATCCTGCTGGGGCTGGGGTGGAATTTCGGCTTTATCGGCGCAACCACCATGCTGGCCGGTGCCCATGATCCCCACGAACGCGGCCGGATGCAGGGTCTGAACGATCTTCTGGTCTTCGGCGGAGTGACCGTGGCGTCGCTGGCATCGGGCGGGTTGATGAACTGTTCCGGCGGCAGCGCGGTCGAAGGCTGGACGGCCGTGAACCTGGCAATGGCGCCCTTCCTGTTCCTGGCCGGCGGCGCATTGATGTGGCTGATGCTGCAAGCCCGCACCAGCAGCCGCGCCTGATCCTACCAGCGTCCGGTCGCCGAGCGCAGCATCAACCCCAGCCGTTTGCGCGCCTCGCTGGTTCCCAGATTGCCAGCGGATACGCGACCGGGGTCCTGCAGGGCCTGTTTCAGAACCGTTTCCGCCTGCCATCCTGCCAACAGGGCCGGTGCCGCCTGGGGGCTGACCGCCCCCCGCCGCGCGCGGGCCTGCGCCAGCTTGTCCAGCCCCAGCTGCGCCAACGCCCGTACCCCGTCCGGCGTTCCGTCAAGCAAAGGCACCCGTTTGCGCGCCTCAAGATCCGGAATTGCCCGCAGCCAGCCCGCGATCCCCGCAGCAAATGCAAAATCACGCACCACGCCCGTATCGGCCTGGCCCAATCCGCAGGCTGCCAGGCACATCAGCGTGCCAGCGCTCTGGTCGATATAGCGATGGAAATGCGCCTCGTCCTCGAACGGATCGCGATAGATGTCCCAGCGCCGCACCGCGATCATCTCATCCGCCTGGGCGGCAAGTTCCGGATTCAGAATAGAGGCCAGCGGCGTCACCACCTCGTGTCGCCGCACCTGTTTGCCGATGGCAATCTCGCCCAATGCATCGCGCCACCATTGCAGCCGCATCTCTGCGATCATGGTCTCCTGGGTCACCCAGGGCGCGCGGGCGACTTCGACGTTCAGGGCATAAACCGGGAACAGAACACGCCGTGCCGGTGGCGGGGCGGCCATCGCCGCCATGAACCGGTCCGGATCGGCCCGGCGCACCAGTTCGGCGCAGGCTGTGAGATCGGCATCGAATTTCATTCCGACCCGATCCGAACCGGAATCGGCCGCCACAGACAGGTTTGCACAGCATTCACATCCATCAATCAGGCCATTTCGCTGTCGCGTACCAGCTTCCAGCGGATTGCATCCAGCAAGGCATCGAAACTGGCATCCACGATGTTCGGGCTGACGCCGACCGTGGACCATCGCCGCCCCTTGCCATCTTCACTGTCGATGATGACACGGGTGACCGCTTCGGTGCCACCCTGCGTGATGCGAACCTTGAAATCCACCAGCCGCATGTCTTCCAGAGCGGCCGAATACTGGCCCAGATCCTTGGCCAGCGCCTTGCTCAGGGCGTTTACGGGGCCGCGGTCGCTGCCGTCTTCATCAAGCGATTCGCTGACCGACAACCGCTTTTCCCCATCGACCTTGACCACGACTACGGCTTCGGACAGGCTGACCATCTTGTCGTACTTGTTCTTGCGCCGCTCGACCGTGACCTTGTACCGCTTGACCTCGAAAAACTCGGGCATGCGCCCCAGCACATCCCGCGCCAGTAATTCGAAACTGGCCTGCGCCGTGTCATAACTGTACCCTTGATCCTCGCGCGCCTTGATTCGCTCGAGGATCAGCCCCAGCGCCGGGTCGCCCTTGTCCACCGTCAGCCCCGCTTCGGCCAGCCGCCTGCGCAGGTTGCTTTGCCCGGCCTGGTTGGACATCGGGATGATCCGCGCGTTTCCGACCAGTTCCGGCGCAACATGCTCATAGGTGCCCGGATCCTTGAGAATGGCGCTGGCATGCAACCCGGCCTTGTGCGCAAAGGCGCTGGCACCGACATAGGCGGACTGGCGGCTTGGCACCCGGTTCAGCAGATCATCCAGCATCCGGCTGATCCGAGTCAGCCCGGCCAGCGCCTGTCGGGTCACGCCGGTTTCATACCGGCTGGCATAGGGTTCTTTCAGCAACAGCGTCGGAATCAGCGACACCAGGTTGGCGTTGCCGCAACGTTCCCCCAATCCGTTCAGCGTGCCCTGGATCTGGCGCACGCCCGCATCCACCGCCGCCAGCGCAGAGGCCACGGCGTTTTCGGTATCGTTGTGGGTGTGGATGCCCAGCCGCTCGCCGGGGATGCCGGCGGCGATCACGTCGGCAACGATGCGTCCGACGTCCGAAGGCAATGCACCGCCATTGGTGTCACACAGAACGATCCAGCGCGCCCCGGCCTTCAGCGCCGCGCGGCAGGCCGCAAGCGCGTATTCCGGGTTGTCGCGATAGCCGTCAAAGAAATGCTCGGCGTCAAACAGCGCCTCGCGCCCCTCTGCCACAATATGGGCGATCGAGGCGGCGATATTGTCCAGGTTTTCCTGCAGCGTGATGCCCAGCGCATCGGTGACGTGATAATCATGCGCCTTGCCAACGATGCAGACCGTGCCGGTCCCTGCGTTCAGCACCGCGGCGAGAACGTCGTCGTTTTCGGCAGAGCGCCCTGCCCGCTTGGTCATGCCAAAAGCCGCCAGCCGTGCGCGTGTCGTGGGTGCGGCGTCGAAAAACGCGCTGTCGGTCGGATTCGCGCCGGGCCAGCCACCTTCGATGTAATCCACGCCCAGTTCATCCAGCGCGCAGGCGATCTGTATCTTCTCGGCGGTCGAGAACTGCACCCCCTGTGTCTGCTGCCCATCGCGCAGGGTGGTGTCGTAAAGATAGAGGCGCTCGCGGGTCATGGCACGTCCTTTCGACAAACGACCGGGACGGGCCAAAGGCCCGGCCAGCGCCCGACCCTCCCCCCGAGAGGGTGCTTGGCCCCCACCCAAGGTCGGGCGCTGGCCTGTGTTGGATAGCGCTTCATTTCAAAGATTCCAGCTTAGAGGGATCAAAGCCCGGGCCGGGTTCCAGTTCTACCTTGTCTTTAGATACCCGTACCTCGACACCTGCATCGTCCAAAGTGCTCTTGATAAGATCGACTTCGGTAAAATCTTTAGTTTCTATTGCCACGCGGCGGGTATTGAAGAGGCGATGGCCCAATTCCGAGAGTCTCTGCTGATCTTTGCTCTCCATGGTGCCTGTCCAAGAAAGATTAACAGTATACCCTTCGTTTTCCGAGCTACTTGAGTATCTCCTGAAGTGCTTTGGGGGAGTATTTCCTGCTTCAAACGGGAAACCCATCCATTCCATCGCATAGCGCAACTCGGGTAAACGAGACGGAAGACGAATATCATCGCGCGCCAACTCATGCATTTTTTGGAGCGCACCGGAAGTATCCAGATCATTCTGCAACGGATTCCGGATCGCCCACCAACCTTGTGGATCGGGTTCGACACCGTCTGTTAGGTCATACCATTTTTGAAGCGTCCTTCTGGCGTCACCGGCTTTCTTTTCGGTCCAATCCATCGGCTTGCGGTAATGCGTGGACAACAACACGAAACGGATGACTTCGCCGGGCACTTTCCAACCGCCACTCCAGTTTCCCTCCAGCAAATCCCGCACGGTAAAGAAATTGCCCAGCGATTTGGACATCTTCTTGCCCTCGACCTGCAACATTTCGTTGTGCATCCAGTACCTGGCCATCTCATCAGTGCCGTTCGCGCAACAACTCTGAGCGATCTCGTTTTCGTGGTGCGGGAACATCAGGTCTCGTCCTCCGCCATGAATATCGAACGTATCACCAAGAAGCGCTTTGGACATTGCCGAGCATTCGATGTGCCAGCCGGGGCGGCCCCGGCCCCAAGGCGAATCCCAGCCCGGCAGGTCAGGTGTCGAGGGTTTCCACAGTACGAAGTCCATCGGGCTACGTTTGCCGGGCGCGGTTTCCCCTCTTGCGCCAGCAATCATCTCATCAGTGGATTGTCCCGACAACTCTCCATATCTTTCGAACCTTTCCACCTCGAACAAGGCATGTTCGCCGAGCAGCGCTTCTCTGTCAGCAATCACATACTCTTCCGGTGGATCGTTGCTCTCGGTGCGAACAGAATACGCAAATCCTTTTTCGATCAGATCCCCGATCATCGTAATCATCTGCGGGATATACTGCGTGGCGCGCGGCATGTGGTCCGGCTCGAGCGCGCCAAGCGCGGCCATGTCATCCAGGAACCACTGGGTCGTCTCGGCGGTGATCTCTCCGATCTCGCGCCCGCTTTCGGCCGCGCGTTTGTTGATCTTGTCATCCACATCGGTGAAATTGCGCACATAGGTAACGTGATCGGCCCCGTAGGTGTGGCGCAACAGCCGATACAGCACGTCAAACACCACCACGGGTCGCGCATTGCCCAGATGCGCGCGATCGTAAACCGTCGGCCCGCAGACGTACATCCGCACATCGTCCCGGTCGATCGGGTCGAAATCCTCTTTGGAACGGGTTCTGGTGTTGTAAAGCTTGATGGTCATGACAAATCCTCACGCGGTCAGCGCGGGCTTAGCAACTTGTCCAATGGAAGAAAACGACAGAAACCGGCCCGCTGGAATGTTCAGCAGGGAATGCAGCAGATAATGATGCAAATACGGTTCATGCCGATGCCATAGCACAGCCCCCCGCGCCCGCCAAGCGGCTTTGCATCCGGATGCGATTGACAATCGCCCCGGTCTCTGACCCTTTCGCGGAAAACCTGTGCGGAGATCGCCATGCCCCTGTCCCATCGCATTACCCATCTGACCGGCGGCGGCCCGGACGGCTGGGAGCTGTTCCTGAGGTCCCGCGACATGATCGCGAACGGGATCGACGTGACCGAACTGACCATCGGTGAGCACGATATCCCGACCCATCCGGACATACTGAACGCCATGCACGGCGCGGCCATGGGCGGGCACACAGGATATGCCATGGTCCCCGGGATCGACAGCCTGCGCGACACTGTGGCGGAACGGATTCAGGCACGCACCGGCGTGGCAACGACGCGGGCCAACGTGCTGATCACCCCCGGTGGGCAGGCAGGATTGTTCGCCACACATTCCGCCGCCTGTGATCCGGGCGATGTCGCACTGTATATCGATCCATTCTATGCCACCTATCCCGGCACGATCCGGGGTGTCGGCGCGGTGCCGCGCGCGGTGCAGGCCCGTGCCGAAAACGGTTTTCAGCCCCGCGCAAGCGATATCGAGGCCGCAAGCGACGGGGCCAGATCGCTGCTGATCAATTCGCCCAACAATCCGACCGGTGTGATCTATGGCCGCGAGACGCTGGACGGGATTGCCGATCTGTGCAAACGCCGCGATCTGTGGCTGATTTCGGACGAAGTATACGACACCCAGGTCTGGGAAGGCAGCCATATCTCGCCCCGCGCCCTGCCCGGCATGGCCGAACGCACCCTGGTGGTGGGGTCAATGTCAAAATCCCACGCCATGACCGGATCCAGATGCGGCTGGATCATCGGCCCCGAAGAGGCCATCGCGCATCTGATCAACCTTGCCACGCACACCACCTATGGCGTGCCGGGCTACATCCAGGACGCCGCCGTCTTTGCGCTGGACCAGGGCGCGGATCTGGAACAGGAGATCGCCGCCCCGTTCCGCCGCCGCCGGGCTCTGGCCAAGCAGATCCTGGCAAACCAGAACACCGTCGCGCTGGTGCCCGCACAGGGCGCGATGTACCTGATGCTGGACGTCAGCGCGACCGGACTGGACGGAGAGAGCTTTGCCAACGACCTTCTTGACGCCCGTCATATCGCTGTCATGCCCGGCAACAGTTTCGGCGCTGCGGCGGCCCATCACATCCGCGTTGCCATGACCATCGAAGACTCGGCATTCGCCACCGCCTTGCAAACGCTGTGTGACCATGCCGCACATCTGGCGGACGGCGCGGCGCGCACCGCCAGCTGAGACCATGGCGTCCGGTCCGGATCAGAACCGAAAGGCCGCACGCAGGGTGAAGGACTGAATCTTGGCATCGACGCCGCCACCTGCCGCGTCGTTGAAATCCTGATACAGATATTCGCCGGTGATGCTCCAGCTTGGCGACATCAGGACCGACACACCCAGCCCATAGAACGCTTCGGTATAGCTGCCCGCCGAGGTTTTCAATCGGGCCGGACCTGCCACCACATATCCCAGGGCGTCGCCGAAATCATATCCCAGCCGCAGCTTGGCGCGGTACAGATGATCCGCATTCACCGCCGTGGTGCCCGAGCCGATATCGATGTTCAGCCGGTCGTAATCCAGCTCTCCGCCCAGGACCCAATCACCGAAATCATGGTCGTATCCGGCGTGCACACCATAGGTAAAACCATCGGTGTCCACGCGATTGTCCGAAGGATCGATGTTCGAATACCCGACCTGTCCGCCCAAAAAGCCGCCGGTCCAATCCTCGGCCAGAACGGCCGAAGCGGACAAGACAAACACGACAACTGAAGCGGCAGCTTGCATCGTTTCATTCCCCTGGGTCTTTCAGACCACCATGCGCCAGAACCGTTTACACACCCTTCATATCCAGAAAATTTTCCGACTATTGGATATTAATACCATGATTCTAGGGATTTGCACTGATTCTTGGAGGCAATTGCGATCCCTGCCGTTTGCAGGCGCGTGGTCCGAACCGGGTCGGAACCAAACCATCGCGTCGCAAACAGGACAGAATGTCGCGGGTGATTCGTCACTCTGGTGCCCAGCACGGGAGGGCACATGCAGGCTGAACAAAGCAAAACATGCCTGATACTGCGCACCATCGGTGCCCGTCGTGGTCGTGCTGCGCGGGGTCGGCCCTGATCCGTCCGGATCATCCTTCCCAGCCATTCTGCAGCAAGAAGACACAGCATGAACACACGATCCAGACTCTCGGTCCCCAACCGCGGCGGTGGGCGGGCGGCCCGCCGCGCTGCGCGCTCTGCCCCGCTGGCCGATCACCTTCGCCCGATCCGCCCCGGCCTGTCCGGCGGCCGGTTCAATCCGCTCAGCGAAACCGATGTCCAGAACATTCACCGCACGGCGTTGAATGTGCTGGAACAGATCGGACTGGCCGATGCGCCCGACAGCGGTATCCGCCTGCTGACCGACGCCGGGGCCCGCCTGGGCGAGGACGGGCGCATTCGTTTCCCGCCTGCGCTGATCGAGGACACGATTGCCCGCGCCAATCGCAGCATCACCCTGATGGCGCGCGCTCCTGCCCATGACCTGAACCTGTCGGGCACGCGCGTTCACTACGGCACCGCCGGAGCGGCCGTGCATATGGTGGACCCGCAAGGGCGCACCTATCGCGAAAGCACGCTTGAGGACCTGCACGATGCCGCGCGCATCGCGGACCGGCTGAACAACATCCATTTCCTGCAACGCCCGATGGTCTGCCGCGACATTACCGACAACCTGGAGATGGACCTGAACACGATTTACGCCTGCTGTGCGGGCACGACGAAACACGTTGGTGTTTCGTTCTCAGAACCGGGTTTCGTGCAACACGGGCTGGAATTGCTGCACATGATCGCCGGGGGCGAAGACAAGTGGCGCGCCCGCCCCTTTGTGTCCAATTCCAACTGCTTCGTCGTGCCTCCCCTCAGATTTGCGACCGAAAGCTGTCAGGTCATGGAAAACGTCATTCGCGGCGGCATGCCGGTGCTGTTGCTTTCGGCGGGCATGGCCGGGGCGACCACACCTTCGACCATCGCCGGGGCAATCGTTCAGGCTGTGGCCGAATGCCTGGCCGGGCTGGTCTATGTCCATGCCGTACAGCCGGGCCATCCCGCTGTGTTCGGAACCTGGCCCTTCGGGCTGGACCTGCGCACCGGAGCGATGAGCATCGGATCCGGAGAACAGGCGCTGCTGACGGCGGGTTGCGCCCAGATGCACCGGTTCTACGACCTGCCCGGCGGGGCTGCGGCGGGGGCTGCGGATTCCAAGCTGCCCGACATGCAGGCCGGCTGGGAACAGATGTGTTCCAACGTCATGGCGGGCCTGTCGGGGGTGAACATGATCTACGAAGCCGCCGGGATGCATGCCTCGTTGCTGGGGTTCTGCCATGAATCGCTGATCTTGGGCGACGATCTGATCGGGCAGGCGCTGCGCTGTGTGCGCGGCATCGAGGTCAGCGAAGACACCTTGGCGCTGGACCAGATCCGCGAGGTCTGTATCGGCGGCGCCGGGCATTATCTGGGCACGGAACAAACCCTTGGCCGCATGCAGGCCGACCATCTGTATCCAACGCTGGGCAACCGCATGTCGCCCAGGGAATGGGCCGAACAGGGCAAGCCCGATCTGGTTGCAATGGCCACGGCACGCAAACAGGAGATCCTGTCACAGCGCGCCGCGGCGCGTTTCGATCCTGAAACCGATGCGCGGATCCGCAGGCGGTTCAACATCCACCTGCCCGCGTGACAGGGGCAGGTGATCGCGCCCGACCCTCCGACAGGCCGGGCGCGCGACTTCAGCCCTTGGGCAACAAACCGGCGTCCTGCGCCATGCTGATTTCTTCGCCGTCCAGCGCACCATCCGCGTTGGCGTCCATCGCCGTGAAACTTTCGGCGGTTGTCTCAGGCAGCACCGCCTGAACTTCGTCCAGGGTCAGCAGGCCATCGCCATTGGCGTCCAGTTCCGTCGCGGCGGTTGCAAGTGCGGGCAGCGCCAGGCCGATTGCAGACAGAAAGGTCAGGGTCTTGAGTCGCATTTGATATGTCTCCTGTTTGACAGTGTTGCTGTCCATTTATGCGGACAGGGCCAACAAATGCATCCTCCGCCGCGCTGTCACCCCAGCGCCGGCACGGGTCGCATCACCGTGCCGGAACCTGCCCAAAAACCGGGTTCGGATCGGCGACCGACCGCAGAAGCAAGAGCCCCCAAAGCGGCTGCGCAGGTTGTATCCGACACGGCAGACCCGGACCGGCGGCGCACCGCCCAAACCCCCGGATCTTGCGAGTCAGCGGGAACCCGCCCTGCACATAACCCTTTGCAACCACGCGCATAAACCGGAACATAAAAAACGGAGAGCCGAAGCCCCCCGTTTGAGTTTCGCCGTTCAGGCTCATCTAGTTTACCGCCCGGTATGTTTTTTGCCTGCGGCCTGAACGTCGTCCAGAGCGAGCGCACCCGCCCCTTGTACCACGCAAAATCCACGATTTTGCGTGGAGCAGGACAGAGCCGAAACCATAGGTTTCTGCAGAGTCCTGCCCCGGTGAGATGAAGCGGGCCATCGCGTCGCCCTGCTTCGTTGTTTCGTCGGGGTCCGGTCACCGGTTGGCAGCCCTGCGACCCCTACGCGCCCCGCCAAGAGCGCGATCCTGTTCAGCTACACCCGCTTGTCCCGCCGCAAGTGTTGCATTTCATGCAGGTGCCGTTGCGCACCAGCGTGTAGTTGCCGCATTCGCCGCAGGCCTCGCCTTCATAGCCCTGCATCCTGGCCTTGGTGCGCGCATCCAGAGATACGGTTCCGCTGGCCATCGCGGTTGTCGTTGTGGTGCTGATCGCTGCTGCCGTTTCCGGCACCAGGGTCTGCAGGGCGGCCTGGGCATCCGCCCCGGCGTCAAGCGCCGTTGCACCCATGGTTTGGCCGCCCTGCAACACCACCAGTTCCTGAGGCAGACGTTTGCGCAGATACCCGGTCGAGCTGATCTGTTTCAGCACTTCCAGCGATTTGCTGGCGGCGGTCTCGCTGATTTCGCTGACGTTGGACACGCCTTCTTCTTCGCCCCGGCCCAGGTCGTCGAACGTGGCCCCCTGCGGTTTCACATGCGCCAGATCGGTGCGGTCCAGGTAGCTGACCGCCAGTTCGCGGAACACATAGTCCAGGATCGAGGTCGCGTTCTTGATGCTGTCATTGCCCTGCACCATGCCGGCGGGTTCGAACTTGGTAAAGGTGAACGCGTCGACGAATTCCTCAAGCGGTACGCCATATTGCAGGCCCACGGACACGGCGATGGCAAAGTTGTTCATCATCGCCCGGAAACCGGCACCTTCCTTGTGCATGTCGATGAAGATTTCGCCCAGGTTTCCGTCCTGGTATTCGCCGGTGCGCAGATACACCTTGTGACCGCCGACGATGGCCTTTTGCGTATAGCCCTTGCGCCGCTGGGGCATCTTTTCGCGGTGGCTGCGCACGATTTCCTTGACCACGATCTTTTCGACGATCTTTTCGGCCAGCACGGTCGCCTTTTCCTGCGCGCTGCCGCTTTCCAGGGTTTCGGCGGCCTCGTCGTCGTCCTCGACCAGCGCGGATGCCAGCGGCTGGCTCAGCTTCGAGCCGTCGCGATAAAGCGCGTTGGCCTTGACCCCCAGGCTCCAGGACAGTTCATACGCCTTCTGGCAATCCTCGATCGTGGCATCGTTGGGCATGTTGATCGTCTTGCTGATCGCCCCCGAAATAAACGACTGGGCGGCGGCCATCATGGTGATGTGGCTGTTGACGTCCAGATACCGCTTGCCCTTCTTGCCGCAGGGGTTGGCGCAATCGAAGATCTTGTAGTGCTCGGGCTTCAGGAACGGCGCACCTTCCAGCGTCATGGTTCCGCAGACGTGATCGTTGGCGGCCTCGATGTCCTGGCGGCTGAAGCCCAGCGTTTTCAGCAGATCAAAGGTCGGATCGTTCAGCTTGTCCGCCGGAATGCCCAGCACGTTGGTGCAGAACTCTTCGCCCAGGGTCCACTGGTTGAACACGAAACGGATGTCAAAGGCGCTTTCCAGCGCGGCGTCTACCTTGGCCAGTTCATTGGCACCAAAGCCATGACCCGCCAGCGTGGTGTGGTTGATGGCCGGCGCGTTGCCAATTGTTCCGTGACCGACGGCGTAGGAAACGATCTCCTCGATCTGAGCGGAGGAGTATCCGAGTTTCTCTAGCGCCGCCGGTACCGAGCGGTTGATGATCTTGAAATAGCCACCCCCCGCCAGTTTCTTGAATTTGACCAATGCAAAATCCGGCTCGATCCCGGTGGTGTCGCAATCCATCACCAGCCCGATGGTGCCGGTGGGCGCGATCACGGTGGCCTGCGCATTGCGATAGCCGTGCTTTTCTCCAAGGCTCAGCGCCTCGTCCCAGGCCGATTTGGCAAGGCTCAGCAGACGCTGGTCCGGGCAGTTCGCATGGTCCAGAGGCACCGGGTTGACCGCCAGCTGTTCATAGCCGTCCGTGGCGCCATAGGCCGCGTTGCGGTGGTTGCGGATCACCCGCAGCATGTGATCAGCGTTGCGTTCATAGGCCGAAAACGCACCCAGCTCTCCGGCCATCTCGGCGCTGGTCGCATAGGCCACGCCGGTCATGATCGCGGTCAGAGCACCACACAGTGCCCGGCCTTCGTCACTGTCATAGCCATACCCCATGTTCATCAGCAAGCCGCCGATGTTGGCATAGCCCAGCCCCAGCGTGCGGAAATCATAGGAGAGTTGCGCGATTTCCCTGGACGGGAACTGTGCCATCATCACGCTGATTTCCAGCGTCACGGTCCACAGCCGGGATGCGTGCATATAGTCTTCGGCCTGGAATTCCCCGTCCTTGAGGAAGGTCAGCAGGTTCATCGACGCCAGGTTGCAGGCGGTATCGTCCAGGAACATGTATTCGCTGCACGGGTTTGAGCCCCGGATTTCGCCATCTTCCGGGCAGGTGTGCCATTCGTTGACCGTGTCATGGTACTGGATGCCCGGATCGGCACAGGCCCAGGCCGCGTGGCCGACCTGTTGCCACAGATCGCGCGCCTTGACGACCTTGGAAACCGAACCGTCGGTGCGATTGATCAGCTCCCAATCCGCATCCTTTTCCACGGCGGTCAGAAACGCATTGGTCACGCGGATCGAGTTGTTCGAATTCTGCCCCGACACCGAGTTATACGCCTCGGAGTCCCAATCCGTGTCATAGGTCGGGAATTCGATGCTGGTGTGGCCTTGCCTGGCGTAATCCAGCACCCGCTTGATGTAGGTCTCCGGGATCATGCTGCGCTTGGCGTCGCGGATCGCGGATTTCAGCGCGTCGTTTCTGGCCGGGTCATAGGCGTCGTCCTCGGCCCCGTCCCAGACCCGGATGGCTTCGAACAGCGCGTTCAGCTTCTGCTCGTGCATCTTGGAGCCCGCGACGATGCTGGCGACTTTCTGCTCTTCCAGCACCTTCCAGTTGATGAAATCCTCGATGTCCGGGTGATCGGCATCCACGATCACCATCTTTGCTGCCCGACGGGTTGTCCCGCCTGATTTGATGGCGCCCGCCGCGCGGTCGCCGATTTTCAGAAAGCCCATCAACCCGCTGGATTTGCCGCCGCCGGACAGTTTCTCGCCCTCGCCGCGCAGGTGGCTGAAATTGGTGCCGGTGCCGCTGCCGTATTTGAACAGGCGCGCCTCGCGGACCCACAGATCCATGATGCCGCCTTCGTTCACCAGATCGTCCTGCACGCCCTGAATGAAACAGGCATGCGGCTGCGGATGTTCATAGCTGGATTTCGACTTGGTCAGCTTGCCGGTCTTGTGGTCGACATAATGGTGTCCCTGCGCCGGACCGTCGATGCCATAGGCCCAATGCAGACCCGTATTGAACCACTGAGGGCTGTTGGGGGCCGCCTTTTGCGTGGCCAGCATATAGCGCATTTCGTCGTAATAGGCGCGGGCGTCTTCTTCGGTGCTGAAATAGCCGCCTTTCCAGCCCCAATAGGCCCAGGCACCGGCAAGCCGGTTGAACACCTGCTTGGATGAGGTCTCGCCGCCCATGTCCACGTCATCGCCATCCGGAACCGAACGCCACAGGAATTCGGGGACGTCTTTTTCACGCAATTTCTTCAGCTTTGCGGGAACGCCTGCCTTGCGGAAGTATTTCTGGGCAATCACGTCACTGGCAACCTGGCTCCAGCTTGCCGGCACTTCAATATCCTCAAGACGGAACACGATGGTTCCATCCGGGTTGCGGATTTCCGACGTCACCGAGACGAAATCCAGCTTGGCATATGCGTCCTGACCGGTGGTGGTGAATTTGCGTTCAATCTTCATGTGCGCTGCCTCTGTATTCCAGCAATTTCGTAATGGCCCTACCGGCCTGGCGCTGTTCTGCAACGCCTTGTGATATCTTGGTTCGGTCAGACAAATCCCGTCCGTGCCCTTCCAGAGAAGAGTTTCAACAGGCAAAAACGCCCAGTTTCACAGGTTTTGGTCTTTGCGTTCCGATCTCGCCGCCGTCTTGGCTTACCTACCAGATTTAGTGGCTCGGCGGCTGGTGAACACAATTTGGCGCATTCCGACCCATCTGGTCAACGCAATTTTTCCCGGTTTTCTCCGACTTTGGACTTGACCTTGGCCCGAGTTTTTGGGGTGCACAACCACAGGGAGAGTTATCCACAAAATAGTTAACATGGGGATTGCTGCGTTGCCGACTGTGCCCGAGCACGAAATACCGCCTGTTTGAAAGCAAATCACAATGACATACTAAAGCAATCATCGTGTTCCATGCTGCGACGCAGAACCAGCGGGCGCGCGACTCATCCCCAAAAATGGGGATATCTTACGACCCCCGCCCCCGAGGCATTTTTTTTCGGAGATTGGCAAGATGCGCCCCGCGATCCCCCTGCTTTCCGCACTCATGGGAATGATACTCGCCGCCTGTGCGCCACAAGATATGGTGGAAGCCAGCCGCACAGCCCGATTTTCCGAGTATCCCGACTCGCTGCTGTCGGCATTGGAACGGGCCTGCGATGGTCCGGCCCAGACTTTCTCGCGCCCATCGACCGACACCATCGAGTGCCGACAATATCTGCCGCCAAGACCAACGGCCGCGATCATCCTGACCTATGACGGAACACCGGAAGATCTGCCGCAACTGGTCATCCAGTTCCGAACCAGCCCCGATGCGCCCGGCTATTTGGTGCAAAACCAGGTGTTCCTGAACGTGCCGCAGAAATCCGGGTCGGTTCTGCATGTGCGTCAGCAGGACGCCCGGCTGGATCGCGAACTGGCCGGTCTCTATCGCCGCACCGGTGGTGTGCCAGAACGGTAGTCGTCAATTTTCGGAAAGTGTGGTCGGGGCGGCGAGATTCGAACTCACGACCCCCTGTACCCAAAACAGGTGCGCTACCAGACTGCGCCACGCCCCGGACCGTGCGTCTCTCTAGCCGGGCCGATCCGGTTTGAAAAGCCCTAAAGCGTGCCGGGGTGAAGTTGAATTACCGGACGCTGTCTGAAACCCGAAATCCAGCGCGTCGGATGATGCCGCAGGTTCCCGGCCGATCGGGAAACGCGTCAGCATCCCCAGGCAGACGGCCCATCGGCAAAGGCCGGGTGGCGCATCTGCGAACCTGCGATGATCCCATAGCTTTCGGCAAGCCCACCGTTGATTTCCAGCACCGCAAACACATCCGCACCACCCTCGATGGCGGTCAGATCGCCGGGCACGGCATTGTGATGCACACGGGTGACGGTGCCGCTGCGGTCAACAAAAAGCATGTCCAGCGGGATCAGGGTATTTTTCATCCAGAAGCTGGCCCGCTGCGGCTGTTCATAGACAAACAGCATCCCGGTTCCACGCGGCAGGCTTTTCCGGAACATCAGCCCGCGCGATCGTTCGCCCGGACTGTCGGCCACTTCGACGATGAATCGCGTTTCGCCCCAATCCCCCCGCAGCCAGACCTGATCGTCCCGACAGCCCGCAACGGCGCCCTGCACCGCACACGCCAACAGGAACATCGCCGCAACGAGGGTCTTCATCTCAGGTGTTCAACGAGATGGCCAATTCCCATGCCATGACCTCGGCGGCCATCCGTCCGCGTTTGCCGTCGATCACGCGCATGGCCAGCGCCTCCCCCGGCTGAAGGTCGGACAGGCCCGACTGGCGCAACACTTCGATGTGCAAAAACACGTCTTCGGACCGGCCGAACACATTGGCGAACCCGAAACCCTTGCCCTTGTCGAACCATTTCACACGCGCCGGTTCCAACGGTGCGTTATGCAACACATCCTGATCCAGTTCGGCAAAATCCGTAAGGACCGGCGTGTCGTCGCGTTCCGGCGGCGTGATGCTGACGATCTCGACCGCCTGCACGCCCCGTTCCGTGCGGTGGGTGACCACTTCTATGCCGGCACCATCAGCGACCGAACTTTGCCCGAAATTGCGCAACACGTTGACATGCAACAGAATATCCGGGCCGCCCTCGTCAGCCACAACGAAGCCGAACCCCTTCACAGGGTCGAACCATTTCACCTGACCACATACGTGATACATACTGCTTAAATCGTCTGCCACAAGCCAACCGCCACGTTTAGTGTAACCGATATATTACACGAGTTTGTTACAAACATTAAGCACCAATTTCACCGAGGGAAAGCCCAAATATTTCAGGTCTTTGCATTTCGCGTGACGTGAAATTCACGGACTCAGGCGCGTTATGCGCCATTTTTCGCCACTGTCTTCCCTATGCCACGAAAAGCGGTCATGCAACCGAAACGCACCATCTGCCCAGAACTCGATGTGGCTGGGCGTGATCCGGTAGCCCCCCCAGAACGGGGGCCGCGCCGGATGGGTGCCATGTTGTGCGGTCACCCGGGCGACCTCGGCCATCAACGCCGCGCGGCTGCTCAGCGGTTGCGACTGTCTTGACGCCCATGCGCCCAGCCGGCTTTTCAGGGATCGCGAGGCATAATATGCGTCCGCCTGCGGCCCGTCTTCCCTGGTGATTGCGCCGCGCACCCGGATCTGGCGGCGCAGCGATTTCCAGTGCATCACAAACGCCGCCTTGCCCGCGCCATCCAGCTCTTGCGCCTTGGTGCTGGCGTAATTGGTGTAGAACACGAAGCCGTCCGGCTCGATATCCTTCAACAGCACCATCCGCGCGTTGGGCAGCCCGTCCGCATCCACCGTGCTGAGCGCCATGGCGTTGGCATCGTTCGGTTCGACCGACTCGGCCTCGGCCAGCCAGCGCCGTGCGATTTCGAACGGGTCGTCGCCCGCAAAAATTCCATCCCGATCGCTCATGACTCCCCCTAGGGTTGAATTCATCCGTCGCGCAGCGGCAAATGCCGATGCCGCGCTCTCAGCCGCTCTTGATGCAGTCAGATCAATCGCCTAAAGGTCAAGTCCTGAATGCGGCGAAGGCGAGGGTTTCTTGATGTCAAATCAGCTGATGGCTGGCAAGCGTGGCCTGATCATGGGTCTGGCCAATGACAAGTCAATCGCCTGGGGCATTGCCAAGGCGCTGGCCGATGCCGGGGCCGAACTGGCGTTTTCGTACCAGGGCGATGCCCTGAAGAAACGTGTCGATCCGCTGGCGGAACAGTTGGGCAGCCGGATCGTGTTGCCGTGCGACGTCGGCGACGAGGCGTCGATCAAGGCGCTATTTGCCGAGATCAAGGAACACTGGGGCGCGCTGGATTTCATTGTCCATGCCATCGGCTTTTCCGACAAGGGCGAATTGCGCGGGCGCTATGTGGATACCAGCCGCAGCAATTTCCAGACGACCATGGATATCTCGGTCTACTCCTTTACCGCCGTGGTGGCGCAGGCCGAAAAGATGATGAACCCGGGGGGATCTTGCCTGACCCTGACCTATTACGGTGCCGAACGGGTGATGCCGCATTACAATGTCATGGGGGTCGCCAAGGCGGCGCTGGAGGCATCCGTGCGGTATCTGGCCGAAGATCTGGGCAAGGACGGCATCCGTGTCAATGCGATCTCGGCCGGTCCGATCAAGACCCTGGCGGCCAGCGGCATCGGTGATTTCCGCTATATCATGAAGTGGAACGAACACAATTCGCCCCTGCGCCGCAACGTGACCATTCAGGACGTGGGCGGCTCGGCCCTGTATCTGCTGTCCGATCTGGGGGCCGGCACCACCGGCGAGGTTCTGCACGTGGATGCGGGGTATCATGTCGTCGGCATGAAGGCCGTCGATGCCCCGGACATGACCAAGGGCTGAGTTCCGGTGGAAGCGACGCATCTCATCGCGTTCAATCTGGTGCTTCTGGCCGCCATGGCCAGCCCCGGCCCCGCCCTGTTGCTGGCCTTGCGCATGACGTTGACACAAGGGCTGCGCGCCGGGCTCGCCACGGGCGCAGGCCTGGGTCTGATCGCGGCCTGCTGGACCGGCGCGGCATTGTTGGGGCTGGATATCGCGTTCCAGCTGTTCCCCTGGGCCTATGTCGCGCTCAAGACCGCCGGCGCACTGTACCTGATCTGGCTCGCCTTCAGCATGTGGTGCAACGCGCGCAAACCGCTGTCCCAGGCACCCGCGGCACGCGGGCGGGCCTTTCGCACCGGGTTGCTGGTGAACCTGGGAAACCCCAAGCCGATGCTGTTCGCCTCTGCCGTGCTGGTGGTGATTTTCCCGCCCGATCTGACGCTGGCCGCAAAGGCCGTGATCGTGTTGAACCAACTCTGTATCGAACTGATGGTCTACACCGCCTTTGCCCTGTTGCTGTCCACCGGCCCCGCCCGCCGCGTTTATCTGGATGCCAAGACCGTTCTGGACCGCGCCGCCGCCGCCGTTCTGGGGGCACTTGGCTTGCGGCTGATGCTGACCCCCTGACCCGAGAGGTGCCCCATGACCGTAAATGAAACCGGCAAGAAATCCGACAAGGACGCCGGCCGCCTGCCGCATGAAAAAGGGTTTCATATCAGCTGGGACCAGATCCATCGCGACAGTCGTGCGCTGGCCTGGCGGCTGGATGGCGAAGGCCCCGACAATGGCGGCTGGCGTGCCGTCGTGGCGATTACACGCGGCGGCATGGCCCCGGCGATGATCGTAAGCCGTGAACTGGATATCCGCACCGTCGATACCATCAGCATCAAATCCTACGACCACCAGGCCCAGTCCGAGGCCAAGGTGCTGAAATCGCCAGACGCCGCGTTGATGGGCGACGGCACCGGCATTCTGATCGTCGACGACCTGGTGGACAGCGGCAAGACGCTGGAGGTCGTGCGCGCGATGTTCCCCAAGGCGCATTTCGCCACGGTCTACGCCAAGCCCAAGGGCCGCCCGATGGTCGACACCTTCATCACCGAGGTCAGCCAGGACACCTGGATCTTCTTTCCCTGGGACATGGCCCTGCAATATGTCGAACCCTATCGGGGAACCGACTGACCCCGGCGGGATTATCCGGACACACCCCATTTCCCAGAGGTTTCGCCATGACACGCAGCCGCACGCGATCCACGTTTCAATCCCCCATCGTCGAAACCCGCGCCTGGCTGGACGGTCTCGATCATCCGGCGGACCGTCCGCTGCTTTTGGTGTCACAGGCCGCTCCTCTGGCTCCGCCGCCGCTGCAATTGCGGCAGGCCATCGCCGAGTCGATCCTGAGCAATGACGAAACGCATCTGTATGGCCCGGTGCTGGGGCTGCCCGAATTGCGCGATGAACTCGCCGCGCAGGTTTCACGCCTGTACGGCGGCAGCATACGCCCGCCACAAGTGGCGATCACCTCGGGATGCAATCAGGCCTTTGCCGCGGCGATCGCCGCCCTGACCGGCGAAGGCGACGAGATCATTCTGCCGACGCCCTGGTATTTCAATCACAAGATGTGGCTGGACATGGCCGGGGTTCACACCGTGCCCTTGCCGGTGCAGGCCGACATGCTGCCCGATCCCGAACAGGCCGCTGCGCTGATCTCTGAACGCACGCGCGCCATCGTGCTTGTCACGCCCAACAACCCCACCGGGGCGGAATACCCGGCCGAACTGGTCCGGACCTTCTATGAGCTGGCCAGATCCCATGGGTTGAAGTTGCTGATCGACGAAACCTATCGCGATTTCGACAGCCGCTCGGGGGCGGCGCATGATCTGTTCACCGATCCGGACTGGGATCAGACCCTGCTGCATCTGTATTCCTTTTCCAAGGCGTATCGGCTGACGGGGCACAGGGTCGGGGCCTTGCTGACCTCGGACGATCTGATGCCCGAGGTCGAAAAATTTCTGGATACAGTCACCATCTGCCCGGCCCAGGTCGGGCAACACGCCGCCCTTTGGGGCATCCGCAACCTGCAGGACTGGCTGGCGGCGGAACGGGTCGAAATCCTGGCCCGCCGCGCCGCCATTAAGGACGGATTTCCGCAGCTGGCCGATCAGGGCTGGGAACTGGCGGGGCTGGGGGCCTATTTCGCCTATCTCAAACACCCGTTCGACATGACGTCGGATGACCTGGCCCGCATGATATTGCGCGAGGCCAGCGTGCTGGCCCTGCCCGGCAGCATGTTCGCACCTGCCGGCGACCGCCCCGGCGAACGCCACCTGCGCATCGCTTTTGCAAACCTGGACCGGCCCGGCATCGCAACCCTGTTTCAACGCCTGTCGGGGTTGCGCCCCTAGGGACGCTTCACGGCTTGCCCCCCAAAAGCGCGCGTCGTAGACAAGGCGGCGAAAATCAGGGCAGCACATGCCAAATCAGGGGGTATCATGGCCGCAGGTGTAAAAAGTTTCTCCAAGACCTTTGTCTGGATCATCCTGGCACTGCTGATCGTCGGGCTGGCCGGCTTTGGCGCCACCAATCTCAGCGGCACCGTGCGGACCATCGGACACGTTGGCGACCAGACCATCAGCGTTGACGCCTATGCCCGCGAATTGCAACGCGAAATCCGCACGTACGAAGCGCAGACGGGTGAGGCCCTGCCGATGTCCCAGGTCCAGGTCCTGGGGCTGGACCAGGCGGTTCTGTCGCGTCTTGTGGCGCTGGCTTCGCTGGACAACGAAGTTGCCGAAATGGGCCTGTCGATCGGGGATGCGAACCTGCAAAAGGAAATTCTGAAGATTGACGCATTCAAGGGCATCGACGGCAAGTTCGACCGTGAAACCTATCGGTTTGCACTGAATCAGGCCGGAATCGAGGAAACCGAGTTCGAAAACGACCTGCGGGCCGAATCCGCGCGCACGCTGGTGCAGGGGGCGATCGTATCCGGTGCCCGGATGCCGGACGTGCTGACCGAGACCTTGACCGATTATGTCGCCGCGCGCCGCAGTTTTGCCTGGGCCGCCTTGACGGAAGCGGATCTGGAAAACCCGATCCCGGCCCCCACCCCGGAAGAGTTGCGCACCTATTATGACGCGCATCCGGACATGTTCACGCTGCCGGAAACCAAACAGCTGACCTATGTGCTGCTGACCCCGGAAATGATCCTGGATCAGGTGGAAGTTGACGAATCGGCCCTGCAGGATCTGTACGACAGTCGCAGCGCCGAATATGACCTGCCCGAGCGGCGCCTGGTCGAACGCCTGGTGTTTCCCGACGTGGCCGCCGCGTCCAACGCCAAGGCGCAGCTGGAAGTGGGCGGAGCGACTTTTGAAACGTTGGTCGAACAGCGTGGTCTGGCCTTGGCCGACATCGATCTGGGCGATGTCACCCGCGACGATCTGGGCGAAGCGGCCGACGATGTATTCGCCGCCCAGGTGGGGGATGTGGTCGGTCCGCTGGCCTCGCCGCTGGGGTCTGCCTTGTTTCGCGTCAACGGCGTGCTCGAGGCGCGCACCACCAGTTTCGAGGACGCCCGCCAAGAGCTTGAGGCCGAACTGGCCGGAGACCGCGCCCGCCGCCTGATCGAAACCCGTGCCGAAAACATCGACGACCTGCTGGCCGGTGGGGCCACGCTGGAGGAACTGGCGGATGAAACCGACGTGACCCTGGGTCAGATCGACTGGACCGACGGGTCCGATCAGGGTGTCGCCGCCCATATCGCCTTTCGCGAAGCCGCCGCCGCGGTCAGCCAGGACGATTTCCCCGAAGTGACCTTTGCCGAGGACGGCAGCATCTTTGCGATGCGCCTGAATGAAACCCTGCCGGTTCGGCCCGAACCGTTTGATGCCGCCCGCGACCGCGTTGTCGCGGCCTGGACGCAAGAGCAGACCGAAGCCGCGCTGAAAGCGCGCGCCGAGGCGGTGATGGCACAGCTTGAGGAAACACCGGACCTGGCCGAAACGGGCCTGTCTTTCCGGGTCGAGAACGGATTGACCCGCACCGCGTTTCTGGATGGTACCCCTGCGGATTTCATGAACCAGGTGTTCGAGATGACTCCGGGAGAGTTGCGCGTTGTCAGCGGCGATGGGTCCGTCGTTCTGGTCCGTCTGGACGACACCCTGCCGCCCGCCGATACCCCCAAGCTGACCCAGATGCGCACGGCGATTGCCGCGCAGCTGGATCAGGCGCTGGCGCAGGCGCTGTTTCAGGCCTATGCCCGCGACGTTCAGGTCCGGTCCAAACCGCAGATCGATCAGCAGGCCGTGAACGCGGTACAGGCCAGTTTCCAGTAAAGGCGGCGCATCATGGCCCTGACCCCCGAATTTGACGCGTTTGCATCTGCCTACGAGGCCGGGCAGAATCAGGTGGTCTATACCCGTCTGGCGGCGGATCTGGATACACCCGTTTCGCTGATGCTGAAACTGACCGGCACGCAGAAAGACGTGTTCATGCTGGAATCCGTGACCGGGGGCGAGGTGCGCGGACGGTATTCGATCATCGGCATGAAGCCGGATCTGGTCTGGCGTTGCCGGGGCGAACAGTCCGAACTGAACCGCAGCGCACGTTTCGACCCCGACGGGTTCACGCCTCTGGATGGCAACCCGCTGGATACCCTGCGCGCGCTGATCGCCGAAAGCCGGATCGATCTGCCTGCCGATCTGCCGCAATCCTGCGCCGGGCTGTTCGGCTATCTGGGCTATGACATGGTGCGGCTGGTGGAACATCTGCCCGACGTGCCGCCCGACCCGCTGGGTCTACCCGATGCGCTCATGCTGCGGCCTTCGGTGGTGGCCGTGCTGGACGGCGTCAAGGGAGAGGTCACCGTGGTTTCCCCCGCCTGGGTCAGCCAAGGGCAGACGGCCCGCGCCGCCTATGCCCAGGCCGCTGAGCGGGTCATGGATGCGGTGCGCGATCTGGAACGCGCCATGCCCGCCGAATCCCGCGATCTGGGCGAAGCGGCCGAAATCGCCGCCCCGGTCAGCAATTTCAGCCCCGAATGCTACAAGGCCGCGGTAAAGACCGCCAAGGACTACATCCGCGCCGGGGACATCTTTCAAGTCGTGCCCAGCCAACGCTGGACGCAGGACTTTCCGCTGCCGCCCTTTGCGCTATACCGAAGCCTGCGGCGCACCAACCCGTCGCCCTTCATGTTCTATTTCAACTTCGGCGGATTTCAGGTGATCGGTGCCTCGCCCGAAATTCTGGTGCGGGTGTTTGGCGACGAAGTCACGATCCGACCCATCGCCGGCACCCGCCCACGCGGCGCGACACCGGAAGAGGATCGCGCGCTTGAAGCCGATCTTCTGGCCGACAAGAAAGAACTGGCCGAGCATCTCATGCTGCTGGATCTGGGGCGCAACGATACCGGACGGGTCAGCAAGATCGGCACCGTGCGCCCGACAGAGCAATTCATCATCGAACGCTACAGCCATGTCATGCACATCGTGTCCAACGTGGTCGGCGAGCTGGCCGAAGACAAGGACGCGCTGGACGCGTTCTTTGCCGGAATGCCCGCCGGGACCGTTTCGGGCGCGCCCAAGGTTCGCGCGATGGAGATCATCGACGAACTGGAACCCGAGAAACGCGGCATTTATGGCGGCGGCGTGGGGTATTTTTCTGCGGGCGGCGACATGGACATGTGCATCGCCCTGCGCACCGCTGTGGTGCAGGACCGCAAACTTTATATTCAGGCCGGGGGCGGTGTGGTCTATGACAGCGACCCCGAGGCCGAGTACCAGGAAACGGTGCACAAATCCAACGCCATCCGCCGCGCCGCCGCCGATGCGGCCCGGTTCACCGGCAACGGCAATCGCTGACCCCACGGCCCGAACGGGGTCAGTCCTGCGTCACGGACCTTTGCAACACGGCCGAGATCGGGGCCAATGCCACGCGCGTGCCGCCATCCTGCACGCCCCATTGCGCCAGAACGCGCAACGTGTCCGGGCGCAGGCGTCCCAGCATCACCACCCAGCCCTGCTGACCGGCACGCAACGCCCCCTGATCCAGATATCGGCGCATGACTTCCGGGGGCGGGGCGTCCGCGTCCAGATCGCGAAACACCAGCGCGGCGGGGACATGGGTGCGCCGCGCCAGCTTGTAGGCCGCATTCAGGCCGCCAGCCTGCATGACCATGCCACGCCCGGTGCTTCTGATGAAGTCCGCCACCTGCCCGGACAGGTGACGGTTGCCCTGCAACCCGCTGCCCGGCCCTTCCAGCACCCCAACTGCCTGCGTCAGGGTATCGAATCCGGCGCTCAGCGTGATTTCGACATCCTGCGCGGTGGCGCCTGCGGGCAGATCGACCAGCGACAGGATCTCGAAACCCGCCGCCCGGTGCCTGGCCATTATGTCGGCCGCGTCGGGGGTGGCCGGATCGACCGCGATGCTCAGCGGATAGGGAAAGGCCGCCAGAACCGCCGGGTCGACGGAACCCGTGTCGTCGATCAGCACAATGGCCATCAACGGCTTCTCGGCGGGTGCCTCGAAAAGAGTGGCGAATTCCTGCAAGGGCGGAATGCCGGACGGCGCGCCGTTTGAAACCGGGTTGGCAGGGGCGCGTTCGGTCAGCGGCAAAACCCGTTTGCCCAGGATGGCGCGCGGGCCATCGGTGTCGATCCCGGCTTGCGGCAGGGGCGCGATGGACGGCACCAAGGGCGCGCGGGCATCGCGCTGCCCGGCGTCGGGCTCAGGATCGGACACCGGGTTTTGATCCGGGGGCGCGGCGGCAGGCGGTTTCTGGGTCTGGATCGGAGCGATCTCGACCGCAGCGTCCCCGCGCACGGGCTGGGGTTCACCAGGCCGCTCTCCGGCAAGCTGTTCGGCGATATCCGGGACCGGCGCGCCGTCCGGTGCCAAAAACGGAACCGGAGCCGAGACGGTCGAGGCCCTGGGGGCCGGGTCTGCGTCCGGGCCGACCAGCGATGGACCCCCCCCTGACACAGCGACGGCAGGCGCGGGTTCGGGCTGCATTGCCGGCAGGTCGATCCGCTGCGGCCCCTGCGCGGTTGTCAGCGGTTTGGGCGCAACCGTCTGGGCCGGGGTCGGCTCCATCGCCGGTCTGACGGGATGTTGCAGCGCATGTCCGGGAACCGGCGCAACCGGCGCCTGGGCAGCGGGACGGGGTTTGGCAACCGCATCTTCGGTGGATGAGCGCCGCAGGGCCGACAGATCCGACGGCATTGCCGGGTCGGCAAGCTGATCGGCGGTTCCGGATATCCGGGGCTGTCCGGTCGTCGGCGCAACCGGCGCGCCAACCCCGTTCAGGCTGTCCGGAACGGGGCTGCGGGTCCTTGCCACCGCCCGCGCGCCATCCTTGACCCGCGTGTCCGGTGCGCTGCTGCCGCCCGTGGCGGGCACTGCGCGCGGATCCGGGTCGCTGGTCGCCCCGGGCACATCCTGCACCAGTTTCGGCGGCGGGGCGAGAGGCGAAACAATCGACAGCACCGCCACGGCAAGGCCGCTGACCACGAGGCCCCAGAACACACCGCCGTAGAATCCACGCATCGCCCTTTGCCTCTCTGATCAACCGGGATCCACCTGCACCGTCTGAGCGGCGTTTGCGGCGGGCCCGGGGCCGGTTTGCGCCCTTGCCCTTGACGCTGCCCGACAACCCTGAACATGTATGGTGCAGCCACTATACCGCGACGGGGGCCCCCGCCTCCAGCCCATATCGAATGATTGCCCGATGCTGCTGCTGATAGACAACTATGACTCGTTTACCTACAACCTCGTACACTATTTGGGCGAGTTGGGGGCCGATGTGGTGATCCGGCGAAACGATGCGCTGGACGTCCAACAGGCAATGGCGTTGAACCCGGCGGGGATTCTGCTGTCCCCGGGGCCTTGTGACCCGGATCAGGCCGGCATCTGTCTTGCCCTGACACAGGCGGCAGCCGAGACACGGACCCCCTTGATGGGTGTGTGTCTGGGGCATCAGACAATCGGACAGGCCTTTGGCGGCAAGGTCGTGCGCTGTCATGAGATCGTGCACGGCAAGATGGGCACGGTACGGCACACCGGTGCCGGGATCTTTGCGGGGCTGTCCGATCCGTTTCAGGCGACGCGATATCATTCGCTGGTGGTTGACCGCGACAGCCTGCCCGACGCCCTGACCGTGACCGCAGAGCTGGATGACGGCACGATCATGGGGTTGCAGCATCGCGACCTGCCCATTCACGGGGTGCAGTTCCATCCTGAATCGATTGCCTCTGAACAGGGTCATGCGCTGTTGGGCAATTTCCTGAACGACATGAAGGTTGCAGCATGAGCGATGCTCTCAAACCGCTGATCGGCACCGCCGCGGAACGTCCACTAGGCCGCGGGGAAGCGGAACAGGCCTTTACCATCCTGTTCGAAGGCGAAGCCACCCCCAGCCAGATCGGCGGGTTGCTGATGGCGCTGCGCACACGCGGCGAAACGGTGGATGAATTCGCCGCCGCCGCCGCGGTGATGCGCGCGAAATGCCACAAGGTCGCCGCTCCGGCGGGGGCCATCGACATCGTCGGAACCGGCGGCGACGGCAAAGGCACGCTGAACATCTCGACCGCGACCGCGTTCGTGGTTGCGGGGGCCGGTGTGCCGGTGGCCAAACACGGCAACCGCAACCTGAGCTCGAAATCCGGCGCGGCGGATGCGCTGGGTCAGATGGGGATCAACGTCATGGTTGGCCCGCGTGTGGTGGAAAAGGCGCTGAACGCGGTTGGCATCGGCTTCATGATGGCGCCCATGCATCACCCGGCGATGGCCCATGTGGGGCCCAGCCGGTCCGAACTGGGCACGCGCACGATCTTCAACATCCTGGGGCCGCTGACAAATCCGGCCGGGGTCAAACGTCAGCTGACCGGCGCGTTCTCCCGCGACCTGATCCGGCCCATGGCGGAAACGCTGGCCGATCTGGGGTCTGATTGCGCCTGGCTTGTTCATGGCAGCGACGGCACCGATGAGTTGACGATTACCGGCGTCAGCTGGGTTGCCGCGCTGGAAAATGGCACGATCCGCGAAATCGAACTTCATCCCGAAGACGCCGGCCTGCCGGTACACCCGTTCCAGGATATCCTGGGCGGGACACCGGAACACAACGCCGATGCGCTGCGCGCCTTGCTGGATGGCGCGCCTTCGGCCTATCGTGATGCCGTGCTGCTGAACTCCGCCGCGGCGCTTGCGGTCGCGGGCAAAGCCGACAATCTGCGCGAAGGTGTTGCGATGGCCAAGGACAGCATCGACAGCGGTGCCGCGCGCGACAAGATCACCGCCTTGGCGAAATACACGCAGGATACCGAATGACCGATACCATTCTCGACAGGATCAAGACCTACAAGCTGGAAGAGATCGCCGCCAACCAGGCCGAACGCCCCCTGCCGGAAGTCGAGTCTGCCGCCCGCGCGGCATCGCCCGTCCGCCCGTTCGCCGAAGCCCTGCAACAGGCCAGCCGCCGTGGGTATGGGCTGATCGCCGAAATCAAGAAGGCCAGCCCGTCCAAGGGGTTGATCCGTCCGGCATTTGATCCCGCCGCGCTGGCGGAAGCCTATGAAAAGGGCGGTGCGGCCTGCCTTTCCGTTCTCACGGATACTCCCAGTTTCCAGGGTGCCAAGGATTTTCTGGTTCAGGCGCGTGCGGCCTGTGCATTGCCGGTACTGCGCAAGGATTTCATGTACGACCCCTATCAGGTCGTCGAAGCCCGCAGTCTGGGCGCCGACTGCATCCTGATCATCATGGCCAGCGTGAGCGACGATCAGGCGGCCGAACTGGAAAGCACGGCCCGCGAATGGGGTATGGACGTGTTGATCGAGGTCCATGACGCCGCGGAACTGGACCGTGCCGCAAATCTGAAGTCCCCCTTGATCGGTATCAACAATCGCGATCTGAAAACCTTTGAAACCACTTTGGACGTGACCCGGAACCTGTCCAAACTGGTGCCCGGCGATCGCACCATCGTCAGCGAAAGCGGATTGAACACGCCCGCCGATCTGGCCGATATGGCGCGCTATGGCGTGCGCGATTTCCTGATCGGCGAAAGCCTGATGCGTCAGGACGATGTTACGGCAGCGACGCGGGCCTTGCTGGACAACCCGCTGATGCCCGGGGCCATGTGACATGGCACTGACCCATTTCGATGCCCAGGGCGATGCCCATATGGTGGATGTCTCGGACAAGCCCAGCACCGCCCGCATCGCCATTGCGCAGGGGCATGTTCGCATGGCTCCGGCGACCTATGACATCATCTCCGAAGGACGCGCCCGCAAGGGGGACGTGCTGGGGGTGGCCCGTCTGGCCGGAATCATGGGTGCAAAGAAAACCCCCGACCTGATTCCGTTGTGCCACCCGTTGCCGGTGACCAAGGTTTCGGTCGATCTGACGCTGGATCCCGACCTGCCCGGCGTGCAGATACAGGCCACGGTAAAGACGTCGGGCCAGACCGGTGTCGAGATGGAGGCCCTGACCGCTGTTTCGACCGCGGCCCTGACAGTGTATGACATGGCCAAGGCCGTCGACAAGGCCATGGAAATCGGTGGCCTGCGTGTGGTTCTCAAGGATGGCGGGAAATCGGGCCGCTACGAAGCGTCATGATTTCGGTCGAACAGGCACGCACGGCTCTGCTGGACCTGATTTCGCCGCTGCCGCCCGAGGACGTGCCCCTGACCGAGGCCGCCGGGCGTGTCCTGGCACGAAACGTCGCCGCGCGCCGGGACCAGCCGCCTTTCGACGCCTCGTCGATGGATGGCTATGCGGTCAAATCCGCCGAGGTCGAACGCCACGCAATGTTCAAGGTGATCGGCGAGTCCGCCGCCGGGCATGGCTATGGCGGCACCGTCGGCGCCGGACAGGCGGTGCGCATCTTTACCGGCGCCCCCGTGCCGAAAGGTGCCGATTTTGTCGTCATACAAGAAGATGTCGCCCGGTCGGACGACCTTGTCACCATTGCCGACGTGCCCGGCCAGAACCCCAACATCCGCCCCGCAGGCGCCGATTTTCGCGCCGGCACGGCGATCCCTGCACCGCGCGTTCTGACCGCACAGGATGTCGCTTTGCTGGCCGCGATGAACCTGCACCGGGTGCCGGTCACCCGAAAACCTCAGATCGCGCTGATGGCCACCGGCGACGAACTGGTCATGCCGGGCGAAGATCCGGGCCCGGATCAGATCATCGCCTCGAACAGTTTCGGGCTGCGCGCCATGCTGCAGGATCTGGGCGCGACAGTGCGCATGCTGCCGATTGCCCGGGATACGATGTCATCCCTGCGCACGGCCTTTGAGATGGCACAGGGCGCGGATGTGATCGTCAGCATCGGCGGCGCTTCGGTCGGAGACCATGATCTGGTCGGCCAGGTCGCGGCGGATCTGGGTATGGATCGCGCATTCTACAAAGTCGCCATGCGTCCGGGAAAGCCCCTGATGGCGGGCCGGTTGAACGGCACGGCGATGGTGGGGCTGCCCGGCAATCCAGTCTCGGCCATGGTTTGTGGCCAGATCTTTCTAGCCCCTGTCGTGCGCCGCTTGCTGGGGCTTGAACAGGTGCTGCCGACGCTGCGCCAGGCCAGGCTGCACACCGCCCTGCCCGCCAACGGACCACGCGAACATTACATGCGCGCGGTGATCGACGGCGACCGGATCAGCGCGTTCGACAATCAGGACAGTTCGTTGCTGACCGTTCTGTCACAGGCCAATGCCCTGCTGGTGCGCGCGCCCAACGACCCGCCGGTTCAGCCCGGGGCATCGGTCCGCTACCTGCCATTGTGATCCCCATGGGAAACCGCCGCAAGGCCGTTGACACAAAACGGGAACATGCCTAGAACAAAGAGAAACCGACAGGCATGAGGTACAGGCAATGCTGACCAAGAAGCAACTGGATTTGCTGGAATTCATCCACAAGCGGGTTCAACGCGACGGTGTTCCGCCCAGTTTCGATGAAATGAAAGTGGCGCTGGATCTGCGCAGCAAATCGGGCATTCATCGCCTGATCACCGCATTGGAAGAACGCGGTTTCATCCGGCGTCTGGCCCACCGTGCCCGTGCCATCGAAATCGTCCGTCTGCCCGAAAGCCTGGGGGGTGAGGCAACCGGCGGTTTCAAACCGCGTGTCATCGAGGGCGACAGGCCCACAGGCCCACGCCCCGGCTCTGCCGACCCGGTCATCGCCACCAGCGCGGTTGAATTGCCGCTGATGGGGCGCATTGCAGCCGGTGTGCCGATCGAAGCCATCAGCCAGGCCGAACACCAGGTCGCGGTGCCCTCACAGATGTTGTCCAGTTCGGGTGAACATTATGCGCTTGAGGTTAAGGGCGACTCGATGATCGACGCCGGGATCAACGACGGCGATGTGGTGGTGATCCGTGAGACTGCGGTGGCGGATGACGGGGACATCGTGGTGGCGCTGGTAGAAGGGCACGAAGCCACGCTGAAACGGTTTTTCCGCCGTGGGGGGGCAATCGCACTGGAGGCGGCAAACCCCGCCTATGAAACGCGTGTGCTGCCCGAAAGTAAGGTCAAGGTCCAGGGCAAGCTGGTCGGGCTGATCCGCACCTACTGAACCTGTGCAACGCGCCGTTCCCGGCGCGGCCGCGGCGTATTCCAGATCCGTTGTCCGGCCCGCTCCCGCGCGGTGACGATACCACGCTCGGATATTGCCAGGCTTCCGGTCCGTAACAGCCGTTTCGTATCGAAAACCTCGCACGGGCCGCTCAGTGTCAGCGGAACCGAGGCGATCACCACCTGGTCTGGCGCGCAGTCTGAAATACGCGCCGCGCCGCCTTTGCCGATCAAATGCACGATCTGCGTTGTGCCCACCGCCATCCTGCGCAGTTTGCCTTCGCTGCCGGGCCAACGTCCGGCCGCGCCGATCTGGTCTGCGCCGTCGCCGTCGTTTTCCAGCCAGTTCTGCGCCACGAAACCAGCACCGCGCGGTTTGCTCAGCGCGCGCCCCTGCGCCGTCATCACCCCGACCAGCCCCCCGGTATCCGCCACCAGAACGGTCGGGCGTTCCGCCTGTGCCCACAAGGCAAAGGCAACCACCGCCGGAACCACGCCGGCCAGTCTCGCCCGTCCCTGCCACAACATCAGCCACAGCAATCCCAGCGCAAGCAATGGCAGAACCCAGGGGCCGGGATCGACGACGTGGCCCTGGGCGCCATCAAGCCCGCTGACAAACCGGGCAACCCCCAGGATCCAGCCCAGCCCCAAGCCCATCGGATACAACCCGACGATTTCCAATCCGAAAGGCGCCAGACACAGCGCCAGAACCGCGGCGGGAATAACCAGAACACCCATCAAGGGCACGGACAGCAGATTGGCGACCAGCCCATAGTGGGACATGGTGTTGAAATGCGCCGCGCCCACGGGGGCCGTAGCCAGCCCCGCAATGGCTGATGACAGAACCACCCCCAGGACCGGCTTGGCCCATCCCGATGCCTTGGGCAGATCAGCATCTCTGAGCCAGCCGAAGAACGCAACCAGGGCGGTGGTCGCGGCAAACGACATCTGAAACCCGGGCCCCAGCAAGGCCTCGGGCCGCAGCACCAGAACGATGACAGCCGCGATCGCCACCGCCCGCAACGAAAACGCCCGCCGGTCCACGAGAACCGCAACAAGCACCACGGCAACCATCACAAAGGCCCGCTCGGTCGCGACATTCCCCCCCGACAGGGCCAGATATCCCGACGCCGCGATCAAAGCCCCCACCGCCGCCAGCTTCTTCACAGGCAGCCGCAGGGCGACAGCCGGAACAAGAGAGAACGCCATGCGCAGCGCGGCAAAGACGAACCCCGCCAACAGCCCCATGTGCAGCCCCGAAATCGCCAGCAGATGCGCCAGATTGCTGGCGCGCAGGGCGTTCAGGGTTTCCTTGCCCATGGCGCTGCGATCACCGGTCGTGACCGCAGCCGCAAATCCCCCCACATCGCCTGGCAAGAGCGCGCGCACCCGATCAGATGCCGCCATGCGAATGGCAAAGATGCGCAGCCCGGCCTGACCCTGGCTGGCAGGTGTCACCGTCAGCACCGGGTTGCGGGTGTAGCCAACCGCGCCAAGCCCCTGAAACCACGCATGTCTGCGAAAATCAAAGCCACCGGGTTCAACCGGCCCCTGCGGGGGCGAAAGATGGCCCGTGGTCATGATCCCCTGCCCCGGCTGCAGATCTGCCGCAGGACCATGCAAAGATATCCGCACCCGCGCAGGACGTTTGTCGGGGCCCACACGTTCCAAACGCACCCGGTCCAGGGTGACCCGCACCGCATCCGACGCGGATCGATCCAGCGCCACGACGCGGCCCTCGATCGGACCATAGTACCGCCAGTCCAACACCGGCCCCGCCACACGATGCGCACGCCACCCGGCCAGGGTGAACCCCGCCGCGATCAACGCCAATGCCCAACCCAGGTTGGCCCATCCGCCGGGCCAACGCAGCGCCGCGGCAACACACAGCGCCCCGCAAACCGCAACGATGCCGTAATCCCGCAAGACAGGTTCTGTCGGTATTCCGAAATAGCAGCCAATCCCCAGCGCCAGAAACACCGGCACCCAGGGAAACAAATGGCCACGCTGCCCCAGCAACACAAAATCGCCCCGGCTCAACGCCCGCTTCAGAACGCCCATGCCTGTTCTCCGCAGTCCGTTCGCCGGACAGGCTTCGATCCTACGGCGTTCGTGGTTACCAAAACGTTACGAAACAGCCAGCCTTGATCGCCGGTTTGTTGCCCGCGGAACAATGCGAATGGGCTGCATTCCGCTGTTGCAGGGCCTGAAACCGTTGTGCCGCGCAAATTCCGGTTTCGCCCAACCAGCGCAGCCCCCACGGCGACCGGTTTGATAGACGACAGGGCGCGCCACCTTGTCATATACAGTTTGGTGCGGACGACGGGGATCGAACCCGTACTCCCATAGGGAAGCAGATTTTCGTACCACTTCGACTTTCGCCGCCGCCGGTTGGCGTTCGTGGTCTGGACTGTCCCTTCGCCATGACCCAAGGGCTTTAGGCGCCGCCCGTCCAGTCTCTACACCTTCCCCCAAAAAGAGGGCTTGGCTCGGGATTGGCCTGGGGCATCTGCCCGTTAGCGTTCCCCGACTTTGAGCGGTTCTACTCCACGGATTTCCCCGCGGGCACTCCAATTTTAAAGTCTGCTGCGTCTACCGATTTCGCCACGTCCGCATTCTGTCAACGATTCCGGCCCCGGCACATTGCACCTGACATCGAATCGTCTGCCTGTTTCCTCCAAACTGTCTTGCCAGCGCGCCATTGAAACACTGCCGTTTCTTGCACCGCAAATCTTTTTTGCGCAATGGCTGCGAAAAGACAACCAAAGGCGCTTGTGACAAGCGCCCCATCCCGCCCGCATCACCAACGAAATGCCGGTTTCGGGGCGCAATCCGGCGGGGGCCCTGTTACCGCCGCAGGCGGGCCGCCATCTGTTGCGTCAGGGTCAACAGGGCCGCGCTGGTCGCCTCGGCCACGGCAGCGGGCGTATCGCCGCTCAGGGGTTGAAGGATTTCAAACCGGTTGATCGACTCGCGCACCGCCTGTTCGGGCGCGGCGATGGAATATTGACCGGCCAGTTCGAACTGGCCATCCGAGCGCGCAACCATGCGTTCGATCCGGGTGGAGATCCGGATATCCGGATACGCATCCAGTGGCCAGGGTTCGCCGGCGGCCGTGGCCGTTGTCAGCATGTCCAGATTGCGCGCCAACGACAGGGTTACGGCACGCACCGGATCATCCGCCCAGATCGCCCCCTTGACCGGAAACAGCGCCCCGTCTTCGGATTGCAGCATGATTTCGGACGCCGACGCATAGTCGGGCAAAGTCACGTCGCGCAACTCGATGCGCGCCACCGGAACCCGCAGCTTTTGGTCTGCGGTCGGTGACTCCAGCAGATAGCGCCCCGCCGTTTCACCACAGGCGCCAAGCAGCAGCGGCAGGGCGGCAAACAGGCAGAGACGGATCAAGATGGTCATGGCATCACTTTCCAAACAGGAGCGAATTGGGGCTGCGTTCCAGCGCCCGGGTCAACGCGGTGATCGAACGCGCGGCGGCCCGCACCTCGCGCAGCATGGACAGGGTTTCGGCGTTGAAGTCAGAGCGGTCGCCATAGGCTGTCACCAGTCCCTCGGCACGCACCATCAGTTCATCCAGCCGCTGGGTCAACTCGGGCAGGTTCGCGGTCGCACGCTGCAGGGACTCGGTCGCCGAACGGGCCGACGCCAATGCCGCATTGGTATTGGCCGCAGCACCGCCTTCGCGCAGTTCGCTGAGCAGATCGCGCAATTCATCCAACGCCGCATTCAGCGAATCCGGCAGGGCACGGGCCGCATCCGTGTCGATCAGCGCATCGGCACTGTCCAGCAGTTCGGTCGCCGAATCGACCAGTTCGTGCAGCGGCAGGTCGCGTGCTTTTTCCGCCAATGCGCGAACATCGTCGACCAGCGCCGGGAACTCGCCCGAGGCGGATGCCACATTGGCTGCCACCTTATCCGCGCTTTCCAGCACGGACACCACCCGCGCGACCACCCCGTCCTGACGAATCTGGGCGATGGTGTCCCGCAGTTCCTCGATGGTTTCGCGCAACAACTCGGGCAAGGCCTGCACATTCTCGCCGGCGATCAGATCGCGGGCCTGATCCACCAGATCGACAACCGCCTTGGGGGCTTCGCGCAGTTGATCGCTGTTGGCGAATTCTTCGATGCTGGCCATGGTGCTGATCGCCTGCTGGATCAAATCCTCGATCTTCAGAGAGTTGACGCGTTTCATCACCCCTTCCAGCGTCGCATTCACGTCCTGCATGTCGGACTCGACGCTGGGGATCAGCGGATACGGTTCGGCATCGCGTTCCAGCTTGGCGGGCTTGGCATTTTCGATTTCGACCAGTTCCACGATCAGCGACCCGCTGAGCAGATTGGCCTTGTTCAGGCGCGCGCGCAGACCAGAGTCGACCGCCGGGGTCAGAAAGTCCAGCACATCATCCAGGCTGGCATTGCCAGACAGGCCCAGAAGTTTGGGGTCGATGTTCAGCGTCACCTGTTGATGGACCTCCATCCGGTCGTCATCGCCGGACACGAATGCCGAAATCCCGTGAACCTCTCCGATCTTGACGCCCTTGTAGAACAGCGAACTGCCCGCAGCCAGGCCCGATACCCCGCCGACGAACACCGTCGCCACGGTCACGGTGTTGCTGGACACCTCGGAAAAGGCATTTTCACGCGCCACGGTTTCATCGGCATAGAGTTCGTATATATGCCCCTCCTCGACCGGTTTTCCGCCCGAAAAGAACGTGTTGAACGCAACGCCGCCACTGACGAGCGCCGCCAGGCTACCCACATCCAGCCTGAGCCCGTCCGCCCCCAGCGACACTGAAAACCCCGAGGCATTCCAGAACCGCGTGGCCGACGTCAGCAGACGATCATGCGGTGAATCGACAAACACCTCGACCAGGACCACGGCGCCGGTTTCATCCAGCTTCGGCGTCTCGGTGCGTCCCACGCGTACCCCGCGGTAAAACACCGGGGACCCTCCGGCAATGGCTTCGCCGCTTCCGGCGCGCAGCGTAACCCGCGTGCCCTTGTCGCTGGGATCGACCAGCGGCTGTTCGTCCAGACCGTCGAACCTGGTTTGCGGCGTCCCCGGCTTTGTATCCCAGGTGCCTTCGATATAGACGCCGGACAGAACCGTGGATAGCCCGCTGACCCCTTCAGCCGTCACCTTCGGCTGCACGACCCAGAACTGTGCGCTTTCATCGAGAAACGGCATCACCGTCTTGTCGATCCGCGCCGACACCACGACCTTGAGCAGGTCATCGGAAAACCCGACCTTTTCGACCATCCCGATCACCACATCACGGTACCGCACACCGGTTTCGCCCGCGGTCACGCCGGCGGCGTTCTGAAACACGATCTCGACCAATGCGCCGCGATCTGAGAACGTTCGCCAGGCCACCGCAAGCGAAACCGCAAGCGCCAGAACCGGGATCAGCCAGACCACCGAAAGATTGCGCCAGGGCGCGCGCTTGGGCTGCTGCACCTGCATTTCGGCAGGCTGCGAGTCCCGGTTCGGTGTTTCGGTCATGGTATCCCTGCCCCGGTCGGCATCATGTCTCTACGGCCTCATTCGCATCCCAGATCATTCTGGAATCAAAGCTTTGAGCGGAAAGCATGGTGAATGCAACCGACGAGGCGAATGAAACTGCTGCAATACCCGGATGAATGGACGCAACAAAGTTGAACTGCACCAGGGATGACAGGATCGCCACTACGAAGACATCGATCATCGACCACCGCCCGATGAATTCGACCACTTCGTACAGATGTTGCCGGGCGAGCACACCTTTCTTGCCGCGCCGGAACTGCACGCTATACGCCAGATAGGCAATGGCGATGAATTTCGCGATCGGAATCACCACCGATGCACCGAACACGATCAGGGCCACGCCGTAGGAATGATAGTCGATCAGCTCGACAACCCCGCCCACGATCGTGCTGGCGGTTTCATGGCCCATCGTGGTGGTCCTGAGCATGGGATAAAGATTGGCGGGAATATAGGCGATCAGCCCGGCCAGCCACCACGCCCAGACCCGTTGCAGGCTGGTCGCGTCCCGGCTGCTCAGGCGGGCGTTGCATCGCAGGCAACGGGTTTGATCCGGCCGGTGGACACGTCCGCAACCCGTGCAGGCCACCAGACCGGCGGCCCGCGCGGTCTGAACCCTGGCCCCCCCGTCGTCCCGGTCCGGCGCTGCTGTTTGCGTCGCGGACATCATCGGATGCGCTCTTCCATGGTTTTCCAAACCGTCAGCTTGCACATGAACGTGTCCTTCAGCGTCGTCACCAGAACCAACGCGACAAAGGCCCAGAAAGCCGCACCCAGCGATACCGTCGCCATGCCCCCGATCTTGACCAGCGCAACAGCGGTGCCGACGATGAAGATCTCGGCCATCGCCCAGGGTTTGAGCGCCTGTGCCAGCCGAAAGGCCGGTATCGCATGGCGCGCCGGGGTATAGCCGATCATCATCGGCCCGATCGCGTACAGAAGCGCGATCAACCGTACCGCTGGCAACACCACGATCAGCGCCCCGACCGCAAAGGTCAGCGGAAACAGCAACCCTTCGGAAAAGGCCATCACCGTGTCAAAGATCGAACTGTCATGGGACAGCCCGTGGGTGCTGAGATCGAGAAACGGAAAGAAAACGGCCGCCACCATCAGGATCAGCGCGGTCGCGGCCAGCATGACGATACGGGTCATGGCGTCGGCGCGCGGCGCCTTGAGCACCGTGTGACACCGCAGACACCGTGCCCGCGCCCCATCGGGCACCGGCATGTCCAGATGCAGCGCGTCACAGTTCGGACAGGCGATCAGCCGATCCAGTTCGGGAATGTCTTGCGTCATTCGTTCTCATCCATAGGACAGAAGACCTTTGCCGCCCCGTTCAGACCAAACAGTGACGGGTTCCGCACCGCCCTGCAACGGCTATTGTCAGATCCCATGTGCCGGTCAGTTCACACCCCCAAGCGGCCCCAATGATGCGTCTTCCTTGACCGCCTGCATCGCCACATAGGTCGATGTACCCGCCACATGCGGCAAGGTTGAAATTTTTTCGGCCAGAACAATACGGTACTCGCTCATCGAGCGGGTGCGGATCTTCATCAGATAGTCAAAGTTTCCGGCAATCAGATGCACCTGTTCGATTTCGCCGATCCGCGCCACGGCCGCGTTGAACGCAGCCAGGGCCGCTTCGCGCGTGTCGTTCAAACGTACCTCGACAAAGGCGACATGATCCAGCCCCAGCCGGATCGGGTCGATCAGCGCCCGGTACCCGGTAATCGTTCCATCCGCCTCGAGACGCCGCAACCGGGCCTGCGTGGGCGATTTGCTCAGCCCGATGTGGCGCGCAAGGTCGGCAATGCTGATGCGTCCGTTTTCGGACAGCACGGCCAGAATCCTGTGATCGATTCGGTCCAGGCCGGGATGGTTCTGTTGCATGGTTTATCTCTCATTTTCGAGCCATCGTTCTGTCAAATTCCAGGATTCAGGACAATGAACCAGTTCAATCCCTCTATACTGCCCGCACAACCCGGAGACCAGACATGACAGCCACCGCCCCCCTGCGCCTGAAGATCGATGCCGACAAATACACCGACGAAGCCGCCGCTATCGAACGGCTGATCGCCGACGCCGACCTCAGCGACGCCGACCGCGCGGCCATATGCGCCGCCGGGGCCGACCTGGTGCGCAACATCCGCGCCAGTACCGCGCCGGGGCTGATGGAGGTGTTTCTGGCCGAATACGGACTGTCCACCGACGAGGGGATCGCCCTGATGTGTCTGGCCGAAGCCCTGCTGCGGGTGCCCGATGCCGACACCATCGACGCGCTGATCGAGGACAAGATCGCCCCCAGCGACTGGGGCAAGCATCTTGGGCATTCCTCGTCCTCGCTGGTCAATGCCAGCACCTGGGCGCTGATGCTGACCGGCAAGGTTCTGGATGACGATGCGCCCAGCCCGGTGCGCGCCCTGCGCAGCGCCGTCAAGCGCCTGGGCGAGCCTGTGATCCGCACCGCCACCACCCGGGCGATGAAGGAAATGGGCCGCCAGTTCGTTCTGGGCGAAGATATCGCCGCCGCCATGAAACGCGCCTCGGGGATGGAGGCCAAGGGCTACACCTACAGCTATGACATGCTGGGCGAAGCCGCCCGCACCGAGGCAGACGCAGCGCGCTATCACCTGGCCTATTCCCGCGCCATCACCGCGATCGCAACCGCCTGCACCGACGACGACATCTGCCGCAATCCCGGCATATCGGTCAAACTGTCGGCCCTGCACCCCCGCTATGAGGTGGCGCAGGAGGCCCGCGTCATGTCCGCACTGGTACCGCGTCTGCGGTCGCTGGCGTTGCTGGCGAAATCCGCGGGCATGGGTCTGAACGTGGATGCCGAAGAAGCCGACCGCCTGGCGTTGTCGCTGGACGTGATCGACACGGTTCTGGGCGAACCCGCCCTGGCGGGCTGGGACGGGTTCGGCGTGGTGGTTCAGGCCTATGGGCCGCGCGCCACCACCGTGATCGACACGCTCTACGAGATGGCCTGCCGCCATGACCGCCGCATCATGGTGCGGCTGGTGAAAGGCGCCTACTGGGACACCGAAATCAAGCAGTCCCAGGTCGATGGCATGGAGGCCTTTCCAGTATTCACCCGCAAACCGGCCACCGACATTTCCTATATCGCCAACGCACGCAAACTGCTTGGCATGACCGACCGGATCTATCCGCAATTCGCGACCCACAACGCGCACACGGTGGCGTCGATCCTGCACATGGCGACCGATCATCAATTGTACGAATTCCAGCGTCTGCACGGCATGGGCGAAACCCTGCACCAGATCGTCAAGACCCAGAACAACACCCGGTGCCGCATCTATGCCCCGGTGGGGGCACATCGCGACCTGCTGGCCTATCTGGTGCGCCGCCTGCTGGAAAACGGGGCGAACAGTTCCTTCGTCAACCAGATCGTCGATGAAAACGTGGCACCCGAAACCGTGGCGGCCGACCCGTTCGATGCCCTGCGCGCCGACATGCCGCCACTGCCCACGGGTGCGCAGCTCTACTTGCCGGAACGCCCGAACTCGCGCGGGTTCGATCTGACCCATGCGCAAACACTGGAACGGATCGAAACCGCCCGCGCGCCGTTTCGCGATCACCACTGGAGCGCCGCCCCGATCCTTGCCGACGCGACCGCCCCCGAAGCCGAAACAGCGGTCATCAATCCGGCCAATGAAACCGGGACCGGCACCGTTTCTGCAGCCAGCGCGGCGGACGTGCAAACCGCCCTGTCCCATGCCACGCCTTGGGCCGCCCCCGCCAGCGAACGGGCGGCGATCCTGAACCGGACAGCTGACCTGTACGAAGAGAATTTTGGCGAAATCTTCGCCCTGCTGACGCGCGAGGCGGGCAAATCGCTGCTCGACGGTGTGGCCGAGCTGCGCGAAGCGGTGGATTTCCTGCGCTATTACGCCGCCAACATCCCCGATGCCCCCCCCGCCGGGATATTCACCTGTATCAGCCCTTGGAACTTTCCATTGGCCATCTTTACCGGCCAGATCGCCGCCGCCCTGGCGACCGGCAACGCCGTTCTGGCCAAGCCCGCGGAACAGACCCCGCTGATTGCACATCTGGGCGTCACCCTGATGCAACGCGCCGGTGTGCCCGCCACCGCGCTGCAACTGTTGCCGGGGGGCGGCACGGTCGGCGCGGCGCTGACGTCGGATGCGCGGATCAACGGGGTCGCCTTTACCGGCTCGACTGCCACCGCGATGAAAATCCGCGCCACAATGGCCGACAATCTCGCCCCCGGCGCGCCGCTTATCGCCGAAACCGGAGGGCTGAACGCAATGATCGTCGATTCGACCGCGCTGCCCGAACAGGTGGTGCAAGCGATTGTCGAAAGCGCGTTTCAATCCGCCGGACAACGCTGTTCCGCGCTGCGCTGTCTCTATGTTCAGGACGATATCGCGGACGATCTGCTGACCATGCTCAAGGGCGCGATGGATGCGTTGTCGCTGGGCGATCCCTGGCTGTTGTCCACCGACTCGGGACCTGTCATCGACGACGCGGCCCGCAACGGCATCAATGCGCATGTGAAAGAGGCCCGCAACCAGAACCGTGTTCTCAAGGAACTGCGCCCCCCTGCCGGCGGCACCTTTGTCGCCCCGACACTGATTTCGGTCGGCGGCATCAAGGATCTGAAAAAAGAGATATTCGGCCCCGTTCTGCATGTCGCGCGGTTCAAATCGCACGAATTGGACAAGGTGATTTCCGATATAAACGCCACAGGCTACGGGCTGACCTTTGGCCTGCATACCCGTATCGATGACCGTGTGCAGCACGTCACCGAAGCCATTCATGCCGGCAATATCTATGTCAATCGCAACCAGATCGGCGCCATCGTCGGCAGCCAGCCGTTTGGCGGCGAAGGTCTTTCGGGCACGGGACCAAAGGCAGGCGGCCCGAATTACATGCCGCGCTTCTGCGCTCCGGACCGGCAGCAGGCATCGGATGACTGGCAGGAAAAATATACCAGCTTGCCCACCCCGACCCCGGCAGCCGTTCCCACCGCCCCCCGCACCCTGCCCGGCCCGACCGGCGAATCCAATCGTCTGGGACTGGTCTGTCGCGCGCCACTGTTGTGCATGGGACCCGGCGCACAGACCGCCCAAGCCCAGGCCCAAGCCGTTCAGGCGCTGGGGGGGCAAGCCATTTGCCCGGACGGGCGGATCGACCCCGACGAACTGATCAGTATTGCCGGGATTTCAGGTGTTCTATGGTGGGGAGATGACTCCACCGCACGCACCATCGAACAGGCGCTGGCGCAACGCGATGGGCCGATCCTGCCAATGATCCCCGGCAAACCCGACCTGGCCCGCGTCATGGGCGAACGCCACGTCTGTGTGGACACCACGGCGGCAGGCGGAAACGCTGCCCTTCTGGGGGGCATGGCCTGACGAAATCCCGTCGGGCCTGCCCGAACAGCAGGCCCGTCTACAGCGCGGTCCAGCCGCCATCGACCGAAATCGTGGTGCCAGTGATCTGCGCCGCGGCGTCGGAACACAGGAACACCGCGGTGCCGCCCAGTTGCTCGACTGTGGCAAATTCCTTGGACGGCTGACGCGCCAGCATCACGTCGCGGATCACGTCTTCGCGGCCCATGTTGTATTCTTTCATCGTGTCCGGGATCTGGGCCTCGACCAGCGGGGTCAGCACATACCCCGGACAGATCGCATTTGCGGTGATCGGGGCTTCGGCGGTTTCCAGTGCGACCGCCTTGGTCATGCCGACAATACCGTGTTTGGCCGCCACATAGGCCGACTTGTAAGGGCTGGCGGTCAATCCGTGCGCGCTGGCAATATTGACCACGCGGCCCCACCCGGCCTTGCGCATCAGTGGCAGCGCGGCCGCCGTGGTGTGAAAAGCCGAGTTCAGATTGATCGCGATGATCGCATCCCATTTCTCGACCGGGAACTCATCGATCGGAGCCACATGCTGAATGCCCGCGTTGTTGATCAGGATATCGCAGGCCCCGGCCTGTTCGATCAATCCGCGGCATTCCGCACCCTTGGACATGTCCGCCTTGACATAACGCGCCGAAACGCCGGTTTCGGCTGAAATCTGCCTGGCCAGCGCGTGGTCGTCTTCGGTGTCCGTAAATGAGTTGAGCACCACATCGGCACCGGCCTTGGCCATTTCCCAGGCAATTCCCAAACCAATACCCGAGTTCGATCCCGTGATGACGGCAGTTTTTCCATTCAGCGACATGATAAACTCTCTGCGTTGCAATCCATGGCTTGCAAATTGTCATGCTGCGGGTGCAAAGGGAACGGTAAATCCGGCCTGTGTCGTCCCCCCGACCCGAAGAGCCAGCCCGCAACGCCGCAATACCGGGACCAAAAAAAACGCCCGCACGAGGCGGGCGTTGAGTTATTGAGGCAGGTTTCATACAGGCAAGAAACCTATCGAGCAGTGAGTCCTTTATACGCAATTCCCATGCGGCATCCAAGCTAAAAGTTTGAAAAGACGTGAATCCCTCGTTAGCCTAAACGTTAACAAAATAAAGCCAGAGCAGGATTGTTGCCAAAGTGCGACCAGATTTTTTCCGACGCGCAGGCGCGCTGATCACAGGATTCGCCATTCTTTTGGCGGCCGATTTCGCAACAGCAGAATCACCACATGGCATAGCTATGTATGGGACCCCCGCCCTACCACCGGATTTTGTGTCGCTGCCCTATGCCAACCCGGATGCGCCCAAAGGGGGGCGCATCGTTTTTGGCAACACCGGCGGCTTTGATTCCCTCAATCCTTTCGTTCAGAAAGGCACCGCGCCCTGGCAGCTGAGCTTCTGGGGATACGAATCCCTGATGGGCCGATCCCGGGACGAACCCTTTACATTATACGGTCTTTTGGCCGAATCGGTCCGCACCGCACCGGACCGATCCTGGGTGGAATTCGACCTGCGCCCCGAAGCCCGTTTCTCGGACGGCAACCCGGTGACCGTCGAAGACGTGATATGGTCGTTTGAAACCCTGGGCAGCCAGGGGCATTTTCGCTATCGCGGCATGGCGAGCCAGATTTCCTCGATTCGCCAGACCGGACCGCGCAGCCTTCGTATCGAGTTCAATACCGACAACCGCGAATTGGCCTTGATCGCGGGCTTGCGTCCGATCCTGCAGAAAGCCCAGTGGCGCGACAAGGATTTCACCGCCTCGGGGCTGGATGAAATCCCTATTGGCACCGGCGCTTATGTCGTCAGCGATTTTGAGGCCGGACGCTATGTGACCCTGCGGCGCAATCCAGACTATTGGGGCAAGGATCTGCCGTTCCGGCGCGGCACGCAGAATTTCGATGAGATGCGCATCGATTTTTACGGCGACCAGACCGTGCTGTTCGAAGCCTTCAAAGCCGGCGAATTGACCGCGATGCGCGAGTTCAACGCCGAGAAATGGAACACGCAATACGATTTCCCCGCCGTTCAGCGCGGCGATGTCGTGAAATCCGAGATCCCGCATCGGCGGCCGTCGGGAATGACGGGTTTCGTGATGAATACCCGCCGCCCGCCATTTGATGACTGGCGCGTGCGCCAGGCCATGCTGCTGGCGTTCAACTTCGAATATGTGAATGACACTGTGACAGGCGGGGTTCAGCCCCGGATCACGTCGTATTTTTCCAATTCCGAACTGGCGATGCGGCCCGGCCCGGCCAAAGGTGCGGTGCGCGCATTGTTGCTGCCCTATGCCGACGGTCTGCTGCCGGGCACGCTGGAAGGGTATAGCCTGCCGGTCAGCGACGAAACCGCCCGCAACCGGGACAATCTGAAACAGGCGATGACGTTGCTGGGCCGGGCCGGATGGGCTGTGCGCGATGGCGTGTTGAAAAACGAAAACGGACAGGCCTTTGTCTTTGACGTGCTCTTGCGCCAGGGCGACACCGGAAACCAGACCGTGATCGATCTGTTCTCACGGGCGCTGCAACGGCTGGGCATCGTCGCAACCGTCACCACGGTGGACGACGCGCAATATACTGCCCGGATCGGCACCCAGGACTTTGACATGACCACATTTCGCCGTGCTCTGTCGCTGTCACCGGGCAACGAACAGCGGTTGTATTGGGGCAGTTCCGGGGCGGAGACACCGGGCACGCGCAACCTGATGGGCGTCGCCTCTCCTGCCGTGGACGGCATGATCGACGCCATGTTGCAGGCCGAAACCCGAGAGGAATTCGTCGCCGCCGTACGCGCTCTGGACCGGGTTCTGACCGCTGGCCGCTATGTCATCCCGATCTGGCAATTCGACGTCGGGCGTATCGCACATGCGCGCCAGCTGCGCTACCCAGACCGTCTGCCCCTCAATGGCGACGGGATCGGCTTCATGCCCGAGGTCTGGTGGTATCAGCCGGACTGAGTGCTTTGCCCCCATTTTCCATTGGCGCGAGAGAGAGAGACCCTCCCATTTCAAGACAGTCCACAGCTTTTCAGATACCCGGGCTGAACCGATAGCGAACCCATTCGATTCGATTTCGCTGTCTCGTCTTCAGCGACTATCGCCTTGAAGGAACGAAGAACACGGCTCATGCGGGTGACCGCCCCCATCACGGCGGTGTTCCGCATCGACCAACGAGCGCTCTGCCACGCAGGCGAAACATGGTGGCGCGGCAACAAACCCCGGAATTCTGCGCAGAAGCTCTGCGGATCGCGTTGGTCAGCGCGCTGGCAGGCAAGCAGGTGGCAGCAGGTCTTGGCGTTGGTTTCTCGGTTCTTAACCGTTGGATTCAGCAACAGCGGCGCGATCCAATCTTGAATGCGGGATCACGCTGATGCTTTACACCGCCTGCGCCCGGTCAGATGTCGTCAGGTTCAGGCGGCAGAACCTCAAAGGTGATCGTGTGCAGTACCGTCGCCAAAAAACAGAGGGGGTCTCGACGGTGTTGATTGATATTGCGGTTCATCCGGAATTGAGCAAGGTGCTGGAACAGCTCCCGAAAGACAGCTCACCTTTCTTGAAACGCGAAATCGACGGTCAAGGACGGCAAACGGGCTCGGAACAGCAATGCGGACCTGGCGCGATGATGCGGGCTTACCAAACTGCTCAGCTCACGGGCTTCGCAAAGCTTGCGCAACGTGGCTCGCGGAAGCGCGGGCGACTGAGCGCGAAATCATGGCTTGGACGGGTCATAACTCGACAGAGATGGTGCAAGTCTATGCGGGCAAAGCGCGTCGCGGCCTGCTGGCAGATCACGGATTTGAGAAACTAATCAAGAGCGAACAGGGTTCGAAACTCGACGAACCCATCACGAGAGGTTCGACAAGGCGAGCAAAACTATCAGCAAAAATAATCATATGACGGAGACATTGGCTGGGGTGGTAGGATTCTTGGCTAAGTTATTGATAATATTAATTTCTAATACCAGATCAGAGTATATGGTGTCAGTTCCGAGATTAACAAAACCTCAAAGTGCACCAGTCAGTGCCCATTTCAACAATCTCAATTTTCAGGTGCCAAACAGATGAGATCGTCAACCGCACGCTGGCGTTCGCAACTTAGCGCTGCCGATCTTCAAAACGCTCATCCAAGCCGGGCGCGGATTCCTGGCTCAGATTGCCAGGCTCGACAGCCGGACCCAACTCCAGTTCGCATAGCCGACTTCACGGGGCCACCATGCGGGACGCTCTCAAGAAAGTCGCAAAGGTCCGTGTCGTTGCCGACGAGGTGCTCAGATCAGGTCTTGATGTTAGCGTTCACCCGATCAAAGGCTGGATGGGCTCGAAGAATGCGCGTGACGCGCTGAGGTCATATGACGCTATCTTCGGTTAAGGGGCTGGCTGCCGGTCATGTAGGGACCCGCTTAACTACCAGAAAAAGCAGATGATCTTGGACAGAGTTCCGAGTTCGTAGCCCGTCCGTGCAGGCTTTGATCGTCTGCTCTTGAGCTGGAGGAACTCAAACGGGAGACCAGGCTACCTCGTAGGCCTCTTCGATCAGGGCGACTTCCTTCTGGGTCAGTGCCGAGAATTCCTTGCGCAACGCCCGGTTGGATAGTTTGCCATTGCCCTGTTCCAGAAACCCTCGCAGCAGATCCACCTTGCGCGCCGGCATTTCCAGTATCTGGTCGACGCTGGATTTGAACCGGTCATAGCGTTCGATGTAGTCGATTTCCTTGGGGAGATCCTGTTCTACCGTTTCCCTGACGCAGTCGGCAACGAATTCGGCATGCATGGTGCTGTCGAAGAAGCGGTAAAACACCGCAGTGTCCGACAGGACTTCCACATTACCCTGAGCTGTCGGTTGCCAGTCGATGAACTCCATCATCGGCCCCGACACGGACTTCAGAACCTTGCTGTATTCCTCGATGCGCCGGTGGACCACGACGCTGATCGGGAAGACCAGACCAGCTGGATTGAATCCACCACGCGCCAGCACATGGTGCAGGAGATACCGATGGAGACGACCGTTCCCATCCTCGAAGGGGTGAATGTAGACAAAGCCGAACGACAGCGCGGCCGCTACTACCATCGGATCAACGCCGCCCTCGAGAGCCCGCGCCTCATAGAGCGCAATTCCCTTCAGAAGGTCTGCCAGATCCTCATGCCGGGCGCTGATATGCACCGGCTCCGGGGTCTTTCCGTCGCGGGTATGGCCTCCGATAAATCCGCCCTCCTTGCGAACACCCATCTTCACGAAGCGCGCATCTTGCAAGACAACTTGTTGCAAGCGTTCAAGCTCGCTTTGCGATAGCTGGTGGCTTCCCGCCTCGCCGATCGCACGCGCCCAGCGGGCGGCACGCTGGGGTCCGGGCCTCTCCTGCTCGATCGCAAAGGAGGCTTTGGAATCGTCCAGTAGCAGGAAGGCCGCGGCGCGCGACACGATATGCTGCGGTGCTTTTTCGATTACCTCCCTTGCCCGAGCCGGCAATTGCCGCGCGATCAGCTGATCGAGCCTCGAGGATCTCTGCACAAGCGGACAAAAAGCCGGGGTTCCGGGCAGGTTGTCGATGATTTTGTGGCGCGCCGATCGATTTCCGGGCTCGATGGCGAAATAGTTGCTCGGATCGAGCGCGGGCTCATACTTGACCTTCCCCAGATCGGGCAGGTCCAGTCTCTCGTTCGTCAGCCATTCCCAGAAGAACCAAAGGCGACGCGCAAAGAGACCGGTCGCTCCCGCCAAAGCCTGGGAGATTTCAGACGGGTCCGCAGCTTTGGTGACCTCATGCAAGACCCGCAGATCGATGCCTTCGTTCTTGATGGCAAACATCAGGTGATCGAACACAGCCTCGCCGGGCCATTGCTCTGATCGGAATACCTCCCATTCCGGATCGGATCGACGTTCGTGGTGATCGGATACAAGAGACAGGCGGCGCGGCATGGGCACGCGCAGCACAAGCTCACTGACCAGCCAGCCATATCCTGCAATCCGACCCGGTCCAGGAAGCTTGCGTCCGTAGAAATTCATCACTGCGCCTCGAAAACCTTCACCATTGAGGCTATTGCTTAGGTTTTCCTCACTCGACTGGCAAGATCATCCGCGTCGAAAACCTTCACCGTCTGTCGATTCTACTCACTATTGGCGTTGCGCCTTCGGATTTCTTCACTCCTCCCACCGCCGCCGGACGGTCGCAGGCGTCTCTGCTCCGGTCGCCCGGACAAACGGGCGGGCCAACCTCTCGAGGCATGGGGTTCATGATGTCCAGGATCGACTTGAGTTCGGTGGTCATCAAGGCCCTCCAACCTCGGTGACGCGATCGTAGATCTCGATGTCGGGGATCGGCCGCAGCGTGACGTGGGGTTCGAGCTTTTTCGCCAGCGCCTCAAGCAACCGGCCCTCTTCACGCTCCCAGCTGTAGGTCTCGACCAGAACCGTATCGTGCCCGGCGTGGACCTGCCGTTTCCAGTCCATGCTCTCGAGGTATTCATCGCGATCGACGTAAGGCGCCGTGGTCAATTCATCCACGCCGTCCCTGCCGCGTTTCTTGCGCACGCCGAAATGCTCGATGTAGACGCCGCTCTCAGTCAGCCGGAAATCGGGCGTGTAGACGCGGCGCCCCGTCTTCTTGAGCTTGTGCTCGTAGCTTGGCTCGTATTCATAGGCGATGCCGTTCCGGAACAACCAGTTGGCGATCAGCAGCTCTTCAAAGCTGTTCACCGTCTCGCCTTGCAGCGTCCGCAGGTTGCGGCTTTCGATTTGCGCATACCATTCGTGCTTCGTCTTGAAGTCCCACTCCGTCGGGAAGTCGTCGAAGAACCCGGCGAACCAGTCGATCACTGTCTGCGCGATATCGCTGGCATTCGCCACGAGGTGCCGGAGGATCTCCTTGATGAGCGACAGGAACGCCTTGTCGTCTGTCGCCGTTGGCGCCAACGGCGGCTTCTCGCCTTCCACCTCACCGATGATCTCATAAGCCAACGCATGGAAGGTTCGTGCTGCCACGGGGACCCCGCACTTGGCTTCGATCCGCTCCGACATCTCGGTCGCGGCATCCTTCGCAAAGGCCAGCAGCAGGAGCTCGCTTGGCTTCCGTATCTCCGCCTTCACGAGGTATGCGGCTTTGGCGGTGATGACGCTTGTCTTGCCGGAGCCCGCGCCGGCCAGAACCAGCGTCGCATCTTCGTCGACGACCACCGACAGGCGCTGCTCCGGCGTCAGCGGCATAGACTCGACCGTGTCGAAGAAATCCTTCCAACGACGTAGTTGGGCTTCCACGAACGTTTCGATAGCCGCTTCACGGGCAGCACACAGATGGATAGCAAACTCGATTTATGTGTGACCCTGAAAAAAGGGGCAGGTCACATGTGCTCAGTTTCCGCCGCGACCGCAAGGTTGATCGGGAGGGAGGGCGGATTCCGGACCTTCGCTGCAGGTGCGAGCCAGTCTGGCCGTCACGTAGGGAGCCGACATTCAGTCCTCAATGGCTTCGCCGAATACCATTCTAAGACCTCTGCATGAGGGGCTGATTTTTGCATGATGCAGTGATTTGACCATCCTGTCTGGTCCGCTGGCGTTTCAGCGGATGCGAGGATGGTGGCATTTGGTTTATGCGATTGCGGGGGTTTGTTGGTTGAGTGCGATCTTGTTTGCGGCTTTCAGGAGGTTCTGTCCGATCGCCGCCATCGCCAGTTGGGCGTGAGTTCTGGCCGTGCCGAAATAGCGGGCGCGGCAAAGGCCGAAGAGGCGTTTCATCGTGCCGAAGCATTGCTCGATCCGGAACCGGCGCTTTGAGATCAGCTTGTTGAAGCGCTTCTCCGATCCGCGCAGCAGGCGGTTGCGGGCCGCCTTGCGCATGATGCCGTCTCGAAATCTGCCTCGCAGCTGTTCTCGATTGGCGCGACTGGCATAAGCCTTGTCGGCCAGCACCCGCTGCGCCTTTGCCCCGTCGATCATCGTGCCAAATTCCGGGCTCTCGGCGCGGTTGGCGGCCGTGGTGTGGACGTGGTCGATGAAGCCCTCCTCATCCGTGCGGGCAAAAGCCTTGTAACCCAGGGTGCTTTTGGAACCCTTCTTGACCCAGCGTGCATCCGGGTCCGCGCTGAAATGCATATCCAGGTCATCTTGCAGATCACCCTCGGCCCGATCCCGTGGGGCGTCGATATGTGTCCGGGGTCGGGCGGCGCTTTCAATCAGTGTAGCATCGATGATCGCCACCTCGGCTTCTTTCAGCTTCAGCCCGTGATCCTCGATCTGACGGCAGACCTCGGCCAGAAGGTCATCGTAAACGCCACCCCTGACAAGCGCATTGCGGAACCGGCAATGCGTGGTCTCGTCCGGGACAGGCGTATGCAGATCAAGCCCGCAGAACACCATGAAATCGAGCCGCACCTTCAACGCCCGTTCCAGCTTGGGATCGCTCAGCCCGTGCCACTGGCCGATGAGCAGGCACTTGAACAGAACCAGCGGATCAAAGCCCCGCGGCCCGATCCCGGATCGGCCCAACCCACGTTGCAGGATTGGAGAAAACGCCCGCCAGTCCAGAAGTGCGTCTATCTTCGAAAGCACATCGTCATCGCCAATCCGATCCGCAGCTTCTCGAAAAAACAGGTCCATAAATCCGCTCCTGAAAATCCAAGGATAAAATACCAAACCCCAACAACAACCTGAATCCCTAATTCCGCAGAGGTCTTATTCTGCATCTTTTCTTGTTCAAGGTTAAGTCGGCCACGACTTTTATGAGGCGGCCGCTCTCGTTCTCAAGCAGCTTCAACCACGACATCTCGGTTGATAACTGGCCGGCACATATCTTCTTCCAGTCGAAGTGGGTCGCTTGCCAGCAGGCCACCCTCACGTAAACGTGAGCGATCTGATCCGATAGCGCATCCGTAGTATTTACGTTGCCAGTAAAGGCATCGGATAATATTCAATCGGAGAAACACAATGATCCGCAGAACTTTTTTGGCGCTTGCCGCATCTACCGCTTTCGCATTTCCGGCCTCGGCCGCAGACAAAGACATCGTTGACACTGCAGTTGAGGCAGGTTCCTTCGGAACGCTTGTGACAGCAGTGCAGGCGGCTGGATTGGTTGACACTCTCAAAGGCGAAGGTCCCTTTACAGTCTTTGCGCCTACAGACGATGCCTTTGCCACGCTACCAGCCGGTACTGTCGAAGACCTGCTGAAGCCGGAGAACAAGGACAAACTTACCGCGATACTGACCTATCACGTGGTCCCGGGCAAAGTGATGTCGACTGACCTGAGCGATGGTATGAAGGCTGCGACCGTTCAAGGTGGTGAAGTGACAATTATGACGGAAGGCGGCGTGAAAGTTGACGATGCCAATGTCGTTTCGGCTGACATCAAGGCATCTAACGGTGTTATTCATGTAATCGACGCTGTGATTATGCCCGCTATGTAAAACAATGTGACCGAGGCAAAATCCCTTTTGCCTCGGTCAACCCCATGGCGCGGCATGAAGATCGTGACGGTGTCGGTCGTCACCAGAACCCAGAGCAAGCAGGGAAAGCCAAATGTTGTTATCTTTTCCGAATCTTGGCTCACTTGCGGTGTTCATGACTATCGTTGTTGGCGGTGGTATTGCGATCGGATTACTGACCTCGCCCGGAGAGTGGTACGCAGATCTGAGAAAGCCTTGGTGCCCATCCCGGACGATCACATAGACCCTCGCCGGACTGCGTTTTTCGTGGCAAGATTGATCTTGGGCGAGGTTGGGGACGGGGACAAGGCATGCTGATTTCTCTTCACAAGCAGGCCACGACAACGCCGCAGATCCGGGCTGCGGTCCAGGCGAGCGACGAACCGGCACGGGTGGTGGCGGAGTGCTACGGGATCTCGGAGCAGACCGTTTGGAAATGGCGCAAGCGCGACAGCGTGCAGGATCGCAGCCACACGGCGCACCGGTTGCAGACGACGCGGACGCCGGCACAGGAGGCTGTGGCAGCCTCCCCTGATGTTGCCGCTTGACGATCTGCTGGCCGTTGTCCGCGAGCTCCTGAACCCGAAGGTCTCGCGCTCGGAGCTGGATCGATGCCTTCGTCGACATGGCGTGTGCAATCTGCGCGACCTGAAGCCCACCACGCGGCGGCCCGCCCACAAGCCGCTCAAGGCCTACGAGCCCGGTTACCTGCATGTCGACGTCAAATACCTGCCGCAGATGGCCGACGAGGACCGCCGCCGGTATCTGTTGGTTGCCATCGACCGCGCCACCCGCTGGGTCTTCGTGCGCATCTACCCGGCGAGAACGGTGGCCAACGCCAGACGGTTCCTTCGCGATTTGGACCGGGTGCTGACCGACAACGGCAAGGTGTTCACGGATCGCCTCTTTGGCCGGCGCCGTCGCGCCGCGACCGGCAATCATGATTTTGACCGCCTCGCCCCGCCGATACGGCCGCAGACCAACGAAATGGTGGAGCAGTTCAACGGTGGGATCGAGGACGTCCTGCAGAGCCACCGCTTCCGCAGCGGCAAGGATCTGGAACAGACCATCCTGCGCTACGTTCGCCTCTACAATAGCCAGCTCCCGCAATCCGTGCTGAAAGACCGAACGCCCATCGACGCACTCAAGGGCTGGCACCGCCAGAAGCCCGTACTCTTCAAGAAACGGCCATATACTCAAAACGGGATGTGACAGTTAGTATGGGCGAAAGGAATGTACCAAACTCTTTCGGCCAGCATACATCTCTGGTTTTGCCCTACCCCAGCATTCGTGCGATCATGACACCGGCCCAAGCTGAGCCGCCGGTCAAAATCCCGCCCCATATCGTGTCGATGGCAACCTGCTGAATCGACCAATCCCGAAGCGTGGCATAATTGGTAAATTCGTAGGTCCCATAGGCCATGAGTCCCAAGAGCACCCCACCCACCAGAGCTGCAACAGGATCTCCGGTGCGCAGCGCGGAAATGGATACGAACCACAATATCCCGGCAACATACCCCAAGTAGAACAGGGCGGCGGGAATGACTCGGAACGGATCGGCAAAAAGATGGGCAACGTGGCGCTCGAACACAGGTTTGATCAGAAGCCGCAGACCAATGGCATCTGCGGCGAAAAAAATCACTGCGGTCGAGAAATAGAGTATCAGGATTTTCATGGGGTTTCTGCCTTTATAAGGGATTGTCCACCACGCAGGGCCAGCGCGGCAATGCCGAAGGCGGCCAGCGCGATCACGGGAACGTTCGGGGCGGCAAGGTTTGTACTGATGACACCGACCAGCGCCCAGATAATGGCCGCTGGATAGGCCCATTCACGCGGACGGGCTGATTGCACGATCAGCGCAACCAGCAGCACACCGCCCAGGCAAAGGATTGCGGCAGCCTGAGCCGACAGGATGGCATACCCGCCAAGAACCACACCGATTGCCACACCTGTCGCGGTTGTCAGCCAGCCCGCATAAAGCGCGATTGGCCTCGCCTGCATCCATGGCTGACTGCTCCCTGCGCGCAGCATCGCGGCAATCGCTGTTGCCGCCATCACGACAATCATCACGGTCGCCAAGATAGGCGCTTCATTCGCCGCCTTGATCCAGAACGCGCCGACAATCAGGCTGATCGCCAGCGGCAGGCGCGCCGCATGCCAGTCGCGATCGCCCGACGCCCGCCAAACGCCATAAACCGCACTGACGAGCAGCCAGAGATAGATCACCCCCCAGATCGCAAACGCATAACCCTCGGGCTGCACCGGCGGGTTATCTTGCGGCACCGGAAATTGATCCGGCGCGAAGCCGTTGAACCCGCTTGTCAGCAGCGGTGACAGTGCAAATGCCAGCGCTGCAATCAACACAACAATCGCCAGTGTTCCAGTGCGCATGGCGCGTCCTTTCGTAAGCTTGATCATCGGGTCAGACGGCTTGTCAGCGGCAGGGCCACCCAATAGGGCAGCACGCTCAGCAGTTTCAGCGCATAGGTCAGGCGGCGGGGAAAATGCACTTCGAAACTCCGCCTTCCAAGACCCTTGATGATGCCCTGCGCGGCGGTGTCCCGCGTGACCATTGCCGGCATCGTGAAATCATTGCGCTGCGTCAGGCGCGTGTCGACAAAGCCCGGTGAAATCAGCCGCACATCATACTGCCCGGCCAGTTCAGCGCGCAGAGATTGCGCCAGATTGATCACGCCGGCCTTGGTTGCCGAATAGATCTGCCCCTGTGGTAGACCGATATAGCCCGCGACCGAGCCGCACAGCGCCAGCTGCCCGCCGTTTCGTAGCAAAGGTGGCGCGATCTGTGCGATGTGAAAGCTGCCGGTCAGGTTGACCAGCACGATTTTCCCGGCAGTTTCAGGATCCAGATCGGCAACCTTGCCTGGATCATACATCGCCGCCAGATGCACCACGCGATCCAACGGCCCGATACCAGCGATCTTTTGCGCAGCGGCGACAAGGCTTTTGCGGTCGCTCACGTCCAGCGGCAGGGCCAGGTGGTCGGGTCCAAGGCTCGCCGCCAACTCCTCCAGCGGCCCGGCTGAGCGGGCCGACAGGATCAGCCGCGCACCGCGGGCCGCCCATTCGTGTGCCAGCGCCGCGCCGATACCGTCGCTTGCACCGATGATCCAGATGGTTTCCGCCTCAGGCATGGGCCAGTTCCACCTGAACCACATCGGTTTGCCCGACGGCAAAAGAGGCGGCACACACTCCGAGATAATAGCGCCAGTTGCGCAGGAAGCTTTCGTCATGGCCCAACTTGCGGATCCGGCCCGCCTGCTGGTCCAGACGTTCATTCCAAAGGGCGCAGGTACGGGCATAATCCGCACCGAACGCGTGACTGTCCCTGACCACAAGCCCGGCGCGGCGCGCCTGATCGGCGATCACTGCATCCGAAAGCAACATGCCGCCCGGAAAGGTGTAGTGACGGATATAATCCGAACTGCGCTGGTAGGTGTCAAAATAGCTATCCGAGACGGTTATCGCCTGGATCAGTGCGCGCCCGTGCTCGGACAGCCGGGACTTCAGCGTGGCGAAATAGGTCGGCCAATAATTCTGTCCGACGGCCTCGATCATTTCAATAGAGACGATGCTGTCGAATTTTCCGCTGCTCTCGCGATAGTCCTGCAGACGGATTTCGGCCCGCCCGTCCAGCCGTGCATCGGCATATCCCTTCTGACTGGGCGAGATGGTCAGCCCGGTGACAATGCGCCCGGAATCAGCTGCCCGTTCGGCAAACCCGCCCCAGCCGCAGCCGATTTCCAGCACGCGGTCGTCGGTGCCCAGCCGTTGCAGGATCCGGTCGTACTTGCGGGCCTGCGCACGCCCCAGATCCTCGTCGCCGGGCGCAAACATGGCCGAGGAATAGGTCATGCTCTCGTCCAGCCACAGCTGGTAGAATTCGTTGCCGACATCGTAATGTGCGCGGATGTTGCGCGCCGCACCCCGCGTGGAATTGGCTCGCAACAGCCGGTTCACCACCTGGAATTTCAGGGTGTTCCAGAACCCCGCGTAGGCATAGTTCCGAAATTGATCGAGATTTTTCAGCGCGACCATGGTCAGATCCGCAATTGACGGGGTGTCCCACAGGCCCGCGACATAGGTTTCACCCAACCCGATATCGCCGCGTGCGGCAATCGCGGTGATCACCGACCAGTCGTAGATCCGCATTTCGGCCGCGGGGCTACCCTGGCCAAAGCCGTAAACCTCGCCTTCCGGTGTGTGCAAACGCAAGCTGCCGGTCCGGATCTGCTCGCAGGTCTGCAGAAAGTCATGTTTTACACATTTTGTCAGGAACAGCATCAGGACACCTCCGAGTTGGGTGGAGTTGGGCGGGTGCGGTATTTCGCCCCTTTCAGTTTCAAGCGCAGGGCCTGCCAGTAAATCAGGATGATCGTGCGCAGCGCCCCGAGGGGTCGGCGCAGGCTGGCGCGCAGCAGTCCGGCATTGGTCAGCGGCGCACGCGACCCCGACAGGGTCGCAACCACGCCTTCGTCACCGTTGCAGTGCAATATCCGGATGGAAATCTGATCGCTTCGGGTATCAAAGCTGAACTCATAGCTGCCTTTGACCTCCTGAAAGGGCGAAACATGCAGGGATTTGGGGGCGGTGATCCGGCTGTCTTTGGCGATTGGCGCAAAGTCCGGTAGGTGGCACAGATAGGAATGACGGTCGCCAAAGGGAGTCGAGACCTCGGCAATCACCGCGATCAGTGCGCCGCCGTCCATCGCCAACCAGAAGCTGACCGGATTGAACACATAGCCGAGGAACCGCGGCTGGGTCAGCAGCAGCAACCGCAATTCACGCTCGCTCAGACCATGCGATGCCAGCACGTCGCGCGCCCAGACCACGCCGCGCCCCGCCTTTAGCGGGCCACCATGGTCACGATCATGAACCGATGCCAGATTGAAGCGGTTGCGCGAAAACAGCAGGGGCCGCGATGCGGGCACGTCAGGGTCGATCAGCACATAATCGACTCCATAGCGGAACCTGTGGCGAATCTCACCGCGCCGCGCATGGGTTGTGACAGCTGCGATATGTTCCGGCATATGCGTCATGCGATCTGGCGCTCCATCAGCCGCGCAATGCGGGCGGCGCTGGCAAACCCGTCTTCGTGGAAACCGTGCCGTGTGTAGGCTCCGGCGAACCAGGTGTTGTTTCGGCCCTGCATTTTGATCAGTTGACTTTGTGCCGACAGCGCCGACGCATCAAACACAGGATGGCGGAACATCTTTTGATCATAGATCAGATGATCCGGCACTTCGCTGGACGGGTTGAGCGATACGAACAGTGGGTCGTGCTCGGGAATGTTCTGCAACCGGTTCATCCAGTATGTGACGCCGATGGCGGGCTCCGGCTGGGTGGTGTCGGCCTTGTAGACCCAGCTTGACCAGACGGCGCGGCGCTGCGGCATCTGGCCTGTGTCGCGGTGCAAGATCATCCGGTTATCCTGAAACCGAATAGCCGACAGGGCAGCGGTTTCCTGTGGTGTCGGCTGTGCCAAAAGGCGCAGGGTCTGATCCGAATGGCAGGCGAAAATCACCTGATCGAACGGATCATGGGGGCCGGCCCCGCTGTGAACGGTGCTTTTGTGACCGTCGCGCGTGACACTTTGCACGGGTGTGGCTGTATGGATCGCCACGCCGCGCCCACGCAGATGATGCTCCAGCCGCCGCACATATTCGATGCTGCCGCCATTCACCGTCCACCACTGATGCTGGCCCGAGGCGCTGAGCAGGGCGTGATTGCGAAAGAACTGCACCAAGGCGCGAGCCGGAAACGCGCGGATTTCGGCAGGCGGGGTGGACCAGATCGCGCCGCAGAGCGGCATCAGGTAAAAGCGTTGAAACCAGTCCCCCAGCTTCAGATCCTGCATCAACTCGCCGATCGTGGCGCTGTCACCATTCGGCAAGCACTCTGCCTTGTCATTGAAGCGCAGGATGTCGCGCAGCATTCGCATGAACCCCGGCCGCAGCAGGTTACGCCGTTGCGCCGTCAGAGCGTGCAAATTGCGCAGACCGTATTCGATCTGTCCGCCGTTGATCGACGCGCCAAAGCTCATGTCGCTTTTGGCAACCGGCACATCCAGATCCTGGAACATCCGCGTCAGATGCGGATAGTTGGCATAGTTGAATACGATAAACCCGGTATCGACCGGCTGATCCCCATTCAGGCCCGCCATCACCGTGCGGGCATGCCCCCCCAGATGGGGCGCGGCCTCGAACAAGGTGACCGCATGATCGGGTGCCAGCAAGTATGCGGCAGCAAGGCCGGATATGCCGCCGCCAACGACAGCAACGCGTTGTGGTCGGGTGAAGCGGGCATCAAGCGGCATGGTATCTCCAATCAGATCGTTGAAGCGACTACGTTACTGAAATAAATCCGGATCAAAAATTGATCCGGGTTTCCTCAGCGCTCGTATGATGGGTATGTTGACAGCCAGCTTTGACATTGATCCAATCGTCCGGCCTCTTGCTGCCTTGCCGCGAAAGGACAACGCGCCATTGACACAACCCGCGCCTGAGATTTCGCCACAGACAATGTGGATGCTGGCCGTGCGTGACGGTCGAGACAGGGCAGCCTTTGCCGCGCTGTTCGACCATTTCGCGCCGCGCCTGAAAGGTTTCTTCATGCGGTCGGGGACCGCATCGGCACAGGCAGAGGAAATCGTGCAAGAGGTCATGCTGACCGTCTGGCACAAGGCGGGGCAGTTTGATCCGGCGCGCGCGCAGGTATCGGCCTGGATCTATCAGATCGCCCGCAATCGACAGATCGACGTTTTTCGCAAGGAACGACGTCCAATGCCCGAAGAGTTACTGAGTGACGCGCACGATGCCGAGCCGGATGCAACCCAGATCCTGGCAGTCGAGCAGGAAGCCAGCCAGTTGAAACAGGCGCTTGCACGACTGAAACCCGATCAACGCGCAATCATAGAAAAAGCCTATCTGGGCGAGCTGAGCCATCAGGAGATCAGCACCGAGACCGGCCTGCCCCTGGGCACGATCAAGTCGCGGATCCGGCTGGGCCTGGAGAAACTGCGGCACGATTTGAAGGAACTGCGTTAAGATGACGGCAATCACCCATCATGCCCCCGACGCGCTGTTGGCAGCCTATGCCGCCGGCAGCCTACCGCATCCTTACGCACTGGTTGTGGCGACCCATATCTCGCTGTGCCTTGAATGCCGTGCTGAATACGAGGCGCATCTGGCAGGCGGAGGAGCGGTGTTGGAAACTGTCGGCGCAGAGGCTGTGTCTGACGGGTTGAAAACCAGTGTCCTCAACCTGCTCGACGCCCCTTGTGCACCGCAACCGACTTACCCGCGCACAGGAGTGTACCCCGGCCCGGTAATGGAAGCCCTGAAGGGGAAACCGCCTCGCTGGAAATCGCTTGGGCTGGGCGTGCGTCAGAGCATTCTGTCTTCGGGTCGTGAAGGCTCGACCCGTTTGCTTTACATCCCACCCGGACAGGCGGTGCCGGATCACAGCCACAACGGGCTGGAACTGACGCTGGTGTTGCAGGGCAGTTTCAGCGACTCCACCGGGCGCTTCGGGGTCGGTGATCTCGAGGTTGCCGATCAGGACCTGGAGCACACACCGACCGCCGACCCCGGCGCGCCCTGTATCTGCCTTGCCGCTACCGATGCGCCCTTGCGCTTCAATTCGTTGGTGCCACGTATTCTGCAGCCATTCTTTCGGATTTGATGCAGATCATTGCATCACGTGACGCTGTGATGTTCATCCCGAGCCGCATCGGCAACTTGTTTGCAGATTGCACGTGCATATGGCAGAGCAGAAACATGACCTATCAGAGAGATAGTCTTCGGTAACGACACGATGCAAGACGGCTATCACTAAACACTTTCGCAGCCCGGCGGTGGCAATTTTGCCGATGATTTCACGCCCGCCAAGACGCCCCACGAAATGCTTGAGATGGGAGTGTTCGACGGGGGCTACATCAATGACTGCACCGATGAGTTTCCAGCGGCCTGGTTCCGGAATGCCAAGACCAGCACTGTCCCCGACGCAAACGTGAACTACTTCGGTGTCAAAAGCCGCCAGCCGCCGTCTGTCTGGCGTCGCAATGGCTGGATCTACGGGCCGGACCTGCGCGGCTGGTTCCAGTGGTATTGTCGTTATTCTTGGGGGCGCCGTCTGGAGGAAATTGGCAGTCTACAGATCGAAAGATGGAAGGGCTTCGCCCGACATGCCGGGCAAGTCCGGGCCAATTGCTATCCTGGCGATACTGTTTGCAGGCCAAAGTGTGAGCCGGCATGCAAGATTGACCCCTGTATTGGGGTAATCGGCGTCCAAAAGTGACCCCCCTGATTTTTCTGTTCAGAAGCTTCCTCGACGGATTTGAGGGAGCGAGTTGGGGATGTTGGTTGTGGAGACGATTGCGAAGATCAGGCGGGCGTATTTCATTCAGAGGAAGCCAATCAAGCAGATCTGCCGGGAACTGCGGATATCACGGAACACTGTGCGGAAGGTGGTGCGGTCCGGGGCAACCGAGTTCAGCTATGATCGAACCAGCCAACCCCGCCCCAAGATTGATCCGTGGCGGTCCGATCTGGATGAGATGCTGGCCGAGAATGACCGGCAACCCAAGCGCCAGCGGCTGACACTGGTTCGGATTTACGAAGAACTGCGCAACCGGGGCTATGACGGCAGCTATGATTCGGTGCGGCGCTATGCGGCGAGTTGGTCGAAGGCGACGCGGGAAGCTTCCGCCGCTGCCTATGTGCCGCTGAGCTTCGATCCGGGCGAAGCCTATCAGTTCGACTGGAGCCACGAGATTGTCCTGATCGATGGCGTCACCACGACGGTGAAGGTCGCGCATGTCCGCCTGAGCTATAGCCGGATGCCGTTTGTGCGGGCCTATCCGCGCGAGACGCAAGAGATGGTGTTTGACGCCCACGACAAGGCGTTCGCGTTCTTCGGCGGTGCTTGCGCCCGGGGGATATACGACAACATGAAGACGGCGGTGGATGCGATCTTCGTCGGCAAGGATCGCGCCTATAACCGGCGGTTCCAGCAGATGTGCGGGCATTACCTGGTCGACCCGCCGTCCCTTCGGCTCGAACCAATGGCGCCCTTCTGGACGGCCCTGCACCCCGGCCGCGGGCTGGGAGAAAGGGCAAGTCGAGAACCAGGTGGGCGTGATCCGGCGGCGGTTCGTCGTGCTGTAAGCACGCCTCCGGCGTGACGTGCCTCGACCGAAGTTCAAATCCTATGCCGAGCTGAATGCATGGCTGGAAGACCGATGTCT
>JAEKDP010000012.1 GCA_016521575.1 Rhodobacteraceae bacterium F11138 | reverse complement strand
AGGTCTATCTTGGCAATGGGAACGACATTTTCCACGACAACGGCCAGGGTGGAGAGCACGGGGCGGACCTGGTCAAGGGCGGCAACGGCAATGATACCTTTCACGACGGCGGCGGCAATGACCTGTACTATGGCGAGGCCGGGGCGGACCGGTTCGTTTTCTCACCGGGCCACGGCAATGACACCATCGCCGATTTCACACCGGGCCAGGACATCATCCGGCTCGATATCCCGGATTTACGCTTTGCCGATCTCGTGCTTCAGGACCTGGGCGCGGATTTGCGCATCGATACCGGCAGCGGCAGCATCACACTGCTGAACACCGACCCCATGGACCTGGCGGCCGATGACTTCCTGTTCCTGTGAGCTAACCGGGGCCATTGTCGGGTGAAAGATCCTGCTTCTCGAAAGGCCGCTTTCGATCCGTCCCTGCGCGAGATTGGGTATGGGGACAGGCGGCACTGATTTTTCCGTACAGGCACGCAACGGCAATGCCGGAGGTTGGGGGCGCGAAAAAGGATTGCTGCGGATTTCAGCCAGTGCAATATGATCCCGTATGCTGTTCACTCAACTGGGTTTCTGGTTCTTCTTTGCTATTGTCTCTGTGCTTTATGTGCTGTTGCCGCATAAGGCCCAGAATCGAATGTTGCTGGTTGCCAGCTACATTTTCTACGGCGCATGGGACTGGCGTTTTCTGAGTCTGATTTTGCTCAGCACTGCCGTAGATTATGTCGTTGGCCTCAGAATGGCGGCAGCATCCGACCAGATCCGGCGCAAACATCTCCTGTGGATTTCGCTCGCGGTCAATCTGGGCATGTTGGGCGTTTTCAAGTACCTCGGCTTTTTCGTGGACAGCTTTCAGGAATTTCTGGCCTGGGCCGGATATGCGGCGGATCCGTTCACCTTGTCCATCGTGTTGCCTGTCGGTATTTCGTTTTATACCTTTCAGACGCTTAGCTATACGATCGATGTCTACCGGCGCGAGTTGAAACCGTGCCATGATTTCCTGGACTTCGCTTTGTTTGTCGCCTTTTTCCCGCAACTGGTTGCCGGGCCGATCGAACGGGCCAAGAACCTGTTGCCCAATATATCGACACCAAGAGTTCTGAGCTGGGATGCATTGGGGCGTGGTGCCGTTCTGTGTCTGTTGGGGCTGATCAAGAAGGTGGTGATCGCGGATGCCATCGCTCCGTCGGTGGATGCGATATACGCCAGTCCCGATCCCACCCGGCTGGACGTGATTCTGGCAACTTGGCTGTTTGCCCTCCAGATCTATTGTGATTTTTCGGGCTATACCGATATTGCCCGCGGGGTGGCCAAGATGCTGGGCTTCCGGTTGATGCGCAATTTTGCTCAGCCCTATTTCGCCGTCGACCCTCAGGAGTTCTGGCGGCGCTGGCATATCAGCCTGTCCACCTGGTTGCGCGACTATCTCTACATCTCACTGGGGGGCAATCGAGGCGGACGCTGGAAAACCTATCGCAACCTCATGGCCACGATGGCCCTGGGCGGGCTCTGGCACGGGGCGGCATGGAATTTTGTGCTGTGGGGGTTGTATCAGGGCGGGCTGCTGTCCTTCCACCGCGCGCTGGCGGGTACCCACAAGCGCAGTGGAGAGGGCGCGGAACGCAGCATCATTGCCTGGGCGGGACGTATGCTGATGATTGTCCTGTTCTTTCAGGTGGTCTGCTATGGCTGGCTGCTGTTTCGGGCAACGTCCTTCGCGCAGATCGTGGATTTCACCGGGCGTTTGTTCACGGGCCCGCCGGGGCTGACCATTCCGACCATACCGACTGCTGCCTATCTGGCTATGGCCGTTTTGCTGGTCTGGGACATGCTGATCGAGCGCACGGGAAATGTACGGTTTTATCAGACATGGCCGATGGCGGTCCGGGCCGGGGTCTATGCCGGTATGATCTATCTTCTCGCGTTCGGGGCGACGACAACGACTTCGGCGTTCATCTATTTCCAGTTCTGAGGTATCATGAGAAAAACCGCTGCAATGCTTGGACTGGTCCTGCTGTTTCTGGCACTGCTGGACACAGGTGTTGCTGTGGTCCTGCACTGGGCCGAGGCGCAAGGCAGGATGGGCAGCCTTGTGCGCTATTTCGACTATGGCCGTTCGGTGCCTGGAAAACTGGCGCAGTGGGAGGCAGATCCGGACGCTCCGGGCAGTCTTTACAACGTCGCCTGGCGCCAGGGTGCGATCGCAGTATCGAGCGCGGAATTCGCCGCAGAAACAGATGATACAGGGCCGGTGATCCGCAGCTACGGGATGTCCTTTGTCAACCATATCATGATTGCGGCGCAGGAGCAGGATCCGGATTTACGCGTAGATCGTCACTCCGGGCCAGGGGCGCCGCCCAATTTCACCTATGCCCTGTTTCAGGAGGATCGCGGCAACCGGCGGGCCGGGGATGTCGTGGTTCTGGGAATCCTGTCCTCTTCGGTTCCCGCGATGGCCGCGCTGAGCAACCGAAGCTGGACGTTCGAGCAGCCAGCTCCCTTTACCTATCCAGTCTTTTTGCTGAACGGAGAGGAGGTGAAGCGGGTCGAACCGCTGATAAACAGCGCAGAGCAGGAACGAGCTCTGGCCCATGCCCCCGCCCGAGCCCGGGCCTGGGCTGATCAGCTTGCGGCATGGGATGCGTTTTATTCGCCGATCACTTTCGGGGCGGTCTGGCTGGACGCATCCCCCTTGGCGCGCCTGGTGCGGCGATCCCTTGGCACAGCCCATGTTGCGCAGGTCAAGGCCGAGATCCTTGCCGGGTCGGAGTATCCTTATGTCGAGGTCCTGAACCGGATGATCATGGATTTTGCCCGGACCGCGCAGGCCGATGGGCAGATCCCGATCGTTGTTCTGGTCCAGACACGGAACCCGGTGAATGTCGATGTGTTGGAAATCGCGCGCCCGGCCCTTGAACGTGCAGATGTCGCCTATCTGGCCACCGTCGAGCATTTCGATCCCGCGGATGTGTCCGGATTCGTTTCGGATGGGCACTACCGGCCCGGAATCAATGCCCGCTTTGGCAAGGTGTTTCTGGATCTCGTGGATACGGCCGGGTTTCAGCGATAGACCCAGACCCTGGACAGCACGAAGGATGTGCCGGCAATGATCACGGTCACCAGAATCTGCGCCGTGTAGAATTCCGTGCCCATCCGTTCGATCAAGGTATGGATCAGTACCGCATTCATCCCCATGCAGAGCAGATGCATCAGGATGTACCGGGTCAGCCGCGCGCCGGTGGGGGTGCTGCCAAAGGTGAACCGGGCCTGGGCCACGAAGTTGAAGGCGGCGCTGGCGACATAGGCAAACAGACTCAGAGCCACGACATTGGCGATAAAGGGGCGCGCAAGGGCGAGAACCACAAAGTACAGCCCGACCGTGCTCAGCCCCACCAGGCCAAATTTTGCGCTGGTCCAGATAAGCTCGCGCAGGCTGGTTGAATCAGGGCGCATCGGGGGCCTCCAGCAGGATGTAGTGTGGCGTTTTCTGGCGTATGCGGTAATCCGCCAGTGCTCGTGACAGGATCCCGTCGATGCCGTTCGCGTCCGAATTCAGCGGCAGAGCCACCTCCTTGGTGTCGATCAGGGCAAAGACGGGCGGTTTGTCCCGCAAGTCCTGCGCGATCTCCTGCCGCCAGGCCTCGTAGCCGGAAAAACCGGTTGCGGCCAGCCCGTCCAGCCCGGCCAGCTGGAAGAACCGCAGGCTCGACCGCCGTTCGGCCAGAAAGGGTACCACAAAGATCCGGCCCCATTGCAGCACGAAAGCGTCCGGCGGACTGTCTTGCCGGATAATCCGCACGGTTTCGGCGACATCCGTCCAGGCTGGCCGGAGAGGGTCTTTCTGCACCGGGACAAACGGTCGGTGCAAAACAGCGGCCATATTGTCCCGGTAGGACCAGAGTTTCTTGGCGCTGCCCAGGCTGGCCAGTGCGACAGAAAACAGCAGCATCGCCGTTGCCAAGGCACGCAGGGCAGGGCGAGGTGCATTGCGCCGCCAGCGGTCCAGCTGGTCCACTGCAGCGGCGATCAGCAAGGCCAGCAAGGGCAATAGGCCACCCAGATGATAGCCGAACCCCTTGTTCTGGGCAAAATAGGATAGCAGCACTGCCGCGACCAGCCCGAGGATCAGCAGCAGCCCCCGGTCCAGGCCCCGCCGCAATCCCCAGGTTGCACCACCAAGCAGGCCCAAAGCCACGATCCAGTGCCAGGAGTTGCTTAGAACGAACAGCATGGGCTGCACCAGGCGGTTGCGGGGCAGTGGGACCTGATAGGCTTCGAGATTGAACAGGATCGCCTGTCGATAGAAATCATCCAGCACGCCCAGCCGGGCACCATACCAGGCCACCGCGCCGATCACTGCTGCAAAACCGAAACAAAGGGCAAGCCCCTGGCCCAGCCGGGCAGTCCAGGCCCGTGCGGGTTCGCCGGAAAACCGCAGCCCTTCAAAGATCAGCAATCCCGCGAGCGCACTCAGATAGGTGGGACGGATCAGGACCGCGATGGCCACCAGCGCCCCCGCCGCCAGGCTTGACATGCCGGCGCGCCGGGTCGGGGGCGGACCCATCAGGCAGAGCGCGCCCAGAAGCACCCCCATGGCGGCGATATCGCGCTGCCCGGCGCTCCAGTAGCCCGAGGTGACGTAGATCACCGGATACAGAAACAGGAACACCCAGGGGGCAAGCCGGAAACCGGTGCGTTTCAGGAAACCGGCCCCGGCCAGGGTCGACAGGCCCAGCAGCAGGGCATCGACCGCCCTGAAACTCCAGAATTCGACCCCGAACAATCGGATTCCCAGTTCGTGCAGGATCATCTTGCCCGGAAAATTCTGTTCGACGGCCCCGCCATAATAGAGATCGCCTTGCAGATGCGACCAGGCGATATAATCGAACAGCGCCTGATCCGGTGACACCGGAACGGTCAGATAGAGCGCGCCGAGAGCGGCAAACCACGCGGCCCAGAGCGCCAGTAGCGACAGACGCCCTGTCACCGGGCGGCATCCAGTTCGGCGCGGAAGGTTTCGTAATCGCGAATGTAATCCGCGTTGTCATAGGCATGCGAGGCAAAGACCAGCAGAACCGCGTCACGGGTATAGTCATATTGCGTGCCCCAGATCATCGGCGGCAAATAGAGGCCGATGTCGGGGCGCGACAGCACCACTTCCTGCCGGTTTTCCCCATCGTCCAGCAATGCCCGGCACGATCCGCTCATGCAGATCAGGAACTGGTGGCAGATCCGGTGGGCATGTTCCCCGCGCAGCTTTTCCGAGGGCACGTCATAGACGGCGAAATAGCGTTTTGGCAGAAAGGGCAGGTCGCGCTCGATTTCGCCCACGGTCAGGTTGCCCCGGCTGGCCTCCAGAACCTGCGGCATCCTGTAGATTGCCGCCTGACCGACTTCGAGTGGGATGATCTCGGCATGGCCGCGGTTGCTGTCCGCGCCGAGCCCGCCACCGGAAAAGGTGGTGACGTCCTGGGGCAGGGCAGTGGTATAACCGACCACCTGCGCTGGATTGCCCTCGGCGATGGCGTTGGGCGGGATCGCGTTCAGTACCACCGCGCCGTCCCGGATTTGCGCGCCGCGTCCGATCTCGACGCCGGCGGCAATCACTGCACCGGCCCCGATCCGTGCGCCTGTGCGCAGAATGATCGGGCTGGCTTCGGTATCGCTCAGTACGGTGCCGCGTCCGATTTGTACGTCTTCTTCGATCCGGATATTCTGTCCGTGGATGATGTCTGGTCCGAAGCTGATCGGTGGCGCATTCATTCCCGTTCTCCTGTCCGGATGGCTGTGGGCTCCGCCGGGGCGATGGGTCCGGAAAACGCCTGTGCGGACATGACGATATGCAAGGGCCGTCCCTTGGTATTTTCAAAGACGCGCCACAGATAAATGCCAAGCACGCCCATCGACAACAGTTGCAGGGTGCCGAAGAACAGGATCACCAGCATGGTCGCGGCATAGCCCGGAACATCGATCTGTCCGAAAACGGCGCTGAGAAACACCACCAGCCCCAGAATGACGCTGATCGTCAGCCCGCCGAACCCCAGGATCAGCAGCATCGAAATCGGCAGGTCGGAAAAGCTGAAGATGCTGTCTTGCATGTATTTCCACTTTTTCGTGAAGGTCCATGCCGAGGTGCCTATTTCGCGGTCGGCCCGATCATAGGGCAGGCCCTTGCGGCGAAACCCGATCCAGAACAGCAGCCCCACCAGCGAGCTGTTACGCTCGGTCAGTCCGAGGATCTGGTCGCGTACTGCTGCGGTGATGCCGAAGGTATCGACCCCGCCCTTGGGAATGTCAGGCGCCACGAACCGCCGGTAGGCGCCCCAGAACAGGGTTGAGGCCACGCGCGTGTGCCAGGGATCGCCCCGCCGCTGCCGTTCGCCATAGACCACATCACATTCGTCCGCAGCCAGGGCCTGCTGCATGCCGACGACCAGTTCCGGCGGTTCCTGCAGATCGGCGGCCATCACCGCCATGTTGTCGCCCTTGGCGCGTTCCAGCCCGGCACGGATCGCGGCAAGCGAGCCGAAATTGCGCGACAGGGCGATCAGCTGCGCGTTCAGCCCGGTGGCAGGCAGGGAATCCCTGAGAACCAGGTAAGAGCGGTCCGGGCTGCCGTCGACCACAAAGATTACTTCGAAATCGTCGTTGATCCGGTCGCGTAATTTCTGCACTGCTTGCAGCAGCGGTGGGATGTTGGATTCGTTTTTGTAGACCGGGATGATCAGGGAAAACATCAGCCGTTCCAGTCCTTTACCGTCTCCACCACATGGTTCACCTCGGCCTCTGTAAGATAGGGGTGGATCGGCAGCGAAACCTCGCCTTGGGCAAACCGGCGGGCGTTGCTCAGTGTTCCGTGGATTACGGGCGCGCCCCGGTCGGTCATCGCCTTCTGCTCGGGGATCAGGACCGGATAATGCAGGCCGCCCTGAATGCCGTTCTGTTTCAGGTGATTCAGCAAGGCCGCGCGCCGCTCGGGGGCGACGAGAACCGGGAATAGGTGCCACCCCGCCGCTTTGGGGTCGGGACCGGGTATCAGGGTTACATGGGGTGTATCGATGCCTGACAGATAGGCCGCGGCGATTTCCCTGCGCCGGTCCAGCCAGGATTCGAGCCGGGGCAGGAAAGCCAAACGCAGCGTGGCGGCGTGCAATTCGTCCAACCGGCTGTTCAACCCGACTATCTCATGGACATACCGTTCGGACTGTCCATAGTTGCGGATCGACCGCGCCAGTTCGTCCATATCCGCATGTGCAGGCAGCAGCGCCCCGCCATCGCCGATCGCGCCCAGGTTCTTGGTCGGGTAAAAGCTGAAGGCGACTGGATGGCCATCGGCCCCGACGCCCCGGCCGCCCCGGCGTGCGCCGATCGCCTGGGCAGCGTCCTCAATGACCGTGATCCCCCGCGCCGCAGCCATGGCGGTAAAACGAGGCATGTCAGCAAGCTGGCCGTAGAGGTGTACGGGGATGATGGCGCGGATCGAAGAATCTGCGGCCAGAGCCGCCTCGGCTGCATCCGGATCCAGCAACCCGTGCTCGTCGGTGTCGCAATAGGCCGGTTCGGCCCCGGTGCGCAGGATGGCAAGGCCTGTGGCAAAGGCACTGAGCGGTGTGGTCAGAACCCGGTCGCCGCACCCGATGCCTGCCGCGCGCAATGCGATCTCCATCGCATCCATGCCGTTGCCGCAGCCCACCGCCGTATTGCGGCCGCACCAGGCGGCCAGATCTTTCTCGAAGGCGTCGACCTGGCGGCCCAGAATATACCAGCCGCTTTCGCCGACCTGGGCCACGGCAGCGATGTAGTCGTTCTTGCACTCTTCCCAGAGGCGATCAAAATTATTCGCGGAAACTTCCATAATGCCCTACATAGCAAACAAAACCCGAGAGACACATCAACCGACAAAGTGTTGGTTTTAAGACATTTAGCGTGCCACAGGATGACTTTTAACACAGGCGCGCCCAATTGCACCGACAATCAGACGTTCGCCGCCCCGCAGATCATAGACCGGCGGGGCGGCGACAGGATCAGGTTTTAGACCAGCCAGTTCTGGTCTCCGGTCGGCAGGCCTATATCGTCGACCAGCTCCGGAACGGTTGGGCCGGCGGCAGGTGCGATATCGTCGATGATATCTGTCAGGCCCTGGCCGATGCCCGAACTGATATCGAGCCGGACGATGTCCGTCACATGGTCAACGACCAGTTCGGCATCCAGACCGTTGCCCAAACCGACAAACTCGATTGTATCCAGCTGGCCCAGCAACTCGTCCACTGTGATCAGCGTGTATGAACCTGCCCCGTCGTCATAGTCGGACAGGTCGATTCGCAGGGTGCCGTCCAGTGTGACGGTCGAGTTGACCGGGCTGTCGGCCTGGTTCCAGGCTCCTGAGCGGAATTCCTCGATGGTCGAGAACCCGTCGGCATCGCTCTTGAAGGTCAGGATGCTGCCATTGCGCATCTCCAGCGCGGCCGTCCCGTTGTCCTCTCCGTCAAAGCCGACGCGGGCATCCGAGCCATCGATGATCAACTGGCTGCCGTCGGTGAGTGTATAGCTGGCGCCCGAGGTGGCCAGCAGGGTCTGCCCGTCGGTGGCGTGCAGCAAGGTCTGTCCGGTGATGGCTCCGGTATTGGCAAAGCGCCCGCCATCGACCTCGATCGTCAGCAGCGGGCTGTCGGAATAGCCGTTTGTCCAGAACTGCCCGGCATTGATGGTCTGGATCAGGCCCGCCTCCCCGGTGGAGGCCAATGTGCCCTGTACGCTCAACTTTCCGCTGTTGATGTAAAGCGCGCCACCGCCCAGATCGAGATCGTCTATCCGGGTGGTGCCGCCATATTGCACATGGTTGCCGCTCAGATCGGCGCTGTCGCCATCGTCAGGTACTTCCTCGTTGTTCCAGTTGATACGGTTGTCCCAGCGGATGCCATCCGCCAGCGCATTCGGAATGAAACGATGACTGGTGGCGCTGCCGTCGCCGCTGGCGTCAATACCAAAGCCGTTCTGGAAATAGGCGATGATGTCATCCGCTGTCACATCGACCTCCCCTGCCCGGATCGCTTCCATCAGTTCGGCAATGGTGGCTTTGTTCTGGCCCAGAACGTCAGCGGCGAACCGCTGGATCGTGGTCTGGTCGGCGAGACCGGTGTCGAGCTCCGGAGTGTTGTTTTCGACAATTTTGCTTGAAGGGCCTGACCCGGCCCAGTTGTAGATGATGGTGTCGTCATACGCCGTTCCGTTGTGGATCGTCAGCGGAGCGTGGGTGACTGTTTTTTGCGCCTGCTCCTCGGGATTGTCTGGATCCGCCAGATGCGCGATGATGTTGTCCAGCAAAGTGGTGTTGATGGCTTTCACGTCAACACCCAAAGTCCTGCCACCGACCGCGCCATGGGTCCATTCCTTATGCGCCCCCGAGGTCACCACATTGTCTGTGAAGAAGGTGAAGTTGCCGATCGGCCCGTCCCCCTTGCCTTCATAGATGCCGCCCATCATGTTCGTGGCGACATTGTTGTCGACGAATATGTTGTCTTCGATGAAAGCGCCGCCCCGGAACTGGGCCCCAACCGAACTTGACTGCGAAATGATGTTGTCGCGGGCGGTCACATCCGAGGTGGTGTTTTGTAGATAGACGCCGTGGGCGAACATGCTGGGGGGCACGCCGCCCTCGGTGGATCCGTCAGGCAGATAATCATCTTCCCAGCCATTGTGATGGAAGATGTTGTTTTCCATGAGGATACCGTTTGTTTCTTTCGAGTAGAAAGCGGTTCCTCCGCCGCCCCAATACCCGTTGGCCTGTGCCGGGTTGAGGATGTGCGAAAGATCCGAATCGCGCAGGGTAAACCCTTCCGTGTTCTGGATGTTCACCATTCCGCCCCCGTTTGCGAACTGGCTGTTGTTGACGATGATATTCTGGCCACCCAGGCTGAGGACGCCGCCTTGTGGGGCGATGTCATCAAAAACGACATTCCGGCTTTCAAGTTGGAATATCCTGATACTGTCGGTCAGTACCGGTCGGTCACCTTCACCCCAGGACGAAACATAAAGCGGGTGCAGCGGGCTTTCGCCGGATGCGCCGCCACCGATCAAGCGTCCGGCATCTTCATAGGTGTAGCCCTTTTCGAACAACAGCCAATGCGATGCGATGGTCGATGTGCCTCCGGTCGGGTAAAGGAGCGCCTCCCAAAGTTCGATGCCGATCTCTTTTGCCAGCGCCATGTCTTCGGACCCGCCGTATTCCGGATGATCCATCAGCCATTTGCCCGTGACCGTGCCTTCGCTCACACCTTCGCGGTCGGCGATGTCGGCGCGGGTCAGGGCGTTGTTGCTCTCCGAAACATAGACCTTGCGGTGGTTGTCGCCGGTTTCGATGATCAGATCGCCCTGCGCATCGGTTTCCAGCATGTAATGCTTGCCTTCGCCCCAGCCGGCGTCCTGCTCGGGGGCGGCCACGTCCAGTGCGGCGCTGCGGGTCTCGATGCTGCCGTTGGCATAGGAGATTTCAAAGTCGAACGAGAGCGATCCGCTGTAATCGCTGCCCGACATGACCAGGGCCAGCGTGTTGTCCGGATTGACCGTGACATTGCCATGCGCGGGACCATCGGTGATCTGGATCGAGGCAATACTCTGCGTTGCTTCGACAGCAAAGATGGTCACCCGGCCTCCGTCGACGGCGGTGGTTGCTCCTTTGGCCAGGGATACAGGTTCGATCGCCGGTCCGGTGCCGGAATCGACATCGGGTTCCTCGGGCGTATCGTCCTTTGGCGGTTCCGGCAGTTCGACCTCGGGTTCCTCGGGTGTATCGTCCTTTGGCGGTTCCGGCAGTTCGACCTCGGGTTCCTCGGGCGTATCGTCCTTTGGCGGTTCCGGCAATTCGACCTCGGGTTCTTCGGGTGTATCGTCCTTTGGCGGTTCCGGTGGCGGCGATGGCAGGCTGACTTCGGGCTCACCGCTGTTCTCCTCGTCTTCTGGAGAAACAGGAGCGCTATTCTGTTCGCGTCGCCAAGCACGCAATTCCTGCCAGGTGGGGAGCTTTGACCCGAAGGAAGAAAAGTTGAAAGTCCACGACATATATCTGTCCCAATTCATGTGGTTCGCGTGTCGGTCGATCGTCATTTCGAACCACCGCAAATCGTTTGTGTATGTTCTTACGTTTCCCGACGCACCCGGCAGCCATGGTCGCCCGTGGAAGGCTGATGCATGGTGCAAAGATGGTCAGATGGTGTCAGCCCGTCCGTCGACCACCATTGCAAAGCGGGCTGCAGGGTCCCCTGTCTGCTTGTGTCATATATTTGCCTGTTCTCGTGAGTGTGGTGCGATGCAGGACGCAGCGCGTGTGCTTTGTAAAGGCTGCGCGTTTATATCGGAATGGAAAGATTTCGATTTTCCCCCTGTTTGCGGGTTTTCGCCGATGAATCTCCTCTAACGGGAGGCTGACCTGGCGTCATCCCCGCCTTGGGAAGGCTTTTTCCGTTCAGCCGTCGCACCGGTGCTTCGCGGAATTGCCCTGTGGCTGCTGTGCTTCGGTCGCAATATGGCCCCAATGCAGTTGCAAGGACAGGCTGGATGCCCGATATGTCGGGGGTGTTTTCGCGGCAGGGCCGAACGGTTTGGGTAAGGTGAATGATTTCGGTCATGTTTGAGACGCATTTGAACAAGGCGGGGGTCAGCCAAGGAAAGATGGATCTGTCCCGTTACCTAACGGTTAACACGTTTTCGCGTTTCTTCTACTCAAGGTTGTTTTGGTCAGGAAAATCTTTACCCATGTCCGCAGCGGCACCGGCAGAGGGTTTTTTCACATGAAGGCTGATCGTCGCGAACAGATGTTCGCCTTGGAACCGTGCGACCTCAAGCGTGTGCCGCTGCTGAATGCCTGGGTGAACGACTTGTCCATGGATGCTTTGGTCAGAGATTTCACCGAAGGTTCCATGCTGACGCTGCATGTGGACATGATGATGAAGCTGCAGCACGATCGCGCGTTCTATGAATTGCTGGACAGGTTCGACGTGATCACCTGTGACAGTCAGATCATGTATGCGGTGCTTAAACTGCTGGGCACGCCGGTGCAGGAACGGGTTTCCGGCAGCGATTATTTCCCGCGTTTCTACATGCATCACAAGGACAATCCGGATGTGACCGTGTTCCTGTGCGGTGGCAAGCCGGGGGTGGCCGAACTGGCGCGCGAGCGGATCAACAGCAAGGTCGGCCGCGAGATCATCGTCGGCACCGACGCGCCGGCTTTCGATCTCGAGACCCGCGAAGGCGAGATTGACCGCGTGATCGAGGCGATCAACGCCTCTGGCGCCACCGCCTGCCTGGTCGGTCTGGGCGGCGGGCGCCAAGAGAAATTCATCGTCAACTACCGCGACCGGATGCCGGGAGTGAAGCTGTGGCTGCCCCTGGGCGGCACCATCGACTATGAAGCGGGGACCTTGCCCCGTCCCGCGCCCTGGGTGACCGATGCGGGCCTGGAATGGTTTTACCGCCTGATAAAACAACCCCGTGTCCGGTTTCGCCGCTATGTCATCGAAAACCCGCCCTTCCTGTGGCTGGCGCTGAAGCAGAAGCTGGGGATCTACAGGAATCCGTTCGGAGAATGATCTTGCGGTGGCGCCCCCGGTATTGGTCTGAGCAGGCCGTGTTCCCATGCTGGCCCGGTTCCGCTGTTTCTTTGGCGGTGATGAGTGAATGGGTATGAGTGCAAACCGGTTGGATCAGCTTGTTCGCTTGCGGGCGCAAAGCTCCCTTTCGTTTCTGGAGAAAGCCTTTGACCTTTACGGTCGGGGTATTCCCTTTTGCATCGAACGGGATGCAATCGATCATCCGGCGATTCAGGCGCTGGCTCCTGAGGCCCCGGAACCTTTGGTTGAACGTTTCGGTTGGGGGCAATTGAACTACAAGCCGGAGTTGTCCGATGCGATCGCCCAGATCGTTTTCACGTCGGGCACCGAAGGCCATCCCAAGGCAATTACCATAACTCACCGCAATCTTGCGGATGTGGTGCTGCGTCTGAACAGGGTCATGGAGATCGACGACAGCATTCGGGAATATATCGGCGTTCCCGTGACCTATTCCTTTGGTCTGGGCCGGGCGCGGGCCGTATCGGCCGCGGGGGGTGCCTTTTTCCTGCCCGAGCGTTTCGACCCGTCCGAGATTGCGCGCATGGCCGCTGCCGGAGAGATCAACGCGATTTCCGCGGTTCCCGCGCTGTGGCGTCTGGTGCTGGTGAACCCGGAAATTATCGGGGATGCGGGCCGTGCAATCCGCTGGATCGAAATCGGCAGCCAGGCCATGAGCGCCGAGGAAAAAGCCGGGATGCGCCGCTTGTTCCCAAATGCCCGTATCGTGCAGCACTATGGTCTGACCGAGGCGTCCCGCACCACATTCCTGTGTATCGATACCGCGGCGGAGGATGTCCTGGATTCGGTTGGCCGCCCGACGGGTGAGGTTGAGACCGAAATCGGTCCGGATGGCAGCATTCGCATTCGCGGGCCGCATGTTGCCGCCGGTATATTGTCCGATGACGGCACGATCCTGCCTCTGGTGGATGACGACGAATGGCTCGTGACCAAGGATCAGGGACGGTATGAGCACGGGGTGCTCTGGTATGATGGCCGGTTGGACGACCAGATCAACGTGGCCGGGATCAAGGTCGGTGCCGAGGCATTGGAGGCACGGGTTCGGGAGTTGGTCAAGACGCAGCCCGGCTCATTCGCAATCGGGGCCGGGTCTGACGCCGTACGGGGCGAGATTGCCCTGCTGGCGGTGGTTCGGGGGCTCGGCACGAACCGTGCCCTGATAGAGGAGGCATCGCGGGTTGCACTGCGCGAACGCGGGATCCTGGCCGATGGCGCTCTGCGCTGCATCGAAGTCGCACAGCTGCCAACGACCGGAACCGGCAAGGTCCAGCGTCGCAGGCTGCGCGATTTGGCTTTCATCCCTTTTTCCGCATCAGATCAGGCAGAGCAGGTTGATCTGACGCCGGAACAGGATCGGATCGCCGGGGTCTGGCGCCGCGTGGTCGGCGACGTTCCGATCCATCCGGACAACAGTTTCTATGACCTGGGTGGCGACTCTCTGAGCGCGATGCAGATCGGTCTCACGATGGAGGCCCGCGGATATCCCAACGCCACTGTCAAGGGCACGTTGGAGGGCCGTAGCCTGGCCGAACTTGCGGGCGCTGAAGTGCGGAGCGCTTTTCCGGATGTGACGATCCGCAGCTGGGCACTGAATCTGGTGCGCGGCCTCATGGTGCTGTCGGTACTGTTCTCGCACTGGGGGCCAGGCGTCTTTGCACGCCTTGGTCTCGAAGAGGCGACCGCGCGGCTGATGGGGCCGTTCTATCGCATGGGAACTCCGGGTTTTGCCACGGTTTTCGGCCTTGGCCTCGGGTTTTTCCTGTTTCCCAATGTTCTTGATCGTCCTGCCGCAGTGGGCAGACGCCTGCGCCAATCCTGGCTTCTGGTCGCGGCGGCGGCGCTGTTGTTGGCACTGGTCTTGGGGCTACGCCTGAAACTTTATCAAGGTCATATGCTGTCAGCTGAACAGGTTGCGGTTCTGTTTTACGGCGTGCTCACCTTTTATTTGGTGGCGCTGGCGCTGGCTTTCCCCGTGATGCGACTGATCGCCCGGAGAGAGCGGCCTTATTCGGATTGCCTGCTGGGAACGGTGTTGCTTTGGTCCGGTTACCTGATCTTGCGACCGTTGATGCCGCCGGACTCTCTCGGGTCGCCCCTGGAACTGCTGAAGCTTCTCGCGGTGGGGCATTACAGTGTGCCCAGGATCGGGGGGCTTGTTCTTTTGGGGCTTGCCGTGGGGGTCTGGTATGCACGCCAGACAGAGGCGGGCAGGGCGGCGAGAACAGCAACCGTGGCAGGGGCCGGTGTTGCCGCCCTGGCCGCGCTGATCGGCGTGGAACAAGATGGTGTGGCGGCGCTGTTGGATCCCCTGGGCAGTTTTCACAGATCGCTTGCGGGATACGTCTTTTATGCAGCACTTGTCGTGACCCTGCTGGGACTGGCCACGCGGGCCATGTCGCATTGGTCCGCATGGCGGGGCGGAAGCCGGAGCGCCCTGAAACTCCTGATCGTTATCGGGGCCTTGGCGCTGCCGATCTATGCCTTTCACGGAGTGGTCATTCCCGTGGCCGACATCGGCAAGGATCTTGGCGTGCCCGGCGCAATCGCAATCGCAATCCCGATGGGCCTGTTTCTGTCCGGGACCGGCTGGCTGGGTGCGCGCGTCTGGCGGATGTATTTCGGGAGAACCGGGAACGGTTGAAGGAAGGTTTTCCCTATTTCAAAGCAAGTTTGCAGCGTATTTCGCGATCGAAATCGGACCAAGCCTCAAGCACGGCCTTCTGCCAGATCTCGGGTCGATATTTGCGCCTGATTTGAGCTGAGGCGCTGCGACGAAGATTGTCCAATCGTTTTGGGGTGTCTTGGTACTCTTGGATGACCTTCTCGACCGTTTGAACGAATTTCATTACGTCATTGCTCTGCACGGGAAAGCCGGTCTCAGGCGTAAAATATTCATTTCCCCCGACGCCAGTGTATCCGATCACGATACATTCAGCCGCCATAGCCTCTGCTGGGGGAAGCCCGAAGCCTTCCCGCTCTGAAAATGACAGGAAAAAGAGGCTTTCCCGAAGCGTTCGGTCTCGCTCTTCGTCGCTCATGCCGACGATCGGTATGATTGGTATGTTTGCGATATGAGATCTTGCCCGCAACACGGTCAGAACGAGGTCGCTTTCTTCCTTCATCTTTCGCGGCATATACGCGATTTGGAGCTTTTTCTGGAGCGGTGAAAGTGCATCACCATCGATTGGCAGTCCGATCAGATGAGGTTCACGACCCAACAGGGTGCGGACGGCTTCCGTGGAGGCATGAGAAGTTGTGTAGATTCCGGTGAACCGTTTGTGACATACCGGTGCCTCGGTCTTCATATCTCGCGTATAAGCGCGGGTTAGGCCGAACACGTCCTGCGCCGCCAGGATCAGAGGGGCGTCGAGAAACAAGCGGGCATATTCGCCGTAGATGAATTCGGGGAGAACGAAGACATCCCGAGGGCTTCGCTCGAGCGCGGGGTGAGGATTGCGGAGCCGCGGACGTTGATGTTTCCACAGATTTTCCGATCTGAGCTTCCGTAGCGGTTGGAACGTCGCCGGCAGATGCAGCTTGGCTATATCGGGGAAAAAATAACCCGGAGCGTCGGTTTTGGAATAGGGATATCGATAGTGCCGGGCACCGTGAAGAGAAGCAACATCATAACCCGCGTTCAACAGGGTTTCGATGATCTTGTATTGGATATTGTGCCCGCCCACGGGTTTGTCGAGGTCAGGCAGTGCAAAGTAATATTTGGGTATCATCTTGTATTTGAAACTTTCTGCGAATGCGCGCCCTGGCGCCTGACATGGGCATGGAAATCCCTTGCCCATGTCCAGCCGTTGGCCTGCGCTATGCGATCATTGTGTGTTGTGTTTTTCGCATTGGTCTCCGCATATTTTTCACTCGCTCGGGATGAAGCGGGGCAAGGGGTCTTCGATGCCGTGCAAGACTTCCATCAATCGGGCTTCTGCTTCTGCATCGGTTTCGTTGCGATTGATCAGCGTGGTCAGACGTACCAGGGCCCCGTCAGTGCGGCCGGTCATGATGCCGTCCATCATCAACCAGAACTTTGCCGCAAAATCCCAGGCAATCTGACGATGTTTCTGCTGGAACCAGTAGAACACCATCATTCGCGTCTCGCCTTTCTGGATGATGGCGCGGTTGATGCGGAAGGGAGTGTCCGAGTTCATGGCCGCGGTGATGTCCGTGCGCTCCAGCCAGGCGATTTCCCAACCCGATCCCGGCAAGCAGATCTCGGGCGAATGTACGCCTCCGGCGCTTTGATCGGCATACCAGGCCATGAACAGGCCGACGGGGATGTCCTGCCCCGCTTTGGTCAGGGTCACCTGATGATAGTCGTCGGCTCCCAGGGCGGCAGCGGTGCTGGGGCTGAGGATTTCGCGTTTGCCCTGCTGCCGCCATTCGCCGATCTGGCGCGGGAAGGTTGCGAAACCTTCCCGATCGGGCACACGGCCGCCACGGTCGGGCATTGTCATGATCGCCGCAGCGCCGGCCAGTGCCAGAACAGCGGCCGTAATCAGCGCCTTGGAGGGACGCACATACTGTAGACGAGCCACCTGTGGCAGCAGGTCGGACAGTTCCAGATCCAGAGCATCCGCGAGGCTTGGCTTGTCCGGATGCAGGAACAGCATCAGCCAGGCCAGGAAGAACAGGATGGCGATACAGGCCAGAAAAATCACCCAGCCTTCAAAGAAATGGCTGAACCCTTCGAGCCAGTCGAGCCCGTAATACTGCACGATGATCCCGGCCACTGCGATGCGGATCGAGTTCATCAGGATGGCAATCGGCACGGCCGAGATCAGCAGCACTGCCTTTTGCCATTTCGGGCCGCGATAGAGCACAGCGAAGATATAGGAAAAGGACAGGATCGGGAACATGTAACGCAGGCCCGAACAGGCCTCTGCCACATGCAGCTTGGTCACGCCCAGATCGATGATGTTGCCATCCAGAAACACCGGCACCGACAGCAATTGCAGGAACCAGACCCCCATTTCCGAGGAAATGAACTGCAGCGAGGTCGAGACCTTGTAGTAGATCACTCCGGGCAGGGGTAACATGTAGACCAGATGCAGCACCGAGGGCCAGAAATTGCGCCCGGTCCGCCAGCCAAAGCTGGTCAGCAGCAGGCCGCCCACCCAGAGGATCATCGCATAGGCGACGATGTCGTCGATATTGGCCAGGATTCCCAAGGTGCCGAACAGCAGGGAAAAGGTGATCAGAAGAACCCCGGGCCAGCGATCGGATTTCGGGCCCGGATCGACCGGTTGATCCCGCAGCTCGCGCAGGAACAACAGGGCTGACAGCACCGGAATCAACGGCCCGTGGCTGTATTCCGGCAGCTGCCATGCCACCAGCAGCGCGTTTATGCCGTTGGCAAAGAACACACTCGCCGCCATGATGGCGACCAAAAGCCAGAACATGCCCCAGGTGAAAAAGGAGGCGAGACGCGGAAATGCGGTCACTTCAGAACCGGGTGCAGACATAAAACAACCTCTTTGGTGCCAATCGTATCAGGTTACCGGAACACGTCAGCACAATGACACCCGGTTTCAGGCGGCACAGTGGCACAGAGTGTGTTGAAGTTCTATTGCTACGCTACGGTTATGGGGAAAAATTGAATACCGCAAACTCTCGTCATGAATGAGGGAGACACGGGGGCAGGTCGGCTTGCTTAAGATGTCATCAACATTCTGTAACTAGATCGACACCTAAAGGACATATCTTTATGGAGGCAGTCTATTTTTTAGCTTGATGCTCCGCTGGGTGCCTGCCACTCGGCTCTTGATGCAAAAGAGAGCCTGCCCTCAATGATCGTCTTCAACTATCCCTACAACAGATTGAAGTCTTTGTTTCAGGGTGATGGGCCACGTACACGCTCGATGCGAGCCACGGTTCTGACGGCGATTGCCTTCGGTGGTTCCAAAATAATGCAGCTCGGCTCGAACCTTCTGCTGACGCGCATTTTGTTCCCCGAGGCGTTTGGCTTGATGACGCTGGTCTTCGTTTTCATCGGTGCCCTTCACCTGATGAGCGACGTAGGCGTGCAAGCCTCTATTATCCGCTCAGCGCGTGGGAATACTCCGGAGTTCCTTGAAACTGCATGGACGGTGATGGTTGTTCGCGGTTTCTGGATTACTGGCCTCGCCTTCGTATTCGCCTGGCCCTACGCGCACCTCTACGGTCATGACATTCTGTTCCCGCTCATTTGCGTCGCGTCTCTCTCGACGATCGCGCAGGGCTTCGCTTCGATAGAGCGTACTGTCCGCGCACGCGACCTCGACTTAGGTCGCGTCGTTTCGCTCGATCTGCTCGGACAAGGCATCGGGATCTGCCTCACCGTGATGTTCGCCTGGCTGACCCAATCTGTCTGGGGGCTTGCCATCGGAGCCGTCGCGGGTGCGATCATTGCTACCGCGCTCAGCCACGTGCTTCTTCCATCACCGAACAATCGCTTCCGCTGGGACCGCGACGTACTGTCTGAGATAATGGTTTTCGGGCGCTGGATCCTGCTTGGAACACTGTTCACCTACATGGGGGGAGAAGGCCTCCGCGCGATCAATGGCTATCTGGTTGACATAGACACGCTGGCCTTCCTCTACATGGCAAGCATGATTGGGGGGGTGCCGGGGCAGCTGACGGGCAAGATACTCTCAAACGTCGCCTTCCCGACGCTGTCGCGCATCGTTCGCGAACGTCCGGATGATCTCAAATTCATGGTGCACAAGATTCGCATGTTGCAGGTCGTTTTCTCGATCCCGATCTTCTTGCTGATCGCTGTGATCGCCCAGCCCCTGATCGACTTCCTGTACGACCCTCGCTACGCTGCTGCGGGTACATTCCTGGCGGTCATGGCGCTGAACGGAGCAGTCGGCACGCTGCCCATGGTCTATCAAAGCGCGTTGCTTTCGCAGGGCGAAAGCCGGGCCCATGCCTTCGTCATGGGCGTGTCGAGTGCCCTTAAAATCGCTGGAACGATCTGCGGCTTTTACCTGGGTGGTCCGGTCGGAATGATCCTCGGAGACGGGGTGGCAATGCTGTTTGTGTTCTGCCTGTCATTTGCCATCGCCAGGGGGCGGAAATACGCTTCATTCCGATTGGACGCCGCATGCCTGGTCATTCTTGGCGGGGCGTATGCTTATGTCCTGTCGACAATTGATTGGACGATCTGATGGCTGACAAAACGAAGACGTGCAGGGCGGACAAAGCGTCTGCTTTTCTTTTATAGCATTACCTCTTCCGTTGAAGAGAACGCAGAAGCATGACGGCAAGCCCACGCCAGCAATCGGGACTGGTTGGATGACGCCGAAGCGCATTGTATAGTCCAGCGATGCCATCTGATCTTTTTCCGCTATGGAAGTCGCGCCATGCCTGTGCAGTCAAATGGCCTACAATTTGTTGACGAAGCGCATCGTGCTGGATGCCGTTGCAATCGTCGAATGCAGGAACGGCAGGAGCGGCACCAGCGTCTAAGTCGTCTTGACCGCAGCTTATTCTTTGCGAGTTGAATTTAACCGCCATATCGTCGAAAAACTTCAACTTCTTGGACTGTCTGGTGTGAGTAATCGAGTGGTTGTGCAAGCGGTAGAAATAGGTGGGTCTTGGGTCATGCCATACTCGCCCGATACCAGCTATCCGGAATTGTAGATCAATATCCTCGGCGGTCTCGAACCAAGGCCGCGCACCCCCAATTGCAGAGACACAGTCGCGCCGGATCAGCCAGGTACATAAATGCGTCAATACGTTTCCCGCACGCAGCTCCTCGGTAACCTCTCTCGCATCGCCTTCCGCAACGAGTAAGGCGAGCCGCTCCCCTGCTTTATCGATCGTGATAAAACCCCCGGAAACCCCCACAAAATCAGGGTTGGCATCAAGCCATACAGACTGTCGTTCAAGTCGTCCGGCCGGATAAAGATCATCGGAATCGCAACGTGCCACATATGTAAAGCGTGCCTCGGATAAACCCGCATTCAATGCGCTCGAAATTCCAGCACGTGGTCCCTCAATGATTCTCAACCGGGGGTCAGAGATCCCATCCAGGATGCCGCGAGTTCGGTCCGTGGATCCGTCTTCGACAACGATAAGCTCTCCTAATCCGGGTTGCGCAAGAACGGACGCGATCGATTCGGCAATGGTACATTCTGAATTTCTTGCAGGCATTATAACAGACACGTCGTTCATGGCATTCCTTCCGTTTCGGTGAACCTGCGCTGCTGCCCATCTGTTGGACAGGATTGGCGTATTTTAAGCTACGCGTTGCACCTGCTGACCGGGTTGATTGATAGCATTTCTCTGCCAATAGACCAGCGCCGGTGGTTTGCTGCCGAGGGCTGAATGATGGCGCTGTCGGTTGTAGAAGGTCATCCATTTCCCGATGCCTGCTTTGGTTCCCGATCCTGGACCTGTCACAAGAGCAGATGGCTGTCCCATGTCCCTTCCTTCTGGCAGGTGGCCAACTGCATTGTTTCGTCCCCTTGGCTGAGGGGATCGCGAAAGACAGGTAAATCGACCGAAACGGTATTGCCAGTTATCGCTTTACCTGCACGGTGCGCTTCGGGATAACGGGGGCGACCGCGTTTAAGAGTTTTTGTGCCGGATGATCCCCAACCAAGACCCTCTGCCTCGTCTGGCCTATCTGACCTCGCTCTATCCGGCCGTGTCGCACACCTTTATTCAGCGTGAGATAGCAGGTCTGCGCGCGCTCGGATTTGAGGTATTGACCTGCTCAATGCGCCGTCCCGGTGACAACCACCTGACCGGGACCGAAGAACGCACGGCAGCCGGGACGTCGTTTTACATCATCGAGACCGGCAAGAAGCCGTTGCAAGCCCTGTATTCACTGGGCGCGGCGCTGCGATCTCCGGGCCGGCTGGCGCGCGCATTGGCATTGACATGGCGCACGGCCCCGCCGGGGGTCATGGGCATGTTTAAACAGCTTCTTTACCTGGCCGAGGCCATGGTCCTGTCCCGACACCTGCGCCAAAGGGACATCGACCACGTGCACAATCATTTTGCCGACCCCAGCGCCAATGTCGCGTTGCTGACCAGCGCCCTTTCCGGCATTCCTTTCAGTTATACGCTGCATGGCCCGGCCGAGCTGTACGAACCCGAAAAATGGCACTTGCGGGAAAAGACCGCACACGCTGCCTTTGTCGCCTGCATCAGCCATTTTGCGCGCTCCCAGGCGATGTATTTCTCGGACCCCGCCCATTGGGACAAGCTGCGCATCGTGCATTGCGGGGTCGATCCTGCGCGCTATGACCGGCCTGCGCCACCGCCGCGCCCGGGTCTGCATCTGGTCTTTGTCGGACGGATCACCCCGATCAAGGGGTTGCGGGTGCTGATCGATGCCATGGCCCGCGCGCATGAAACCCATCCCGATCTGACCCTGACCCTGGTGGGGGATGGCGATGACCGTGCACACCTTGAGGCATTGGCGCGCCCCCTGGGCGAAGCGGTGCGTTTTGTCGGCTTTCAGTCGCAAGAAGGCGTGGCCGAAGCGGTGGCCGCCTCCGATGCGCTGGTGTTGCCCAGCTTTGCCGAAGGTCTGCCCGTGGTGCTGATGGAGGCCCTGGCCGCAGGCAAACCGGTCATCGCCACCCAGGTCGCGGGTGTGGGCGAACTGGTCGAAAACGGGGTTTCGGGGCATCTCGTCCCCGCAAGCGATGTCGAAGCACTGGCAAATGCGATGACCCGTCTGGCGGACGCTTCGCCGGAACAGCGTGCCGACATGGGCCGGGCCGGGCGCGAAAAGGTACGTGCCGAATTTGACGCCCGTATCGAAGCCGCCCGGATCGGGGCCCTGTTCGCAGGGCAGGGCGGCGATGCCCCCCGGCCTGAACCTTTGCGTCTGGGGGCCGACTGATGTGCGGGATTACCGGGTTTCTTGCGCCCTCCGCGCCAAAAGCAGAAGCAACCGTTGCCACAATGATGCGGGCCATCGCCCATCGTGGCCCGGATTCCCAGGGACATTGGTGTGATGACGCCGCGGGCATTGCCCTTGGACATCTGCGCCTGGCCATTGTCGATCTGACACCGGCGGGGCATCAGCCCATGACCTCGCCCTCGGGGCGTTACATGCTGACCTTCAACGGCGAGATCTACAACCACCGCCAGCTGCGCGCCGAACTTGACGAACACGGCCAGCCCCCCGCCTGGCGCGGGACATCCGATACTGAAACCCTGCTGGCCGGGATCGATGTCTGGGGGCTGGAATCCACGTTGCAGCGCGCCGTCGGCATGTTTGCCTTCGGGCTTTGGGACCGCAAGACGCGGGAACTGACCCTGGTGCGGGATCGGCTGGGGGAAAAACCGCTTTATTACGGCTGGCAGGGCGTGGGGGCGGACCGCGCCTTTCTTTTCGGATCCGAATTGAAGGCCCTGCGGGAACATCCAGCCTTTGCGGGGGACATCGCCCGCAACAGCCTGATCGAAGTGCTGCGCCACGGCAATGTGGGCGAGGATCGTTCGATCTATGCCGGGATCGCCAAGGTGCGTGCCGGGGAAATCGTCACCGTTTCCCTGGAACAGCCCGACCCCCGGCGCAGGCTTTATTGGGACGGGGCCGCCATTGCGGCGGCCCCGAAACCGCCACGCATGTCGGACACCCAAACCGTGGATGCGCTGGAAAACCTGCTGATGGATGCGGTGGGTCAACAGATGGTGTCCGACGTGCCCCTGGGGGCCTTCCTGTCCGGCGGCATCGACAGTTCCACCGTCGTGGCGCTGATGCAGCATCAATCCGATACGCCCGTCCATACCTTTTCCATCGGCTTCAACGAGGCGCGCTATAACGAGGCCGAGTTCGCCCGCGCGGTGGCGGATCATCTGGGCACCCATCACACCGACCTTTATGTCAGCGATCAGGAATTGCGCGACGTGATCCCGCGACTGCCACGGATCTATGACGAACCTTTCGCCGACAGCTCGCAGATCCCCACTTACCTGGTGTCCGAACTGGCCCGGCGGCACGTCACCGTATCCTTGTCCGGCGATGGCGGAGACGAGCTGTTTTGCGGGTACGGGCGTTATGCCCATGCGCTGAAACTGCGCCGGGCGCTGGACCGAATACCGATGCCGATGCGCAGTGCAGGCGCGGGTCTGGTCCGCACAATTCCGGCCGGAACACTGACCCGGTTGCTGGCCCCGCTGGTCCCCACGCCCCAGGGCAAGGAGCCGATCGGACAACGCCTGCATCGTCTGGCCAATTACGCGCGCCAGGACGATCTGATGGCGCTGCATCGCGCCATGGTCTCGGTCTGGCGCTTCCCCGAAGCGGCCGTGCCCGGCGCCACGCCACCGCCTTCGCTGCTGGCCGATCATCCGCCCGAACGTGGCAGCCTGGGCGATCTGGAACGGATGATGCAGCTGGACATGCTGACCTACATGGTCGACGACATCCTGACCAAGGTCGACCGCGCCACCATGGCCGTGGCCCTGGAAAGCCGGGCGCCGCTCCTGGATCACCGGGTGGCGGAATTTGCCTGGGGCCTGCCCGAGGACATGAAACTGCGCGGCGACGCAACCAAATGGGCCTTGCGCCAGGTGCTCTATCGCCATGTCCCGAAAGACCTGATCGAACGTCCCAAAATGGGCTTTGAGGTTCCTATCGGCCTGTGGCTGCGCGGCGGTCTGAAAGATTGGGCCGCCGCCCTGCTGGACCCCGCACGGCTGGCGCGCGAAGGGTATTTCGACCCCCGGGTGATCGACCGCATGTGGCAGCAGCACCTGTCAGGCCGTTTCAACTGGGGCGGGCAACTGTGGTGTGTATTGATGGTGCAGGCGTGGTTGGAACAATCCTCTGGCCGGCAAAGCAACCCCGGTTCCGGATAAACGGATTTACCGGCTTTTCCGCATAATCTCGGCATAGGTCATTGGGCAGGCAGCTGCTCATGAACCCCGAGAAATCCGAATACGGATTTCACCAGTTGAATGTACCGGTCCTTCGGAAACTGCTCCAGGTGCATTCCCAGGCGCCCCATCGAAGCCATGCAAAAAAGCGAAAGCTGAAAATCGGATATATTCAGCGAAGCCTTGTAAGCTTCCAGAACGTTTCCCGCGCCGCCGCCCTTTGCACCATAGGACGATATACAGTAGCGGGCCATGTCTATGCCGGCATAGCCATCCAATCGGGCCCCGCGCCAATCGATCACGAAGAAATCTCCGGAAGAGAGCATCGGGAAAAACTTGGTATCGTCATATACGATGTTCCCGCTCCAGAAATCGCCGTGTTCCGCGACATTGAATAGGTCTACCGACCCGTTCGAGATCGCGGACAGGCAGCGTTCAGAAAATCTTTGGATGTCCGAAGTTATGCCGGTTTCCTGCATCAGGGCTGTCAACGGTTGAACGAATGCCCTGTCTGCCGCCAAGCCGGAATCGCAAGCCTGTCTCGATTGTATCCCGACATCCCCCAGCCACGCGCATATTCGTGCAGAATACCGGGCTCGTTGAATGGTTCGCAGCACCCGGTTTTGCGATATGGTCGCGTATCGCGGAAAAACAGCATAGGTTTGGCCGCCATACACCCCTTCGGCAACGGGCGTAAGAATATGGCGCGCGGTCCCGGGGCCCAAGGCCGCGGCCACCAGCCGTGCCTTGTCCGTCGCTTCCCTGACCGTGTCCGGAAATCTTTCGTTCGCAATTATGATGACGAAAGCATCGTCGCTGTCTGCCTTTTTCAGATAGTAGGAATAAGTTGCATCTGCAATTTTTCCGATCTTGCTTGCCTGAGAGGTCGGGCGCAAAGACGCGGGATCGAATGGCAGGCCGTGGTGTCTGGAGGCATCTGCAACGAGATCTTCGATAGGTTGCATGTCCTGTTTTATCTGTTGCTGGATATTCTGCTCCTTCGGGGGTGTTCGAGCGCCGGAATGGCTTTCTCGACAGGCTTATCTGGCCGAGCCGATCCTATACTCATGGAAATCATGCACAATGGCCGTCCCGCCGAACCCTTCCTTCTGGGCGATCAAGCCTTCGTTCAGGACCGCTCCGTCACTTTCGGTGGAAATCCCGAAGCTGAAATAGTTTTTGCCCCGATATTCCTCGCGGATCAACCAATCGAGAAGAAAATCCAGCGCGCCGGTCGCTCGTCCGGCTTCTGACGCGGCCAAGTATTGGGTGTGGGCGACCTGTGGGGTTTCAAAGAGGATCGTGCCAGCCACCAGCGTGTTGTCCAGATAGGCACCATAAAGCTTGATGTTGTCGGGGAACCGCCGCATCAGCAGTCCAAGCTCGGCCAGGGAATGCACCGGCGTGGCCCCGTGGCGGGCCAGAACATCGCTGAGGATCGCGTGATAAGCTGACAGATCCTGCGACAGGCGAACCTCGACACCGGCCTTCCGCGCCTTTTTTATATTGCCTTTCTTGCCCGACCGGATCGGCAACCTCGCCCCTGGGACGACGACGGTTGCGATGTCGCGCCGGAACAGGCGTGCGCCGCTGCGGAACAGCGCATAGAGATCCTCCTCGGACGGCACACGATGATAGATCCCCGGCACCACCTTGTAGATCATGCGCTCGATGGTGCCGAGTTCGGCCAGGTAGGCCGTCATCGCCGCGAACAGATCGAGCATCATCGCCCCGCCCATCTTGTCGCCGTAAACCCAGCCGCCATAGGTCAGCCCCTGGTGTGACCAGAACGTGCCGGCGTCCTCGTTTGCGGGCAGCAGCGCCACCAGCTTGCCCTGCTTCCACGCCATCAGAGAATGATCGGTGAATCGGTCCGCGTGGTAATCCATATAGCCACGCCGAAACAGAAACGTCCCGTTACGCGAATTGTCTACGAAAGCATCCCAATCTTGTGCATGTTCAGGGGTATAGCGCAGAATTTCCATGACCATGATCCGTCCTTGGCCGCGTCAGCGCAGCGGTTTCGTGAGAATGACCACATCATCCCGGTGATGGTCCAGCCGGTATCCGAGTTTTTCATACAGACCCCGGGCACGGAGATTGTTTTCCCAGACCTGCAACCAGATCCTGCCCAGCCCCAACGCGCGCGCCTCATCCTCGATGAACCCGACCATCCGGCGACCGATACCTTTGCCCCAACAGGTCCTGTCGCCGATATAGCCCCAATATTCGCCGGTTTCGTCCGCAATCCCCTTCAACCCACAAACACCCACCGGCCTGCCTGCATATCGCACACCCCATATCAGATAATCGCTGCGTCCTGACAGGCTGTCATACCAGTCGGCCTGTGCTTTGCGGTTGAAATCCGGCGTCATCGTCAACGCCTTGATTTCGGGATCGTTCAGCCAGCCCCAGGACAGGGACAGAAAGATTTCATCATAGGCGACAAATTCGATATCTTGCGGCACGTCGGGTATTTTCATTCTGATCGCGGGTACGGTTTCCTTATCCGATACAGGAGAGATGTCACCAGTGCGTCAACGGGTCCCGAAATCTGAAAGGTCCCGTCAACCCGATGAAGGTACCGCATAGATTGCATTTTTACGGAAAAATACAGCCTGACAATCCAGCAGGCCACTGGCTACCATACGCCTCGATTAAAATTGTTTTTGTTTATGTGTTTAGGATTCAGAAATGGTACGTTTCTTGATGATTGCCGGGCTTCTGTTCGGATTGTTTTCCACCCAGGCCGATGCCCGCACCATTCGCTATGAATTCGATGTGGTGGGATCCGAGATCGGCTACAGGCATCTGGATAAATGGTCCGAGCCTGGTCAGGATACATCAATCAGCCCGGAAGAACTGGCTGCTGTCACGGCTGCACTCCACCCTCTTGGCAGTGCATTGGATCAAACCGGTTCCGTGGTTCTTGAAGTCAGTGAAGTAGCCGGTCAGTATGGCGAAATCGGAGACTTGTCTTGCGTTTCCGGATTTCTTTGTCAAACCGACGCCATCTGGGGAAGTGTATACAACTATATGCCAATCTTGGGGTTTTCCGGGTTCATGATGGGTTTCAGCTATGACCCGATGAGCTCCCATAACTGGACAATGGGCGGTGATTTGGAATTCCTGGATGACGGCAGTTGGCTTGGCTCCGGAAGCTATAATGGCACTGTGTATAACTGGATGGTCCCTCAAGCGAATTTCACCCTCGCCAATTTCAACGCCACCGAAATCGCCCCCGTCCCGCTGCCCGCCGCAGCCCCTCTGTTGGCGATGGGGTTATTCGCGCTCGGGATCGGAGCCCGGCGGCGGTCGCGCGCTGCCTGAGCCGACCTATACCTTGACCACCCGCTCCATCGGCAGCCCCCGCCGGGCGATGGCGTTACGGGTGTCGATGACAGGGCAGTCCAGATCCAGCAGGGCGGCATAGTCCACCGCGTCGTGATCCGTGGCGATCAGCACCGCGTCGAACTGGCCCGGTTTCAGCCCGGCCGGGTCCAGCGCGGGGCGGGCGGTGAACTGGCGGTATTCGCGCATTGGCGGGATCTCGGGCACATGCGGATCGATATAGGCAGTCTCGGCGCCGGCTTCGTCAAGCAATTCCAACAGCTTCATCGCCGGGCTTTCGCGCATGTCCGCGACGTTCTTCTTGTAGGCAATCCCCACCAACAGGATGCGCGCGCGGCTCAGCCCCTTGCCCGCCTCGCGATCCACGATTTCACGCAGCCGGTCGATGACGTGGTTGGGCATGGAGGTGTTGATCTCGCCCGCCAGTTCGATGAACCGCGTCGGCACCTCGTATTCGCGCGCCTTCCAGGTCAGATAGAACGGATCGATCGGAATACAGTGCCCGCCCAGACCGGGGCCCGGATAAAACGGCATGAACCCGAACGGCTTGGTGGCGGCTCCGTCGATCACCTCCCAGACGTCGATATCCATGCGGTCGTAGACCAGTTTCAATTCATTCACGAGCGCGATGTTCACCGCCCGAAAGATGTTCTCGGTGATCTTCACGGCCTCGGCCGTCCGCGTGGTCGAAACCCGCACCACCTGATCGACAATTCCCGCATAAAGCGATTCGATCAGCTGTCCGGCCATATCACCGGAACCGGCAACAATCTTGGGGATCGTGCTGGTATTGTAGCGCGCATTGCCAGGGTCTTCGCGTTCCGGCGAAAAGCCCAGATAGATTTCTTCGCCCAGTTTCAGACCCGACTCGGCCAGGATCGGGGCCAGCACCTCGTCGGTGGTGCCCGGATATGTGGTGGATTCCAGAACCACCAAAGTGCCGGGCCGGATGTGTCTGGCAATCTCGCGGGTCGTGACCGTAACGAAAGAAAGATCCGGCTCACGCTGTTTCGTCAGTGGCGTCGGGACACAGATCAGGATTGCCTGACACTCGGACAGCCGCGCGAAATCGGTGGTCCAGTCCAGCCGGCCCGCTTTGGCCAGAGTCCGGATGTCTTCGCTGGCCACCGCCCCGATATAACTGTCATGGGCATCCAGCCGATCCATTTTGGACTGGTCGATATCAAACCCGGTCACGGAAAACCCGCGGTGCGCCGCCGTGACCGCCAGGGGCAACCCGACATACCCCAAACCAACCACGCCAACCCGCGCGGTTTTGTCCCCGATTGCATCCAACAATGACATAGCTGTTTCCCGTACTGAAAGCGCAAGGCACTGAAACCTCGCAAGCTATGTCTCAGGAACAGGGGTTTTTGGCAACATGATGGGGTGGGAAAGGCAAAACCGCGACAGGAATTGCGCGGGCGGCTTGCGAGCCCGCCACAGGACAGGCAAAAGCACAGTGTTTCTTAACCTTGTGCAGGCCATAAGCAGCCCATGCCCGATCCCAGATCTTATCTCGTGATTTCCCCCGGCCGTAATGAGGCGGATTATATGCGCCGCACCCTGGACAGCATGGTGGCGCAAGAAGAACGCCCGGCGCTCTGGGTGATCGTGGATGATGGATCGACAGACGCATCGCCCGCGATCCTGGCTGAATATGCCGCCCAGCACGATTGGATCCGGGTTGTCCGCCGCGAGGACCGGGGCAAACGCGCCGTCGGTCCCGGCGTGATCGAGGCATTTTATGCGGGATTGGAAACGGCTGATCTGGACGACTATACCTATCTCTGCAAGCTGGATCTGGATCTGGATCTGCCGCCGCGCTACTTCGCCGGGCTGATGGACCGGATGGAGGCCAACCCCCGCGTCGGCACCTGTTCGGGCAAGACCTGGTATACCGGCCCCAGGGGCGAGCGGATATCCGAAGGCATCGGCGATGAGATGTCGGTGGGCGCGTCCAAATTCATGCGTGTCAGCTGTTTCAGGCAGATCGGCGGGTTCGTGCGCGAAGTGATGTGGGACGGGATCGACTGCCACAAGGCACGATCGCTGGGCTGGATCGCGGTCAGCTGGGACGATCCCGAGCTGCAATTCGAACATCTGCGCCCGATGGGATCAAGCCAGCAAAACATCCACGCCGGCCGCCGCCGCCACGGGTTCGGACAGTATTACATGGGCACACACCCGCTGTTCCTGATGGCCTCGGCGGTCAACAAGCTGCGCCAGCCACCCTATGTGACCGGTTCGCTGGCGATGCTGCGCGGCTATTTCGGGTCATGGCTGCGCCGCGTTCCGCAACAGAACGATACCGCCCTGATCCCTTTCATCCGCGCCTATCAATTGCGCGCCCTGCGCGTCGGCAAGGCCCGCGCCGCGGCCGAGATCGAGGCCGAACGCGCCAGTATCTGGCGGGCCCCGGCCTGAACCAGAACTCAGGAGCCGCCCGAAGACACTGCCGCGCCGGTCTGCGTGGCGGCGAAATCGGGGCGGTCCACACGCCGCCCCAGCACCCAGTCATACACCTCACGCACCTGATGGGCCTTGGCGGACCAAGTATAATTGGCCAGCACATGTTCGCGCGCACAGGCGCCGATGGCCGGTAGATCTCCGGGATCGGCCACGATCCGTTCCAGTTGTCGTCGCAGATCTGCGACGATCTGATCCCGCGAAGAAATCGGGATCTTGTATCCGGTCCCGGCAACCACCAGTTCGCCCGGCCCCGCATAGTCCACAACAATCGGCACCACGCCCAGAGCCATGGCTTCGAGCACCACACCCCCGCCGAAATCGCGGATCGAGGGAAAGGTCAGCACATTGGAATCCACGACGAGGTCCTGCACCCGGTGATGGTCAACCATGCCGTGGAAAGTCACGGATGATCCCAGGCCGAACTGGCTCACCAAGGCTTCGATCCTGCCCCGTTCGGGTCCGTCTCCAACGATATCGAGGTGCATCCGCCCGGCAGTCAGCACCGGGGCGGCGGCCTCGATCAGCATATCCACCCCCTTGCAGGGTACCAGCCGCCCGATGAAACAGGCCCGAAGGGGACCGGCGGTATTCTGCGGCGCGACCCGGTTGAACCGCGCGGTGTCGATTGCGTTTTCCGGCAACCAGACGGTCCGGTCCGCAAAGGCGGCGGGCACTTCGCGGACCGCCTGCCGGGAACCGGCCAGAATGGCTCGCGTCGCTTTCAGCATCCGGTTGCGTCCGGGAAACAGTTTGCGAACGTCACGAAAACGGGACAGCCATTCGCCCTCGGCCTTGCGCACGGCTTCGAACCCCTTGGGCCAAGGCACCCCGCCATTGAGTGGCCCCATGACAAAGGGAATACCCGCTGCGGCGCATTTGGCGGCGATGGGGGAAACCGTGATCGGCGACAGTGGCGTGACACGGTGAACAATGTCGTATTCCCCGGCCCGGATGGCGTCCCCGAAAGCCTTCCAGATCAGATGCTCGAAATAGGGATAGCTCACCACGGCCACGGCGGTGGAAATGGTCCAGCCTTTGCCTTTGCCGCCACCCAGCAGGTTGCCCAGTTTCCACAGAGGGCGCGCGATCGCCTCGCTGTCAATCGCCGTGAAATCCTGTCCTTCGACCAATCCGGCGCGCAGGATGGCCTCGCGGTTGCGGATCTGCGTGACAAGATGGATATCCGCCACTTCGCCAAGCGCCTGCGCCATCGACCAGCCCACAAGCGGCACGCTGACCCATTCCGGGTTGGCAGCTTCGGCAATGACAAGAACGCGGGGGCGAAAAGATGCTGTCGACATGTTTGATCCTCGGAGTCGAATACCACGCTATCTGCCCCGGCAATACCCGGCTCCGGCACAGGTTTCGAAAACAGGCGGTGGCGGCAATGTCAGACATATGTGACAAATCCTAAACCAATCGGAAACGCAACCATGACCGATCCTGTTTACCGATTGTTCCCGAAACCCTCCTGGCCGACGCCAAAACCGTCAGCCACTTGGCGCTCAATATGCCGAAAGCTATCAATCGGCCGAACCCTATCACCATATTTCCATCGACAACTTCCTGACCGGGTCGATTATTTTACATAACGTTGACTATGGGATGCCGCCCTGCTTGCCCGAACGCACGATCCCGTGCAGAAACATGCGGCAATGGGCCGTTCTGGCCCGAACGATGCAATCCCGGTGGCCCAGATGCGGACCGCAAACGGTAACGATGTAAATGAGGCACGAGGCCCCTACGATGCAGCAGCATTTTTCCCGCAACCTGTCGCAATGCGCGCGTGTCTGCTTTCCTGGATATCGCCCCAGTGCATTGCTGTTGCGAACGCGCATGATCATGGCGGGACATCGTCATAGGGCCTTGGCTGAACGGTTTTTCATATCCCCGCCGCAAAGCGCTCTGTCCCGGATCATGGCCGACCGGCCACAAATGCTGGGTGCCCTGGTCTGGCCCTATCAATGCGCGGGGTGGGACGTGCCAACCCGGCTAGAGCGGATTCTGGATCATTACCGGATGATCGACAACCTGCCGCCGGTATTCCGGTTTGAAACCGACAAGAAGATTGAAATCCTGGACATGTCCGGCACCCATGACGGCCTGCGCCTGATCATGGATCAACCCCGGTGGTTCATGCGCGAAGGCGGTCTGGTCCTCAACCTGTTCAAAGGGAACTTCCGGGCCTATTCTCTGGCATTTTCGTTGCACCAAGCACAGAATGGCGGCCTTGAGGCGGTCATAGGCGGGCTTCAGGGGCGCAACACCGGGGATGCTCTGGCCATCTATCGCGATCTGACCAAATCCTTCATGGGCATCCGCCCGCGGGATTTTCTGGTGGATGTGCTACGCATTCTGTGTCGCCAAATCGGTGTGAACCGCATTCTGGCGGTCTCGCAGAAGCATCGTCACCATCAACATCCCTATTTCAACAAGTCCGACCTGTCCCCTGACTATGATGAGATCTGGAGTGATCGCGCAGGCCAACAGGTCAGCCCCGAGTTCTTCGAAATACCGATCGACCCGGGGCATCGGGATCTGGACACCGTCAAACCCAAAAAGCGGTCCTTATACCGCAAACGCCGCGCATTCCTCGAAGACACCGAGACGGCGCTGTGCGAAACCTTGCCGGACGCTCCGGCAGTCACGTTCGTAGACACCTGAAGGCGCCGCGCATGTTACTGGCTCATCAAGATCGCAAACTCATCCGCGCCATCCATCGCTATCAGAGATACCGCGACAAACCCGGCCCCATCGCCTGGCTTGGCTGTGCCTGGGGTAAACTCGGACACATGTTCTGGTCGGTGATCAGCGCCTCGGACATCCACCGGGATGCCATGATCGACGCCTCGGTGCGGTTTCCGCACCTGACAGGCGTCGTGATTCACCAGGATGCCATCATCGCCGAAGGCTGCCTGATCATGCAGCAGGTTACTCTGGGGCAGACGTCCGGCACCAAGGCCCCGCGCCTTGACCGGAATGTCTATATCGGCGCCGGAGCCAAGGTGCTGGGGAATATTCACGTTGCGGCGAACGCCCGGATCGGCGCCAATGCCGTGGTTTTGTCCGATGTCCCGGAAGACACGACAGCCGTCGGCATCCCGGCCCGGATCTTGTGAACCACCCACTTTTTTCCGTATCCTGACCAGATGGCCTTGTGGGACGATCAATCAAAGCAAAAAATTAGGAATGGTGACATACACTACAAGATCACAAGCCGATGCATGACCGAATACAGCCAGAATGAACGCGTCACTGTCGTAGTATACTTTAATGGAGACCTTCTTGAAGCAGTTGACTGACCGGACCATCGCGGAGATGGCTGTGAAAAACAAAGGCCATACAACTGGGTTCGACTACCTAAGGATTGGGCTTGCAACTGGGGTTGTTCTTCAGCACTGCGCCGTGGAATCCAATCCTACCTCAAACGCATGGACGTATGGCAATACATACGTCTGGTACTTCATTCTGCCGGCGTTTTTTGCCTTGTCCGGATATCTTGTCCTCGGCAGCCTTTTCCGGAACTCGATCACACAATTCGCCGCGCTGAGGATATTGCGGATCGTCCCGGCTCTGGCGGTAGAAGTGTTTCTGTCGGCAACTCTTCTTGGTGCGATCTACACGAGCCTGCCGCTGTCAGATTATTTCACACACATAGATTTCTACAAATATTTCCTCAACATAATCGGAGAGATTCACTTTACATTGCCCGGTGTCTTCAATGGCGGGTTCGTGAATGCCCAGCTTTGGACAATACCCTACGAGTTGAAATGTTACATATTCCTGATCGGGATTGCCCTCGTGACGCTGAAATTTCCCTATCTGCAAAAGCATTTCCCGGTCGCAATACTATTGTTCGCAACCCTGCTGACCGCAAGAGAACTGCTCAGGTTTCAACCCGATGGTGGCGAGTTGCATGTCAATGGACGGTCTCTTGAACTTGCCTTCCTCTGGGCGTGCAGCATCTATCTTTTCAAGGAGAAATTACCCTTCAGCAAAACTCTGATGATCATTTTGTTCGTGTTGGGAGTGGTATTGCTCGAAATATATGAAACGCGGTATCTGGCAATCATACCGCTTTCCTATGCGACTGTTTGCTTCGGGTTGCTGAAACTTCCCAAGATACCCTTCGGTGATCTGTCCTACGGTGTGTTCCTATTTCATTATCCGATCATGCAAACCTTACATATCGAGATGGGTGTGAACAATACGCTGCTCCTGATGGCGCTAACCATACCCCTGTCGGCATTGTTCGCAATGGGAAGCTGGACACTCGTGGAAAAGCCGATCCTCGATCGGAAAACCCAGATACTGGCCTCCATCACCCGTTTCGAGTTACAGGTCAAGTCGGCGCTAGTCCGTAGCCCCAAAAGCTGATCTGGGTCTTCCTTTCCAACAGATGACTTGAACGCCCTTTGGCAATCTTGGATCTGTTGTATCTGTCCCCGACCAGATTCCACCCTCCCGGCGCGGCGGTATTTTCAACGCAAGTTCGAAACCACCCTTCAGAAGTAGTTTCCATATATTGCACTTGACCTATTCCCCGAAGCTCCTGCCCACCACAGAGCAGCGCACGGTGTGACGCACGCAAGGTAACCATGGGCCTTGAGTAACAATATTGCTCTGCCGTTGGCAGATTGACCACCCCGTGCCAGCAGGGTGGTCTCGTCTTGCAAAAATCAGGAAGTGATCCTCCAAGGGTATCCTTTATCCGGTCCGAAAAATCGGTGCTATTCGGCCTCCCAAGCGCCGATGGAGGGTGGCTCGGGTCGGTTTTCCAACATGATGTCCATATAGGACACCTCCCCGTTCAACGCGGCTCCGAGCGCCGCAGAGCCAACAGCCGGCCGGCTGTCCAGCCACGCGTCTGCTGGCGTGGCGAGCGGCTTTTCCAATGCAGCCCGATCTATACATGCGATCCTCACCGTGACATACGTTCCGGTTTCCCAGGTCACGCCGCTGCGGTTCGTGATCGTCATGCCGGTATCGCTGAACGACATTTCAAAATCGCCTGACGTTATGTCCTTCTTCCGGAAATACGCAGTGTCCAGCCGATGCCGTGAATCCGCCTCCTTGATATTGGCGCGCGTGATATAGGTTGTCCAGTCCGACAGCAGCCAGTACGGGACAAACAGATCGGCACCATCCACAACGTCGAATGTCAGCAAGTGGCTGTGATTGGAAAATGCTTCGCGCCTGCCAACCCCGCGCGGAGTGAACAGGACATTGCTGGTCAGCGGCCCGTAGGTGGTAACGGGAGAGTCCAAATTCGGCATATGTATCAGGTTGTTGTGCATCTGCACATTCGTAAAATTCGGAGCGTCATTGACAGACCAGTTCCTGATTTCCTGCGGGACATACGAATTAAGCGATTCAGACTTATTTTGTGCCGATGATCTTTCAACACGCAAGGTGTTGTTATAGATCTTTATCGGAGCATCCCCGACCACCGTCCGATCATACTCCGCGCCGCCATCTGAATCAGGCTGGTCTCTTGCCTTGACCTCAAAGAAATACTGAAAAGCGTTGTTCGCTGCCTTTCCCGAAACCACTGTCAGGTTATTGCGCAGCGTATAACCGCTTGCCTGCGTGTAGTAAGACATTTTTGTGCCGTAATCCGCAATGTGGATATTGCCGTCGATCACCACGTTCAGAACCGGGGATGTCCCGCTGGTATTGGGCAATTTTCCAGGATCGCTGCCTTTGCTCGACTCTACATTGCCCGCGATAATGACGGCCTGGTATCCTCCCTCGAACGAATTTGAGTGAATGTTGACAATGTAACCGTTTTCCCGCGGCGTATTGGCCACCTTCACATGCGTATAAGTGCTGATGGTGTGGAACATGTCATTTCCGCGCATGTGCACATTCGGGATACTGCCGTCACGGATTGGCGATCTGGTGCCGTCATATTCCAGGCCAAGAGGATTCTGTGCGATCCGGCATCCAGTGACCGAGAATGTACTTTTGGGATTCGTTGTCGCGCCCGACGGATAGATCGAATACGCGCCGAAATTTGTATTCGTGCAATCATCCAGATGCAGATGCACTGCTTTGACTATATGCCCGTTGTCTGTTGGCATTGTCCATGACACGACCCCGCCACTGAACCCGTCAAAATCCACACGTGACAGCATCAGATCCATCCTGAACGTCGCACGGATCGCCAAACCGGTATTGCCAAGAAAATCCACGTCTGGCGTGATCTCGTTTTCGGGATCAAACACGCCCAACATCTGAATATCGTGGATGCGCAGATCGCCCGGCGGGGTATCCCCCTGGCCGCTATAGCCTGTGCCCTTCTGGTTTATGATGCCTGCACCGATCCCACGTCCTTTCTCATCCAGAAGGCCCGTGTGCCGCAAAATCGCCTTGTCGTTCGATATGTCGCCCAGACCATAGGTGCCGATGAACAGGCCCCGGTAATCAGCGCCATCCAAGGCGATACTGAATTTCAGATCGGATCCAGCCTTGAACAGACAGCGCCGGGGCTTGCCGTCCTGATATGTGGACCATTCGGCATCATGCCGCCCCTCTGTAACGCCATCCATCGAAATATCGCTGTTCCAAATCAGGTGCCCGTCAGCGGGGATGTTGACCTTCGTTGCACCCGGATAGTTGGCGTCCACCCACGTCCAGTCATTGTCGCCATGCTCGTTGTAGAAAACCGTTGATCCGGTTGCCCCGCTATAGAGGGTATCCGGGTCTCCAACGACAATGTCCAAAGCGGCAGTGGCGGTTTTGCCGCTGTCTGGCTCGATGATAAGCACGGACGCGCTGTAGGTGCCGGGGCGGGTGTACATATGCGTCACCATCGGCCCCTTGGCGACGTTGCGGTTTTTCCACTCTGGAAGTATCTTTTCCGGCGCGGTCCAGTCTCCGCTGGCTGCATCACCAAAGTCCCAGAGATAAATCAGATCGTGCATGCGGGCATCATAGAATTCTCCCGCACCCGGACCCTGCGTGTCAAAATCTGCACCGCTCAGATCAACCCAGAACCGTACGCTGTCCGGCGCGACCTGAAAGATAGTGCGGTCCGTGGTGATGCTGATCGCGCCGCCATCGCCGCCGCCCCATGATGAAACATTGACAGGCCCGGCCGTGATGGCATTTTGGGAAACAGAGATGTTCAGGTTGTCGCCGACCCTGAAGCCGGAAAGATTGAGGGTTCTCATCTACAGTTCTCCACAAGAAAATTGGTCAATTTTTGCCGTGCCGTCCATAAGGAGAGATGCGCTTCCGGCAGTAACATCGCTGTCGGTGACAGTCTGGGTCAGGATGCCGTTCAGAACATAACGGATAGTGGTTCCTTCCGCTTCAAGCCGGATCGTATCCCCGGCTTGTACGACAGCACCGACCCATAGCTCAGTGTAGCCGCTTGGACCCTCCCGCACCAGGGAAACGCCACCTGCCTTACATCGAAGCCCGTAGTAGCTGGCTGGGCCAGTCTGCCGCACACATAAAGTATGGCCTCCACCAGCAGATGACTCGGTGACGACCGCCTCCACAAACTGATCCGGCGCAAGCACATTACTGCATTTAAGCCATTGAGTTCCGCCTGAAACCAGTTGCGCAGCCCCCGACCGCACCTCAACGCTGCCCCCAAGAGAATATTGGTCCGACCATTCCGGCCGGCTTTCCAGCAAAGTACCATCGGCATAATCAAACGTGTCCACAAATACGGAACCGCCTCCCGTCTCCGCAGTTGCCGCCGTGCCCGATGTCGACCATGCACCATTGCCGAGCATATTCACCGCCCGCGTCTGCACGTTATAAAGTGTGGAGGCGGCCAGACCGCCGATGGCCTCTGGATCGGTAATACCCGTGACGACCGTCCATGATCCGGCTTGCGTCCGCCAACGCAGATCGTAGGACGTGATCGCGCTGCCACCATCGTTCGGGGCCGCAGCCAGGGAGACGCTGATGCCGTCGGGTCCTGTCGCAGTAACGGTCGGAGCTGCCATCTGTTCGGGGACCGCTGCCACGGGAATCACGATACCGGTTGCGGCACGCGTCCGCGATCCTGCGGAATTCGTGGCCGTTTCAGCATAAGTGATCGTTTCGCCTCCGTCTGCTTCATTCACCATATAAGTGGATCCCGTCGCACCGGGGATATCAACCCCGTTGCGAGACCATTTTCCGGTGATGGCCGGCATGTCTCCAGCCTGATGGGTCCAGAGCCCGGGAAGACCTTCCAGACTCTTCCCCACACCGACCGTACCGCGGGTGTCCGGCGCCATGACCGAGATCGGCCCACTATCCAGATCGGATGACGCAAACGGCCCGTGCGTGCCGTTATGATGCGCCTGACCGGACCCGGAAACGGTGAGTGAAAAGCTGCCCTCGTCCACCATGATGTCAACGGTATCATCCGTATTTGCCACAATATCCGGCAGGTCGCCAGACGGGCTGCTTTCTTCCGGCACGCCGGTTTCAGACGGCGACCACTGGCCGCTGCCGACCGCGTTCACCGCACGGGTTCGTATCTGATAAACGACACCTGCCTGCAGACCGGTCAGAAATGCCGGGTCGGAAACACCTGTGATGTCCGCATAGGCCCCGTTTTCCTCACGCCAACTCAGATCGTATGAGGTGATCGGGCTGCCGCCATCCTGTGGGGCCGCTCCCAGATCGACCTGCAGCGACGTTGGCCCTGCGGCCGTGACCGTCGGTGCGGGCATCCTGTCGGGAACGGTCTGAGGATGTGCGATCGATACATCGAATGTGCTCTGCGCCGCACCACCGCTATTGGCGGCCGTGACCGTGACCGTACCGCTGGCTACCGCCAAAGTCGGGATCGTCACGATACCGGTGCCGCTATCGATGGTCACACCGGCAATCGCACTGTCAACGCTGTAGGCAAGCCCAGAGCCGGTGAAATCTGGTGCAGCATTGACCGTCTGCGCACCGCTGCCGGTGTCAAATGACTTTGCCGGCAGGTTTCCAGCCGCCACGGGCGCCTCATATTGAACCGGATACCGGGCAGTGGTTTTCGCGCCATCCTCTACAGTCGTGATGGTGACTGACAGCTTGGTCGCATCATAGGCCTCGTCCACCAGATACGTCCGCGACCTTGCACCCCGGATCACCTCTCCGTTGCTCCGCCAACGGTAACGCAGGATCTCGCCGGCCGGAATGTTCCACATGATTTCCGCTGACACCGTCGAGCCGATCCGTGCGATGCCATCCGTCAAGCCCCCGACATCGACCGTGAATGGCGGACCCGTCACCACATCATCGATCACCTCGACTTCGAATGCGCTCTGGGCCGTACCACCGCTATTGATCGCCGTGACCGTGACTGTACCGCTAACCTCTGCCAAAGTCGGAACGGTCACGATTCCCGTACCGCTGTCGAGGGTCACTCCGGGAATATCGGTCTGGAGCCCATAGGTCAGATTTTCACCCGAGAAACCGGAGGCCGCCATAACCGTCTTGTTCCCGGTGCCGACGGAATAGCTGGCATCGGGCAATACTCCCGCCACCATGGGCGCGGCGAAGCGAACGGTATAGGCCGGCCCATTCTGCGAGGCGTAGGGTCCGAGCGGAGTCGCTTCCGGATAGATGTTTTCCAGATTGTCACCCGGGGCCGGCGTGTATGCCGCGCTCGTCGCACCGGCGATCTCGCCGGTGCTATTGTGCCACTGCCAGGTCACAGATGAAGGGGCGGCATCGGAAAAATGATGTGCGGATGCATAGAGCGGTGTACCGATCTGTGCTGTCTGGCCATAGGTCGGGCTGGTGGTCAAGCCCGAGACCGACACCACGAAAAAGGCAGATGCTGCGCCGGAAGTGCCAAGGCCGAATACGTCATCGGCAAGGGTATCAGGCATGGGGTTCTCCTCGGAAAGGGGTCAAATGAGAAGCACCGGTTCGGCATTCTGGATCTTGGCGTCGAAGCGGCGCGCATTCAGAACCCTGAAAATCAGCCAAATCCGTTAACAGCCCCCCACCAGACCGACCGTTGCCCACCCTGGGGGCTAAAGCGCTCTTGGTGAATTTGAGAAAACTTGCTTGAACTTGAATCCCCAATGGGGTCCAGCATGTTAAACTTCGCCTGCTACAGAACTCACCACCGAACCCGAGGCCGATCACCGCCAATGCCGCCGCTTCTCGCCCTGTTCTCCTGGCCCCTGGTCGTTCTTGCCTTCGCGCGCAAGTTTCCCCCGGCCCTGGCATTTGTCCTGGCGGTTCTGGTCGGTTTTCTGCTGCTGCCGGAAAAAACCGCGTTCGATTTGCCCATGCTGCCGGCCCTGACCAAGCATTCGGTGCCGGCACTATCCGTTGTGCTGTTCATCGCCTTGTTCCAGAATAGCAAACAAAAGACAGACAACCGGTCTCTGATGCCGGAGCATCCGTTTGTCCGGATTGCAACAGCAGGGTTGATCGTGGGGGCGCTGTTCACGGTTGCCACCAATGGCGACCCGCTTCATTACGGCCCCAAAACACAGCCCGGCATGCGCCTTTATGATGGCCTCTCGTATTCACTTACCATCATCATAATGCTTCTGCCGATGCTGCTGGCACGCAAGTTTCTGGCAAAGCCCGAGACCCATGCTCTCTTGCTCAAGGTTCTCTGCGCGGCAGCGCTCTGCTATTCGCTTCTGGCGCTGTTCGAAGTCCGCATGTCTCCGCAATTCAACCGAATGGTCTACGGGTTTTTTCCGCACAGCTGGGCGCAGCACTATCGCGGTGGCGGGTGGCGACCGATCGTCTTTCTGAGTCATGGTCTTGTCGTGTCCCTCTTCTTCTGCTGCGCCACCCTGGCGACGGCCGGGCTGACCCGCATAGAAGAAAAAACGCGCGGCAAATTCCTGGCCGCAATGGCCTGGCTTTTTCTGACACTGGTGTTGACCAAATCGCTGGGCGCCTTGGCAATTGCCCTGCTCCTGTTACCGGCGGCGCTCCTCTGGGGGGTGCGTGCGCAATTGCTGACCGCCTGCGCTGTCGCGGTCCTGGTCCTGACCTATCCGATCGGCCGCTCTGCCGGTGTTATTCCGATCCGGCAAGTCGCACAAATGGCGGAATCCATCGACCCTGTCAGAGCCAGCTCCTTCATGTTTCGTGTCGAAAATGAAGACAGGCTGCTTGCCAAGGCGCAACAACGTCCCTTGTTTGGCTGGGGACTTTGGGGACGATCCAGGATTTCCGATCCTGTAACCGGAATGGATATCACCGTTGTCGATGGCTTCTGGATTGCCGCTCTCGGCGTGGGCGGCTGGGTCGGATATCTGTCCCAATTCGGCTTGTTATGCTTTCCCATAATCCTGCTTTTCCGACATCTCCGGCGCTATGATATCGGTATGGAGAGTTCCATTCTGGCCCTGGTCTTGGCCGCCAATCTGATCGATCTTCTTCCGAATTCCGGCCTTACCCCTGTCACCTGGCTGGTCGCCGGGGCGCTTTGGGGGCGACTTGAACTGGGCCGGATCGAGACTGGACCGGAAGCCGCGTCAACAGAAGTGCCCGGCAAGGCTGGCCCCGTCTATACCCGACAGGAGAAACCGAAGGACGCATCGGCGACACGCAAGAACCAATATACCCGGCAAAAATCCCGACATGCCCGCAAGTAAAGGTTAATTAACCACCCGGCGACGATTATTGCCATCGCCCCGCCCCAGTATCCACCATATACATCAGGCAACGAACCTGTATATCCGCAACAGGAAACCGAAATCCGTGCAAACCCAGATGCTCCCCTCCATTGGCGTTTCCATCATCAACTACAAAACCGCCGCACTGACGATTGCCTGTGTGCAATCTGTTCTGGCAGATATCGGCGATCTTCCGGTGCGGATCGTGGTGGTGGACAATGCTTCGGGGGATGGCTCGGCCGAGCATATCGCGACCTGGATCGCAGAGCAGCCCGCAGACACACCGATCGAACTGATCCGATCCGGGGTGAACACCGGGTTTTCGGGCGGACACAACATGGGGATGTCGGCTCTGGATACCGACTGGTATCTGCTTCTGAATTCCGATGGCGTACTGCGGCGGGGTTTCCTGAAAGCATTGCAAGCCGCTGCCGGCTCCAAACCCGATATCGGGATGATCACGCCGCAGATCGAAACCGATGATGGCAACATCCAGGTAAGCTGCTTTCGCTTTCACAGCCCCTGGAGCGAATTGATCCGTGGCGCGGGAAGCGGGCCCGTCACCAGGATCCTGAAAAACCATGTCGTGGCCCTGCAGCCGCCTGTGAATCCCGAGCAGATCGAATGGGCCAGCTTCGCCTGCATCCTGCTCAATGCCCGCATGGTCAAGCAGATCGGACCGATGGATGAGGGCTATTTTCTCTATTTCGAGGATGCAGAATATTGCCTGCGCGCCCGGCGTGCCGGATGGTCGATCGCACAGGACACACAAGCGGTCATGGTGCATTACCGGGGCGGCTCGGGACCCGTCAAAGCCCTGGAGCAGGCGCGCAAACGCCTGCCTCCCTATTTCTATGCCTCCCGCACACGATTCTACCGACAAGCCTATGGGATTTTCGGGCCCTGGCTCGCCAATCTGATGTGGTCTGCAGGGCGTTTGATGGCACAGGTGCGGCAATTGCTTGGGAAACCCGCCCCCCGGCGCATCGAAGCCGAGCCGCGCGATATCTGGACCAACGCGCTGCGCCCGCTCGGGCCACGCCGCGCACCCGGAGAATAAAAGATGGAAGGCCCGGATTTCCTGGTGATCGGTGCGATGAAATGTGGCACCTCGACCCTGGCGACACAGCTGGCGGCACAGGACGGCGTATTCATGACCACGCCGAAAGAACCCAATTTCTTTTCCGACGATGATGTCTATGCACAGGGACCGGACTGGTACGCGTCATTGTTCCGGAACGCCCGCACAGAAGATCTGAAAGGCGAGGCCAGCACGCATTACACCAAGTTGCCGACCTACCCCGAAACCCTGGAGCGCATGCAGGCCATGCTGGCCGCCCCGCGCTTGGTCTACATGATCCGCAATCCCGTGAAACGGGCTGAATCGCACTATATCCACGAATGGACCGAGACCCGGCTGGGCGATGATGCCGAACAGGCCTTCACGCAATGCACGGAGATCGTGGAATACGGATGTTATGGCATGCAGATCGCACCCTTTGCCAAGACCTACGGGGCAACGAACATCCACCTGACCAGCCTCGAACAGATCAAGACAGACCCCGACCGGGAGTTTGCCGCCATCGCGGCCTTTCTGGGCCTGCCCGAAAGCGCAGCCTGGAAACACGATCTTCCGGCCCAGAACGTATCTTCGGAACGCATTCGCAGACTGCCGATGCAGGATCTTTTGATCGACAATCCCGTCGCGCGCGGCCTGCGGCGCACATTGGTTCCCAAATCCGTACGGTCATGGGTGCGCAACCAACGCAAAATGACGACGCGGCCGGACATTCCCGCCGCGCTGATGGCCCGGATGCAAGCACGCTTTCTGGAAGACCGTGCATTGCTGGCCAGGATCTTTCCGGGTCATCCCGCGCTCGATCTTTGTTATCCCTTTGCCGCATGACATGCACCGATGAGTGAGCCACAGGATACCGGATCGCGCGGCGGCTTCCCCATCATCGCAGCGGTCGTGATCGGACGCAACGAAGGCGATCGGCTGATCGCCTGCCTGAACAGCCTGCAAGGCCGGTTTTCGCATGTGGTCTATGTGGACAGCGGCTCTACCGATGGCAGCCAGAATGCTGCGCGCGCGCGTGCGGCCGAGGTGGTTGCGTTGGATGTCTCGCAACCTTTTACCGCAGCCCGCGCACGCAATGCCGGGCTGGATCATCTGATGTCCATGACCCCTCCCCCGGATCTGGTGCAATTCCTGGACGGCGACTGCATTCTGCAGCCCGAGTGGCTTGGGCGCGCCCGGGATTTCCTGCAGGCACATCCGGATGTTGCCGTCGTCTGCGGACGTCGCCGCGAACGCCGTCCCGAAGCCTCGGTCTGGAACCGCATGATCGATGCGGAATGGAATACACCCACAGGCGAGGCGCGCGCCTGCGGCGGGGATGCCTTGATGCGGTGCGATGCATTGCAACAGGTCGCAGGCTACAACCCCGACCTGATCGCCGGGGAAGAACCGGAACTGTGCCTGCGCATGCGCATGAAGGGCTGGCGCATCTGGCGCATCGATGCCGAGATGACCCTGCATGACGCCGCCATGACCCGGTTCGGGCAATGGTGGCAACGCTCGCGCCGAGCCGGCTATACTTATGCCGAGGGGGCCGCGATGTACGGGGCTACGCCCGAACGGCACAAGGTGCGCGAACTCGCCAGCGCGCTGGCCTGGGGGCTGGGTCTTCCCGTGCTGCTTGTACTGGCCGCGGTTTTCACGACGCCCTGGGCGCTCCTTGGGGCCCTGGTCTACCCGCTGCAAATCCTGCGACTGCACCGGCGGGGCCTGCCCCCGACCCAGGCCATATTCCTGCTGCTTGGAAAGTTTCCTGAAACCCAAGGGGCACTGACCTATGCCTGGCGTCGTCTGACCCGCAAACAGAGACGGTTGATCGAATATAAATAGGCATCAGCGGCTCAACCCGCGCAGCATTTCATCGATCCATGTAACAAGGTGCACTCGGATGTATATCCTTGACACGAACGTCATCTCAGCAACTCGGCGGCCGGACCGCCACACCAAACTGGCGACATGGCTGCATGCCCAGAGGGAAGACGATCTGTTTCTGAGCGTGATCACCATCGGCGAAATCGCGCGTGGGGTACGGCAGCAGGAGAAGCTCAATTCCGATTTCGCGGTGGACCTCAAGGAGCGGCTGAACCGGACCGAAACGCTGTTTCAGGATCGCATATTGCCGTTCACCTCGCGGGATGCGCGGAGAGTTCGAACTGATCGAGAGCGCCAGGCATGCCGGGGGGCGGCATCTTGGACAAGGATCGTGTTTATCCACATGCGATGTGTCGAAGCACCCGGCGCCGCGGAGGCGCCGGACTTTCCAACTGCCCCAGAACCGGCGTACCGGTTGACTGAGTGACGGCAAAGCCTGCGTGATCAGGCGCGAGCTTACGCAAAACCGGGTGGCCCGCATCAACCCTGCTGCGCGCCAGTCGGCCCGCCGATCAACCACCACTCGCCGCCCAGGCGCCGGTGAACAGTTGGGCTGCATGGCGGGGGCCAGAACGGCGCAGCGTCGCCCCCGTATCATCTCGACATCAAGCACGAGGCACGGGCGTGCCAAGGCTGCGTGACCCGCAAGCGGGAAGCGGAACAGGACGAGGGCACCATAGGCCAGTTGATCGCGCCAATCGACCATCGCGACTGGATCTTTGGATTTGGAAGTATCGAGCATCGGGTTCTCCTTTGAGGATTCCAACGCACCGGCCTGCCCGTCTCCCGGTTTCGGAAGGGGCGTTTCGACCTGCGCGTCCGCAACAAGACGCGCAGGGCCGAACCGCCCCCTGCCCTCGCTATCCGCTTCTTCGCGACAAGATTTCCGGACAAACATCGTGACCACGACATCCATCCGACCCCGTTTTCGAAGAGGCATTGGCCCAGGCGTAAAAAACGCCCGATGTGCCCGGTTCCGATTCTTCCGTCAGTTCGATCAGCACCATGTCCCGGACGGCGGCGGCCAGAAGAATCGTCGCCAACGTTTTGGCGCAAGCCAACACAGACAAATATCCAGCCCGGCGGTCCTCGTGGCCGATCGTGACGCGACGGTCCAGGCGCTGGTGCTGGCCGATCAATCCGACAATCGGCCGTAGAGATCTTCGAAGGCCATCACCGCCCGACTCTCGTCGAAATCCGAACGGTAGACCCGCTGCGTGGTCCGGTCGGTGTGTCCGAGCATCTGTTGCAGCGCCCAGATCGCATCCGGTCGAGCCCGACGTATGAGATCGGCAATCAGGGTGCGGACAAGATGACCATGCACCCCGAAATCTTTCGCGAGGCGCCGATTGATATACCCTTCGTTGACTACCTTGTCTGACAGCGTCAAAAGGTTCAGCCCTTCGACCTCGGCGAGTCGTGCCCCCATTTTCCATGCGGGCCGATCACCGAGTAAAGACCTCTGCATGAGGGGCTGATTTTTGCATGATGCAGTGATTTGACCATCCTGTCTGGTCCGCTGGCGTTTCAGCGGATGCGAGGATGGTGGCATTTGGTTTATGCGATTGCGGGGGTTTGTTGGTTGAGTGCGATCTTGTTTGCGGCTTTCAGGAGGTTCTGTCCGATCGCCGCCATCGCCAGTTGGGCGTGAGTTCTGGCCGTGCCGAAATAGCGGGCGCGGCAAAGGCCGAATGCCGTGACGCCAGCCACCATCCTCTTCGCGAACGAGCTCGAGACCGATACGGTATTTCCTCAGATCACCCTGGCGATCACCGGAGTTCACGAGGAGCGCGTAGATCATCCCTTTCTGCCGCAATCTGAATGCCGCCGTCGAGTTGCCCGGCAAATCCCGGGCGCTTTCGGAGGACGCCCGGGCGACACGTAGAATGTCCGCGAGTGTAGCCGTTGCGCTCCGCCAAGGTCTGGAGCCGCGACAGGATCGTCCCTGCCGATGACGAGTCTCTCGGATCAATCAGTCTGTCGGACGCCGTCGCCCGCGCAATGTAATTTGCTACGGCGCGCGTGACGATCTCCGGCCGGAATACCTCCTCGATCGCATCGATACCGTAAGCACCTTCTCGGTCCGGGAAGGCATGCCTGATCAGCCAGCTCATGGCGTTCAGATGCGCCTTGCTGGCGGCCTCCGTATTCCTGACCTTCCGGAGTCCTTTCCGCACGCCGGAAGCGCTGAGTTTGTTTTTGCCGAGCCGTCCCTGGAAGCGATCCCTCCGCTGCTCCTTGTCGGGGCGGACAGCTTTGGTGATGGCCCGATCCCGGGAGGCGAGGAACGCTTCGGAGAACTGGTTCCAGTCCAACACCGCATCGCGCAGCAATGGCAAGGATCCGATCGGTGCTGTTGGAAGGAGGTGGGCGATCGCCGCGTGTTTGTGGCGATCACGGATCAGCGAGTTGAACGATGAAATCGACTTCCGGAATGACGTCACCTTGTCCGCCCGGCAGGCCACGAGCGCTGTCTTCGCGGTCTCCGTCGTCAGTCCGGCAGGATGGATCGTAGCGCATCGGGCTCTTAGGGTCTCCATGCTGCGGACAAACGAGTTCGGCAAGACGCGGTCACCACACTCATCGAACGTGTTCTCCACCGCTTCGGCATAGCCGACAATCCCGTCCCAGGCCTGCTTCTCGTCAGCCGGTGAGGCGTTCGGCCTTGCGCGACGCCGCATCGAGAGTCTTCGCGGAAGCCTCGGAATAGATGACCGGGAGTATGTGCCGGACATCTTTCAGGGTCTTCAGCGTGATCGTGTTTTGACTGCTCATCGTTCATTGCCTTCTGTTGGTGTTCATTCGGTCACCGGACCGTTCATTCCTCGAAGATGAACGGAACGGGGGGGCGAAGTTTGGACCATAGACGTCAGCCCCCGTGTTATTCATCGGCCGGCTTTTTGCGATTTTTCATGGATTTACGGTTCAAGAACCGTCGCTGCTGCCAAGCTTCGACTTCGGCCGGCACGAAGCGATACGCGCTGCCAATACGCCGTGTCGGGAGTTCTCCCCGTCTCGCCGCGGTGAGAATGTACGACGACGCGACGGAACAAAGCCGAGCCGCGGTGGCCTGTGTGATGAGATCGGACTGGTAGGCCTCTTTCATCCCCGAAGGAGGCTGCCCGCCCTCGAAGTCATAGACATCTTTTCGGCGGTAACGGACCTTCGTTCCATCCGAGACAGCTTTGAGCCTGCCGCTGCGTTCGTGACGGAAGAAAAAAGACTCGCTGCCGTGTCGCCATCGTTTGATCAAGCGAGCCCGGTCGAAGAGGTCTATTTCGGGATTGTCGGTCGGGATCAAAGGGGCGTGGTTCGGCATCTGTCTCTGTCTCGCTCTGTGCAGAGAGGAGAAAGGGAAGATAATCGACGTTTTCAAATTATCGGGTGAATTCCGGTAAAAGTCATCCGCCAATAAAATCTGACAAAGAATGTGTTTGAGGTGCATGGCGCTGACGCCACCGTGCCTGCGTACAGGTCGATTTCCGGGTTGGAGGCCCCTATGTGTTCCATCCCGGATGATCACATAAGCCCTCGGCGGTTTGCCCTTTTCATGGCAAGATCGGTTCTGAGGAAAGTTCGGGACGGGGCGCCCAGCCCCAGGGCGGCGGCGGATGCCAGGGCCAGCGCGCCCGCACTGTTCGCTTTCAGGGACATACCAGATCTTCTCCATGATCGTTTATGGTGCAGATGGTGCGGGTAAAAATGTGTCTTTGTCGCGTAATTTTGTTTTTCACAATCGAAACCATGCAGCAAATTATGCGAGAGAAGGCAGATTGCGTCTGGTTCAGACAAGTAAAAACATGATCAGGAACAACTCGAGCAGGGCAACGACAAGCAGCCATTTGCTTGTGGTTCTGTATCGAGTGGCTTTTGCGTTATTCCTTATTGACTGCGCCCGAGTTTCGATGCGTTCCTTGGCGAAAATCGAAGCGGCTTCTATTTCGTGAATGGCCACCTGGGATTTGATGCGATGAGTTTGTCCCTGTGCGAGGATCTCGTCCAGGTGTCTTTCCAGATTGTACCTGTGTGAGAAATAGGCGCGGTTCTTGATTGCGAAGGCTTGCGCTGCGTCGAATTTCTGGATGATTTCCTTGCAGATTTCTTCAGGGGTGCGCCGGGTTTCGCAGCATTTTCCGTTGAAGTTGGAATACTCGGCCCGTTCGGCATTCTCATCGGTCAGCCAGCCGGGACCGCCGAAATGATCATAACAGTAAACCGGAGTACCGGAGACCAGCGCATATTGGACGGTTTTGCCGATACTGATTACGGCATCGGCTGCCGCTATGTCCTCGGGCGTGATCAGTTTCACTTCGTGCTTACGCCCGAGAATGCGCGTCTGGATCCCGTGGGCCTGCAGGAGTTCGGTTGCGGATTCGACCTCATCGGGCAGGTGATTTGACACAATCAGGATGTTCTTTAATTTTCCGGATCTGACCGCCGGTTGCTTGTGAAACCGTGCAGGGGCTGCATTTCGGAATAGGAATAGCTCGTCTTGAGGGGCGTCGGGTCCTTCCAAGGCATCCATGCTGATCTGGGCGTGAAAAACCCGGGCGCCCATGTATTTCCGGGCCAGCGGATGATGAAATATCTCCAGTGGAGTGAAATGCGAGAGATGAACTGAAACCAGTACTCCGTTCCAGTCCGGCAACCGTTCCGCGTCTCCGATATTCTCCAGATAACTCCCGTGCTGACTCCAGACAAAGTCGAAATCGGTAATATCGACAGGTTCTTTTGCAATCCGAATGGTTTTGTCGATGTCTCGTATCACGTCGTCGGCGTAGTTGTGCGCCCACAAGGTTACGTCATGACCAAGGCCTGCGTAATACGTCGCTGTTTCGATTGCCACGATCTCCGAGCCGCCCATCTGACCGAGGGTACTCGTCAGTATTGCTATCTTCATTCTGTGCCTTGTTCAGAGCGATCCGTGATGTGATCCGATCACGGTGCTCAAATATTACCGGCGGAGCTGAACACGCCAAAGAAGTTGCCGATCACGTTGCTGACGGTCAGGGCGTCGTTGATCGGGGATTCGGTGGCCATGACCAGATCCTCGGGATTGATCTGGAAGCGGCGGGCGGAAAACAGGCCGTCTGCCGTGGTCAGATCCAGGGTGAACACCACCCGGGACTGGCGCGGGCCGCGCACCCCGGCGCGGCTGGCCGAGGCCGGGTATTCGCGCAGGATCAACAGCCCTTTGGGATCGGCCTTGGAATCCTGAAACCCCCCCATGACCGCCACCGCGTCCATGGCCGACATGTTGTCCTTGGTAAAGATGTGCAGATCCTCGGTGCCGGTGGCGCCGAAGGACAGGAAATAGCGTTCGTCTTCTTCCAGAAATACCCGGTCGCCGCCGCGCAGCAGGGTGTCGAGCGACGGGTTGTTCAGCAGCCGGTCCACCGAGGTGCCATAGATATGCCCGTCGCGCATCAGCCGGATTTGGGGGTTGTTCAGGTTTGAACTGATGCCGCCACCGGCCGAGATCAGCCCAAGCACCGAATAGTTGCGATCCGGCATCGGGTAGGTGCCGGGTTGCAGAACGCCGCTGACCAGATCGACCGAATTGTTGCGCCCTTCGCTCATCGCCAACTGCACCTGGGCCGAGGGCACGATCGTCTCGAACGCGGTCTGCACCTCTTCGCGGGCCAGATCCGGGGTCAGACCGATGACGCTGACCTTGCCCACATAGGGCAGAAAGATATCGCCGTTGGAGGCAACCGTCATGTCGGCCAGCTGGATGTCTTTCTGTTCGGTCGTGGTCAGCAGCGAGTTGTCGGAACTGTCCCAGATCCGGATGTTCAGGCTGTCGCCGGGCTGGATGATCTGGCTGCGCGCGCCCTGGCTGGCGGAAATCCAGCTCAGATGTTCCTGTTTGCCGGTGGGGGGCCATTGCTCTGCGGTCGGCAGGAAGGCACGGGTCACCGGGTAGAGCGCAAAATCGGCGGTGACTGCGTCGGCCTCTTTCAGGATCTCTTCGCTGGCGGGGGCGCCGCCGGGCAGGCGACTGCAACCGCCAAGACCGAACAGCAGGCTTGTCAGCACGAGGGGCAGAAGAAAGGTGTGCATGAGCGGGGCCTGTGTCGGTTGTTATGTCGGTTGTATCGGGGTGGGCGATTATCGCCCCGCAAGATACTGTTACAGGGGATCAGGTCAACAAGGCGAGAGGGCAGATGCATTTTCCCGAGGTTTTGGTTCTGGGGGCAACAGGACGCCTGGGCGGGATCCTGCGCGGCTGCTGGCCGCGGCAGGGCCCCAGGTGGCAAAGCCGCAGGGCGCGGGCTGGTGCGGGCTGGTGCGTGTTCGATCCTTTGGGGGATCCGGAGGCCCTGGCGCGGGCGGCGCGTGGATGCGATGCGATCCTGTGTCTGGCCGGCGGTGTGCCGGGTCGGGGTCGGCTGGCGGACACTGTTCCGCTGGCCGAGGCGGCGGTGCGGGCCGGCGCGGCGGTCGGGGCGCGGGTGCTGCTGGCCTCGTCCGCCGCTGTCTATGGGGCCGCCGGTGGCGTGATGCGCGAAGACATGGTCCCCGTGCCGGTGTCGGACTATGGCCGGGTGAAACGCGCGATGGAGCACACCGCTGCCGTTCTGGGCGCGGAACTGGGCGTGCCGGTGAGTTGCCTGCGCATTGGCAACGTGGCCGGGGTGGATGCGATCCTGGGCGGTTGGCATGCGGGGTTCGGCCTGGACCGGTTTGCCGACGGGCGCACGCCACGGCGCAGCTATATCGGCCCGGCAACCCTGGCGCGGGTGCTGGGCGATCTGCTGGCGGCGCCGGATCTGCCGGAGGTGCTGAATGTCGCGGCACCGGGGGCGATCGGGATGGGCGCGTTGCTGGACGCCGCCGATCTGGGCTGGACGCCGCGTGTGCCAGAGGATAGCGCCATCCCCGAGGTGCGTCTGAGCACCGAAACCCTGGAACGCTTCACCGCCTTTGCACCGGCCGAGAGCACGGCGGCGGAGATGGTGGCGCAATGGTGCGCCCTGAAGGCAATGGAAAGCGGATGACCTGGCGCAAGCGCATATTCGATCTGTTCTTTGTCAGTCTGCTGATCGTGATCCTGGGTCCGGTGCTGATCGGGCTGCTGTTGTGGTTGCTGGTGAAACAAGGTCGCCCGCTGTTTTATGTCGCCGAGCGGATGAAGGGCGTGGATGAGCCTTTCGAGCTGTGGAAGCTGCGCACGATGACGGTGGTAGAGGGCGATTCCGGCGTGTCCGGCGGCGACAAGCAGGCCCGCATCACCCCCACCGGGGCCTGGCTGCGGGCGCGGCGGCTGGATGAATTCCCGCAGCTGTGGAATATCCTGAAAGGCGATCTGAGCTTTGTCGGGCCGCGCCCGCCGCTGCGCCAATATGTCGAGGCCGACCCCGAACTGTATCGCGAAGTGCTGAAATCGCGCCCCGGCGTGACCGGACTGGCCAGCATTGTCTATCACCGGCATGAAACCGCGCTGCTGGCGCGCTGCGCCACGCCCGAGGAAACCGACGCGGTCTATCGGCGCATCTGCGTGCCGGCCAAGGCGCGGCTGGACCTGATCTATCAGCGCCACCAGAGCATGTGTTACGATTTCGACCTGGTGTTCCAGACCATCGGCAACCTGTTCCGGCGGGGCGGCTGAGGCAGGATCGGCGCGATTGTGGCGTATGATCTTTCAGGCCCATGTTTCGGGGATATGCATTGCCTTCGCGCTCCCGATATCTAACAAGACCACCATGCCAGAAGGCCGCGCGTTCCCAGGCCGAAACACGGGGCGGGGCAGCCACGAGCACCATATGAATATGATAAAAGGAATGCAGGATGTTTGAAGGCTACCGGGTTGTCGCGTTGGTGCCGGGCGGGCGCAGGGCCTATCTGAAGGCGCTGATCCCGCATCTGGTTCGGCAAACGCGGCTTGATGAGATCCGCATCCTCATCAATACGAAGGTTGACCGTGACATCGCCTACATGCAGTCGCTGGAGTCGGATCTGATCAAGGTGACCCCGTTGCCGGACGGGATCGAGCCGATCGGGATCAGGACGGTGAACCATCTGTATGCGGATGCGCAGGATCCGGACACGATATACATCAAGATCGATGACGACGTGGTATATGTGCATGAGGATGCACTTGAGATCCTGCTTGCCGACCGGGTCGCCGATCGTAAGCCGTTCTTCACCTCGCCGATGGTGATCAACAATACGATCTGTGCGCATATCTTGCAAAGACACCGCAAGATCGACTTTATCGCGCGCTATATCCCGGCGACGGCGGGGGGATTCATGCATAGTGATGTGCCGCCGGCCCGCAGGCTGCACGAATTTTTCCTCGACAAGGTCGAGCAGGGGGCCGTGTCCGATCTGCATGTGCCGGACCAGATCGTTGCGACGGTGCGGTTCTCGATCAATTGCATCTGTTTTTTTGGTGCCGACATGGCCAAGTTCAACGGCACGATACCGGTGATCTGGCGTAGCCAGGCGATCGATGAAGAGTATCTGTCGGTCCATGCGCCTGCAACCTTGCAGACCTATAACAAGATCGTCGGCCGTGCGTTTGTCGTGCATCACTCGTTCGGGCCGCAGACCAGCGGGATGAACAAGACGCGCATTCTGCACGCCTATCAGCGCATCGCCGATCCCGCGGCACCGGTCAGGCAGCCACCGGCCCTGCCGGGATCGGTCCTGTTGCCGCAAGAAGAGGCCGCGCCGGATAGGACGCGTCATACTCTGGTTTATTCCTTCCCGCAGCAGGGTACTGATTTCTTCTGCGACCAGATGAAGACCCTGCCGGGGGTCGAATACAGCCGCGAGTTCTTCAACCCGCTGTGCAGTCCGATGCAGGACGGGGTTGCCCAGATCTTTGGTGACGAGCGGCCCAAGTCTTCCGGGAACATCTTCAAGAGACCGTCTCGTCGCGACTATGACAAGGTTCTTGCAGCCACCTGGAAGACGACGTCGTTCAACACCACCAAGGAAAATTACTCGCCAGCGGCCTTGCCGCTGCATGCCGGGCATTTCCACATGTTTGCTCTGTTCCGGCACCGGTCGCTGACGGTGCCGACAACCTTTCCCCATCTGTCGCATGCGGTCTGGGACAGTTTTCTCAAGAACAAGCCGCTGTTCGCGGAACTGCGGGCGATGCAGAAAGACCTGGGACAGAAGTCGTTCAGTTCGCAGGAACGCGAACTTCTGGCGCATATGGTCCATTGGTACGTCTCGTTCCGAACCATCGCCGAATCCGTCAACGGGCGGACGCAACCGGCCCTGTCGGTGATTGACTACAGCGATCTGATGATCTTGCCGCGGCCGGATCTGGCCGCGCTGCTGGAACGGGCGACACCCTTTGACGCAAAACGCGCTACGCGGCTTGCGAAGGGTTTGATCGACGCCAGGTATCCCAACGGTGCGCAATGGATCAAGAACCGGCAGCAGGTCTATATGTCCATGGATATCGAGGATTTCTACCAGAACGTGTTTGGCACCTACATCTTGCAACAGGATCCGGAATTCGCGAAAAATCCCTATGTGACGCTTCTGACCTGATCCGGTGCTGCCGTCGGCGGCGCCCGCCAAATCAGCGATTCATCGCCAAGGGGGGTTCACTTGGCTGTACATTCGCGCCAATGCAACCCAGTCTGTAGGGGCGGCGGATGTGCCGCCTGCCGAAGGTGGTCGCGCCGGACAACAGGGCCGTGGGAACAGTGACAGAATGCTGAATTTGATCCGCTCTCTGACGCGCAAACAGAAGGCCTGGGTGTTTCTGGCTCTGGATCTGGCGCTGATCCCGGTTGCGCTGCTGTTTACCTATAGCGTGCAGACCCTGGCGTCCCCGCCGTTCGAGACTCTTTTGCAGACCCTGCCGATCCTGCCTTATCTGCTGGCAACCGCTGCGGGGCTGTCGGTCTGGCTGGGGCTTCCGGCGATTCAGCTCAAGGAGTTCGAGGGCCATGCGATGCGGTTGACCGCGATCCTGGCGGCGGGTGTGGCAGGTATGGTGGCGGTGCTGGCCGGCTTTGCCGGGCTGAACCAGCCTCCGGGGACGCATGTGGTCTTCGGGATCAGCTATTTCCTTTTCGTGGTCACAAACCGGATGGTGCTGTATCAGGTGGTCACCGCGATCTATCGTCGTGCGGCCCCGCGCTGTCGGGTGCTGATCTACGGCGCCGGCACCACCGGCACCCAGCTGGTTTCGGCGTTGCGCGCGCATGAAGACATCGATCCGGTCGCTTTCGTGGATGACAACGTGTCGCTGCAGGGCATGCGGTTGATGGGGCTGCCGGTGTTTCCCCCGGCGCGGATTGCCGAATTGGTGACGCAGCGCCAGATCGATCGGGTGCTGCTGGCGATGCCGTCGCTGTCGCAACCGAAACAGGCCCAGATTTCCCGACGCTTGCAGAAGATGCAGCTGGAGGTGCAGGCGCTGCCCAGCTTTGCACAACTGATCGGTGAAGAGGCGCTGATCGACAAGCTGACTCCGGTGGCGCCGCAGAATTTCCTGGGCCGCAAGGCCCGCGCGCAGGGGCTGGATGACGCCTGTGACAGCTATTGCGGGCGCACGGTGCTGGTTTCTGGCGCGGGGGGGTCTATCGGTTCGGAGCTGTGCCGCCAGGTGCTGGCCTGCCAGCCGTCGCGGCTGGTGCTGTACGAGCTGAGCGAACTGGCGCTCTATACCGTGCATCAGGAATTGATGCAGCTGACCGATGGCATGGAAATCGAGCTGGTCCCGGTCCTGGGATCGGTCACCGACCCGCGCCAGGTGCGCCAGGTGCTGACCGGCCACAAGGTCCAGGTGGTCTTGCATGCGGCCGCCTATAAACATGTGCCGCTGGTCGAAGCCAATCCACTGGTCGGGTTGGGCAACAACGTGTTCGGGACACAGACGCTGGCGCGGGCGGCGGCCGAGGTCGGGGTCGAACGGTTCATCCTGATTTCCAGTGACAAGGCGGTGCGCCCGGCCAACGTGATGGGGGCGTCCAAGCGGTTGGCCGAACTGGTGGTTCAGGATCTGGCGACGCGGCACCCGAACACGGTGTTTTCCATGGTGCGGTTCGGCAATGTGCTGGGCTCCAGCGGTTCGGTGGTGCCGCTGTTCCAGGACCAGATCAGCCGTGGCGGGCCGGTGACGGTGACCGATGTCAACGTCAAACGTTTCTTTATGACCATCCGCGAGGCGGTGCAGCTGGTGCTGACCGCCGGGGCCGAGGCCCGGGGCGGCGAGGTCTTCGTGCTGGACATGGGCACGCCGATGCCGATCGTGAAGCTGGCCCGTCAGGTGATCGAAAGCGCCGGCTACGCGGTGCGCGATGCCGACAATCCCGATGGTGACATCGAGATCGAGATCATCGGGCTGCGCCCCGGCGAGAAGATGGAAGAAGAGCTGACCCTGTGCGCCGACCTGATCGGCACACGATACCAGAAGATATTCTGCGCCCGCGAGGAACATCTCAGCGAAATCGAGGTCGCCGGGGTGCTGCGCGGGCTGCGCCAGGCGCTGGTGGCCGGCGATGCCGACGCCGCGCGCGCGGTCATCGCCCGCTGGGTCGAGGGTTATGGCTCCGGCACGTCCGGACGCCAGGGTTCAGGCTGAGCGGTGCGGATTGCCGGGTCATTGCCCCCATGGTCCGCTTTGTGGTCTAAGCGGGCAAGAGTTGTGGCAGGCAAAAGCAAAACAGGCAAAAGGCGATCCCCCATGTTTCTTCACGTGTTTCTTCACGTGTTCTTTCCCGTGCGTATTCATATGCGGCCCCGTTTGCTGTTGCGGCCGGCGGGCGCGGGGCTGGTGGCGCTGGCGCTGTCGAGCGGAGCCGTCGCAGCCGAGGACCGGCCGGTGAGCGCGGCAGAACCGCTGCTGGTGCCGATGCCTCCGCCCAGCCTCAACTTTTACGGCTCGCCCGGCGTCATCGACATGCCCAGTGCCAAAATGCTGCCGGACGGACAATTCACCACCGGGATCTCAACCTTTGGGGGGCAGACCCGGTACAATCTGACCTTTCAGGCCACCCCGTGGATGTCGGCCAGCTTTCGCTACAACAGCATCCAGGATTGGAACATGGGGGGGTTCGGCACCTATTACGACCGCAGCTTCGACGTGCGGTTCCGGCTGATGAAAGAGGGGCAGTACCGCCCCGAGCTGACCCTGGGGTTGCAGGATTTCGTCGGTACCGGGATTTATGCCGGGGAATATATCGTTGCCACCAAGACCTTTGCCACGCCGTCCTGGGGCGCGCGGGCGGGGCAGGATGGCCAGCTTTCGCTGACCGCCGGCATCGGCTGGGGGCGGCTGGGATCCTATGGCAGCATCGGGTCCAGCGGCGCGCGCCCGCCCTATGATCCGGACAGCGAAGGGGGCGAGCCGGCCTATGATCAGTGGTTTCGCGGCCCCTATGCGCCTTTTGCCGGGATCGAGTGGCGTCCGAATGAAAAACTGGGGCTGAAGCTGGAATATTCCAGCGACGATTATGTCACCGAGACCCAGACGACCGATGTGTTCGACCGCAAGTCGCCGTTCAACTTCGGTATCGAATACCAGGTCAGCCCGCGCACCCGGCTGGGGGCCTACTATATGTATGGCAGCGAGTTAGGGGTGAACCTGCAGGTGCAGCTGAACCCAAAGTCGCCTCCGACCCGGATGCACATCAAGGCGCCCCAGGCGGTGCCGGTGCGCCCGTCGCGCAGCGCCAATCCGGCGGTCTGGAACACTGGCTGGGCGGCCAGCGAAAGCGTCAAGCTGCAGCTGCGTGATCTGCTGGATCCCGAGCTGCGGGCCGACGGGCTGGTGCTGGAAAGCCTGACGGTGAATGCCGACACAGCCGAGCTGCGGTTCCGCAACCTGCGGTATATGTCCTATGCCAATGCGGTGGGCCGGGCGGCGCGGGTGCTGAGCCGGATCATGCCGGCCTCGGTCGAGACCTTCCGCCTGGTGCCCCTGTCCGGTGGCATGGCTTTGTCGGCCACTACGGTGCGCCGTTCGGATCTGGAGGCGCTGGAATTTGACGGCAATGCCACCGACGGGCTGCTGGCCGTGACAGCCTTTTCCGACGCCCCGGCCCAAGCCGCGAGCGCGATCCCGGCCGGCGATCTCTATCCTGACACCAGCTGGTCGCTGTCACCCTATTTCAGCCCATCCTATTTCGACCCTGACCGGCCGTTTCGCATCGATGTCGGGGTGGCTCTGCGCGGCAGCTATCGGCCCGCGCCGGGCTGGATCGTCTCGGGCAGCATCCGCCAGCGCATCGCCGGCAATGTCAAGGACGGGCCGCCGTCGAATTCCAGGCTGCCCCATGTGCGCACGGATCAGGTGGAATATGCGCAATATGATACCACCCTGAACAACCTGTTTGTCGCCAAACAATGGCGTCCGGGGCGCAATCTCTATGCCCGCGCCACCGTCGGGTATCTGGAAACCATGTATGGCGGGTTGTCCGGTGAAGTGCTGTGGAAACCGGTCAGCAGCCCGCTGGCGCTGGGGGTCGAGGCGAATTACGTCAAGAAACGCGATTTCGACCAGCTGTTCGGGTTTCAGGATTACGACGTGTTCACCGGCCATGCCACCGCCTATTATGAATTCGGCGGCGGGTTCATGGGACAGGTCGGGGTCGGGCGGTATCTGGCGGGCGATGTCGGGGCCACGGTCAGCCTGGAGCGCCGGTTCGACAATGGCTGGGTGGTGGGGGCCTTTGCCACCAAGACCAACGTGTCAGCCGAGGAATTCGGCGAAGGTTCGTTCGACAAGGGCATCATGTTCCGAATCCCGATCGGCTGGTTCCTGGGCAAACCCAGCCGCCAGGCCTTTGGCACCACCATCCGTCCGGTGCAGCGCGATGGCGGGCAGATGGTGCATGTGCCCGGGCGGCTGTATGGCCAGGTGCGCACGGCGCATCGCGCGGCCCTGCAAGGACAATGGGCGAGGGTATGGGAATGAGCGCGTTTCTGTTCCGGCTGCGGGGGCTGGCGCTGCTGGCGCTGCTGGCCGCCTGCCAGGGCGGCACCGATGCGCCGACCCTGCAATTGCAGGTGATCGACGCCGCGCGCGAATCGATCACGGCAAAGCTCGCACCCAAATCCGAACGCCCGCCGGTGACCCGGGCGGTGCTGGACACGCTGGACGGTGCCTTTCTGGAAATCACCCGCGAACGCGAGGACCTGACCGCTTTTCTGTTTCCCACGCCGGTCCGCGGGGCCGGGACGGCGGACGAAATCATCGTCTGGCGTACCGAGACCGACGAAACCGTGACCCTGCGTGGCGGGGTGCTGATCGCCACCCGCGGACTGGGCGGCGACGTGCTGTCCTCTGAAGTGCAGCTGCGTCCCGGCGGTCTGGGCCCGGCTTCGGGGCAGCGGGTGCTGCATGTCGCGGACAAGGACAACAAGCAGCTGACCCTGCCGCTGGCCTGCGATGTGGTCGACAGGGGGCCGGCCCGGATCGAGATCATCGGCTGGTCGTTGCCAACGCACCATGTGCAGGAACGTTGTGAAGGCGGCGGCGGCACCGTGGTCAATGATTACTGGGTGGATGCGGGCAACGGGCTGGTCTGGCAGTCACGGCAATGGGCCGGGCCGCATATCGGCTATCTGCGGCTGCGCCAGGTGACCAGATAGCGCCGCTGAAGATCAACTCAGGCTTGCATTCGGCGTGGTTACGCCGATGTGCTGCCTGGTGTTGCGGCAGCCGTTAAGAACCGTGTAATAAAAGGACGACAATATGTTGCCGACCTGTCTGGGTGATTGAAACACAAGCCGAACTGCGGTACATATCAGGCAAGCAGGATACACGAGACGCAACCAACAAGGGTTTTGATCCATGAAGAAAATTTTCGCAGCGCTGATTCTCAGCACCGTTGCCCTGACCTCGACCATGGCTCCGGCGCGCGCTCAATCGCTTCCGGCTGCTCTGGGTGGTACGTTGACCGGCGCAGCCGTCGCCGTCGGTGCCTTCGTGGTGTTTGCCGCCGTAGTCATCTCTGATGATGATGATAACGGTGTGAATGTTACGACCACCTCCCGTTAGGCAGGCCGCGCCTCCGCGCGGGGGCGGACGGATTTACAGACCAGGCTCTTCAGGGCCTGGTTTTCTGCATCAATATCATCGGTTGACATCGCCAGATTGTTTTGGCGCTGTGATCGGGCTATTGTGCCTCTGTGAATATCCCAATCAGTATGTCGCAGCCTTGTTGCAGCGATCAGATTTGAGGCGCAGTTACCCCTTTCCCCAAGTGTCTAAGCAACGCGCTTGAAGTCCGCGCGACCGAGGCGGGTCATGCGGTTGAGGGACTTGATGGCGATCTTGTTTTCTGTGAATTGACGGCCCATTTCCCTGGCGTTCAACCCGGGGCCGATGACGGTCTTGCGGCACCCGATCTGGGCTTCCACGAGGGCGCGATTATTGTATCCCGTCTTGGACTGCCAAGCCATTCGTCCGTGTGTGGCAATGTGCTCGATATGAGCATCGCGCCGGTCGCTGAGGCCGGTGACAGCGTTCAGCGGCGGCGGGATTATGACCTCTACATCGGATCCGAGCGCTCCGGTCAAACAGTTGGAAACCCCGGTGCCGTCATAGGCCCCGTCGGCCAGAAACCGGGCCACGGGACTTTCGCTCCCGGCGATGAGCTCTGGCAAGGCGGTCTCGTCGCCAACATAGTCTGTGGTCAGCATCGAGGCAACGACCTCACCGCTGTCAGGGTCGTACCCAATGTCCAGTTTACGCCAGGATCTGCGAGACTTTCCGGTCCCATGCTTGGTCTCATGCCAACCCGAACTGCGGTGCACCTTGAGACCGGTACTGTCCACGATCAGCGTGATGGGGCCCGTCGATTTCGACCTGGAGTCTTCAACCGCCAGCCCCTTGGCTCGTCGTGACAGCGTCAAGATGTCTGGCACCGGCAGGTCCAGCCCCATCAGCTTCAGAAGCGAACGGACGAAACCTTGCGTCTGCCGAAGCGGCCGGTGAAAGATCAGCCCCAGGGTCAGGCAAGTCTCGATCGCAAAGTCGGAATATCTGGCTTGACCGCCGGAAACCTGTCCCGCCGTCGGGCGTTGTATTTGGGCGGCATGACGGGCAACCTTCACGAAATGAGAACGGACCTCTTCGCGGATTTCATCGATCCATGCAACAAGGTGCATCTGCACCATAAACGATCATGGAGAAGATCTGGCATGTCCCTGAAAGCGAACAGTGCGGGCGCGCTGGCCCTGGCATCCGCCGCCGCCCTGGGGCTGGGCGCCCTGCCCCGGTTCATCCCCACGACGACGGCCATCGGGGCAATGGCGCGCATCCTGGACAGCCTGGCGCCATGGTTCCTGGCGCTGGCTCTGCTCTGCGCCCTGCCGGCCGCCTTATGCGGTCTGCGCCGCCTGGGCGCGGGGCTGATGATTGCAACGCTGATCTGCGGCGGATTTCTGATCCGCGATCACGTCCGGCTCAGCCTGCCGCTGGTGCCGGAGCGGTCGGCGGATCTGAGGGTGCTGTTCTTCAACGCCCTGGGCGAAAACGCCGCCTGGGGGGACCGTATCGTCACCGCGATCCTGGACGAGGATCCCGATGTGGTGACCATCGCCGAACCCGAAGCGATCTATCCGGCGCTGAAACGGCTGCGGGAGCATTTCGATTTTGTCTCGCCCTGCACGTTTGAAACCTGCACCCTGCTGGTCGCCACCCGACGTCAGCCGCTGCGGTTCTGGCGCCTGTCCCTGAACCCGGCCTGGGAAAACCGCTATGCGGTGGCCGAACTGGAAACCGCGTCCGGAAAGGGGTTTTTCCTCGCCGCCAGCCATCTGATGAAACCCTGGCTGGTGGGCTTGGCCGAAATGGAACTGGCGCGGCTGAAATCACAATACGACTGGCTGCCCGGCCCGGTGATCGCGGTGGGTGATTTCAACGCCGCCAGCTGGAGCCGGCCGATGCAGGGCCTGCTGAACCACACCGGGATGCGGACCCTGCGCACCCCGATCCCGACCTGGCCCGCCGCCTTTGGTCCGCTGGGGGTGCCGATCGACCATGTGCTGGTGCACGAGGGCGCGCGGGTGGTGCAGGCCCGCGCCTTTGGCGAGGGGCTGAACTCGAACCATCTCGGGATTGTCGCCGATATCGCCCTGCCCTGATCCCCGCGCCCGTCGCGTATCGCCCTATTTCAGCAACCCCGCCAGATAGGCACCATAGGAATTCTTGGAAAACATCTCGGCCCGGGCCGTCAGTTCATCCGCCGAAATCCAGCCCTGCTGAAAGGCGATCTCTTCGGGACAGCCCGCCTGCAATCCCTGACGTTCCTCCAGCGTGCGCACGAAATTCCCGGCATCCAGCAGGCTGCCATGGGTGCCGGTATCCAGCCAGGCATAGCCGCGCCCCATGGTTTCAACCTGCAATTGCCCCGCGTCCAGGTACATGCCCAGCAAGCTGGTGATTTCCAGCTCGCCGCGCGCCGACGGTGTCACCTCGCGCGCCCGCGCAGGCGCCGTGCCATCGAGAAAATACAGCCCGGTCACCGCATAGTTGCTGGGCGGCACCGGCGGTTTCTCGATGATCTCGCGCACCGCACCGCTGTCGTCGAACGCCACCACGCCATAGCGCTCCGGGTCTGCCACGTGATAGCCGAACACCGTGCCCCCCCGCCCCTGCTCATCGGCGCGCGCCATCAGCCTGGGCAGACCGTGGCCAAAGAAAATGTTGTCGCCCAACACCATCGCACTGGGCGCACCCGCCAGGAACTCTTCGGCCAGGATATAGGCCTGCGCCAGCCCGTCGGGGCTGGGCTGCACGACATAATCCAGCGCCACGCCCCACTGGCTGCCATCGCCAAGCGTGCGCCTGAACTGGTCGGCATCCTGCGGCGTGGTGATGATCAGGATTTCGCGGATACCCGCCAGCATCAGCACCGACAACGGGTAATAGACCATCGGCTTGTCATAGATCGGCAGAAGCTGCTTTGAGACGCCCATGGTGATCGGATAGAGCCGCGTGCCGCTGCCCCCGGCCAGAATGATGCCCTTGCGTTTACTCATGACTCAACCCTCTCCAAGATCTTTCAGAATCGCGGCCAACCCGACACGCCAATCGGGCCGTTTCATGTCGAAAACCGTCTCGAACCCGGAACAGTCCAGCCGCGAATTTTCCGGGCGGGCCGCCGGGGTAGGATACTCCGCCGTTCCGATCTCCTCGATCCGGCAATCGCGCTTGCCCGCTTTCATGATCGCGCGGGCGAACTCTGCCCAGCTGACATCCGGCACACCGGCGAAATGGTATATCCCGCGCTTGTCCGGCGCGGATGTCAGAACCTCGACCATGCGCAGGCAGGCCGCCGCGATGTCCCGCGCCGGGGTCGGCCCGCCGACCTGGTCGCCCACCACGCGCAAGCTGTCGCGCTCGGCTCCGAGCCGCAGCATGGTCTTGACGAAATTGCTGCCATGCGCCGACACCACCCAGGAGGTGCGCAAGATCGCCCAGGCACCGCCCGCCGCCGCCACCGCCCGCTCGCCCGCCAGCTTGGAACGCCCATAGGCCCCGAGCGGGCCGGTCGCATCTTCGGGCCGCCAGGGCGTCTCGCCGCTGCCGTCGAACACGTAGTCGGTCGAGACATGCACGAAGGGGATGCCAAGGGCCGCACATTCCCGCGCCATCGCGCCGGGGCTGTCGCCGTTGATCACGGTGGCCAGCGCCTCGTCTTCCTCGGCCCGGTCCACCGCCGTATAGGCTGCCGCATTGATCACCGCCGCCGGGGCATGTTCCCGGATCGCCGCAACACAGCCTTCCGGATCCGCCAGATCCGCCACGTCCCGCCCCAGGCAGACCACACCCCCCTGCCGCGCCAGTTCAGTAGCCAGCTGGCCAGTCTTGCCGAAGACCAGGATCATGCGGTACCCAGCCGCTGTCCAACCCCGTCGCGGCCCTGCAGGGCGCGCCACCAGGGTTCGTTGTCGAGATACCACTGCACGGTTCGTTCCAGCCCCTGATCCAGCGTCACGCTGGGCCGCCATCCCAGTTCCGTCGCGATACGGGAGGGGTCGATCGCATAGCGCGCATCGTGCCCGGGACGGTCAGAGACGAATGTGATCTGGTCGGCATATGGGCTGTCCTTCGGGCGTTTCTCATCCAGCAGCGCACAGATCTTGCGCACCAGGTCGATATTCTTCGCCTCGTTCTCGCCGCCGATATTGTAACTGCGCCCCACCGCGCCCTTTTGCAGCACGGTCAGCAGCGCATCGGCGTGATCCTCGACATAAAGCCAGTCGCGCACATTCGCCCCTGCCCCGTAAACCGGGATCGGCTTGCCGGCCAGCGCATTCAGGATCACCACCGGCACCAGCTTTTCCGGGAAATGGTAGGGGCCGTAATTGTTGGAACAATTGCTCAGCACCACCGGCAGCCCATAGGTTTCGTGCCAGGCCCGCACCAGATGATCGCTGGCGGCCTTGGAGGCCGAATAGGGGCTGCGCGGGTCATAGGGCGTCTCTTCGGTGAACTGCCCGGTCTCGCCCAGCGAGCCGAACACCTCGTCCGTCGAGATGTGATGAAAGCGGAATGCTTCGGGACGGCCCGCCTGTACCCAATGGGCGCGCGCGGCTTCCAGCAGGTTGTAGGTGCCGGTGATGTTGGTGTCGATGAAATCGCCCGGCCCGTCGATCGAGCGGTCCACATGGCTTTCGGCGGCCAGATGCATCACCGCGTCGGGGGCATGGTCGGCGAAGACCGCATCCAGCGCCGCGCGGTCGCGGATGTCGGCCTGCACGAATGTATAGCCCGGCAGATCCGCGACGCTGGCGACATTGTCCAGACAGGCGGCATAGGTCAGCGCATCGAGATTCACCACCTGATGCCCCTGCCCCATCGCCAGACGCACCACGGCCGATCCGATAAACCCGGCGCCTCCGGTCACAAGCAGTTTCATTTTCTCATCCTTCCCAGACGAACGGGCTGTCGAAATCCGCCAGGGCCACGGCAGCGGCATCCTTGGGCGACAGCACGGGATCGCCGCTCAGGCCCCAATCGATGCCGCAGCTGTCCCAATGCACCGCGCCGTCACATTCGGGGGCATAATAGTCACTGCATTTGTAAAGAATTTCTGTATCCGGCTCGCGCGTGACGAAACCGTGCAGGAACCCCTTGGGCACCAGCATCTGCCGGCCGTTCTCGGCGCTCAGTTCGGTCCCCACCCAGCGCCCATAACCGGGCGAGCCCTTGCGGATATCCACCGCCACGTCGAACAGCCGCCCGCGCCCGCAGCGCACCAGCTTGTCCTGGGCATGGGGCGGGGCCTGGAAATGCAGCCCCCGCAGGGTGTTCACCGCCCCCGAAAGCGAATGATTATCCTGCACGAAATCCAGATCCACGCCATGTTCTTCCAGCACCCGCCGGTTCCAGCTTTCGGCGAAAAACCCCCGCGCATCACCATGCCGCGCCGGGGTCAGGATCAACACGCCCGACAGCGCCGTCTTTTCGATCTGCATGAAGCTCGTACCCTTGTTCAAACCTGCGCCCGGTTTAGCAGCGATGCCCACAGGCGTCACCCGCTCTCTGCCCGCAGACCCAGGCAGCCGATGAGGCAACGCCCCCTACCTGGCCCGCTTGCGCACCCAACCGACAAAGGCCGCATCCGCGCTGCGCAACCGCTGCGCCCCGGTGCGGGCCCAGACGCCGCGCCATTCGGCCTCCAGCGCATGCACATCCATACCCGGCATCAAGGCCCGGGCCGCATCATGCGCCGCCGCGCTGACCACTGGCGGGGTCGCCTCGACCATCTGCCCCTGCAGGCTGAAGCGGATCAGATCGCCGGGGGCTTCGCTCATCTCGTAGTCGGGCAGATGCCCGGCACGGATCATGTCGCGCAGCATAGCCCGGAACACCCGACGCGGACTGGCGCTGCCGGATTTCTTGAGCAATGTGTCCACCGATACGGTCCAGACCCGCTGACGGCCGCAATGCTTGCGCGCCAATTCATAGATCCGCCGCTCCAGCGGCTTGCGCAAACGGAAATAATCGCGGCTCAACGTCAATACCGATTTGCTCAGCACAGCCCGGAAAAGCCAGTCGCTCAGAGTCACGCTGACACTGACCATCCGCCCGCCCCGGCTGCGACGCACGATCTCCCAGCTTTCGATCAGGCCGAACCCGCTGGTGGTTTCCACATCTCCGGTGACGATATTGGTCGTGATCCGCGTGCCCGCCAGCCGCTCGAAAGCATCGCGCAACCGCCGATAGGCATCCCCGCTGGTCTCGCGGTTGGTCGCCACCAGCAGATCATGCGCCTTGAGTTGCAGCGTGCGGCTGACCTCGCGGCCGGCGTTGATCGCCGCCATCAGCTGGCTGATACAGAAAATCAGGATGTCCTTGTCATGGATCGTCGCCAGCCCGCGCACGCTGGGGGTCACGGTAATATGCGTGCGGTTGTGTTCATATTCCAAGATCCTACGGTCCGGACGCGTGGCCAGCGAAAACAGCGGATGTTCCATGCTGGCGATGTCATCCTTGGGGATCGCATCAAAAAAATCACACAGGAAAAAATCGCCCTGCCGGTGCCGGTCCGGCAACAACCCGTCCGCACCCCCGCACGCCCCTGCCAGAGCCCCCGTTCCGCCTGCACTGCCCATGGTCGGTATCCGACTCGTTTTATCGTGGTTTCGATAACACCGACCTTAGAGTTATCCACAGAAGGCAGCAACAGCCACAAACGGGGGTTCAGAGTCGCTTGAACGGGGGTTCAGAGTCATTCTTTCGGGGGTTCAGAGTCACTTGTCCTCTCGTAGTTCACTTAAAATCATTCAGCTACAATGCTTTACACAATCAACCAAAACCCCGTAACACTTAAATAACACGATTCTAACACCCCAAAAAAAGATCTGATCTCAGGTTTGCCCCCTGTATCCTGATCCGATCCAACGGAATTGCTTGAGAAAAGGCCGTTTCGTGATGGTTTTTCTTCCATGTCAGGCGTTTTATGATACTCTGGTGAAAACACAGCACATCGAGCAGAATACATGGCCAGAGACACAGCGGGGCTACCGCCCTATTTCAACATCGACCCCGATGCCGCACTGGCCGATCAGGATCCTCCTTCGGGCACCACAGACTTTGCCCGCATCGCCAGCGCCTGTGCCCAGGGCCGTGCCGATCTGGCCAGCCGCGGGCTGAACGAAACCGGCAGCAAACAGTTACGACTGTTTTCGACATGGGAAATCACCCGATATCTGATCCCGGTGGCCCAGGCGCATTTCCGCCGTGTCCTGAAACAGCACCCCGATCTGCCCCAGGGCCAATCCGAAACCGAGGGTGGCGCCAAGTGGTTCACCCTGGACGAAGTCCTGCGCCTGCGCGCCCATTTCGGCGCCCAAGGTTCGAAAGCCAAGAACTATCTACCCTACCGGCCCCAAGGTCTGCCCGCAAAATTGGTAGCAGTGGCGAACTTCAAGGGTGGTGTGGGCAAGACCAGCACTGCAGCACATCTGGCGATGTCCGCAGCTCTGGACGGATATCGTGTGCTGATGATCGATCTGGACAGTCAGGGCAGCATGACTTCAATCTTTGGCGGCAAGATCGAAGACGAATGGCAAACCGCTTTTCCGCTACTGGCGCGCCACTACGGTGAGCATCTGCGCGCTGACAACCAGCGCCGGATTGACCGGGGCGAAGCGCCGCTGCCGCTGGATGACAGTCTGAATGCCGCAATGCAGATGAGCGCACGCGACGTGATCCAGACCACCCACTGGCCCAATATCGACCTGATCGGAGCACAGTTGAATTTGTATTGGGCCGAATTCCAGATCCCGGTCTGGCGCATGGCAGCCCGCGGCTGGAAGCTGTGGGATGCGTTGACCGACCAGCTGGCGGCCGACGGGGTGCTGGACGACTATGATCTCGTGTTCATCGACACGCCTCCGGCGCTTGGCTATCTGACCATCAATGGGCTCGCGGCAGCGGATATTCTGTTGGTGCCACTGGGGGCTTCATTTCTGGAATTCGACAGCACGGGGCGGTTTTTCGACATGCTGCATTCCACCTTTCAGTCGATCGAGGACAACGAGAACATCGCCGCCCGTGCTCTGGGCCGGCCCGAGATGGCGTTTGAATGGGACGCGGTGCGCGCGGTCATCACCCGTTACGACGCCGCCCAGCAGGGAGAGCTGTCATCGCTGATGCAGGCTTATCTGGGGCAGACCCTGTCGCCACACCGACAGGATTTTACCGCCTTGATCGGCCAGGCCGGAGAGCAGGTATCAGGCATCTACGAAGCCGATTACCGCGATTTCAATCGCGAAACCTATGCCCGGGGCCGCGAGACATTTGATGCCACCTATGCCGCCTTCAAGCGGCTGCTTCTGGGCATCTGGCGGCGTCAGGAACGCGCAAGAGCCGACGCTGTGACGTCGTGATCAGGAGGACAGGATGGCCAAACGCAAACGACTGACACCGGCACAGCCCGGTTATCTGCAATCCGACCCACCTGCCCCGGCCCGCGGCCCGCTGAGCGCGCCTCCGATTGCCCGGGTCGCCGGCGATGCCAGCACCAGCGCGGCGCTGGAAGAGCTGTCCGACACCCTGCGCAGTGCCCGAGCCGAAGGCCGGATGATCGAAGCACTGGCGCTGGACAGTATCGACGAAACCCATCTGGTGCGCGACCGCATGGTGCAGGATCCGGACGAGATGGCGGCGCTGCTGGCGTCGATCGAAGCACGTGGCCAGCAGACCCCGATCGAGGTGGTCGTCCTGTCCGAGCCGAAGAATGGCAAAACCCACGGGCTGATTTCCGGCTGGCGGCGGCTGACCGCGCTGCGCCGCTTGCACCGGTTGCACGGCGACGACCGTTTTGCCACGGTGCAGGCCCGTATCATTACTCCGGCCGATGTGCAGGGTGCCTATGTTGCCATGGTCGAGGAAAACGAGATCCGCGCCGCGCTCAGCCTGTATGAAAAAGGCCGGATCGCGCTGCAGGCGGTGCATCGCGGCGTCTATCCCACCCCGCGCGCTGCCTTGCGCGGGCTGTTTGGTTCGGTCAGCCGTTCGCGGCGCTCCAAGATCGGCAGCTTCCTGACTTTGGTCGAACCGCTGGACGGGCTGTTGAGCTACCCCGCACAGATCCCGGAGAAGCTGGGGCTGGGGCTGGCCCGTGCGCTGGAAGACCACCGTTTCATCACTGCGCTGCGGCAGCGGCTGCGCGCCGCGCCGGACCGGGACGCCGAGACCGAGTTAAAAATCCTCTGGGAGGCGCTGCGTGGCTGGACCGAGCCGCAGCAGGGGGCTGCTGACGAGGCCCATTCCCCGGACGCGCGTCCCACCCCACCTCTTCCGTCCGCGTCAAAGCCGCGGCGGACCACCGGGCCGGACCCTGAGTCGGCGGCCCGGCGGCTGGCGCAAAACCGCGTGGCGGCCCGGTTCGATGCCGATGCCGGGCGCATCGAGCTGACTGGCGGCGGGGTAGATGCGGATTTATTCGCCGCCTTGCAGATATGGCTGAAAGCCCGCTGATCTGGCATATATTCCATTATTGGATTGTTTCGCGCGCGAAACAAATTTCTGTAAGCATTTGAAAATAAACAATTTTAACATGCGCGTCTGACGGCTGTCATGGCTCGTGATTTGACACGATCGTTGATTTGTGGATTAGGGCGCTGAGCAGATACGATTGTGCGCAACACGCCTTGGCCGCGTACAACGCAGGCAGTCGGGCAGGCAAGAGGGCAGAACGTGGCCGCAGGTCAGGATCAGGAACGCAAACGGCTGGTGGCGGTGGTTGTGACCCACAACCGTCTGGACAAGCTGCGTGTGACTCTCGGTCGGTTGCTGGCCGAGCCCGCCGCCGATCTGGACGCGGTGCTGGTGGTGGACAATGCCAGCACCGACGGCACCGGCGACTGGCTGGCGGCACAGCAGAATACCCGCCTACACGTGTTGTCCCAGGATAGAAATCTGGGCGGAGCCGGCGGGTTCGAGGCCGGAATGCGTCTGGCCAGCGCCCAGTTCGACCCGGACTGGATGGTGGTGATGGATGACGATGCCCGCCCCCAGCCTGGGGCGCTGGCGGCATTCCACGCCCTGCCCGAGCGCGGCTGGGAGGCGGTGGCGGCGGCTGTCTACTTTCCAAATGGCGAGATCTGCGAGATGAACCGCCCGTCGCGCAATCCATTCTGGCACGGGCGTGAATTCCGTCGCACCCTGCTGGGCGGCGGGCGCGGTGGTTTCCACGTCACTCCGGCGGATTACGACGGCCCCGGCATGGCGGTGGACGTGGCCAGCTTTGTCGGCCTGTTCGTGTCGCGCGCCGCCATCGCGCGCATCGGCTATCCCGATGGGCGGCTGTTCGTCTATGGCGATGACGGGCTGTTCACCCTGGCGCTGCGCAAGGCCGGCGGTCACATCGGTTTTGAGCCGGGCCTGCGGTTTGAGCATGATTGTTCCACTTTCCACGGCCAACGCGGCCGCTTTCGCCCGTTGTGGAAGGTGTATTACTATCATCGCAACCTGCTGTTTCTGTACCGGCTGGCGGCGGGCCGGATGTTCTGGCCGGTGTTGGTGGTGGTGCTGCCGAAATGGCTGTCCAAGATACGCCATCACGGCGGTGATCGGATGACGTATCTGCGCTTGCTGGGGCAGGCGGTGCGTGACGGGCTGACCGGGCGCATGGGGAGCGATCACGCCGATATTCTGGCGCTGACCGGGGTAGAGCCTAACGGTTCAGAATCTCGCGGTGATAGCGTCCAAGCAGCAAAAGCCCCATCGCCAGAAGCCCCAGGCTGACGCCGAGCACGTAGGTCACGTTGACATAGGCCGCGTCATAGGTGGGGTAGAACCCGGTGCGCATCAGTCCAATGATGTGGATCAACGGGTTGTACCACAGCAGATTCTGGGGCAGCGGCGGCAAGCTGTCGTACAGAAAGAAAATGCCCGAGGCCAGAAACAGCGGCCGCGTCAGGATCGACCAGACCATTTCCCAGATCGGGTAAAGCCCGCTGATGGCGCAGTTGATCACCCCGACACCCAACCCCAGAACCATTGCCAGGGCCATTGCCGCGACCAGCGGCGGCAGGTCCAGTTGTGTGCGGTGTTCGATCACCGCCAGGATCCCGGTCAGCAGGATCACCGCGATCAGCACCCCGGTCAGACTGTTCAACAGAAACCGTGCCAGCACCGCGTCCAGCCACGTGACGGCGGGATATCGCAGCAACGGCTTGGAGAACCGGATCGAGGCCCCGATCATGGCCGACAGCGTCTGGTACAGGTTGAACGGCAGATAGCCGGTGGCATAGAACAGCAGGAAACTGGTGCCCAGGGCCGGAGTACGTATGACCAGCGAAAAGCCGATGCTGAGAAACATGATTGCCGCCAGCGGTTCAAGGACACCCCAGATATAACCGCCAGGCGTGCGGCCATAGCGGGTCGACATCTCGCGCAGGATCAGCGCCAGGATCACCCGCGCCGCAGCGAACCGGCGCGGCGGTGCCGGCGAAAGCGCGGGCCCGGGGTCGGGTCTGGGTGCGGCCCCCGTCTGTGTTGACAGGGCGGTGTCCGAAACAGGGGGATGAAGCGACATGAAAACCGGTCTGATACTGGCGTTTGCAGTTGCGACTATGTAAGAAATCCAAAAGAGATTCAAACGGCTTTGCACCGGGACGGGCGGCATGAACCAGAAAACCGAGGCACCGAAATCAGGTCCGGCTCCGGCATCGGCTCCGGGGGCAAAATCGGGACCCGGAGGGAAGCAGGCCGCGAAACCCGGACCCCAGGTTGGCCCCGGCGCACGTCCGAACCCCAAACCGGGCCCCAAACCGAATCCGAACCCGGGCCCCAAGCCGGGGCAGAAGCCCGGTCCGAAACCAATTCCCAAACCAGGACCGAAACCGGCTGTGGTGCAGGTGCAGCCGATTGCCGGCCCGGCCCGGATGCATCGACGCCACTGGGGCCTGCTGACCAGCTTCGTGCTGCTGGTGCTGCTGCCGTTGGCGGCGGTGATGCTGTATCTGGCAAACTTTGCCAACGAACAATATGCCTCGACCGCCGGGTTCACCGTGCGCAGCCAGGAAAGCGGCGGGGCGACCGAACTTCTGGGCGGACTGACGCAGTTCACCGGCGGCAGCACCGCGTCCGACAGTGATATCCTCTATGCATTCATCCAGAGCCAGGAGATGGTCGCGGTACTGGACGAGAGGCTGGATCTGACGCAGCATTATTCGCAATACTGGCCCGGCGACTGGGCCTTTGCGCTGTGGCCGGACGCGACGCTTGAGGATCTGGTGTGGTACTGGCAGCGGGTGCTGGGGATCTCATATGATTCCGGCACCGGGCTGATCGAGGTGCAGGCGCTGGCCTTTGATCCCGAGATGGCCCGCGCGATCACCCGCGCGATCGTGCGCGAAAGCCAGGATCGGATCAACGCCCTGAACGCGCAGGCGCGTGAGGATGCGATGGGCTATGCCCGCGCCGATCTCGACCTGGCGGTGGCGCGGCTCAAGGAGGCGCGCGAGGCGCTGACCCGGTTCCGGACCCGCACCAAGATCGTCGATCCCGAGGCCGATATCCAGGGCCGCATGGGGGTGATGAACAACCTGCAGCAACAGCTGGCCGAGGCGCTTATCGAATATGATCTGTTGCGCGGCACCATCAGCGCAACCGACCCGCGCCTGACCAAGGCGCAGCAGCGCATCGACGTGATCCGTGACCGCATCAGGATCGAGCGGGCGACCTTTACCAGCGACAACACCGACACTGGCGCCGTAGGCGAGGATTATCCGACGCTGATAGCTGAATTCGAAAGCCTGTCGGTGGACCGTGAGTATGCCGAACAGACCTATCGTGCCGCGCTGACCGCGCTGGAAGTGGCGCGCGACGATGCGGCCCGCCAAAGCAGGTACCTGGCGACCTATATCAAGCCGACCCTGGCCAGCGAGGCCGAATACCCCCGCCGCATGGTGCTGACGGCGCTGGCGGCGCTGTTCCTGGTGCTGCTCTGGTCGATTTTGGCGCTGGTGTTCTATTCGATCCGGGACCGCAGCTAGAACCATGGGGCAGGGGCGCAATGATATGCCGATGTCCTTTCGCGACATTCGCGTGGCGAATGCCCTGCCGGCCCACGGCGTTCGCCACAGGTGAGGGCCGATGATCAGATTCGAGAACCTGACCAAGAGCTTTCGCATCAAGGGCGATCGCAAGCTGGTGATCGACAACCTGAACCTGACCCTGCCCACGGGGCGGTCTCTGGCGCTGTTGGGGCGCAACGGGGCGGGCAAGTCGACCCTGTTGCAGATCATCGCCGGCACCATGCGCCCCGACAGCGGGCGCATCGTCAGCGACGGCACGATTTCATGGCCGGTGGGGTTCGGGGGCAGCTTTCACGGCGAGCTGACCGGGGCGCAGAATGTGCGTTTCATCGCCCGTATCTATGGCGTGGACACCCAGGAATTGATGGCCTTTGTCGAGGATTTCGCCGAGCTGGGAAAATCCTTTTACATGCCGGTGCGCAGCTATTCCTCGGGCATGCGCTCGCGGCTGACCTTCGGGGCCTCGATGGGAATCCATTTCGATACCTATCTGGTGGACGAGGTCACCGCCGTCGGCGACGTTCAGTTCAAGCGCAAGAGCCGTGCTGTCTTTGCCGACCGGATGCAATATTGCAGCGCCATCATGGTCAGCCATAACATGAACGAACTGCGCGAGTTCTGCGATTCCGGCATCGTTCTGGAAAACGGCCGGATGCAGTATTTCGACGATCTGGACGAGGCCATCGAGATGCATCAGGCGATCATGCGCTGAGCGGATCGCCTCTTGCGGGGCGATCCTTTGTTTTCAGTGGTTTGCAGAAATTTGTTTCGCGCGCGAAACAATCGGTTTCTGGAATGTGTCCGGCTCCGTCGGGGGCAGGGCCAGTTTGTCCTGCCAGTAGTCGCGGGTGGTCATGGCGTCATAGCCGTCACGATAGGCCTGTTTCAAATCGTCGTACCGGCGCAGGAAGGACCACAGAGTTTTAGTCATCTCCCACCCGATGGCAAAGAACTGGCGTTTGGACTGGGTGACTGTATAGCCCTTGTCGGCAGCTGTGTTCAGATAGGTGATCCGGGACGCGCCGAAGGCGGCTGACACGACTCCGCGTTCGCCGATGTTCACCACGATGCGGTCCCAGCGCCGGGTCGAGAAGGGCACCAGATGGCCGTTCAGGGTCCACATTCCCATCCGGTGGCGCCTGGCGGGGGATTTGAGCGTCTTTCTGCGCCTCACGCCCAGATCCAGAGTGTCCACGTCCTGCCAAGCTTCGGTCGTGGTCATCTCCTTGATGGTGGCGCGGCGCTGCGACATGTCGATGTTTTCGTCAAAGAACTGCGGCCCCTGCATCACGTCCTGCCAGGCCAGCAGCTGGGTGGCGGCGCTGTCGTAATGCAGTCGCACCAGACTGCGCATGATCCGGTGGATCGCGACCCTGGCGGTGCCCAGCGGGCTGCGTGTCAGGGAGTCGGTGACCAAGTGATGGATCAGGTGGTGGCGGACATCCAGATACAAGGTCTGCGGGCTTTCCTTGTCTATGAAATCGTCCTGGAACGACACCACCCCGCTCAGCCGGTGAATATTGAAATCGTTCATCAGCGAAAACGAGACATCGTCGCCGCGCACGAAGAACGGGAACGGGTGGTGCCTGACCTGGTCGATGGCAAAGGCAAAGAACCACCAGCCGCCGTAAAATGTGGGCGAGCTCGGGCGGACGGATTCGTTTTCCATTGCAAAGACCGCATCGCGGTTGCGCAGGTCGGTGCCGCTGAACAATGGGCGGCAGAAGCCGTCAAAATAGGCACCGTTTTCCCACATCGCCCATTTGTGGGTATTGCTGATCATCGCCCCGGCCACCGCGTTGCGTCGGTCCTTGGACAGCGCCAGAAAGACATAGGTGCGGGCGATGTTTTCCATGTGGAACGAGGCATCGTCATCCATGAACAGGCAATGGCTACACCCGGCGTTCTCGGCCTCGAGCAACCCGCGGGCAAAACCGCCGGCCCCGCCGTAATTGGGATTGTCGATCGGCATCACCCGGTCGGTGGCGGCGATTTCTGCGCTCTGCCCGTTGTCCACCACCTGTACCCGGACCTGGTCGCCAAAGGGAAAACCGCCGAGAAAGTCCTCCAGCCGTTCCACGGTCTTGCGCACCTCTTCTTCGCGTTTGAAGGTAGTGATGCTGACCGCTAGCCGGGGCAGGGTGGAGGGGACGGTTCCGGTCGCGAACCGACCGCCGGTGAAGCTGGCACCGTTCTCGTCCAGCGCCCTGATCTCGATAAAGATCACCCCCTGGTCGGAATGGTCGGTGTAATGCGACAGATCGGCGACATGGGGGGTGCCGGTGACCAGCGTCACGGGTTCGCAGAACAGGATTTCCCAGGATCTGCCCGGGATTGCCTGAAGCACCCGCAATTCGATCCGGCCCTGGCCCTCGATTTCCGCGAACAGCCCGTCAAGCGTGCAACCGGCGACCCATTTGCCGATGTTGAACAGGTTGAAATAGGTGTCCAGATGCAGAATGCTGCCTTGGTCCAGCCAGATCTCGGATCTGCTCAGGGAATAGCTGAAGGCCCCGTGCGGGCGAAAATATAGCTCGAGCTCGGTGCAGATCTCCGGTTCGGGAAAAGTCATGTTCTGCAAGGTGATCATGGGGTGTCTTTCTGACAGGGTCTCGAGAGGCTGAAGGGCAGAAGATCAGCAGGTGGTCTGTTGCCGGAAGGCGGCGACATAGTCGCGCAGATCCTGATCGGGCAGGGTTCCGGGATCGATGCGGGACAGCAACCCGGTCGTGGCCTGGTGCTCGGGGGTCGGGCGGGGCTGCGCCATGTCCTGAATATCGGGAAAGAACGCGCTGCCGGTCAACTCGCTGAGCCAATCGTGGATCGGGGTGAATCTCCTGACCATCTCGGCGCGCAGGTCTGCGCCGAACATTTCCACATCGGAATTTTTTACCGGGTTCAGGTGCGGCCCGGTCTGGAGCAGGTACTGGCGCAGCGCCTGTGCCTGTGGCGCGGGCAGATCCTGATTGGCGCGCCGCACGATTTCCATGGCGGCGCGCGGCAGGCTGGGGTTGGCGCGCCCGACCGGAGCCAGGTCGGCGGGGAAATCGACGCCGCATTGCTCCATGAAATCCTCGGCCGAACCGCCGGCGGCCACGATTTCATGGTAGGGGCGCAGGATCAGGCGGGCATTCGGAAACTGGTCGGCCCAAGCCTGTATGACAGTACGGTAATTGAAGTGAATGGTGTCGAAATAGGGTGCTGTTCCGCCGGCGGACAGCGGCTTGAGTTGCTCGCCGACTTTGAGCCGCTGACCGTGCTGGGACACGAGGTAATCATCAGGACGGCGCAGAGCGCAATACACCTCGAACTCGGCCTTGGGAAAGGCAACACACAGTCTTTTGATGAGATCCGGCTGCACCTCGCCGAAATTGGAAAAGACCTCGGAGCATAGCACCAGTGCCTTGGGCTTGATCTGGTTGACTTGCGCGCGTAGGGCCAGAAACATCTGGCCGCTGGCGGGCAGATGGGCGAATTGCGGCGGGATTTTACGTTGCGAAACCTCGCTCATCATTCGGTACGCCAGCGCGCTGTGCTGTTCGCGGATGAGGATCGGCAAGGGAACCGCCTTATCCCTGCGACCAAGCGTGCTGGCCAGGTTGAAGGCAAAGCCGCGCGGTTCGACGCTGGGATACAGAATCCCGTTTTGCGCCAGGGCCAGCCAGTTCTGCGACAAGAACACTTGCAGCGCGGTCGATCCGACCTTGTGGTGGCCGATGTAGAGGATGACTTTCATGGGGTTCTTCCGCCAGGCTGCTCTGTTGGGCGCTCTTTAGATCATGCGGGACACGGAGGAAAGCCGCCAGCCCCTGCGGGGGTGCGGAAAAGTGCCGTATCCTGAGGTAGAGTGTCGATTGCCATTGAGGTCGGGCCGGGTTTTGCCGTTTAAGGCGATAAATGATCGGGCGGGCCAAAAAGGGGCAAGGACAGCATGAATATTCTCTGTGTGGGCGCGGGGCTTTCGGGCGCGGTGATCGGGCGGCATCTGGCCGAGGCGGGGCATGCGGTCACCGTCGTGGACAGCCGTGATCACGTGGGCGGCAACTGCCATACCGCGCGCGATGCGGATACCGGGGTGATGGTGCATGTCTATGGTCCGCATATCTTCCATACCGACGACGCGGAAGTGTGGGACTATGTCAACGGCTTTGCCGCGTTCAAGCCCTACAAGAACCGGGTCAAGGCGACGACGGGGGGCGCGGTCTATTCGCTGCCGGTGAACCTGCATACGATCAACCAGTTCTTCGGGCGGACCATGCGCCCGGATGAGGCGCGCGATTTCATCACTGGCGAACAGGCCGATACCTCCATCGCAGATCCGCAGACCTTCGAGGAACAGGCGATGCGCTTTGTCGGGCGCGACCTTTATGAAGCCTTCTTCAAGGGCTACACGATGAAACAGTGGGGCTGCCACCCGTCCGATCTGCCCGCGTCCATTCTCAAGCGGCTGCCGGTGCGGTTCAACTATGACGACAACTATTTCTTTCACCGGTTTCAGGGCATGCCCGAACATGGCTATACCGCGATGATCGAGAAAATCCTCGATCATCCGGCTCTGAGCGTGCGGTTGGAGACGGTTTTCGACCGTTCGCAGGCCGCGGAGTATGACCATGTGTTCTATTCCGGCCCGCTGGATGGCTGGTTCGATTACGAGCTGGGCCGGCTCGGCTACCGGACGCTGGATTTTCAGCGTTTCACCTATGAGGGCGACTACCAGGGCTGCGCGGTGATGAATTACGGCGAGGAACAGGTGCCCTATACCCGCATCACCGAGCACAAGCATTTCGCGCCCTGGGAAGAGCATGAAGGCTCGGTCTGCTATCGCGAGTTTTCCCGCGCGGCAGAGCCTGCGGACATCCCCTATTACCCGATCCGGCAGGTGGCGGAAAAGGCGCTGCTCAAAGACTATGTGGCGCTGGCCGAACAGGCGGAGGGGGTCAGCTTTGTCGGGCGTCTCGGCACCTATCGCTATCTCGACATGGACGTCACCATCCGCGAGGCGCTGGACGCGGGGCGGGCGTTCCTGGATCATGTGGGCAAGGGTGAAAAGGCGCCCGCCTTCTTCACCGCGCCGCTTTAAAGCGTTCCGCCTTTAACCTGATCGATCGCGTATCATCTATCGCGTTGAAATCTCTGATTTCAGACAGCGAAAGGTGAATCAAGTTTAAGGCGGATTGCTCTGGGTCGAGGCAGGACGGGGTAAAGCGACGGGCTCTGACCGAGCGTCAGGATGTCTCGGTCTCGGCGACGATCCCGGCGTACAGCCCCGGATGGGCAGCGTCGAGGGGCATATGACGTGCCATGTCCGGATGCCGGGCCAGCCAGTCACGGGTCCGGGCGGCAAGGACCGGATGCAGTTCGGGGTGCAGGTGGTGATGGATCCAGCCCAGCAGCCCCAGGGTAAAGCGGGCAAAGGGCAGGGGATCGACGCCGGCTGCCGATACCTCGGCGGCGATCAACGTCAGTGGCTCGAACACCCGCAACCGGTCGACGCCCAGCATATTGGTCAGCCGGTCGCCCCCGGGGGTGACGAAATGGATCGCCGCGATACGGTCGCTGGCCAGGATTCGGCGGGCGTTCAGAAAGCTGCGCCAGTGCAGTTCGATATCCTCGTGCACCGGGATCTGCGAACAATGGATGTCATGGTCGCGCAGAAACCCGGTGCGGTAGATCTTGTTCCAGGGATAGTTGGCGGTCTGCACCAGCTGTGCCGCTGCGGCTGCCGTGACCGGGGTCAGCGCGCCGATATCGCTGCCCGCGGCGCGCCAGAGGGCGCGGTCGTGAGGGTCGGGCCCCCAATAGTTTTCCTGTTCGCTGCGGCTGTCGTGATGGCGGAAGATGCAGAAATCGAATTCCTGCCCTGCCAGATCGGCCAGCAGCAGCGGTAGTTCGCCGGTCGGTAGATCGTCGGCATCGAGATACAGAAGATACTCGGTCCGCACCTGCGCCAGCGCAGCATTGCGCGCAGCACCAGGCCCTCGGGCGCGGTCATGGCGCAGCAGGGTCAGTTGCCCCGGCGACAGCCGTGCGGCGGCGCAAAGCTCGTCCTGCCGCAGGGGAAGGTCGGAGCCGTCATCCACCACCACGATATGCGCCGCGCAGGTCAGCCCGGCCAGCAGGGCCAGCACCTCGTCGCGGTCGTTATGGACCGGGATGGCGACGGTCAGTTCCAGCGGCGCGTTCATGCGGCGAACACCCGCAGGTCATGCAGGTGCCAGCACAGGCTGGCGGTGGGTAGAAACAGCACCAGCTCGCGCCAGGGGGCGGTCTGCGGCACCCGGCGCCGGGTCTGCAGGTGTAGCGCATCCACATGTGCCACCGGATCGGTACGGGTCAGGATGTGGCGGTCAAAGAAGGTATCGACAAAGCCGCCGTCCGGTTCCCCCGAACGCAAGCAGGGACGGATGACATGGGGCGCGGGCGCCACCCCGGTACAGGCAAACCCGAGATAGGTCAGCGCCGTTAGATCGGGTGGGTCCAGCGTCAGGTGCAGGGCCATCCAGTCGCCGTGTCCCGCCGTTGCGATCTCCAGTTCCAGCAACCGCCCGGCGGGCGAGCGCCAGCTCCCGCGTATCCCAAGGGCGGGATCTGCCAGCAGGGCAAGGCCGGGCTGGAACGTCACCCGGTCGGTGATGTCGCCCTGTTCGCGGCTGTCGCGCAGTGGTGCCAGATCGACGCCGAAAGGGGCAGGGGCCGACACGGTGGAATCCTGGGTCGCAATCATGTCTGCTTTGGTGAACCATGCCGACGAAAAACGAAAGCCCCCGGCTGACGGAAACCGGTTGCGGGGCGTTTTCATTACGGTGTGGTTTGATTTAGACAGGCCGGGCAACGGGGCAGGGAATGCAATGATCAAGGTCTTCATGGCCGGGTGCGATATCAACCGGTCGCCATTGAGCTATCGCGCCCTTGCGCCGCTGTTTCAGGACGCAGTCGAACGGGTCGCGACCCCCGGACAGGCAGATCTCTATCTGTTCGCCCGCGGTCTGGGGATCAGGGACGCCCCGCGTGATCTGGTGATGGACTGGCGTGCGCGCCGCCGTCCTGTGGTGTTGCTGTCCGAGGAGCCGTTCTGGGACACCACTTGCATGCGACGCCCGCTGGAGCGCGATATCGTTATTGACACCGAATGGGGCGCGCTGCCGGTGGTGCAGCTCAATCATCACACCTCGGCGATCTTTCGTTTCGCGCGCATTCCCTATTATCTGTTGACCAACAACAGGTTCGTGAATGCCTATCGCTGGCGTTTTGCACGCAATGCGGCCTATGGGGCGGGACACTGGAAACAGGCCTTCGCCTGCCGGACGGTGGATCTGAGCTTCATGTTCGAGCGCCGCACAGGTGCGCACCATGACGGGCGCTGGCCGACCGGCGGCATCATCGGGTTGTGCAGCTGGCGTACCCTTCTGGCCGAGACCTGTACCACCGGCGTGGTGGAACGGCTGGGGCAGAGCTGGCAGGGTGGGATCAGCCGGTTTCAGCTGAACAACTGGCATTTCGACAAGCTGATGCGGCTGGACGACCGCAGCCGCAGCATGGGGGCGATCGAGAACACCCACCAGCCCGGGTATTTGACGGAAAAGCTGTTTGACGCCTATGCCTGCGGGGCGCGGCCGCTGTATGTGGCGGGGCCCGGACATCGGGTGCATGAGCTGGGCCTGCCTGCGGCCGCATGGCTGAACCTCTACGGGCTGGATCCGCAGGAGGCCGCCATGCGTGCCGCCGCGCCGTTCGTGGACGACGGGTTTCTGGACGCGTTTCACGCAGTGCAGGTGCAGCTGGCGGCCCTGTTTCGAGACACCGGGGCGCTGCTGGCCGAACGTCGGCGTCTGCGTGATGCGCTGCTGGCCGAGTTGCAGGAGGTTCTGGAGACATCTGCCTCGCCGCCGGGGCGATCCGCCTTGTGACCGCAGCCAAACCGCCGTATCGAAGGGCACCAGAGCGAGGTGAGCATGAGCAAGACAGCATTGATTACCGGGGTCACCGGTCAGGACGGATCCTATCTGGCGGAATTCCTGCTGGAGAAGGGGTATGATGTGCACGGGATCAAGCGCCGTGCCTCGTCCTTCAACACCCAGCGGGTGGATCACATCTATGAGGACCCGCATGTGGATCATGCCCGGTTCCAGCTGCATTACGGTGATCTGAGCGACACGTCGAACCTGACCCGGATCATCCAGCAGGTACAGCCTGACGAGGTCTATAACCTGGGCGCGCAGAGCCATGTGGCGGTCAGTTTCGAGTCTCCCGAATATACCGCCGACGTGGATGCAATCGGCACTTTGCGTCTGCTCGAGGCGATCCGTTTTCTGGGGCTGGAGAAAAAGACCCGGTTCTATCAGGCCTCGACTTCGGAGCTCTACGGCTTGGTGCAGGAGACCCCGCAGTCCGAGACCACGCCGTTCCACCCGCGCAGCCCCTATGCGGTGGCCAAGATGTATGCCTATTGGATCACGGTGAATTATCGTGAGGCCTACGGCATGTATGCCTGCAACGGCATCCTGTTCAATCACGAGAGCCCGCGCCGGGGCGAGACCTTCGTGACCCGCAAGATTACCCGCGGTCTGGCCAATATTGCACAGGGGCTGGAACCCTGCCTGTACATGGGCAATATCGACGCGCTGCGCGACTGGGGGCACGCGCGGGATTATGTGCGCATGCAGTGGATGATGCTGCAACAGGAGCAGGCCGAGGATTTCGTCATCGCCACCGGCAAGCAATACAGTGTGCGCGAGTTCATCACTTGGTCCGCTGCCGAACTGGGGATTTCACTGCGCTTTGAAGGCCAGGACACCGACGAGGTGGCGATTGTCGATGCGATCGACGGCGATGCCGCTCCGGCATTGGCCGTTGGCGACGTGATCATGCGGATCGATCCGCGCTATTTCCGCCCCGCCGAGGTGGAAACCCTGCTGGGGAATCCGGCCAAGGCCAAGGCGCGGCTGGGCTGGATGCCCGAAATCACCGTGCAACAGATGTGCGCCGAGATGGTGGCTCAGGATCTGGATGCGGCGCGGCGCACGGCGCTGCTGCGCAGCCATGGCTATACGGTGGCGCATTCGGTGGAGAGCTGAATGGCAACAGCCGAAAAACAGGGAGAAGACCGGATGGCGGCGGAACCGGAGATGATGCAGCTTGCCTTTCTCAACCTGTCCAGGCTGCCGGATGCGGTGTGCCGGGACTGGCTCGGGGCGGTGCTGGGCGACGGGGTGCGGATCGGGTCGGTCGACAGTCTCGAGGCGCTTCCTGATACGGGGTGTGCGATCCTGATCTACGACGCGCCCGAGGTGCGGATTGCCCCGGCGCTGCGCGACGGCATGTCGCTGACAGAGGCAAGCGCCGGCTGGCGGGATCAAGCCCGGGCGATCCTGGCACGTTGGCGGCAGGGCCGGCGGCGTCTGTTCCTGGCCGATGCCGATGCTCTTGTTGCCGCGCCCGAGGCGCTGGCCGAACGGCTGGCGGCCTGGCTGGAGCGGCCGGCGGGCGCGACCCCCGCCGCGATCGGGGACGGCAGCGGGGTTTCCCCGGCGCGGGACATCCATGATATCCTGGCTGCACACGCGGCAATGACCTTGGCCTCGCTGCGGGATCTGGCCGACGAAATGGAGGCGGCCGGCCTGTCGCCCCGGCTGGCCCGCTCGGACGATCCAGAGCAACTGGCGGCGATCTGGAAAACGGTGGAATTGGAGCGGGAACAGACCGATCTTCTGCAATTACAGCTGAAAACCGCGCAGCAGGCGCTGGAACAGGAATATCGCGACCGGATTACGGATCGGGATGTCGCCGCCGCTGAACTGGAACGCTTGCGCAAGGCGGCGGAACTGGAGCGGTTGCGGCTGGAAACCGCGTTGACCGAACAGGCACGACAGATCGCGGCGCTGTTGGACGGGCACCGCGCCCTGATGGTCGAACGGGGGGAATTGCAGGCCGGGCTGACCCTTAGCCGCCACGAGATCGATGCGTTGTTCGCCTCGACCTCGTGGAAGGTTACGGCACCGTTGCGCCGCGCGCGGTTGGCGGTGACGGGGTCACGATGAGCGATCCGATTCTGTTGCATATCGGCTGCGGTGCGGCGCCGGATCTGGAGTCCGGGGCCGCGCGGGTGGTTCTGGTCGAGCCCGATCCCGAACATGGGATCGGTTTGCGCGCATTGGTGGACGCGCATGTGCAGGTGATCGCGGCTGCTGTGGCGGCGGAGAGCGGTCAGGCACCGTTCCATCGCTGCAATTTCGCGGCCCTGTCCGGGTTGCAGGTGCCCGAAGCGCTGTCGCGGCTGATGCCGGGGCTGACGCAGGTCGCCACCCGGCAAGTCACCACCCTGTCGCCACAGGACCTGATCGAACGGGCCGGGCTGCAGGGCAGCGGGCATATGCTGCGCTGTGACGCGCCCGGGGCGGTGGTGGATCTGCTGGCGGGGCTGGCGGCGGCCCTGATCCGGTTTGACTCGGTGTGGCTGACGGTCGGGGCCGCGCCGTTCTATGGACCCGGCAGCGATGCGCAATCGGTGATCGATCTGATGCAAGGGCAGGGGTTCCGGCTGATCGGGCGCAAGGACCAGGATGACCCGGACTGGCCCGAGCTGCGGTTCCGGCGCGATGCGGTACTGGAACGGCTGCAGCGGCAGCTGGAAGACGCCAATGTGGCCCGCGAAGCCGCCGAGGCGCAGGTTCGTGTGCAGTTGGAAGACGCCGCTTCGGCCCGCGAGGCCGCCAAGGCGCTGGAAGCCGAGCTGGAGCGGTTGCGTGCCCTGCCCGGACAACTGGAAGAGGCCATCGCCGCCCGCGAGGCGGCCGAGGCGCAGGCTGAACAGTTGCAGGCCCGGGTTGGTACGCTGGGGGCTGAACTGGCGGAACAGGCGATAGAACTGGGCAAGCTGCGCGAGCAGACCGAGACCCAGGAGAGCGAACTCGCGCGGTTGCGCCTCCTGCCCGGGCAACTGGAGGCCCAGGCCGAAGAGCGCGAGGCCCGCGAGACCGAGATCAGGGCCGCCGGGGCCAATCTGGCCCGTGCGCTGCGCCTGCAGGCGCTGGCGACCGCCGATCTGAAGGATCTGCAGGAACGGCACGCAGAGCTGCAAACGGTCAAGGACAGCCAGGATGCGTTGCTGGGCCAGTTGGCGCTGCAGCTGGGCGATGTGTCGGACCATCTGCGTTGGCTGGATTCCGCGCCGGACAACCCGCGTCTGAAGCGCGATACGGGCCAGGGCCGGGACAAGGTGGGAAAGGGCGAGACATGAGCGATGCAGCCGACCCGGTCGATCTGCGCGCGCGCATCGAAACCGCCCGGGCGCTGCTGGCCGAGCATGACAGCCAGGCGGTGTTGACTCCGCGCCTGGCCGATCCGCTGCCCGATCTGATCGCGCAATGCCATGGCCGTGCCGCGCCAGAGACTGAACCGGTGCGCAGCCTGCATCATTTCGCCTGCTCCGGCGGCACGTTAATTGCCCGTCATCTGGGCTTGCAGCCCAATACCGTTCTGCTGAGCGAGATCGAACCGTTGCGCCGGCCCCTCGGCGATCGCCACAAACAGCCGTTCGCGCCGACCGACCTGATCCGGCATTTGCGCTACAGCCCGCGCGAGATTCCGGATTCCGTGATCGAAGAGGTGTTCTTGGCCGCGCTGGCCCCGTTGATGGAGCATTGCCGCAGCAATGGCCGCCGGTTGGTGTTGCGCGATCACGCGCATTCGCATTTCTGTCAGGGCGAGGCGGTGCATGAGTATCCCACCCTGCGCGCGTTGCTGCTGCGCCGGTATCCGGTGCGTTCGGTGGTGACGGTGCGCCATCCGCTGGATTCCCTGTTGTCGCTGCAGCACAATGGCTGGGTGCATTTCCAGCCCCCGACCGTGGATGAATATGCCCGCCGCTACATGGCGTTCCTGGACGCCTACGAAGGGGTCGAGATCTTTCGGTACGAAGATTTCACCGCCGATCCAGAGGCACAGCTGCGTGCCATCTGCGCGGTGCTGGACCTGCCCTGTGTCGGGGTGCAGGAGGACCTGACGCTGCTGCTGCCGCTGACCGGCGAAAGCGGACGTCGGGGGCCACGGATCCTGCCGCGGGCCCGTCGCGAGGTCTCCGACGAACTGGCCCGTGAATGCGAGCAGAGCAGGCATTTCGGTGCCCTGTGCCTGCGCCTGGGGTACTGAAGACAATGATGCGGCCCGGTCCGCGCCAGAGACGGAGAACGAAATGACCACAGCAAAGAGCCTGCTGGCGTTGTCGATGCACAAGGCCGGCAGTACCGTTGCCAGCCAGATCCTGGCGGATTTCTGTCGCGAAAAAGGCTATGAGGTCGATGACATCTCGCATCGGGTGCCGACATCCCCTCTGCCCGAGCCCGAGGTGTTCCTGAATGCGCAACCCGAGATGCAGCGCCCCGGCGTCTATTTCGGCATGGCGCGCGGGCCTTACGTGAAGGACATGGAGATCATTCCGGCGCTGAAGATCGTGGTGCAGCTGCGCGACCCGCGCGATTGCATCACCTCGGCCTATTTTTCCTTTTCCAAGAGCCATGTCCCGCCCGAAGACCCGGAGAAACGCAAGGCGTTCGAGGCACGTCGCGAGAAACTGAAGGCAATGAACATCGACCAATATGCCAGAAGCCAGGTGAAGGACTATGTCAACCGGATGACAATCCTGGCCGATATCCTGAACGGGCACGAGGATGCTCTGGTGCTGAAATACGAGGAAATGGTGAGCGACACGTCGGCCTGGCTGAACCGGATCGCCATCTTTCTCGATCAGCCGGTGACCGACAGTCTGCGCGCACGGTTGGGTCACAAGATCGACTTTTCAGTGGATCGCGAAGATGCAGCCCGGCACAAGCGCCAGGTCACGCCGGGCGATCATGCTCGCAAGCTGGCACCGGAAACGGTCGCGGCACTGAACGCGGAACTGGCCGCGCCGATGGCACGGTTGGGATATGCCATCCCGGTCAGATCCTGAAACCGCCAGGCCCTGTAACCCGTCGTGATGATCGGCCAAAAGATCCTGGACGGGCAGGTCTGGGGTGGCGAAGTCATGCGGATCTCGCCAGTACTTCGCGATAAAGGCGGATCGGTTCGGGATTGTCGGCCAGCGCCTGTGCGATCCCGGCGCGCAGGGCGGTCTTGATTTTCTCGCGCTCTGGCGTGGGGGTGCTGATACGCAGGTTGATATTCTGCTTGATATTCTGCCGGTTATGTTTCCTCGCGGCCCGCGCTTTGTTTCTGGCTTGCGCCTTGGTTGTGTCGCCGGCCAGATCCGCAGACAGCGGCAGCGGGGTTTTCAGCATCGTGTTGAGCCGGGTGATGATGGTGTTGAAATCGCCCACGACCTCGTCGAACCGGGCCAGAAGATAGGCGGCATCGAGATCCAGCAGTCCGGTGTGAAAGGTGACATAGCGCTGCAGCAAGGTTTCGACTGATTTGCCGGACCTGATATGCAGAGACAGGATTGCATCGGCGGGTTCGCGGATCAGTACCATCATCGGAATACCATACCCCGCCGCCAGGCGCAGGTTCTGCACTGAATGGGTGTGATGGCCGATGCAGGGCTGTTTTTGTCCGGCGGCATCGCACAGAACCCGGATCATACTTACAGTGAAGGTGTTGGCGCTGCGCGGATAGCCCTCGATCACCAGATCGCTGTCGGGACGGCAGACCAGGTCCGGTTCGTAGTTTTGCAGCAGTTTGGCGCGGATTTTCTCGGGAGCGAGCATCGGGTCTGTCTTTCTTGCAGCACGAGCGATTTAAGTTACACCGAGTTTTGTTCGGACCGGATCATGGCGGTGATCCGCAGGAAGTGTTGCGCCACATGTTCGCTGCGGTGGTCGGCGCGGATTCGGGCCTGGGTGTCGGGATCGGGCCCATCGCCTTCGGCCAGCCGGGCGGCGGTCGCCAGCAGGGTGTCCGCAAAGGCTGTGGCCGCATAGGACGGGGCCACGGCACCGATACCATAGGTGGTGACGAATTCCTGACAGCCGTGGCCGGGGCCGACCACGGGCACGCAACCATAAGAACAGGCCTCGACCAGGATGTTGGGCCAGTTGTCTTCATACGAACAGGTGAGCAGGATGTCATTGTCGGCAAAGAGCTGCACCAGCCTGGCGTGATCGGTGATACGGCCGTGCAGTACATGGTCCAGCCCGCTGGTTTGCAGGCGGTCCTGCAGCGCCGGGTCGGCCTTGCCGACCACGTCGATACGCACCCGGTGGGAGACCGTGCCGGTGTCGATGCGTCGTTGCAGCAGTGCCAGGCTCTCCAGTGCCAGAGGCATGGCCTTGCGCTGTTCGAGCAGTGAATCCGCGACCAGCAGGATCCGGGTCAGCCCGTCCGCAGGGGCGGAGGCTGGCGGATCCGGCAGCGGTGCATAGGGATTGCGCAGTACATGCGCGCGCGGCCCCGGTATCAGCCCGCTGAGGACGGCCCGGTCGCGCAGGAAATTGCTGGGGGCGGCGAGATGTACGTTGGGCCGTGCAAAAATGGTACGTTTGACACGCAGATTGATGGGGACGAAGTGTGCGTCGCACAGCGCGCTGTCGACTTGCGGACAGCCGTGACAGTCCAAGGTCAGCCTGTCACATTCTGCCGGATAATGGCAGCCGCCGGTCATGTAGTGGAAATCATGCAGCATGAACAGCATCGCCGTGCCGCGCCGGGCCAGGGCATCCAGTTCCGCAAGGCCGAGCAGATAGCTGGCCCAGTGCACGTTCACGACATCGTATTTGGCCAGAAGATCGACCAGCCAGTCGCGGCGATAGCCGGGGTATTCCACGGTGAAATGGGTGCTGGTCATCCGCCGGTTGCTCATCGAGCGCGGCGGTGCGACCTCGGGTGGCAGGATGCCGCCCAGTTCGTCGCGGGTGAGGAAATCGGCCTGCACCCCGGGTTGCGTGTTCAGGGCGGTGGCCATGCGATGCGCGGCCAGACCGCCACCGCCGCCGCCGGCGTTGGACAGCACGGCGATGCGGGTGGGTTCGGGGGCCGCAGAGCGGGTAGACGCACGCGGAGTCATCCGACTGCCTTCTGATCCAGATCCAGCAGCAACGCCTTGTTCCGTTCCACCGAGGCGCGCAGGGTTTGCAGCTGCCCGTGCAGGATTGTCTCGTTCGGTGTCGGGCCAGCTGGTGCCGGGTCGGATTTTTCGGCCTGGTTGAACAGATCGACCAGGATATCCAGTGTTTTTCGAGCCTGATCGAAACCGCCGTGGCGGGCCTGCACCAATGCCAGTTCGGTGATTGATTCTGCCCGTTTTTCACGGGTCTTGCAGTCCTCGTGATAGACCGAATAGGCGATGTCCAGCGGTAGATGCCGAAAGTCGAATTTCGCCGCCATACCCAGGAACAGGTCGGCATCCATCGCATAGTGATGATCCAGCCGGACAGGTCCCGTCGTTTGCCAGGCGTTGCGTGAAAAGAACACGCTGGGCTGGATCAGGTGGTGGCGGGCATAGTCCAGCAGATGATCGAAGGTCAGCTTTTCGGGGCCAAAGCGGAAATGGTTGATCGGGGTGAAATCCTGTTCGGTCATGTAGGCATCGCCCACCACCACCTCGGTGCCCGGATGGTCGCGGAACATGCGCCGCACTGCCACCAGCGTGTTGGGCAACAGGATGTCGTCGCCATTGAGCCAGTACAGAATTGGCTGGGTAGCGCGCTCGAACCCCTTGTTGATCGCGTCGGACTGGCCTTCGTCCGGCTGCATCACCACGGTTGCGAACATGTCGCGGTAATGTTCTACGATCTGTGGCGTGGCGTCGGTGCTGGCGCCGTCCATCAGGATCAGCTCGACCCCGGCGAGATCCTGGCACAGGAGGCTGCGCAGGGTCTTTTCCAGAAAATCGCCGGCATTGTAGATCGGGATCACCACCGAGACCCCGGGCAGGTCCGGTTCGGCGGACTCGACGGTCAGATCGGTTTCCCAGGGCAGGATGGCATCGGCGCGGATCGGATCAGGCAGCATCGCTGGGCCTTTCGACGTGGGGTGCAGAGGAGGATTCGGTTGGAAATCGAAGACGGCCCCGAAGGCGAGCCTGGGCATGGGTCAGGATTTCGGACAGCAGGTGGCGCTCCTCGTCGGTCTCGCAACTGTGCATCAGGTAATTGAAAATGCGCGGGTTGAAGATGGCGTACTCGACCAGTTCGGAACCGAAGATCAGGGCGATCTCAAACCTCAGCAATCGGGGATTCTTGGCGTGCAGATCCCGCAGACCGCGGATCGCTTCGCTGTGCTGATTGTCGGGCGGATAGGTTTCGCTGACGGCCGGGCAGTCGGGCTGGGCGGTTTGCAGTTCCAGGCAATAGAGGATCGCCAGCAGGCGTTGGACAAAGCGCTGGTAGGGGTCGGGGTTGGTTTCGAACAGGGCGCGCGCGCGGGTCAGATCGCAACGGCCCTCGGTCCGGTCCCGCATCGCCAGCAATGCGACCGAGGCCGCCGGGCACGTCCAGGGCAAGGTCGGGCTGAGCCGTGTCAGTCGGGCGCTCAGCGCGTGGGCCGCCGCATCGGGCTGACGGGCGGGCTGTTGCGGCGTGAACTGCATCGTGCACACCCGGCGGCTGTGGGCGGTGTTGTGCTCGCATTCGCGGTTGATCACGGATGTGAATGCGATGGCGGCGGAGACGGGGTCGGTGTCGTGGATTCCGGCAAGATGCCGCATGTCCGGCAGATAATGGGTGAATTCTTCCAGGCTGGAATAGGTGGTGGGATGGACCTCATGCAGCAGCATACCGCCATCGGCCAGTCCGCCACCGATCTGCGGCGACAGGATCAGCGCGCCCATCACATGATCCCAGCCGACGATGCCGAAACACATGCGGTCCTGGCACGAAAAGGTATCCACCTGTTGCACCGCGCGGTCAAGCGCCCGGTTCGAGAAGACAAAGGCGTCCAGACCACCCCGATAGGGCCGTCGGTCGGCAAAGCCGTGGGTTTCGGGGCAGGCGCAGTCCTCGCGGGTCAGGGCCACGGCGGGCATGTGGTCGAGCCAGTAGGTCAGCCCGCCGGCATGGCGCATGGCCGGGAAAAGGTCGGAATTGACCAGCGCCGCCGGCCCACCGTCTGCAGCCTGTCGCAGGCCATGCAGCGTGGCGCTGATCCTGGGTACCGGTTTGCCGTGGATTTCCTGGCCGGTCTGTTCGGGCGCCAGTCGCAGGATGTCGGCGGGCTTGAGCCCCATGTCCAGCAGCTGATCCGCCTCGGCGTCGATATTGGCGCTGAGAATGCGCACGCCCAGGGCTTTCCAGGCGTGAAAACAGCGCAGTTGCAGTGGCGCGCGGGAAAACGGGTTCAGTGAGGTGATCACTGTCAGTTCCTGGATTGTCCGCGCCATGCCTGCCCGCCCTTCCGACCGCACCTGTCTGTCCGCCCGCTATGGCGGATCGCCCCCGTGTACCGCACCCTTAAAAGATGAGGCAGCCAGCATTTACGGCCTGCCCGTCCGGAAAGAAAGAGAAGCCGGGCGATTTATCCGGGATTGCCCGCGGTTTGTCCACGGGTCGATTGTGTCGCCCGGGGATGCTCTCTAGACAGAGCTTCAGGCTTCGCAAATCAGCAGGATCCGCACGGCCCTGCCCGGGCCGCGAGAGCAAGAGGAAGATGCAGGATGACAGATGGCAGCATACAGCAAACCCGGCTCCCCACCCGGACTGTCGTGCTGCATATCGGGCGACACAAGACCGGCAGCAGCAGCATCCAGGCCACCCTGCGTCACAACCAGGCGCAGCTGCTGCAGCGCGGGGTGCTGGTGCCGAAAAATCTGCCGCCCAACCTGTCGGGCTTTTTCTCGCATGTCTTCTCCAGAGCGCCGGAAGCGCTGAAATTCAATGTCGAACGCGGGCATGGCCGGCAACAGGCCCAGAAACATGGCAACCGGCTGCTGGAGCGGTTGGCGCATGAGCTGGAGGCGTTCACTGGAAACCGCATCGTGCTGTCAGGCGAAGAGGCTTGTGCCTTGCATCCTGACGAGGTGGCGCAAGTCAGGGATCGGCTTGGGCCGGTGCTGGCCCCGGCGGGGCAGCAGGTGGATTTCCGGGTGCTGCTTTATACCCGGGATCCGGTGGCCTATGCCTCCAGCGCGATGCAGCAGAACATCAAGAAAAACGTGAAATTGCTGGAAGACCACAAGCCTGTTGTCTTGCGCAAGGCCCCCGGCTGGTATCAGAGAACCCATGCCGCCTGGGCCGGGGTGTTCGGCGCGGACGCGGTCGAATTCCGCAGTTTTGAAACTGCTTGTGCAGCGCCCGGCGGGTTGATTGGCGATTTTCTGACGGCTGCCGGAATACCCCCCGAAGGAATCGAACCGCAGCGGGCCAATGACAGTATTGCCGACGAAATTGCCGGCTTCCTGTCTTCGTCGCATGTGCCGAAACTGCCACCCGACCAGCGCGGCCTTTGGTCCGCCGGATTTGATCTCAGCACGGCGGACCAGGAGATTCTCTTCGCGATCCGGGGCAGCAAGGGTGGGTTGCTGACAGCCTCCGAACAGGCCGGGCTTTGGGATGCGGTGGCGGCGGACATGCGATTTATCGAGCGGGAGTTCGGAATCACCTATGGCGCGGCACAGACCGCCGGGGCCGTGCCCTTCGGTCCGGTCTTCATGGACGATCTGAAGGCGGCCTTGCCGCGGCTGTCGCCGCCAGTCCGCCGGGGCCTGCTGGCCTATCTGCGGGACCGTTCTGCCCCCGGTGATCCGGGGCAACTACAGCCTGAGGGGATTTGATGATGCAGATAACACTTCATATCGGCACCGAGAAATCCGGCACCACCACGATCCAGAGATTTCTCGATATCAACCGCGATCTGCTGCATGCCCACGGGGTCTGGGTTCCGTTGTCCTTGGGCCGGGTGCATCACCGCCGCCTGTCGGCGATCTTTCTGGATCATGCGGTGGTGGATGATTTCTTTCGTCACGAGGGCCTGCGGGATCGCGATGCGCGCATTGCCGCCAAACGCCGATGGCAGGACGAGTTCGAGGCCGAGGTCCAGGCCCGCGGGCCCGAGCATGTGGTCGTGTGCTCGGAACATCTGCAAAGCCGGCTGACCGCCCCCCAAGGCATTCGCGCGCTGTCGGATTATCTGAGCCAGCGGTTCTCGAGGATCCGGATCGTCCTGTATATCCGCGAACCTCTGGCCACGGCGGTCTCGCTTTATTCGACCGCGATCAAGTCGGGTGGCGTGCTGGCGGATGTGCCCGAACCCGACCACCCCTATTGGAACAATATCGTTCATCATCAGGCGACGATCCGGCGCTGGCAGGATAATATGCCCTCGGCCGAACTGGAACTGCGGCTGTTTCAGAAGGACGATTTCGTACAGGGCGACCTGCTGAGCGATTTTGTCGCCGCCGCCGGGTTGCCCGAACTCGACTACAAGCGCCCGCCCCGGGCCAATGAATCGCTGAACCGGATCGGAATCGAACTGCTGCGCCGCTTCAACGGCGAGGTGCCAATGTTCCTGCCCGATGGCCGGGTCAATCCGATGCGCGGTGGCATCCTGCCCTTTTTTGAAGAGCATTTCCGCAGCGGCAAATCCTTTTTGCCCCGCGCCGAGACGATCGCGGCCTACGAGGCGGCCTTTGTCGAGTCCAACGAATGGGTGCGCAAAACCTTCTTTCCCCAGCGCGCACAGCTGTTCAAACCCATGGCGGTCGCTGCTGCCGGGGATGCCGGGCTCAGTGCGCAGGAATTGGACCAGATGGCAGGCCTGACCGCAGAGCTATGGCGTCAATGGCGGCGCAAGGTGCTGGAAACGCAAAAGAAACGCCCAGTGCCGTAATTGCGGGGCCTTCGGATTACGGCCAAGGCTTTAACGCATCAGCAGCGTTTCCAACCGGTCGAACCGGACCGAAAAGGTATTGCCCGAGAAGAACAGATGGATTTCGGCCCCGTGGCTGTCGCCCATGACGTCCGGCGGGATCGGGATATGGCTCTGCAACAGATGCGCACCGCCGGACGAGGCCATGTGCTGGGGGGCGAATGTGTCGTGAAACGCGTCCTTGCGCAGCAGACGCAGGCAGGGGCGTGCGGCAAAAAAACCGTCCGAGACCACCTGGGCGATCATTCCGACATAACGCCCGGCACGCAGGGTTTCAAAGTCGATCGTCCAGGACAGCGAAACCCAGGGCGAATGGCCTGCCGTGTCCATGCGCAGCGCGAACCCGGTCCCGGCGGGGGCAAAGGACAGTTCGGCACCGGCATCGGGCTGGCTGGACAGCCATATCTGCGGCACCAGGTCCTGGTGCGGCGCGGCGCGCTCGACGGCGTCGCGGTTGGCCAGTTCAGCCAGGCGTTCGTTTTCGGCCTGAAAGGCCTGGGTTTGTTCGTTGCTCATGGCTGACTTCTAGCGAAGCGTCCTGTGCTCGCCAAGGCCATTCTGTCCTTGCGGACGGGCCGTGCAGGGGCGCGTTGTGCAGCCCCCCGGTTCCGGTGTAGGCAGGGCGCAGAACGCACGGAGAAGAGCACGGGCCATGAAGATATACGTTGCCGGACATCGCGGTATGGTCGGGGGGGCAATCTGCCGCCAGTTGGCGACACGTGACGACGTCACCCTGCTGACCCGCACCAGTGCCGAGCTTGACCTGACCGACCAGGGGGCGGTGCGCGATTTCATGGCTGCCGAACGCCCTGATCGGGTGATTCTGGCCGCCGCCAGGGTCGGCGGTATCGTGGCCAACGACAGTTACCCGGCACAGTTCATCTATGAAAACCTGATGATCGAATGCAACGTGATCCACCAGGCATATGCCGCCGGGGTTACCAAACTGCTGCAACTGGGCAGTTCCTGCATTTACCCCAGGCTGGCGACGCAACCGATGGCCGAAGACGCGCTGCTGACTGGCACGCTCGAACCCACCAACGAACCCTATGCGATTGCCAAGATCGCTGGGATTAAGCTGTGCGAAAGCTACAATCGGCAGTATGGCACCGATTACCGCAGCGTGATGCCGACGAACCTTTATGGGCCGGGCGACAATTTCCACCCGGAGAATTCGCATGTGCTGCCCGCGCTGATCCGACGTTTTCACGCGGCGGTGCAGGAGGGAGCCGACGAGGTCACGATCTGGGGTTCGGGCAAGCCGATGCGCGAATTCCTGCATGTGGACGACATGGCTGCGGCGTCCCTGTTCGTGATGGACCTGGACGACGACATCTACGCGCGTGAAACCCAGCCGATGCTGAGCCATATCAATGTCGGATCCGGCACCGATGTCACCATCCGCGAGCTGGCCGAAATCGTGGCGCGGGTGACCGGGTTTTCCGGCCGGCTCGTGTTTGATGCCACGAAACCCGATGGTGCGCCGCGCAAGCTGATGGATGTGTCACGCCTCGCCCGGCTGGGCTGGAGCGCGACAATCGGGCTGGAACAGGGGATCGGCGAAACCTATCAGTGGTTTCTGAACCAAGGCCAGGGGGGCCTGCGTGCCAGGTGAAGGATGGGCCTGTCAGGTAGCCGGATGCGCCGGGCGCCGGGGCGGCTTCAACAAAGGCGGCAATTGTGCGGCCTGCCTTTCCTTTGGCACCCGGGAGCGGGGCCGCCCCCACTTGGTCCGGTTCGGGCGCGCCTCCAGGTTCTTCCGCAGGAAATAGCGGGTTGAAACCGGGGGCTGGTTCAGAAGATATGCAGGGGTACTCTGTCCCGGACAACAGGAGTTTGATCCCAATGATTACCCCCGTTCTTCTGTGTGGCGGCTCCGGTACCCGGTTGTGGCCGCTGTCGCGCAAAAGCTATCCCAAGCAGTTTGCCGCGCTGATCGGGGACAGCACCCTGTTCCAGGCCAGTGCCCGGCGTCTGTCGGGGTCGGATTTTGCCGCCCCGATGGTGCTGACCAATTCCGATTTCCGTTTCATCGTCACCGAACAACTGGCCGAGGCCGGGGTGGATCCGGCGGCGATCCTGATTGAGCCTGCGGGCCGCAACACCGCGCCGGCTGTTCTGGCCGCCGCCCTGTGGCTGGAAAAAACCGATCCCGAGGCGTTGATGCTGGTGGCCCCCTCCGATCATGTGGTCCCGGATGCGGCCGCCTTTCGCGCTGCCGTTCTGGCCGGAGTTCCGGCGGCGCGGGCCGGGCAGCTGGTGACGTTCGGGATCAAGCCGACCCACGCGGAAACCGGTTATGGCTATCTCGAGCTGGCGGAGGATCCGGGCGATTTCACCGCCCGCCCGCTGGCGCTGAGCCGCTTTGTCGAAAAGCCCGATGCGGTGCGTGCCGCCGAAATGCTGACGGCGGGCAACTATCTGTGGAACGCCGGGATCTTCCTGTTTTCGGTCGCAACCATCATCGCGGCGTTTCGCGCCCATGCGCCGGATCTGGTGGCACCGGTGCAGGCGGCGGTCGACCAGGGCAAACCGGATCTGGGGTTCCTGCGGCTGGCGCCTGACCCGTGGGCGCAGGCGGGTGACATTTCCATTGACTATGCGGTGATGGAACGGGCTGACAATCTGAGCGTCGTGCCCTATGCGGCGGGCTGGTCTGATCTTGGTGGCTGGGACGCGGTCTGGCGCGAGACCGGTCCCAATGAACGCGGTGTGGCGACAGCGGGCAATGCCACGGCGCTGGATTGCGACGACACCCTGCTGCGCAGTGAGGACGAGACGCTGGAAGTGGTCGGGATCGGGCTGCGCAACATCATCACGGTGGCGATGCCCGACGCGGTGCTGGTGGCCGATGCGTCCCGCGCGCAGGATGTGAAACAGGCGGTTGCCGCGCTGAAGGAAAAACAGGCCAAGCAGGCCGAGAGCTTCCCCAAGGATCACCGTCCCTGGGGCTGGTTCGAAAGCCTGGCGATCGGTGAGCGTTTTCAGGTCAAGCGCATCGTGGTGCATCCCGGTGCGGCGCTGAGCCTGCAAAGTCATCACCACCGCTCGGAGCACTGGATCGTGGTCGAGGGCACGGCGAAGGTCACGGTGGATGATGAGGTGAAACTGGTGAGCGAGAACCAGTCGGTCTATATCCCGCTGGGCGCGGTGCATCGGATGGAGAACCCCGGCAAGGTGCCGATGGTGCTGATCGAGGTGCAGACCGGCAGTTACCTGGGAGAGGACGACATCATTCGTTATGAAGATGTCTATGCGCGCAGCTAGCGCGTTTCGATTTGCACATGAACGCGTCCAACGCGTTGAAATATATGATTTCAGGCCGCGTTGGACGGTTCATGATGCCTGCCACCCAAGATCAGAACCAGCGGCCTGTGATCAGGATGTCGGCGGTGATGTCGCGATTGGTGATGGAGAAAGGCGACACCGCGAACAGGATCGGCGGCAGGGTGTCCTCGTCACCGGTTCCACCCCAGGCGAACATGGTCGCGGAATTATCGATCCGGACCGAAGCGGTGAAGACCGGCGGTGCGACAAAGGGCATGGGCAGGTCGGTGTTCCCCGCCAGTAGATTGCCCGAGCGTCGCAGCGCCCCATAGCCGGTGGTCAGATCCTGCCCGGTCTGCCGCACCGTCCGGGTGCAGATCTGGGTGCCATCGGCAAAGCGCACATATTCCCCGGCGGTGTTGGCACCGCGTTCGATCACCGCGCCGGTTGGCACGCCACCTGTCTGGGCGACCTCTCCCAGCAGGTTGCCGCTGCCATATTGCATGGACCAGCCGGTAAAGCTGCCGCCGCTGTGGAACCGTTGCAGAGTTTCGCCCGTCTTCAGGGTTACTTGCTGCAGGAAAGTGCCGCTGTCATGGCGCTGGATGCAGACCACCCCGTCGCCGGCCCCGGCGGGCCGGTTCAGGGTCGCCGCCGTCAGCCGGTAGAAACCGGATGGGCTGTCGGTGGCCTCCAGGTCGGTCAGAATCGGCGCTGCCTGCGTCCCCACTCCGAAACCGCCCACCATCATCAACCGCCCTTGAGTGGCGTCCAGGGGGCCGGCCTGTACCGCTGCGCCGCTTGCTCTGCCGCTGGCCGCATCGAAACGCAAGGCTTCGGTCCAGGAGGCACCATCCTCTGACAGCTTGATCGCGAAATCGGTGTTTCCGGCCAGGCCCATCTCGGCATGGCCGGTCCAGTCCGACTGAAACAGCACCGAAGCCGTGTCGGCCGCCGCCGCCTTGTTGATCTTGAGCCGATGATCGCTACCTTCATGGCTGAAAAGTGTCGCTTCCGAGCGGACCGACAGCCGGTTGCTGGCATCCGACGCGGTGCCGACACCCAGCCCTGGCAGGTTGTTGGCGTCGCTGGGGGGGACGATCCATTCGCTGCCGGTCCAGACCCGCAATTGCCGCTCGGTCAGACCCCAGGCGCGCCACCCCTCCTGCGGAGGCAGAAAATGCCAGACCCCGTCCAGCCAGACGGCCAATTCCTGTGCGTGCCCGGCCCAGGCTGCCACCGGGTCGATCCCCAAGGCATGGGCTTCGCCCTCGGCCGGAGCGGACGGTGGGGTGGTGGCCTCAAACGCTGTGACGCGCAGCTGCACCAGGATGTCCAGCCGCCGCAGCGCTTCGTTGTGGGTCACGTGTTTTTGCGCCTGGCTGGGCATCAGAAACGGCAGAGCGAGGATCGGCGAATTGTCCGGCATCCGGATCTCCTGTGCTGGAACGGAACCGGCGCACCCTGGGGCACTCAGGCTTGAAACCGTCCTAACCCGGCGTGCGTGCCGTTTACCTTCCATTCAGGGCGCCATCTGTGCCTCGGGTTATGGCGCGCGTTGAACCGCGTATGCCGTGCCGGGGCCCGATGGCAATATCCTCAGCATTCTAAGCAGTTTTCGTGTTTTGGCCGCAATTTCGACCCCGACCCAACGCGCCTGAATGGCAGTCTTGCCACCGGGTACACGGGTGTCGCGCGTGTGATAGTGAGGATCTGCTATGGCAGTGCAACTGGTGGGCCGGATTGAAACCGGTGACGATCTGCTGGATGGCGATCTGCGCGATATCGACATCGTGACCGGTGCAGGCGGCAGTTTTCTCTACGCTTCGACGGGACAGGCCGGTGGGATCAGTGTTTGGCGGCTGCGGGCGGACGGTGGCCTGGCGCAACTGGCCGATAGCACCCATTTCGATGTCCGGGGCATGGCGATCGGCCAGTTTGACGCTATCAGCCTGGATGGGCAGGAGCAGATTGTTCTCGGCGGCACCGGCGACGGCAAGTTGATCCGCTATCGTATCGAGAGCGATGGCGGGCTGTCCGGGTCCGGCAAGATCGACCTGCCGGGATTGACCACACAGAACCACAGTGCCCTGGCCGGAGTCGCGCTGAACGACGGGCGCACCGCGATCTACACGGTAGACGCCAAGACCGGCCTGTTGTCCGGATGGTTGTCATCGGGCAAGGGCGGGCTGTCGGACGTGATCGGCCCATCCGGACCCGCCCCGGCATTTTCCCTGAAAGGTCCGGTTCTGCTGGACCCGGTGCGGATCGGGAACAGCGATTTTCTGTTGATCGCGGACAGCGGCACACAAGGGGTTCAGAGCTATCGTATCGCGCCTGCCACCGGGCGCCTCACTGCAGTCGATACCCTGGACGCGACCGAGGGGCTGGCGGTTTCCCTGCCGACCGCCTTGCAGACTGTCACCGCTCATGGGGTGACCTGGGCGGTGCTGGCGGCGGCCGGCAGCAATTCGCTCAGTGTGATGCAGCTCACGGAGAGCGGACAGCTGATCCCGACCGATCATATCCTGGACACCCGTGGTACCCGGTTTGCCGGTGTCACCGCGCTTGAGGTCGTCACCGTCGGGGATCATGTCTTTGTGCTGGCAGGGGGCGCGGACGATGGCATCAGCCTGTTCGCCCTGCTGCCCGACGGTCATTTGGTGCATCTGCAAAGTTTGGCGCAGGATTGCGGGTTGGGGCTGGAGAATGTCACCGATATCACGGCGGTTCAGATCGGGGATCGGATCCAGATCTTTGTCAGCTCGGGTGCCACCGCCGGACTGTCGCAGTTCGTGCTGCCGCTTCAAAGCCTGGGCGACGTGATCCAGGCCGACAGCGGAGGAGGCAGCAGCTCTCTGTCGGGCACCCAGGATGCTGATCTGATGCTGGGACGAGCCGGGCAGACCACCCTGTTGGGCCGGGCTGGAGATGATATTCTGGTGTCGGATGAAAGCGGTGGCATTCTCACCGGGGGGGGCGGTGCGGACCTGTTCGTGCTGTCTGCGACCGACCAGGTGTTGCGGATCACCGATTTCGAGGCCGGGATCGATCGGTTGGACCTGACGCGGTTTCCGATGTTACGCAGTATTGAACAGCTGACCCTGATACCAACCGCAACCGGGGTCACGATTCTCTATGGCACCACTCGGATCGAAATCGTCAGCAGGGATGGTGACACGCTGACCGCGGATGATCTGTGGCCGTTGGGGTTCTTAACCCCGGACCGGATTGCCTTTTTGCCGGCCGGGCCGATTTTGGGCAGCCCCGCAAGCGATGTCATTATGGGCGACGACGGCGACAATACGATCAAGGGCGGCAACGGCAATGATCGCATTCATGGCGGCGGCGGCGCGGACGAGCTGCATGGCGAGGCCGGGGACGACCTGATCTGGGGTGGCCCA
>JAEKDP010000011.1 GCA_016521575.1 Rhodobacteraceae bacterium F11138 | reverse complement strand
CTGTGTCGACTACCCGCCGCGCAAGCTGCGGAGCGAAGGCTATCCCGGCCCGACCACCCCGTTGGGGTACCAGCTCAGTATGTTCGCGATGCGCTTGAAAAGAATGGCGTCAGCATCGGCTTGCCAACCGGCGACTGAGTCCTGCATGCTTGCGGCCGAGTTCTGTGGGGATCGCCGGTTTCCCAGACCCGACACCTGATCGACAGTTCCAAAGGCAGACCCATGATGAAATCTTTTGCACCCGGCCTTGCCATTGCTTTTGTTCTTGCTCTCCCGGCGCTGGCCGATGACGATCCGCTGCCCTCGTGGAACGAGGGCGACACCAAGCGCGCCATCATCGCGTTCGTTCGGGGCGTGACCGACAAGGACAGCGACACCTATGTCGGCGAAGACGCCCGTATCGCGACCTTCGACAATGACGGCACGCTCTGGATCGAACAGCCGATGTATACCCAGCTGGCCTTTGCCCTCGACCGGGTCAAGGAGATGGCGGACGACCACCCCGAATGGAAAACGACCCAGCCGTTCCAGGCCGTGCTTGAAGGCGACATGAAGGCGCTCGGCGCGGCTGGCGAGAAAGGCCTGCTTGAACTTGTTGCGACGACCCACGCCGGCATGAGCACGGAAAGGTTCGCAGAGATTGCCAGCGATTGGCTGGCGGGCGCGAAACATCCCAAATTCGACCAGCCCTATACCGCGCTTGTCTATCAACCCATGCTGGAGCTGATCGAGTATCTGCAGGACAATGATTTCGAGACCTTCATCGTTTCCGGCGGCGGCATCGAATTCATGCGCCCCTGGACGGAAGAGGTTTACGGCATCCCGCCCCAGCAAGTCGTCGGATCATCGATCGCCACCGAATTCAAGATGGTCGATGGCAAACCGGCGCTGATGCGCACCGACAAGATCGACTTCATCGACGACAAGGCGGGCAAGCCTGTCGGCATCAACGCGCATATCGGTCACCGCCCGATCGCCGCCTTCGGAAATTCAGACGGAGATTTCGAGATGTTGCAATACACCACCATCGGCGCGGACGGCCTGCGGCTGGGCGCCTTCGTGCATCACACCGATGCCGAACGCGAATACGCCTATGATCGCGAAACGCATATCGGCAAGCTCGACAAGGGGCTGGACGCGGCGGCCGAAAACGGCTGGCTCCTGATCGACATGAAGACCGACTGGAAAACCATCTTTCCGCAATAGTCCAGGTTTCCATTGTTGCACGTCTGACAATACAGCCGGCGTGCAGTAGCCATCTTGCGGCCCGACGCGGAGGTCGCACACTGGTCGATCTCGATACGGCCGGTCTGCTGTTCGACCTGCTGGCGCTGATCGTGGACGCAGGTTGCCGGGACGAAAGCGCTGCCAAGCACGTCTCTTGCGTATCGATTGCGACGGCAACATGCGTCGCCTCGTGGGTATCGATACCGATGATCACAGGGTGTATAGCCTTCGTGGTGCACTCATTATCAAGAATACCCAGGTACCGATCCGCGGGGACGAGACTGTGATGGGGCGCCCCCGTCAGGCTCCTATGAGGTCACATCTCGCCCGTTGCCGGGGCGACTTGACGGTCGCGACACATCAACGCAATGACACGCAGCCAATCACAACATGGGTCAGGCCATCAAGCCGCAATACCATACTCACAATCGTAGCAAGCGCCCACCGATCCCACCGATGTCCATGTCGGGTCGCTCGTTGGTATAGGTTCAGGTCCCTTCGGTTGTCTGGACCTGTGCCTCCTCAATGGTTTCGAAAATGTCTTGCCCCAACCACTCGGGAAGCATTCGGCGTAGGCTACGCGGAGATCAGCGCCCGTGCTCAGGGTCCACTACGCTGAGTTCGCGCAGGTTTTCGATACTGGGCGGCGTGAATAGCCACGACTTCCTGCCCAAGGCCATGCCGCGCAGGGCGCGTTTTCGCGCCACCCCGCGCCTGGAGTGGCACGGTCGTGTCGTCCATTGCCCGACAGGCGATTTGCAAGGCAGATCTGCCGGGAGGGGCCATGCAGGCGGCGAGCGGCACGCACATGGGTCTCGATCAGGTCTGCCAGGGTCGACAGGCTTGACTCGACGCCTTCACCGGCGATGCGTTCGGTCTGCGGCACCGAGATCTGACAGCCCCGGAGGCGGACAGGGATCAACTGAATTGGCCTGCGGCGCAGGCGCTTCCGTCACGCTCACTGGCGCGAACGGTGCGGTTGTAGCGCGCGAGGCAAGCGTTCCGTTGCCGCGTTACTGTCACTGAAATTTGGATTGGCCGGAAGAGAGGGCGGTAAGCGGACTTTCGCAGACTATGCTCAAAGGTCGGCTTTTTCCGCACACCGTGATTTCGGCCGAATTCAGTTTTTCGCCGCGCCGCGAATGGTGGCCATGTAAGCTGCTATCGCAGCAATGAATTGCCGGGGTCCACGGCGGTGGATTGCCGCCATTGGCAAAAGTCATAGGTTCGTCGGCAATAGTATTTCCACTCGGATCTGTTCTTGTTGACGGTGCGTGCTGCTGCCGTCTGAGATCGCCTTCAACTTCCGGACGGCACTCCGGACAAGGTGGCCCGCGTTTTGTGTGATCACGCAGTCCAACTGACCATTGTTAAGGGCCTTTTCCGTGAAGGGTGTCCGTTCATGCGCCACGCGCACCAACCGATCAGTCTCTTGAAGCCCCGATAGGATCTTCAAAGGAACGCGGGCTTCGGAGGACATAATGTATATGCCAACGATGTTGTGGTTGGCCCTGAGCATGTTGGTGATGATACTTTCGGTGCGTTCCTCGTCGCCATAGGTCTCAAGCGATGGAAGGGCAGTTAGAGCGGGAAAGCGCTGCCCCAGCTCTTTGTCGAAACCAAGGCGGCGTTCGAGGCTGTCGCGCGACTGCATGCTTTCCGCAATCACCATGACCGACCCGTTCGCAGCACCACAAAAGCGACCAAGCAGCAAAGCAGCGGTGGCGCCCGCCGCGCGGTTGTCTATACCGACCGAGTCGGTTTCCATTGTTGTTTGGTCAGAGATGAATGGAACGGCGGCAACACCCCTTTCCTGAAGGCGGAAAATCGCGTCTCTCACTTGCGGCGATTCCGGCGCCATGATGGCGACGCCACTTGCGTCATCGGGCGAAAGTGAAGCCAAAAATGAGGCAATGCTATGCGGGTCGTTTTCGTCGATGCGCTGTACGTCGCACCAAATTTGGTCGGTGGCGAAAGCCTCTTCGGCCTCTTCGATGTGCCGCACGAGTTCCCGCAGAAATTCGTCTCCCGAACGAGGCAGGGCAAATACGAAACGATAGCGTTTCGACTTGGCAAGGTTCGCCGCCTGAATGTTGCGAACGAATCCAAGCTCTTTGATCGCGGCATTCACCTTATCGACAGTCTTTTGTTTGACGCCTTCACGCCCGTTGAGGACACGATCGACGGTCGCGCGGCTGACGCCGGCGGCTTTGGCCAAGTCTTTTGTCGTCGGTCGCAGCATCAGGCGGTCACCCCAAGTTCCAGCGGATTTTGAAGTTTTATCAGACCTTTGTAGCATCGAAAACCAGTGACTTTCTTGGTGATTTCTAACTTGAACCACGTCATCTGTAACAGATTTTGAGGCACGTGCATCAGAAATTTCTTGCAATGAGGCACGTGCATTAACTAGCAAAGTGAAGCACCGAGTCGCGGCGAGGAGGCTGCGCTCAAACTCAGGGAGGAGATATCCTTATGAAAAACACCCTTCTCACCACATCCGCAGCAGGGGCGATCTTGTCGACCGTGATTGCGGGCACCGCGATCGCGGATGGCGACGCGACGGAGCTCACGCTGTGCTGGGCCGCATGGGATCCGGCAAACGCCTTGGTTGAACTGTCAAAGGATTTTGAAGCGCAGTCCGGCCATACGATGAACTTTGAATTCGTGCCTTGGACCAGCTTTGCCGACCGCATGTTGAATGAGTTGAATTCAGGCGGCCAGCTGTGTGATCTGATGATCGGCGACAGCCAGTGGATCGGTGGCGGTGCCGAGAACGGACATTACGTGAAGTTGAACGACTTCTTTGATGCCAACGGAATCGACATGGGTGATTTCATCCCCGCGACGGTAACAGGCTATGCGGAATGGCCGAAAAACACGCCGAACTACTATGCACTGCCAGCATTCGGTGACGTGGTGGGCTGGACCTACCGCAAAGACTGGTTCGAGCGCCCTGAACTTCAGGCCGAGTTTACAGAAACCTACGGCTACGATCTGGGCGTTCCTGAAACCCTTGATCAACTGACGGATATTGCGCAGTTCTTCCAGGGCCGTGATATCGATGGCACCACGGTGTATGGCGCTGCGATCTATACTGAACGCGGGTCCGAAGGCATCACGATGGGTGCGACCAACTGGTTGTATAACTACGGCTTCCAGTACGAAAACCCCGAACAGGCCTATGACCTTGCAGGCTTCGTGAACTCCGCTGAAGCAGCGGCGGGTCTCGAAGCCTACCGTGAGCTGTACGAGACAGGCACGCCGCCCGGATCTTCGAACTGGTACATGGGCGAAAACATTGACGCCTACCGGTCCGGCCAGGTGGCTATGCAGATGAACTTTGCCTTTATCTGGCCCGGTGTCGAAGCGGATGAAAATGTTGGTGGCGGCAAGTCTGGATACTTCCCGAACCCCGCTGGTCCGGCAAGTCAGTTCGCCCAATTGGGCGGGCAGGGAATCTCTGTTGTGGCCTATTCTGAAAAGCAGGATGCGGCGCTGGAGTACATCCAGTGGTTCGCCCAGCCTGAAGTTCAGGCCCGTTGGTGGGAATTGGGTGGCTACTCCGCGCTGAGCGCCGTGGTGGAAGACCCCAGCTTTGTGGAAAGCCAGCCCTATGCGCAGACCTTCCTTGATAGCATGGCCATCGTCAAAGATTTCTGGGCGGAACCGGCCTATGCCGATCTGCTGATCGCTACGCAAGAACGACTCCACAACTACGTGGTTGCTGGCGAAGGCACCGCGCAAGAGGCCCTTGATGGTCTGGTCCGCGATTGGACGGAAGTCTTCGAGGACGAAGGCAAGCTTTGACCATCCTCACTGTCGGCTGCATGCGGTTGTTTCACATGCACTGACATCTCCCAGCCGATCTTGTCGGTCGGCTGGGGATCAATTCGCGCAATGGGCAATGAGAATGGGGCACCGCGCAGCGGATGTTACCCGAAAGGATACGCGATGACCGCATCACCCATAAAAATGATGGCCCAAAAGACGCCGGACGGAATGGCCCGCACCATCAAGGGGCTGTCCGACCGGGCGATTGCCTGGATCTTTGTGGCCCCGACGATTTTTCTTCTGCTGGCCGTGAACATCTTTCCGCTGATCTGGACGATCCGGCTGAGCTTTACGAACTTCAGGGTCAACAGGCCCAACAAGGATGTCGAGTGGGTTGGACTGCGCAATTACGAACGCATTCTCAACGATCCCGATATCTGGAATACCATGCAGGCCACCGCGCATTTCCTGTTGTGGACCATCGTCCTGCAGGTCCTGATCGGGTTCACGCTGGCCTATCTGATCAACAAGAAATTCAAAGGGAATGACCTTTGGACGACAATCATCGTCTTCCCGATGATGCTGTCGCCAGCTGTCGTCGGCAACTTCTGGACCTTCCTCTACCAGCCGCAGATCGGCCTCTTCAACTACGTGATCGCCTTCTTTACGGGCGCTGATCCGGCCAGTTTTTCGATGATTGGCGATGTGCATCTGGCCCCTTGGGCAATCATCATTGCAGACACCTGGATGTGGACGCCCTTTGTTATGCTGATCTGCCTGGCGGGCCTGCGGTCCATCCCTGATAGCATTTATGAGGCCGCCGAGTGTGACCGCGCCAGCAAGTGGCGACAGTTCTGGACGATCACGGTCCCTATGGCGCTGCCGTTCCTCATGCTGGCCGTGCTGTTCCGCGGGATCGAGAATTTCAAGATGTTTGACTTGGTGGTGCAGCTGACAGGCGGCGGCCCGGGCAACACAACGACGCTCACGTCGATCGATCTCAAACGGGAGGCGTTCGAGAAGTGGCGCACCGGATATTCGTCCGCTTACGCCGTCATCCTATTTGTAACCGTCTTCGGCCTTGCCTCGATCTACGTCAAAGCGCTCAACAAGGTAAAAGAAAGATGAGCTTTTCCGTCACCGAACCGACCAACGGGACCAAGTGGTTTGCCGGTATTCTTGTGGCGGCCTATGCGGTCATCACGCTTATCCCACTCATTTGGATCATTGCCACGGGTTTCAAATCCCCGGTCGATTCAATCGCCTATCCACCAGTCATCGTCTTTGAGCCGACTTTGGAAGGCTATGTGAACCTGTTCACCGACCGGACCCGCGCCACACCAGACATGCTGGAGGCCGCAGGCCCGCCGCAGACATGGTACGACGAAATCGCCCGAGAGCGTGGCACTGTCATTTCCGGGCCCTCGCGCTATGGCGAGCGGTTCCTGAACTCGGTCATCATCGGTTTTGGATCAACGGCCCTGTGCATGATCCTTGGCACCGCTGCCGCCTATGCTTTCAGCCGGTTCCGCGTGCCGCTGAAAGACGATCTGTTGTTCTTCATTCTGTCGACGCGCATGATGCCGCCCATCGCTGTGGCGATCCCGATCTTCCTGATGTTCCGCAATTTGGGACTGAACGACACGCATCTTGGGATGATCCTGCTGTACACGGCAGTGAATCTGTCGTTGTCCGTGTGGCTGCTGAAAGGGTTCATCGACGAAATCCCGATGGAATACGAAGAAGCGGCCCTCATCGACGGCTACACGCGGTTTCAGGCCTTCTACAAAGTCGTCCTGCCACAGGCCGCCACCGGCATCGCATCGACGGCCATTTTCTGTCTGATCTTTGCGTGGAATGAATATGCTTTCGCCGTGTTGCTGACATCCGGTGAGGCGCAGACGGCACCGCCCTTTATTCCGAACATCATCGGTGTGAACGGCAAAGACTGGCCCGCTGTGGCTGCGGGCGCCACGATCTTCCTAGTCCCGGTGATGGTGTTCACCGTGCTGTTGCGCAAACACCTGCTGCGCGGCATTACATTCGGAGCGGTACGCAAATGACCAATTTTATCAATGGATTACTGCGGCTTCGGCGCGGCCCGTGGGAAATGGTGGCGTCAGTACTTATCGCACTTGGCGTCATCATGTTGATGCAACCGGTTGCGATCGGGCTCTACAGCTATTCCTTCATTGTCACCCTTGTTGGCACGGTGATGTTCATCATTGTCAGCCACTTCCCGGAGTAAGACATGGCACAGATCAGAATTGAAAACCTGCGCAAGGAATTCGGGAAGTTCACGGCCGTCCAATCCTCGACGTTCACGATTGAAGATGGCGAATTCTTCATGCTGCTGGGGCCCTCGGGCTGCGGCAAGACCACAACGCTGCGGATGATGGCGGGGCTTGAGTTGCCCACATCGGGCGAAATCTACATCGACGGCGAAGAGGTGGGCCAAAAGCCCGCCAGCCAACGCGACATTGCCTTCGTATTCCAGATGTTCGCGCTGTATCCACACATGAATGTCGGCAAAAACATCAGCTATCCTCTGCTTAGTCAGGGGATGCCGAAGGCACAGGTCAAACAGAAGGTTGGCGAGATCGCCGAGGTTCTTGGAATAACCGACATTCTGAACAAGCCTGTCGGTGGCCTGTCTGGTGGTGATCGTCAGCGCGTGGCGCTAGGCCGTGCCATCGTCCGCGATCCCAAGGCGTTCTTTATGGATGAACCTTTGGGCGCGTTGGACGCCGAGTTCCGTGAACACATGTCAGAAGAGCTGCGCGCGCTGCATGACCGAATGAACGCAACGACCGTCTATGTGACCCATGACCAACTTGAGGCCATACAGATGGGCGACAAGATTGTGGTCATGAACCACGGCGTTGTTGAACAGTTCGGTGTCCCTCAGGATATTTACGATTGGCCAGCGACCAAATTTGTGGCGCAGTTTATTGGCTCTCCGCCCATGAATTTTCTCGACTTCGAAGGCACGATAGGGACCGGCGCAACAAAGGTGCAGCTAGGTGACGTATCTTTCAATGTGCCAGAGGTGCGCGAAGGAACACGCGGCGCCCTGACTTTCGGCATCAGACCCGAACACGTGTGCCTTGATGACAGCGCGGCCTACCGTGGTCGCGTGACGGCGACGGAATACCTGGGCACCACGCAGATCGTGACGTTGGACACGGCCAATGGCGCCATCAAGGCGCGGCTGTCGTCATCGGATAGCGTCAAAGTCGGTGACCAGACCGGTCTGCATTTCGACCCGCGAACGATCACGCTGTTCAATGCAACCACCGGACAGGCCCTGAAAAGTGCCGCAAACGCGGAGGTGCTGGCCGATGGCTGATGTGACCCTGACCAATGTGTCCAAATCCTTTGGCGACCAGACTGCGTTGGACGCTGTGACCATGACAGTGCCCGACGGGTCCTTTGTGGTGCTGCTTGGCCCGACAGGGGCCGGAAAGACAACGACCTTGCGCATGGTGTCCGGTCTGGATCGCCCAGACGCGGGGTCCGTGTTCATCGGTGGCCGCGATATGGCTGGGTTGACGCCTGCGCAACGGGACGTGGCGATGGTGTTCCAGCAATACTCGCTCTATCCGCATTTGACCGTGCGCCAGAACCTTGAGTTTCCGCTTAAATCGCCAATCCTGAAAACCCCGCAGCAGGTGATCAACCAGAAGGTTGGTGAGGTCGCCGAGGTTTTGCAGATCAGCCATAAGCTGGACAACAAAGCGACGGCCTTGTCTGGCGGCGAGATGCAGCGCGTGTCCATCGGGCGGGCGTTGGTGCGCAAGCCGTCCGTGTATCTGATGGATGAACCACTCAGCTCGTTGGACGCCAAATTGCGCTCGGATCTGCGGATTGAGTTGAAGGGCATTCAGGCCAATTCAGGTGCAACGATGCTCTATGTGACGCACGATCAGATCGAGGCGATGACCATGGCGACCCATGTGGGCGTTCTGGACCACGGCAAGCTGGTACAGTTCGGCACCCCGCGTGAAATCTACGAAAATCCCGTCAGCGTCTATGCGGCCAGCCGTTTGGGCCAGCCGCGCATCAACGTGCTGCCGGCTGATGTGTTTGGTGGTGCGCCGCAGGGTGCGGCGTCAATCGGGCTGCGGCCGGAACATATTGTGCAAGGCGATGGCGAGGACAGCATTGTCACACGGGTCGAACGTCTCGGCGATCAGACACGATTGCATCTGGCATTCAAAAATCACGCTCTGATCACAGTGACCGACCCCCACACCAAACTAAGCGAGGGCGACATCGTCAAAATTCGCCCCGACACACCATATTATTTTGACGCCAACGGCGCGCGCGTGGCCTAAGGGAGGGCACCATGGAACACTTTATCAATGCCAAAGAAGATATGGTCACGCAGGCCATCGACGGAACCATTGCCGCGGCGGGGGGCAAATTGACACGGCTGGATGGCTACCCGCACATTCGCGTTGTTGTCAGGTCGGACTGGGACAAATCCAAGGTCGCCTTGGTGTCCGGTGGTGGGTCTGGTCACGAACCGGCGCATGCAGGATATGTGGGCGAAGGGATGTTGACCGCGGCCGTTTGCGGCGATGTCTTTGCCTCTCCTTCTGTTGATGCGGTCCTGGCGGGAATCCTCGCCGTAACAGGTCCCGCAGGCTGCCTGCTGATCGTCAAGAACTACACCGGCGACCGGTTGAACTTTGGCTTGGCGGCAGAACGGGCGCGGGCGTTTGGGCACAAGGTGTCGATGGTGATCGTGGATGACGATGTGGCCTTGCCGGACCTACCCCAGGCTCGCGGCGTGGCAGGGACCTTGTTTGTCCACAAGATCGCGGGCGCAATGGCTGAAAACGGTGCCAATCTCGAGGCCTGTACGCTGGCTGCCGAACGGGTCATCAAATCCACCCGCAGCATTGGCATGTCGTTGGACACGTGCACGGTTCCGGGATCTTTGAAAGAGGACCGCGTCCCTCAGGGCATGGCCGAACTGGGTCTGGGCATTCACGGCGAGGCGGGCGTTGAACAGGTGGCGTCCAGCGGTGCGAAAAATGCCATTGCGCTGATGTCTGAAAAGCTGGCCGCTGGCATGCCCAAAACGCCTCACGTGGCGCTGATCAACAACCTTGGCGGTGCATCGTTTCTTGAGATGTCAATTCTTACCGAAACCCTATTGGCCTCTGACATGGGTCAGCATATTCGCCACGTGATCGGGCCTGATGCGATGATGACCGCTTTGGACATGCACGGGTTTTCAATCTCGTTGATGGAGCTGTCGAACGGGGACGAAGACCTGTTGGCGCAATCCGTGGGCGCGCCGGCTTGGCCGGGCTGTAACAAGGTGCAGATCCCGGAGGTCTTGCCGTTGCCCGATGGGCTGTCCCCGATCCGAGCCCCCGCGTCGGCTCATGAACCGACAAAGACGTTCCTGACCGCGTGCTGCAACGTTCTGATTGCGTCCGAGGCGGACCTCAATCTGCTGGATGCAAAATCCGGGGATGGTGACACCGGATCAACGCTTGCCACAGCCGCCCGAGCGCTGATTGATGCGATGGACACGCTTCCACTGGCAGATCACACACAGCTTTATCGCGCCATCGGGCTTGAGCTGAGCCAGACGATGGGGGGCTCCTCCGGTGTGTTGCTTGCCATCTTCTTTGCTGCCGCGGGCGATGCGTCGTCATCGGGGCTGCCGATGAAGGACGCGTTGCAGACGGGCCTCGCCAGGATGCGTCAGATTGGTGGCGCAAACCCCGGAGACCGGACCATGGTGGATGCCTTGTTGCCCGCCCTGGACGGGCTGGGTGCTGGCATAGGTGCTGCGGCGGCTGCTGCACGAAAGGGCGCCAACTACACGGCGACCCTGACGTCAGCGAAGGCAGGGCGCGCCAGCTATATCAATGCCGAACAGCTGGAAGGCCACATTGACCCGGGCGCCGAAGCCGTCGCGCGGTTGTTTGAGCATCTCGCAAGCTGATCCCATGAAAACGCAGCGCTGAATACCGACCGCGCGCTGTTGGCTGCACAAGATCGCGCGCAAGCACGGAGGTTCGAGCCGTCAAGGTCACGGCGGATGGGGCCCATGACACCCGAAAATGCCACGAGGCGATTGCCGTGTGTGGTGCTGACGCCATCAGTGCCACCGCGCAAGAACGCCAAGGCATCAAGTTCCGAAACGGCGTCGGGGGGACCGGCGCCACAGAAACCAACGCCGCCTGATCAGGCTGCATCACCCGGATTCAGGCAGAACTCGGGCGTTACAGGTCCAAAGTGCAAGCACCCGAAACGCGGCATTATTCATCTGGATATCTCAAGATATCATATCAAGAGTATTCAGGTCGCAATCCGGAAAGCTGCACCCGCTTCATCAAAGGCATGGCGAATGGCGCTGGTGGGCGCGGTATCGCTTACCAGGGTCGTGTCCGGTCCCCAGCTCAGGATCTGCCGCAGGGATCGGTTGCCCATCTTTGAGCCGTCGGCCAGCACAATCGTATGGTCGGCGATCCGGATCATCGCTTCATAGACCTGCGCGGCGCTCAACAGGGCTTCGCTGACGCCGGTTTCATCAATGCCCGAAGCCCCCATAACAGCAATCGGTGTCCGATATCGATTGATATACTCCAGAGTTTCGGGCCCGTGGAGCAGACCCTCCTTCGGCTCCACCTTGCCCGGCAGCGAGATGACCTCGATCAGTGGGTTTGTGGCCAGTTCGATGGCGATACCGAAGGATGCGGTCAGGACAGTGATCTGCCGATCGATGGATTTCAACGCGCGGGCAAAGTGCAACGTCGTGGCCCCCCCGCCGATAAGCAGGCTGTCCGCATCCTCCAGCAAAGTCATCGCGTGGCGCGCGATTTTCTCGCGCGCGGTGACATGCAGCTTCAGCCGCTCGGCCAGGACCGGTTCAAACGTCGTCGTCCTGACCGCACCGCCATAGGTACGCCTGATCCGACCCGCCGCATCCAGTTCGGCCAGATCCCGGCGAACGGTTTCCGAAGAAACGTCGAGCTTGTCGGCCAGTTCACCCACACGCATCGCCGGATTGATGTCGAGGTTCTCCAGGATATGTGCCTGCCGCCGGCCCTTTTTCGACTGTTTCTGCACCAGACAGTTCCTCCTGCTGGCCAATCTATCGTCGAAACTGTGAGAGTTATAGCGGAAACTTGACCGTTATGACGACTTTTTTGTTGTAAGTCGGTCAAAACTAGGCAAGTGTTGACCAACTGAACAGGGGATTCGCGTGTTTAACTACGGATACTTCTCTTTCGACTCCAAGGAGGCGCTGCTCGAAAAGGCGGCGGAATATTGGAACCCGGGCAAGGTCAGCTTTTGGAAAGATGCCGGCACGCCGATGGTGATCGATCGGCGCGAAGGTTATTATCTGCATGACATGTCAGGTAAGCGCCTGATTGATCTTCACCTGAATGGCGGCACCTACAACTTCGGCCACAGACATCGAGAGCTGGTGGACGTGCTTAAATCCGGGCTCGATTATTTCGACATGGGCAACCATTGGTTCCCCTCGGTCGCACGCGCCGCCTTTGCGGAAAAGCTGGTCAAGACCGCGCCGCATATGAAGTACGCCGTCTTTGGCGCCGGTGGCGCCGAAGCCGTCGAAATCGCGATCAAGACCGCACGCTATGCCACCAAGCGCAAGAAGATCATTTCGATCATCAAGGGCTATCACGGGCATTCGGGCCTGTCGGTGGCAACAGGTGACGAGCGATTTACCAAGATTTTTCTGGCGGATCGGCCCGACGAGTTCATTCAAGTGCCGTTCAACGATGCCGATGCGCTGGAACGCGAACTGAAGAAGGGCGACGTCGCCGCCTTTATCATCGAAACCATCCCCGCCACTTACGGCTTCCCGCTGCCGCATGACGGATATCTCAAGACCTGCCAGGATCTCTGCCACAAATACGGGGCCAAGTTCATTTCCGACGAGGTTCAGACCGGGCTGATGCGCACCGGCGTGATGTGGGGCTGGCAGGGCTATGGGCTGACGCCTGACATCTTTGTCTGCGGCAAGGGGCTGGGCGGCGGCATCTACCCGATCAGCGCCTGTCTTGTGAACGAGGAATGCGGCCAATGGCAGATCGAGGACGGCGCTGCGCATATCTCGACCTCTGGCGGATCCGAACTGGGCTGCCTGGTCGGCCATCACGTCATCGAAATGCTGCAACGACCCGAGGTTGTTTCAAACATCGATTTCGTCGCCAATTTCTTCGCCCAATCCATGGCCGAGATGATGGCCCGCCACAGTGACATATTCTGTGGCGTGCGCCAGCGGGGCGTGGTTTTGGGACTGGAGTTCGACCATCCCGAAGGTGCCGTCGCCGTTTCGCGCGCGCTCTATGAAAACGGTGTCTGGGCGATCTTCTCATCACTCGACAAGCGCGTGCTTCAGTTCAAGCCCGGCGTGGTGAAGGATGTGGATCTGTGTCAGGAAATCATGGATCGCTTTGACGCCGCCATGCCACGGGCCCGCCAGCTTCTGAAAACCTCGCGGAGGATTGCTTGATGGATGGCGGAGCACTTCTGAGCGTTCCCGATCGTGACCTGTCGGCGGCCCGGATGAAGGTCAGCCGCGCGGCCTGGGCGGCAAAATACTATCGGACCTTCGATCATGACGCCGTATTGCGGATCGCCGAGGCGGTCGCAAAGGCCGGAAACGAAAAAGCGGCCGATTACGCCGATTGGGCGGTGCGCGAGACCGGCTATGGCGTGGTCGAACACAAAACGATCAAGAACCGGCTCTGCACCCATGACCTGCTGGATTATTACCGGGATCTGGACCTTACCGCGCCGCGCGTGGATCATGACCGCAAGATCATCGAAATACCTAAACCCGCGGGGGTCGTGTTCGCATTGGCCCCGGTCACCAATCCGGTGGCAACGGTCTATTACAAGGCGATGCTGGCAATCCTGAGCCGCAATGCCATCGTGCTGAGCCCGCACCCATTTGCCAAGGCATGTTCTGCTGATGCGGCCCGTCACCTGGCGGCGGCGGCCGAGGCCGCAGGCGCGCCTTCCGGTCTGATCCAATGTGTAGAAGAGCCCTCCGTGCCCCTGGTCAAAGATATCATGGCGTCGGACAAGATCAACGTGATCATGGCGACCGGCGGCAACGCGATGGTCCGCGCGGCGTACTCCTCGGGCAATCCGGCGCTGGGGGTCGGTTCGGGCAATGCGGTTGCCTATGTGGATCCGTCAGCCAATGTCGACGCGGCGGCCAAGTGCCTGGTCGACAGCAAGAGTTTCGACAATGCGATCCTGTGCACCAACGAGAGCATTGTTCTGACCCTGGAAGAGAACCGGGGCAATGTGGAACGTGCACTTCGGACTGCGGGCGCGCATATCTGCAACGACGCCGACACCGATCGGTTGCGTGACTATCTGTGGACCGGCAAGGGTTTCAATACCGAGGCGATCGGCAAATCCGCGACCTGGATTGCCGACAAGGCAGGCATACGGGTGAACCCCGCAACCAGAATTCTGGTGCCCGTCGTTCCGCGGCCCGGTCAGGATGATCTGCTTTTCCAGGAAAAGCTCTGCCCGGTGCTGACCCTGACCGCTGCGGTTGATTTTCAGCAGGCGATCACCTTTGCCAAACATTGTGCGACACGCGGGGCCGGACATTCGGCGGCGTTTCATGGCACGGACAACGCGCGGCTGGTCGCCTATTCCCAGGCCATGCCGGTGTACCGCGTGGTGGTGAACGTGCCCTGCAGCCAGGGGGCGGCCGGTTTTTCGACCTATTTGCCGCCATCTTTCATGATCGGCACGGGTTATGCCGGCCGATCCTCGGTCGGCGAGAATGTCGGCCCTCAGCATCTGGTGCACTGGACGCGGATCGCCTTCGGCCGGGATGTACCGGCCGATCTGGACGGGATCGACTTATCGGGCACCATGCACACCCCTGCTCCGGCGCCGACCCAACCACAACTTCAACCGACAGCCTCTGCACCCGCGGTCGACAAGGATGAACTGAGACAATTGATCCTGCAAGAACTTCGCAGCCTTCGAGGGAGCACCTGATGACCGAATTACGTGCTTCCATCTTCATCGACCAGCTTCAACCGCAGACGCTGGCCTATATCTCGACATGGATGCGCGGCACGCTGCCGCGCCTTCGGATGGCCGCCCAGATCGTAGAAATCGCGCCGGGTCTGGATATCGAGGCCCTGACCGATATCGTCCTCAAAAGCGCGGATGTACGGGCCGGTCTTCTGGTGGTGGAACGTCAGTTTGGCACGCTGCAGTTTCATTCGCATTCCACCGCCGAAGTACATTCCGGTGCCGCGGCCATTCTCGAGGCACTGGGTCAGTCGATGGCGGATGTGGCAAAGCCCAAGATCCTCGCCTCGAAACTGGTGACCAATGTCGATGACCAACACGCGTTTCTGATGAATCGCAACAAGCTGGGCTCGATGGTGATCGGCGGCGACAGTATCTATCTGCTGGAATGCCAATCGGCGGCCTATGCCATTCTGGCCTGCAACGAGGCCGAGAAAGAAGCCGATATCAAGGTGATCGACATGCGCATGATCGGGGCCAACGGACGGCTATACCTGGCCGGAACCGAGGCCGATGTGCGCAACGCCAGAAACGCGGCCGAAGCGGCCCTGCGCGATGCCGGGGCTGCGTGATGTCCGAGTTGCGAGACGCGATACGCGCAATCCTGCGCGAGGAACTGGCTGCGCTTCGGTCCGAGACAGGCCCGGCGGTGGAAACCGTCCGGATCAGTTCAAGCAGCGATTTGAACCGCTTCGCACAAGACCTTCTGTCAAAGGCGCAGGATCCGGGCTTTGCCGCGCAGGTTCAGGCCGGCCAGCTGCGCTACGAACTTGCTGGCGGCGGGTCTTGTTCCCAGCTGTCGCCAAGGCCTGCAATCGTCAGCAGCCCGCCCGGGCCTGCAGGCACAGTGCTGGACAAGAAGCTGGTGACCGAAAGCGACATCGCCGCGCTGAACCCGGGAACCATCCGCCTGCCCAAGCACACCCGCCTGACGCCGCTGGCCCAAGACGAAGCGCGCCGCAAAGGCATTCGGATCGAGAGGATTGAGGCATGATAAAAGGTCGCGTCAAAGGAAAGGTCTGGTCGTCCAGACATATCGACACCCTCCCCGCGGGGGCGTTGCTGGAAATCGAGACCGATGACGGCGGTCATCTGATCGCCTTCGATCCGCTTGGCTGTGATGACAACGAAGCCGTTCTGGTCACCCAGGGTTCAGTCGCAGCCACCTATTTCCAAGGGAAAACCGCGCCGGTGGATGCGTTGATCATCGGCTCAATCGACGAAATATCCAAATAGGACACGAGAGAGGAAATTTTAATGGCAAATCTTGCAATCGGAATGATCGAAACCAAAGGCTATGTGCCCGCCCTGTCGGCTGCGGATGCGATGGTCAAGGCGGCAAATGTCGAGATCGTTGCCCGCAACGAAGTGGGCGGCGGCCTGGTTTCGGTCGTGGTCAAGGGCGATGTCGGCGCGGTGAAAGCAGCGGCCGAGGCCGGCGCACAGGCCGCCAGTCAGGTCGGCGAAGTGACCGCGGTGCATGTCATTCCGCGCCCGCATGCCGATCTCGGCAAGCATTTCGAAGCCGCGAAATAATCAAGGCCGGTCAAGAGGACAGATAGGACATGACAGAACTTCGCGTGTATCTCCCCATCGAAGACTTGCAGCCGCAGTTCGCAGCCTATCTGTCCTCGCCAACGCGCGCCCGCGCCTATCCGCCCTTTCGGGGGCAGAACTCGCTGATCATCGAAGTGGCGCCTGCGCTCAGCATTCACCGTATCACCGATCTGGCGCTGAAGGTCGCCCCAGACATGGAGCCGGGTATCCTGTTTACCGAACGTCAGTTCGGCCTTCTGGAACTGCATGCGAATTCGATGCAGGAACTGGACGCGGCGGGCAAGGCGATCCTGAAGGGCATCGACGCCAAGGCGACAGACCAGCTGGCACCGAAAATTCTCTATCATGATATTATCGAGAACCTGTCTGACCAACATGCGATCATCCTGAACAGGTCGCGCGACGGTTCGATCCTGGTCCCCGGGGTTGCTCTGCTGATCTATGAAATGGCCCCTGCCCTGTTCGCCTGTGTCGCCGCCAACGAAGCCGAAAAAGCGGCCCCCGGCGTGACCATCAACGACGTACAGATGATGGGGGCGACGGGGCGGATTTTCATGTCCGGCCCACTGTCGGACATGAAAATCGCCCGCGACCGCATAACAGAAGTGCTGAGCGCGATCAAAGGACGCCCGTCCTAGAAATCCGACGCGAAGTCAAATGCAAAGTGAGAAGGGAAAAATCCCCCACAATCGAAACCGACAAGGAGACAAAGACATGACCAAACTGTCCAGGCGTCAATTCATCCACCGAACAGCGGCGCTTTCGGGGGCGGCGGCACTCGGCCCTCTGGCAGGGCCGGCATGGGCCGCGCGCGATGACCAACTGAACATCCTGTGCTGGGAAGGATATAATTCCGACGAGGCCCTGGGTCCGTTCCGCGCCCTGCACCCGGGCGCGACCGTTCGCGCGGAAAGCGGCACCTCCGACCCCGACATGATCAACAAGCTGCGCGCCGGTGAGACCAATGTCTGGGACCTGATCAACGTCAACCAGCCTTGGGCACGCGACCAGCTGTATCCCGAGGGGTTGATCCGGCCTCTGAACAAAGACCGGTTCATGCCCTATTTCGAAAAGATGCTGCCGGAGTTCACGGACTATCCGCTGGCCTTTGCCGACGATGGTGAACTGATCGGCATGCCGCAGCGCTATGGCCCGTTCAGCTTTGTCGTGAATACCGATGTCATCAGCCGCGAAATGGCCGAGGACCAGGGCTGGAATCTGTTCCTGGATCCGGCGATGAAAGACCGCTACGGGGTTCTGACCTATGACAACTGGAACGTCATCCACATGTGCCTGGCGGCAGGTCTGAACCCGTTCGCACCGGTTGAAGGCGAAGATCTGGACAGCTTCAAATCCACGGCAGAAGCGATCTTTGGGGGCTCGAAACTGCTGACCGACGATCTGGTGGCAATGAACACCGCGCTCATCAACGGTGAAATCGATGCCTATTTCACCGGCGGTGTCTACACCGCGTCACCGGCTCGGTATGACGGCGCCACGAATGTCCGCGCGATTACCCCGAAATCCGGTCCGGTGGACGGCAAAGGGGGCTGTGTCTGGATCGAATTGACCTCTGCGGTCAACAATCCCGATCCCAGCCGCCTGGCTGAAGAGTTCCTTGAATACGTGCAATCGCCCGAGGCGTCGAAATCGGTGGCGTTTACCGAAGGCACCTATAACCCGGTCAGCCAGATGGGCAACCCGGACGTGATGGCGCTGTTCGATGCTGAAGAACTGGACGCGATCCAGATGGACAGCCTGAGCGAGGACATGGCGCGATCGCTCGATTACGACGTCGTTAGCTCGTACGACACGCTGATTGACGTCTACACGCAGGCCCGCAGGTCCTGATCAAACAGATACCTGCGATGGCAAACCCGTCGCAGGTATCCGCTACCGAGGCACATACATGACAGAATCCGCCCTTCTGCGCCTGCGCGGCGTCGTAAAGAAATTTAGTGCATTCACGGCATTGCACGGGGTTGACCTTGATATTCACGAGGGTGAGTTCTTTACCATCGTTGGCCCCTCGGGCAGCGGCAAGTCCACGTTGATCCGGCTTCTTGTCGGTATGGACGAGGTCACCAGCGGCGAGATCCATCTGCGTGACCAGCGCATTGACCAGACTCCGGCGAACCTGCGACCGACATGTATGGTCTTCCAGTCGCTGGCCCTGTTCCCGCACATGTCCGTCGGCCAGAACATCGAGTTCCCGCTGAAACTGCGCAAGGAACCCGCTGAGAAGCGGCGAGACCGGGCATTGGAGCTGCTGGATCTGCTGCGTCTGCCGCGGGACTACTATCACAAGCGCATTTCTCAATGTTCAGGCGGCGAGCGCCAGCGGGTGGCCCTGGCCCGCGCCCTGGCGTTCGACCCGGAGATCCTGTTCTTCGACGAACCGCTCTCGGCGCTGGATTACCGTCTGCGCAAGACGCTGGAAAAGGAACTCAAGGACCTTCACCACCGGACCGGCAAGACCTTTGTCTATATCACCCATTCGCTGGAAGAGGCGATGGTGATGTCGGATCGGATCGCGATCATGAATGGTGGACGTTTTGAGCAGATCGCCGTTGCGGACGATATCTATGGCAAGCCTGTCAGCCGCTTCGTGGCCGAATTCATGGGCGAGGTGAACCTGTTCGAGGTCACCTCTGAAGACGGCAAGACCCTGTCCGCCCCGGGTCTGACCGTCAACACGACGCAAGATGGTCTGCCGGCCAATGGAAAGGGGCTGTTGATGATCCGCCCTGAATACGTGCAATTTGCCTCGGCAACCGACCGGTTCGACTATCTTGTCGAAGGGCAGGTCCAGGAGGAATATGCCCTGGGATCGCGGATACAATACGAAATCAAGGGCCCGCAGGAAGATCTGATCACCATCGAGAAACTGCGCGAAAACCGGTTGGAAAATGCCGTCGGTCAGCATGTCCGTCTCGGTTTCAACGCGGACCATATCCATCTGATCGGAGAAGCCTGATGCAGCGGCTGGATCGCAAACTGGGGTTTCTTTCCGCGCTTCCGATGACAGCGGTCTTGTTGCTGGCATTTCTCGCGCCGATGGCGGTGATCGCCTTGTTTTCGATCATGCCGCAAAAGGTGTTCAGCCTGTCGAACACACCGGATTTCTCGGCCTATCGGGTGTTCTTCAGCCAAGGATACTACAAATCGCTTCTGTGGTCGCTTGGCATGGCCCTGGCGTCGACGCTGATCCTGCTGGTGGTGTGCTGGCCGCTGGCCTATGGTATGGCCAAGGTCTTTGGCCGCTTTACGCTGGTGTTGACCATTGCCGTGGTGATGAGCCTCTTTGTCTCAGAGAACATCCGGCTGTTCGGTTGGGTTCTGACGCTGATGAAGGGCGGCCTGATCGAAGGACACATCCGGACCTGGACCGGGGTCGGCTTTGAAAGCCCGCTCTATGGTGTTCCGATCATCGTATTCGGCCTGGTCTATGTCTATCTGCCGTTCATGCTGTTTCCCCTGGCCCAGGGGATCGCCATGGTGCCCGATGACACGCGGCAGGCTGCCGCCGACCTGGGGGCGACACGCTGGCAAATCCTGACCCAGATCGAGATCCCGCAAGCGGCGCCCGGAATCGTGGTTGGTTCGCTGCTGAGCTTTGTGCTGGCGGCGGGCGCGCTGGCGGAAAGCAAGATCCTCGGAGGCCAGGCGGTGATCGCGATTGCAGACGATATCGAGACCGCCTTCACATTCGGGCAGGACTGGCCGCTGGGCTCTGCCCTGTCGATGATCCTGATCGTCATCATCGGAACCTTTGCCCTGCTCGGCGTCAGCCGCGTCGACCTTGACGCCATCATGGGGAGGAAGCGCTGATGCCTGCGTCCCGTTCGACCCGGATCGTGTTGTTCATCTATGGCCTGCTGGTTATCGGGTTTCTGTATCTGCCGCTTGTTTCGGTCGGATTCGCCTCGGTCTCTCGTGCGCGCTATCTGAGCTTTCCGATCAAACGCTATTCCAGCAAATGGTATGCTGACGCGCTTGCCAGCAGCACGGTGAAGGATCTGCTCTGGACGTCGCTTTCGGTCGCGGTGATCGTTACCATCATATCGGTCGTCATCGCCTTTTTCGGGGCGCTGGCGTTTGCCCGCTACAACTGGCGCTATCGGACGGCGTTCCAGAAGTTGATCCTGTTGCCGATCTTCTTTCCGCAAACCGTGCTGGGGCTGGCACTTCTGATGTGGTTCAATTCGCTGGGGATCATCCCGACATGGAAAACGGCCGTGGTGGCACACCTGGTCTGGATCGCACCGATCGCCACGCTTATCGTCGCCATTCGCGCCTACGGTTTCGATCCCGCTCTGGAAGAGGCCGCCCGCGACATGGGGGCCGGCACGCCGACAATCCTGCGCGAGATCACCCTGCCGTTGCTGATGCCGGGGCTGGTATCGGCGGGGCTGTTCGCGTTCCTGCTCAGCTGGGGTAATTTTCCGCTTTCGCTATTTACCACCGGCGCGGATTCAACTCTGCCCGAATGGCTCTACGCCAAGATGGTCTCGGGCTATTCACCGCTGGTTCCGACCCTCGGGATCATGTCCGTGGTCGGATCGTTCGTCATCATCATGGCCGCACTCTGCGTCGCCTGGATGCTGCGTGCCAACAAGGAAAGCAAAATCGCTCAACATTAGGATAGGGAGGTATCCATGCTGACATCGTTAAAGGGAAAAAGTGTCATTGTGACCGGTGGGTCCAAGGGGATCGGTCGTGGCATCGCTGCGGTTTTCGCCCGACAGGGTGCCAAAGTGACGATCACTGCGCGGGGCGAAGAGGCGCTGAAACAGGCCGCCGCCGAAATCGAAGGCGATGTGCGCTATGAAATCTGCGACGTGTCCGATTGGGACTCGGTCAAGGCGATGATGGACAGCACGGCCAGCGCACAAGGTGGTCTGGACGTGATCTGTGCCAATGCGGGCGCTTTCCCGCAGACCAAGATCGTGGATATGGACCCCGAAGAATGGGATGGGGTGATGGCGACGAACCTGCGCTCGTCCTTTCTGTGTGTAAAGGCGGCGATCCCGCATTTCGAGAAGCAAGGCAAAGGCCGCGTTGTCCTGACGTCATCCATCACGGGACCGGTCACGGGCTTTCCCGGCTGGGCCCACTATGGCGCATCGAAATCGGGACAACTGGGGTTTCTCAAGACCGCCGCAATGGAACTGTCGCGCTACAATACCACGATCAACGCGGTGATGCCGGGCAATATCTATACCGAGGGCCTGCAGGATCTCGGGCAGGAGTATCTGGACACGATGGCCGCATCGATTCCGCTCAAGCGGCTGGGCGGCGTCGAAGACATCGGCAACGCCGCGCTGTTCTTCGCGTCGGATGAAGCGGCCTATATCACCGGCCAGCAGATCGTCGTGGATGGCGGGCAGATCATTCCGGAATCGCTTGAAGCGATCGAAGAAATCTGAAGTTCGGAGGGAATGATGGACGGATCGGATCTGCCGCTGGAGCGGCTGCTGGAACATTTGCAGGAACTTGCCGAAAAGGCGCTCGTGTTTTGGGACGTGCCGAAAGATGCAACGGTCCGCCTGATCAATGTTTCGGAAAACGCAACCTATCTGGTCGAAGCACCCGGGGGCTATAAATCCATCCTGCGCGTCCATCGTGAGAACTATCACACCCGCCGTGCGATCGAATGTGAATTGTCCTGGCTCGACGCGCTCAGATCCGAAGAGGTTGTCGCAACGCCGGGGTATTACATTGGCAAGGACGGCCAACCAATTCAGGAAGCGCGGGTCGATGGCCTGCCAGATCCGCGCTTCCTGGTGCTGTTCCATTTCGTCGAAGGCGACGCACCCGACGAAACCAGCGACATGACCGGCGGATATGAGGAACTGGGTGCAATCGCGGCATGCTGCCACGAGCATGCGATCCGCTGGAAAAAACCGGACCGTTTCGAACGGCTGACGTGGGATGTCGATGCGGTCTTCGGTGCGAACCCGACATGGGGCAACTGGCGCGATGCGCCTGAAGTGACCCAAGACGTCGGGGACGTTCTCGAGCGGGTGGAAGCCACCATAGGCAAACGATTGCAGGTCTATGGAAAAGCCCCGGAACGATACAACCTGATTCACGCGGATATGCGGCTCGCCAATTTGCTGATCGACGGGAACGGCACGCGGCTGATTGACTTCGACGACTGCGGGTTTGGCTGGTTTCTATATGATTTCGCCGCCGCCATCAGCTTTATCGAAGACGATCCGCGGATACCCGATTTCAAGGCCGCCTGGCTGAAAGGGTACCGCTCTGTGCGCCATTTGAGCGCCGAAGACGAAGCCGAAATCGACACGTTCATCATGCTTCGCCGTATGGCGCTTCTGGCGTGGATCGGCAGTCATATCGAAGCGCCAGAGCCGCAGGAGCTTGCTCCGGGATTTGCCGCGACTACGGCGCGTCTGGGACAGGACTGGCTAGACAGCCTAGGGTGAACTGGCGACCTGCCGACCGCGGCTTTGAAAAACTCTGTCCGAAAGGCGGTGGCAACAGTCAACAGTGCGCGGATCATGTGATCTGGGCACAAATTCATCGCTCGGGGGCTGCTTTTGGCCCCGCGCCATGGAGTTCAGGGCGCTGAACAATCAGGCATGAAAACCGAAGCCTGCATGGCTGCGGCACAAGCTGTTTGCGGAGAAATGTGCACGATTTCAGAACCACCGTGAAGACGGGTCTCCAGCCTTCGTGTGCCCTTCAACCAAGTTCACCATCCGTGTTTTCAGCCAGCAATCATGTACAGGACCAGCACCGGCTTGTCTCCACGCAGCGGCCCTTCTTGCTTGACTCGTAGCGGTGTTCGCCCAGAGTTTGTTCGGCAGCTATGACCGAACGTTTCGCCACATCTCATTTGATCATGGCATTTCGACAGAGGGTGACATGGATAAAGTTTGGCTTTTGGGACCTGTCGCATTGCGGGTTGTCGCCGCTTGTCTCGTTTTACTTGCGAGCACCGCGGTCATGGCGAGCAGCCTGTCCCCTCAAGAGTCTCGCGCCCACGCCGAACGCGCGATCGACTTGCTGCTTGATCAGGGCAATAGACCTGCAGCAATCGCGGAAGCCCTGCGAGGGCTACCAGACGGGGTGAATGAGGAAGATATCACAGCATATCCCGAAGCTTGGACTGCTCTCTGGCGCGCTTTCGCCTCGCGTAGTATTCGGATCGACCTTCCCGGGGACTTTTTTACTGTGGGCTTTCTCAGCCCCGGTGGTCGGCGAGCTCTCATCACGCAACAGATCTCGGGATCGATCGATCCCAACGCACGGGTCAGCGTCCACCTGGTGGATCAGGCGACAAACAGAGTGATCAACAGTTTCATATCGTCGCAGCCGATCGGCGCGGCGTGGACCTCCATGGGGCACGCCGCATTTTCACCTGACGGTACTCTCGGGATCGTTTCGCTGGGCGACGGGCAGACGATCCTGTTTGACGCCGAAACAGGAATTGAGCGCGGTCGCATCCAGTCAGACGCCATTATGATCCTGTTCTCGCCCGACGGTCGGCATGTTGTGCTGAAAAACCAGAATGGCGCGTCCGTGTTCTCGGTCGGCACTGGCGAACACGTGCTGCGTTTCCCCGACCCATTCGTATCGCCATCGGCCTGGGCATCTGATGGCAGCATCCTTGCCGCTAACATTTCGCAGGAAACGGGGCGCGCCAGGATCGTGGCCTATCGGCTTGATGGCACTGCGCGTGTGGTTCTCGACAACATCGACGCGCCGCAAGGCAATTTGAAGGCCTCTCCTTCCGCTCCCGTTTTTGCCATTGGAACGGGCACACAGACAATGCTCTACGGTCTGGATGGCACGCGGCTTGCGCTGGTCGTCGGGGATATTGGCGATCTGCGCTTTGCTAGGAATGGTCAGGTGATCAGTTTCATGCGTGGCAGTGATTCCATGCGGATATCGGATGTGAATGTCGAAGTATTTGCAATGGACGGTACACCGCTGGCGACCCAGCCTCGGGATTTCGTCGATTTCAACCAAGCCATTTATGCCCCCGACGGCAGCCTGGCCGGATTCATGGTGACCCAGAACCACGCGGGTCTTCTGGCCGACAGCATTCCAACCGGTCCGGCGCTCTATGAGGCCGCCAAAACGTTCACCCGGAAGGCAGGCACCGGCGCAGCAGTGTCGATTGCCGATGAGACGGTCGATCCCCTGGTCGAAACCTCCGATCGTTTCGCGCGTGAAGCCGAACGCTTGCTCTTGAGCGGCGATCGACAAGGCGCCATCCTCGCAGCGCTCAAAGGATTACCGGACACACCGACTGCTGATGATCTGTCGCGCTTCAAGGCGGCTCATCTCCTGCTTTATCGAAGTGTGGCGGCGCGTGTCCTTCGGCTGCCGCTGGGGCAACCCCCATTCCCGATCACCAACGCTTCCGGCGGCGTCGTCAGCCCCACGGGTGATGTCATGGCTGTCACAAGTGAAGTCGGAGCCCAGCTTTACGCCATGCCCGAAGGGACGTTCGTCGCGGAGCTGCGCAAGCCAGACGGTTCAGGAATATTGACGTGGAGCTATCCTTTCTTCTCTTCCACGGGCGACATTGTGGCCGTCACCGAGCAGGACGGCGCGACGCTTCATTTCTTTGATGGGCGTACCGGGACGCACAAGTCCAGTGTCACGATTCCAGTACCGGATGTCCAAGGCCTTCTTGAAAACTACTCGGGCGTTGTGTGGCCCATCGGATTTTCGCACGACGACAGCACTTTTGCAGTCCAAACGCCAAAAGGGAGTTTTCTGACCAATATGGCCGATCTGTCGGTGCACTCCTTGCCGCTGCCGGAACGTCGGAATTTTGAGCTGTCCTGGCTGCCGGATGGGCGTCTTTTCGCGTTCGAGCCCGTACCCTCTTATCGCAAAGAGCAGAATGCGGCCGAGGTTTTCATCCATGATCGTCGGGCTTTGCGGCATATCTTCTCGATCCCGCGTGATCCGAACTGGATCCGCAGCGAAGGTGGCGCAGTGCTGAGCCGCCAGGGTACAGCCATATTTGCCTCAGATGGTGGAAGCGAGCGCATTGTAGTCTTTGATGCGGCCGGGACACCTCGTTTGAAATTCTCCGATAGCGATGGATACCATGCCTTTGTGCGCGACGGCACGGCAATCGCATACCGCGACCCGGCCGGAACCCTGCAGGATAGCCTGAAGGTGATTTCGCTTCTGACCGGTGAACGCGTGCCATCAGAGTTCCAGGACTACCCCGTTTTCGACCAGACCCTGTTCGACATGGATGGCATCAGCAGACAGGGCGAGTCCCCGCACCTTGGCGCGCCCCGATATCGCGGTCAGGACGTGCCGACCGGCACAGCACTGATCGATCGTGCGATGAGCAACCTGTCGCAAGCAGAACAAGCAGAGGTCCGCAACGAACGGATCAGCCCCAACTAAAGCCTTCCGCCTTGAACTTGATGTATCCCGCGCCACCTATCACGTTGAAATCTTTGATTGAAGTTAACGAAAGGTGATTCAGGTTCAAGGCAGTTTACTCTAGGTTTCCGGCCGCCGCTTCACGGGGGCTTCGGAATATCAACGTCGCGTCACGGCGGAATTTGATCTATCAGGCAAGCGCCCCGACGCGTGGGCAGATCGCCCTTCGACCATGTCTTGCACAAGGTGGCCTGCCCTGCCCTGTTGCGCATCATCCCCCCGTGGTCTGCCGGGCGTGACGAATACGCGCACTTGCGTGCCCTGTGGCGTGCAAGGAAGATGCGTTGCAGGGTCAACTGACCGATCCTGGTATGCAGTGCTTGCCGGAAATCGCCGGTTTGGCAGATGCGTCAGCGCCACATGCCGGCGCGTCAATCACGCGCCGGCAATTCTTGTACATTGCTCAGTTCTTGACTGTATCTTCGAGGAAGAAACGGCCCAGCGGATTCTGATAGAACCCCTCGATATTGCTCTGCGTCACATTGCGATAGGGGCTGTAGTAAAGGTCGATCCAGTTGACATCTTCCTTTGCCATCTTCTGCAGATCGACATACATCGCCTCGCGCTTGGCATCGTCCATCTCGACGCGGGCAGCGGCAACCAGCTCTTTTACCTCGGGATTGTTGTAGTTGGTCATGTAGTTATTGTTGGAATCATGGCCCAGAACAAAGGTCGTCTTCTGGTCGGGGTCGATGACGTCCTTGGTCCAGTACATGACCGACACGTCATACTCTCCGACGACCAAGGTATCCCATGTCTGGCTCGGGTCCATCTTTTGCAGGTTCACAGTGATGCCCGCCGCACCCAACTGTTGCTGCAGCAATACGGCGATTTGCTCATCCACCTGGTCGCCGGCATTTACGATGTAATCAAGCGTCAGCCCATCGACACCGGCTTCGGCCAACATTTGCTTGGCTTTCTCGGGGTCGTAAGGGCGCTGAAGGTTGTCTTCGTAGTGATAGAGCGAGCCCTTGGGGACATAGGAATAAGCGACCTCGCCGATGCCGAACGTCACGGCATCCACGATCGCCTGCTTGTCAATGGCCATATCGATGGCCTGACGTACCGCCTTCTGATCAAGCGGCGGATTCGCATGGTTGATCAGAAGATGATCCTCGCGCGTGGACTGGTCCAGGTGTATCTTGAGGTTGGGATCGGCTTTCAGATCTTCGATCCGCGCAAAGGGAACAAAGATGGCGGCATCGACTTCGCCTGCCTGTACCTTTAGAATGCGGGTGTTGTCATCGGGGATCGAGATCCACTCGACACCGTCAAGACTGACACGATCCGCTTCCCAGAAATGCGGGTTCTTGGTCAGGATCACACGATCCCCGCGCAGCCAGTCCTCGACCGAGAAGGCACCCGATGCGATGGGACGCTCGGCATAGGCCTCGACACCCATTTCTTCCATCCCGGCCTTCGAGATGATTGAAGCGCCCGGCATGGCGAGAGACGCCAGGAAAGGGGCCGAGGGGCCGGACAGCGTGACCACCAGCGTCTGAGAATCGGGTGTCTCCATGCTCTCGATGATTTGGTAGCTGTCCGACCAAAGCGAACCTTCGTCGCCGCGGATGCGATCCAGCGAGAACTTCGCATCCTCAGAGGTGATCTGGCTTCCGTCAGAGAATTTGGCGTCACGGATCTTGAAAGTGTATGTGCTGCCGTCGTCACTGATTTCCCAGCTCTCGGCGAGACCAGGTTCCAGTTTGGTGCCGCTCTTGTCGACGCGCACAAGCACATCATAGACATTGGCGAGGACCCAGAAGTCGACATTCTGCGCGGTCGCGATGGGGTCAAAGGTGGTGCCGTCCTCGCGGCGACCGATAGTCAATACGCCAGCGGCCTCGGCGATACCGGTGCCAGTCATCAGCGCAGCCACTGCCGCGGCGGTCAAATAGCGGGTGAATTTGCCTTTCAGCATTTCACTGTCCTTTCTGTTGGGGTTACGGGGATCGTCTTGGGCAGGTTGTCCCCTGCCTTGTTAAGTTGGCCACCGGGCGCCAGGATGCAGGCGGCGCGATGCGCGCGCGCCCCGACCAGCGGCGGCAGGATGGCGCTGCATTCCGAACGCGCCAGCGGGCAGCGCGGATGAAAAGAGCAACCCTTGGGCAGATCCACCGGGCTGGGTGGTTCACCCTGAAGGGGCGCTGCGGGCAGTCCGCGCGCGGGGTCGATCTCGGGGACGGCCTCGATCAGCGAGCGGGTATATGGATGACGCGGATCACCAAAGACCTCTTCTGTGGGACCTTCCTCGACGATGCGGCCAAGATACATGACGGCAATCCGGTCGCAGAGACGCCGCACCATGGCCAGGTCATGTGCGATGAAGATCATGCCAAGATGCATTCGCTGACCCAGTTCCATCAGCAAATTGATGATCTGCCCCTGGATGGACACATCGAGCGCAGCGACACATTCATCGGCAACGATCAGCCGTGGCTCGATAGCCAGCGCGCGAGCTATGCCTATGCGCTGGCACTGACCGCCGCTCAGATCGCCAGGGCGGCGATCCATAAGCGCCGCGTCCAGTCCGACAAGTTCCAGAAGCTCGGTGATGCGCGCCCTGGCACCGTCAGCATCGGCCTTGCCGTGCACATGCAGCACCTCGCCGATCGCCTGCCGCACTGTCAGACGCGGATTGAGCGAGCCGAAGGGATCTTGAAAAATCATGGCCGTCTCGCGCCTGAGCCGGGCCAGATCCTCGCCTCGGGCCTGGGCCATGTCCTGACCGTCCAGAAACACCTGACCCTTGGTCAGCTCTCCCAGCCGCAGGATGGCGCGTCCAAAGGTGCTTTTGCCGCTGCCGCTTTCACCCACAAGACCGATGGTCTCGCCTGCGGCAACGCAGAGCGACACATCCGACACCGCGCTCAGGCTGCGCCGTGGCCCAAGACCCATGCGGCTGCGCGACATGGCGAATTCCACACTCAGGTTGCGCACATCCAGTAGAATCGACTCGCTCATGCCTCGGCCTCTGCAACCAAATCCGCCGGATGATGGCAGGCGCATGAGTGGCCTGGCTGGCTTTCTTCCAGCGGCGGTTGACGCGCCGCGCAAAGCGCATCCGCCGCCCCGCAGCGTGGATGGAAACGACAGCCCATAGGCATATCCCGGGGGCTGGGCGGCTGGCCGGGGATCGTGGGCACCAACCCTGTGCCGCCCTCGCTGCTGGGCTGACAGGCGACCAGCCCCGCGGTGTAGTGATGACGCGGGTGGTGGATGACCTCGTGCTTCGGGCCATATTCGCACAGCCGCCCGGCATACATCACCGCAACTGTATCGCAAAGCTGATAGACAACGCCCAGGTCGTGGGTGATGAAAATGATCGACAACCCCCGTTCGTCCCTCAGCTGCTGCAACAGGCGCAAGATCTGCGCCTGCACGGTCACGTCCAGCGCCGTGGTCGGCTCATCCGCAATCAGGATGTCGGGATCGCAGGCCAGCGCCACGGCGATCATCGCGCGCTGGCGCATGCCTCCTGAAAACTCGTGCGTGTAAGCATTGGCGCGGCTTTCGGGATCGGGAATGCCGACCTGCCGCAGAATGTCCAGCATTTGCGCCCATGCCTCGGTCCGGCCGAGCTTGCGGTGATACCGGATGCTCTCGGCGATTTGGCGCCCGATGGACATGACCGGATCCAGATGGCTGGCCGGGTTCTGAAAGATCATTCCGATCCTGCGCCCCCGCACCTCGCTCAACTCGTCCTGTGACAAGCCCAGCACATCGCGCCCGTCCTCCAGCCGGACGGCGCCGCCGGTCTCCCTGAGCCGGCTGCTGGGCAAAAGACGCATCAGCGCACGGCAGGTCATGCTTTTCCCTGACCCGCTCTCACCGACGATACCCAGGATTTCGCCCTTGCGCAGCGTGAATGACACGTCATCAAGGATATTGTACGAGCCGCCCGCATCTTCGTAGGCGACGCTCAGATTTTCTACGCTCAGGATTCTTGCGCCGGTCATTCCCGCACCCCGAAAGCTTCTCCTAGCCCGTCGGCGAGAAGACTGAAACCCATCGCCAACGTCACGATAGCGATGCCCGGGAAGGTGGTGATCCACCAGGCCGTGGTGATAAAGCCCTGCCCCTCTGCGATCATCACGCCCCACTCGGCCACAGGCGGCTGCACGCCAAGGCCAAGATAGCTGATCGCAGCCCCGTTCAACAAGACCAGCACCGCGTCCGACATCGAGAAGACAACCGAACTGAGGATCGCATTGGGCATGATGTGCCGAAACATCACCCGCGTGTTCGAATACCCCAGGCTGACGGCGGCCATGGCGAAGTCGGAATTCTTCAGCACAAGAAACTGCGCCCGGATCAGCCGCGCGTAGGACACCCAGCCAACCAGTGCCATCGCGATGTAGAAACTCCCCAGACCCGGCCCGATGATGGTGATGATCGCCAGCATCAGCACCAGAAACGGAAATGCCAGCACCACGTCGATCAACCGCATGAAAACCGTGTCCACCCAGCCGCCGAAGAAACCCGAAATGCTGCCCGCAACGGTGCCGATGACAAAGGGGAAAACCACGCCGAACACGGCAATCTGCAGATCGATCCGCGCGGCCCAGATGACGCGGCTGAGAATGTCGCGCCCAAAATTGTCCGTACCCAGCGGATGCGCCCAGGTCGGTGGCTGCAGCCGAACGGCGGCATCCTGATAGATGGGATCATATGGCGCCAACAGCGGCGCGAAAATGGCGACCAGCAACCAGGCGATCAGTATCCCCGCGCCCAGCACCAGCGGTGTGACCTTGCCCGGCCAGCAGATGCGGCGGGTGCGGATCGTTGCAGCGCCGCTCACAGCTTCACCCTGGGGTCTATCGTGACCGTCAGGATATCCGCGAGGAAATTGACGAGCACCGTCGCACAGGCAAACACCATCGCAACGCCCTGCACCACCATATAGTCACGGGTGAAGATGCCGCGCACCAGCAGCTGTCCCATGCCGGGGATCGCAAAAACCGTCTCGATCACCACCGAGCCGCTTATCAGCCAGCCGATGTTGACCGCCAGCAGATTCACCGTGGGCACCAGGGAATTGGGCACGACGTGGCGCCAGAAAACAAAGGTCTCCGGCAGGCCACGTGCGCGCGCTGCTGTTGCCTGATCCGACTGCAGCTCTGCCAGCATGGAGGCGCGCAGATTGCGCGTCAGCACCGCAGCCAGCGCGAGGCCGGTCGTAAGGCATGGCAGCGTCATGTGATGCACCTTGTCCCAGAACGTGCGGCCATAGCCCGTCACGGGAAACCAGCCCAGTTGCACCGAAAAGAGCAGGATAAGCATGATCGCCAGCCAGAACGCCGGAAACCCGAGCCCGGCGGTCGAGATGATGCGGATCAGATGATCCGCCCAACTGCCACGCCGGCGCGCCGCAATGGCGGCCATCGGCGTAGCGATCAGCAGCGCCAGCAGAACGCTGCCAATGACCAGAACCAGCGTCGGCTCGATCCGGGTCGCGATCAGTTTCAGAACATCAACCTTGTAGAGAATCGACTTGCCGAGTTCGCCCTTGAAAAGATTTTTGACGAAGTAGAAATATTGCAGCCAGAGCGGCTCATCCAGGCCGAACTGCTCACGTACGCGGGCCAGTGCGGATTCGGTCGTCCGCGGTCCCAGAAGAACACGCGCCGGATCGCCGGGGATCGAGCGGACGAGAACGAAGGTTATAACGCTGATGCCCACCAGCACCGGGATCAACTGGATCGGGCGATAGAGGACAAAGCGATATCGGTTCATCGACCGATCCCGTCGACTTCGTCGAGAAACGCGGTCAGCGCCGCGCGGTAGGCGCGCGGCTCTTCAAAGAAGGGCGAATGCGAGGATTGGGCAAAGATCTCGATGCGCGAGTCGGGCAGCACCTGATGCATCCGCATTCCGCAGGCCGGCGACAGCACGTCGTGCCGTCCCTGGATCACCAGGCAGGGCCAGTCGAAATCCTTCAACGTGTCAAGCCGGTTCCAGTCCTTGAGATTGCCCGTGTAGTGATATTCGTTCGGCCCCTGCATCGCGTTGAAGATCGCAAAATTGAAGCCATCCTTGGAGCGCTGGACAGGCAAGGGGCGGTCGTCGGTCCGGCGGATATGGCGATGATCGAGAAGCGTGATCGCCGCCTCGTAGGCCGGATGATCCAGCCAGCCAAGCGCCTCGTATCGCTGCATCATGGCGACCGTTTCAGACCCCAGCGCATTGCGATGCCTTTCGATCTGCTGCAGCAGATGGGGCATGTCGGCGCAGGTATTGGCCAGGATCATGCTGCGTAGCCGTCCCCGATGGCGCAGTGCGTACTCGATCCCGCACCACCCACCCCAGGAATGGCCAAGAAAATGCACCGACGACAAGCCCAGCGCGTCCAGAACCAGATCGACCTCGTCGGCATAGCGCGTGATTTCCCAAAGGGCGGGGTCGCGGGGCGCATCGGATGCCCCCGTCCCCAGCTGATCATAGGTGACGACGCGAAATCCTTGCTTGGCCAGCGGCACATGCGCGTCCCGCAGATAGTCGCAAGGCAGGCCAGGACCGCCATTGAGACAGAAAAGAACCCGGTCGCCTGTGCCATAGCTATAGGCAGAAACGCGGCCATGAGGCGTTTCGATCTGCGTCACCTCATCCGCGGCGCGGGCTTCCCAGACACAAAAACCGTCGTCCAGAAGTCCGGTTTCGGCCATGTGCGACGTCATGCCTTTGATGCCCTTTCCAAGAACTTCAGAAGCGCGGGGTAATAGGCCTCTGGCTCTTCGAAAAAGGGCATATGGCTGCTGTTCCGAAACACCTGGATTTCGGAGTCGGGCAGCTGTTCATGCATGCGCCGCGCACAGGCGGGAGTCAGTTCATCATGCTGGCCAGTCGTGATCAGGCAAGGAACTTTGATCTTGTGCATGTCGGGTATGCGGTTCCACTGGGCCATGTTGCCCGTGTACAGGAATTCGTTGGGACCCTGCATTGTGCCGTACGGCCCCATGTTCCAGTCATCCAGCGAACGTTTGACCGGCGCGGGCCATTCATCCAGCCGGCAGACATGTCGATAATTCAGGATTGTAACCGCGGCTTCGTACTCAGGGTGATCGAGCGTGCCCAGCGCCTCGTGACGCTGCATCATCGCCACCGTCTCACTGCCCAGCGCGTCGCGCAGCCGGTTCAGTTCGGAAACGAGATGCGGGATGTCGGCCGCGGTGTTTTCAAGGATCAATGACCGCAAATTATCTGGATAGGTCAACGCATATTCGATGCCCAGCCAGCCACCCCATGATTGGCCGAGAAAATGCACCTTGCCAAGACCAAGTGCGCTGCGCACGGTTTCGGTTTCCTCGACATACCGCTGGATGGTCCACAACGAAGGGTCGGTTGGGCGGTCCGACGATCCTGTGCCAAGCTGATCCCATGCGACAACGCGAAAACCCTCGGCAGCCAGACAGGAATGAGAATCGCGCAAGTAGTCGCACGGCAGGCCCGGCCCGCCATTCGCGCAAAGCACTACATTTTCGCCAGAGCCAAAGCTGTAGGTTTTCACAGAATACCCGTCGACCGTGATATCCTTGACCTCATCGGGTTCGATTTCAGACCACATGCCAAGTCCCCTCCCTCTCTGCACCGTCGGATTCTATTCAGCCAAAAATGCGGTTGTCCACCTACCAAATTTTATAGTCTTTGTCTTTCCAGGGTGTATTGTCGGGTCAGAAGTCACAAGCAGACGGCCCAGACAGACCATGCACACGATGATTGATCTGCTGAAGCGCAACATCGATGGGGCATCCTCGGTCGGTGGCGTGGTGGATGCAGCACATCGTGTCGCGCGGCAGGCCGGCTTTGATACCATGATCTATGATTTCAGTCCTGTGGCGACGACATCCGACGGCACGCTCGTCATACCCAGTCACCTCTGCCATCGTGAAGCACCGGCCGACATGCGCCGATTGTGGTGCGAACAGAAATATCACCAGCATGACCCGGTCCAGCAGATCGCTCTGAAAAGAAATGCGCCCTTCGCCTGGTCCTATCGGCAGAAAGGAAAACACACCGCCCTGGCCAGCTATCTGAAGCAAGAGCATGAACCCGTCTCGTCGTATCTCCATGACACAGGCCTTACCTGCGGCATCACCGTGCCACTCCATCGCAGCACGGGCGATTTCGCAACTTTCACCGTGATTCAGAAAAACGCCGGGGCCTCGTTTGTCCGAGACGCGCGCGATGTGCTGCAAAGCGTCGGCCTGATGGGACAGATCATGCATGATGCGGCTTTGCCCCATCTGGCCGGCCAGCACACGCAGGACATGATTGCGGCGCTGACCCCGCGCGAGTCTGAGTGCCTGCAATTGTCCGCCCAAGGGCATACCGCCAAAGAGATCGCCGCCCTGATTGGCCGCTCGGTCCCAACAGCGACCTTGCACCTGAAATCCGCCGCCGCCAAAATGGGCGCCCGAAATCGCACCCACGCCGTAGCATTGGCGTTGCAATACCGGCTGATCCGTCTTTGACGACCGGGCCAACCGTCGCGAGGCTTGGGCATCCTTGGGGCAAAAAGGCAAAATTCACATTGGTCAGCTTGTGCAAATTCTACCTATCTGATGGAACGGACGTGGCTGCCAAGTTCGTCAAACAGGGCCTGGCGCTCGACTGGCCAAAGTTCTCTGGCGGCAAGTACCTGCATTTGGAACCGCCTGATGCTCGAAAGAGATTGTGGTGTGCCGCCGCCAAACATCAAGGTCGGCTGAAGATCGCCGATCAATGAAGGCTGAAGGTCGTTGGCAAAATCGACCTGTCTGGCCCATTCGGGAACTGTCTTTCCGTTTCCAAAGTACTGCGGACAACCGGAAACACCGATGGCCAGCCATCTGCTACGCTTTCCCCTGCCCCGACCTTGTCGGAGATACCGGTCGGACCCAGCGCTTTTTTCAGCTGCCCGAAACCGTCCCGCGCACGCTATGCGCCTGCAAACCGGTTGTGGATGCGCGCACCCTCAACCGCCTGCAACAGCGCGATCAGCCGGGCGGCGGTCGAAGCAACGTTTTGGTCAGCCGGACACTGAGGCGTCTCACCCGGTCAGCGCGGTGACATGGTGTTCGACCTTGTCCAGCCATTCGGCCTGTTTGCGGTCCGCGTCGCCAGCCATATGTTTGACAAAGGCGATTTGCTCGCGCAGGGATTGCGCCTGTCGAAAGGCCCCCCCGCGCCGCCAGGCCTGATCCATATGGCTGCGAATCTGGTTCAGGCGTTCGTCAGTGGCCTGTTCCGGGTCGTGCAGGCCGCGCAGCACATCGGTTTGCGGGCGCACCAGCGCGGTCCAGAAGCCGGGCGATGCCTGGTGCTGGCGGGCACCTTCGGCGGTCAGCCGGTCCAGCCAGACCGAAATGGTCGCGGAATCCACGTCCGGGTCGGCACCAACAATGCTGCCGGTCAGCCAGTTCACCGCAGCATAAAGATCGATGCGGTCAGGGTCGATCTCAAACGCGGTCTTCATGGCGGACCCATAATAACGCGTCATCTGTTTCAACGCAGTCTTGCGTCCCGCGCCTGTCTGAACCTGCGCCAGACGTTTCAGCGCGGATCCTTTCAGACATTCGCGTTTCGGGGTGATCCGATCACCACCCAGCACATCCAGTTTTTCATAGCAGTCCAGCGCCGCCTGAACCGCATCTTTCAGCCGTCCGCCGGCGGATTTCCGATCGCCCCCATTGCTGCTGAGCCGCCAGACCCGGGCGGCTTGGCGCACGCGAAGATCCTGCAGTTTCTGGATGATATGGATCGACCCGGCGGTGTCCGGCTGTGCCAGGGACCGTTCCAGATGCGGGATGGCCAGATCAAAGGCATCTATGCGGGCATAGGCCAGCCCCATGGCGGCGCACCATTCGCTATCGGTTTTCCATTTGTCCTTGGCACTGGATTCGATACTGATCAGATTGGCCAGCAACGCATCGCCGCTGCGGCGCCCCGAGGCTGCGCTTTCCGCGATGTTGCGGGCCGCCCGGGTGGCATGATGCACCGAATAATACTGCTGCGCGCGCGGACGGCCCGCAGATCCGGAATTTCTTTCACGGAACCGGTAGTCGGGATCGCCATAGCATTGATAGGCCCCCCAGGTGTTGGTTTCGGGCTTGGCCTGAAAGACCTGCCTGCGCGCCATGTGAACAGCCCGGCCGAAACTGTCTCCGGCCAGCATCGCGCCGTAAAAGGACCGGGCGAACAGGTTTGCGGCGGCGTCGTCCACTTCCCATCCGGCGGCGACGACCGCACGGGCACCGCGTTTGATGAACGCGACCGACAGGCTGGCGGCGATCTCGTTCACTTCCGTGCCGATATGGCCCAGATGACAGCAGTTCAGAAAGACCAGTTCAGGCACATACCGCATCTGTTCGATCTCGGAGACGCTCAGGTACAGGTCCTGCCCCAGCACCATGCCCGTGCGCTTGTATCTGTCCGAGGCATAGACCCCATGCCCGGCAAGGTGGATCACCTGGGCGGGTTTGAGCATCATTTCCTTGATGACGTTGAAGCCATTTTCCGGGCGGTCCTGATGCAGGGTGGTCCAGCCGGCCTTGCCCAGCAGCGCGTTGACTTCGGCGGCTTCGGCCTGCGCGCCGGGCAGAGCCACCAGATCGCTGACCGGATCACCGACGACCAGCGCAGTATTTGTCGTTGCCCGCGGTATCTTGGGACCGGGCTGGATCAGCTTGCGGATCACCGGAGCGCGGGCAACCAGCGGCTCCATATCGGTTTCCTGTGCTGTCGCCCCACCGGGTTTTGCCCCGATGAATTCATAGCTTCGATAATCGTCTTCCATCAACTCCCAGGGATATGCCGCAGTGTGTTCGTCCAGTTCCAGCAGGATGTTCTGATTATCGCGGGCAAAGGTCTTGAGCCCCTGGGGGATCAGCAATTCGAACAGCAGGCGCCCGACATCGCGGCTGGTGGCGGTGCCGTCCTTGCGCTGGGTCAGAAGGTGTTGCAGCGCCCTGGGCTGAACCACCGAGACCTGGAATGCGGAGCGCGCGGTTTCAGTCACCGCAACATAGTCCAGCTGTTCCTCATTGGCGGCGTTCTGCCGAACGCTGATCCGCTGCCACCAATCGGTCTGCTTGCCGTACCGGGTTCGGACACGGGCATCCTGAATGCGGCGGATTTCACCGTCGAACTGGAACATCGTGCCCATCCGTCCCAATGCCCGCACGTTGTCCAGCGCGCTGGCCGCCTGATAGGCAGTGTCGTCGTACAGCTCGACGAACTGAAGATGTTCGATGGGCATCTTGTCCAGGATCTGGTTTGCTTCGGCCACCGCTTGCAGGATTGCTTCGACGCTTTGTTGCACCGTCATGTTGGTGCCCTGGTGCCCGATCAGCAGGGTCGACAGCCCGAAGGGGGCCATTTGTCCGCCTGCGGCTTCGATGGCCTTGCGGCGCTCCTGACTCGCCAGGCCAAAGCGCAGGATCGCCTTGTGGAACGTGTCTTTCAGATCGCCCGGAGTCAGCGACCCGTATTGTCCAAGCCCGATCACCACGGCACCCTGGGGCGAACAGTCGTCGCGCAGGATGACTTCACAGGTTTCCAGATCGCCGGGGTACAGGCCCAGATCGCGGACCCGCGACAGATCGTGGTCCAGACAGTGATCCAGCGCGGCCTCGGCCCCCATCATCGGATCGTTGGCATAATGTCCTACCGCAACCGGATAGGTCGCAAAGCGCAGGTTGCCATGCAGCACCGACACCTTGGTGCGCGGTCTTTCGACCTGTGTCGCGGGCGCGCCCGTCTTGCTGGCACCCATGAACGAATCCAGGATATCCTGTTGATCCGGATACAGCTCGACCGGGCGATCCACGACAGGTGTTTCCGCCTTTTCCGCTGCGCGCGACAGACGTGGGGCCTGCTTGCTGAGCTGGGTGGTGGTTCCGGTTTCCAGAAGATCCAGATAGGCCGGGAACGCGTCCCTGGCGCGGGGCAGGTCGCCATGAATGGCATTCACATACCAGGTCGGGATGCCTTTGGGTATCCCGCTTTTCCAGGTAACGGTCCCGTCCCCCTGGGGCACGGCATAGAACCGGATACGGTTCGCACCCTCTGCGGTCGGGTCCAGCCGGACCGAGGAAATCGTGTTCTCGGCGCCGACACCGGCAACATAGCAGGTCAGATCCGGGTCCAGCTGATGCGCCGCCAGCACTCTCTGCCCATCGCGCGCGACCTGCAGGGCCTCGCGCGATGGCTTGACCCAATGGTCGCCGTGCAACGCATGAAGCTCGTCCCAGAACTGATCGCTGACAAAGCGCCCGCCATCGTCATGGGGCAACAATTGCAGACCGCCGTGGAAACTGGCGACGATGCCCATCAGTTCCTTGAGATTGTGCTTGGTATCCGCCAGTTCCAGCTTGCGAACCGACCCGGCCCGGCCCAACAGCGTATGCATCATTGAAAAAGCGCCGCAATTGGGCGTACCCAACATCACGAAACGGCTGCCGTTGCGCAGTTTGACCCGGTTCCACAGGTCCGGCCGGGCATGGAACATCGCCCGCACCACCAGCCCGCCCATGGAATGGGCCAGAAAGCGGATCGGCCGGTCGCTGTTGTCGAGTTCCGCCTCGACCAGCGCCCCCAGCTTTTCCGAAGGCGAGTCATGCCCCTGCTCCAGGATCGACAAACGCCAGTCGTAATCGAACGGAACAACTTTGTGGGTTCGCGTCAGAAAGCGGCACAAATCCCAATAATAGCTGCCGATGGGCTTGGTCGATCTGACATGATCCCGGTCGATCCGGATCCGGTCCAACCCACCGAACATGATTTGCAACGGATTTGTCCAGATCCAGGCGTTGTTCTGGCGCAAATGACTGCCCAGGATGCCGGGCAGCACGAAACAGACCGGATCGTTCGCGCCGCCGCGGGACACGAGTTCGGGAAAATCGTCCGGTTCGGTCGCGTCGATATCCGGCACGCCGCGCGCGGGGGACAGGGTCAGCAGACTGGTATGTTCTTCGATCGCTGCGCCGACAATCTCGCGCTGCGAGGTGGGGTTGTAAAAATAGCTGAAATGCGAAACCTCGGGCCCTTCGACCAGAAAAGGTTTCGTAGGGTGGCTGCGTGGCCCCCCCCGCGTCATCGAGGCCGTGTCGACAACGAAATCGTGATCCGCGCGATAAAACAGATCCGCCGCAAGTACACCCAGCCGGTGCAGGATGCCGCCGCCTTCGGTATCTCCGCCGATCACCCGCAGCCGGTTGTCATATACCACGTCCACGCGGTTCAGCATCCGGGTCAGCGGACTGCCCGGCATCATGGCTTCGAGACCGGGCAATGTGTTGGGGTCGGCCTTGGCGCGCACGCAGGCCATCAGGAAGGATTTCAACAGATCGGCGACACCCGTGCGCCGCAGGATCGGAAGCAGTTCGAACACGTTCAGCGCCACCGACAGATAGCGGTCCAGCCGTTCAGACGCCAGGGTGGTGCCCGCCAGCGGCCCAGCGACGCGCACGACACGATCCACTTTCAGGGCCTTGTCGGCCAGTGCCTTCTGCAGGGCCTTCAATTCGGTCAGCTGTGCGGCGCGGGTCTTGACCTTGCTGAAGATGTCCAGATCGACATCGTCGATGGCTCCGTGCTTGCCAACATCCAGACGCGCCGCGCGGCTGACCAGTTCGGCCACCATGCCGCCCCGGGAATGGGACATCAGGCTGATCTGCGCACCCTTGGGCAGCGCATTGATCAAATCGGTCGCGTTCTTGACCGGGCTTTCCGTGACAGAGCGATGCTCCAGCGCATAAATCCCGCCGGGATAGGCGGTTTCCAGCGCGTTCCAGACATCGCGGGTCGGGGCAATGGCCAGTTCGCCGAAACTGCCATTGGTGCTTGAAAACGTGCCATGCACCAGAACCAGGATGCGCTCGGTCGTTGAAATATCGCCTGGCTCGACGGGCGTCAGACCAATGGTTCCCGTGCCATCCTTGATCTGTCGTGCACAGCGATAGAAACCGGGATCGAGGGTGTCCTCGATCTTGCGCGCCAGGGTCAGCGCCGCGTTCTTGCCCAGTTTGCCAACCGGATCGCCGCGCATGATACGGATCGCACGGACCAGATGACCGCCCAGTCCGCGACTCTGCGCATCGGTTCCCCCGAAACTGAGCGTGCGCGGCAGCAACAGCGCCTGATCCGCGCCGGACCGGCTGACCCCGTCCTGAAAATCGGCCTCGGCGCTTTCGACCGACTGCCAGATCTTCAGCCCGTCCTCCAGTTCGATTTCGACGATATCCGTGGCGCGGGCATTGTCGACGGCGAAGACCTGGGGCTGGTCCTCCGCCCCCCGTGCATGGGAAACCTGTCCGGCCCCGATGATCTTGCCGGACATGACACCATCCAGTTGGGGCGGCCAGAACACATCGTCCTCGGCTTGCGGAACGGGTTGACCCGGCAGGAAAATCTTTGCCATGCGCTCTCTCCTCGTCGGCTCTCGGACGTGAGCGCCGAAATCAATTAATCAATGAGTAACTCTACTCACGGTAGTGAGGATGCGTCAAATGCCATGGCTATGCTGTTGCGCCGATGTGAGACCGGGGGCTTGCAAGCCGCGTGTGAAGCCAGCCAAAACATTGGTTTGCAACAGATTGGTGTTTGCAAAATCGGGTCGACGTATGTTGACCTGTTCCCGCACGACCAGACTGTGGCTACAGTCCGGACAACTGTATCGAATCGTTTGCAACCCGGTTTGCGTCACAGAAGGTTTCCAGAGGATGCGCTTGTTTCAGAAATCCACCGCGTTTGGTGCGGCTCTCGGTCTGGTTGCGGCGATCATGGTGTCGCCGGTTGCCGCACAAGAGGAAGCGGTCGCACCAAAAGTGTCGATCGCGGCAGCCTATACCGAGGAAATCACCGACGAAGCGGTGATGATCGCCAAGGGCGAAGCCATCAACGAGGTCGATATCGTGGCGCGCGTCAGCGGGTTCGTCGAAGAAATCCTGGTCGAAGACGGGGCCGAGGTTTCCGAGGGCGACCTGCTGTTCCGTATCGAGCGCGACAATTACGAGGCCACGCTTGAAGCCCGACGCGCGGATCTGGGACAAGCCGAAGCCAACCTGGAACTGGCCAGGATCGAGCTGTCCCGCAAAGCCAAATTGCTGGAACGCGGTTCGGCACCGGAAGCCGAACGCGATATTGCCCGGGCCAACGAACTGAGCGCCGAAGCGTCGGTCAAATCCGCCAAGTCGGCGATCCGGCAGGCCGAGCTTGAGCTGAGCTATACCGAGATCCGTGCGCCCTTTGACGGCCGGATCGGACGCGCATCCGTCAGCGTTGGCGAACTTGTCGGGCCCGGTACACCGCCTTTGGTGTCGCTGGTGCGCCAATCGCCGATCTATGTACGGTTCTCGATGAGCGAGAAACAACTGACCGATGTGATGGAGGCACTGGACACCACGATGTCGGAACTGACGGGCAGCGAGAAATCGCCCGACGTATTTGCCATTCTTCCCAACGGCAGCGAATTGGATGAACCCGGCCGGATCGTGTTTCTGGACAACCGGATTTCGCCCACCACCGGCACCATCGCCCTGTTGGCCAAATTCCAGAACACGCGCCAGCTGATCCTGGACGGGGCGTTTCTGCATGTCCGGATCACGGCGCTTGAACCGACACTCAGCCTGCTGGTGCCGCAGGCGTCGGTTCAGCGGGACCAGCGCGGCGATTTTGTTCTGGTGGTCAATGCCCAGCAGATGGTCGAGCAACGGTATATTCAGACCGGCAAGCCGATCGGCACGGCGATCACCGTCACCGAGGGATTGCAGGAAGGCGAAAGCGTAATTGTCGAAGGCCTGCAACGGGTGCGTCCGGGGGTGCAGGTCGACGCGATCCTTTCGGGTCAGCAAGAGGGGAACTAGACCATGTTCTCTTCGATCTTCATCACTCGCCCGAAGATGGCGATCGTTATTTCGCTGGTCCTGACCATCATGGGAATGATCGGCTACAGCGTTCTGCCGGTTGAACAATTCCCCGACATCACCCCCCCGGTCGTGAATGTCAGCGCCACCTATACCGGCGCGAATTCGGAGACTGTTGAAAATACCGTCGCCGCCCCGATCGAGGCACAGGTGAACGGCGTGGATGACATGATCTATATGTCATCGGACAGCACGGACACCGGATCCTATTCGCTGAACGTCACGTTTGAGGTCGGAACAGATGCCGACATCGCGTCGGTCAATGTGCAGAACCGGGTGGCGCAGGCCACGGCAAGCCTGCCCAGCGAAGTCACCGCATCCGGCGTCGTGACGCAAAAATCCAGCAACAGCATGTTGTTGGTGGTGGTGCTGACCTCGCCCGAGAAAACCTATGACGAGGTGTTCCTGTCCAACTATGCCTCGATCAATCTGAAAGACGCTCTGGCCCGGATACAGGGCGTGGGCAAGGCCGAGGTGCTGACCAATTTCGAATATGCCATGCGGATGTGGATGGACCCGGACCGGATGGCCGGGCTGGGCATCACGCCGGGTGACCTGATACAGGCGATCCGTGAACAGAACCTCGAAGTATCGGCGGGTCAGATCGGCTCACCCCCCGTGCCGGGCGACCAACAGTTTCAGTACACCATCACCTCCAAGGGGCGGCTGACCTCGGCTGCCGAATTCGGAGATATCGTGGTCCGCACCGGCGACGCGGGCAGTATCGTGCATATCCGCGATGTGGCGCGTGTCGAACTGGGCGCGAATTATTACAATGCGTCCGGACGCTATCAGGGTTTGCCGGCCACTGTTCTGGCCCTTTATCAGGCTCCGGGCGCAAATGCCCTGGCGGTGAATCAACGCGTGCTTTCGGAACTGGAGCGGTTGTCCGCAAGTTTTCCGGACGATGTGGCATACGAGGTGCCGTTCAACACCACGGATTTCGTCGAACAATCCCTGAAGGATGTGGTGACCACGTTGATCCTGACTTTTGTGCTGGTGATTTCGGTCGTCTTTCTGTTCCTTGGCAATCTGCGGGCGACCGTGATCCCCGCGGTGGCAATCCCGGTTTCTCTGATCGGGACCTTCGCCTTTCTGCTTCTGTTCGGAATGTCATTGAACACGATTTCCCTGTTTGCGCTGGTACTGGCCATCGGAATCGTGGTGGACGATGCCATCGTGGTGGTCGAGAATGTCGAGCGCATCATTGCCGAAGACGGGCTGAGTCCGCCTGAGGCCGCGCGCAAGGCAATGGGGCAGATCACCGGGCCGGTGATCGCGACCACGCTGGTGTTGCTGGCGGTCTTCGTGCCGGTCACCTTCATGCCCGGGATAACAGGGCGGCTGTATTCGCAATTCGCCGTCACCATTTCGGTTGCGGTCCTGATCTCGTCGATCAATGCGCTGACCCTTTCGCCCGCCCTGTGTGCGCTGATCCTGAAGGCGCGTTCAGGCCCGCCAACCGGGCTGTTGGGTCTGTTTGAACGCGGAATTGACGGAACGCGGGGGGCCTATCTGGGCATCGTGCGCCGTCTCGTTCGTTTGCCTCTGCTTGGTCTTGCGGTGTTGGTGGCAATGATACTGGGGGCCGGCGGGTTGATGAAATCGCTGCCCGCAGGGTTCATCCCGCTTGAGGACAACGGGTATCTGTTCGTCGACGTTCAGCTTCCGGATGCCGCGGCGCTGGGGCGCACCGAGGTCGTTACAGAACGGGTGAACGGTCAGATCATGCAGCTGCCAGGTGTGAAAAGCTCGGTTCTGGTCAACGGGTACAGCCTTTTGGGCGGCTCAGGGTCCAATGGGGCGATGATCATCGTCACGCTTGCCCCCTGGGATGACCGCGACACGGCCGAGCTGAGCGCAGACGGGATTTTGAAGAAGATTCAGGCCATCGCGTATCAGGAAGCCAGCGCCAGCGTCATCGCTTTCAACCCACCGCCGATTTCCGGCCTGGGCATGAGCGCGGGCGTCGAAATGAAGGTGCAGCAGACCGGGGGCGGCAGCGCACAGGACCTGTCCGCAGCACTTGGTTCGCTGGTCTATGCGGTCAACCAACGCCCCGAGATCGCCCAGGCGTATACCACGTTCCGGGCCAATGTGCCCAAGGTGTTTGCCGATCTGGACAGGGAAAAGGCCAAGTCGCTGGACGTCTCCGTCAGCGATGTCTTTCAAACGCTCCAGGCCTATATGGGGTCGTATTATGTCAACGATTTCAACCTGTTTGGCCGCGTGTACCGGGTCATGATCCAGGCTGACGGCTCTTATCGCGACAAGATCGAGGATATTCAGGCGCTCTATGTACGCTCGCAGACCGGTGAAATGGTGCCCTTGGGGACCCTGCTGGACGTGGAAAACGTGCTGGGGCCGGTGTTGTTGAACCGCTACAACATGTTCCGCGCCGCAACGGTCACCGCCGTGCCCGCGCCGGGCCTGTCGACCGGGGACGCGATCCGCGTGATGCAGCAAGAAGCCGCGACCGCCCTGCCGCCCGGGTATGCCTATGAATGGACCGGCACCGCACAGCAGCAACTGGCCTCGTCCGGGCTGGTGGTGGTGATCCTGGCGATGGCAATCGTGTTCGGGTATCTGTTTCTGGTGGCGCAATACGAAAGCTGGAGCATGCCGGTGGGCATCCTGCTGTCCGTGACCGTGGCACTGTTTGGGGCGCTGGCGGCGGTGGCGGCGGCCGGCAGCGATGTGAATCTCTATACGCAGATCGGTATGATCATGCTGATTGGCCTGGCCTCCAAGAACGCCATTCTGATCGTTGAATTTGCCATGGAACAACGGGCCCTGGGCCTGTCCACCCGCGAGGCGGCGATAATGGCGGCGCAACAGCGTTTCCGCGCCGTGATGATGACCGCACTGTCTTTTCTTCTGGGCGTCGTGCCCCTGATGATCGCCTCCGGAGCGGGGGCCGCCAGCCAGCAGGCAATCGGCGTTGCCGTGTTCGGCGGAATGCTGGCGGCGACCGCTGTTGGCGTGATCCTGATCCCTGTTCTGTATGTGATGATGCAAAGCCTGCGTGAAACCGTCAAATCGATCGGGCGCAAACGCCGCGACGTCGAATCCTGATCCCTTGCGTTCCCGCAGAAGACGCCCAATTCCCCGACAAGTTTACTTGTTAGGGCGGTCTTAACATCCCGCCTGATATCCCGGTCTCGGGTGAAATAAGAGGTGGTGGAGATGGGTGCGTCGACAAATGTCGCGCCGGTCATCATCAAGCGGAAAAAGGTTGTTAGCGGGGGCGGTCATCATGGCGGCGCCTGGAAGGTCGCTTATGCGGACTTCGTAACGGCAATGATGGCCTTTTTCATGCTGATGTGGCTGTTGAACGCGACAACGGAAAAACAACGCAAGGGGTTGGCGGACTACTTCGCGCCGACGGTCCCGATCAATCGGGTATCCGGTGGCGGGAACGGTGCTTTCGGCGGCACCAGCATGTTCTCTGAAAACGAACTGCCGCAGGATGGTACGGGCGCGGCCAAGCGGTATCCGGACGATGCGGACCAATCACGCGGCACCACGGGGGTGCAGGATGATGGCCAGGACGCGGCAGAGGAAAAGAACCTGCAGATCGTAGAAGAGGCGTTGCTGGGGCGCAGCGGCGAAAGCATGGTTGCCGATGAACTGCTCAAACATATCGTAACGCGGGTCACGGATGAGGGGCTGATCATTGAGCTGTTCGCCCTGGACGGTGTGCCCCTGTTCGAGGATGGCGGCGACGCGCCGACTCCCCTGTTGCGGGATCTGACGCAAATGATTTCGCGGGTGACCGGTCTGGTGTCCAATGACCTTGCCATCAACGGGCATATCCGGGCGCATCCGGTGGTGCTGGCCAACAGCCCAGTGTGGGAGTTGTCCACGGCCCGGGCCGACAGAACCCGCCTGTTGCTTGAGGCGGCGGGAACCGCACCGGATCGCGTGCAGCGGGTGACAGGCATGGCTGATCGCAAACCCGCAGTGCGCAACCCGATGGCCAACCGCAACAATCGTCTCGAAGTGATCGTGCTGCGCAACCCGACCTGAGAACTTCGAAAGGATTTTACCTGTTAGCGCCATATTAAGGGCGCGTCCGCTAGCTGTTGTCTCAAGACTTATTGATGCAGCAGAAAGGCGTGTCCATGTCCATTTCCTCTTCGCTCAATGCCGGAATCGCCGGGCTTTCGGCGAATTCCACCAAATTGGCGTCGATTTCCGACAACATCGCGAATTCGTCTACCTATGGGTACAAGCGTGTGGAAACAGATTTTCATTCGATGGTGATCTCGCAATCGGGCGGGTCCTATTCGGCGGGCGGCGTACGGGCCACAACCCAGCGGATGATCGGCGAAAGCGGGCCGTTGGTGTCGACAAAGAATGCAACAGACCTTGCAGTCCGCGACGGCGGCATGCTCCCGGTTGCCAAGTTTTCGGATGTGAACAGCGGAGATAACAGTCAGCAGATGTTGCTGACCACGACCGGATCCTTTCGACCCGATGCGAACGGCTACCTGACCTCTGAATCCGGGCTTGTCCTGCTGGGCTGGCCGGCAGCGGCGGATGGCAGCATTCCCAATTTCCCGCGCGATACCCCCGAAGGGCTTGAACCCGTGCAGCTGCTGGTCAACGAAGTGACCGGAGAGCCGACCACGCAGGTCGACATCAGCCTGAACCTGCCTGCATCGGATACCAAATCGACCTCTACCGGCGATGTTCAGTCCCTGTCGATCGAGTACTTCGACAATATCGGGCTTTCCGAAAACATATCCATCGAGATGACCCCGACTGTTCCGGCTTCGGGGGCGTCCAACGAATGGACCATGGTTCTGACCGATTCAGCCTCGGGTGGGGCGGTAATTGGCGAATATGTTCTGACTTTTGACGTCAGCCGTGCGGATGGCGGCATGCTGGCTTCGGTTTCTACGGTTTCGGGCGGGGCCTATGATCCGGCCACGGGCAGCCTGATTGTCAATGTCGCCGGCGGCCCGATCGAGATCAATATCGGCGGCCCGTCTCTGGAAGGCGGCCTGTCTCAGCTTTCGGACACGTTTGCGCCGATCTCGATTCAGAAGGACGGATTCCCGGTCGGCAACATGGTTGGCGTCGAAGTTGACGCCAACGGAATGGTACAGGCATTTTTTGACAATGGCGCGACCCGCACGATCTATCAGATACCACTGGTCGATCTGCCGAACCCGAATGGCATGATTTCTCTGGACAATCAGACCTATATGCCAACGCCGGACAGCGGCACCTATTTCATGTGGGACGCCGGATCCGGTCCCACGGGTGAAATCGTTGGCTTTGCGCGTGAAGAATCCGCAACGGATGTCGCTGGCGAGTTGACCGAGATGATCCGGACACAGCGCGCATATTCGTCCAATGCCAAGGTCATCCAGACCGTCGATGAGATGTTGCAGGAAACGACCAACATCAAACGCTGACCTTTCTTTTCATTCGGTCAACTAGGCCGCAGGCACGGGAACCACAACCATGAGCCTTTCAACGGCACTCAACAGCGCAATGTCGGGTTTGACGGCAGCAAGCCGTGCAACCGACGTGGTATCGCAGAACATCGCCAACGCCATGACACCGGGCTATGCGGCCAGATCGCTCGAACTCAGTTCATATTCGGCGGCCGGTCCGGGCGTTCGAATCGTCGGCGTTCAACGCCATTCGGACCCCGTGATCGTTTCCGACCGCCGAGGTGCCGACGCGGCGCTGGGGAATGCCAATACCATTGCCAATTTTCACGCGCGTTTCGAGTCGTTGGTCGGGACCGCGACGGATCCGAATTCGATCAGTATGCGTCTGGCAAACTTTGAAAACAGTCTGGTCGCGGCCGCCAGCTATCCGGATTCGGCGCAGCGACTGGACGCAGTGGCGCATGCGGCCAGCGATCTTGCATCATCCATAAATGACGCGTCCGAAGGGCTGCGAAAGATGCGGACACAGGCGGATACCGCCATCGGAAACCAGGTGGACCGGCTGAACGTGGCGTTGGTGGAAATTGATGAGTTGAACTCAAAGATCACATCAGCACAAGCCACTGGCCGCGATGTTTCCGGCCTGTTGGACCAAAGGCAACTGCTGGTCGACGAGGTCAATCAGATCGTGCCGGTCAACCAGGTCGAACGCGATTATGGCCAGATCGCATTGTACACCAACGGCGGCGCTATTTTGCTGGATGGCACGGCGGCGACTGTGGAATTTTCCGGCGTGATGGATACCGTACCGGAAATGACCATAGATAACGGTGGTTTGTCGGGGATATCCATCAACGGGATTGCCGTCGACGCCAGAAAAGTGTCCGGCGGCACGCTGGCTGCGAATTTTGAAATTCGGGACAATCTTGCCGTATCGGCGCAATCCGATCTGGACGCCGTGGCGCGTGACCTGATCGAGCGATTTGAAACAACCACTCTCGATTCCACCACTGTGGCCGGAGACCCCGGCGTATTCACCGACGGCGGCGTGGCGTTTGATCCGCTACTGGAAATCGGTCTCGCCAGCCGTATCAGTGTCAACACTTTGGTTGATCCGGCTGAAGGTGGAGAAAGCTGGCGTCTGAGGGCCGGGCTGGGGGCCAGCGATCCGGGCATGCCGGGTGAATCCCGCCTCTTGCAGGCGTATTCGGCCGTCCTGGGCGAAGCCCGCACCCCGGGATCAAGTGTATTTGGCACCGGGCTGGCAACCGCAGCCGAAATTGGATCCAAGCTGCTTTCGCGCGCTGCCCAAAACGCCGCTTTTGCCGATCAGGCCCTTGGTTTCGCATCCACCACCCAAACCGAACTCAGCCGGATTGAACTGGAACAGGGTGTGGACACCGATTCAGAGCTGCAGACACTGATGATCGTCGAACAGTCTTATGCCGCCAACGCACGTATGATCCAGGCGGTAGATGAAATGATGGAACTAATTCTGGGGCTTTGAACAATGAACATGACATCTATTGGCGATCTGGCACAATCACTGATGTTGCGAAATCGCAGCCAAGAAATAAAGCAATCCATTGCAACCTTGACTGAGGAACTGAGCACCGGGCAGGTCAGTGATGTGTCTTCGCGAGTGGGCGGCGACTATTCCTATCTGTCTGATATGGATCGGAATCTGGCGCTCTTGGGGGGGTTCTCGATTTCCGCGGCCGAGGCCTCGTTTTTCGCCGAGGCGTCTCAGAACAGCCTGGAGCGGTTGTCAGACCTGGCCTCGTCCCTCAACGGAACATTGCTTTCTCTCACACCAGCCACCCTTGAACCGGTGCGGGAAAATATCAGCTTGCAGGTGTCGGCAGGGATTGAAACCGCGATCTCTGCACTGAATGCGACGATCGGCGGCCGAAGTCTGTTTGGCGGCACCGCGACAGACCGTGCGCCGCTGGCCTCTGCCGATGTGATGATGAATGAATTGCAATCCCTGGTATCGGGCCTTGGCTCGGCTGCGGCGGTGCAGGCGGCGGTCGAGACCTGGTTTGACGATCCGGCCGGATTTGATGCGATAATGTATAACGGTTCGGATCAAACTCTTGCTCCAATGCAAGTCGGTCCCGGGCAGCAAGTCGAAATGACGCTCAAAGCAGATGATGACACGTTTCGCGACCTGCTCCAGAACATGGCCCTGGCGGCACTTGCCGGGGATCCGGCGTTGGCGTTTGATGCCGGTATTCAGGCGGAACTCATTCGCGAAGCAGGGGGTGCGCTGCTGTCCAGTCAGGATGCACTGACGGGTCTGCGCGCCGATGTCGGTTCCGCGCAAGCCAGAATAGAAGAAGCCGAAACACGCAATGCCTCGGCCCGCACAGGTCTTGAGTATGCCAGGGGCGCGTTGCTCGAAGCAGACCCGTTTGAAACGGCCACACGTCTGGAAGAGGCCCAATTCCAGTTGGAAAGCCTGTATACTGTGACAGTACGCTCTTCGCAGCTGTCACTCTTGAATTTCTTGAGGTGACCATGCTGAGAGCCCTAATTTTTTGTTTGATGGTCCCGATGATCGCGCAGGCCGGCGCAATTCGGCTGAAAGACCTGGTTGAATTCGACGGGGTGCGCGGCAACGATCTGGTCGGCTATGGCTTGGTTGTCGGGTTGAACGGGACAGGCGACGGGCTGCGGAACTCTCCGTTTACCGAAGAGATCATGCAGAATATTCTGGAACGTCTGGGCGTAAACGTGAATGGCGAACAGCTACGCCCCAAGAATGTCGCGTCAGTGATCGTGACCGCCAGTCTACCGCCGTTTTCGCGTGTCGGCAGTCAGATCGACGCGACGGTGTCCGCCATCGGGGACGCCGACAGCCTGTTGGGCGGCACCCTGATAATGACCCCATTGAATGCGGCGGACGGAGAGATCTACGCCGTTGCACAAGGTACGATTCTTGCCGGCGGAGTCGTGGCCGAAGGCGAGGCAGCATCTGTGACTCAGGGGGTGCCAACATCGGGCGTCATCCCCTCTGGCGCTCGGGTCGAACGTGAAATCGAATTCGATCTTTCTTCGCTGACCACCATGCGTCTGGCACTACGAGAGCCGGATTTTACAACAGCGGGACGCATCGAACGGGCCATCAATTCGGAATTTGGCCGGGCGGTGGCCGTAATGCGCGATTCAGGTACGATTGATCTAGACGTCACAGCAACACGATCCGCCTCAACAGCGCATGCTATCGGCAGAATCGAGAATATTTTTGTTGAACCGCAACTGAAAGCGCGTGTCGTTGTGGATCAACGTTCCGGAACAATCGTCATGGGTGACGATGTACGTCTTTCCCGCGTTGCGGTTTCACAAGGCAACCTGACCCTGAGGATCGAAGAAACGCCAGCAGTAGTCCAGCCAAACCCGTTTGCTAACGGCCGCAGCGTCGTCGTTCCACGCACCGGAGCCGCAATCGATGACGAAGACGGAATATCGCTGGCAGAGGTACCCGAAGGGACGTCTCTGGCAGAAGTCGTAGCGGGCCTGAACGCACTGGGCGTATCTCCCCGGGACATGATCGATATCCTCAAAAGCCTCAAGGCCGCCGGGGCTTTGCATGCGGAATTCGTGGTACGATAGAACGATGTCGCACAAGTGTCCGTCGTCATATAAACTGGATCATCAGAGCGGCTTGAGCTTTGGAGGCTCTGGTTTGTTTGTGTGATGGATTATGCGGCTTGTTTTTGATGTTGCAAGCGGCGTTGTTGGATTGTCAGTTTCTTGATTTTCTCCCTTTCCCTGATGATGGCTTTGTCGCGTCCGAAGTAGACGTCGGCTGGTGTGACGTTGTTCAAACTCTCGTGGTATCGCTCGTTGTTGTAGTACTCGACGAAAGCGCCGATCTGGCGCTCGAGGTCGCCGGGTAGATAGTAGTTTTCCAGCAAAACCCTGTTCTTCATCGTCTGATGCCAGCGTTCGATCTTGCCCTGGGTCTGCGGATGGAGCGGTGCTCCGCGAACGTGATCCATCTTGTGATCCTCCAGCCATTCGGCCAGGTCACCCGAGATGTAGCAGGACCCATTGTCGCTCAGCAAGCGCGGCATGTGCCGAACGACGGCATGGTCGCACCCTGACGCCGCCAGTGCCAATTCAATTGTGGCCGTCACGTCCTCGGCCCGCATGTTTGTGCAGAGCTTCCAGCCAATGATGTAGCGGCTGTAATCATCCAGGATCGTGCTGAGATAAAACCAGCCCCATCCAATGATCTTGAAGTAGGTGAAGTCGGTCTGCCACATCTCGTTTATGGCGGTGGTTTTGTTCGTGAACTTGTCGGCCGCTTTTATCACCACATAGTCTGGCGCGGTGATCAAGTCGGCTTCCTTCAAGAACCGGTAAGCCGATGATTCAGAGATAAAATACCGCTTCTCATCGGTGTATTTGACCGCCAGTTCGCGGGTCGTCAGTGCCTCATGTTCCAGCGCGAACTCGATCAGATCATCCCGCCTCGCTTGCGGAATACGGTTCCAGACTGATTTTGGGCGGGGTGAGCGATCTGCCAGGGCATCAAAGCCGCCTTCGACATAACGGTCATACCAGCGATAGAATGTGGTGCGGGGAATGCCCAGCATGTCCAGGGTTTGCTTCGCGGGCAGATGAGACCCCTCAACGGTGCGGATGATCTCCGGTTTCTCAGACGCAGGATACCTCATTCCTCGAACTCCCCAGCCCCTGTCATGCTTTTTTGAGCAGACGGTTTTCCAGGGTGAGATCAGCGACGCATTCCTTCAATGCCGTCGTCTCGGATCGAAGCTCCTTCACCTCAGGCGACGTCGCTTGCCGCGCCGTATCGCCGGACAAACGGCGTTTCCCAGCCTCGAGAAATTCCTTTGACCAGCTGTAATACAAGCTCTCGGAAATGCCCTCGCGGCGGCATAGCACCGATATGGTTTCCTCGCCGCGAAGGCCCGCCAGAACAATGCGGATCTTCTCTTCAGACGAATAAGTTTGCCGCGTCTTGCGACGGATGGTTTTGACCAGTTTGTCGGCCGAAGCTTTGCTGGTTCCAGATTTCTTGTTCATCTTCACTCCTTGACGGTTACGATGAACCAGAAATCCTCCGTTAGCCAAACCTCAATTCTGTCCCACGAGCGCTGACGTCAGACAGTCCTTGATCATCCCGATTATCTGCGCCTCGGTGAAACGGCTCTTTCGCATCTGTTTGCTCCTTCAAAAGGTTGAGCAAACTCTACGTTAAAACGAAGGAAGTTTCGGGGGGCAGGTCAAGAGCAGTATTGCGACCCACGATCCGTGTGATGAACGCAGCCTTTCGACCGTGCCCGGAATGCAGTTGCCATCTTTAACGCCCTGATCGCCAAGTCCCGCTTCATCCGACGGCTGACAGCCCAGCCAATGACCCGTCGGGAATGCAGATCCAGGATGACTGCCAGATATAGCCATCCCTCCCGGGTCCAGATGTAGCTGATGTCACTCGCCCATTTCCGGTTCGGCCCGGTCGCACTGAAGTCCCGATCCAGCAGGTTCGGGGCAATGTTGAACGTATGATCGCTGTCTGTGGTCGCCTTGAACTTGCGCGTTCTTTCAACGGTGATCCCGTTCTCACGCATCCATTGCCCGGCAGGCGATTTGACAAAGCCAAATCTGCCGAGAGGGGGCGCCCGACGCGCCGGTGCCCGGCATCGACACCGACCTTATTCAGTTCTTCGGTCATTCGTGGCCTGCCTTAGCTGCCTAAGCTCAGACGCGACTGTTCCTCCCCTGTCGGGACATTGCTGCGCAATGCCCTGCCGGGCGGTGGATATGCGCCAGAACGACCATACCCGTGCGCTGCCTGCGACTGACAGGACGGTTCCCGCAAGCCCGCAAGCCACGCGAGCTGACATTCAAGACCTCGCACAGCCGTTGGATTGGGAAGGCGCCGCATTCGCCATTGTCACTCGGAACAATGGCGCGGCATGGCTCATTCTTCAATGAACCGAAACCTCATGGCTTTTGGCGCGCGAAGAACTGCCCTCTCGGCAGATTACTGCGTAATCGCCTGCCGGATAGTAGGTGGCTTTTTTCGGATATTCCTCTCCGCCTCGAGGATACGGTTCTCGCGCCGAAGTCGTTCGTTCTCCCGTGCAGGCTCGCGATCCTCGGACGACATCACATCCGTGTCCCGATGCACCGTCACCCATTTGTTTGGGGTCGAAAGTGTTTAGGGTCGAAAGCCCAACACCAAGATCGTCGGCAACCTGCCGCCGTGCCAGCCCGCTGGTTAATGCAATGCACACCGCGTCTTTGCGAAATTCATCCGTTCTTCCTGTCCCCATAGTTCGTCTCCTTTACTGCAGTAAATGCTATCAAAGGAGCCGCATCAAACCGCGACAGGTCCAAGCTTCAGTAGAGATCCCACTCTCTCAAGCGCGAAGCGCGGCAGGAAGTAGTAAAAAGAGGATCAGCCATTGTCTTTGGAGCGGGCGGCGGGAATCGAACCCGCATCTCTTGCTTGGAAGGCAAGGGTCTTACCATTACACAACGCCCGCTCGTCGATTTCCGTCCATATTTCATGGGACTACTACCGTCAAGAGGTATAGCCTGACGACTGCAAATTGATTCAATGGAATTCCGAGAACGGATCACCAATCTACTGGCTGATTATTCCCTCGATTGACGACGATCTGACGCGATTTGGCTACAATCGGGTTCCGATTGAGTTATACGACGAAGATATTCCGGCGTGCAGCTAAGTAGCAAAGCCATGGTCTGGAAGCCGCTGCATTTGTGATGGATTGTCTTGTTCATTGCCAGCCTCGCGCCGGGCATCAGTTTCCGAATTCACTCATGCCGGAACCAAGGGATGAGTACTGAGACCCGATAGTTCCCATGGTCACGGTACACAGGTTTTCTGTATACTGCGTGATTCACAGTTCGGGAAATGGAGCCATGGCACGTCTGCGCTTTGTTGGCTTGGAACATTCGGCCCGAAACCGGAAGCGCGGACTTCCCATAGGCGCTCCGGGCGCGGTTTCAGGGATGGATGATGACCGGTTTAGCGGACGTGCGACAGCTTCGTGCTCCTCCCCCACTGAAGTGATCCGCCCGTATAGTTGGGAAACGGAGGATCAAATATGGGAATCAAACGACACAAGCCGGAAGAGATTGTCATGAAGTTACGGCGGGTTGAGGCGCTGTGTGGGCAAGGAATGCCGCGCGTAGATGCCATCCGGCAGGTGCAGATAACAGAACAGACGTTCTATCGCTGGCGGAAGCAACGAGACCTGGTCCGCCAGTGGTCCGAGAACAATGGTCGAGTGCGATATGGGAACCGACCAACTGAAAAAACTCAAACGGCTCCAGAACGAGAACAATCGCTTGCGCCGGGCCGTGTCGGACCTGACGCTGGACAAGCTGATCCTATCTGAGGCTGCACGGGGAAACGACTGAGGCCCTCGCGTCGCCCGGCGTGCATTGACCATGCGCGAAGTCCCCTGCACATCTCAGAGCGGCGGGCCTGCCGGTTGTTGCGTCAGAATCGTTCGACGCAGCGCAAGGCTTGGGGGGGCCGTGCCGATAAAGACCGGCTGGTTGCCGATATGATTGAACTGGCTCGGCAATATGGCCGCTACGGTTATCGCCGGATCGCGGCTTCGCCGAAAGATGCGGGTTGGCGGGTGAACGACTAGCGTGTTGAACGCCTATGGCGGCGTGAGGTGCCAAAGGTTCCAACGAAGCAACCCAAGAAGGGGCGGCTTTGGCTGCACGACGGCTCAGGTGTCCGGTTGCGGCCTGAGTATCGCAACCACGTTTGGTCGTATGACTTCGTGCATCATCGAACCGGGATCACCTTGGGAAAACGGATACTGCGAAAGCTACAGTGCAAGGCTTCGGGATGACCTGCTGAACGGCGAGGTCTTCTACTCGCTGAGGGAGGCACAAATCCTGATCGAAAAATGGAGGACACACGACAACACGAAACGACCACCCCGTGCTTTGGGCTACCGCCCACCGGCCCCGGAAACCATCGTCCCGATGGAGCCCTGGCCAATAATGCACCAATATTCAGACTTGACCACGTGGGTGGGGCTGATCAGGCGCGTTTGAAGCTGTCGCCCATGGCCGGGACGCATTGGAACCTCGCGATCCGGAAAACCGGACAGACGGCGGTCCCGACCGAACGACGTCGCGCAGGGGGAAGAAAACAACGCGATGGCGGCTTGTCCATCGTTTGCCTGCGGTTTCGGCCGGGCCAAACCACGTTGTCTTTGTTCTTTATCATCGGTTGCAAGCAAACGATTGCCGGACAGTGGACGAAATCTGGGTCGAAATCGAGCGGCCCCGCCGAGCGTGGATCGTCGCGGGGCGGCGCGAGGCTTACCATGGATGCCAAGGTCGTGACGAACCCAGCCGTTCACCGCCCAGGCGGCGAGAAGCATTCGCCGTCTCTTTTCCAGAGATGACGCCTGCGCTCATGGGATCGCGCGGCTTGGCGTTCTTGCACGGACGTATGATGGCATGAGCGCCCGACCAGCATACCGAACATCATTCAGGGTCACACGGGTTCGGATCGCCGTCTCACTGAACAGGCCGGGCCGGTTGCATTTGCCTGTTGCGGTGGCGTCACACAAGTTTTCGATGCCATGTCATCAAAGCCCGATTCCTGTCTTGTGCTTCGCAGGGCTCAATTGCTCGCAGCCTGCATCTATCATGCTGGGTTTTCTAGCTGAATTCCGGTAAATACTTGCGCGAGAAAGCACTTCCCTCACACAAGGCGAGCTTTGGATGGGCAATACCCGTTCACATTTCTGTTCCGCAAGATAGAGAGTTTTCCGCAATCCAGTTTAGAACGTGCCATCGGTCAGGGCTGCGGCTTTCAATAATATTCGTTCTCGTACCCATGCGCGCCGGTTGTATACCGACACCGGTTCAGCACGATCCCCATAACGTTGGTCAACTCACCCAGTTGGCGTTCGGCAACATCGATTTGCTCCATCGGCGTTTTCTCGGCAACGACGATCAGCAAGGCACAATCCACCGAGCGCAAGAAACCGTGACTGTCGTCATTTGCCATCAGCGGTGGCATATCGAACAGCATGATGTCAGGCTGGTAACTGCGTTCGATCTCGTCCAGAATATCGCCTGTTTGACGGCTTTGCAGAATTTCCGATGGATTTCGGCCCGACTTGGCGTTGAGCCCGAAAGCCACGTTGCCATCCAGACACAGCGCCACATCCGCAAATTCGGCCTGGCGCAGCAAGACATCCGGCATGCCGCGCTCTGGGGACTGTTCAAGCACCCGCCCCAATCCCATCCGGCGCAAATCGAAATCCATGACGATCGTGCGCAACTCATGCATTCGGCTGAAACTGTACCCCAGATTCGCCGCGATGGTCGACTTGCCGCACGCGCTGTGCGGAGACACCAGTGCGACACGGCGCCAGTTGTTCTTCTTGGCCTGTTGCAACACCTTGGTGCGCAACATGTCAAAGGGGATTGCCAACTCTCCACTGGTATGCGCCACCAACCGATTATTGGTAACGGCGGTCTTGTCCACGATCAGCGGCTTGAGATTGTCCCAGGCATCCTGCACCGGGGTGCGCGGCGTCTGTACGTCGGCCTGTGGGGTTGGCACCGGCCTTGGTTTGGCCCCCGTCACGCGGCGTTCGCGTTCGGATCGGGCCTTTTTGATTGCCTGTTGAAGCCGATCACTCACGATAGGTCCGCCTTTGCTGCCTTGCACCCGTACCCGTCTACCATCTTACACCCAATTTGTTCATGACCCGATCTGCAAGAAGATCCAGTGGCTGATAATAGATGTGGATCGCCAGAACGATCAACGGAACGCCAACCAGGATCACCAGAATGGCGAGTAATTTCAAACCCCGCTGAACGAAAAGCTCGCGCCGTGTGCGGATGTAGGGCAAGGTTGCAATCGGCCAGACCTCGAGCTTTTTGATCAGGTCTTCCGGGCGTCGAGGGGCGGCGTTGAAAAACAGCATCATCGCGATCAGGGCGCCACCCAGCCCTACCCCCATGATCGTGCCGCCACCGGCGATTTTCATCCGGTTCGGTTTCGTCGGCTCACTGGGAACCGCAGGCTGTTCGATGACGGAAATCCGTTCACCGCGAGACAGCAATTCGATCCGCTCGCCGGTATCGGCGTCGGCCAGCCGTTGAATCGCCGGGTTATACTGACTCAGGATATTGTCGTAGTCGCGTTCCAGGTCTTCCAGAATGACCGCGTTGTTGGGGGTCTTGCTGATCGACTCTTCCAACCGGGCAACTTGTTCCTGCAAGGATTTCTCCTGACGCTCCAGGATCTCGACCCGCGTGTCCAGGCTGGCCAACTGGAAATCCAGGGTAGTGTTCCCAGAGGACTCTTCCGGCTGTTCGGTTATGACGCCTCGCTCGGCTTCAACCTGTTTTTGCAACTGTTCGAGACGGGCCCTGAGCAGTTTGACCCGGGGGTTGGTCTCGGAATAGATCAGCAGCGCGTTGTCCAGTTCGCTTTGCGCTTCGGCCAGGCGCTGCTCGGCCGGGCTGCCCTGCCCCAGGCCGGCAGAGCTGACCTGTCCGGTCTGGCTGTACAGATCGATCAGTTGCTGGCGTTGTGTCTTCAGCGAAAAAATCTCGCGCCCGACTTCTTCCAATCGCTGTTGACGGGTGGCCAGTTGATCCTGGCGGAATGGCAGACTGTCAGGCAATTCCCCGGCATTGGCATTCTTGAATTCGAGTATTTCTGCCGCCTTCTGTTCAAGAGCGATACTCAGACGGGACACTTCCTGTTCAAAGAAATCCAGAGTCTGGCCAGCGCGTTCCTTGCGGAACGAGGCATCGTTCGCCTGAATCAGTGTCAGATACTCATTCAGAACACCGGCGGCCAACCGTGGAGAGCGTGCTTCGAACGTCACGGTCATGATATTGGCCCCGCCCCGGCCGCCGGACCTGTATACCCCGGTCCGGGCCCGCATCGCCTGCAGGATTTGATCCGGGTTCATATCGCGCTGATTTTTCAGCACATTCAGACGGCGGGCGATATCCAGAAGGTTCGCGCGTGTCATCAATCGCTGCTCGATGACCTGCAACCGCTCCGATCCGGGGGTCTTGACCGTACTGGGTGCCAACGCATCCGGGATCTGGGGGGCCTCGACGATCAGGACCATTCTGGATTCATAGGCTGGCGGCAATGTGAAGGCCACGACAATGGACACGGTCGCCACACTGGCCGCCACCAGCAGGAACGCCGGCAGTCTGCGCAGAAAGAACGACAAGTAGAAGCGAATCTCGGACATCATGCCTGCGCCTCCCTTTCGACGCTCTGTTGGCAAAAGAACACACCATCGTCAATCACCGACTGAACCATCTTGCAAGACACGGTTCTTCCCGTTTCCTCGGACCATCCGTACAACAGGGCAAAATCGCAGAGCTGGTTCACCAGCCGGGGCACGCCGCCTGTCACGTCATGCACCAGCAGGCTGGCCGCCGGGGTGAATTCATCGCCCTCCCCGCCTGCCGTCTTCAGCCGGTGACTGATGTAACCCTGTGTGATTTCCGGGCTCATCCGGTTCAAATGGAAGCTGGCCGAGACGCGCTGCGCGAGCTGGCTCATCGCGGGATGGCGGACCATGTCCCGCAATTCGGGCTGACCGACCAGGATCAATTGCACCAATTCATCCTTGTTCGCGTTGATGTTTGTCAGCATGCGCAGTTCTTCCAACCCTTCCTGCGAAACATTCTGGGCCTCGTCAAAGATCAGAACGACCCTGCGCCCATGGGCGTATTCCCCGACCAGGAAATCCTGCAACTTCTGAAAATTCTGCACATACGTCGCCTCCGAATCGATCGGCAGGTCCAGTGCGTTCAAAACCCATTGCAACAGTTCCCCCCGGTTGCCCTGCGCATTGGACACCAGCCCGATGGTGACATCTTCTTCGATCTGTCCCAGAAGATTCTGTAAAAGCGTGGTTTTCCCGGATCCGATTTCGCCGGTCAACAGCGTGATGGGCGCCCGTGACAGAACGCCGAACTCAAGCACCGAGAAGGCACGCTTGTGCTGTGGAGACCAGAACAGGAACTCCGGATCGGGCACCAGGGTGAACGGTCTTTCGTTCAGGCCATAGTAGCCCAGGTAGAATGACGACTGCGACATGGAACGTCAGATACTCTTAAAACCATTGACACTTATATAATATGCGCAGAGGCGAATGAAACCTGTAAACCGGATCACACTTGTTACATGTTTCTCGACAAACGCTGCAAACCCTGTTCGACCGCCAACACCTGGCGCATGGCCGCATCTAGTGCAGTCCCGACCTCGCGACAAGGCCACAGTTGCGAACCCGTATGGCAACGCGGGGCGAATATCGCCCCCGCACGACCCGTCTGTCCCTTCAGATCCACGCGCCGCCGAAATCCTTCGGGACAAGCAAATTGTGCCGCCCCAGATCGGCGACATGCTTTTCGCCACACAGCGCCATGGTCGTATCCAGCTCCTTTTGGATCACCTCCAGCGCCGTTGTCACACCCTGTTGTCCCATCGCACCCAGCCCATACACAAAGGCCCGCCCGATCATCGTACCCTTGGCCCCCAGCGCCAATGCCTTGAGCACGTCCTGACCTGACCGGATCCCGCCGTCCACATGCACCTCGATCTTGTCGCCCACCGCGTCCAGGATTTCGGGCAACACGCGGATCGAACTGAGCGCACCGTCCAATTGTCGGCCGCCATGGTTGGACACAACGATGGCATCGGCCCCGACCTTGGCCGCCATCTTGGCATCTTCGGCATCCAGGATCCCTTTCAGGATCACTTTGCCGCCCCACATCTCGATCAACTGGCGTACCCGATCCCAGTCCAGCGCATGATCAAACGCCTCCTGAGTCCAGCTGGTCAACGAGCCGGGATCCGAAACCCCCTTGGCATGGCCGATCACGTTTCCGAAAAAGCGCCGCTTGGTGCCCAGCATGCCCATGCCCCAGCGCCATTTGGTCATCATGTTGGCAACTGATTTGGCCGTCAGCTTGGGCGGCGCGGACAGGCCATTCTTGATGTCCTTGTGCCGTTGCCCGCCGATCTGCAGGTCCAGCGTGATGACGATCGCTGAACATTTGGCGGCCCGCGCCCGCTCGAACAGACGCCGCATAAAGTCGTCATCCTTGAGCGTATAGACCTGAAACCAGAACGGTGCCGGCGAATGTTCGGCGACGTCCTCGATGGAACAGATCGACAGCGTCGACAGGGTGAAGGGGACGCCAAACGCGGCGGCGGCGCGGGCGGCCTTGATCTCGCCATCGGCGCATTGCATCCCGGTCAATCCCACGGGCGCGAGAGCGACCGGCATCGCCACGTCCTGTCCGATCATCTGGCTGGCCGTGCTGCGCCCCGTCATGTCCACGGCAACGCGCTGTCGCAGCCGGATATCGGCAAAATCACTGCAGTTGTCGCGAAAGGTCTGTTCGGTCCAGCTGCCGGATTCGCAATAGTCGAAAAACATCCGGGGCACCCGCCGCTCATGGATACGCTTCAGGTCGTCGATGTTTGTGATGATTGGCATTGGAACCCGTCCCCTGGCTGTGGCTCGCCTATGGTTAGCGGCGGCGCGACGGAAACTCAATGCAAGGCATGTTCACGCGCTGTGGGCACCGTCCGAGAGCGATTTGACAAAGGCCAGGACGTCGTCCACCGGCTTGCCCGAAGCGATCTGGCTGACGATGGCCGACCCCACCACGGCCCCATCGGCAACACCGGCGATGGCGCGGGATTTCTCGGGCGTGTTGATACCGAAACCGACGATCACCGGCAGATCGGTCGCCGCCTTGATCCGCGCCACTTCGGGGCCGACGTCCGTTGCGCTGGCCTCGGCGGCACCCGTGATCCCGGTGATCGAAACGTAATACACAAACCCCGAGGTATTCTGCAAAACCCGTGGCAGACGCGTATCGTCGGTGGTCGGCGTCGCCAGCCGGATAAAGTTTAAACCCGCCCGTTGCGCCGGAATGCACAGTTCGCTGTCTTCTTCGGGCGGCAGATCGACCACGATCAACCCATCGATCCCCGCCGCCTTGGCCTGTTCAAGAAAATTGTCGACTCCGCAGCTGTAGATCGGGTTGTAATATCCCATCAAAACGATCGGCGTGGTGTCGTCGGTCTTGCGGAACTCGGTGGCCAGATCCAGCGTCTTGCGCAACGTCATGCCCGCCTCAAGCGCCCGCTGCCCGGCCAGTTGAATGGTCGGGCCATCGGCCATCGGGTCGGTGAACGGCAAGCCCAGTTCGATGATGTCCACGCCCGCCCCCGGCAGGCCCTTTACCACCTGCAAAGAGGTATCATATTCCGGATCACCCGCCATGACATAGGCGACAAACGCCTTTTTACCTTGCGCTTTCAGATCTGCGAACTTGGCGTCGATACGGGTCATGGGCGTTTTCCTTCTGGCTCAGGCTGCCATGCCAAATGCCTTGGCAGAAATCAATGCAGTTCTGCGTCTGTGCACACGCCACAGACCGACGCGGCCCCGACATGGCCCCGGCATGGCACCGACATGCCATTGACAAGCAGGCGCATCCGGCGTCAAGATTCCGTCATGATGGACAATTCCGACGATATCCTGACATTGCTGCCCGCCCGCCTGAAAGAGGCGCGGCGCACGCAGGGCCTGTCACTGGAAGCAGTGGCCAATCTGTCGGGCGTTTCCCGTTCGATGGTCAGCCAGATCGAACGCGGCGAAAGCAGCCCGACCATTGCCACGCTCTGGAATCTGACCCGCGCGCTGCAGGTGGATTTTGCCGGGCTTCTGGATGGCGAACCGACCAGCGACCGGATCGAGGTCATCCGCGCCGATGACATCCCGCGCATCGACAAGCTGGGCCAGGGCATGCAGATCCGCATCCTGTCCGCCCCCGAAGAAGCAGGCCAGCACGAAACCTATGAACTGCTTTTTGAACCCGGCGGAACCCTGGCCAGCAAGCCCCATACGCGGGGCGCGCGCGAACAGCTTTCGGTGATCGAGGGCTGCGTGACCGTGATGTCCGGCACGGCGACACAAACCGTCTCATCCGGCGATACGGCGCGCTACGCGGCGGATGTTTCCCACAGCATCACCGCCGGGGACACGGCGGCACGGGCCTTTCTGGTGGTGCGCGACGCCTGAACGGCGGCTGCATTTCCGTCATTACGGAATTTTGTTCGAAAAACAGGAAATCCCCTATTTCGGATTTTTCTCCGCTATGGTAGAAGGTGACTCGAAGGAGCCACACCATGTCCACTGCATTTCTGTCCCACATCACCGAAACACTCGCCCAGATCGAGGCCGAGGGGATGACCAAGACCGAGCGCCTGATCACGTCGCCGCAGGGTGGCGAAATCACCGTTGGCGGGCGACGTGTGATCAATCTGTGTGCCAACAACTATCTGGGTCTGGCCGATCATCCCGACCTGATCGCTGCGGCCAAAAATGCGATGGATCCCAAGGGGTTCGGCATGGCCAGCGTCAGGTTCATCTGTGGCACCCAGGATCTGCACCGCCAACTGGAGCAGCGTCTTGCCGGATTTCTGGGCATGGACGACGCAATCCTGTTTGCTGCCTGTTTCGACGCCAATGGCGGATTGTTCGAACCGTTGCTGGGTCCTGAAGACGCGGTGATATCGGACAGCCTGAACCATGCCTCGATCATCGACGGCATCAGACTGTGCAAGGCAAAACGCTATCGCTATCTGAACAATGACATGAACGATCTGGAGGCCTGGTTGAAACAGGCCCGCAACGATGGCGCGCGGCATATCATGATCGCCACAGATGGCGTGTTCAGCATGGATGGCTACCTGGCCGACCTGCCACAGATCCGTGCGCTGGCGGACAAGTATGACGCCATGCTGATGGTCGACGATTGTCATGCGACCGGGTTCATGGGCGCCCGGGGGGCCGGAACCCCGGAACATTTCGGGGTCCGGGCTGATATCCTGACCGGCACTCTGGGCAAGGCTCTGGGCGGCGCGATCGGCGGCTATATCGCCGGGCCGCAACCGGTGATCGACCTGCTGCGGCAACGGGCGCGGCCCTATCTGTTCTCGAACTCGTTGCCGCCCGCCATCGTGGCGGCGGGGCTGGCTGCGATCGACCTTGTTGAACAGGGCGATGACTTGCGCGCGCGATTGTTCGAAAATACCGCCTATTGGCGCGCAGGACTGGAAAGACTGGGCTTTGATCTGCTGCCCGGCGAGCATCCGATCATCCCGGTGATGCTGGGCGAGGCCCGACTGGCGCAGGATATGGCGGCGCGGTTGTTCGACGAAGGGGTCTATGTTTCCGGGTTCTTTTTCCCGGTGGTGCCACGCGGAAAGGCCCGTATCCGGACCCAGATGAACGCGGCGTTGACACGCAACGAACTGGACCGGGCGCTGGCCGCCTTTGAAAGCGCGGGCAAGGCAACGGGGATTCTGACATGAAGAACACGATGAAGGCGCTGCAAAAATCCCGACCCGCCGAAGGGCTGTGGATGATCGACGCGCCGGTGCCGGAAATCGGTCCGGACGATGTGCTGATCAAGATCAACAAGACCGGCATCTGCGGCACCGACATTCACATCTGGAACTGGGACGACTGGGCCCGCAAAACCGTGCCGGTGCCCCTGATCACCGGCCACGAATTCGCAGGCGAAATCGTTGAAATCGGGCGTGATGTAGAGGATCTGAAGATCGGCCAGCGTTGCAGCGGTGAAGGCCATCTGATCGGCCATCATTCGCGGCAGGCGCGCGCGGGCAAGTTTCACCTGGACCCCGAAACCCGCGGCATCGGCGTCAACGAACCGGGCGCGTTTGCGCAATACCTGCGCCTGCCCGCGTTCAACGTGGTGCCGCTGCCGGATGAAATCAGCGATGATATCGGGGCAATTCTGGATCCGCTGGGCAATGCGGTACACACGGCGCTGAGCTTTGACATGGTGGGGGAAGACGTGCTGATCACCGGCGCGGGGCCCATCGGCATCATGTCGGCTGCGGTCGCGCGGCATGTCGGCGCACGCCATGTGGTCGTGACCGACATCAACCAGGCCCGTCTGGATCTGGCCGCACAGGTCGCCGACGTGGTTCCGGTGAATGTCGCCCACGAAGAACTGGCCCCGGTGATTGACCGGCTCAAGATGAAACAGGGGTTCGACGTCGGCATGGAAATGTCCGGGAACCAGCGCGCGCTCGATCAGATGGTCGAAGCCATGACCATGGGCGGGCGCATCGCCATGCTGGGCATTCCACCCGGAAAGTCACCGGTCGACTGGTCGCGCATCGTTTTCAAGGCGATCACCATCAAGGGCGTCTATGGCCGCGAGATATTCGAAACCTGGTACAAGATGATCGCCATGCTGCAGAACGGGCTGGACGTGAGCAAGGTGATTACCCATCGCTTCCCGGTCGACGATTTTGCCGACGGATTCGCGGCTATGAAATCCGGGCAAAGCGGAAAGGTCGTGTTGGACTGGACCTGATCGCAAGTCCGCCGTCAACCGGTCCGCAGGATCAAGGCACCAGCGGAATCCGCCCGCCTTCGGTCAGAAGCCAGCAATCGCGCCCTTCGAACACGGCCGGCAGCAGCGGACGCCCATACCCGGCCCCGCCGTCCAGATCGACCCGGTTGCCGAAATGATGCGGCATGTCCAGCGCCGTGTGGCCATGCACCACCAGCCAGGGATGCGGGTCGGGATGTTTCAGGAACGGGTCGCGGATCCAGACAAGGTCATCTTCGATCTGATCGGACAGTGGCACACCGGGGACGATTCCAGCGTGCACGAACAACAACTCGCCGCGCTCAAAATACAGATCCAGCCCCTGAACGTATTCCAGATGCAGCTCGGGGACCGCAGCCTGCGCCGCCGCGTGAAGATCGGCACGGGGTGCGCCATCGGTCTTGATTCCATAGGACGCCAACGTTGCAGGCCCGCCCAGGCGCGGATGCAACCAGTCCAGTTTGGACAGAATCCGCGCGTCTTCGACCACGCCATCGGCCACGAAACGCGCGAACATCCGGTCATGGTTGCCCTTGAGCACATGCCAGTTGCGCCCTTCAAGCTGACCGTCCAGCAAACATTGGATCACCGCGCGGCTGTTGGCGCCGCGATCCACCAGATCGCCCAGGAAAACGATCTCGGCTTCATCACCGCCATCCGCCGCTATCAGCGCGAGCGCCTGTTCCAGTTGCTCAAGCTGGCCATGAATGTCCCCAACCGCATAGATCGGTGTGTCGCTCATATCCGCGTCCCGGCGTGGGTGTCAATTCGGCGTTTCATTGTCGATCCTTCAGAAAAGAGACAGCCCCCGATACCCGGGGGCTGCCGCATCATGGATCAGGCGACGTCAAATTCCAACGGCTTGATCTGCCGGAACATGCCTGTGTCGGCCAGTTTCTGGCGCACCGGGGCGGGCACCTCTTCGTCAACATAAAGCAGCGCGATGGCTTCTCCGCCCTTGTCCGCCCGGCCCAGGGTGAAATTGGCGATGTTGACGCCATTCTCGCCCATGGTCTGCCCCAGGGCACCGATGATGCCCGGCTCGTCTTCGTTGGTGGTATACAGCATATGCGCGCCGATTTCGGCATCGATGTTGATACCCTTGATCTGGATAAAACGCGGCTTGCCATCGGAAAACACCGTTCCGGCAATCGAACGCTCGCGTTTTTCGGTCACGACGGTCAGTTTGATATACCCGTCAAACGCGCCCGATTTGTCCTGATTGGTGGTGCTCAGCTTGATCCCGCGTTCCTGGGCGATGACCGGCGCGCTGACCATGTTCACATCCGGGTTGGCCTTTTTCATGATACCCGCAATCGACGCGCAATTCAGCGCCTCCAGGTTCATGTTGGACACCGTTCCATCATACAGAATGTTGATGGCCTTGATCGGCTCGTCGGTCATCTGCCCGATGAAGGCCCCCAGATGCCCGGCCAGCTGAACCCAAGGCCCCATGACCTTGGCTTCTTCGGCGGTGACACTGGGCATGTTCAGCGCGTTTTCCACCGCACCCGTCAGCAGATAGTTCGACATCTGCTCGGCCACTTGCAGGGCGACATTTTCCTGCGCCTCGGTGGTGGCCGCGCCCAGATGCGGTGTGCAAACCACGTTGGGCAGGTTGAACAACGGGTTTTCCCTGGCCGGTTCCTCGGCAAACACGTCAAAGGCGGCACCGGCGACATGCCCGGATTTCAACAGTTCGGCCAGCGCGGTTTCGTCCACCAGACCACCACGCGCGCAGTTGATGATACGCACACCCTTCCTGGTCTTGTTCAGGTTCTCGGCGGACAGGATATTGCGGGTGCTGTCGGTCAGCGGCACATGCAGGGTGATGAAATCGGCCCGTTCCAGCAACGTGTCCAGTTCGACCTTTTCAACGCCCATCTTGGCCGCTTTCTCTTCGCCCAGGAACGGGTCAAAGGCGATCACCTTCATCTTCAGCCCCAGCGCCCGGTCGCAGACGATACCGCCGATATTGCCCGCGCCGATCACGCCCAGGGTCTTGCCGGTCAGCTCGACGCCCATGAATTTGGACTTTTCCCATTTGCCGGCATGTGTGCTGGCGCTGGCCTCGGGGATCTGGCGCGCAACGGCGAACATCATCGCGATGGCATGTTCGGCGGTCGTGATCATGTTGCCGAATGGCGTGTTCATCACGATCACGCCCTTCTTGGACGCGGCCTCTTTGTCGACGTTGTCGGTGCCGATCCCGGCCCGGCCCACGACCTTGAGGTTGCTGGCGTGGCGCAGGATGGTTTCCGTCACCCTGGTGGCGCTGCGGATCGCCAGCCCGTCATATTTGCCGATCACTTCGGCCAGTTTTTCCTTGTCTTTTCCCAGGTCGGGTTCGAAATCGACCTCGATGCCGCGATCCCGAAAGATCTGGACGGCGGTGGGGGACAGTTTATCGGATACGAGTACTTTGGGAGCCATGTTTCTGGTCCTTGCGTGAAAATATCGGGAAAGCAGGGCAAGCCGTGGCTTGCCCGTGATGTGGTGCCGGTTGTCCGGGTCAGGCCGCTTGCGACAGCGCCTGGATCTCCGTTTCGAACGCCCATTCCAGCCATGGCATCAGGGCCTGCAGATCAGAGGTTTCCACCGTGCTGCCGCACCAGATGCGCAGACCGGCAGGGGCGTCACGATAGGCCCCCACATCCAGTGCGACCCCGGCGTCTTCCAGCCGTTTCGCCACTGCCTTGGCAAAACCCGCGCCATCGGTGATGCGCGCATCGACGATTTTCAGGCAGACACTGGTGGTCGAACGGGTTGCGTCGTCCTTGGCCAGATTGGCCAGCCAATCATGAGTGTCGCAAAAATCCCAAACGACCCTGGCATTGGCATCCGCGCGCGCGATCAAACCTTGCAAGCCACCGACCGACCGCGCCCAGTCCAGCGCCAACAGGTAATCTTCGACGCACAGCATCGAAGGCGTGTTGATGGTCGCGCCGGTAAAAATGCCGTCGATCAGCTTGCCGCCCTTGGTCAGGCGAAAGATCTTGGGCAGCGGCCATGCCGGGGTATAGCTTTCCAGCCGTTCCACCGCGCGCGGGCTCAGGATCAGCATGCCATGCGCCGCCTCGCCACCCAGCACCTTCTGCCAGCTGAACGTGGTCACATCCAGTTTGTCCCATGGCAGATCCATCGCAAAGGCCGCGCTGGTGGCGTCGCACAGGGTCAGCCCGCCACGATCGGCCGGGATCACATCGCCCGAAGCAACCCGGACACCCGAGGTGGTGCCGTTCCAAGTGAAGCACACATCCTTGTCGAAATCGACGGTTGTCAGATCGACAATCTCGCCATATTCGGCCGTCTTGACCGTAGCATCCAGTTTGAGCTGTTTGACGGCATCGGTGACCCAGCCGGCCCCAAAGCTTTCCCAGGCCAACATCTCGACCGGGCGCGCGCCCAGCAGGTTCCACATCGCCATCTCGAATGCGCCCGTGTCCGACGCCGGCACGATGCCGATTTTGTAATCGGCAGGGATGCCCAGAATGTCCCGGGTCTCTTCGATCGCGGCCTTCAGCCGGGCCTTGCCCACGGCGGCGCGGTGACTGCGGCCCAAAGGCGCGTCAGACAATTTTGCGACATCGAAAACAGGAGGTTTGGCGCAGGGGCCAGAGGAAAAACGCGGGTTGACCGGACGCGTTTCGGGTTCGCGTGCGCAATCGCGCAACGCCGGTTGTGATATAGCCATCAATGCTACCCTTTCAGATATGCGCCCCTCGTTGGGGAGGGGTGTCCCACGGACGGCTCTACGGAAACCCGGCAAATAATGCAAGAGGATACACCCCTTGTCGAATGCTGCGGAATGCGGGAAGGTCCGTTTCAGTGAAAATCCCGGCTTGGGAACAACCGTTTGGCCTGATCGCGCGGGTGCATGGCGCGGGCGGGATAGCGCGAATGTTTCGGGGTGTCGTCGGCCCGCGGACCTTCGGTTGTCAAGGCGTCGGATTGGGGATGTCCCAATTCGGAAAGCGTGTGGGACAGGTCCTGAACCTGCTGCGCGATCAAATGTACCACGATGCCTTCGCGTTGCAGATGCCCGGTGACACGCAAAAGCCGCCCACCCATGACAATACGCCGGTACTGCTCATAGATCTTGGGCCAGACCACGACATTGCTGACGCCGGTTTCATCCTCAAGGGTCAGAAAAATTACCCCCGACGCGGTGCCGGGGCGTTGCCGGGTGATGACAAGGCCACAGACACTGTAACGGCCCAGCGGGATTTCCGGCAAAGACGCATGTGTCACAAGCCCCGGAAGCGATGGGCGCAACAGTTCCATCGGGTGGGCGCGCAGCGACAGGCGGGTAGAAACATAATCCTCGACCACCTGTTCGCCCAATTGCATCACGGGCAAATCCATCTGCGGTTCCTGGATGTTTTCCCCATCAATCGGATCGTTGAAAAGCGGCAAGGGCTGATTGCTGCGGATGGCTTTGACCTGCCACAGCGCATCGCGACGGGACAGGCCCGTATCGGCAAAGGCATCCGCTTCGGCAAGCCGGGACAGCACATCCGGGCGCAGCCCTGCGCGCAGCCATAAAGATTGGGGATCGGGATAACCATTGCCACGGGCCGCGACGATCCAGCCCGCGTCTTCTTCTTTGAACCCTTTGATCTGACGAAACCCCAGCCGCAGCGCCAATGCCCCGTCCGGGCGGCGCTCCAACGTGTTGTCCCACTCAGAGTGATTCACGCAAATGGGCCGGATTTCGACGCCATGTTCGCGCACATCACGCACGATCTGGGCCGGGGCATAAAACCCCATTGGCTGCGAATTCAAAAGCGCACAGGCAAAGATCGCCGGGTGGTGGCATTTCAACCAGGCCGAGACATAGGCCAGCATGGCAAAAGCGGCGGCGTGGCTTTCGGGGAACCCGTAATCGGCAAAACCCTCGATCTGGCCAAAACAGCGTTCGGCCACGTCTGGGTCATAGCCGTTTTTCAGCATGCCGGTGATGAACTTGTCCCGGTAGGTGCCGATGGTGCCCATGCGCCGAAAGGATGCGAGGGATCGGCGCAGGTGGTCGGCCTCTTCAGCGGTAAAACCTGCGCCGACAACGGCGATTTGCAAGGCCTGTTCCTGGAAAAGCGGCACACCCAGCGTGCGCGCAGTGACCTCTTCCAGCGCAGGGCCAAAGGGTTCCGCCTTTTCCTGACCGTTGCGACGCCGGATATAGGGCTGCACCATGTCGCCCTGAATGGGGCCGGGGCGGACAATGGCAACCTCGATCACCAGATCATAGAATTCTCGTGGCCGCATCCGGGGTAGGAAATTCATCTGCGCCCGGCTTTCGACCTGAAACACACCAATCGCATCGGCGCGGCAGAGCATGTCATAGGTGGGCGTATCGTCCTGGGGGATCGAGGCAATGCTATGGGTCAGGTTTTCATAACGTTGCATCAATTCAAAAGACTTGCGGATGCAACTGAGCATCCCCAACCCCAGAATATCCACCTTCAGAATACCAAGAGCATCAATATCATCCTTGTCCCAGCAAATGACGGTGCGATCTTCCATTGCCGCGTTCTCGATGGGCGCAAGCTCATCAAGCCGTCCGGCGGTGATGACAAATCCCCCCACATGCTGTGACAGGTGGCGCGGAAAACCGATGATCTCTCCGATCAAGCGGATGGTCTGCATCAGACGGCGGTCATCTGGATCAAGGCCAAGTTCGCGGATGCGGTCCAGATCAACGCCGCCATTGGTCATGCCCCAGATCTGGCCGGACAGCCCGGCCGTCACGTCCTGGCTAAGCCCCATGACCTTGCCCACTTCACGGATGGCCGCGCGGGTGCGAAAGTGAATGACCGTTGAGCAAAGCCCGGCGCGGTGCCGACCGTATTTCTCATAGATCCACTGGATCACCTCTTCGCGGCGTTCATGTTCGAAATCCACATCAATGTCCGGCGGCTCGCCCCGGTGTTTCGAGACAAATCGCTCGAACACCATTGCGATCATATCGGGGCTGACATCGGTGATGCCCAGAAGATAACAGAGGATGGAATTCGCCGCAGACCCGCGCCCCTGACAGAGAATGCCCTGCGATCTGGCGAATTTCACAATGTCATGCACGGTCAGGAAATAGGCCGCGAAGTCTAGCTCGTTCACCACGGCAAGTTCTTTTTGCATGAGCTGCATTGCCCTGTCCGAAGACCCGCCGGGATAGCGGCGTTTCAGGCCTTCTTTCGCAAGACGTTCCAAACGCGCCTGCGGGGTTTCCCCAACTGTTTCCTCATGCGGGTATTCATAAGACAGCTCACCCAGATCAAAGCTGCACCTATCGGCGATTTCCAATGTCCGGCGCAGCGCCGCCGGATGATTGTGAAATACGCGTGCCATGTCCGCCCCGGCCTTCAGGCGGCGTTCGCCATTGGGCAAAGCACGGGTGCCGATCTGATCTATCGTAATATGCTCGCGCAGGCAGGTCAGCACATCCGCAAGCTGCTTTCGGCCGGCGCGATGCATCAGCACGTCTCCGACAGCAACCATCGGGGTAGAGGCTTTTTGTGCCGCCTGTGCGCAGGCATTCAGATAGGCTTGGTCGCTTCCGTCATACCGTGGGGCAGCGCCCAGAAAAACATGGCCCGGGAAAGTCCGCCCCAGATGACGAAGATTTTCCATAGCCTCGTTCAGGCTTCCTTGCGGCAAGGCGATCAGGATCATTCCCTTGCACGCCGGGATCATATCCTGGATGTAAAGGGTACACTCCCCCTTGTCAGCCCGCCGTTTGCCCAACGTCAAAAGCCGTGCCAGGCGCTTATAAGCTGCCCGGTCACGCGGCAGGGCAATCCAATCAACTGAGCTGTCTTGCAACACCAACCGGCAACCCACGATCAGTTTGGGCAAAATGATCATACCAGCCTTGGTGAGGGGGACACCCTGATCACTGACCTGCCGGGACGAGCTGTCCATGCGCTGCTGGGACCGTATTTTCACGCTGTCCTGCGTTTCACGTTTCAGCTCTTTCAACGCAGACCACGCCCGCACCACACCCGCCAGTGAATTGCGGTCGGTAATGGCAATGGCAGGCAGACCCAGTTCTGCGGCACGCAGCACCAATTCTTCGGGATGAGACGCCCCGGTCAGAAAGGTAAAGTTGGTGGTGACGCAAAGCTCGGCATAATCCTGTGTCTGCAGACGGGTTTTCGGTCTGTCTTGCTGCGATTTCTCAACCGGGCGATGGGTGCGATTGCTTCCGATCATGCAAACTCCCCCTGCACGAACCAGCCCGGATTCTGTGGCGTGTAAAACAACCACAAACGCCGTCCCTGCATGGTTTCAATCCGCCAGTAATCGCGCAGGCCCGATCGCCAGTTGTCATCCTCAAGCCACCATTCCGGGATAATGCGCTCTGGCCCTGTGGCACGGCCGGTGGTCAGCGACATGCGCCGCCAGCGGAACCGTGCAGGGGGCCGCGCCCCCATTGCGGCAATAGGCTCTGGTGGAAACAGACAGATCGGGCGCGGCTGCGTATTGACCCAACCACCGGCCGGGTCTGAATAGGCCGCAGGTGCCACAATGAAGCTGCGTTCGGGAATATGGCTGTCAGCGGGCAGAAACCGCTGGATGTTTTCCAGCCCGATCCGGGTTCCAAGGCGTGAGATCAGATCATCCAGCTTGTCTTTTCCGCCGTCCGAAACATGGCTGATCTGCTGGACGGGTACGCTTTCGACCTGCGTGGCCTCCAGCCTTAGCTGGTCAATACCAAACCCGGCCTCTACCTCGGCCAGCCCGCGCTCGAACAGGGGTAAAATGCGCTGAGGATCCCGCAAGGCGCGCGCCAGACGTAACTCTGCCTGTTGATCGCCTTGATCGACGCGGCGCAAAGTCATGCACAGCGTGCGTGCACCGACGTCCTGTGCTTTCAGCTTCTTGCAAAGTTGAACAAGAAGCCGCTCTGTACCTGCCATGACGTCCGCCAAAAGACCGATGGGTTCAGGCAAAGTCATCCGCACCGCGTAATGGGGCGGCTCGGTCTGTGGTGTGATCGCTTCGGGCTGCTGTCCTAACGCCTGATCCAGCCGCAATAAAAGATCGGGACCGAAACGACGGGAAAGCGGTGCACGCGGGGCTTGGGCCAGATCGCCAATATGACGCAGGCCCAGACGCTGCAAGGCAACGGATACGCTGTCTTCTATTCGCAAAGCGGCAACGGGCAGGGTTTTCAAAGCTGCCAACATGTCGCCACTTGCCACCCCCTCACCATGATGCGCCAAGGCCCATGCTGCCCCGCGTGTATCCGCACAGCCAATCTGCACAGACAGTCCTGCACGCATCAGACGAACACGCATATCGCTCAGCATGGCGTGTTCGCTGCCATACAGATGCGCCGAGCCGGTGATGTCCAAAACCAGCCCATCATCCCCCTCCAGACCAACCCAGGGACAATAGCGCATGGCCCAGCGGCGCAGGATATGCAGAAACCGCTTGTCTTGTTCAGGCTCGGCCATACGGCTTTGCAATTTGGGGCAGAATGCGCGCGCATCAGCATAGGACATACCCGCGTGCAGACCCTGTCGGGAGGCGTCAGCGTTCAGACAATAAATCCGATTGGCGTTCTTTTGTTTGAGCGTCAGAACAAACGGCCCGTCTATCAGGTGCCGGCGTAAAATCCGGTCACTTGCCAGTCGGGGAAACCACAAAGAAACGACGCGACGCCGTGTCCCATCTGACATGCCAAACACCCAATGTTCCTGATTTGTTCTTAATAAGCTCCCACTGCTGCAGAGTCGAGTCCTTGGGGTCAAATCCAGGCGTACAACGCCACCGGGTTTCGGCGGCATTACTGCCCATCCCTTCTGAAATGATTGCCAGTCCGGTCGATTTCCCATCCCGCGCCGCAAGCTGCAAGCGCCGACCTTCGGTCAACTCTATGGGCTTGTTCACTTGCATCACAACCAAGGAAACCGCGCCTGACCGCAGGGCCTCTTCGGCCACGGCAAGTGTCTCTGTCTGCTTTTCAGTGTTGCAAATTGCGAGCTCGGCAGGAGAGACGAATCCGGCAAACCCCGTTGGGTTGATCAATTGGGGTTCCCAATGCTCACGCACCCATATCGTGGGACCAGCCAAGCGCACCGCAAGCGCAAAAGCGAACACATACGCACCCGCGCCGCAGACCTCATGCGTACGGGTATTCCTAGGGGGAAAGGCATCCAGATTATGCATACCCCAGAACTAGCATGCTACAAGATGGCTGAAAATACTTGTGGGCCGGCCCGTGAGGACGCCGTTACCGCACCCGGTGCATATCGCGTCCGGGCGGATGCGCGCCGGATTCAGTACAACCGCCGGCCGCAGCCAACAGATTTTGTTCCGGCGGTATCCAGTTACGTTATGCGTGCCCTGTATTTCCGGGTTCAGCCTTGACAATCAAAGGGACATCCGTCGGACTGCGCCGCGATATATTATCTTGGGAGGGAAAATTGTCTTTGAAATCTTGCATAGCCGCCAGCTTGCTGATGAGCGCGATTGGCGTTTCAGCATCGGCGCAGTCGCTTGTGTATTGCTCTGAAGGATCACCCGAAGGATTTGATCCGGCGCTCTATGCGTCCGGCACGACATTTGATGCGTCCAGTCATCCTCTTTACGATCGTCTGACCGAATTCAAGGTAGGCACAACCGAAGTGACGCCCGGCCTTGCGGAAAGCTGGGAGGTCAGCGACGATGGCCTGACGATCACCTTCAAACTTCGCGAAGGTGTCAAGTTTCATTCCAACGATCAATTCACACCAACGCGCGACTTCAACGCAGACGACGTGATTTTCACGTTTGATCGTCAAGGCAACACTGAGAATCCGTACAACTCGGTGGCCGGAGGGACATTCGACAACTTTATCAGTATGTCGATGGCGGACTTGATCGAGAGCATCGAGAAAGTGGATGATCATACGGTTGTCTTTAATCTGACTCGCCCCGAAGCTCCTTTTCTTGCCAATATGGCGATGGATTTCGGATCGATCATGTCGAAGGAATACGCTGACGCGATGATCCAGGCCGGCACCCCCGAGATGCTGAACCAGGCGCCCATTGGCACCGGGCCGTTCAGCTTCCAGGCCTATCAGAAAGACGCCTTTATCCGGTACTTGCGCAACGACGAATACTATGGCGACAAGGCGAAAGTCGAAAGCCTGGTCTTTGCGATCACGCCGGATGCTTCAGTGCGTTACCTGAAGGTCAAGGCGGGTGAATGCCACATCATGGCCTATCCCAACCCGGCCGATGTGCAGGAAATGAAAGACGCCGAAGATGTCGTAGTCATGGAACAAGAGGGCCTGAACGTGGGCTACCTTGCCTACAACACCAACGTTGCGCCATTCGACAACGCCAAGGTCCGCAAAGCACTGAATATGGCGATCGACAAGCAGACGATCATCGACGTGGTTTTCCAGGGCTCCGGCCAGATTGCCAAGAACCCGCTTCCTCCGTCGATGTGGTCTTACAACGACGACATCAAAGATGACCCCTATGATCCTGAGGCCGCCAAAGCCATGCTGGCCGAAGAAGGCGTCGAGAATCTGAACCTGAATATCTGGGCAATGCCTGTACAGCGCCCGTACAACCCCAATGCACGTCGCATGGCCGAACTCATCCAAGCCGACATGGCCGAGATCGGTGTGAACGTCGAAATCATTTCATACGAGTGGGGCGAATATCTTGAACGTTCCAAAGACCCCAATCGGGATGGCGCCGTCCTGCTGGGCTGGACAAGCGACAACGGCGATCCGGACAATTTCCTGGGCGTGAACCTGGGTTGTGATGGCATCGGGGCCGGCAACCGCGCGCAATGGTGCAACGAAGAATTTGACGCCAAACTGCAAAAGGCCAAAGCCTTGTTCGATCAGGATGCGCGGGCAAAACTGTATAGAGAGGCGCAGGTGATTTTCAAGGATCAGGCGCCTTGGGCCACAATCGCGCATTCGGTTGTCTACATGACCATGCGCCCCGAAGTCGAAGGCTATGTGGTGCATCCGCTGGGCGGCCACATCTTCGATCAGGTTGGACTTAAATAGATACAACACGACCAAGGGGCGGTGCATCTTGTATCGCCCCTTCTTTCGCGATCGACCGTGATTTCCCCCTATCGGCATCTTCCGGCCAGCGTTCGCATTCCGGAAAGTGGACCAGACCGCGCTTTGCACCCGGCAAGACCAAGCTGAAAGAGGCGGCCTTCAGATGGCGCCAGGAGACCCGGATTGGCCGACACTACCGCGCGCGCGGCAAGCCAATGCAGACCATCTTCATCGACGGCTTCAATGGTACCGCTCTGGAAGAATATTCGGCAGCCTCGCGGACGGTCGTCGTCGACAGTGGCATGACCGTCCCGGCGCGGAAAACACGCGCGAATATCTCGCCGCGACACCCGCTATGCGGTATCAGGCTTCTTTCAGGATGACAGGTCGCCCAGTTTTCATTCTGCACGGCACTGTAAAAGGTTAACAGCCTCTTGCAAACCTGACTAAAATAGTTAGCATTTGCGCCCTGAACGTCGCGTGGCGTTCAATCCGTCGCGAGCCTCTTGAGCGCCAGCCAGATTTTCCAAAATTTAGCCTCAAGAGAGTCATATGTCGACATCGCCCACGGCGCGCCGTCTGTTCCTGTGCGCAACCACCGCTCTAATTCACATACCATATTCTGCATATGCACAGGATGACGAGAATGAAACATTCACGCTCGCACCGATCGTCGTGCAAGCCAATCGCGAAGAGAGCACGGTTCTCGATGTGCCCTCGAACATCACGATCATCGACGGCCAAGAGATCAAGGACCGCAACATCACGGACTTTGGCGAACTGACCCGCACGATTCCCGGGGTCACAACCGGGCGCCAGACCACAGCGACCGACCCGTTCAGCACCTTTGGCGGCATCAATATCCGGGGTGTCGGGGGCAACCGGGTGCAATTGCAGGTCGATGGGTCGCGCGTGGCCGAGCGCATCATCGACGGCACGCGGGACTATGTGGATTTCAGCTTTATCAAGCAGGTCGAGGTCTTTCGCGGACCATCTTCCGTTCTGTGGGGTTCAGATGCGCTTGGCGGTGTTGTCGCATTTGAGACGATTGATCCCGAGGACATCCTGGACGGCAAAGATCAGGGCCTGGAAGCCAGGCTCGCCTATGATTCATTCGACAAGGGAACCACGGCTTCGCTCAATTTCGCGCAGCAGCTATCCCCGACGGTGCAGGTTCTTCTGGGGTATGCGCGTTCCGATGGCAGTGAACCCCAACTGTCAAATGCCCGCGCCGATGGCGGGATCTACGGCTGTCCACGCAATCTGGACTGGGGCGCGACGCCCTGTAACGCATTCGACCCGACCAAAAGCAGTTCTGATCATCTGCTTGCCAAGCTGGTCTGGACCCCAAGCACCCGGCACCGTCTGGAATTCACCGCAGACATCCTGAGACGCGATACCAGTGTTCAGCAGAATTATCTTCTGGGGCCGCAATATTCTTCGTTCACCGGATTGCCGACCGGCGAAATCATTTACAACAAGAACCGCAAGCTGGATCTCAAACGCGATCGCTATGCGATCGAACACACCTGGACACCGGACGTAGGGTTTATCGACAACGTCCGATCGATGTTGTCCTTTTCGCCAAACGGATACGAGCGGTCCGGCACCGAACTGTCGCAATCCGCCGCAGGTGACAGCATCAGAACGCAAGACTACATGAGCTATAGCGAAGAGTTCCTTGAACTTGACGTTCAGGCCTATTCGGTTTTCATGACGGGCCAGACCGAACACAATCTGATATTCGGATTTGACGGTGATCTGACCAAATCCGACTATTCACGACTTGACGTTGAAACCAACCTGACGACCGGCGCGGTTTCGACAAGACCGGCGGGGGGTTTCAACTTTGCGAATTCCGATACCCGCCGGGCGGATCTGTTCGTTCAGGATCGCATCGTTTTCGGCAACGGCCGGTTCGGACTGACGCCGGGTCTGCGCTATGCAACCTACAAAATCACGCCGCGCGTCAATGCCGATTACAAGCCGGTCGCCGGTCTTGAGCCACGGGTGCGTGACGACAGCAAGCTGCTCAAAAGTCTGGGGGCAATCTACCGTTTCGACGATACCTATTCCGTATGGGCCAAATACGGCGAAGGCTTCAAGATGCCGACGGCTCAGCAACTTTTCACATCGGTGCCCGGCAGTTTCTTTGACTTGATACCCGCCCCGAATCTGGAACCGGAAGAGGTCGAAAGCTATGAAATCGGCCTGCGCGGTGAGTATGGAAACGGCTATTTTGCGGTAAACGGCTTCAAGGCAAAATACGACAACTTCATTCAAAGCTTCTACAACATCCCTGGTACCGCACAGTATACATACCGGAATCTGTCAAGTGTGGATGTCTGGGGTGTCGAAGCCTCTGCAGCCTGGGCTTTCTCGGATCTGCTGAGCGGAACGTTCTCGGCATCCTGGCAAAAAGGGACGCAGCAGGTTTCCTGGGATGCCGGCGAAACACCGCATACCTTGCCGCCGCTGACGGCCGTGATCAGCCTGCGACAGGATTTGCCACAATACGATCTCACACTGGAAGCGGTGGGCACGCTCGCATCTGCTGTCACGGAAACCGATAGTGCGGATGATTACAAACCCGCCGGATACGGGTTGCTGGATCTGTATGCCAGTTGGCAGGTCGTCCCCAACGGAACGCTGAACTTCGGGGTTCAGAATGTATTCGACAAACGGTATTTCACCGCGAACGCCGCGACCTATTCGCAAAGCGCGTCAGCCGCCGTCGCACGTTCCAATCCGATCGAATTGCAGACCGGGGCGGGACGTACCTTTACCATCTCGTTTGATATGACGTTCTGATTGCGATGCTGAATTTCTTTGGCAGCATCTACAGGTTGTTCAGACGCGCGGCCCTGGGGCCGCGCAGCTGGATCGGTTTCGGTCTTTACGCAGCTGTGCTGGGTCTTGAGTTTCTAGGCGTCTGGATCTCGGTACAGATGATTTCCTGGACCAAGGTGTTTTACGACGCCTTGGAACAGTTCGACGTTTCAGAGGCCATTGCCCAGCTTTCGGTCTTTGCCGGTCTGGTTGGGCTCTGGGCTGCGGCGGCCCTGTTCGGGCAATGGATTCGCGACAAGTTGTTGCTGTTCTGGCGCGAACGTCTCACCGATGCCGCATTGCGGTCCTGGCTGGGCAAGGCGGCATACTGGCACCTGCGCCCGGGGCTTTCGCCCGCCGCCGTGGACAATCCGGATCAACGCATCGCCGAAGATTGTCGCAACTTCATTCGACTTCTGCTTGTGGTCTCAATCGATGTGATCACGAACGTCGTCGCGCTGGTGTCCTATGTGGCGATCCTGTGGAACCTGTCAGGGTTTGCGCTGGAATTCGAATTGCTTGGTTGGGATGTCACGATCCCTCGCTACATGGTCTGGCTTGCATTCCTTTATGTCGCTGGATCGACCTTGATCACACACCTTCTGGGCAAGCCGCTCAAGGGGCTGGTCTTTCGACAAGAGCGCCGCGAAGCAGATTTTCGACATGCGCTTGTTCAGGTTCGGGACAATGCAACCGAAATAGCCCAATCGCGGGGTGAAAACGCCGAGCGCAAGCGGCTGGATCGTCGGTTTGTGGCGATCAAGAACAACTGGAACCGGCTGATCGGGCGTGAATTCATTCTCGGCCTTTTCACCAAGCCGTATTACCGCTCGATCCTGCGGATTCCGCTCTTTTTTGCACTGCCGGCCTATTTCGCCAAGGCGGTGACTTTCGGTGGCTTGATGCAACTGGCATCCGCCTTCTCTTCGGTGGCGACAACGCTCAGCTGGTTTATCTTCAATTATCGGGATCTCGCGGAAATTGCCGCGGTTGCCCAGCGTCTTGACGATCTCTTTGCCAATACCGCGGATCCGGAACCGATGCCCGGTGTCCCGCGCGCGATACGGCGAAAGCAATCAACAGACGCCGGGATGAGCGTCGCGGGCCTGAGACTGCACACACCCGACGGAACAGCATTGACGCCGGTCCCTGACATCAGGATTGAAGCGGGCGAACGTATCTGGGTTTCCGGTCCTTCCGGCGCTGGCAAGACGACGCTTCTGTCGGCGCTGACAGGGCTGTGGCCATATGGCGAAGGTTCGATAGACGGACCTCGGGACGGTTTGGTTGCGCTTCCGCAGGTGCCACGGGTCTTCAATGAAAGCCTTGCCGCCGCGATCTGTTACCCAAGTGATCCGGCGGAGGTATCCGACGCGCGCCTGCACGAGGTTCTGAACCTTGTGGGCCTGCCCCATTGTCGGGATCGACTTGGCCTTGAGGGCAGTGAAGCCGTCCAGGGGCTTTCGATGGGCGAACGCCAACGCCTCGCCATCGCGCGGCTGCTGATCCACAAGCCCTCTTTTGCCCTGCTGGACGAAGCCACCAGCGCGCTCGACCTGCAGGCGGAAACCGAATTGTTTGCCTTGTTGAAAAAGGAACTGCCGAACACGACGCTGCTGTGTGTCGCGCATCGGCCCCCCAAGGCGCTCGCCCCCTATCGCACCTGGGCAATCGGGCACAGGGATCGAATAGAAAGGAAATCAGCTTGACACAACTTGAAGAAAACCGCTGGCGCCTGGAAGGCGCAACACCATCAGAGGTGCTTGTGAAACTTCCCGAAATGGGAAAGCTCATGGTCATCTTCCGTGAGAACGGCGCCACCCATGAACGGATCGGGATCGTGGACAGCGTCAGTGAAAATGACGGGTCCCTGGCGTTGAAGGGGGAAGCGCACGACGCAGAGATCGACATCTCCGCACTAAGCGGCGTTGTGCTGGATACGTCGTCTGAAATGCGGGTAAAGACCTATCCCCGGCTTGAATTTGTCGGACAGGATGACGCAGCGGTCTTTTCCATTGTCGGAATGGACGGCCTGGATCCGTTCACAGACCCGCTTGCCCCGCTGACACGCAGCGCAACAGGCCCGCGCAATTCTTCCAGCACACCCGAAGATGACGAACAACCGGATCTCGAAACGGATGAAGGACACGTTTTCCTGCAGACGCTGGTGGGCGCGGGGGTCGAAATCGCGGTGACCCGACCGGGTTTCAGACAGGCCTGGCACGGGCGTATCGAAGACGTGAAACCGGCAATGGGCTTCAGCAATGTGATGACCAAGGATTTTCATCTGCATCTGAAGGGTGGAACCGTGTCCGATTGGCAGGCCGATGGTGACATCTCGTTTGCCCTGGATGCCGCAGGAAATCGTATCGGGCTGTCGGTTCGCCGCCTGGGAGAGCAGGCATGAAGGCGGGCACATGGATATCCCCGCGAGACGGCAATGCGCTGTCTCATTCCGACGTGATCTTTGCGGCCAGCAAATCCCGGGTTGTTCTGTTGGGCGAACAGCACGACCGCGCCGACAATCATCGTTGGCAGATGCATGTTGCGGCGGGATTGCTCGCGCATCGCACAGATATTGTCATGGGTTTCGAAATGTTCCCGGCCCGATTGACACCTGTTCTGCAGGAATGGAGCAAAGGCGAACTTTCCGAAGCCACGTTCATCGAACGTAGCGAATGGAACGATGTGTGGCGTTTTGACCCCGAACTGTACATGCCGATCTTTCGCTTTTGCCGGGATCACTCAATCCCGATGATCGGGCTGAATTGCCATCGCGGATTGGTCAGTGAGGTGGGGAAAGACGGGTGGGACGCCATTCCCGAAGCGCAGCGCGAAGGGATCACCCCGGCCGTGCCCGCAACACCCGAATACCGGCAATATCTGTTCGATATCACCGGCGGCCAGCGTCCGGACAGAGCGGCACAATCGGCTGATGATCCGGCATTCGATCGCTTTGTGCGTGCACAACAAACCTGGGATCGCGCCTTTGCCTGTCGCATCGCGCAGGTGGTCCAGCAACCCGCCGCACCGCTGGTCCTGGGCATCATCGGACGCGGGCATCTGGAATTCGGGCATGGCACGCCATATCAGCTGGCCGATCTCGACGTATCCGAAACGACTGTCTTGCTCCCTCAGGATGCATCGGCTCCGATTGCCAAGAACGTCGCCGAAGCCGTCTGCATCATGGCGGGCAACCCGGATGAGGAAAGCGCCTGACCGGGCTGCTTGGTCATCTTGAACATCGCCATTGCGGCTGCATCCCCCGACCTGTGGGTCCGGGGGATGCAGATGGAAGCGAAAACTGCTTCGTATGCAAGATCGGCTCTGGTTGCGTCCCGTCTCGACAACCCCGCCGTCCTGCTGGGCCGCAATTCGATCCGCGTTGCGGTTCGCGTCCAACCCTATGACCAACCTCGGGTATTCCGGCGTTTGGACACATGGCATGGTCAGATGGCAATAGAAACGATCGCGCGCCAGCCCTGATCCCTACGACATGGTGTCGCCGCGTGACGCGGTCAGGTCGGGCGGCGGCGTTTCGCGGATGGTGCGCAAACAATGACAACGCGGAACATGAACGCATCGGACGGGTGTCGGATGGGGTCAACCGGCATTGCTCGGTGGTCAGTTCAGGGCTCTAGACCGGACAAGGCGCACGGCCAAAGCAGTCCGGTTGTCCACGCCAAAGCGGGCAAACAACGTCTGCACGTATTCCTTGACCGTGTGTTCCGACAGGTCGCACTGCCGCGCGATTTCCTTGTTTGATCTGCCATCGCAGATCAGTTTCGCGACACGACCCAGTTGCGGCGGCAGCGGGTGGGTTTCTGCATCCTCCCGCAGAATCGCGCGCAGCGCGCTCGAAGCGCCCTGACACAGATAATACATCTGCTGCTTTGTTTCGGAAGAATAGCGGTGTCGCGTGTCGCGGGTGGCGGTATAGATCACCCCCAGCCGTGCGCTACCGCTGCGCATGAGACCGCACATGCATTCACCGAAACCCCAGGACCGCAACAGTTCGTATTGTGGCGCCGTCTTCAACTTGTCGGCACCAAAGCTACTGGTGGCATCAGTCACCGGCGAATGATTGCCCAGGTTGCGGATCAAAGGATCGGTCGGGCCGAAAAGACTGCTGTATTCTTCCAGAAACCCATCCGGAACGGCATTGCTGAACAGCAGATGTGGGCCGGTTTTCCGGGTCAGATAGATGCCGATCGCGTCTGAACCTGTCAGCCGATACAGCACGTTCTGACAGACCGTACCCAGTTCAGGAAGCGTCTCGCAATCCAGGATCTCAACCAGATCCTGCGCCAACAGGCCGGTCAGCCTGGGACTGTCGAAATGTCGTTGGTCATACATGAAGCTCCCTCCCACCGCTACATGCCGATGAATATCAGACCCCTCCCCAAGCGCCTGACCGACGAAGCCTACAGCGGCATCCGGCTCTTTGACAAGATATTTCAGGCTTGAAGTTTACGCCCCCCCAACCGGGGGGGTTGAGAGGAACCGGCCCGGCGCAGGAGCATATCAGACAGATCAGCGCCGGGTTTCGTCCCCCGTGCGCTCACGCCGCAGACCTACAGAAAGAAGGACAAAGAATGAACCTATCACTTCAAAACAAGCCCTCCGCCGCTCAGGATCTCATGGCCCGGGCCGAAGCTCTGCTGCCCCTCATCGAGGAGCGTGCCGCCGAGGCCGAGGCGCTCGGCCATCTGACCGATGACGTCGTGGCGGAACTGCGCAGTACGGGGCTGTATACGATGCTGTTCCCGACCGAGGTCGGCGGACCCGAGATCACCCATTATGAAGCAATGTGCATCGGCGAAAAACTGGCCCACGCGCATGGCTCGGTCGGCTGGTGTGTCGGTGTCAACAACATGGAAGGCACCACCATGGCCATCAATATCGCCCAGGCCGGTGTGGACGAAATATTCTCCAATGGGGTGGATGTGACCGTCGCTGGCAACGGCGTGCCCCGCGGTTTCGCGCGCGAGGTCGACGGCGGTTATCGGATCTGGGGCAACTGGGCCTATGGCAGCAGCATTCAGCACGCCGAATGGATTCACACCGGCTGCTTCCTGGTCGATGACAAGGGCGAGATGATCATGGGCGAAAGCGGACCCAAGGTGATCATCTGCCATCACCCCCGCGACACGATCGTCCTGAAAGGAAACTGGGATGTGCTGGGCCTGCGTGCCACCGGCAGCTTTGACTACGGCGTGGCCGAAGGCGAAGAAATCTTCGTTCCGTCAGAACGATGCTATGATTTCGACATCGAGCAGCCGTTGCGTGGATCGCGGCAGGGTAGCATCGGGCTGGCCGGCTTCTCAGCCTGGGTCCATTCCATGTGGGCAATGGGTGTCGGCCGGCGGATGCTGGACGAACTGGTCAAGGTGATCGTGCCACGCCGTGATGCCTTCGGACCCTCGGCAGACAGCCCCAGCTTTCGTTTCCAATTCGCGCAGGCCGAAGCAAAGTACCGCGCGGCCCGTGCTCTGGTGCATGAAACCTGGCGCGAAGCATCGGACACGCTGAGCGCGGACAAGCCGCTGGCGCAGCACCAGATGACGATGATCAAGCTGGCCTTGCGTCATATTCACGACGTGGTGTCAGAAACCGCCACCTTTGCACATCGACAGGCGCGCGGCGCATCGCTGCACAACACGGTGATGCAACGGTGCTATCGCGACATTCATTCTGGCACGCAGCATATCCTGATGGCCGACCAGATTTTCGAGGAATGCGGACGCGGTCTGTTGGGCGTGGCCGACCCCGACGCGTCCTGGACCGTGTTCGGCATCAAGGACAAGGCATCCTGAGATGGCGGAACCTGCCCTGCGCAAAGGTCATGTGCTGGCGTTCTGCGGGTCAAGCTGGCGTCCGGCGCGGCCCCGGCGTCTGGTCGAGGCCGCAGTGCAGAACCTGCGCGCCGCGCATGGGGTCGACGCGGATCTGTTTGATCTCGTAGATGCCGGGCCGGGGATCGCAGCCTTCCGCCGCGAAGAGATGGACCGCCCCGCCCGCGCCCTGCTGGAGCGGATCGAAAGCGCCTCGGCCTTGATCATCGGGTGTCCGGTATTCCAAGGCGGGTATCCGGGCCTGTTCAAGCATGTGTTCGATCAGATCCCCGAAGGGGCCCTGCGGGACGTGCCGGTGTTGCTTACGGCCTGCGGCGGCGGGTTGCGCCACGCGCTGATCGTGGAACACCACCTGCGTCCGCTGTTTGGCTATTTCGAAGCCATGACCGTACCGACCGCCGTCTATGCCTGTGCCACTGAACTGGAGGGAAAGACGCTGGCCCCCTCTCTGGAGCAGCGTCTTGACGTTGCCGTGGCACAGTTCGCGGCCCTGCTGAGAGAGCGCCGCAGCGCGGCCTGACCCGCGCAACAATCCCACAACGGAAGGAAACAAAATGAAAGACCTATTGCCCGAGTGTTACGACGGGTTCGACCGCCAAGACCATGTGATCGACGGGGTCGACACCGTGGTGCTGACCATGGGACAGGGACCTGATCTGGTGTTCCTGCATGGCACCGGCACCTTTACCGGGTTTGACGCCGCGCGAGTCTGGGCAAAAACCCACCGTGTGATCATCCCCTTTCACCCCGGCTTCGGGCTGAGCGGGGAAGCGCCGAACATTCACAATATCGAAGATCATGTATTTCACTACATGGCGCTTTTTGACGCCATGAAACTTGACCGCGTCGCGCTGGCCGGATTTTCCCTGGGGGGCTGGATCGCAGCGGAATTTGCCCTGCGTCAGCCCCAACGGGTGTCGCAGCTGATCCTGTTGGCCCCGGCCGGGCTGGTAAGCGACAGCGCGCCCGCGCCCGATCTCTTCTCGATCGCACCCGATGAGCTTCCGGGCTATCTTGCCCATGATCCGGCCCGCATCCTGCCGTTGTTTCCCGCCGCGCCCGATCCCAAGTTTGACGCCGCCCTGGGCCGCGAAGTGACCGCGTTCGCGCGGCTGCTCGAAGCGCACCCGCAAGGCAATCCCGATCTTGCACGCCGCTTGCCACGGCTTGGCATGCCTACGCTTCTGATCTGGGGTGCGCAGGACCGGTTGCGCCCCGCCGCGCAAGCGCAGGATTGGCTGTCCGCCCTGCCCGAGGCACGGCTGGAACAGGTGCCGGACACCGGTCATCTCATCCTGGAGGAATCGCCGTCGAGCGCTGCGCTGGTGTCCCGGTTCCTGGACGAGATGGCCGGGGACATGCCCGGCGGCGTCATCACCGCGGAAGAAACCTGGGAGGCGACCGAATGGCAGATCCTGGGACAGACCTACCGCCTGAAACAGGATGGGCAGGACAGCATGGCCTGGCACGCCACCTTCCCTCCCGGAACCTTCGTGCCGCCCCATATCCACCCGGATCAGGATGAATTCGTCTATGTGCTGAGCGGGGAATACACGATCCGTCTTGACGGGGAAGAACGCAAGGCTCGTACAGGCGATCTGGTGGTCATGCCGCGCGGTGTGCCGCACGGGATCTTCAACGAGTCCGACGACGACGCCACAAGCCTCTTCTGGGTTGCGCCGACCCGGGCGCTGCGTTCGCTTTTCGCCGCGATCGACAAGGTGCCCGACCCCGATGAGGTGGTCCGGCTTGCGGGGCTGCACAACGTGCATTTCCTTCCGCCCCCCGAAACAAAGTAACCGCCCCAGTCCGGGCGGGCACTGACCGCAGGACCGCCCGGTCTTCCGAATCTCAAGAATAATACAACAGGGACAAGTGACATGACTATGATGGATACCCTGACGGCGCCGCAGCGCGCCTCAGTTGTGAAATGGCAGCGTGGCATGCTGATGCTCGGGTTGCTGTGTGAAATGTTTCTGGCCGCCGATTGGTACGCGGTAGCCGCCGCCCTGCCCTTCATCTCGGCCGACCTTGGGCTGGATTCGGCCCAGGCCGGGATGGCGCAGGGCAGTTTCGCATTGACCTATGGGCTGGGCATGGTGGTCTGGTCCGCGCTCAGCCGCGACTGGAGCGCGCGCAAGATGCTGATGGTGGGCCTGTTCGGCACCGGGATCGGCATGGTTCTGCAGGTCTTCGTGCAAAACTACGAACAGCTTCTGATTCTGCGTCTGGCAATCGGTTTCTTTGATGCCGGCGTCTTCATAGGGGTGATGAAACTGCTGCTGGCCTGGTATCCACCCGCACGGCGCGGGATGATCGTGGGGTTGATTCTTGCCGCCTATAGCCTCGCCATTACGCTGGACTTCTCGCTGGGGATTCCGCTGACGCTGGCCTTTGGCTGGCGGGTGTTCTTTGCAGCCCTCGCGGGGGGCACGATCATCGCCGGTCTGCTGGTCCTGATCGCGGCCCGGCCCGGCCCGGCGGCGATCGGTCTGCCGGGTTTCCGCTGGCCGGAAGCGCCTGTTGTCGCAGGCGATAGCACGCTTCTGTCCATATTCCGTTCGCGGTGGGTCTATATCGGCGGGTTCGGCATCGCGGCCTGCACGTTCGCGATTGCCGGAACGGCCACATGGGTCGTGCCCGCGTTCATCACGGTGCAGGACATGCCGGAAAGTTCAGCGGCGCTGATCGGAACCTTGATGGGCCTGTCACAGGTGGTGTTCCTGGTTCTCGGCGGGCGCATGGCCGACCGGGGCGACAAGCTGAAGCTGATCCGCCTGTCCACCTGCCTTGCCATCGCGGTGGCGCTGATGTTCTGGTACGCGACGGTACAACCGCTGCCCTTTGCCATCTTGGTCGTCATGGCCGCGCTCAGTGGCTTGGCCGTGCTGTGCGGCGGCGCCATCTTCTCGCTGGTGAGCGAGGCCTATCCCGCCCGGCTGGGGCCGGCCGCCATCGGTTATGCCGAAGTATTCGGCATCTTGTCGGCCTTCCTTGCCCCGGCGGCCATGGGCCATATCATCCGCGGGACGGGCGATTTCTCCTCGGCCTTCCTCTTTTTCGCCGTGGGCGAGATGGTGTTCCTGGTCATCCTGATCGCGCTGACCCTACGGCAGGTGGCGCCAATGCGTGCGACCCCTTAAGCGGGCCCTGAAACCTTGGGGCGGCCAGAAACATGGCCGCCCTTTTACAGGCCGGTTTCCTGCAACAAGGCTTTTGCAGTTTCGGCGTCGGTTACAAGGATTTCGGTCGTTACGGCCTTTAGCGCGGCGTGTATGGCTTCGACTTTGTGCAACCCGCCCGCGGCCAGTACGACCCGAGGGATCGCCGCGACTTCGCTGGGTGTCAGCGCCATGACGCGTGAATTGATTTCATGATCCGCCAGATTGCCATCCGCATCTATGAAATAGCACAATATGTTGGCGATAGCCTTCTTGGCACGGAGTTCGTCTGCGGTTTTCTCCGGGACGATTCCGTAGTTGAAGACGGTAGCACTTGGGGCAATCTCGCCGACGGTCAGCAGAGCCAGATCAGCTTTTTGCGCGCGCGCGCGTACATCGCTAAGAAAAGGTTGGTCCCAAAGCTGTTGGCAGAGCGCTGCACTGTCGACCAGCACCGGCGCCGTGATCTGATAGCTGTCGACCCCAAGCCGCGTGGCCATGCTGGACGCAACGATCGACGGGTTGATCCATTGCGAATGAGGCAGGGATCCGACCAGCCCGACGACAGTTGCATCCCTGAGTTCGCGTCGGTGCATGAAACCAAGGCTCGAATGAAGCGTAGCCCCGCCTCCAACAGCAAGGGTCATACCATCTGTCATGGCCGTATTCAGGAAGTTCGCTACAGCATGGCCGATATAGCGTTCAGTGTGACGCGGATCATGCGGTGTGGGGACGACGATGGCGCTTTCAAGGTGCCATCGGCTTTCCAGTTCACGTTCAAGAGCGATTTGTTCGGATGAGGCGGCATTGATCGTCGTGACCACGACATTGCGCTCGATGCTTGCGGCCAGTGACCGAACAACTTTTATGCGACTGACCTGTAGCTCGCCAGCGATCGCTTCCTGCGTCATGCCCTCAACATGGTAAAGCCACGCGATTTTCACATCGATGTCGGAAGATACCAGTGGGCCGCCTGTTCCCTTTTGTCTTGCTGCCATTGCGCCCCTCCCCTTTGTCCTGTCCACAATCGTCTTAGAGCGCGCAGCACCGATTCTACAGACTTCTTAGCAAAGTTGTCCGTTTTTCGGGCGAGATGATCATTTGCAATTGACTATTATCAAATGTTCATGTTTCAAATTGGGTGTCCCTGCCTGAATCGATGGGACGAAAATGGTGGCAATGGACTGCCGTCGACAGTGGGAGGATCTACCGAATGACCGAAGATTTGAAAATGAAACGCGTACTTCTGGCAAGCACAATCGCGGCTACGATGGCCTTTGCAAGCGGGGCTTCAGCCGAAAAACTGGTTCTCTATACCTCGCAGCCCGATGCGGATGCCGCGGCGACGGTGGCCGCGTTCGAGGAACAGAACCCCGGCACAGAGGTCGAAGTATTCCGCTCGGGCACGAGCGATCTGCTCAGCAAACTGGCAGCCGAATTCGCGGCGGACAGCCCGCAACCGGACGTGCTGTTGATTGCCGATGCAGTCAGCATGGAAGGGCTGAAAGCAGACGACCGCCTGATGGCGTACCCGGACGCAAACACTGAGGGCTTCGACCCGAATGCAATCGACCCTGACAAATATTACTTTGGCAGCAAGCTGATCACCACCGGGATCGCCTACAACACCGGCGCAAGCGAAGCGCCCGAACATTGGTCGGACCTCACCGGCGAAGCCTACAAGAACCTCGTCGTCATGCCGAGCCCGCTTTATTCCGGCGCGGCTGCCTTTCTGCTTTCGACATTCGCCGAGCGCGAAGATCTGGGCTGGCAGTATTTCGAGGATATGCAGGCAAACGGGCTTTCGGCGGTGCGCGGCAACGGGTCGGTGCTGAAATCCGTGGCAACCGGCGAGAACGCCTATGGCATCCTTGTGGACTTTCTTGCGATGAACGCAATCAAGGACGGCTCTCCGATCAAGTTCGTCTTTCCAGAAGAGGGTGTGACCGCCGTGACCGAGCCGGTGGCTATCATGTCGACCGCCTCCAACGTCGAAGGGGCCAAGAGTTTCGTCGATTTCATTCTTTCCGACGAGGGCCAGAAGCTGGCGCTGAGCCAGGGGTATCTGCCTGCCAAGGCCAGCGTTGGGGCGCCGGACTGGTTGCCTGAAGGTGTCGACGTGAAGGTGATGGATGCCGATGTCGGCCAGATCGTCACCAAGGTTGACGAAAACAAGAAGCGTTTCTCAACGCTCTTCGGCGGATAAGGTACTCAAATGCAGCTGATTGCAAGGGGTGGTCAGGGCCAGTCAATGGCCCTGACAACGATGATCTTTGCCATCATCGTTCTTTTTTCCCTCCTTCCGATGATCCGTCTGCTGCAGGAAGTCATCCTGCCCGGTGGAACCTTCTCTGTTGAAGCGATCCGCTCGGGTTTGGGTGATCCGGTTGTCTGGCGCGCGACGTGGAATACCATCGTGGTGGGCCTCGGCGGCACCGTCGTGGCGGTCGCTATGGGCGTGGTTGTTTCGATCATCGTCACACTCACCAACATTCGGATGACCCAGACGCTGATCCTGTTCTTCGTCACGCCGCTGATGATTGCTCCGCAGGTTACAGCGCTCGCCTGGCTACAACTTTTCGGCCCGTCCAGCGCCTTTCTCAACGCTCTTGGCCTGGCACCGCCACTGGGAACGCCGAACCCGCTCTATTCTGCCGGAGGCATAATAGCGCTTCTTGGAATTCAGTATGCGCCGCTGGTTTTTCTGATACTGCGCGCAGGTCTGCGAAAGCTGCCACGAGAACTGGTCGAGGCATCGCAGGCCGGAGGAGCAGGCCCCTTTCGCGTCATCGGCACCATCGTTCTTCCGCTGATGACCCCGTCAATCGTGGGTGCGGCTGCGCTGACGTTCGTGTCCTGTGTTGGCAATTTCGGTATTCCCGCCTTCCTCGGCATCCCGGCCAATTATTTGGTCCTGCCGACGCTTATCTTCCAACGGCTTGCCGGTGGCGGACCTGCTGTACTGTCCGAAGTGGCCTATCTTTCGGCGCTCATCGGCGTTCTGGCCATGGCCGGGATCGTGCTTCAGGACTATATCAGCCGGCGTCGGGATTTTCGTATCACGACAACCTCGCTGCCAATCGACCGCTACAATCTCGGCATCTGGCGGCTTCCGATGGAAGCGGCAATGTGGATGCTGATTGCCGTGATCCTGGTTCTGCCGATGTGCGGTCTGGTGCTTACGTCGCTGGTGCGCGGCTACGGTGTCGCACTGAACGCGGACACGGTAACGCTTGAAAATTATAGCTTCATCCTGTTCGAACACAGCGCCGCCAGACGCGCATTCGTGAACAGTCTCATGTTGTCAATCACAGCAGCGGTCTTTGCGGTTTTCGTGGCCGTGCCTATTGGCTATCTGATCACCTGGGGCAAGCAACGCTGGATACGGTGGCTGAACTTCGCGATCGAACTGCCCTATGCCTTGCCCGGCGTGGTGCTGGCTATCGCATCGCTCTTGCTTTTCCTGAAGCCGATCCCGGTGCTTGGCATACAGATCTACAACACCGTTTGGATCATCCTGTTCGCATATCTGGCGCGGTTTCTGGTGCTTGCAATCCGTCCCACCGTGAGTGGGTACACGCAACTTGATCGCACGCTGGAAGAAGCGGCGGAAATCGCCGGAGCCAGCCTGTTCATGCGATTGCGGACCATCATCTTTCCATTGGTCGCCCCGGCGGCGATGGCCGGTGGTTTGCTGATCTTCATGACGGCGCTGAGCGAGCTTACAGTCTCTGCACTCCTGTGGTCGTCGGGCTCTGAAACCATCGGTGTCGTGATCTTTTCGTTCGAGCAGGGAGGGGATTCAAAATACGCCTCGGCGCTCTCTGCTGTGATCGTCGCTGTCACCTTCCTCATCATGCTGGGTGTGAACAGCTTCTCAGATAAACTTCCAGACGGAGTGCTGCCATGGCGGGACTAACCATTCGAAACTTGTCCAAGACCTTTGGCGAGTTCGATGCCTTGAAAGACGTGTCGATTACAGTCAACCCCGGAGAGTTCCTGGCCGTTCTTGGGCCTTCGGGCTGCGGCAAGACCACGCTCTTGCGGATGATTGCGGGCTTTGAGCACGTGACAAGCGGGGAAATCGACATCGCCGGTCAAGTCGTCTCTCAGCCGGGCAAACAAGTGCCGCCAAACGAACGCCGCATCGGGATCGTGTTCCAGAACTACGCGCTCTGGCCTCATATGACGGTGGCCGAGAACATCGGATATTCGCTTCGGGTCGCCAAGGTCGAGGCACCGGAAATCAAACGCCGGGTCGATGATGCGCTGGCCTTGGTGAATCTGGATGGCATGGGTGACCGTTCGCCGGCCAATCTGTCGGGCGGGCAACGTCAACGGGTCGCGCTGGCACGCTGCCTGGTTGCAGAACCCAAGCTTGTTCTGTTCGATGAGCCGCTGGCCAACCTAGATGTGCATTTGCGCGCCTCCATGGAAGACGAGTTCGCCGCCTTCCACGAACGCACCGGGACCACAATAGTCTATATCACTCACGATCAGGCCGAAGCCATGGCACTTGCCGATCGCATTGCCGTCATGGATCACGGCAAGCTGATGCAGCTCGACACGCCGCAAACGATCTATCACCGTCCGGCAAACGAGATGGTCGCCTCGTTCATTTCGCAAGGCATGGTGATGCCCGTCACCGTGACCGGTGCCGAATCCGACGGGTACTGCGACGCAATGCTGCTGGGCCAACCGATCCGATTGAACTGTACACCGGGGGATGGTCCGCGCGACGGCGCAAAGATCTGCTGTCGGGCAGAGCATGTGCGCATTGCACAAGCTGACAGCGACGGGATTGACGGTCACATCAAGCGGGTTGTCTACCAGGGTGGGACCGCCCGGATCGAATTCGTGCCGGATGCCGATCCTGAAACATCGATTCTGTTTGATCAGCCCGATCCACAGCCCTTCACAATCGGAAACCGGGCTCGCATTCAGCTGACCGGCGGCTGGTTGATCCCTGCGCAAAGTGCAGACTGATGCAAAGACTACACTTGCAAGGAGGTTTTGGTGAAAAGGGCCGCACCAGTGTGCTGATCGATGATGGCGACAGTCGCTTGATGCTCGATGCCGGAATCAAGGTTGGAGCTGGCCCAGAGGACTATCACCCCCGGCTCGCCCGCCCTGCGAGCGAGATCGACGGGCTGCTTGTGACCCATGCCCATGAAGACCATATCGGAGCGCTGTGCTGGCTGATCGGCAATGGTTTTGACGGTCCGGTCTTCATGACTCCGAAAACGCGTTCCGAGATGGACGCGACGCTTGAGCAATACGCCGATGCTGTCGATCTCGCCGCACATCCGGGCTCAAAAGCCTCGATAGAGCTGTTCGAACCGGGCGATGCGTTTTCGGTTTCCGGTCAGAAGGTCACAACCGGTCATACCGGGCACGTCGCTGGCGGCGTTTGGTTTGCCGTGCAAAGCGGCGGCAAGCGGACAGTCTATTGCGGCGACGTGGTGCCGGATAGCGCGGTTTTCCCGATGACCGCAATGCCCGAATGCGACATGATGCTTCTCGATTGCTCCTACGGAGATGATCGCACCGCGTCATCCGAGAGAGCAGAACGAATTGTCGAGTGGGTCGCGGCGCGGCCCGGTGGCAGCGTTCTGCCCACCCCGCTGTCGGGACGCTCGCTTGAACTCTTGGCGATCCTGCCGGGCCAGTTGGCGATTGCCGATCTGATGTATGAACCGCTCAAGGCACAGATATCCGATCCAGGATTGCTTAAGCCGGGTGTCGCGCAACGTATCCTTGCACGGCTTGACACGGCGCTCAGGTGGAGCGCCGGAAGCGCCTTGCCCGATTGCCCGCTACTAGTGCATGACGGGATGGGGTCAGCTGGTCCGGCGGTTCTGGCAATGGATATGGCCGAGCAAAGCGGGCATCCCGTGCTGCTTACCGGCCACCTTCCCGAGGGCTCTCCGGGCCAACGGATGTGCCAGCAAGGCAGCGCCGATTGGCTTCGCCTGCCAACCCATCCGACCTTGCCACAAAACAAGCTGCTTTGGGAAAACGCTGGCCGACCGCGCCTGATGGGTCATTCCTGCGAAACAAAGGCCCTGCAAGCGATGCACGGCACTTTGCCTACCTTGAACACCACGGCCGTCACTGGCGGCAGCACAGATATTTGATTGGAACCACCATGAAAATCTTGATTGCGAATGACGACGGTATCGATGCGCCTGGCCTGGCGCTTCTTGAAAAGGCCGCGCGCAGCTTAAGCGACAATATCTGGGTCGTCGCGCCCTCTGCCAAACGCACAGCGGCTGGCAACTCGTTGACGATTGCACGGCCTCTTACGATGACTCGTGTATCCGAGCGGCGGTATTCCTGTTCGGGAACGCCCGCCGATTGCGTGCTTACGGCAATGACCTGGTTGTTCAAGGATGACACGCCCCCGGATTTGGTGCTCTCGGGCGTCAATGACGGACGCAACGTGGGCGAGGATATCGCCTATTCGGGCACGCTCGGTGTGGCGCGCGAGGCCACGTTCTGGGGCATTCCCGCGATTGGCTTTTCACGGGTGAAAAAGCCCGAGATCGCAGAAAGCGATGCCGACCATCTGGCCGCGATGATCAAGGCGCTTTGGACACGTCGGGCTGATTGGGTGGCCGAAGGTCAATGGCTGTCGATAAATCTGCCATCCCGTCTGCCAGCCGCCCTGCGCACCGCAAGCATCGGGCGCGACAAAGTCGGGGTCTTCAGCGAAGTCCTGAAAGAAGACGGCAATGTCACTGAAATCATGGTGCCGCGCGGCCGGCAGGACAGTTCCACAGCAGGTGACGAGAATGCTGTGATGGCCGATGGATACGCAGCCATCAACCGCCTCAAATGGGCCGGAGAGTCCCCGCTGCCGGCAAAGTTTCTTGAAAAGCTGGCGTCCTTGTCACAATAGGGGCGCCCAACCGCGCATACCCTTGACGTGAGGCGAGTGCCTCACGTCTGTTGCCGTTGTCAGGCAGACTTCGATTTCTTGCCGGGCTTGATAAGGCGGCTTCCCCGCAACAGCCCTTCTTCTTCCAGAACCGGATAGGCGATGGCGGCAAGCAGACCGTTGATCTGCTTGAGATCGCGCACCGTGTCCAGATGGATCGAACTGGTTTCGATGCTCTCTTCCGTGCCTTGGCGCAGTCGATTGAAGTGGCGCTGGCGTGTTTCGCGTTCGCGCGCGCGCAGCCGATCCTTGGCGGCAATAACGCGATGCGCGGTCTCGGGGTCACCGTTGACCAGAAGATTGAAAGACAGGCGTGCGTTGCGCATCACCGCGTTGTGAAAGTCGAGCAGCTCTCTCCAGCCTTCCGGGGTAAACTCGACCTGTCGTTCCATCTTCTTTTGGACATGCGGCACCAGGTTTCGCACGATCACATCGCCGGCCTGTTCCAGCTTGATGCACACCTCCAAGAGGTTCTGACAGTGCCGCGCCTGTTCGACGGTCATCGCTTTTTCGGTGATTTGCGCCAGATAGAGCTTGATTGCATTCTGACGCTTGTCGACCCAGTCATCCTGCTGGATCAGCTCTTCCACGGCCTCGGGCGTGGGCTCTTCATAGATATCCATGATCCGGCTGAGCATGATCTCAATCGTCTCGCACATCCGCACGGCTTCGCGCGTGGCATTCGCAAGCGCCTGTTCGGGGCGATCCAGGGCTTCTGGGTCGAGCGCGCTGAGTTCTTCCGGAATGCTGGCTGCCTGCGGGCGCGCACTAAGGTCCGCCCATCCGCGCGAGATGCGCCATGTAAGGCCCGACAGCGGCAGGCCCACGATCAATATGAGCAGATTGAAGGCGATATGCCCGTTGATGATCTGTTGCTCTGGCGACATCCCCAGGAACCCAACGTCAGGCTGCATCATTCCCATGGCGATCAGCAGCAAGACAGAGCCCAGTCCCCGCATCAGCAGGTTCGCCAGCGGCACCGCGCGATAGGACGGCTCTGCCGAGCGGGTCAGAATGGGCGCGATAAGCGATGACCCCAGGTTCACCCCCAGCACCATGACGACACCCAGTTCACCGGGCAACAATCCTTGAGATGCGAGCGCAGCCAAGAGCAGAATTGCAGCAACGCTTGAGTGCAGAAGATAGGTGAAGACCGCCGCAATCAGGAAAGACGAGATCAGATCGCCCTCCAGAAAATTCAGGATCAGCGGTAGAGTCTGGCTTTCGCGCAAAGGTCCGGCGGCAGTGCTGAGCAATTCAAGTGACAGCAGTATCATCGCAATGCCGATCAGGCTGCGACCCAGTTCATGCCATGGGCGCCGGTCCGTCCTCAGGTACATTCCTGCTCCGATCAGGATGAGTATCGGAATCAGCAATGTCATGTCATAGCTCAGAAGCTTTGCAACGATTGCCGAACCCAGTTCACCGCCCCGAACAATGATCACCCCGGCCGTTCCGGATACCAGCCCCATGCCGGTGAATGAGCTGATCAAGAGGGTAACGGCGGTTGAGCTTTGCAAACCGATGGCCATGACCACACCGAACAGCATTGCAGTGAATGGATGGTTGACCCGCTTGCGCAAATTGCGACGCAACTGACGCCCATAGGCGCGCTCGATGCCGGTTCGCACCAACCGCGTCGCCCAAAGAAGCATGGTGATCGCGCCTGCCATGTGTAGAATGAATATCGAACTTGTCATCGGTTGCCTTCGACCGCGCCAGCGGTAGTTTGATCGTCCATAGGGGGAATCGAAACAGCGCCAAGGCCTTTCGATACATCTTCAGTACTGTACTTAAGTAATTTGAACATTACAAATGATCACGCGCGAAGCCGCGCGGTCATTGCGACACCCGCGCGACCAACGCCTGACCGCTGAGCACGCAGGAATGACCGGATGGAGCCGGCGGAAAGTAGAATATCAATGGAACGGGAAGGGAAAGTCAGCCAAGGACGCGATAAATTCGCCAGAATATTCGAACATGTGTCCGTCTTGACCCTTTATGCCCAGAACGTGAAATCCACAGCGGTTCGCTGATCGCAGTCGGGCACGATCCATGCTGACCCATACCGATGCCACGCCGGGCTTGCGTTCTTGTTCTGCCGTCGTCACGTCGCACAACTCTGCCAAACCATCGAGATCAAGCAGTTTCCCCAGATCAGGCAGGGATGCCTTGTCATCGTTGATTGCAATCCGGACCTTCACCCCGTTCCGGGCGAGCCTTGCAATAGTTGCGCGTGCGGAAGGGGCAAGTTGTAGCTGATCCGCAAAAATGGTTGAGACAGCCTTGCGGAAATGGTCAGTGAAGCGAGCGGGGCATAGCTGTCCGCTTTGCAGGGCCACATATGTCATCGACGCGGCAAGCGGCTGGTCAAGCAGTTCATCCGTTGGTGCATACCCGTACAGACCAAGAACGCGTGTCAGTGCCTCGGCCACCAGTTCGCGGCTGTTGGAAATCGTATCCAGATCGAAAACGACCATTGCAAGATCCGCAGGCAACGTTCGCCGTGGGGTTGGCCCGGTATGCCGTTTTGACGACGTTACCAGGGTAAGTTGTGGCCGGGACTGTCGCGGCGAGGTTTGAAAAACCTCGGGGAAACGCCAGTCCGGTTCAAGACCTGCAAAGTGCTGAAGGAAGCTGATCGCGCTTTCGGGCCTTTCGGCCACGCTGGCGCGAAAACGCGTCCAATCGCAGAGGCTTTCCATCCGAGGCGCGCTTTCGACCGTTTCACCGAAATCCTGAGCAAGTACCGCCGCGCGTACATTCAAACAAAAAACCACACAAGCGTAGCCCTCCGGCCAGTACTGGACAGCGCTTTCAGGATCTTGGGGGGCTTCGTGCCCCCGGGTAGAGAGTGGCGATTTGCGCAACAATCGATCCAGCATCAGCCCCGAGACATAATCGACAAAGCGGCGCTTGTCCCGCGGTGCGGTCGGCTTTCTGCTCTCGAATGCGGCGCTCCATTCGACGAACGCATCCGCCAGACGGATCGTGTCTACATCAAAGGCGATACCACTGTTCTCGGAAACAACAGCGATCTGTTCCAGGAATGCCCGGCGGAACCACCGCAAACGCCGCACCGCGCGTCTGACTTGCGTATTTGGTGCACGAAGAAGTTCGGGTGCAGGAAGTGTCATGGGCAAACCTCTCAAATCAACCGGGCGCAATCCGCGATGGCGGTGCGCAAGGCGATACGGTCGTCGGGATGGAAACGGAATTTGCGCGCGATCAGCGGAGCGGTATCGCAACACAGATCCAGAAGATCAGTGTCCTGGCTATCGGGATCGCGGTCCACGCACAGCAAGATCACGAATGCGGTGTAGGCCAAAGTAGCGGATTGGTCTGTTTGACCGGAAGGCAGGGCAAAGGGTGCGTAGCGAATGACGTTCGCGCTGTTGAGTTGAAGCAATAGCTCGGCCGGAAATTCCGTTCGGTTCAGCCGGGTCGCTTGCATTGCCGATTGAAAGGTCTGCGCGGCAAGCGTTTCACTGACCAATATGGGCTGTTCGGAAAATCGCATGTAAGCCGCACCAAGGACGCCATAGGCCAGCTGCGCAAAAACCGACGGCCCGTTCGGATGGGCTGCCAAGGCATGAAGGGTCCAGGAATGACCCTCGTGCAAGGCTTCACTCTCGTCGAAAATACTGTGTGCCAAACGGGATGTCGTTGCCTCAAGCCGGGTGGCGATCACATCAAGACCATCCACCACATCGCGCAGGGGGCCGCGGAACTCTCGGCTCAGAGGGTCGATGGCAACCCGCCCGGCCGTCATGCCAGAACGCAAGCCGCGCAGAAGGTCCTTGAGAGGCAACATTCCCGACATCACCGAACTCTTTTGTACCTGTATTTCCAGAAGTCGATAAACAATCGTTTCTCCAATATACTAATGTTCCAAATCGAGACTTCGGTCAAGCTTTGCGCCGGGTTTGCAGCCGTGAGGTACCGAAGGCCTACGCGACCAAATCGCCAATCTCATCGAAGCCACATGCCAAGCGCGCGGACGGCCCCGCCCTTACTGATCGCTGACGGCCTCCAACAGGCTGGTGGCGGTCACCTCGTCGGTGATCAAAACCGACGGCTTCAGGGATTTCAGCGTTGCCAGCATGATATCGACCTTTTCCGGCCCGCCCGATATCAGGACCGTTTCGCGCACTCGCTTGAGACGTGCCATCGACATCGAAATGGCGCGATCATTCACCGGATGCTCGACCGGCTCGCCGTTTGTGTCGATGAAATTATAGAGCACGTCCCCGATCGCGCCCACATCGACCATGGATTGACGCTCGGCCTCGGACACATGGCCAAGCCGGTATGATGTGGTCAGCGAAGATATGCCCCCGCAGGAAATCAGCGCCACATCACAGTTTTCCGCCATCTCCAGGATCTGATCCAGCCCGCAATGTTCCAGCAACGCGTGTCTGGTCTGGGCACAATCCACGATGGCAGGGGCCGATATCAGATAGCCTTCGGCATCAAAAAGTTCGGCGAACTGCCAGGCGAATTCCGCAGGATTGAAACGTCGTGCCTGGGCGATCCCGCCAAGCAGCGACACCACCCGCACGCCCTCGAGCGAGCGGCCTTCTATAAAGGGCAGCATGGCATGCAGCGTCCGCCCCCAACCCACGCCCACGGTTAGGTTCGAGCGCATGATTTCGGACACATAGCCCCCGGCGGCATAAGCAATGACGCGGGTCGGGTCGCCTTCTGGTTCGGCAAAGGGCGCAACGATGGCGTGGCTCAGCCCGAACCTGTCTTCAAGCTGCTTTTGCATCGCGGTTATCGGGGCGAGATCGGATTGAATGCGGATCACCACCTCGCCGCGGCGCTTGGCCTCTGACAGCATGCGGGTGATCGTGATGCGGTTGACGCCCAGTCTTTTGGCCACGTCCGACTGCGTCATGCCTTCAATGTAATAGAGCCACGCGGCCCGTATCCGGATCTGGCTGTTCGGATCGGTCACCTTGTCACGGTTGCCGGGTTCGTTCGGTAAGGTTGTGTCGGGCATCGTGCCGCCTTGTTCCGCATCTCATACAGCCTGAGTCATACATGAGACCGAAGGATCTTTCCAACCTCCTCCGCCGCTTCGAGCTGTGGCATGTGGCCGATCCTGTCAAACAGATGAAGCGCCACGCGCCCGGGTGCCTGCAGGGCATGTTCCCAGGGAATGATCGCGTCGGCCTTGCCCCACAGGATGCGGGTCGGTGTCTCGATCCGCTGAAGCGCGGCGCGCAGATCAAACGCCTGTACCCCGTCCGGAAACAACACGTCCGCCATGGCAAACTGTGCCGCGCGCAAGTTGGCATCACCGCGGGCCTGCATGGCCAGCCGCACATAGCCGTCGGTGATCCGGTCTTCATCGGCGACGAGGTGGCGCAACCACGGCCCTAGGCTTTCTGCCCGCGTCGCCTTGCATATCCCGTTCAGAGCCTCCCCGTTGATCTGCGGACCCAGCCCTGCGGGCGCAATCAGGTTGAGCGAAGCCAGCCGCGGCTCGCGCGTGTCGGCCAGCGCGATGCACAACGCGGCTCCAAGGCTGTGGCCCAGAAGATGCGCCTGGTCGAGCTGAAGCGCGTCAAAAGTCTGGCGGACCTCCCGCACCAACATGGCAAAGTCACGGATACGCAGTCTTGGCGACTTGCCATGGCCTGGCAGTTCGATGCGGATGAGTGGCCGGTGCCGCAGCGACGGCTCCAGCGGGGCCCAGGATGTGGCGTCGTTCGCAAACCCGTGGATCATCACGATCGGCGTGCCCTCGCCGCGCTTGCTGTAGGTGACGTTCAGCGCGCCGGTTTCAGGCAAAAACGTCGCGCGTGCCGATACTGTGTCCAGATCCTTGAGGTACTGGCGCACGTCAGAGGCCTGCACCCGTCCGCGCGGGCCTGTGCCGCGCAGTTCTGCAAGGGTCACGCCCCCATCCCGGGCCAGCCGGCGGGCGGCGGGCGTGGCACGGACGCCTTCGCCCGCGTCACCGGCAAGGGCGGTTTCGCGCTCGGGTGCGGGTTCCGGCGGAAGGTTCGTATCGCCGAACGCTGGCTCGGTCGCCGCCTTCGGCTGTTGCTCGGGCATCTTGTTGTCATCGACCGACGCAAAAGAGTCAGGCTGCTCGCCTACCTCCTCGCCTTCGGCATACAGCCACGCGATCGCCTTGCCGATGGGAATCTCCGAACCCTCGGGGGCGGCGTGCTGCAGGATGCCGCTGGCGGGGGCCTCGACCTCCATTGCAGCTTTGTCGGTTTCGATATCAAAGAGCGGGTCACCCTTTTCCACCGTGTCGCCCACGGCAACATGCCAACACATGATCTTGCCGCTCGCCATGTCCATGTCGACCTTGGGCATAATAACTTCGACGGGCATCAGACACGCCCCTGAACGACATCGCGCACCGCCGCACTGATGTCCGGCACTTGCGGAACAACCGCTTTTTCCAGTTCGGGATTATAAGGTATCGGACATTCCGCGCCGCCCAGTCGCACGATGGGCGCATCCAGAAAGTCGAACGCATCGCTTTCTGCGACCATGGCCGAAATCTCGGCCCCCACGCCAAGGGTTTTCACCCCCTCATAGACACAGACCAACCGACCGGTCTTGCGCACCGAGTCCAGAACCGTGTCCCGGTCCATGGGCCGCACGGTGCGCAGGTCGATGACCTCGGCGTCGATGCCGTCTGCGCTCAGCTTCTCTGCCGTCTCCATTGCCTTGTGCACCATGATCGAGGTGGCGACGATGGTCACATCCTTGCCGGCGCGCCGGACAGCGGCCTTGCCGATGGGGGTGGTGTAGTACCCTTCCGGCACATGACCCTTCATCTTGTAGAGGATCTTGTGTTCGAAAATCATCACCGGATCGGGATCTGCGACCGCAGCCAGCAACAACCCCTTGGCATCTTCGGGCGTGCTTGGCTGCACCACCTTCAGGCCGGGCACATGACCAAGCCACGCCTCGATGCTTTGCGAATGCTGCGCCGCCGCGCCGGTGCCGGACCCTGCCGGAAAGCGCATGACCAGCGGCACCGATACGGACCCGCCCAGCATGAAACGCACCTTGGCGGCCTGGTTGACGATCTGCTCCATTGCAAGCGCGGCAAAATCCGAGAACTGGAATTCAAAGATCGGCTTCAGGCCGGTCAAAGCGGCACCCACGGCCACACCGGCACCGCCAAGTTCGGAAATCGGCGTGTCCAACACCCGGTCGGTGCCGTATTTGTCGACAAGATCCCCGGTCACCTGAAAGGCGCCGCCGTAGACACCAATGTCTTCACCCATGAGCAGCACCGACGGGTCGTCTTCAAGCGCGATGTCCATCGCTTCGCGGATCGCTTCGGCATAGGATAGTTCACGCAGCTCGGGCTTGTTCTGTGCATTCATGCCGTGGCCTCCGGGGTGTAGACATCGCGGATGACCTCTTCAACCTTTGGGTCAGGACCGCTGGTGGCGAACTCGATGGCGTCCTTGATGATGCCCTCTGCTTCTGCCTCGATGGCAGCGACGTCATCTTCGGTAACGATGTGATGGTCCATCAACAGCTTGGCCATTGCGGGGATGGGATCGCGGCCCATCCATTCGTTGATCTCATCCTTGGTCCGATAGCGATTGCGGTCAGATTTGGAATGCCCGCGCCAGCGGTAGGTGACGTTCTCGACCAGGCTTGGCCCGTCACCTGCCCGGGCGCGCGCGACGGCGGCATCCACCGCTTCCGTGACCGCCGAGAAATCATTGCCATCGACAGTGACACCGGGCATCGCATAGGCCGCTGCGCGTTCGGCGATGTTCTTCACTGCGGTCGAGCGTTCGGTCGAGGTCGACATACCGTACTTGTTGTTCTCGCAGACGAAAACCACGGGCAATTTCCAGACCGCGGCCATGTTCAAAGCCTCGTGGAAAGCGCCTTCATTGTTGGCGCCATCCCCAAAGAAACAGACCGTGACCGCGCCGGTGCCCAGCCGTTTGGCTGAAAGCGCGGCCCCAACGGCGATCGGGAGCCCGCCGCCAACAATGCCGTTGGCCCCGAGATTGCCCTTGGACGGGTCAGCGATGTGCATCGACCCGCCGCGCCCCTTGCAATAGCCGGTTTCCTTGCCGAAGAACTCGGCGAACATCTTGCCAAGATCCGCGCCCTTGCCGACACAATGGCCGTGACCACGGTGGGTCGACGTGATCTTGTCTTCATCGGTCAGCCCCATGGTCGAACCAATGGCCGAAGCCTCTTGCCCGATACTCAGGTGCATGGTCCCGTGGATCAGCCCCCGCATATAGCTGTCTTCGGCGCCCTCTTCAAACTTGCGCACGAGATACATCTTCTTGAGCGCATCCCGCAGGCGTTCGGCGCTGTAAGCCCGGATCGCGTAAGGAAGGTTGGTATCTTGGGTACTCTCAGGCATCGAGAAGGTCCTTGCCATAGATCATTTCGTCCTGACGCCTGCGCAGTTCGAGCAGCCGGGAATTTGGCAGACGTGCGTTTTGCGCGGTGATAAGTTCGCCCTTGCGGATCGGCGCCGTCACGATTGCGCCGGTCAGCATGCCCGCTGGCAGCGCCTGTGCGTTCTGTGCGCGCCCCACTTCCATTGCCCAGGCGCGATAGGTGTATTCACCGATCTGGTCCAGCGTGTCTCCGGGCGCGAGATCCTTCTTCGCCAGTGCGCAGACCTCGACCACAGGCTTGCTCAGCGGCACCATGTCCGCTTTGCCGTAAAGCACGGCGCGTGCGCAGGTCAGCGGAACCTCCAGCGAGGTCAGGTGGTAGGGGCGGATGAACTCGTAGTAAGGCCCGTCCCCCATCTTGAGATCCTTCATCCGCTCGTGCACGCGGGGGTGTTCTGCCTCGACAATGCAGAAAACACCGGGGCTCACACCTTTGCCGATCGAAAAATCGACCCGCCCGATGCCCGAAAGCAGCCCGCCATCCGCTTCCGGGATAAGGACCTTGGCAAGTTCCTTGGGACCGGCGGCGGGGCCGTGCATGCCATCTACGTCGGGGATGAGGCCGGTGGCATTGCCGATCGCGGCCATTTCCACTGCGGTCTTGGACCCGTCAACGAATTCCACCAGCAGGCGGGCGTTCATGTTCCGGCGCGTGGCCTCGTCCATGTAGCCGTCCGGGGTGGCTTCGATGTTGAGCGGGTTGTTCTTGCCCTTGCCCGCGCAAACGACCTTGTGCCCCATGGCGGTGACAAACTCGATCAGCTCCATGCACGAAGACGGTTCGTCGCCCGCGCCAAGACTGTAAACGACGCCGAGCCGCTCGGCTTCGCTGCGCAGGTAGGCACCGATGGTAATATCCGCCTCAACGTTCATCATTACCAAGTGCTTGCCATGCTCCATGGCGCGCAATCCTATTTCCGCACCAACGGCGGGGATTCCGGTGGCATCGATCACCACATCGATCAGCCCCGACTCAAGGATCGCGTCGGCATTTTCGGTGATTGCCACCCTGCCGCCTTCGATCGCGGCATTGATTTCGTCGGTCGTGCCAGCATCGCGGCTGTGCCCCTGCTCGCCGTAGGCGATTTCGACCGCCTTGTGTGCATTGGGTGTGCGCAGTTCCGAGATCGCAGCCACGTCCACACCATCCATCATGGCGGCGCGGGTAACGATGTCGGTCCCCATCTCTCCGGACCCGACAAGCCCTATTCGGACCGGCTTTCCGGCTGCGGTACGGGCCGCCAAGTCCTTGGCCAACCCGGTCAACGCGACATTTGAAGCCATGTTCATACCTTCCCTCTGCATCTCGCTTGCGGCCAATGTGGCTGAACTTTTGCTACTATGTCAATTAATTTGTTCTGCGCGATGATCGCCGGGCGGCGAAAACGAGTCATAGATAGCTGAATTATTTTTGTTGACCGATGCCTCTGTACAGAACATTATGAAGCTGTCAAATATATTTGTTCTTGCGGTCGCAGAGATCGGCCCGGGAAGGGCACGAAAGAAGTGGCCCATATGCAATCATCAAGGGAGGAAACTCGATGAGTATCAGCGGAAAGCTATCAAGGCGCTCGTTCATGAAGGGCACATCCGCCTGCGGCATCATTGCCGCAAGCTCGGGCTGGCCGGGGCGCAGCTTCGCTCAGGGGGGGCTGCCGGACCCGCAAAGCGTTCTGAACAACATTTCGATCGCAAAATATGTGCGCCAGGATTATCAGGATCTGTATGGCATGTCCGACGACAAGCCGATCTGGGACAGCTCCAAGGACTGGATTCGCACCGTCGACTGGGAAGAGGTCCGCGCACAGCTGGCAGGTACGACGGTGCGCTTTGCCGTTGGCGCGGCAGATGCGGAATCGGCTGCCGACGGTCTTGTCCCGTTCGAACAGCTTTCGGGCATCAAGGTCGAACTGGTCCCGATTCCCGACGACAGCTTTTATGACAAGGCTCTGGCCGAATTCATCTCGGGGAACGCGTCCTTCGACGCGCTGCAGTTCTTTTCGCCGTGGATCGGCGATTTCGCGGCGCCGGGCTTTTTGCATCCGCTTCAGGAATTTGCCGACAAATGGAGCCTGCCGCTGGATGATTTCTACGACACCTACCGACTCAACTACGGCTATTTCAACGGCGAAATGTACGGCATTCCCTTCGATTGCGACGTACAGATGGTCCACCTGCGAAAGGGCTATGTAGAGCAAGTTCTGGGCGGGCCGATCGACCTGGCGCAATCGGTTCCAACCTATGACGAGCTGATCCGCCTTTCGGGCGAGCTGAACAAGATCGAACCGGGCGTGTCGGGCGTTGGCCTGATGTGCGCGCCGGGCATGTGGTCGACCTACACCTGGGAACACATCTCTGCGCAGGCCGGCATGATGCTCTTCGACGAAAACTGGGAGCCCATCTTCAACGGCGATGCCGGCCAGAAGGGCATGGACATCATCATGTCGCTGTCCAGCAACGCCAACGAAGGCTTTGCCGGATCCGGCTGGCCGGAAAACCGCGCCGGTTGGCTTGGCGGACAGGTCGCGACCAACATCAGCTGGCAGGACAGCGGCACACAGGCCATGCGCCCGGACCAGAGCCAGATTGTCGATGATTTCGTCACCATCTATGAGCCGCGGATCTCGGGTGGCCGGTTTGCGCCGCCCAATGTTGCGGGTTCGACATCCTGCGTGGCGGCGTCGGCGCAGAACCCCGAGGGGGCATTCCTGATGCTGGCATTCCTGACCACCGCATCGATCATGGCGATGAACGAGGCCAATGCCAACGGCGTCGGCCCGGGCTACAAGTCAGTGCTTCGGAATCCGAACCTGCAGGCCGTATCGCAACCCGCCAAGGTCTGGGGCGAAAGCCTTGAGCACGCCTGGTGCGCCCCGCGCATTCCCGGGGCCTTCCCCATCGAGCAAGCCATCGGCAACGAGATCAACCGCGCCGTGGTCGGCCAGATCTCGGGCAAGGAAGCGCTCGACAACGCCGCGGTCGCGGTGCGCGAGATAATGGCTTCGAACGGGTTCTATCAGGGCGCGGACCCGGTGGAATATGACTCGGTATTGCCCGGCCTCTATGTCGGCGAAGGGCGCGAACTGCCCTTCTGAGGACAGATCATCCAAAGACCAAGGGCAGAGCAAAGGAGCTCGTCATGAGCAACTCCTCCCTGTCGGCGTCCGGGGCAGCAAAAGCTGCTCCGGACATTCCGGCACGACCAGTTCTCAAGCGTCGCAGCAAGCGTTTCAAGGCCGCCTTGCCATATCTGCTGGTGGCGCCTGCAGTTCTCTACCTGATGCTGATCACGCTCTATCCGGGCGTTTATGCGATCATCCAGAGCTTTCACGAGGTGAAGTTCGGGCCATGGCGGCCGATCGGCTTTGGCAATTACGAGAAGCTGCTCACCGACTACCAGTTCTGGGGAGCCCTCTGGAACACGCTTGTGATCGGTTCGATCAGCCTGGTGGTGCAATGCGTTCTCGCCCTGGCCCTGGCCTTCTACGCCTACCGGGATCCGTGGGTGAAAGGCTGGCGGATCATTTTCCTTGTCCCCATGCTTTTCATGCCCTCGGCGGTGGCCTTCATCTACAAGCTGTTCTTTCTTGATGGCCGGGTGTTCGCCGACCTTCTGATGAAACTGGGCCTGGTGGATGGCAATATCGCCTTTCAATCCTCCACCTGGATGAGCCGGGGCATCCTGATCCTTGCCGACGTGTGGCAATGGACGCCGTTCCTGTTCATCATTTTCGTCGCAGGCCTTCAGGGGCAGGATGAAGAGGTGGAAGAAGCCGCCCGGCTGGATGGCGCATCTTGGTACGCGATCTTCTGGAACATCTCGCTGCCGATGATGAAGCCCATTATCGCCGTGGCACTGATCCTGCGGGCGATCGACATTACCACGATGTTCACCAACGTCTTCATCATCACCAAAGGCGGCCCTGCCTTCGGAACCGAGACGATCAGCTATTTCATCTACCGCACCGGCTTCAAGTTCTTCAATTTCGGCTACGCATCGGCCGCGTCGGTGGTCATGCTGATCATCACCATACTCGTCGCGCAGCTTGTCGTGAAGCGCGCCTTCTTGCCGCCGAGGAGCTGACCAATGACATCCCAACGCAAAAAAGCAAAAGGCGAAAGCCTGACCCTTCGGTACCTCATCCTCGGGGGGTGGGCGTTGTTCTGCCTTGCACCCGTGCTGTGGTTCCTGTCCATCGGATTGCGCCCGCGAACCGAAATCATCACTGCGCAGCCGATCTACTTCCCCAGCTTCTCGCTCGATGCGTGGCACATGATCTGGGAAGACTGGCCGATGGCAGCCTACCTTCGCAATTCAATCGCGGCGATCATCGGATCGGTAATCATCGACCTCGTGCTGGCGATTCCGGCGGCCTATTCGCTGTCGCGCTTCAGCTACAAGGGTCGCGATGATATCGGTTTTTACATCCTGTCCACGCGCATGATGGCCCCGGCCATCGTCGCAGTGCCGATCTTCTTTCTGTTCCGCAATTTCGGGTTGCTCGACACGATCTGGGCGCTGATGCTGATCTATGCGGCGATCAACCTGAGTTTCGTAACCTGGATTATCCGCAGCTACATGCTGGACATCCCCAAGGAGCTTGAAGACGCCGCCAAAACCGACGGAGCGGGCGAGATCCGCATCCTGTGGGAGATCATCATCCCCGCGGTCCTGCCCGGTATCATCACGGCCTCGGTGATCGCCATGATCTTTGCGATCAACGAGTTCCTGTTCACACTTCTCATCGCCTCGACCCCGGACGCCTATACCATGTCCGTCGCCCTTTCGAATTTCACCGGCGGGTCTGACGGGGTCATCTACAACGCAATCGCACTTGTCGCCTTTTTGGCCTTCGTGCCGGTCTTCCTGGTGGTTGTCGCCATCCAGAAGCATCTGTCGCGCGGGCTGACAATGGGCGCCTTGAAAGGGTAACGTCAATGGCACGTATCGAACTGACCGAAATCCAGAAAAGCTGGGGCGCCGTACAGGGGGTTCGCGATGTCAATATCGACATCGCCGACGAGGAGTTCATCGTTTTCCTGGGGCCGTCCGGCTGCGGCAAGACGACCACCATGCGCATGATCGCCGGTCTCGAAGATCCTTCCGAGGGGCGTATCGTCATGGATGGCGAGGTGATGAACGACATCGACGCACGCGACCGCGACGTCGCAATGGTGTTCCAAGGATACGCACTGTACCCGAACATGACCATCTACGAAAACATCCGCTTCCCGTTGCGCATGCGTGGCGTGCCGCGTGATCAGCACGATGCCAAGGTACGACGTGCGGCCGAATTCGTGGAACTGACCGACTACCTTGACCGCAAGCCGGGGGCGCTTTCGGGCGGTCAGCGGCAGCGTGCGGCGCTGGCACGCGCGATCGTGCGACAGCCGCAGGTGTTCCTGATGGACGAGCCACTGTCGAACCTTGACGCGAAATTGCGGCAAGCCATGCGGGTTCAGATCAAGCACATCCAGCGCGAATTGAAGATCACCACCGTGTATGTGACGCATGATCAGATCGAAGCGATGACGCTGGCCGACCGTATCGTGATCATGGAAAATGGTGCAATCCAGCAGATCGGAACCCCGGATCAGATCTACAACGATCCGGCCAACACTTTCGTGGCAAGCTTCATCGGGTCACCGCCCATGAACCTGATCGAAGGCAAGCTTGAGAACGGGGCCTTCCGCGCGCCGGGGATCGAAGTTGCAAACCTGCCCACCCGCCACAGCGGTGCAGTTACACTTGGGATACGCCCCGAGGACTGTACCGTCGCAGGCGGATCGCCCCACCTGTCCGGCACTGTTTACGGTGTGGAGCCCACCGGCGACTTGACCTACCTGACGGTCAAGGCGGGTGAGAAGCTTATCGAGGTCAAAGCCAGCCGGGAATACCGCGCGTCGATGAACAAGCCTGAGACGGTCACTTTCGATCTGTCTCGACTCTATCTTTTCGACACAACCACCGGACAGAGGCTAAGCTGATCCAAATGGCCCCCGTACAGAGGCGGTCCTGACCGGCAGCACGCAGGAGGAGACATCATGACATTCGACTACACGGCCCTCGGGTTTCACACATTCGATGCACTCTGCCGTCCGGTTAGCGCCATCCCGCCCGCGGGCGGTACAACCTTCGTCGAGGATTTCGCCCTTGCAATTTCGGGGGCCGCCGGGTCGGCGGCGGTGGTCGCCGCCAAGCACGGGCTTTCCGTTCAGGCGGTGGGCGGGGTCGGCAACGATCTCATGGGCGACTGGGTGCTGCGCCGCTTTGCCGATTTTGACGTCGACACGGTGCTGATGCAGCGCTGCAAGGACGTTGCGACCTCGTCCAGCATTGTCACGACCCGTCCGGACGGCCAGCGCCCCGCGCTGCACAAGCTTGGCGCCACCGGGGCGTTCTATGTGGATGATGCACAGATCGACCGTGTGCTCGATACCCGCATTCTGCATCTTGGCGGCGTCGGGCTGATGGATGCCATGGATCGCGGCCGCAATGCCGAGATCATGGCCGAAGCCGCCAAGCGCGGCATCACGACCACGCTTGACGTATTCGCATCCACGCCAGAGGATTTCGCGCGCGTCCAACCGCTGCTGGCCCACACGGATTATTTCATCCCGTCCGAGGAAGAAGCAGCGGCCCTTTCGGGTCTGACGGATCTGGAAGACATTGCCAGCTTTCTGCTCGACCAAGGCACCGGAGCGGTTATCCTGACGCTGGGGCCGAACGGTGCCATGTATCGCGGCCAGGATGGCACCCGCATAGATGTACCCGCCTATGCCATCGAAATGGTCTGTTCGTGTGGATGTGGTGACTGCTTCAACGCCGGCTTCGCAACCGGGCTGCATCTCGGCTGGGAGTTGACCGATTGCATCCGTATCGCACAGGCCTCATCCGCGCAGAACGCCACGGGCCTGGGATCGCAGGCCGGGGTCACCACGCTCGAAGAGACATTAAAATTCATGGAAAACACCCCCCTCCAGGTCTATGCTGACGGCATCACCCAAGGACGCCATGATGAAACAGACGCCATTCCTCCCCGACCTGAAAATGCCGCTGCGGGACGTGCTGCGCGGAGCAGCTAGTATTGCGGATGGTGCCCATCAGGCGCTTGAACCGGCGGCGGACATGCTGCCAAAGTCACTGCGGGCCGAACTTTCGGCCGTCTTCCAGTCGATACGTTCGACAGGCAGCCGGCTGGTGGCGGCACCGATCAGTCAGGAACAGATTGCGCTGGCTGGACGTGTTGCAAAGGGTATTGAGCAAGACCGAGCGGCCGCCGCGACCTGCGCTGTCGTAATCGGCCACGCCTGGCATCACCTCGGCCATGCCGACGATGCCGGCGCACGCCACCAACTGCTGAGCGAAACGCTTCTGGCGGCGCAACTTGTCCAACTGCCCAAGGGCGCGGTCACGCCTACAGTTCACGCAGCGCAGCTGGTCCGGCGCGCACTTGACGGCTGCGTCATCGGCACCACGCCACGGCTGTTCATCCATCTCGAGGCTGATGAAAAGGCCGAAATCACACTGACGCTGCTGGCCATTGTCGTTTGGCTGCTGTCCGAACGCGGCGACAGCCTTCACGACGAAGACCGTCTGGTCGATCTTGCCATGGCGCTGGTCTTGGCCACCCGCGACGATGCGCTTGATGCCATGCGGGACGAAACAACGCTCTCGGCCTATCTCGACCGGATGTCGGATCATCTCTAGGAGCGAACAATGAGCCTTCCCGAGACGACCGCCCCCGCCCAAGAGCAGGTGCACAAAGCCGCTCAGCGCCTACGCTGGTTTGTGCGCGCCTTCGAAACGCAGCTTGAGAAAACCCAGACCGAGACCAACAATCGTTTTACGCTGGACAGTGCCGCGCTTGCGGCTGTCTTCGCCGAATGGCTGCACGCCTTCGAGGCGCAAAAACCGGTCTCGGCCGATGACAAGCGGGCCTATGTCGGCTTCGCTGCGGGGCTGATGCTTCGAACTCTGATCACGCACAAGCCCGCTAGGTTACAGTCACGCCCCAAGGGCGCGGACCAGTCGAACCCGGCCTATTTCTGGCCCGAGGGGTATCTATACGTCGCCTTTTGCCTGAATGTGCGCGGTACCGTGCTTGAAAGCGACTTTCACCACGCGCAGCACAACAGCCCCACCGTGGACGAAACACGCACCTGGTGGAGCTTCCGCGAGAATGTGGAACAGGATCCGTCGCTGGCGATCGCGTTTCTCGACCTCTTCGCGGGGGACGAACCGGAATGGACCATGCCCGAACTCTTCCGTTCGGGAAAGCTGCGCGAGATCGCATCACGCTTCTATTGCGCCCCTACCCTGGACGACAACTGACCGGATGCGGGCTTGGATCATGCCTTGCCTTGTTTGATACGGAATGAAGACGGTTCCGCCAAAGTATCACCCCAGTTGAGCCTCGCTTGACCTCGCGGTGCGGAAGCTTAATCTGGCGCCGATTCGGATAGCCAGCCGCAAAGCTACATGCGGAGTTTCCAGCCAGCCCGTTGCCAATGCCAAGAGCTGACAGGAACCGCACCGTGACCATTGCCGCCAAATTTCCACATACGACCGAAACCCGCCTGCCCGGCGTTGAATACGCCGCGTTCAGCAAGATATTGCAACATCGCGCAAACAGCAGCCCCGCGATCGAAATGGTCGAGAGCAGCGAAACCCATCTTCTGATGCGCGCCAGAAGCGGACTGGTCCATTTCTCCGATCATCGGGAGGGATTGCAGATCAACCTGTTCGCCGACCGGCCCGAGCGGCTGCAAACGCTGCGCGACGGGTTGATCGACATTCTTGCCAACGCGATGCCAGACATCACCGAAACCCTACGATGGAATGACCTGAACGACACCGAAACGCTGCCGCCCAATCTTTATTTCGCGACAGTGCAATCCGTGCACCCGCTGGGCAGCGCATTCCTGCGCGTGCGAATCAAAGCCGACGATCTGGGCGGATTTCAGGACGATGCGATCCATTTTCGTCTCGTTCTGCCGCCTGCGGGGCTGCGCGACATCCAGTGGCCAAGCGTCAAGGCAAATGGCGCAACCGCCTGGCCACAGGGCGACAAGGCGCTGCATCGTCCCGTGTATACCACACGCTGGGTCGATCATGACGCGGGTTTGATGGATTTCGACGTCTTTCTGCATGACGGAGGCCGCGTGACCCAATGGGCCGGCTCGGTCAGCACCGGCGATACCGTCGCCTTCATGGGGCCCGGTGGGGGCGGCATCCCGCGAACCGAACAGATCCTGGCCTTTGCGGATGAAACCGCGTTTCCGGCAATCGCGCGGATCGCAGAAGCCCTGCCCGCCAACGCATCGGGGAAAATTCTGATGATGGCGGCGGATGCAGCAGGCTGCGGATATCCGATTTCGGTGCCAGACGGGGTTGAATTGACCTGGATGGCACAGCCGGATGCGGCGGCGCTGGCGAAACTCGCGCTTTCCACCCATGCCGAAATGCCCGATCACTATTTCTGGTTTGCCGCCGAAAAAGCGGCAGCACAGCAGGTTCGGCATGGTTACAAACAACGTGGCGGCAAGCCACAGAACGCCTATATTGCGGGGTACTGGACGCGGGACTGACACGTTGCGCCCTGAATACCAGAACCCAGGATATCTGTTTTTGCGGGCGCGGGCGGCAGCAAACACATGCCCCATAATCCTGCGACAGCCATGCGGGCTGAAAGCCGGGCCGAAACGATGCCCAAGATGGCGCTGCCAGAAATGATCAACGCCCGGATCAGACCGTTTGGACAATGAAAAGGACTACCGAAATATGAAACCTGTAAGAGCAGCATTGAACCTCGCGGTTCTGGTATTTTTCGGCTTCGCGCTCGTGGCTTGTGCGCCTGCGGTATATACGGACTCGGATCCTGATGAGGATTTTGCGCGGCTGCGCACCTTTACCTGGGCCAAGAACCCGCCCCTGATCAAGACCGGGGATCACCCGATCTCTGCGTTGACGGCCGCCAACATGGCCGATGCGCTGAAAGCGGAGTTTCAACGCAAAGGATATCGGTTTGTGCCCACCGGCGCGGCTGATTTCGCGGTGTCATTCACAATGGGTGCCCGCGACAAGATCGAATTGCGCCAGTATCCGGCCCCCTATGTGAGCACCTATGACGCGTGGGCATGGGGCGGACGATACTATGGTCCGGGCTATCGTGTGCCCTATACCGCGTTCGGGCCGCCCATGACCCAACCGGAACCCGTTTCGGTCACAGAAGGGACTTTCTCGGTGGATGTCTTTGATACCCGTATCAAACGCCCGATCTGGCATGCTCAGGCGAAAAAGCGACTGAATGATGCCGAGCTTGCCGGGGCATCCGCGCAGCGATTGGCGCAAGCGGCGCAGACCATTCTGAAAGAGTTTCCGGCACGCACCGCCCCGCGAACAGATGAATAGGCGGCTCTGATGTCAATAACGGCTGATGGCTGGGGTTTTTACAACCCACGCAGACGACTTCAGCGCCGGATGGAAAATCACCCGTGAAGCGGCGTTTGCCAGTGGGCTTGAACCAGTGACGCCTTCACTGGCTCACTGCTCGGCAATGACATCCTGGCCCGACACCTGCACGACCCGGCCTGCATATCCGAAACCACCTTCCACCAATCTGCGTGCCATCTCGGTTGAATCGACCACAAACCTTATGTTCGGAGCAATTCGATGATGATCGAACAGGCCGCCGTAGTAGGCTCGTGCGCCTGGGAAATTGAGGAAAATGTAAGGTTCCTCGATCATTTGATGGAGGGACAGTGAACGAGATTTCGCCAGGTGGTGATGTCTCGGCAAAGCTATATGGGGTTGCGCGCGGAACAGGCTGACAAAGGTCAGGGATGGATGCAGGAAATCATTAAAGCCCAGGCCCACGAGATGCGCGCCGGCGCGCACCGCATCCACCAGCGCCTCCGAATCAAGTTCCGCGATCCGGTAACGCGCGGCAACGCTGCGGCGGTTGAGTTCCGCGATCAGCCGCGGCATGATGTCAATCGGCATTGAAGTTTGACCCCCTATCGGCGTCCAATATTGACCCCCTTGTGCTGAGCAGGCCCGGCGCTGCGTAGCCCTCACATAGCGCAGCGGCGGCGGGCCTGCGGGGTTTCGGGTTAGCGCTATGCGCGGTTCTTGAAGCGCCAGCTTTCGTTTCCGGTTTCGACGATCTCGCAGTGGTGCGTAAGCCGGTCGAGCAACGCGGTTGTCATTTTGGCATCGCCGAAGACGCTGGGCCATTCGCCGAAGGCCAGGTTGGTTGTGACGATGATGGATGTGCGTTCGTAGAGTTTGCTGATCAGGTGGAACAGGAGCTGTCCGCCGGTCTGGGCGAAGGGCAGATAACCCAGTTCATCGAGGATCAGGAAGTCGAGGCGGGAGATGAGATCGGCGGTTCGGCCCTGGCGTTCTGCGCGGGCTTC
>JAEKDP010000010.1 GCA_016521575.1 Rhodobacteraceae bacterium F11138 | reverse complement strand
AGAACAACCCTTCGATCTGGCCGTTTTGGTTGAGGTGGATGTTTTCTGCGCTGGGGGTTCTGGGCAGGCCGGGCATGGTCATGATTTCGCCGCAGACCACCACGATGAACCCGGCGCCCGCGCTCAGGCGGACTTCGCGCACCGGCACGCTGTGGCCCGTGGGCGCGCCGCGGCGGTTGGGGTCGGTGGTGAAGCTGTATTGCGTCTTGGCCATGCACACCGGCAGGTGGCCATAGCCCGCCGCTTCCCAATCCCTGAGCTGATCGCGGATCTTCTTGTCCGCCAGCACCTCGTCGGCGCGATAGATCCGCCGGGCGATGGTTTCGATCTTGTCAAACAGCCCCATCTCGTCCGGGTAGATCGGCGAGAAATTGGCCTGGCCGGCGTCGACGATCTCGACCACCTTGCGGGCCAGATCCTCGGCCCCTTCGCCACCCAGTTCCCAGTGCCGGCTCAGCACCGCCTGCGAACCGTGGCCGGTGACGTATTCGCGCACCGCCTCGACCTCGGCATCGGTGTCGGTCACGAAATGGTTGATCGCCACCACCACCGGAACGCCAAAGGATTTGACGTTCTCGATATGCCGCCCCAGGTTGGCACAGCCCGCCTGAACCGCGGCGACGTTTTCCGCCCCCAGGTCCGCCTTGGCCACGCCGCCGTTCATCTTCATCGCCCGCACCGTCGCCACCACGACCACCGCCGCGGGCGCGATCCCGGCCTTGCGGCACTTGATGTTCATGAATTTCTCGGCCCCCAGGTCGGCCCCGAACCCGGCCTCGGTCACCACGTAATCCGCCAGTTTCAGCGCCGTCGTCGTCGCGATCACCGAATTGCAGCCATGGGCGATATTGGCGAACGGGCCACCATGCACGAAGGCCGGGTTGTTTTCCAGCGTCTGCACCAGGTTGGGCTGCATCGCGTCCTTCAAGAGCACCGTCATCGCCCCGTCCGCCTTGATGTCGCGCGCATAGACCGGAGTCTTGTCACGCCGGTACGCCACGATGATGTCCCCCAGACGCTTTTGCAGATCCGCAAGATTGGTCGCCAGGCACAGGATCGCCATCACCTCGGACGCCACCGTGATGTCAAACCCCGCCTCGCGCGGGAACCCGTTGGACACGCCCCCCAGAGACGCCGTGATCTGGCGCAACGCACGGTCGTTCATGTCCACCACCCGGCGCCACACCACGCGGCGCGTGTCGATGCCCAGGTCATTGCCCCAGTAGATATGGTTGTCGATCATCGCGCTCAGCAGGGAATGCGCGCTGGTGATGGCGTGAAAATCGCCGGTGAAATGCAGGTTCATGTCCTCCATCGGAACAACCTGCGCCAGACCGCCCCCCGCGGCCCCGCCCTTCATGCCGAAATTCGGACCCAGAGAGGCCTCGCGGATGCAGATCATCGCCTTCTTGCCGATCCGGTTCAAACCGTCACCCAGGCCAACCGTCGTCGTCGTCTTGCCCTCGCCCGCAGGCGTCGGATTGATCGCCGTCACCAGGATCAGCTTGCCATCCGCATTGCCCTGAACACCGTCAATGAAAGACTGGCTCACCTTCGCCTTGTCATGACCATAGGGCAACAAATCATCCCCACCGATCCCGACACGCAAACCAACCTCCTGAATCGGCAACTTAACCGCGTCACGCGCCAACTCTATGTCGCTCTTAATTTCCATCACATCATCCTCCCTGAATTCCAATGTGCTTGCTTTCCTTTGGGTAACGTCACGCGGGGCAAAGACAAAGGCGAAATCCGACATTTGCACGTCGTGATGCGTCGGACCATGAAGAACCGCGCGCCTGCGCGACAAGATCAGGACCCGGGCCCTGCAACAGCCCCGGGACCATGTCCTCTGCTGATCTTCCAGGCCGAGTATTCGTTTTACCCGCCGGTTTTCGGTGCCTCCTTGCCGGCCCCAGTCGCGCTGGCAAAGCAAAACCCCGCAACGCGGTATGCGCTGCGGGGTCTCGAATTTACTTGCATTGCGGCATCACACGCTGGGCTCGGGCTCCATGCCGCCATCAAGCGATGATTTCCGGGGCTTGGTTTTCGGTATCGCGGTCACGCTGGGTGCGCTGCCCTGATCCGAAGTATCGTCCCCGTCATCGTCGACATTCGGCGGATCGCCCGCCATCACGCGTTTGATTTCATCGCCGGTCAGGGTTTCGTATTCCAGCAACCCCTGCGCCAATCGTTCCCATTCTTCGGATTTCTCCTCAAGAATGCCATAGGCACGGGCATAGGCCTCTTCGATGAAGCGTTTGACCTCTTCCTCGATCAGTTCCTTGGTATGGGCCGACACCGAGAAACCGGGGGTCTGGCCGGAATAGCCTTCATGTGCCTCGGCATAGTCGATGTTGCCAACCTTGTCCGACATGCCCCAACGCAGCACCATGGCACGCGCCAAGGCACTCGCCTGCTGGATGTCCCCGGCCGGGCCGTTGGACACATTGCCTTCGCCCCATTTCAGGATTTCCGCCGCCTTGCCCGCCATGGTCATCGCCAGTTTCTGTTCGCATTCGGACTTGTGCCAGTTCAGACGGTCGATTTCAGGCAGGCTGACCACCATGCCCAAGGCCCCGCCACGCGGAATGATCGTGGCCTTGTAGACCGGATCGCATTCCGGAAGTGTCAGCCCCACCACCGCATGTCCGGCCTCGTGATAGGCGGTCTTTTCCTTTTGATCGGCGGTCAGCACCATGCTGCGGCGCTCGGCCCCCATCATGACCTTGTCCTTGGCGTTCTCGAAATCCTCCATCGTCACGAAGCGGCGCCCGACCCGCGCCGCCATCAGCGCCGCCTCGTTCACCAGGTTCGCCAGATCGGCACCGGAGAAGCCCGGAGTTCCGCGCGCGATGATGCGCAGATCCACATCCGGTCCCAACGGCGTCTTGCGGGCATGTACACCCAGGATCTTTTCGCGGCCCTTGATGTCGGGATTGCCCACCGTGACCTGACGGTCGAACCGGCCAGGGCGCAACAGCGCGGGGTCCAGCACGTCCTTGCGGTTGGTCGCGGCCAGGATGATGACGCCTTCGTTGGCCTCGAACCCGTCCATTTCGACCAGCAGCTGGTTCAGCGTCTGTTCGCGTTCATCATTGCCTCCGCCATAGCCGGCACCACGATGCCGACCGACCGCGTCGATTTCGTCGATGAACACGATGCAGGGCGCGTTCTTTTTCGCCTGCTCGAACATGTCACGCACACGGGATGCACCGACACCGACGAACATTTCGACGAAATCAGAGCCCGAAATGGTGAAGAACGGCACGCCGGCCTCGCCCGCGATGGCCCGTGCCAGCAAGGTTTTACCTGTGCCCGGAGGGCCGACCAGCAGCGCCCCTTTCGGGATCTTTCCGCCCAGACGGCTGAACTTCTGCGGATTGCGCAGGAATTCCACGATTTCTTCCAGTTCTTCCTTGGCCTCGTCGATGCCGGCGACATCATCAAAGGTGACGCGCCCGTGCTTTTCGGTCAGCATCTTGGCCTTGGATTTGCCAAAGCCCATGGCACCGCCCTTGCCGCCGCCTTGCATCCGGTTCATGAAATAGATCCAGACGCCGATCAGCAGCAGGAAGGGCAACAAGGTCATCAGGAAGGACTGGAACCCGGATTGCTCCTGCTTTTCGGCCCGCACCGGGATTTCATTGGCAATCAGCAGATCCGTGATCGCCGCGTCCGACGGTTTGACCGCCATATAGTCGACACCGTCCGCGCCGCGGAACCGGATCTGTTCGCCGTCCAGCGTCACCTGGCTGACTTCGCCGCTTTCAACCGAAGTGACGAATTGCGAATATGGAATCTCACGGCTTTGCATTGTCCCGCCAGAGCCGCTGAACAGATTGAACAGCGCCAGGATCAATAAGAACAAGACGACCCAGAAGGCGATATTGCGTGCGTTTCCCAAGGGAGCTCTCCTAAATACAGGGCCGCATACAGGTGCGGCCCGCTTACCTCCTAAAATAGAGAGGAAACGCGCAGGTTCAATGCGATAATAGCGATGAACGGAATGTGCCCCTGCCGCAATCGATCTGCAACGCCCATCCCTGCGGCCATCCGGCCGTTGGCGCGGCAATCAGCCTGTCGTTGTGCCACAGCCCCGGTGTCGCCATCAGCGCGGCGCGGGGGCGGCCGGTCGCGCGCCAATCGGGACATTGCATCAATCCGCTGGCCCCCAGCGCGGCCAGTTCGATCCCCTGCCCGCTGTTTCCAAGCGCGTGCCATCTGCCATCCCAGCATTCGCTTGACGCAACCCGCATCCGACGCACCGCCGCGTATTCACGGCACAAGCGGATCGTACCGCGCTGGCACAGAATCCTGCATCCCGCCAGGGTCATTTCGCGCCCATTGCGAATCGCGTTCAGCGCATGCTGCGTGGCGGCGCGGCGCGGCGGATGAGCGCCGCCGCCGATCCAGATCAGTCCCCGCACCAGAATGCGCCGGGCGGTTTCCCGCGGCAGATCCCGGAACCCTTCGGCATCCAGAACGATATCGCCGCCATCCATCCGCAAGACATCGCCAGCAGCCTGATACGCGCCATGATCCAATGCCTTGCGGGCCTGGGACATATTCGCCGCAACACCGGCCAGCGCGGGCGTGGTCAATCCCAGCGCGTTCAGTTGCACAAGCGCCGCGCGCACCCGCACACGTTCGAAACGGGGATCGTCGTTGGAGGCATCCTCGATCCAGGTCATGCCCTGTTGCCGCAGATAGCTGCGCAGATCCTCACGGGTGAGATCCAGCAGGGGTCGGATGACATTCAGCCCGAACAGGGTCTTTTGCGTGGACATCGCCGATAACCCATCCACGCCGGACGACCGCGCCAGGCGCATCAGGACGGTCTCGGCCTGATCATCCGCCGTGTGTCCCAGCGCCACCGCGTCCAGAGCCAGCCCCCGCGCCCAATCGCGCAACAGCCGATATCGTGCCTGCCGCGCCTGATCCTGCAAATTGCCGCCGGGATCCCGGTCGACCCAGCGCAGGGTGTCATGCGGCAGCCCCAACCGATGGGCCATTGCGGCCACGGTTTCGGCCTCGGCTGCGGCTTCGGGCCGCAGACCGTGATCCACCGTGGCGATATGCAGCGCCACAGGTTTTTCCGCGAAACATCGCGATAGAATATGCATCAGGGCAACCGAATCGCCCCCGCCGGATACAGCGACCCCCAGCCGGGTCGTCGGAAGGTCGCCACCTAACCGAGCCCTGACATGCGCCAGGATTTCGGCATCCGATCTGCTCAAGAGCAGCCCAGCGTGTCCATTTCGTCGCGCGCCGAACCCACCGCATCCGATGCCGGAAAACGCGCCGAGACTTCGCCCAGGGTCACGCAGGCCTGATCCTTCTGTCCCAACCGGCCCAGGGCCGCGCCTAGTTCATACAGGGCGACCGGGGCCTGATCTCCGGTTGTATCGGCGGTGAAACCGGCCAGATAGGCCCGCGCGGCTTCGCGGGTGTCCCCCATACCGTCCAGCGCACGTCCGCGGTTCAATTCCACCTGCGCCGCCAGCGGACTGCCGGGATAGGCGGTGTTGAACTGGCCGAACAATTCGGCCGCGCGCGCATTGTCGCCCTCGTTCAGCGCAGCCATGGCAGCTTTGAAATCGGCCTCTTCGCCCACTGCCAATTCGCCGGTTTCCTCTGCCGGCTGGATCTGTGCCGGCGGTGCCACCGCCCCGGCAGCCCCCCCGGCCGGCCCGCCCAGAGTCGTGGTTTCGCCCAACGTGCCGACATCGCCGCCTTCCAGTTCGACCAAGCGGAATTCCAGGTCTCCGATCCGGTTCGTGCCATCCTCGACCACCCGGTTGATGCGGTTTTCCAACTGTTCGGACCGCGCGGTCAGGCGCTGTAGTTCAGCCTCGATCGCCGATACCCTGTCCAGCACACTGGACCCGGACAGGGATCCACCCGCGGTTCCGGTGGTCGACAATTCACGTTTCAGCTTTTGCACCTCGACATACAGCACCGTCAGTTCCTGACGGATATCCGCCAGGGTTTCCTGATTCTGTGCCTCCGACAGGGATGGCGGCAGCGACAACAGCGCCGCCACTGCCACAACGGCAAAACGTTTGGTCACGCCCATCATCTCAGCCGGTCAGACCCGAGGACAGCACCGTCACCGCGCGACGGTTGCGTTCATAACAGGCCTCTTCGCTGCAAATCTCGATGGGACGTTCCTTGCCATAGCTGACGGTTTTCAGCCGGTCGGCCGCCACCCCGCGCGAGATCAGGTATTCCCGTACCGCGTTGGCGCGCCGCGCGCCCAATGCCAGGTTGTATTCGCGCGTGCCCTGTTCGTCGGCGTGTCCCTCGATCACCGCATTGAAATCGGAATTTGCCTTCAGCCACTGGGCCTGCCCGTCCAGAACGGTCTGGTTCTGGGTCGAGATTGTCGACTGATCCACCGCAAACAACACCCGGTCACCGACCGCCTGCTGAAAATAGGCCACCGACGTTGGATCGGACGGCAGCCCCGTGCCGATCACGCCCGCGCCTGCCGAAGCCCCATCGCTGCCACCCAGGCCGGAGGGATCGTTGCAGGCGGCCAGCGCCAGAACTGCCCCCGCCATCAGGAGTTTATTCACCAATTTCATACCACATGCCTCGCCATTCGGTCTTGTCGACCACTTTCTGCCACTTGTTCATTTTCTATCACAGCCTGCCCGGCTTGTGAACGTGCGCCGGGCCGCATCAATTCTGCAACGGGGACCAGGACGGGTCCGACGAGCCATCGGGCGTGCGCACCGGTTTCAGGTTGCGCCCGGTGATGTCGACCGAATACAGCGAAGCACGCCCGCCTTCGCCCTGGGTTTCGCGCGTGAACATGATCACCCGCCCGTTCGGCGCCCAGGTCGGCCCCTCATCCAGAAAAGACGCGGTCAACAGCCGCTCTTCGCTGCCGTCCACACGCATCACGCCGATATGAAACCGGCCCTTGTTCTGCTTGGTGAATGCGATCAGATCCCCGCGTGGCGACCAGACCGGCGTGCCATAGCGTCCCTGCCCGAAACTGATGCGATTTGCCTCGCCGCCGCTGGCGCGCATCACATACAGCTGCGGTGACCCGGATCGGTCGCTTTCGAACACGATCCTTTTACCATCGGGCGAAAAACTGGGGGCGGTTTCGATCGACGGCGCATTGGTCAGCCGGGTCTGGCGTCCGCTGGCGATTTCCAGCGCGTAGAGATCCGTATTCCCGCCCTGCTCCAGCGAAAACAACACGGTTCGACCGTCCGGCGCAAACCTGGGTGCGAAGCTCATCGTGCCGTCGGTCTGTTGCAGAACGCGGCGTTTCACATTGCCCACGTCCAGAACGTAGATCCGCGGAAAGCCGCTTTCATAGCTGGTGTACAGGACCCGGTCACCTGTGGGCGAAAATCGCGGCGCCAGCACAATCGAAGAGCTGTCGGTCAGATACTGCACGTTGGCGCCGTCATAATCCATGATCGCCAGACGTTTGCGGCGGTCGTTCTTGGGGCCGCTTTCGGACACGAAAACCACCCGGCTGTCGAAATATCCGCCTTCGCCGGTGATGCGGCTATAGACTGCGTCCGCAACCTTGTGCGCCATGCGCCGCCAGCCATCGATGCCGCCTGCGAACTGCAACCCATTCCCCAGCTCCGCCCCGGAAAACACGTCATAGACCCGAAACCGGACTGTCAATTTGCCACCGGACACGCCGACCGCACCGGTAATCAGCGCCTGGGCATTGACCGCTTTCCAGTCCGCATATTGAACCGGTGCGGCGAAATCAGTGATCTGGCTGATATAGGCGCTGGACGGGATTTCCCTGAACAGCCCGGTGCCGGTCAGATCGGCGGCAATCACCTGGGTCAGCTGGCGCGCGGTATCCGCCGCTTCTGGCGTGTCCGGCACGAAACCGGGCACCGCGAAGGGAAGCGGTTCGATGACGCCTTCGGTTATCTCGATCCGCAATGGGCCATCCTGAGCCATCAAAGAGGCCGGAAACAGGGCCGCAGCAATCAGCAGGCCGGTCAGAATTCTGATCATTTGATCCGCATCCTTTCGGGATTGAATGTCATCTCGATTTCACGCCATTGTCCATATTTCTCGGCCGGCAGGTCAAATCCGCTGGATCCGCAGCGGATAATCGCGCGCCGCGCCGCGCCGAACGCGTCCCGCGCGGACCCGTCATTGCCCCCCGAACTGGAGGTCATGCGGATCGAATCGGCAATCGGCTTGCCATCCTGCGTCAGCGACACCGCAACCACCACCGTGGTATTCAACGCATCCGACGACAGCGAGCCCACGTTCCAGCAACGCGATACCGCGACACGCAACCCGTCCTTTTCACCGGATGTCAACGGCGGCCCCGACGGCGCATCGGATACAGGATCGCCACCACCCAGCGCCTCGGTCAGGGCGGCGTTGACCGCTTCCGACGTGTCCGGTGCAGGCGCCGGAGTCTCCGGTTCGGGGGGCGTGGCGACGGGCCGGGGGCGCTCGGGGCGCACCCGGGGAGGGCGCGGCGATTGCAACGGCGCCAGGGCATCGGTCTGCTCGGCTTCGGTGACGATGCGGTCGACCGCCGCTTCGGGGGCTGTTGCCTGTTGCTGTTCGCGCGGTTCATCCGCACCCTGGTCCAGCACCACCTCGGGCTGTTCCACAACATCCGGCTGGGCCTCTTCGGACGGGGTCTGTACAGGTTCCGGCGCTACCCGTTCGACAGGACGAATCGCAGGCGGTTCCGGCGCGACGACGGGTGCCGGGTCTTGTTCTGCTTCCGGCTCGGCGGGTTCGACGACGGGCTCGGGCAGGACCGGTTCCGGCGCGGGCTCGGGTTCAGGATCAGGTTCAGGTTCCGGGGCGGGTACAGATGCCGGTTCCGGATCGGGCTCTTCGCGGGCCGGTGGGCGCGGCGTGCTTAGCGCCGCATAGTCCTGTGCCGAAATCACCGACACCTCATGCACCTCAAATGGCAAGGGTTCGCTGCGGAACGCCCCGCCGAACACCGCCACAGCGATCAGCGCCATATGAGCGCCACCCGAGATTTTGGTGCCGGTTTGCAAACCGTCGCCTCACTGACCGTCGCTGTTCAGGGCCGGTCCGCCGACATCCGTCACCAGACCCACATTGGAAAACCCACCCGCGTTCATCGCCCCCATCACCTGCATCACCGATTCATAGGGGATCGACCCATCGGCGCGCAAGAACACACGGTCGGTATCCCGTTCAGCCGCAATCGCGCGCAGCTTGCCGATCAGTTCTCCGCGCTCGGTTGGCGTGGTCTGGATCTGGATTTCGCCCGTTGCGGTGATGGTCACGGTCAGCGGCTCTTCGGATGCCGCCGGCAAGGCATTGGCCGCGGTCTTGGGCAACTCGACCGGAACCCCCACGGTCAGCAGAGGTGCCGCGACCATGAAGATGATCAGCAGCACCAGCATCACGTCGACAAAGGGCGTGACATTGATTTCGGCCATGGGACGCGTGCGCCCCTGGCCACGCCGCCGCCGGCGTCCGCCCCGATCTGCCTGCTGAACCGCCGCACCCATCGTTCAGCTGTCCAGCTGACGCGACAGAATCGTCGCGAATTCATCGGCGAAGGCTTCGTACCCCGCGACGATCCGGTCACTGTCCGCGCTCAGCTTGTTGTAGAAGATCACCGCCGGAATGGCCGCCAGCAAGCCCAACCCGGTGGCCAGCAGCGCCTCGGCGATGCCCGGTGCCACCACGGCCAGGTTGGTGTTCTGCTGCTCGGCGATCTCGATGAACGCGTTCATGATGCCCATCACAGTGCCGAACAACCCTACAAACGGCGCGGTCGACCCGATCGTGGCCAGCACGGACAGTCCTTTCTGCAAATCCTCGGCTTCCTTGTTGATCGCCACGTCCATGCTGCGGTCGATGCGCGACTGCGCCCCTGCGATCAAACCGCCATCCTGGCGATGGCTGCGCCGCCATTCGGTCATGCCGGCGGCAAAGATCTTTTGCGAACTGCCGTCGGGCTGCGGTCCGATCTCTTCGAACAACCCGTCCAGGGGCTCGCCCGACCAGAAGGCACGGTCAAATACCTGGGCCTCGGCGCGGGCCGAACGATACGCGATCAGCTTCTGGATGATGATCGACCACGACCAGAACGAGGCCACAATCAACATCACCATCACCAGTTTGACGGTAAAGGTTGCGCGCGCGAAAAGGCCCCACAACGAGAAATCAATCTCCTGTGCCAGCGCCAGGGTTTCTGCTTCCATTTGCCTGCTCTTTGCCTATGGCCGCTTGGGTGCGGTCTATATGATTGCGGCGATTCTACCGCAGATCACCACCGAATGCCAACATATCCGCCGATCACAATCGGATCATGACAACAATGCGCGAATCTCCGCTGGCAGCCGGACCGGTTGGCCGGACAGCGTCATGCAGACCGCCGTGACCCGCGCGCGAAAGAGTTCGGTGTCGTCTCGCGTCACGACCTGATCCATCACCAGACGCGCCGGCGTCAACCGATGGATGCTGGTTCGCACCACCAGCTCATCCTCGAAACGGGCCGTCGCCAGGTAATCCGCCTCGATCCTGCGCACCACCCAGACCAATCCGGCGTCACGCATCGCGTTCTGGTCATTGCCCAGCTGGCGCACCCATTCGCTGCGCGCGCGTTCGATATAGCGCAGGTAGTTGGCGTGATAGACGATCCCGCCCATGTCGGTGTCTTCGTAATAGACGCGAACCGGAAAGAGATGATTGGGCTGTTCCATGCCGGTGTTCTAAGCCGCGCGCGCCGGTCCGGCAACGGTGAAACCCGCATCAAAGCCGCCGGACCGGTGCGGTACGCGCCGGTTGCTCATTGCGCGGCTGTCAACCGTGCGGACAGGCGCAGCGCATGGGACGCATCCGATGCGGTGGATGGCAGGGCCGGATCGTATCCCGCCCGGATCAGCCCGGCAATTTCCGGGCGCAACACCACCGTATCCTGCACCGCAGCCAGCGGCGAGCGGCGGGCAAAGGCGTTGTCCGACCACAGCAGGATCGTCTGGACCACCTGCCCCAGCATCAGGGTTTCCGCCGGCAGCTCTGCCATTTGCACATCCATGCGCAGAAAGATGAACGCCGCCCGGATGGCTCCGTCCGGATCGAACCGAAACAGGCGGTATTGATTGGCCTTGGCCGCTTCGAGCCGGTCCACAAGAGTGGCAAGTTCAGGCACCAGCCGATCCAGATCGGGGACATGGCGCAATTCATCCCAATCGCGGCAGAAAAACACCATGCAGTTGCTGCCCAGTTCAGGGTCGGTTTCCGCCATCTGATGTCCGGCCAGGGTGCACACCGCCTCGAACGCGCCTTTGATCACCGGCAGGGTCTGATCCTCGACACCGAACACGATCGGCACGATGGGCCGCCCCCAGCGCGCGAACAGATAGGATCCGTCGCCGCGGGTAAACAGGGGTTCGATTTCATCCGGTGTCATGGCTTTGGGTCCCTGGCTGCGTTTGCCCCGCCTTATCGCGTCGCGCAGGGCAGCTCAACCGATCCGGGGATGTCAGGCGAAACACGCGCCGCAGGCGCAGCGTCCTGACGTCGGCGATTTCAGTCGAACAAATCCGTCTGATCAGAACGCGTCGGGGCCGCCAGGCCAAGATGATCCCAGGCTTTGTGGGCCAGCATCCGGCCGCGCGGTGTGCGTTGGATCAGCCCCTGTTGCAACAGGAAGGGTTCGATGACGTCTTCCAGGGAATCGCGGCTTTCGCTGAGGGCGGCGGACAGGGTTTCGATTCCGACCGGGCCGCCCATGTAATTTTCCGCGATCAGGCGCAGGTATCGCCTGTCGGCCCCGTCCAGCCCCAGATGATCGACCCCCAGCCGGGTCAGGGCACCATCGGCAAGCGGCTGGTTGATCGTACCATCGCCTTCAACCACGGCAAAATCCACCACCCGGCGCAACAGGCGCCCGGCGATCCGCGGCGTTCCACGGGCGCGGCGTGCAATCTCGCGCGCGCCTTCGGCGTCCGCGGGTGTTCCCAACATGCGCGCATTGCGGGTGACGATCTGATGCAGCTCATCCACGGTATAGAATTGCAGCCGTGTCGGAATTCCGAATCGGTCGCGCAGCGGCGTGGTCAGCAACCCCATGCGTGTCGTCGCCCCCACCAGCGTAAAGGGCTGCAGTTCGATCCGTACCGTGCGCGCCGCCGGCCCCTCGCCGATCACCAGATCCAGTTCGAAATCTTCCAGCGCCGGATACAGCACTTCTTCGACCGACGGATTCAGCCTGTGGATTTCGTCGATGAACAGTACATCGCGTGCTTCCAGATTGGTCAGGATCGCCGCCAGATCCCCGGCCTTGGCCAGCACAGGGCCGCTGGTCATCCGGAAATTGACCCCCAATTCGCGCGCCATGATCTGCGCCAGCGTGGTCTTGCCCAGACCGGGCGGGCCATGAAACAGGGTGTGATCCATTGCCTCGCCCCGACGCCGCGCGCTTTCGATGAAAATCTTGAGATTGGCGCGCGCCTCGGCCTGCCCGATAAATTCGTCCAGCCCCTGCGGGCGCAGCGCACGGTCATTGTCTTCGGGCAGCGGCTCGGGGCGTATGGTCGGATCGCTCTCGATCATGCCGGGTCTCCGTGGCGGCGGTCTGTTCGGTCACGCGGGCTCATTCCTTGGGCGCCAGGCGTTTCAGGGCGGCGCGGATCAGATCGGCCTCGCTGGCCCCCGGCAGCTCACCGGCTGCTTCGGCCACCGCCGCCGCCGCGTCGCCGGGACCATAGCCCAGGTTGGACAGGGCCGACAGCGCATCCGCCTGCGCCGAATGATCGGATCGCACCGGTCCGGGGGTCGCCGGGGTGGCCGGGGCGGTTGGCTCGATCACCGCGTCATCCGGTACAGTCGGCGGCGTATCATCCGAAGCCAGTCCGCCCATCGCCATCACAGCGGGCGCCTTGTCCTTGAGATCCAGCACCACGCGCTGCGCGGTCTTGGGCCCGACCCCCTTGGCCACGGTGACGCTTTTCCAGTCGCCCAGGGCAATGGCGCGCCCCACACCCTCTGCCCCCAGGGCACCGAGAATGGCCAGAGACGCCTTGGCTCCAATTCCCTGCACGCTCATCAGCAGGCGGTGCCATTCCTTTTCGATCAGACTGGTAAAGCCGAACAGCTGCATCAGATCCTCGCGCACCAGCAGGTCCGTGTACAGCGATACCGCCTGCCCCGCGCCGGGCAAGGCGGCCAGGGTACGCTCAGAGCAATGCACGATATACCCGACCCCCTGAACGTCGATCAGCACATGATCCTGACCGCGATAATCCAATCTGCCCCGCAAACGTCCGATCATGTCCCCACCTCGCGCAGTTCGGGGCGCGACGCCCCGCCATAGAAGGCATGACAGATCGCGATGGCCAGCGCATCCGCCGCATCCGGCCCGGCGGGTTCGCACCCCGGCAGCTGCAACCGCACCATGTGCAGGATCTGTCCCTTGTCCGCGTGCCCGACCCCCACGACGGTCTTCTTGACCCGGTTCGGCGCGTATTCCCCGATGGTCAGACCGGCCTGCGCCGGCACCAGCATCGCGATGCCCCGCGCCTGGCCCAGTTTCAGCGTCCCCGCCCCGTCCTTGTTCACGAATGTCTGTTCAACCGCCGCCGTCTGCGGGGCATAGTGCTGCAACACCGAATCCAGCTGTGAATACAGGGACAACAGCCGAGCGCCCAGATCCGCGCCCTGGGACTTGATCTGGCCGTTGGCCACATGGCTCAGTCGTGACCCGTGCGAGTCGATCACGCCCCATCCCAGGGTCCGCAGCCCCGGATCAATGCCCAAAATCCGCATATACCGCCCGTTCCTGCCCGATTTCCGGTTTGCCCGCCCCTAGCGGCGCGGTCTGTTTGTTGCTTTTTTGATGCACTAGCACGAAACACGAACATGGTCCAAGCGTTTTGCGCGATCATCGGAAAACGACAGATCCCGGCACCTTGCCGCCCTGGATGTCGTTTCCGGCGCTTTCATGGCCTGAAAACGACACTTCCCCGGCGTAATTTTTGCGTTTTTTAAAAAGCGGTTAACGAGAAAACGACCCATGCACGGGACGCATATTGAGTTTGCGTTTTCGACGGTTGTGCGGTGCGATCCGCACCCCTATCTGCCGGTGGTCACGAAACGAATGGTCCATCCCAAACACAAAGGACAAAGGATATGGCTGCTTTTGACACCACCCGCACCACCTATGGCTCGCACGGCCTGAATGGCCGTATCAACGGCTTTTTCGCAGGCATCTTCGGCACGATCGCCGCATGGAACGATGCACGGATCACCCGCAATGCCCTGTCGGGCCTGACTGACCGCGAGCTGGATGACATCGGTCTGACCCGCGGCGACATCCAGGCGGTCGCACATGGCCACGCACGGATCTGAACCGGGCAACCAATCAGGGCATCCGCCCCAAACAGCCGCGCGCCAATGGCGGGCGGCTGTTTTCGTTTGAAACCTGTGGCCTTCAGCCCGTGTTTCATTCCGCCTTTTTCTGCAAGATCAATGTGGTCCAGTCGCCGATCTGTTCGCGGCGGATCAGATCGTTTCCGCATTCGGCATAGACCGCGATCACGTCATCGGCCTGTTCGTTCAGGATGCCCGACAGGATCGCATATCCGCGCGCGCGCAGATGCGCCGTCACGTCCGGTGCCAGGGCGATCAGCGGCCCCTTGAGAATATTGGCAAAGATCAGATCATACGGTGCCGCGCCGCGGATATCCGGATGATCGAATCCGGCCGCTTCGACACAGCGCACCTCTCCGGCCAGGGCATTGGCGCGCAGATTGGCCTCGGCCACATCGACGGCAACCTGATCGATGTCGCTGGCCAGAATCGTACCGTTCCAGACCCGGGCCGCAGCCATGGCCAGAACCGCGGTACCACAGCCGATATCCGCGACCCGATCGGCGCAGAACCCCTGTTCGATCAGGGTTTCCAGCGCCCGCAGGCAGCCCAGAGTGGTGCCATGATGCCCGGTGCCAAAGGCCATCGCGGCTTCGATCAACAGCGGCTCACACCCGTCGGGCACCTTGTCCGCATCGTGGCTGCCATAGACAAAGAACCGCCCCGCCCGCACCGGGGCCAATTCGCGACGCACATGCGCCACCCAATCGGTTTCCGGCACTTCGGAGACCACAAAAGGCCTGGCCCCGAACGCCGCCGCCAGCAAGGCCAGCGCCGCGTCGTCCGGCTGTGCGTCAAAATAACCCCCGACTTCCCACAGGCCCGAGTCGTCTTCGACCTCGAACACGCCGACGCCGGTGGGTACCGGTGCAAGACGCTCCATCGCCTCGCCCAGGGCTTCGGCTCCCGGTTTGCCGGTCAATGTGGTCAGTGCGGTATAGGTCGGCATTCTTGTCTCCTGAAGCGGTCCGCATGGGCGTAGGGCTGCGGCGGACCAAGGTCAAGCGGCTGCGCCGGCTCATGGCCGGTTACTCTGCCGGAGCGGCGATTCTGCGGGCAAATACGGTTTCATGTCCCGGTTCGGGATGGCGCGGGATCAACAGCGACAGCGACAGCGATATCAGCGCCATGCAGGCGGCCAGACCGAACACCGCCGCAGGCGACACCACCCACAGCAGCCCCAGCAGCACCGGCAGAAACACCGCCGCGATGTGATTGATGGTGAATGCCACCGCAGCAGTCGGAGCGATGTCTCCCGGGTCCGCGATCTTCTGAAAATAGGTTTTCAACGCCAGGGCAAAACCGAACAGGATGTGATCGATGACATAGAGCGTGGCGGCCATCGCGACCCCCCAGCCGAACCAATAGATGCCCCCATAAGCGGCAAACACAATTGTCAGTCCGACATATTCGCAGATCAACGTCCGACGTTCGCCGAAATACCCCACCGCGCGGCCCAGAAAGGGCGCGGCCAACATGTTGACTATCAGGTTGATCAGGTAAAGCCCGGTCAGTTCATGCACCTCGAAACCGAACTTCTCGACCATCATGAAGCCGGCGAAAACCATGAAGATCTGCCGCCGCGCGCCCGACATGAACTGCAACGCATAATACAGCCAATACCTGCGACGCAGCACCATTTTCTTGACCTGCGGATGGGGCGCTTCGAACTGCGGATAGGCAAACAGGCAAATCACGGCCATCACGAAGGTGAAGCCACCCGCGCTCATGAAGACCAGATTATAGGTCAGGCCAAGCGGCTCCCACATCAGCACGATCAGCACGAACACCACCAGCGTCATCGCCGACCCTGCCCCCATGATCCAGCCCAGCATCTGCGGCGCGCGGTCCTTGGGCAACCATTGCAGTTGCAATGACTGGTTTACCGTCTCGTAGTAGTGAAAACCGATTGAACTGAGCAAGGTCAGAAACAACAACCCTCCAAGGCTGGGAAACCAGGCGGTGAATGCGGTCGCCACCCCCAGCAAAGCCAGCGAAATCAGCCCCAGCACCTGCTCTCGCACGAAGATGATGATCGCAATCACCCCCACGGCCAGAAAGCCGGGAATTTCGCGAACCGTATGCAACAGGCCGATATCGGCACCGTCAAACCCCGCCGCCTCGACCACGAAATTGTTGAGCAGCGCATACCACGCATAGAATGCGACCGGCATGGACATCGCCATCACGAACAGCAAGGTCACCGGACGTCGCCAACGTGGCATGTTTTGCGCGTTCGAGATGGGGACGATGTTTGTCATGTGAACCACATACGCCCGGAGCGCGCCGTTGGCGAGACAAAAGCGCGATACACACATCTGATCTGCATCAAAGCACACAGGAGCAGCGGCGCGTATTCTTGAGCAAATTCCGAACGGAGGGCTGAATGGACCTTGTAACCCTGATCGACGGTATCGGTGAATCCCGGACGGCGGCGCTGTTCGGCTTGCTGACGGGGGTGACCTTCGGTGTCGCGGCCCAACGCTCGCGGTTCTGCCTGCGTGCCGCCACGGTGGAATTTGCCCGCGGCGGGATGGGCGACAAGGTGGCGGTCTGGCTGCTGACGTTTTCGACCGCGTTGATCTGGGTGCAAAGCGCGCAGCTGCTGGGTTTGATGGACGCCACCCAGGCCCGCATGATGGCCGTGCCGGGCAGTTGGTCCGGTGCCATCATCGGCGGATTGATGTTCGGGGCCGGCATGGTGCTGGCCCGGGGGTGTTCCGGGCGGCTTCTGGTGCTGGCGGCAACCGGCAATCTTCGGTCCGTGATCTCGGGGCTGATCTTTGCCGTGGTGGCCCAGATGAGCCTGTCGGGCATTCTTTCACCGCTGCGCGACCGGCTCGCAGGGCTCTGGATCACACCGGACGGACGCAACCTGGATCTGTTGGCAACGCTCGGCCTGCCCCAAGGTGCCGGGCTGACCCTTGGGCTGCTGATCGCAGGCGTAGCGCTGTTTCTGTCGTATCGAAACCGCATCGGCGTCGCGCGTCTGGTCTTTGCCTCGGGGGTCGGATTTTCAGTCGCGTTGGGCTGGGTGTTGACCTATGCGGTCAGCCAGATCGCCTTTGATCCCGTACAGATCGAAAGCGCGACCTTCACCGGCCCTTCGGCGCAAACACTGATGTTCGTTCTGGACCGGGATTCGGTGTTGTCATTCGACATCGGCCTGATACCGGGCGTGTTTCTGGGCGCGATGATTGCGGCGGGTTTGAGCGGCGAAATGAAAATTCAGGCGTTTGATGGCCCGGTGACCATGCGCAAGGCGATGATCGGTGCCGCTCTCATGGGGTTCGGTGGCATGCTGGCCGGGGGCTGTGCCATCGGCGCCGGTGTCACCGGCGGATCGATTTTCGTCGCCACCGCCTGGTGTGCGCTGTTGTTCATGTGGCTTGGCGCAATGGCCACCGACTATCTGGTCGATCAGACCGCAGGACACGTCCCGGCGTGAACCGCGCGCTCGGAAGACCCGTCCGCCACGGTTTTCAACAGGCCCATCAACTTGGGATGCAGCGACCGCAACCGCGGCGCGATGCCTTGACCTGCCTCGGGTCCACTTCGCCTTTTGCGGACGCAATGGGTATCAGATCAGCAATCCGGCGGCTTTCTCGTGACGCAGCAGCGCCACCTTGGTCTCGACACCGCCAGCCCCCGAGAACCCACCCAATCCCTGGGCCCCAAGCACACGGTGGCAGGGAATGATGATCGGGATTGGATTGCCCCCGCAGGCCTGACCGACCGCCTGTGCGGGCGCGCCCAGATCCCTGGCGATTTCGCCATAGCTGCGCGTCAGACCCACCGGAATCGCCCGCATCAGATCACAGACGGCACGTTGGAAATCGGACCCCGCCACACGAAGCGGCAAATCGAAACCGGTTTCGGGATCTTCGAAATACAACGCCAGCTGCGTCGCGGCCCGATCCAGCAGATCGGTATGATCGCGCCCGCATCCCCCCCATATGACCCGCGTGATCGCACCGGCGCTTTCGCTCAGGGTCACAGGGCCGGTCGGTGTATCCACGGTCAGATGAGGCATGACTCAATATTGCAGGGACGGCCGCGCGACGCCAGCACTGCAAACGCCGGACAGATCAAAGCCGCGTCATCCCCATCCCCAGAACGATCAATGCCGCCGCCGCTGCCTTGGTTCGGTCCATGCGGTCCTTCATCACCAACCACCCGATCAGCATCGCAAACAGGATCGATGTCTCGCGCAAAGCCGCGACCAGCGCAATCGGCGCCTGCGTCATGCCCCAAACCGCGATGGCATAGGCCGCGAAAGACGCCAGTGCAGCGCAGCTTCCCGCTGTCCAGTCGCGTCTTGTGGCGCGCAGAACCACCGGTCCGCGCAAGACCAGACAGGCCGGGGCGAAGATCAACGCATCCAGCGCGAACATCCAGCCAACGAACAGGACCGCATCGCCGGCAATGCGCGCGCCCATCCCGTCCACCAGCGAATACCCCGCCGTCATCATCGCCGATCCCAGCGCAAGAGGCACAAGCCGACGGGATTCGCCGTTCGCAAACGCCCCCTGCGCCATGATCGCAATTCCGGCACCCAGAACGAAGATGCCCGCGTATTCGACCGGTGCAATCACATCGCTCAGGAACAGCGCGCTGATCGCTGTCACCACCATTGGGGCGGCCCCCCGTGCGATGGGATAGACCCGGCTCAGATCGCCTTGTTCATAGGCATAGGTCAGGAACAGCTTGTAGGCGGCATGAAACGCGCCCGACCCGATAAGCCAGAACCAGACAGAGCCGGCGGGCCAAGGATGACACAGGCCGATAACCGCACCAAGCGCACCCTGCACCACGGTCATGATCAGCATACCGGTCATTTTCGATGTGCCGGTCTTGATCAGCGCATTCCAAAGCGCGTGCAGGAAAGCCGCGAACAGGACCGCACCGAAGACCAGCGGGCTCATTCCGGCAATCCCGTCCGCACCCGCACCGCAGCGCGTGAAAGCGGTCGCGGAAGGCGCAGACATGCGCCTCCCGGCCAGGTGGTCAGTTTCGGATCACCACAAATCAGGCGAGCGCCTCATCGCAACGCCCGCACACCCCCGCATGGGCATGCTGTCCGACGTCGGGCAGGATCTTCCAGCAGCGTTGGCATTTCTGACCTTCGGCCCGTTCAAACACCACGCCAACCCCTTCGATTTCCGGCAGCCGGAAGGCTTCGGCCGGGGTCGGATCGCCCGTCAGGGTCATACCGGACGTGATACAGATGTCATCGAACGGCACCGATTTCAGCACCTCAAGCACCTCGGCATCCCGCACATGCACCACCGGAGAGGCTTCTAGGCTGGCCCCGATCACCTTGTCGGTGCGCTGAACCTCAAGCGCGGCGGTCACGGCCCGGCGGACCTGCCGCACCGATGACCACTTGGCCGCCAATGCGTCGTCGCGCCAATCGGCAGGCGTTTGGGGCATGTCGGTCAGATGCACGGAACTGTCGTCACCCGGATACCGCTCCAGCCAGACCTCTTCCATGGTGAAGACGAGGATCGGCGCCAGCCAGGTGGTGAGACGATGGAACAGAAGATCCAGCACCGTGCGCGCGCCGCGGCGGCGTGCGGTGTCGCCATCGCAATACAGTGCGTCCTTTCGGATGTCGAAATAGAACGCGCTCAGATCCACCGTGGCAAATGTGAACACGGCCTGGAACACACCCTGGAAGTCAAAGGCGGCATATCCGTCGCGCACCGTCTGATCCAGTTCGGCCATCCGATGCAGCACCCAGCGTTCCAGTTCCGGCATCTCGGCGATGTCGACGCGGTCGGTCTCGCTGAAATCGTTCAGCGATCCCAGCATGAACCGCATGGTGTTGCGCAGACGACGATAGCTGTCGGCAACACCTTTCAGGATTTCCGGCCCGATGCGCTGATCGCTGGTATAGTCGGTCTGCGCCACCCACAGACGCAGGATATCGGCGCCATATTGTTTCACCACGGTTTCCGGCACGATGGTATTGCCCAGGGATTTGGACATTTTCGCGCCTTTTTCATCCAGCGTGAAACCGTGGGTCACCACATTGCGATAGGGCGCGCGGCCCAGCGTGCCGCAGGCTTGCAGCATGGAGGAATGGAACCAGCCGCGGTGCTGGTCGGTGCCCTCCATATAGACATCCGCGATGCCGTCTTCGGTGCCATCCGCCCGGTCCCGCAGAACAAAAGAATGGGTACTGCCCGAGTCGAACCACACGTCCAGAACGTCGAACACCTGCTCATAGGCATCGGGATCAGCGGCATCCGCGATGAACCGCTCCTTGGCGCCTTGGGCATACCAGGCGTCGGCGCCTTCGGCTTCGAACGCCTCGATGATGCGCGCGTTTACCGCGTCGTCGCGCAGCAGATACTCAGGATCGGTTGGCCGCGTACCCTTTTTGACAAAACAGGTCAGAGGCACACCCCAGGCGCGTTGCCGCGAAAGCACCCAGTCGGGCCTGGATTCGATCATCGAATACAACCGGTTGCGACCTGTCCTGGGGGTCCATTTCACCAGTTGATCGATACTGTTCAAGGCGCGTTCGCGGATGGTTGTGCCGTATGTATCCTGACCGTCCCCCACCGCGCGGTCGATGGCGGCAAACCATTGCGCTGTATTGCGGAAGATCACGGGTGCCTTGCTGCGCCAGCTGTGCGGATAGCTGTGTTTGATCTTGCCGCGCGCCAGCAGGCCGCCGACCTCAGCCAGCTTGTCGATCACGGCCTTGTTGGCGTCGCCCTCTTTGCCGTTGGGTTTGAGGATCGCACGCCCCCCGAACAGCGGCAGATCGGCCCGGAACCGGCCATCGGGATCGATGTTGTAGGTGATCACCTGTTCAAGCATCCCGGCATCGCGGTAGAGCTCGAATTCATCCATCCCGTGGCTGGGCGCGCAATGCACGAACCCGGTGCCGTCCTCGTCAGTGACAAAGGGCGCGGCCCGAAAATCGCGCGGTTCGTCCCATTCGCCATCTCCGCCTTCGACCCCGGCCAGCGGGTGTTGCAGGCTCAGGCCTGACAATTCGTCCGCCGACACATCGCGCAGACGTTTCCACATGCCCGACTCCAGACGCGCGCGGGTCATCACGTCCTCGGCGCGCTTGTCGGCCAGGATGAACTTGTCGCCCACACTGGCCCAGGATTCATCCGGCGTGCCGGTGACTTCGTAAAGGCCGTAGTTGAAATCCGCGCCGTAAACCACGCCCTTGTTTGACGGGATGGTCCAGGGGGTTGTGGTCCAGATCACCACAATGGCATCAAGCAAATCCTCAGGTGGCTTTGGTCCCGGTACGGCATCGACCAGCGGGCCACCGACGACCCTGAACTTCACCCAGATGGTGAAGCTTTCCTTGTCGTGGTATTCAACCTCGGCCTCGGCCAGTGCGGTCTGCTCGACCGGCGACCACATGACCGGCTTGCTGCCCTGATACAGCGTGCCGTTCATCAGGAATTTCTGGAACTCCGCCGCGATCACCGCCTCGGCGTGATAGTCCATCGTCAGGTAGGGATCGGGCCAGTTGCCGGTCACGCCAAGCCGCTTGAATTCCTCGCGCTGGATACCCACCCAGCCTTCGGCGAACTTGCGGCATTCCTGGCGGAAATCCAGAACCGGTACCTCGTCCTTGTCGCGGCCTTTCTTGCGGTATTGTTCCTCGATCTTCCATTCGATCGGCAGGCCGTGACAATCCCAGCCCGGAACATAGCGCGCGTCATAGCCCATCATCTGGTGGCTGCGCACGATCATGTCCTTGATCGTCTTGTTCAATGCGTGGCCGATATGCAGATGCCCGTTGGCATAGGGTGGCCCGTCGTGCAGCGTGAACGGCGTGCGCCCGGTCTTTTCGCGCAGGCGGTCATAGACCCCGATCCTTTCCCATCGTTCCAGCCAGTCCGGTTCGCGCTTGGGCAGGCCCGCGCGCATCGGAAAGTCGGTCTTGGGCAGGTTCAAGGTCGGTTTATAGTCGGTCGTCATCGTTTCGGCGCACATGGGTGGCGTCCTTTGGAAGAAATTTCGTGTGTGGGATATGCGGTTCGGTGCGAGGTCTCAAGCACCTTTGCCCGGCGTCTCAAGGTCAGAGCGCCGGGAGAATAATTCGTATAATCATGATCACACGGTGGGACATGCGGGCACTATAGGCGCTTGCGCCGTGGGGTTAAAGCGTGTTCGACAACGCCATGCAGTTGCCGGGCTGACCAGGCAGCGCCCCACGCCAGCGCCCGCGCCATGCGTCAACGGGGCAGCTCTGCGATGATTTCGACCGGGGCGATACGCCCGGCAGTCAGCGAGGCGACCATGTTGTCGATCCTGCTTGCGGCATCCGGCCCCATCACCAGATGCATTCCCAACGCGGGCGGCGCACCGGCCGCCGCCTGTCGGGATGCCATCCGGGCAAAGGTATCCAACGCAAAGGCGCTGCGGTCGGTTTGCGACAGTATGCGGAAACCCGCATTCTCCAACCCATCCCGATAGATTTCCGGACCGGACAGCGCACTGTGATCCTGCCCCGACGCCCAGGGCACCGGGAATTGCACCGGATTGTCCTGCAGGGCCATCACATCATAGATACCAAACAGCCCGCCGGGTTTCAGCACCCGTGCGGCCTGTTCGAACACCGTCGCCTTGTCCGCGATGTTCATGCCGACATGGATCATATAGACCACATCAAAGGACTGCGCATCAAACGGCAAATCGCGGATATCGCCCTCACGCAGTTCGACCAGATCCAGCATCAATGCCATGCCGGTCAATTCGCGCCCGGCCCGGATGTAGCCGGAGGTGAGATCCACGCCCGTGACCCGCGCGCCGGTCGTGCTGGCGATGAAACGGGCCGGACCGCCCAGCCCGCAGCCCAGATCCAGCACCCGGCTGCCGGCATTGATCCGCAGATTGGCGGCAAACCGCTCGGTGGCCTGCCGCCCGCCCATATGAAGCTCGTCGAATTGCGCCAGCACGTTCAGTTTCAGCGGCGGGCGAAATCCGCCACGGTCCAGCGCGGCCTTGATCCGCGCTGTCAGATCCGCATTGCCGTCGTAATGCGCAGTCAGCTGGGATGTGTCAGACATCTTGCGGCCCCCTTCGCGCGGGATGCTATCACAAAACCGTGATATTCTGAACTGTGACACAGGGCCGGCCAGACAGTTCAGCCGGATTTCACCCCGATTGCCGTCCGAACAGACCGCTCAGGGCGCGCTTGATGATCCCCCGCACCGACGGGCGGCGATCGCGGCTGAACGGCAAGGGACGACAGACCTCCATCGCAGCCACGCCGACGCGGGCCGACAGGGCGCCATTGACCAGCCCTTCGCCGAACCTGCGCGACAGTTTGGACAGCAACGAGCCCCCCAACACCGGTTCCAGCAGATCATCCCCCACCGCGACGGCTCCGGTTGCGATGAGATGCGCAAAGACCGCCCGGGTCAGGCGCCAGCTGCCAAGCACGCCAGAGCGCCCGCCATAGATTTCGGCAACACGCCGGATCATCCGCAGGTTGGCAGCCAGCGCGGCGGCGACATCGGCAAACGCCAGCGGCACCAGCGCCGTCACCGTTGCAACCTGCCGCGCGGCGGCCTCGACTTCGCGGCTGGCGGCAGCATCCAGCGGTTGCAACAGTTCGTCCTCGACCAGATGCAGCAACGCCGCGGCGTCGAACTGTTCCCCCATGCGCTCGGCCAATCTGTCCCGTCCCCACCGTGTGTCGTCGCGCCCGGAATAGAACGCCACCAGCCGGTCGGTCAGCGCACGTGCCTGCGCCAGATCCTGTTCCTGCAGCGCGGTGTCGGCGGCCCGGTGCAGACTGTCGATGCGCCCCAACCGGAACAAAGCCGCCATCTCGCGCAGGGCAATGAGCGCCAGCACCAACAGCATCGCGACAATCAGACCGGTGACGATCCATCCCAGAATTGGCGCGCGTGCGACCAGCCCCGTGGCGAATTCCCAGGCCGCGACAGACATCATTGCCCCGATCACCGCCGCAGCCAACCCCCAGAACCACCGGGTCAAGCGCGACCGCCGGCGGGCCGCGATCTGCCCCACGGCCTGCATGGCCTGCCCTGTCGGCACCTCGGTCTCGGGCACCGGCGGCGCGTCGCTGACCGCAACCGCCGGGCTGTCGTCTTCCAGTTCGATCAGGACCGGACCCGTGGACATCAGGCGTTCTCCTTTGGCCAGACATAGGCAATGTCGGGCAGGTTTTCATCATTGTCGCTGCCGTCCCCGCGCCCGACTTCGACAAACCCGGCCCGGCGATAGAAACGGTTGGCGCGCGCATTGGCCTGAAAGCTGCGCAGGATCAACCGGTCGGCACGGCGTTTGGCATCGTCCAGAACCATGCGCGCAATGCCTTTTCCCCAGACCTCCCGGCTCAGATACAGCCCATGGATCTGCCGCCCGTCACAGGCCAGAAACCCCACGATCCGGCCCTCGACCAGGGCGACGGTCATCCATCCGCGTTCGATCATGGAACCGCAGAACGCGATGGTTTCCGCACCGGAATACAGCCGAGGCATCCACACCGCTTCGCGTTGGCAGCGCCACAGGATATCCCCCGTCGCGCCCGCATCCAGAGGCCGCGCCGGGCGCAGGGTCGCCTGCACGGTCACAGCCGGTCTCCGATCAGGAATTGCGCCGCGCGATCCAACCGGATGTGCGGCGGACCGTCGCCGGGTTTCAGGTTCAGGCGCGCGGGCGCGAAATTCATCACCTGATATTCCGCGTCCAGCCAACTGTCCGCACCGGCCCGTGCGGGCCCCAGGACCTGTGACGGATCTTCGGGCAATTCACCGGGATAGAACGCCGCCGCCTTGCCCGTTTCCAGCAATGTTCCACGGACACAGTTCAGTTCACGCCCGCCATGGTTGCGCGTCTCTTCGGTGGTGGCGCGCAACGACGCGATCGCCATGGCGGCGGTCTCGGCCCCGGCAAAGCTGGCCCGATCGCGCGCATCGCGGATCAAGGCCTCGATGATCGCGGTCAGCCGGCCATGCTGCATATGGTGCAGGTGATCGGCCTTGGTGGCCGCGAACAGGATCTTTTCCACCCGCTTGCCCAACAGCAACCGGGTCAGAAAGGCATTGGTGCCCGGGCGGAACGCCGACAGGATATCGGTCATGGCGCCGCGCATGTCCTCGACCGCCTGCGGCCCCTTGTGGATCGCGCCCAGGGCATCGACCAGCACCACCTGGCGGTCGATCCGTGAGAAATGATCGCGGAAAAATGGTTTGACCACCTGGGACTTGTAGGCCTCATAGCGGCGGTCCATCTCGCGCCACAGCGAGCGGCGCGAAGTATTCGTCTGCGGCGGCAGCGGCGCAAAGGTCAAGACCGGGGACCCGGCCAGATCACCGGGCAACAGGAACCTGCCGGGTGTGCAATCATAGAACCCGGCCTGCCGTGCTGCGTTCAGATACGCGGTAAAGGCCTGCGCCAGCGCCTGTGCGCGCGGCTCGTCCAGCGGCTGGGTGGCATCTTCGGCCTGGGCCAGGGCGCGAAATTCTGCCGCCACATCCCGATTGTTCAGGCGGGTCAGCGTTTCTTGGGACCATTGCGCATAGGTCTTGTCCAGCAACGCCAGATCCAGCAGCCACTCGCCCGGATAATCGACGATATCCAGATGCACCGTGCGTGCCCCCTGCAACCCCGCCAACAGACCGCTGGGGCGCACCCGCAGGGACAACCGCAGTTCCGAAACCGCGCGTGTGCTGTCGGGCCAGTGCGGCGCGCTCGCGGTCAGCGCGCCCAGATGGGTTTCAAAGTCGAACCGTGGCACCGTATCGTCCGGCTGGGGCTGCAGCAGCGCCGCCTCGAACCGGCCTTCCTGCGCGGCGACCAGTCCCGGCATACGGCCGCGATCCATCAGATTCGCCACCAGAGAGGTGATGAACACGGTCTTGCCGGACCGCGCCAACCCAGTCACGCCCAGCCGGATCACCGGCTCGAACAATGTGTCGTTTATGCTGTCGCCGACGGTTTCAAGGCCCCGCACCAAGCCGTCCGCCAAGGATGAAATGACCAAAGCCGCGCCCTGCCCCCGTTGTGCCCGCGTTGTTCGCCCCTAGATAAGCCGCACGGTCGCCCGATACCAGACCTTGCCGCCACCGGACGTTCAGGGTAGCAGCCCCGCCATGCCCCGCTATGCACTGAAAATCGAATACCAAGGCGGCCCCTTTGCCGGATGGCAGCGGCAAAAGGATCAACCGTCGGTGCAGGGCGCGATCGAAGCCGCACTGGCCCGGCTGGAACCGCGCGCCCATACCATCGCCGCCGCCGGACGGACCGATGCCGGGGTGCATGCCTTGGGTCAGGTCGCCCATTGCGACATGCAAAAGAACTGGGACCCGTTCCGCCTGTCCGAGGCCCTGAACCACCATCTCAAGCCAGCCCCCGTGGCCATTACCGCCTGCGCGCGGGTCTGCGATGACTGGCATGCACGGTTTTCGGCGCGCGAGCGGCAGTACCTGTTTCGCATCCTGATGCGCCGTGCCCCGGCGCCGCATGACTCCGGACAGGTCTGGCAGGTCAATCACCCACTGGATGCCGCCGCGATGCAGGCCGGGGCTGATCAACTGATCGGGCGGCATGATTTCACCACGTTCCGCGCATCGATCTGTCAGGCCGCCAGCCCGGTCAAGACGCTGGACGAGCTGCGCGTGCAGGCCGTCGACGGGTTTTCAGGTCCGGAAATCCATTTCCATGTGCGCGCGCGTTCTTTCCTGCACAATCAGGTGCGCAGCTTTGTCGGCACGCTGGAACGGGTCGGCTCGGGCGCATGGTCGCCTGACGATGTGGGAGCATCGTTGCGGGCCTGCGACCGCGCCGCCTGTGGCCCCGTCTGCCCGCCGCAAGGTCTGTATCTGGCGCAGGTGCGCTATGAGAATGACCCGTTCGAATCGGCAGACTGACACAGATCTTCAACCGGAAACCACACCAATACCGGGCCGACGTGAACAGATTGGTTTCTCTTTTGGATACGGTCGCCGAGACAGCTGACGACTGTGCACACCAAATCATGTCAATTCGCGAATAACTTGTCTCAACCCGTTGCAATCTCTGTGAAAGATACGTTACCTTGCGCGCGAATGCTGTGCCTTTGTGAGTTTAAGATCCGGTTTGTGGTTGCACAGTGCCCTGCTGGATCCTTTTAGGAGCCAGGATGTTCAAGACTTCATTCGCCATTGCAGCCCTGATTGCGCTGCCCAGCATTTCATCTGCCCTGACGGTCAATGCCATCAACGATTACGACGATGCCCTGTCCAACGTCGACGTCACCCAGTCGCTCGCCCTGCCGGGCACCTGGCTTGATGCACCGCTGACCGTCGCGCCGGACGCAAGCCTCAACAATCAGTACCGTTCTCCCTTTGATGCTGCCGGGCATACGTCGGCAGGCTATTTCGCGGTCGGAAACGACACCAATGGCACCGATCCCTATGACGGCACCGCGAACCCCGCCATTCTGGCGCTCAGCGGTTTGTCCAGCTCGATCAGCCTGTTGTGGGGGTCTCCGGACAGCTACAACACCCTGGAACTGTACAAAGGCGACAATTTCGTCGGCAGCATCTCGGGCGCGGAATTCAACATCGTTGCGCGGGAAGCTTCCTTTGTCACCATCACCGCTGACGATGCTTCGGAATATTTCGATACTGTCTGGTTCTCTTCCGGCAACCAGAACCGGGGGATAAACGCTTTCGAATTCTCCAACATCACCGCCGTGTCACAGGTTCCGCTGCCGGCCAGCGGCCTGCTGCTGATCGGCGGACTGGGTGCTCTGGCGGCCCGTTCGCGCCGCAAATCCAAGAACGGCTGATCCGGTACCCCGAACGGCGAATGGTCCGGCAATGGCCGGCCATTCACACAAGATCGGGGACCCCCTGAACGAAACAGGGTAAAACGATACCGGGTCACAGGAAAAGACATTTGGGGGCAGCGGCTGGGCCGGTGCCCTTTTTTCGTGCGCGGCGAAGATATGCGTCGCCACCGGCCAGATGCCGACATCACCGCCGGGGCGACACGGACACAGATGTTTGTCCACTTTGCGGTCGCGCGGCGATGCGTTAGGGTTTGCCTAAAAACAGCACATACAGGCGACCCGGCGCATGACGACAGATCAGATCATCCTTTTCGCCCTGTTTGGCGGCGTCTTTGCATTGTTGCTTTGGGGGCGGTTTCGCTATGATCTGGTCGCGTTCTCTGCGCTCATGCTGGGCGTTGTGCTGGGCGTGGTACCGACCGAGGATGCGTTCACCGGCTTTGGACATCCCGCCACGCTGGTGGTCGCGCTCGTCCTGATCGTGTCCGCCGGGCTGGTCAGGTCGGGCGCCGTGTTCCTGATCACCCGCACGCTGGTCGACAGCAGCCGCGCCCTGGGCGGGCATATCGTGCTGATGGGCGGAATCGGAGCGGTCCTGTCGGCCTTCATGAACAATGTTGCCGCGCTGGCGTTGTTGATGCCGGTGGACATCCAGACCGCGCGCAAGGCCGGACGCAATCCCGGGCTCAGCCTGATGCCATTGGGATTCGCCACCATTCTGGGGGGAATGGTCACGCTGATCGGAACCCCGCCCAACATCATCATCGCGTCTATCCGGGCCGACGCCCTGGGCGAGCCTTTCAAGATGTTCGACTTTGCACCCGTCGGGGGGATCGCGGCGATTGCCGGACTGATTTTTGTTGCCCTGATCGGCTGGCGCTTGATCCCCGATCGGGGCAGCGATGCTGTGCGCGCCGGCGAGATGGCCGAGTATGTCGCCGAACTGACAGTGCCCGAAGACTCTGGCCATATCGGCAAACGCCTGGCCGAACTGGACGAAACCGCCGAGAAATCCGATGTGGCGATCCTGGGCCTGATCCGGGACGGCAAAAGGCGGTATGGACGCGCCGCCAACGCGTTGCTCAGGGCCGGGGATACCCTGGTTCTCGAAGCCCGCCCCGATGCGCTGGACGAATTCCGCTCGGCGCTCAGTCTGGATTTTTCGGATGCCAAGCGTCAGGAACTGCTGGCCGCGGCGGGCGAAGGGCTGGAGGTGATCGAGGTCGTCGTCCCCGAATCCGCCCGGATCGCGGGCAAGACCGCCCAAAGCATCGGGCTGGCCTGGCGGCAAAACACGGTGCTGATGGGAATTTCCCGTCAGGGCCAGCGGATCGCCAAACATATGCGCCAGACCGAGATCCTGCCCGGAGACATCCTGTTGCTGCTTTGTCCGCGCGACAATGGGCCGGACGTGACCGAATGGCTGGGCTGCCTGCCCCTGGCCGCACGCGGGCTGAACGTGACCGCGAATGAAAAGGTCTGGCTGGCCATCGGCCTGTTTGCCGCCGCCGTGGCAGCGGCCAGCCTGGGCTTGCTGTATCTGCCGATTGCCCTGGGACTGGTTGTGGTTGCCTATGTCCTGACCCGGATCCTGCCCATTGCCGAGATATACGATCATATCGAATGGCCCGTCGTTGTCCTGCTGGGTTCGATGATCCCGCTGGGCGCGGCACTTGAAACCTCGGGAGGCACGCAATTGATCGCGGGTGCCTTGACCGACCTGACACAGGGCATGCCCGCCTGGGTCATCCTGACGGTGCTGATGGTCGTAACCATGACCCTGTCGGATGTGCTGAACAACACCGCAACCACAATCGTCGCGGCCCCGGTGGGCATTCAGATGGCCCAGACCCTGCAGGTGTCACCGGATCCGTTCCTGATGGCCGTCGCGGTGGCGGCGTCAGCGGCGTTTCTGACCCCGATCGGGCACAAGAACAACACCCTGATCCTGGGTCCGGGGGGATATCGGTTCGGCGATTATTGGCGCATGGGCCTGCCGTTGGAAATCATCATCGTCGCGGTATCGATCCCGTCGATTCTGGTGTTCTGGCCGCTGTGACCCGATCATATGGCCCCGCCGACGGAACAAGTGGCTTCACAGCGGGGTGAACCCCCGCTATGCCAACGCCATGAAACCGTTTCTGATCCTGCAACTGCGCCCCGAAACAGATGCGGCGGATGACGAATTCGCGGCGATTCTTGACAAATGCGGACTGCACGCAACCCGCGCGCACCGGGTTCGGCTGGATTGCGAAACCTTGCCCGACACCATGGACGTCACCGATTTCGCCGGCGTCATCGTCGGGGGCGGTCCGGGTTGCGTCAGCGACCCGGCCGATGAAAAATCCCGCATGGAATCGCGCATCGAGACGCAGATCATGGCGTTGATGCCGCAAATCACCGCACGCGATCACCCGTTCATGGGCTGCTGCTATGGGCTGGGCATTCTGGCACATCACCTGGGCGGCGAGGTCAGCAAGGCCCGTTTCGGCGAAGCCGTCGGGCCCACCGACTGCCATCTTACCGCGGCGGCCATGGACGATCCGTTGACCTCGGGGCTGGACCCGGCGTTTCAGGCATTCGTCGGCCACAAGGAAGCCGTTCAGGCCCTGCCCCCGGGCTGCGTGCACCTGGTCAAATCCGCGCCCTGCCCGATCCAGATGATCCGGCATGGCCGCAACGTCTATGCCACGCAATTTCACCCCGAGGCAGACGCCAGCGACTTTGAACGCCGGATCCGGATCTATCGCAACCATGGGTATTTCGCGCCGGAACGGGCCGATGAGCTGATACAGGCCTGCCACCGCGCAAACGTCACTCAACCCGCCGAGATCCTGCGCCGTTTCGCGGCCCGCTACGGCTGACCTTGCGGCAGCAGCAGCCTGCGCCATTGCCCCAACGCCCCGCCCCCGCCTAGTCTGATCAAGACAGACAGGGGGGGAACATGGGCGACGCGGACGTGATCATCGTGGGGGCCGGGCTTGCCGGGCTGGCGGCCGCGGCGGAACTGGGCGACCGGGGCAAAAAGGTCATCCTGCTGGATCAGGAACCCGAAGGGTCGCTGGGGGGACAGGCGTTCTGGAGCCTGGGCGGCTTGTTCATGGTCGACACCCCGGAACAGCGCCGCATGGGCATCCGCGACAGTCGCGATCTGGCCCTGCAGGACTGGATGGGCAGCGCGCAGTTCGACCGCCCCGAAGACGAATGGCCCCGCAAATGGGCCGAAGCCTACATCGATTTCGCGGCAGGCGAAATGCGGCCCTGGCTGCACGCCATGGGCCTGCGCTGGTTTCCGGTTGTGGGGTGGGCCGAACGCGGGGGCGGCTGGGCGGACGGTCACGGCAATTCCGTGCCACGTTTTCACATCACCTGGGGCACCGGCCCGGGCGTGATGGCGCAATTCGAACGCCGGGTGCGGGCCCACGCCTCCGCCGGGTTGATCCGGACGATGTTTCGCCACCGGGTCAGCCGGCTTCTGATGCGCAACGGCGCTGCGCACGGCGTATCCGGCGAGATCCTGGCACCGGACAACGCTGCGCGCGGACAACAGACCAATCGCGACATTTCCGGCGAATTCGAACTCTGTGCACCGTCTGTCATCGTGGGATCCGGCGGCATCGGCGGCAATTTCGATCTGGTCCGCAAAGCCTGGCCACGGGACCGGCTGGGGGAGCCTCCCGCAAACATGATCGCCGGAGTTCCCGCCCATGTGGACGGACGGATGATCGCGATTTCACAGGACGCGGGCGGCCATGTCATCAACGGCGACCGCATGTGGCACTATACCGAAGGCGTCCGGAACTGGGATCCGATCTGGCCTGCTCACGGTATCCGCATCCTGCCCGGCCCGTCTTCCATGTGGTTCGACGCCAATGGCCGGCGTCTGCCACCACCTTGTCTGCCTGGCTTTGACACCCTGTCCACCTTGCGCGAAATCCTCGCGACCGGGCATGACTACAGCTGGTTCGTGCTGACCCAGAAAGTCATCAAGAAGGAATTTGCCCTGTCCGGATCAGAACAGAACCCCGATTTCACCTCGGGCAAATGGTCCGAAGTGATCCGCCAGAGACTTCTTGCCGGCCCCCGCGCCACCGATCCGATCGAAGCCTTCAAGTCAAAGGGAGCGGATTTTGTGGTGGCCGACACATTGGAGGATCTGGTCGCCGGAATGAACTGCACGGCGGGGAACGCGCTGATCGACAAGACAACCCTGCAAACCCAGATCGCGGCGCGTGACGCTCAGGTCGACAACCCGTTCACAAAGGACGCACAGATGATGGCGATTCACGCGGCGCGCAACTATCGCGGCGACCGCCTGATCCGAACGGCAAAACCACACAAGTTCCTTGATCCCGCCAATGGGCCGCTGATCGCCGTGCGGTTGAACATCCTGACCCGCAAAACCCTTGGCGGGCTGCAAACGAACCTCGACAGCCAAATGCTCGGTGCCGGCGGCCAGATCGTGCCGGGACTGTTCGCCATCGGCGAGGCCGCGGGGTTTGGCGGTGGCGGATATCATGGCTACAACGCCCTCGAAGGCACGTTTCTCGGCGGCTGCATCTTCTCGGGGCGCAACGCCGGCCGCTCACGCGCCATCGCCTGATCCCGGCGACAGGGTGTTTGAGAGACAAGGTCCCTCAAGGCCTGCGTGGCCCGAACGCAAAACATCATGTGCGCACGGAACGTGCGCGCCTTCGGATCACACCCGGATCACAACGGCCAGATCAATGGAATCAACGCCGACGCCAGCAGCCCGATGGAAATGTTCAGCGGAATACCGACCCGCATGAAATCGGTGAACCGATACCCGCCGGGGCCATAGACCAGCATATTGGTCTGATATCCGATGGGCGTTGCGAACGAAGCCGAAGCGGCGATCATGACCGCCACCACCAGAGGGCGCGCATCGAACCCCATGGCACTGGCCAGTCCGATCGCAATCGGCGTCACCACCACGGCAACCGCATTGTTCGACACCAGTTCGGTCAAAACCGACGTCAAAAGATAAATCGCCCAGACCACCAGAAATGGCGGCAGACCCTTTAGCGTCGGCGCTATGGAATTGACGATCAACCCGACAGCCCCCGAGCTTTCCAGCGCCGCCCCGATCGCGAGCATCGAAAAGATAAGAGCCAGCAGCTGACCGTCCACAAAGGAAAACGCCTCGTCCGCATCGATACAGCCGGTGATCAGAACCACGGACACCGCCAGCACCGAAAGATACAGGATCGGCGCCACGCCCAGCGCCGCCAGCACCACGATGCCCAGCAGGGCCGCGATCGCAATGGGTGCCTGGCTGCGTCGGAACGCCCGCGCCGAAGGGTGGCTGACGTCCACCATCTCCATATCGGCGGCCAGACGCTGAATATCGCCCGGCGCACCTTCCAACAGCAGGGTGTCCCCCACGCGCACAACCAGATCGTCCAGTTGCCGTCCGATGTTCTGGTTCCGCCGATGGACCGCCAGCACATAGACACCATACCGCCGACGCAGACGCAGCGCCCCCAGCCGACGCCCGACCATCTTGCACCCCGGCGTGATCAGCACTTCGACCGTCGAGGTTTCAACCGCCGAAACCTGATCGACCCGCTTGAGTTCCTTGTTCGCCTGCAGGCTCAACAGTTCGGTCATCTGCGTGCGCAACACCACGCGATCGCCGACCTGCAGTTCAACCCCCTCGAGATTGCGCCGCAGCGACGCATCGCCGCGTATCACATCAATCAGCCGAACCCCTTCGCGCCTGAACAGCTGCACCCCGGTCACCTCGCGTCCGATCAGGTTGCTTTCCGGGGGAATCACCGCCTCGGTAAAAAACTTCATCCGCGAACGGTCACTCAGCATCATCGCCATGCTATCGCGATCCGGCAGCAAGCGCGGCGCAACGAAACGCAGATAGATCATGCCCCATGCAACCACCGCCAACCCCAGCGGCGTGACTTCGAAAATGCTGAAAGCGGCCATATCATTGGCCCGCGCCACGCCGTCCACCAACAGGTTGGTGGAAGTGCCGATCAGGGTCAGCGTCCCCCCCATCACGGCGGCATAGCTGAGCGGAATTAAAAGCTTGCTGGCTGATACCTCCAACGTGCGGGCCAGTTGGATGAACACCGGGATCATCACCACCACGACCGGGGTATTGGATACGAAGGCCGACGCCACGACCACGAAAGCCATCAACATCCCGATGGCAAACCGCGGGTTCACGCTGGCCTGTTTCTGCGCCAGCGAGGTAAACGCATCCAGGGCCCCCGTGCGCACCAGCGCCCCCATGATGATGAACATGGCCGCGATGGTCCAGGGCGCTGGGTTGGATAGCACCGGCAGCGCCGCCTCATAGGGCAACACCCCCGTCACCAGCATCAGCGCCACGCCGGTGATTGCCACCACCTCGGTTGGAAAGGTCTCGCGCAGGAACATCGCGAACATCGCGGCCACAATGGCCAGCGACAGGATTGCGCTGCCGGTATCGGTAAGCTGAAGAAACTGCATGTTTTGCTGCAAGGTCCCGGCGCAGGGGTAATCGGCTAGCGCGGAGTTTCACTGATTGAACCGCCGGGGGCAAGCACATCTTGCCGCCGGGGCTGAACCAGAAAGACACCGGAAAGAATGACCGCCATTGCGAACCAGAAATAGGGCGAATAGCTTTCCCCCAGCAGAGCAAGCGAAAACAGCACGCCAAACGCGGTCACCAGATAGCTGACCTGAACCGCAAAGACCGACCCTGCGCGCGACACCAGCCAGACATAGCCGGAATACGTCACCACATGGATGAAAGCCGCCGCAATCAGGGCCAATTCCGGCGCCTCATAGCTGCGCAGCGGCGAAATGAACTGCCCGGTGGACAAGGCCAAAGGCAGCGACAATCCGGCGCTGACCAGAGACGCGCCCAGCAGAACCTGCATCGGTCCCAACCCTGCGGTGCCCCAGCGCGACACATAATTGCCTTCGCAGGCATAGCAAACCGAAGCCACAAGCGCCAAAGGCACCCAGACCAGCATCGCGGGGTCCGGCAGGCTGGCCTCGGGCAGAACCAGCAGCAATACACCGCACAAGCCAGCGAACAGCCCGGCAAAGCGGCGCAGATTGAACCGCTCCAGCCCCAGTCCCAATGCGATGGGAAAGGCCAGCATCGGCACCAGCGACAACAGCACTGCCATCAGCCCCGCTGGCAGATGATGCAGCGCCTGATAGGACGCGGCGTTCGGGATCAAGGTCCCCAGCAGCGCGATCACCACATACACCCGCAAGGCCGGCGCGCTCAGCGGCAAGGGCCGTTTCAAAACGCGCAGAACCACCGTCAGGACGACCGCCCCGATCAGCGTGTCCCAGAAGATCAGCCCGAAATGGCGATGCCCGGTGCTGACCGCGATCTTGGACAGTGGCACGGTCAACCCCCAACCCGCGCCCATACATATCAGGATCAGGGTAAAAAGGATCACCTGCGAGCGGGTCACGGGGCGGCTTGCTCCAGCCGGCCGCCAATCCGCACCATCCGCACCGATTTCGCGCCCCCCGAGCCATCATCGGTTTCAACGAAAATACCGGACAGGGTTGCCTCTTCTGCGGCTGGCGTGAACCGGCTCTTGGGCATGCCGGTGATGAACCGGCGCATCGGTTCGGCCTTGTCCATGCCGATGACCGAATTGTAGTCGCCGCACATGCCCGCGTCGCTCAGGTATCCCGTGCCCCCCGGCAGCACCATGGCATCCGCCGTGGGCACATGGGTGTGGGTTCCGACCACCAGGCTGGCCCGTCCATCGCAGAAATGCCCCATCGCCATTTTTTCCGATGTCGCTTCACAATGGACATCCACGATCACCGCATGCGCCAACCCGCCGCGCGGATGCGATCTGAGCACGGTGTCCACCGCCGAGAACGGATCGTCAAAGGGGCGTTTCATGAAGACCTGGCCCAACACCTGCAACACCAGAACCTTGCGCCCCCCCGGGGCCGAAAACAGCCGGTAGCCCTTGCCGGGGGCGTTCTTGGCAAAATTCAGGGGGCGGATGATGCGCGGCTCGCTCTCGATGAACTGCAGCATGTCCTTTTGGTCGAACGCATGATCGCCCAGCGTCAGACAATCGGCCCCGGCCGCCAGCAACGTCTTGGCGTGTTCGCCGGAAAGACCCATGCCATTGGTTGCGTTCTCGCCGTTGACCACGACAAAATCCAGCCGCCATTCGGCCCGCAGCCGTGGCAGGTGTTCACGGATGGCGGCGCGCCCGGCGCGGCCCATCACATCGCCCAGAAATAGAAGTCTCATGCATGGGTGTTAGACAGGGACGCGGCCAAGGGCAAGCGGGCACATCACGCAAAACGGCTCTGGTCAGGGCGTGCGCATGCGACTAGAAACCGCGGCATGACGGGATGGAGACACATTGTCCTGACGACCTTGCTCTGTGCGGCTGTGCTTTTGCCGCGCGCCAGCGCTGTCGTGGCCGAATTCGCGCCCGTCCACATCACCCGGATCGTGATCTGTACAGGGTCCGATGTCATCACGATCCTGCTGGATCAGAACGGCAACCCGGTCGAGGATCAGGCGGCGGTTTCACATCACTGTGTCGCCGCCCATGCCACACCCCTGATGACACGCGCCCTGCCCGCCTGGCAGGTCCTGGCACGCACGGGCACCGTCGATGGGATTTCACCCCGCGCGCCCCTGCCGATGCGCCCGGCCCGCACCCGCCCTGCGGCACCGCGCGCACCACCGATGGTCCGAGACAACCGCACCTGACGCGGCTTTTCCAATCGTGGGGGTTTTTGCCCCCGGTCTCGTATTTCTCCGGCAAGGACCGGACCCATCAAGGATGGAATTCTCATGACTCACATTCAACTGCTTCGCCACCTCGGCGTATCGGCCCTGGCCGTATCGATTGCTGCCACCCCGGCGCTGGCCCACGCCACGCTTGAACAGCAGGAAGCCGCGGTCGGCTCGACCTACAAGGCTGTGATGCGCATCGGGCACGGCTGCGAAGGCGAAGCCACGCAGAAGGTCACCATCACGATCCCCGAGGGCGTGATCGCGGTCAAACCGATGCCCAAGGCGAACTGGTCGCTGGAGGTGAAGAAAGGGGCCTACGCGCAGGCCTATGATTACTACGGCACAAAACTGACCGAAGGCGTGACAAGCATCTCCTGGATCGGCAACCTGAGCGATGCGCATTACGATGAATTCGTATTCCGCGCCAAGCTGTCGGACGCGCTGAGCGCGGATAGCACGATCTATTTCCCGACGGTGCAAACCTGTGCCAATGCCACCGAAGACTGGGTCAACATCCCGACGCCGGGGCAAGACGGGCATGATATCGAAGGCCCGGCACCGGCGCTGCACCTGACAGCTGACCACGATCACGGGCACAGCCACTAATCCAGGCCCCCGCCGGATGAAATGGCGGCAAATCCAGCGGTTTCCGGTCACGTACCGGGAATCGCGCCTCGGCGGATCATGGCGGCGGCCACCTGAGCATAGGCCTTGTGCCAGGCCAACTCCAGTTCGGGCGTGAAATCCGCACCCAAACCGGCCCTGAGCGTTTCGATCAACGCCTCTCCCATCGGCGCGAAATCCGCAGCCTTCACCCCCAGGCTGGCGTGTTGTCGGCCAAGCCCGGTGTACTGCGCCGCATCGGCATCCTCATCGTTCAGTTTTTCCAGAATCACGGCCAGCGTGGTCATGAATTTCATCCCCTGCCCGGCCAGATCCTCGCGGAACAGATCGCGCAGCACCGGCTCACGGCGAAACAGGGCTTCGTAGAAATACAGCGAACGGGTGTCGAATTCATCGCGCAACCGGTTCAGACTGTCGCGCACCATCTGATGTTCGGTACTGGTAAGTGTCATGATGTCTCCTCTCCTTGTGGAGAGAATCACTTGCATATCGTGCGGACGCCCGCCTTGATCTGACCCCGGATCCGGGATGTTTTCCGAATTCAGCCGCCGGGCGTCAGAACCCGGGTTTCGGTCACGATCAGATCCAGCGGCTGGTCCGTGGGCTCAAGCGGCAGGTCTTGCGCCATTTGCCCGTCATAGGCAAACCCGATGGCCAGCGTCGCCCGTTGTGCGCGCAGCAATTGCAGCGTGCGATCATAAAAACCGCCGCCATAGCCCAGCCGCCCGCCGTTCGGATCGAAGGCCACCAGCGGCACGATCACGATTTCGGGGTCCAGAAAATCGTCCAGTTCCGGAACGCTGGCGCCAAAAGGCGCGTCCCGCATCAGGCCGCCCGGCTGCCAGCGGCTGAATTTCAACGGCAGCCCCGCGCCCGAAATGACCGGCACGGCAACGGGACCATGCGCCGCCGCCTCGGCCATTGCGGGCAGCGGATCGATTTCGGTGCGGATCGGCATATACCCCGCCACCGGCACGCCGCGGTACCCGGCCAGGATCTCGGACAGGCGGGCGCAAGGGGCCGGTGGGGCCGCCGCATGGCTGATCTTGCGCCGCGCAAAGGCGGCCTTGCGCGCCGCCGCCTTGAGCGATTGCAGATCGTTCACATCAACACCATCCCGGCCAGACCAAGGAAGGCGACAAAGCCGACCACATCCGTCACCGTGGTCACGAACGTGCCCGACGCCAGCGCCGGATCGATGCCCAGCTTGTCCATGACAACGGGAATCCCGGTTCCGGCCAGCCCGGCGACCATCAGGTTGATGACCATCGCCGCCGCCAACACATATCCGATCGCGAACGATCCGAACCACAGAAACCCGACCGTTCCCATGACGACGGCAAAGACCGCCCCGTTCAACAATCCCACCGTGGCTTCGCGTCGAATGATCCGCCAGACGTTCGCGCCTGTCAGGTCGCGCGTTGCAAGCGCGCGAACGGCGACGGTCAGCGACTGGGTTCCCGCATTGCCCCCCATCGAGGCGACAATGGGCATCAAGACCGCCAACGCGACGAAACGCGTCAGGGTATCTTCAAACTGGGAAATCACCAGCGCCGCCAGATTGGCCGTCAACAGATTCACCGCCAACCACGGCAGGCGCCGCTTGGCGGTATCCGCCACACTGTCGGACAACGAACTTTCATCGGACACGCCCGCAAGACGCAGGATGTCTTCTTCATGCTCTTCATCCAGCACCGCCATGGCGTCGTCGATGGTGATGACCCCGGCCAGCCGCCCCTCCTGATCCACGACGGGGGCCGAGATCAGGTGATACTGGTTGAACGCATAGGCCACGTCCTCTTCGTCCTGGGTCGCGGGGATCACCCGGAACATGTCCTCGGTCAGATCCAGCAGGTGGATTTCGCGGCGCGACCCCATCAGCTTGCCCAGCGTGACATTGCCGATCGGGTGCATGCGCGGATCCACCAGCACGATGTGATAGAACTGTTCGGGCAGATTGTCGCTGCTGCGCAGATGATCGATGGCCTGCCCGACGTTCCAGTGTTCCGGCGCCATGACCACTTCGCGCTGCATCAGACGCCCGGCCGAGCCTTCGGGCCAGGCCATCGACTGTTCGACCGCGACCCGGTCGGAGTCTTCAAGCGCGTCGAGAATCGCCTCTTGCTGCGGTTCTTCCAGATCTTCGATCAGATCCACGACATCGTCGCTTTCCAGATCCCGCACCGCATCCGCCAGAACCTCGGGATGCAGGGTCGAGATGACTTCCTCACGGATGTTTTCATCCAGTTCCGACAGGATGTCGCCGTCGAATTCGCGCCCGTACAGCCGGATCAGGCGTGCCCGGTCATAGGCATTGAGCTGTTCCAGAAGGTCGGCGATGTCGGCCGCATGAAGCGGCTCCATCAATTCGGTCAGCTTGACCTGATCGTCGGTATCCACCGCATAGAGGATCCCCGCGACGGCCCGCCGGTCCAGCATATAGGCCGAGTCCTCGCGGGCCTGTTCGTCATCGATCCGATCGGTGTCATCAACCATCTGGCGCTCCCCGCAATTGGTCGCAAAATAGAAGAAGCTGCTATGGGAAAACAATGATAATAGCGGAATTTACCAGAAGAAATCCGGCCTGTAGTCTGCACGGCGGCGAATTGACAGGGAAAGGAACAGGCGATGAGCGAAGCGATCATTCTGAAAGGACAGGTTCTATCCTTCGACGGCTCGCCCTTTCGGCCCGACCCCACCGGCGCGGCCCGCCTGCACGAGGCAGTCGCGATCCAGGCAGGGCGAATCGCAGCGGTGGGAACGTTCCACGACCTGCGCGCCGCACATCCCCGGGCCCGCGTGGTCGATCACGGGCCGCATGTCATCATGGCCGGGTTTGTCGATGCCCATGTCCATTTTCCGCAAACGGCGATGATTGCCAGCTGGGGCAAGCGGCTGATCGACTGGCTGAACACCTATACCTTTCCCGAAGAGATGCGTTTTGCGGATGCGCACTACGCCGCTGAAATTTCCGCGCGCTATCTGGATCTGACCGCCGCGCACGGCACCACGACCATGTGCAGCTTTGCCACCATCCATCCCGAAAGCGTCGACGCCTTTTTCACCGAAGCACAACGCCGGGGTCAGCGGGTCGTTACGGGCAAGACCTGTATGGATCGCAACGCCCCCGAAGGGCTGCGCGACACGGCCCGGTCGGCCTATGACGACAGCAAGGCGCTGCTGGAACGCTGGCACGGGGTGGACCGGATTTCCTATGCGATCACGCCACGGTTCTCGCCCACCTCGACGCCAGAGCAGCTTGAAGCGATGGGCGCGCTGTGGGCGGAACACCCGGATTGCCTGATGCAAACCCATCTCAGCGAACAGCTGGACGAAATCGCCTGGGTCAAATCGCTGTATCCGGACGCCCGCGATTATCTGGATACCTACGAAGCCCATGGGCTGCTGGGCGCGCGCGGGCTGTATGGGCACGCGATCCATCTGGAACCCCGCGAGCGGGACCGCCTGCGCGAGGTCGGCGGCGCGCTGGTGCATTGTCCGACGTCGAACACCTTCATCGGATCTGGTCTGTTTGACATGGCCGGGCTGATTGCCGAAGGGCAAAGCGTCGGGCTGGCGACGGATACCGGCGGCGGTTCATCGTTTTCCATGCTGCGCACCATGGCCGCAGCCTATGAGATCGGCCAGTTGCGCGGCACCCCCTTGCATGCGGCGCAGCTGCTATGGCTTGCCACTGTCGGGTCGGCCCGCACGCTGCACATGGACGGGCTGATCGGCAATCTGCAGCCCGGACACGAAGCCGACCTGATCGTGCTGGACCTGGCGTCCACCCCGGCCATCGCGCAACGGACCGCGCAGGCCGATGACATTTGGGAGGCCCTGTTCGCAACCATCATGATGGGCGATGACCGCGCCATTGCGGAAACATGGATCCAGGGCGCACGCCTGTGATCTGCACTGTGTGGCGGTTTCGCCCGGCCCTACGCCCCACGCACCGGATATCAGTCGACGGATAAATGTCCGATTCAGGTTGATCCGAATGCCGGGGTTGATCGACACATCATCCCTGCGCTCTTGCCCGTCTGCCCTGCTGGCATCGACCTGGGCACACGCCGGTCAGACGGATGCGGCCAGATTGCGCGCCAGCCTATTCTGACGTTCGATGACATGCGGCAGGTCCAGCGTCGCAATCTGGCCATCGCTCACCACCTGGCGGCCCTCGACGAACAGGTGTTTCACCCGTGTCGGCCCGGCCAGCAACAAAGCAGCCGGATCCCAGCTGCCCGCGCTCTCAATACCGCTGGTGTCCCAGATCGCGATGTCGGCGCGTTTGCCGACCTCCAGACGGCCACAATCGGGGCGGCCCAGCACGTCCGCACCGCCACGGGTCGCGATCTCCAGCGCCTCGCGCGCGCTCATGGCGTCGGCCCCGCTGGTCACGCGCTGCAACAGCATCGACTGGCGCGCTTCCGCCATCAGATTGCCGGCATCGTTGCTGGCAGATCCATCGACCCCCAGCCCCACCGGCACCCCCGCATCGCGCATCGCGCGCACCGGTGCGATGCCGCTGCCAAGCCGACAGTTGGAACAGGGACAATGGGCAACGCCGGTACGGGTGCGCGCGAAGAGGTCGATTTCGCCGGCGTCCAACCTGACGCAATGGGCATGCCAGACGTCCGCACCGGTCCAACCGAGGTCTTCGGCATATTGGCCCGGACGGCAGCCGAACCGGTCCTGGCTATAGGCGATATCCTCTTCGTTCTCGGCCAGATGCGTATGCAGCATCACCCCTTTGTCCCGTGCCAGCAAAGCCGCGTCCCGCATCAAGTCCCGGCTGACCGAGAACGGTGAACAGGGTGCGATCCCAACCCGGCACATTGCGCCATCGTCGGGATCGTGGTGGGCATCGACGACACGAATACAATCATCCAGAATGGCGCGCTCGTCTTCCACCAGGGCGTCGGGCGGCAGGCCGCCGTCGCTTTCTCCAATGCTCATCGCGCCGCGCGTGGGATGAAACCTCAGGCCGATCTCTGCCGCCGCCGCAATGGTATCATCCAGCCGCGCACCGTTGGGATAGAGATACAGGTGATCCGAACTGAGCGTGCACCCCGACAAGGCAAGTTCGGCCAAACCGGTCTGGGTGGACACAAACATCTCTTCGGGACCGAACCGCGCCCAGATGGGGTAAAGCGTCTGCAGCCAGCCGAACAACAGCGCGTCCTGCCCCCCCGGCACCGCGCGGGTCAGAGATTGATACAGATGGTGATGGGTATTGACCAACCCCGGCGTCACCACGCATCCGCGCGCCGAATGCTCGGCACCGGTGGTGGTCAGGTTTTGGCCGATCGCGGCAATGACACCGTCGCGCAGCAGGATATCGGACCCCTGCAATTCACGGCGCGTCGCGTCCATGGTCAGGATGGTGTCGGCGTTCCGGATCAGAATTTCAGACATGGCAGTCTCCACACTTCAGATTTGGCCCGGTTCGGTATGAAGTGTGATCACGCGCCGACAGAAAACGGGCAAAGGACTCGGCGCGCTGCGCAGCATACCGCCGATGCCCGGTCCGCTCAACCCTCGGCCGTCGCTTGCCGCAGGATTTGCAGCGCCTCCTCGTGCAGATCTGACGTGGCTGCCGCCAGAACCCGCCCCCCATCATGGGCCGGACCGCCCTGCCAATTGGTGACGACCCCGCCTGCCGCCTGTATCACCGCGATCGGGGCCTGGATATCATATGGGTTCAGACCCGCCTCGATCACCAGATCCACCTGACCGGCAGCGAGCAAGGCATAGGCATAGCAATCCATCCCGTACCGGGTCAGGCGCACCTGTTGCGATACGGCCTGGAAACCGGCGCGCTCTTGCGCATTGCCTATTTCGGGAAAAGTCGTGAACAGGATCGCCTGCTCCAGAGCGGACCCCTTGCGGGTCGCCAGATCGCACGCGCCATGCGGCCCAATCATCCGAGCCTGCCCCTGCCCGCCGATGAACCGTTCCTGCGTGTATGGTTGATCTATGATGCCCAGGTATGGACCATTCTGGTCCGCCAGCGCGATCAGAACACCCCAGGTCGGCGTGCCGCTGATAAAGCCCCTGGTGCCGTCAATCGGGTCTAGAACCCAATGGCGCCCGGATTCTCCGGGCTTGTGACCGAATTCTTCGCCGAGAATCCCGTCATCGGGCCGGTGTTCGGCCAACAGTCCGCGCATGGCCTCTTCCGCTGCGCGATCCGCGATTGTAACCGGGTCAAACCCACCGGCGCATTTGTTCTGCGCCGCAAGCCCCGGCTGTCGAAAATACGGCAAGATCGCCGCTCTGGCTGCATCGGCCAGCAGATTGGCCACCGCCAGGTCGGAAATGTGTGAACAGGTCATCTGCGCCCGACTGCCAGTCGACGAAAGAAAATGCAAGCATCCCCGTTCTGTCCGCCCTGATCACGTATCAGGCAACGTCGCTCAGCACCCGTGCCAGTTCGAACAATCTGCGCCGTTGATTTTCAGGAATGGCATAGTAGGACCGAACCAGATCCAGGGCTTCCTTGTCGCCCATCAGATCCGCAGGCAGCAAGGTCTTGCTGTCTTCCTGCTTTTCCTCACCCTGAAGGCCATCGAAAAAGAAGCTTACGGGCACATCAAGCGCGTCCGCGATATCCCAAAGACGCGATGCGCTGACCCGGTTTGCACCGGTTTCGTATTTCTGGATTTGCTGGAACTTTATCCCAACCTGTTCTGCCAGTTGCTGCTGCGTCATACCGATCAGCCAGCGACGATGCCGCACGCGCTTACCGACGTGCACATCCACGGGATGAGTCATACGTTTCTCCTTTACCAATACCAAATACAAACGCGTTCAACCTGAGGAGCCGGCCAGTCAAAATCTGCCCAGACGTATTTAAGTTTCCCCGGTGATCAAACCCGTTCCCCAACCACAAATCCATACTACCCCAAATCGGGTTGAATTCAAGTCTGGCCGCTCTCGGATAGCGGGAGAATAAGCTGAAATTCGCTTGATTTAAGCTTGATTAGAAACAATTTTATCTGCCAATCACAACCACGCCACTATTTGATCGGGTGGTCGGTCATCCACAGATGGCAGTGTGCAACCATTGGTTAACACTGACGTCAAACGTCTAGAAACACAAGGATATTATCGTGCAAGCATATCAGATCCGGTCGCCCGGCGGCACGGCCGAGATGGCCCGCATCGCGGTTCCCGAGCCCGAAATCGGGCAGATCAGGGTGCGCATTCATGCCTGCGGTTTGAATTTTGCGGATCTGCTCACTTTAAAGGGCACCTACCAGGATATTCCCGAAACACCGTTCACGCTTGGGATGGAATTGTCTGGAATTGTAGAGAAAATAGGCGATTCGGTGAACAATCTGGCTGTCGGAGACCGAGTCGCCGTGTTCTCTGGACAGGGCGGTTTGGCCGAAACGGGGGTGTTCGATTCGTCCCGGGCGATCCGGATTCCACCCGAGATGAGCTTTGAGGACGCGGCCGCGTTTCAAATCGCCTATGTCACCAGCCACATGGCATTGGATCATCGCGCCCGCCTGCAACCGGGGGAAACCCTGTTGGTCACCGGCGCGGCGGGCGGCGTCGGCTTGACGGCGGTTGAAATCGGAAAACTGATGGGGGCCACGGTCATCGCCCACGCAAGAGGATCCGACAAGTTGCAAGTGGCCGCCCGCGCCGGTGCCGATCATCTGATCGACGATTCCGAGGATCTGCGTGCCCGCGTGCTGGAACTGGGCGGCGCGGATGTCGTCTATGACGCGGTTGGCGGGGCCGCTTTCAAGGCCGCCTTTCGGGCCTGCAACCCCGAAGGCAGGTTGCTGCCCATCGGTTTTGCCAGCGGCACGGTACCGCAGATCCCGGCCAACCATCTACTGGTCAAGAACCTGTCGGTTCTCGGCTACTATATCGGTGGCTACATGAAATTCCGCCCGGATCTTGTACGCCAAAGCCTGACCCACCTGATTGGCTGGTATCAACAGGGATTGCTGAAACCGCACATCAGCCACCTGCTGCCGCTATCCGAAGTTGCCGACGGAATCGAATTGTTGCGCAATCGCAAGGCCACCGGCAAGATCGTGATCCGGATCAGCGAATAAAGACCTGATCTGCAAGCCGCCCGATCCGGGGCGCGCCCGGAACCTGGCGTTGACCGCCTATATATCGTCTTTCGCAGCCCAATGTTGCCCCGGCACGTTCGGCAGCACGATTTTTGACAAGTTTCACCGATAAACCCTGTCGGATTCACTTGAAAGTGTCGCGCGAACACACGATATTTCAAACGAGAGTTGTTGGAGGGCTTTTGGAGGGCTTCCAGCGGCATATTTGTCTTGAACGGAGAGCTTGAATGGCTGAATTCGACATGAACCGCACTGCGGGCCGGACTGCGGCCGGAACACGTACATCCGCGATTGACGCTGGCTTGCGTGCGCATATGAACAAAGTCTACGGCACGATGTCCGTGGGCATGCTGATCACTTTTGCAGCTGCCTGGGCCCTGTCCGGCCTGGCCGTAAGCAGCGTGCCGACGGAATACCAGGTCGGTGCGGGCAAGTACCTGACCGGGCTTGGCGTGGCGCTTTACACCTCGCCATTGAAATGGGTCGTAATGTTTGCCCCCCTCGCCTTCGTGTTCGGCTTCAGCGCCGGGATCAACCGCATGTCCGCGGCCACCGCACAGACCGTGTTCTATCTGTTTGCCGCGGTGATGGGCGTTTCGATCAGTTCGATCTTCCTGGTCTTCACGGGCTATTCGATCATCCAGGTCTTCCTGATCACCTCGATCGCCTTTGCCGGCCTGTCCCTGTGGGGCTATACCACCAAGAAGGACATTTCCGCCTGGGGTTCATTCCTGATCATGGGCGTGATCGGCCTGATCGTCGCCTCGATCGTGAACATCTTCTGGCCAATGCCGGGCCTGGCCTTTGCCATTTCGATCCTTGGCGTCCTGATCTTCGCGGGCCTGACGGCTTATGACACGCAAAAGATCAAGACCACCTATCTTCAGATGGCGCATTCCGGTGACACTGAATGGCTCGGCAAAGCCGCAATCATGGGCGCGCTGTCCCTGTACCTGGACTTCATCAACATGTTCATGTTCCTGCTGCAACTGCTTGGCAACAGGGAATAAGTTACAGACTCCTTTACTCAAGGGGTTCAAAAGCCCGCCAAGTCAGTTTCTTGGCGGGCTTTTTCATGTCTACCACTTTTGTTGGAGCTTGCAGACCCTGAGAAGTTGGGTTCGATATCGTTCTGGCGGACATGAAAAATCGCTCCGGCTTCACTGCAACCCCACATCAATATGACCTTGCACACCCTTTTTGCCACTTTGGCTTCCAAAGTGTGTGAATTCGACGCCTTTCCAGATAGTGACGACAAAACAAGGGCATACCTGACGAAGCTATTGACGACGGCGGCATGAATGAAAGCCTGCCAAACCGCACCCCGGATCCGGTTCACCTGGTTGGGCGGACGATACCAAACCAACCCAACGCAAAGGATACCGTTCGCCGGGGCACTGATTCACGGGATCAAGTCCTTGTTTTCCTCACTCCGGCAGCTGATCCTGGTCGGATATATGCCGCAGGTCCTGGCCCGCCCGGACGTCGTCGATTTTTCATGGTTGGCCGCAAAAGCAACCCTGACCTTGAACGCCACGGAACAGCGTTCCCGTTTCCAATATGTGGCGCTGCTTCCTCAGTCGCCACAGCCCGGCAACCGCCCCGGATCGCGCGACAGACGCCGGGGTTGGCGTTTCAACGTGAATCCGCTGCGGACTTTCCATGCCGTGCCAGCCGGGCTATGATATGCTAAGGGGTCGATGCACGCTCTGATAGAATGGCGGATCAACCGGCGGCAAGCAGACGGCACGGACCCGGACACAGGCAAGGAAATGGACATGACCCGAACAGCAAATGGCAACAGGCACGCGTTTGGCCTGGCCGGGCTGATGGTGGCTGCGTTGGCGTTGACGGGTTGTGACGACGCACCCGCATTCCTGAAATCCGCAGATGCCCCGGCAAACGCGACAGGCTCCTCGACGAAAAGCACCAGGCTGGTCGAGCAGGACGCCGAGGCGCCCGAGGTTTTCAAAGCCGAGGAAGCCGGGCTGTGGGATGGCCGTCCTTCGCTGGGCGGGGTCTGGGTCGCACATCCGGACGTGACCGATCCCCAGCGCGTGCTGATTCGCAACACAGCCAACAACAAAGAGGTCGTCGGCGCCCTGTTCCGCCGCGAGCGGGATATTCCCGGCCCCCGGATCCAGGCGTCTTCGGATGCCGCCGAGGCGCTGTCCATGCTGGCCGGTGCGCCGGTGAAATTGTCCGTCGTCGCATTGGTCCGGGAACAAAGCCAAGCCGAACCCGAAACCGCCCAAGACACGCCAACCGGGCAAGCCACCGAACCGCAGGATGAAACCATGGCTGCGCCGGTCGCCGAAGCCTTGGAGCCGGTTGAAGATAACGCTGACAGCGCCACGGCAGACAGCCCGATTCCAAGCGCGCCGGCAGAACCTGAAAGCACAAGAAAATTCCGCTGGCCCTGGTCCAAGCCAGATCCGGTTCCGGTCGCTGCGGCCACGGCCGCGGTCGCCGAGGCCGCAGCCCCTGCCCCGATCCGGGCAGAACCGCTGCAACAGGCATCCGAGCTGGAAAAACCCTATATCCAGATCGGCATTTTCAGCGTCGAGGCAAATGCCGACCGGGCCGCGACCCAGATGCGCGCCGCGGGTCTGAAACCGACGGTCTATGAACAGTCCTCGGACGATCGCAAGTTCTGGCGTGTCGTGATCGGCCCCGCGAAAACTGAAACGCAACGTTCCAATCTGATGCAGACCGTCAAAACCACCGGGTTTTCCGACGCCTACTTCGTAACCAACTAGACACGCGGGGGTTCCCCATGACACTTGCAATTCGCCATCTGGCCACGGCACTTCTGCTGGGCCTGACACCGCTGTGCGCTGCGGCCTTTGAAACCTCTGCCAAGGCGGCGTTCGTAATCGATCAGGGCACCGGCACCGTGTTGCTGTCCAAGAACGCGGACGATCCGTTGCCGCCCGCGTCGATGTCCAAGCTGATGACCCTGTACATGCTGTTTGACGCGCTACATGACGGACGGGTCGGCCTGAATGAACAATTCGCCGTCTCGACCCGTGCCAAAAGCATGGGGGGCTCGACCATGTTTCTCAACGAGCTGGACCGCCCCACGGCGGATGAATTGATTCAGGGGATCATCGTTTCATCGGGCAATGACGCCACAGTGGCCGTCGCCGAAGGGCTGGCCGGGTCCGAAGAAGCCTTTGCCAAACAGATGACCGAAAAGGCGAAACAATTGGGCATGACCCATTCGACCTTTGCCAACGCGTCGGGTTGGCCGCACCCCTATCAGCGCATGAGCGTGCACGACCTGGGCATTCTCGCGCAGCGGCTGATCGAGGATTTTCCCGAATTCTATCAGTATTTCAGCCAGAAAGAATTCAACTACAAGGATCGCTCGCCCGCGAACAGGTTCAACCGGAACCCCTTGCTGGGGCTGGGGATCGGGGCCGACGGGTTGAAAACCGGCCATACCGAAGAAGCCGGTTATGGGCTGGTCGGTTCAGCCAAACAGGATGACCGCCGCGTGATCTTTGTGCTTTCCGGTCTGCCCAGCCAGATCGCCCGGACAGAGGAGTCTCAGGCCCTGGTTAACTGGTCGTTTCGTCACTTTGTCGAAAAAACCATCGCCAGCACCGAAACCCCGGTCGCCCAGGCCGACGTCTGGATGGGAGTTCAACAATCCGTAGGGCTGGTCCCGGCAGAGGATCTGAAACTGCTGCTGCCTGCGCTGAACGACGAAACCGTGGCCGCCGAGGTCGTGTATGACGGCCCTCTGCGCGCACCGATCAAGAAGGGCGACGAACTGGCCGAACTGGTGCTCAAACCCGAAGGCCTGCCCGAAGTGCGCCACGCGCTGGTTGCCGCACAGGATGTTCCAAGCGGGGGGTTCGCGGTCAAGGTCAAGACCGCCGCCCTGCACCTGATCAACCAGTTCCTGGATGGCCCGCAGGGGGCGATGTGACCAACCACAGAACGGGGCACGGCTGTTTCATCAGCTTTGAAGGCATCGACGGATCGGGAAAATCAACGCAGGCCCGGCTGCTGGTGGATGCTTTGCGCGCAATCGGACATGATGTGGTGCTGACACGCGAACCGGGTGGATCGCCCGGGGCCGAGGAAATCCGCGAACTGGTGTTGCAGGGTGATCCGGACCGCTGGTCTGCGGAAACGGAACTGCTCTTGTTCACCGCGGCGCGGCGCGACCATCTGGAACGCACGATCCGCCCGGCATTGGCGGCGGGCAAGCTGGTGGTATGCGATCGGTTCGCCGACAGCACACGCATGTATCAGGGCCTGTCTCGCGGCGATCTGCGCGGCAAGGTCGATCAATTGCACAGCCTGATGATCGGGCAGGACCCCGACCTGACGATCCTGATCGACATGGACCCGGACACCGGCCTGACCCGCGCGCTGGGTCGCCAGGGAAAGGAAGAGCGTTTCGAGGAATTCGGCCCCGATCTGCAACGCAAGATGCGCGCCGGTTTCCTGGCGCTGGCACAAGAGTTCAGCCCCCGGTTTCGCGTCATTGACGGCAATCGCCCCATCGAAACCGTCGCAGCCGACGTGCTGGCAAAAACGCTTGCGGTGCTGGCATGAGCACCGAACATCCCGCCCCGGATCAGGCGCCCGGCGCGCCGCATCCGCGCACAACCCAGCAGATTTTCGGACAGGACGCGGCGCAGGCGGCGTTTCTGCAAAGCTATGCGTCGGACCGTCTGCATCACGGCTGGCTGCTGACCGGTCCGCGCGGTGTCGGCAAGGCAACACTGGCCTGGCATATCGCGCGTTTCCTGCTGGCCACGCCACCGGCCGCAGGGGACGGTCTGTTCGGTGCCGATGCGCCCCCCGAAACGTTGGCGATCGACCCCGATCATCCAGTGGCGCGGCGCATCCTGGCCGGGGCCGACCCGGGGTTGGCGACGATCACCCGCTCGGTGAACGAAAGGACCGACCGGATGCGCGACGAGATCGTGGTCGACGATATCCGCAGTCTGAACCGGTTCTTCGGACTTTCGGCTGCTGATGGCGGGCGGCGCGTGGTGATCGTGGACTGTGCCGACGAGATGAACGTTTCTGCGGCGAACGCGCTGCTCAAGATGCTCGAAGAGCCCCCGGCGCGCACGACCCTTCTGCTGATCAGTCACCGGCCGTCGCATCTGTTGCCGACGATCCGGTCCCGCTGCCGTACCTTGCGCCTGGAGCCTCTGGGCAGCGCCGACATGCAATCCGCGCTGGCCCAAACCGGTGCCGCCTTGCCCGAGGGTCCGGCCCAGTCCGAGCATCTGGCCGCGCTGGCTGCGGGGTCGGTGGGCGACGCCTTGCGTTTGGTGAACCAGGGGGGGCTGCAGATCTATGGGGAACTGATCGGCATTCTCGACACCCTGCCCCGGCTGGACCGGTCCCGGGCGCTGAGCCTGGCGCAGACAGCGGCACAGAAGGGCGCGTCGGAAAAGTTCGAGCTGCTGCTGAACCTGATCGACATCCTGCTGGTGCGGCTGGCACGCACCGGAGCCACCGGAGCGCCCCCCCTGCCGCAGGCCGGGCCGAACGAATCGCCGGTTCTGGCGCGTCTGGCCGCGACCCCGCCCATGGGCCGTGCCTGGGCCGATATTGCTGCCACCATCACGACCCGCACCCGCCACGGCAAGGCGGTCAACCTTGACCCCGCCTCTCTTGTCCTAGATACGGTTTTCAAGATGCAGGAAACCGCTGCGGGCCAGGCCCGCTTGTCCCCAAGGCCATGACCGAAACAGCTCAGATCACCGACAGCCATTGCCACCTGGATTTCCCTGATTTCGAAGGGCAGTTGGATACAATCATCGCCAACGCGCAGGCGGCCGGCGTGACCCGCATGGTCACGATCTGCACCCGGTTGCGCAACGAACCCACCGTGCGGGCGATCGCCGAATCCCACGATCCCGTGTTCTATGCCGCCGGGACCCACCCGATGAGCGCGGCCGAAGAGCCGATGGCAACAGTGGATGAACTGATCGCTCTTGCCCGGCATCCGAAATTCGTCGGTATCGGTGAAACCGGTCTGGACTACCATTACACCGCCGAAAGCGCGCAGGTTCAAAAAGACAGCCTGCGCATCCACATCGCCGCTGCGCGCGACACCGGCCTGCCCCTGATCATCCATGCACGCGCGGCAGATGACGACATCGCCCGAATTCTGACCGAGGAATTCCGCAATGGCGCCTATGGCTGCGTCATGCACTGTTTTTCATCCTCCGCGGCACTGGCCCGCGCGGCGCTGGACCTGGGGTTTTATCTGTCCATGTCCGGCATCGCCGCCTTCCCCAAAAGCCAGGAGCTGCGCGATATTTTCGCCGCCGCTCCGATCGAGCGGATTCTGGTGGAAACCGACGCGCCCTATCTGGCCCCGCCACCCCATCGCGGCAAACGCAACGAACCGGCCTTTACCGCCCATACCGCCCGCAAGGGGGCCGAGGTTTTCGGCATGGACTATCCCGATTTCGCGGCCCGCACACAGCAGAACTTTGACCGGCTGTTTCACAAGGCAGCCCGGTTTCAGGCGGCAGCGTGATGGGAGAGCTGCGCGCGACCATACTGGGCTGCGGCTCGTCCGGCGGTGTGCCGCGCCTGGGGGGGCATTGGGGCGTGTGCGACCCTGAAAACCCGCGCAACAGGCGGCGGCGTTGTTCGCTGCTGGTGGAACGCGACGGTCCCGAAGGCACCACCACCGTTCTGATTGATACCTCCCCGGACATGCGCAGCCAGCTTCTGGACACGGGCACCGGGCGGCTGGACGGGGTGGTCTATACCCATGGCCACGCCGATCATGTTCATGGCATCGACGATCTGCGCATGATCGTCTTCAACATGCGCGAAAGAGTGCAGGTCTGGGCCGATGGGGACACCCAGAACGATCTGATCAGCAAGTTCGGATATGCTTTCGTTCAGCCTGAAGGATCGCCCTATCCGCCGATTCTGACACTCAACACCATCGACGGGCCGTTTGAAATCGACGGCCCCGGCGGGCCGATCCCGTTTCGCCCCTTCCGCGTCGGCCATGGCTCGATCGATGCCCTGGGGTTTCGCATCCACGAATTGGCCTATCTGCCCGATGTCGCCGAAATCTATGACGACGCATGGGACGCGCTGGTGGATCTGGACTGCTGGATCGTAGACGCCCTGCGCCGTACCCCGCATCCGACCCACGCGCATCTGGCGCGCACGCTGGAATGGATCGAACGGGTGCAACCCAAACAGGCGGTGCTGACCAACATGCACATCGATCTGGATTACGAAACCGTGTCGGCTGAAACCCCCGACACCATCATTGCGGCCTATGACGGTCTGACCCTGCGTTTTCAGATCTGACGCATACTGCGTTACCGCCTTTGCCGGTCCGACGCGGAGCCTTCAAACCAATTCTTTCCGGATGATCGGATGAATTCTTTCCGGATGATCGGATGGCGGTGACATATATCCCCGGACGTTCCGTCCGCCGTTTTGCTTATTGCAACACGCGCGTTCCGTGGGGCGTGTCGATTTCTGCCATCAGACCACAGGAGCCCGGCTCGAACACCACCCGGGCATCCGTGAACGTCCGCGCCAGTATCGCGGCCAGTTCATCCGCCTGCGGATGCGCAACCACAAGACGGCGCAGCCGGCATCCGGACTCCGGCAGCAACGCGCCGGGATGCAATGGGCCATGCCACTGGATCAAGGCCGGAAACAGGTTGTCGAAAGGCAATATCCCATCGGCGGGAACCGCCATCTGCCAGTTCAGATCGCCCCGGCGCAGGGCCACGGGCTGCCCCGCCCCGGGGGGAAGATCCTGCAGAAGGTCCACCATGTCGTCCGTGGCGCAGATCCAGTTGGTCAAACGCGCAGGCCCGCGAAACCGGTCCAGGTCGAACCAGCGCGCCCGATCAGGTATGGGCGCTTTGGGGTCGATCGCGATCGCTTCCAGATACAGCCCGTCCGCCAGCCCCAACAAACGATTTTGCGTATGGAACACGTCATGACGCCCCCCGGCGGTCATCGCAACGCCAAGCGCGGATTCGACGGCGTCGACGGCCTCGGCCAAGGTCGCGCCAGCAACCGCGACATGATCCAGTTTCATCGCATCCCCCCCCCGGTTCAACTTCCCCATCCGTCTTGCGTTTCATTGTTACAGAGCAGATGCGGCCCCCGGTCGACGCGCTCGGCCCAATCCGAAAACCACCAAATCGCGCGTGACCAGCGCCCCGGCCGCCATGTCCGCAGAAATTTCGGGCTGCTTGCGCATCAGCTTCTGGCTTCTTTGATCAGACGCAGGATGTCTTGCGCCGCTGCGGGGATGTTGGTGCCGGGACCAAAAATCGCCTTTACGCCATGATCGTACAGGAACTGGTAATCCTGCTGCGGGATCACGCCGCCGCAAATCACGATGATGTCTTCGGCACCCGCCTCCTTGAGCGCCTGAACCAGTTGCGGGGCAAGAGTCTTGTGGCCCGCCGCCTGCGAACTGATGCCAATGACATGAACATCATTGTCCACGGCGTCCTGCGCCGCTTCTTGCGGGGTCTGGAACAGCGGGCCCACATCCACGTCAAAGCCGATATCGGCAAATGCGGTCGCGATCACCTTGGCCCCCCGGTCGTGGCCATCCTGCCCCATCTTGACCACCAGCATACGCGGACGGCGGCCTTCGGAATCGGCAAAATCCGACACCGATTTCTGGATCATGGCAAAGCCTTCGTCGCCTTCATACGCAGCCCCGTAGACACCGGCCAGGGTCTTGACCTCGGCGCGGTGCCGCCCGAATTCTTCTTCCATCGCCATGCTGATTTCTCCGACAGTCGCCCGTGCGCGCGCGGCTTCGACCGCCGCCGCCAAGATATTTCCCCTGTCGCGCGCCGTGCGCGACAATTCCTGCAACGCGGCAGTACAGGCATCCTGATCGCGCGTGGCGCGGATCTTTTCCAACCGCGCCACCTGTCCGGCGCGCACGGCGGCATTGTCGATATCCAGAATGTCCAGATGGTCTTCTTTTTCCAAACGATACTTGTTGACCCCGACGATCACCTCGTCGCCCCGGTCGATCATCGCCTGCCGCGTGGCGGCGCTTTCCTCGATGCGCAGCTTGGGCAGACCACTGGCCACGGCCTTGGTCATGCCGCCCATTTCCTCAACCTCTTCGATCAGTTTCCACGCCTCGGTGGCCAGATCATGGGTCAGCTTCTCGACATAGTAGGAACCGGCCAGCGGATCGACAACATTGGTGATGCCGGTCTCTTCCTGCAGGATCAGCTGGGTGTTGCGGGCGATGCGGGCCGAGAAATCCGTCGGCAATGCGATGGCTTCGTCCAGCGCGTTGGTGTGCAGGCTCTGGGTGCCGCCCAGGGCCGCCGACATCGCTTCATATGCGGTGCGGATCACATTGTTGTAAGGATCCTGTTCCTGCAGCGAAACGCCGGAAGTCTGGCAATGGGTGCGCAGCATCTTCGAGCGATCGGACTTGGCGCCGAACTCGGTCATGATGCGATGCCACAACAGGCGCGCGGCGCGCAGCTTGGCCGCTTCCATGAAGAAGTTCATGCCGATGGCGAAGAAGAACGACAACCGGCCCGCGAACTTGTCCACGTCCATGCCCCGCGCCAGCGCGGCGCGCACATATTCACGCCCATCCGCCAGGGTATAGGCCAGTTCCTGTACCAGGTTCGCGCCCGCTTCCTGCATGTGATAGCCCGAAATCGAGATGCTGTTGAATTTGGGCATTTCGTTTGAGGTATATTCGATGATGTCCGCAATGATCCGCATGCTGGGTTCGGGCGGATAGATATAGGTATTGCGGACCATGAATTCTTTCAGAATGTCGTTCTGAATGGTGCCGGCCAGCACCGATTTGTCATGGCCCTGCTCTTCTCCGGCGACAATGAAGTTGGCCAGGATCGGAATCACCGCCCCGTTCATCGTCATGCTGACGCTGACCTTGTCCAGCGGGATGCCATCGAACAGGATTTTCATATCCTCGACAGAATCGATCGCCACACCGGCCTTGCCCACATCACCCACAACCCGGGGGTGGTCGCTGTCATAGCCGCGATGGGTGGCCAGATCGAAGGCAACACTGACGCCCTGCTGACCCGCGGCCAGACCCCGGCGGTAAAAGGCGTTGGATTCCTCGGCGGTCGAGAAACCGGCATATTGGCGGATCGTCCAGGGCCGCCCGGCGTACATCGTCGCCTTGACGCCACGGGTGAAGGGCGCGGCACCCGGGATGGTGCCCAGATGGTCCACATCCTGCAGATCGTCCGCCGTATAGAGCGGCTGCACCGGTATGCCTTCCAGCGTGTTCCAGGTCAGATCCTCGACGGGACGCCCGCGGAGTTCCTTTTCGGCCAGAGCCTTCCATTCATCGGTCTTGCGTGTCATCGGGTCTTCCTTTTGTCTTGTCGCTTGCGGCCGGCTTCGGCCCGCTGCCGTGTCAGTCGAATTTCGCGCCGCAGCCGCCCCAATGCGTCAAATGCGGCAATCATCGCCCGCGCCCCGCGGCCAGACGATCAGTATTTGTGATTTTATGGGCAGGCGTGCAATCAACGGTCGCATTCGCTGAATCCGCGCCTATATTCAAGGCGACAGGAGACAGCATGAAACGCATCTTGGCCATTGTTTTCGCCACGTTAATCGCGCCCGGCCTTGCGGCGCAATCCGACGAAGGAGCACCCCGGACCAAATTGACCCAGCCCGCCGGTGACAGCGATCTGAGCGAATTCCTGTGGACCAATCGCCCGATCGTGGTGTTCGCGGATTCACCTGCGGACCCCCGGTATATCGAGCAAATGGAACGGTTGCAGGACAGGCACGACATGCTTGCCGACCGGGATGTGGTCATCCTGACCGACACGGACCCGAAGGCGGGTTCAGTGTTGCGCAAGAAATTGCGGCCACGCGGTTTCATGCTGGTCCTGGTGGGCAAGGACGGCGAGGTGAAACTGCGCAAACCCCTGCCCTGGACCGTGCGGGAAATCACGCGCTCGATCGACAAGAACCCCGAACGCGAACGCGAAATCAACCGGCGGCGCGGTTTCTGAAACCGCGCCCGGCTTGTGTCAGCCATTGAACCCGCGCCCGTCATCGGATCACTCGAACTCCAGGATCACGTCATCAACGGCAAGGCTGTCACCCGCCGCCGCATTGATCTTGGACACGGTGCCCTTTCGTTCGGCCCGCAGGATGTTTTCCATCTTCATGGCTTCGACGGTGCACAGCGCCTGGCCTTCCTGCACCTCGTCGCCTGCCTCGACATCGATCTTGACGATCAGGCCCGGCATCGGACACAGCAGCATGCGTGACGTATCGGGCGGAAGTTTTTCGGGCATCAAGGCCGCCAGCTCCGCCTGACGCGGTGTCCGCACATGCACGCGCAGGTCCGCCCCGCGGCTGCGAATGCGGAACCCGCCGACGATCTTGCCGACTTTCAGAACCAGAGGCGCGCCATCGATCATGACATGCGCCAGCTGATCGCCGGGCGTCCAGTCGCTGGTCACGCGCATCTCGCTGCCATCGGCGAACCGCACGGTCGACCCCTGCGGATCGGCGGCGATCGTGGTCTCGATCCGCTGCCCTTGCAGGTTGACCACCCAATCGGTGCCAACCTTGCGTTCGTGATTGTCCATGCGCCCGGAGACCCGCGTGCGCCGGATTTCGGCCACCCGATGCATGGCCGCACAGGCCGCGGCAATCCGTTGCAGATCCGCGTCAGGCAATTCCACACCACCAAACCCGTCGGGATACTGTTCTTCGATGAACGCGGTGGTCATGTCGCCGGCGACAAAGATCGGATGATCCATCACCGCTGACAGGAACGGCAGGTTGTGCCCGATGCCTTCGACTTCGAAACTGTCCAGAGCCACGCGCATACGTTCGATCGCGTCCTCGCGGGTCGGTGCCCAGGTGCAGAGCTTGGCGATCATCGGGTCGTAGTACATGCTGATCTCACCGCCCTCATAGACCCCGGTGTCGTTGCGCACGACATGCTCGGCATCGGCCACCTCTTCGGGCGGACGATATCGGGTCAAGCGGCCGATCGAGGGCAGGAAGCCGCGATACGGATCTTCGGCATAAAGCCGGTTTTCAATCGCCCAGCCATTCAGCGTGATGTCGTCCTGCGCAAATGGCAGCTTTTCGCCGTTGGCCACGCGGATCATCTGTTCGACCAGATCGACCCCGGTGATCAGTTCCGTGACCGGATGTTCCACCTGAAGGCGGGTGTTCATTTCCAGGAAATAGAAATTCTTGTCCCCATCGACGATGAATTCGACCGTGCCTGCGCTGGTGTAGCCCACCGCCTGGGCCAAAGCGACCGCCTGTTCCCCCATCGCCTTGCGGGTGGCGTCGTCCAGGAACGGGCTGGGTGCCTCTTCGACCACTTTCTGATTGCGCCGCTGGATGCTGCATTCGCGTTCGCCCAGATAGACGCCATTGCCGTGACTGTCGCACAGCACCTGGATTTCGATATGGCGGGGCTGGGTCACGAATTTCTCGATAAAGATCCGGTCATCGCCAAAGGAATTGGCCGCCTCGTTCTTGGAACTTTGAAACCCTTCGCGCGCCTCTTCGTCATTCCAGGCAATCCGCATGCCCTTGCCACCGCCCCCGGCGCTGGCCTTGAGCATCACCGGATAGCCAATGTCATTGCTGATCTTGACCGCCTCGTCGGCATCCTCGATCAGCCCCATGTAACCGGGCACCGTGGACACCCCGGCCTCCTGCGCGATCTTCTTTGAGGTAATCTTGTCGCCCATCGCCTCGATCGCGCCTTTCGGCGGGCCGACAAAGGCGACACCCTCTGCTTCGAGCGCCGCGGCGAACTTGCTGTTTTCCGACAGAAAACCGTATCCGGGATGCACCGCCTGTGCCCCGGAATCGCGGATCGCCTGCATGACCTTGTCGATCACGATATAGGATTGGTTCGCCGGGGACGGCCCGATGTGAATGGCTTCGTCTGCCATCTGGACGTGCAACGCCTGTCTGTCCGCATCGGAATATATCGCGACCGTGGCAATACCCATCTTGCGTGCGGATTTGATGACGCGGCAGGCGATTTCGCCCCGATTGGCAATCAGGATCTTGTTGAACATTGGATATCCTCGGTATTGAAAAGGAAAGAACGCCAAAAGCCGCCCGCAGGACCCATCCCGCGCGCGGCTTTCGTATTCATGTGGCTAAAGGGGTCCGAACCCCGGGTTAAGGTCGCAAAGGCAGGGTCAACATTTGCCGGGGTTTTCCTGGCAATACAGGATATTGGCGCCCGCGCCCAACGCGGCGCCGCCCACGATATTGCCATTGACGACTGCGGCGGTACCCGCCCCGGCCCCGGCACCCAGCAGAGCCTGTTCGCCCATCGTGTCGCCACAGGCCGCCAATCCGCCCAGCAAGGCAAGAACGGCCGTTGTTCTGAATAGGTGTCGCATCTCCGATTTCCTTTCCTGGGTAGGGCAATCGAAGAAAGAACGCATGTGCCGCAGGAATAGTTCCCTGCGGCCTTGCCGCATGGGTGATGCGGCCTAGTTGCAGTTTCCGGGGTTGAGATCGCAATACAGGATATTCGCCGCCGCACCGGCCGCGGCCCCGCCAACGACATTGCCGTCCAGCACCGCCGCGCCAAGGAACCCCGCGCCCGCGCCGTAAAGCGCCTGCTCTCCGGTGCTGTCACCGCAGGCGACAAGCCCCCCGCAACAGACCAATGAAATCCAAAGTGATACCGCTCGCATTCTGCCCCTCCTTCTGGTGTTTTGGTGGCTTGCGCCGCCAAATGCCGTCTGAATCGCGAACCAGGCAATACAAATTCACGGCACCGCATATGATCGGCCAAACCCTGCCGATGCCCGGCTTTCCGATCGGTCACGAAAGAGACGGACAGGCCATTGCCAGTGGCAACAACCTGCCCGCTCAGGGAAGGGGTACGGAATAGATAGTCTGTAAACGGCGCAGGATTGGATGGAATGGAAGGGAAAGATGCGCCGCCTACAACCATGACGGTGTCACAATTGAAACAATTCTCCAAGTGCGCGTTTGACCTAGCGTAACTTTGGGCTGATTTTTGCCGATAATTAACCATTTTCCGCATTTTCATGCCGACCGCCCGGAGAAAATATCAGGAAAACTGTTTTGTGCCGTGGCGACGTCGATGACCAGTAGCGATTCGTAACTGGCGTGATCGAACGGATCCTCTGCTGCGATGACCTCGCGTTCGAACAGCCAGCTTAGGCGTCCGGCGTCCAGATTGCCGCGCTCAAATGGTGCGTCCCCGAAATGTTCCCACAACGCGGCCATGAACCCGGCGTCCGCGCGCCGGTCAGCCGGTTTGCGGTCCGCATAGCGTTCGCGGCGGGTCAGCGGCGTTACCCCCTTGGGGTTGGGTCTTCGAATTGTGAACTGATAATCGGTGCCCGGCAGGCGCCCGGGAAAACCACGGTGTTTCAACATGCCGGTTTCCCCTTTGCGCCGGGGAAAAGCTGCGGGGCCGGCCGAACGGTGACCGGCCCTGCGACGGTCGTGTCAGAACTTTCCGGTGTAGCTGCGCGCCACCGAAATCGGTTCGGGTTCAGCAATGACGTATTCTTCCTGTGTCGACATTTCACAGGCGGCAAGGGCGAACAACATGCCCCCCAATGCCAGTCGCGAGATGCACTTTGACATCCGAATCTCCTGACTGCTCCACTACGTCCAACAAGGCGATGATCGCCTTGCGGCCCCTCGTTGGGGGTGGGGGCCGCTTGGCTGCGGCCTTGTCTGAGCATAGCTGAAAACACGGCACGGGAACATCTTTTTCCAGCCACAGGGACAGCTTGTGGCACCTTGGCAGCACTCGGTTCCGTGGTCACTCCGGGCATCGCAATATCTTGTGGTTGCATCAATATTCCTCCCAGATGCAGCCCGCGTCTTCGGGACGGTAGGTTTCAAAAAACTGCGTTGCTTCCGAATCGGCGACTCCGAAGGGCACCGTCCGGTCGGACAGAGAGATCACGACCCGATTCGCGGACAGCTCATAGTCGGCCAGATAGGGCAGCACCAGCGTCTGGCACAGATGGTCCATGTCCCCCGCCGCCTGGGTATATTTCACCGTGCCCGTCTGGCGCGCGATCTGCGGGGCGACAAAGCGAAACCGCACCCATGTCTCGCCCGATTGGCGGTCGATCAGAACCTCGTTCAGCGCGATATCTTGCCCCGATGGCACCTCGATCCCCTGCCCTGCCGCCAGCCCTGACGTGGTCAGCGCAAGGCTGATTGCCCCGGCGGCCATCACAGGGATCACCGTCCGGGCCATTCTGCGCCGGCATGGGAACACTCGTTCGCTGGTCGGGAAGCAGATCATCTCGCTCACGCTCCGGATTGCGCAACAGCCACCGTCACAGCGGAATGTTGTCGTGCTTTTTCCACGGGTTCTGCACTGCCTTGTTGCGCAGGCTGGCAAAGGCACGGCTGACCCGTTTGCGGGTGCTCTGCGGCATGATCACCTCGTCGATGAAACCCCGCTCGGCGGCCACGAACGGATTGGCGAACCTGTCCTCGTAATCCTTGGTATGGGCCGCGATCTTGTCGGCATCACCCAGATCCGCACGGTGGATGATTTCAGTCGCGCCCTTGGCCCCCATCACCGCGATCTCCGCTGTCGGCCAGGCATAGTTGAAATCGCCCCGCAGATGCTTGGACGCCATCACGTCATAGGCCCCGCCATAGGCCTTGCGGGTGATCACCGTAACCTTGGGCACCGTCGCCTCGCCATAGGCAAACAACAGCTTGGCCCCGTGCTTGATCACGCCGCCGTATTCCTGGCCGGTTCCGGGCAGGAAGCCGGGCACATCGACGAAAGTCAGGATCGGGATCTCGAACGCATCGCAAAAACGCACGAAACGCGCCGCCTTGCGCGAACTGTCGATGTCCAGACAGCCCGCCAGAACCATCGGCTGATTCGCCACCACGCCCACGGTCTGCCCTTCGAGACGAATGAACCCGGTGACGATGTTCTTGGCGAAATCTTCCTGGATTTCATAAAAATCGCCCTCATCCGCAACCTTGGTGATCAGCTCTTTCATGTCATAGGGCGTATTGGCATTTTCCGGGATCAAGGTGTCCAGCGAATTCTCGATCCGTCCGGGTTCATCAAAGAAGGGCCGCACCGGCGCCTTGTCGCGATTGTTCAGCGGCAGAAAATCGACCAGACGCCGCACCTCGGCCAGGGCCTCGACGTCGTTCTCGAATGCCCCGTCGGCCACCGATGATTTGCGCGTATGCGTTGATGCGCCGCCCAGTTCCTCGGCGGTCACGACCTCATTCGTGACCGTCTTGACCACGTCCGGCCCGGTCACGAACATATAGGAACTGTCCTTCACCATGAAAATGAAGTCGGTCATCGCAGGGCTGTACACCGCGCCCCCCGCACAAGGTCCCATGATCACGCTGATCTGCGGAATGACCCCCGAGGCCATGATGTTGCGCTGGAACACCTCGGCATAGCCGGCCAGGCTGGCGACACCTTCCTGGATGCGCGCACCACCGGAATCGTTGATGCCGATCACCGGCGCCCCGTTCTGCATCGCCATATCCATGATCTTGCAGATCTTCTGGGCGTGGGTTTCAGACAACGAGCCCCCGAACACGGTGAAATCCTGACTGAACACATAAACCAGACGACCATTGATCGTGCCCCATCCGGTCACCACACCATCGCCATAGGGGCGCTGTTTTTCCATGCCGAAATCGGTGCAGCGATGCGCCACAAACATGTCGAATTCCTCAAAGCTGCCGTCATCCAGCAACAAGTCGATCCGTTCGCGTGCCGTCAGCTTGCCGCGCGCGTGCTGGGCATCAATGCGTTTTTGCCCCCCGCCCAGCCGCGCATCGGCCCGGCGGTTTTCCAGTTCGGCAAGGATGTCTTTCATTGTGCAGGTCTCCCTCGAGATTTTGCGCAACTCTACAGGGCATCACCGCGTCACCAAAGCGAAATCCGGAATATTTGCAAATTACTCAAATTTGAAATCCCGATAACTGCAAATCTGCTAACTTCGCCGCACGCCCTACCGTCAGATCAGACAAGCGGCCAGAGGCATGCAGCTGGCCCGACGCCACGCGCCAGAAACCAAAGCCCCCTTTCGGCGGCGGGACGGGCCGGATAGACGGATTGATTGTGACGATGTGTCTGGCCAGTGCCCGGCCGCGCATCGCGCGACCCTATCACGCAGGCAATCGACGCAAGTGCGCCCGCCCGTGGGGTTCAGCGGTCGGCGTTCATGCTTTCGGCTGTTTCACGCGCGACAAAGGCCAGCCCCTTGAAATCCAGCGCATAGGCCGACTGCAGGGATTGCGCCGTTCCGATGCCGGTGAATCCGACGCCTCGGTCGCGTTCACACCCGGCGGCAATCAGGGTGACGGCACATGCTATGACAATCCTGACACTCATGATCCCCTCGATTTGACTATAATCGTGGGTATCCGGCAAACCTTGACGTTCGGTTAATCTGCGAACACCACCCACGACGAAAAGGGCCACGCAACAGCGTGACCCCTTATCGTTCGATCCGGTCCGGCAAGATTACTTGATCTTGCCTTCCTTGTATTCGACATGCTTGCGAACCACCGGGTCATATTTGCGAACCACCATCTTTTCAGTCATGGTGCGTGCGTTTTTCTTGGTCACATAGAAATGGCCGGTGCCTGCGGTCGAGTTCAGGCGGATCTTGATTGTGGTCGGCTTCGCCATGGTCTCTCTCCTGCAACGAAAGGAAATCGCCCGCCGGGGCCCCTTTCGACGTATTCGTATGAAGCTGCGCTTTTACCCGCGCAATGGGCCGAGTCAACAGAGGATTTGCCATTGCAGCCATTTTGCACCCAATCCAACAGCTTTAAGGCGAATTCTTTACAGATTGACATTGTCGGGATACACAGGGGCAGTATTTCGAGACGTGATTTTAATTAGTGATTTGGAGTTTCCCCATGCGCGGCTTGCATGTTCCGGCCTTTGCCATTGCCATCATTCTCTGCGCCGTCGTTCTGGCGACGTCCCAGATCGCCCTGTCGGGCGGCACCACGGACACACGGCAATCGGCCCTGACACAGCAATAATCGGTATCAGCTCGACATCGGCAGGCGGCCGTGAATGCGCGGAGGGCCTGTAAGCCGGATTCTGTTCAGGGGTTTGCCCCCGTCGATGACCATTCCTCTAGCGCGCATGTTGCCATGCGCGTCCAGCTGCCAACCCGACCCCTCTCGGCCAATGCGTACCTAGCGGCGGTTTCCCGTTGCCGGGACCATGCCCGCGCGGGGGTCCTATTTGGCATTGCTCCCGGTGGGGCTTGCCGTGCCGTCCCTGTTGCCAGCGACGCGGTGGGCTCTTACCCCACCGTTTCACCCTGACCCCGTTTCGCCAAAGGTCACCCTATGGTCGCGGCGGGGCGGTTTGTTTTCTGTGGCGCTTTCCGTCAGGTTGCCCTGCCCGGGCGTTACCCGGCACCGTTGCCTTGTGGAGTCCGGACTTTCCTCTCGTGCTTTGCGGCACCAGCGGCCATCCGGCCCTCCGCGCCCCGACGACTTAGGAGGTCGGAGCGATCCGGTCAACGCCAAAGCGCATCGCCAGATCGGCCATCATCGCCCGGTCGTCATCATCCAGCGGCCCCTGGGCCTGCGGCCGAAAGCGCGCGCGAAACGCCGACAGGATGGCCCCCATGTCGTTGACCGGATAGCCGAACCGCGCCGCATCCGCGCCAAAATCGCCCGGCTGTCCCGCCTCGGGCCAGACCGCCATGCCCTGCCGTGCCAGCCGGCGCCAGTCAAACCGTGGGCCGGGGTCGAATTTGCGCGACGGTGCCATGTCCGAATGACCGATAACCCCCTGTGGCTGAATGGAACGCCGGGCCATGATGTCGGACAGCAGCCGTTCCAGGGCGCACATCTGCGGCTGGGAAAACGGGTGGGACCCGCGATTGTCCAGCTCGATCCCGATCGAGCGCGAGTTGACATCGCCGCGCCCCAGCCATTCGCCTGCCCCGGCATGCCAGGCCCGCATCTCTTCGTCGACCATCTGCCAGACCGCGCCATCGCCCCCGATCAGATAATGCGCCGACACTTCGGACACGGGATCACACAGCCGGTGCAACGCCTCAGCGGCGCTGCGCATGGCGGTGAAATGCAGGACCACCAGGTCGGGGGTCAGCCCATCGCGACGCGGTCCGAAATTTGGCGACGGATGCCAGACCGGCAAGGGTTCAGTTGTCCACGGCGCGACGGAAGGGTGCCGGATCCCAGCCACAGGCATAGCCATCGCCATCGGGATCCAGCCCGGCGCGGTCGCGCTGGGGCCCGCCTTTGGCCAGGAATTCGGACTGCGCCTGGTCCGAAGACCCAAAGGCGGCACAGTTCCGTTCGGCCTTGGCAATCAGGTTCGAGCCGCTGCGGCTATAGACGCGCGTGCCGCGCGGATGCGAACTGGACAAGGCATAGCTGACGATATTGGGTTGGCCGGTATCGGTGCGTTCCGGCAACGCCGTCGGTTCGATGACCTGATATTGCTCACGGTTGATGGCAATTCGCTGGGCGTCGCCCTCGATTGTCCGGCTGCCGGACACCGCCCCGAAATCGTTTTCCGCCGACAGACCCGACGGGGCCGTGACAGCGCCAGTCGATGTGCCGGGTGCCGTGGCGGCCAGCGCGGCAGCCGTCTGCGCCGCGATATCCCCGCCATCCGCGGCCCGAACCGGTGTCGCCGCGCTTTGGGCCATGGTGGAACTGGCGACTGTGCGCATCGGTTCACCGGGCGCCGTGGCCGGGGTCAGCACCTCGCTGGACAGAGCTTGTGGCGGAGCCAGCCGCTCGGTCGTGGCCATCCCACCCGCCAATTCCAGTTCGCGGGCCTGCATGGCACCGGCCTGCGAGCCGAAACCAACCCCCGCCGCAGGTTCGGGCGAGGTCGGCGCACAACCCGCCAACAGGATCAGTCCGCCCCCCAGCGCAAGGATCAGCCGGTTCTGTTTCTGCATCTGTTCATCCTGTCCTTACCATCGTGCGGACCTGCGGATTACCACCATTTGCGCGGTTTGGCCACGAACCCGGCGGCTGATTCCAGAGCATACGCGGTGTTCAGCAGATCGCCCTCTTCCCAGGGTCGCCCGATCAGCTGCAACCCCAGCGGCAGCCCCTGCTTGTCCAACCCGGCAGGCACCGAAATACCCGGCAATCCGGCCAGGTTCACGGTCACGGTGAACACATCGTTCAGATACATCTGCACCGGGTCCGCGTCCGTCATCTCGCCCAGATCAAACGCCGCCGAGGGCGTCGCCGGGGTCAGAATGGCATCGACCCCCTGTGCGAACACATCCTCGAAATCCTTCTTGATCAGCGTGCGAACCCGGCGCGCGCGGTTGTAATAGGCGTCATAGAACCCGGCGGACAACACATAGGTGCCGATCATCACCCGGCGCTGCACCTCGGGGCCAAAGCCTTCGGCGCGGGTCTTTTCATACATTTCGGTGATACCGTCGCCCTGCGCCAGCGTGGCGCGGTGCCCATAGCGCACCCCGTCATAGCGCGCCAGGTTGCTGGATGCCTCGGCCGGCGCGATCACATAGTACGCGGGCAGCGCGTATTTCGTGTGCGGCAGGCTGATATCGACAATCTCGGCACCCGCGTCGCGCAGCATGTCCGTCCCATCGGCCCACAGCTTTTCGATCTCGGCGGGCATTCCATCCATGCGGTATTCGCGCGGGATCCCGATCTTCTTGCCTTTGATGTCGCCGGTCAGCATTGCTTCGAAATCGGGCACCGGCAGGTCGGCGGATGTGGAATCCAAAGGGTCATGCCCGCACATCGCGTGCAGCATGATTGCCGCGTCACGCACCGATTTTGTCATCGGCCCGGCCTGGTCCAGCGAGCTGGCAAAGGCAACAATACCCCAGCGCGAGCAGCGCCCGTAGGTCGGCTTGATCCCCACGGTGCCGGTAAACGCGGCGGGCTGACGGATTGACCCGCCGGTGTCGGTGCCGGTCGCGGCCAGGCACAGATCTGCCGCCACAGCCGCAGCGGACCCCCCTGACGAGCCACCCGGCGTCAGCGCCGCATCATCATCGTCACGCCGCCAGGGGCTGATCGCATTGCCATAGGTGCTGGTTTCATTGGAACTGCCCATGGCGAATTCATCCATGTTCAGCTTGCCCAGCATCACAGCGCCCGCATTGGCCAGATTCTGACTGACGGTGGATTCGTATTCAGGCAGGAACCCCTGCAGGATCCGGCTGCCGGCCTGCGACGGGACACCTTTGGTGCAAAACAGATCCTTGATGCCGATCGGCAGGCCGCACATCGCCGGAGCATCGCCCGCCTTGATACGTTCATCCGCTGCCGCCGCGCGCTCCAGCGCGATCTCGGGCGTCTTGTGCACAAAAGTGTTCAGCTCGCCCGCCGCATCGATCGCCGTCAGACAGGCCTGCGTCAGTTCGACCGCGCTTGTTTCCCCCTTGCGCAACGCGTCACGCGCGCCCGCCAGTCCCAGTTCGTTCAACTTGCTCATCACTCGACCACCTTGGGAACTGCAAAGAAACCTTCGCGCGCATCCGGAGCGTTGCTCAGCACCTTGGCCTGCTGGTCGCCATCCGTCACCACGTCAGGACGCCGCTTCAAACGCTGCGGCGTCACCGAGGTCATCGGTTCGACCCCGTCCACATCGACCTCGTTCAGTTGCTCGATGAAACCCAGAATGGTGTTGAACTCGGTCGCCAACGCGGGCAACGCATCTTGTTCGACCTTGATCCGGGCCAGCTTGGCCACCCGGGCGGCAGTGTTCTGATCAATCGACATGGGACCTCTCATGCTGTGTTACCGGGGCGTTTACCCCTGCGACGGGCGGCTCGCAAGGGGCACTGCGGATCTGGGCCGCGACCGACATGGCACAGCCGCGGGGAGGGTCGCCAAAAGGCCACCGCCTGCGGGGAACAACGCCGCCCCGGCACTGGAATGTCTTGGGGCGCATCGCCGCGTTACTATTCCGTTCCCGCGCGTATTCCCCTACCTTTACTTGGTTCTTTGCCTGGGTCAGGCACCGGTTGCAGAGGCGATGCGACACATCCGCCCGCCAACACGTTCAAAACATTAATCGCGCGTCATGCCATTCCCAAGGCTTCCTTGTACATTTCCAAAATGGCCTCTTCTTCGGCAATGTCATCCTTGTCGCGTTTGCGCAATGCGATCACCTTGCGCATGACCTTGGTATCGTAGCCCCGCGCCTTGGCCTCGGCCATCACCTCTTTCTGCTGTTCGGCGATATCCTTCTTTTCCGCTTCCAAACGCTCGACGCGTTCGATGAACTGGCGCAATTCGTCAGCTGTCACCTTGTAGCTGGTGTCGGTGTTGGTATCACTCATTCGAAGGGTTCTCTCGATCATCGGTTGCAGGGACTTGCGGGATATATCCGGCCCCGCAATGACGCAAGGCGGAATGGCATCAAGGTTGCGCACACGCATTCATTGGGCTAGGCGCAGGAGCACGTCACAAACCCTGGAAGCACTATGTTTGATATGATGATCTGGGCCGGCGCGGCCCTGTCCCTTGTTGGTCTGGCAGGATTGATCTGGTGCATTCTGCGCGTCGCCAAAGCCCGCCGGGCAAAGCTGGACGAAGCCGAAATGCGCGCCACATTGCAGACGGTTCTGCCAATGAACATGGCGGCGCTTTTCGTATCGGTCACCGGCCTGATGCTGGTCGTTCTGGGAATTATCCTGGGCTGACCCCGTCCGCGATCCGGTTTCAGACCGGCATATTGTCGAACCTGGCTTCGATTGCCTCGTCCATCAATCGGGCATCCAGACTGCGCATCCGCACGGGAACACGTTCGCCATGCGCCGCCATGCGAAAAAGAGCCTGTGAGAACTGGGGCTGCAGGGCCAGACGCGCCGCAGGTTCCGCGCGGGCAATATCCTGTTCCAGAATCTCTGCGGTTTTCTTGATATTCGCCGTCGTCATATCGGACCTCCCCTTCTGGTCTGTCTTGCATACGATGTTTGCGTAACATCAGCGCGACACTTCGTTGCGCGACATCCGGCAACCGGTTGGCAGCCTCGTCACCATAGCACAACCTACGGCTGATTTCATCCGCAATCTCGACCCGGCGAACCACATGATCGACAGGTCAGCGGCTTGGATACGCCGGGAAACGGCGCGCATCGCGACTGGACAGGACGAAAGCAGCGCCGTAAGATACGATCTATGGAAATGCGCCCGTTGTCTCCCCGCTACTCGGTCTCGCCGCAGATCTCGGCAGAAGATATCTCCGCCATCGCGCAGGCGGGTATTTCGCTGGTCGTCTGCAATCGGCCGGACCAGGAAGTCCCGCCAAGTCATCAGTCCAAAGCCATCGCAGACGCGGTGCGCGCCGCCGGGATGCGGTTCGAATTCCTGCCGCTGACCCATCAGACCATGACGCCCGAAAATGTCGCGCTGCAACACGAACTGATTGAGGACGCCGAAGGCCCGGTTCTGGCATATTGTGCATCCGGAACCCGCAGTTCCGTGGTCTGGGCGCTGGGAGAAGCGAAAACGCGCAGCCCCGATGAGATCCTCGCAGATACCGCTGCGGCCGGCTACCAGCTGGATGGGCTGCGCCCGACACTGGAACAGTTGTCGCGCTCCTGACTGATCGCGGGCGGCAGGGTTCATGGCCGCACGCCAGACAGCCAAAAACCCACTGCGCCCATCGACGTCGGAATGGCCGATCCGCCATCGCAAGACAACGGCTCAACGGTATCAGCCGATTGACACCGGCTGTGGTGCGTCTTCGGCGTCAGAACCATCATCGTCCATTCCGATTCCGGCCAGATCGGATATGGATTGCGCCGCCTCTTGTGGCGTCATGGCGCCGAGTGTTTCACCGCTCGCGTCATCTTTTTGCGGCGATGGCGGGCCGTGCGAATCCGTTTCGGGCGATTCTTGCGGTACCACGTTGCCATCTACAGTCATCGGATCGCTGACCATTGCCGATTGTGCGCCGATATCCGCCGCAAAACCGTCCGTATCGGGCATGTTGTGTCGGGGAAGCCGGGTTTCGTTCAAACGCAAGGCGCGCATGCCATTGATCTGCCCCAGACGTCCGGTGGCCACCTTCTTGCCCAGGATCGAGACAAGATCGGTGCGGTCCATATGCTCTTGCAGCAGGGGCAGCATATCGCCTTCCTGCATTGCGGACAGATCCGCCAACGGAATCCGCATCCTGCAAATCACCGCCGTCAAGTCAGCGCGCGCCATTTCGACCGCCGCGCCCATGCGCTGAGCCGAGGGATCTGCAGCATCGCTTGGCTGTGACCGGGCCGGTTTGTCAGGTTCGGGCAAAATCAGGCACAGGGCGCCCTGTTCGGGTCCGCCGCCAAATTCGAACGTCAGATCGAAAACCCGAAAGCGGTCCGCCTCCATCGCCAGAACAATGGTGCGCGCATCCTCGCCCCTGGCACCGAATCGAAAACCCGACAGACATTGCCTGTCCTGGGGTCGATCCGCCAGTTCACAGGCCTGTCGCAGCATGGCGTCAATCAGCGGTGCGGTCAGCGCGGCGTCGGTCCCGGTGAAGGGACGTTCGTCCGGCGCCCCCCCGGTCAGCCGCCCCATGGTCTGTTGCTGTATCAGCGCAACCAGGAAAGCACGGTCCAGCGTCAAGGCCCCCAATTGGCCATCCGGACCGTCCAGCAGAATCTGCAGGCGGTCGTCTGACAGATGCCTGCCCAGTTCGTCCTGACCAACCCGGGTATGGGTTGCACCGATCACCGACACGGCCAGATCGAACACATCATCGGCGGCCCGTGCCATCGCCAGCCGCAAGGCACCCGCCGCCGAACGGCCGGTGGCCGCCGCGTCTTCGCGGCTGGCTTCCATCTTGCGTTTCAATCCTGTGTTGGACCCGGTGATTGCCATTGGCTCCGACCTGCCTATGCGTTCTGCTTGGGGTCGATCTAACGCGGCGTTGGTTACAATTCCCTTTACGGGCAACGCATTCACTTGTCCGGCAGGCACCGCGCGGCAGCGGTCATCAAACAGTCGAGGCAACGGCGTTCAGCGGGCGATGCCCGCAGTCATGCCGCAACGCGCCCGGCCACCGGTAGCACGACCCGAAAGGCACCGCCGCCCCGATCGGCCAGATAGGTGACATTGCCCCCCAAGCGCTGCATGATCTCGCGGCAGATCGCCAGTCCCAGCCCGGCGCCTCCTACCTTTTCGCCGCGCAAACGGACGAATTTGTCAAAAATCGTTGCCTGCGCCTCGACCGGAATCCCGCGTCCGTTGTCGATGAAATCTATCACCGCATTGCCATCCGTCACCTGCACGGTGATCCGCAATTCAGGCTGATCCGCGTTGCAATATTTCTGCGCGTTGGCGATCAGATTGATGAACACCTGCGCCAAACGATCCAGATCGGATTGCAGTTGCACCGCCTCACCGGCGCGGTGACGTTGCACTGTCAAAGGGCTGTCCGCCCCGGCCAACGCCGCCGCTTCGGCGTGATCGAGCACGTCGGACAACAGCCCGTAGCGCATGTTCAGACTGACCTGTCCGCTTTCCAGAACGCTCAGGTCCAGCAGATCGTTCAGCAGCCGGGTCAAACGCAACGCCTCGTCATGGATGATCGTGGCACATCGGGTCTGTTCCGCCGGTTCCAACCCGTCCGCATCGCGCAGAATTTCCGAGAACGCCCGGATCGACGTCATCGGCGTGCGCAATTCATGGCTGACCTGACTGAGAAAGGCATCCTTTTGCACCGATAGCTGGGTCAGTTTCTCGTTGGCCTCGCGCAACTTGCGCGCCGTGCGGCTGAGTTCGACGGACTTGACTTCAAGCTGGCTGGAATATTCCAGCATCTGCGCGCTTTCATCCGCCACCGCCAGCAGATCCTCGACCGAGACCGACGATCCGCCCACGATCTGGCCAATCATCGCATGTGCCGTCGCCGCGCCCACCGATCCGGCCAGTTCGCGTTCAAGCATTTCCAGAAAGGCAGGCGTCGGTTCCGGCAGATGACCGCGCACACCCTGCGCTTCGGCTTCGCGTTGAAACAGGTCCTGCGCCTGCCCCGCCCCCAGAATCCGCTGCGACATTATCATCAGATCCTCGCTTTGGGCCACGGAACCGGTCCAGCCGCGCGGGCCTGCGGAATGCTCGAACACGTTGACGAACTGCGCCCCCTGCAACCGTTCCAGCGGGCTGGGAAAACTGGCCAGCGACACCGCGCAGAAGGTCGCGGCGTTCAGGGTCATGCTCCACATCACGGAATGCACGATCGGGTCCAGCCCGGAAATCCCGAACAGAGCATAGGGGCGAAGCCAGTGCAGCCCGAACAGGCCATCCTGCAAGACCGATTGCGACAGCAACCCCGACCCCAGCGCCGGCAGAAGCAACGTATAGGCCCAGAGCGCAAATCCCACCAGCAACCCGACCAATGCGCCGGTGCGTGTGGCGCCGCGCCAGAACAGCCCACCGATCAGCGCAGGCAGGATCTGGGCTATGCCAGCGAAAGCGATCAATCCGATCGCCGCCAGCGCCGAACCGCCCCCCGACAGGCGGTAATAGAAATAGCCCAACGCCAGAATCCCTGCGATAGAGATCCGGCGCGCCAACAGCACGACGCTGCGCACATCCCCCGAAACCGAAGCACCATCGCCGCGTGCGGACAGCCAGATCGGCATCACGATATGGTTGGACACCATTGTGGACAGCGCCATGGCCGCGACGATCACCATGGAGGTGGCCGACGAGAACCCGCCCAGAAAGGACAGCATCGCCAACCCTTCCCGCCCCTGGCTGAGCGGGACAGTCAACACGAACAGGTCCGGGTTCTCTCCCGGTGGCATGATATCCAGCCCGACAACGGCGATGGGCACCACAAACAGGCTCATCAGCAGCATGTAGAGTGGAAAGGCCCAGGCGGCCGTGCGCAGATGTCTTTCGTCGTCATTCTCGACCACCATGACCTGAAACATCCGCGGCAGGCAGACAAAGGCGGCGGCAGACAGAAAGGTGATGGCCGCCCAGCGACCGGAATGCACCTGCCAGGTGCCGATGGAGGACGCGTCGATGCGCTGCATCATCGGACCGACACCGCCGGAAAGCCCCCATACCACATAGATGCCGACCGCCAGCAGCGCGAACAGCTTCACCACGGCCTCGAGCGCAACGGCTGTCACCACGCCGTGGTGCCGTTCGTTCACGTCCAGATTTCGGGTGCCGAAAAGGATCGCAAAAACCGCCAGCCCCGCCGCGACCAGCAGCACGCTGGATCCTTCGGAATAGGCCGCGGTCGGGTCGGCTTCGGAAAATGTGGCGAACGACAGGGTGATGGACTGCAATTGCAGCGCGATATAGGGTGTGACCCCGACCACCGCCAGCAAGGTGACGCAGATCGCCAATGTATTGGACTTGCCATAGCGGGACGAAATCAGGTCCGCGACCGACGTCACCCGCTGGCTGCGCCCGATCCGGACCAGCTTGCGCAGGCCCCACCACCAGCCGACCATAACCAGCGTCGGTCCCAGATAGATGGTGACGAATTCCAGCCCCGAACGGGCCGCATAACCGACCGCCCCGTAAAAGGTCCAGGCGGTGCAGTAGATCGACAGCGACAGGGTATAGATCAGCGGGCTGCGCAGCCAGGTGCTGCGCCCGCGCGCCGCCAGCCGATCCGCGGCAAAGGCGACAAGGAACAACAAGACCACATAGCCCATGCACACAAGGACCAGCAGATTGAGCGACGCCATTATTGCCGCCCCGGTCCGCGCGGCGTATCGCTGACGGTCCAGTGTCTTGTGCTGAAGCCGAACAAGGCCACGCTTGCAATCAAACCGGACCACGCCAGAAAGATATAGACGATCGCGGTCGACATCGGCACCGTTTGCCCGGTATCCACCGCATCAGGCCCCGGCGACGCAACAGGCCACAACAGCGGCAAGGCGAACAACACCCCCCCCAACATGGGCAACAAGCGCGCCGCATCCATCAAACGGCGGCGGCGATAGCTCTGACGTTCAAGAAAAACCGCGCCCTGACGGTCCTGCCCCGAAGCCGGATCGGTCATGATTGTGACGCTTGCGCCAACAGATCACGCACCGCCGTCAGCACCTCGGCATTCGAGAACGGCTTGGTCATGAACCGGCTGACCCCGGCCCTTTCGGCCATTTCACGGTCGCGCGATTGGCCTCGGGCGGTCAGCATCAGAACCGGCAGCTTTTCGGTTTCCGGCAGCGCGCGCAGATCGCGCAGGATCTCCAGGCCGCTCTTGCCAGGCAACATCAGATCCAGAATCACCAGGTCCGGACCGGCGTCCCGGATCGCTTCGACCGCGTCAGCACCATCTGAATGGGTATCCACGGACCACCCGTCGCGGGTCAGCAGGAAACGGATCGCCTCGATGATGTTCGGTTCGTCCTCGATCAGCAGAACATGTCGGTCCATCTACGCATTTCCTCCCCAGAAAGCGGCGTTCGATCACGCAAGATTATTGCTTTTGCACCAGCCTACTCTTGCCTTAATGGCCCTGTCAAAAGCCTTCGCTCAGGATTGAAGGTTCACGGCGCGCATGACAGCCCGCACGGGTACAGACGCGACAACTGCTGCCGACGGGCTGTACAGGTTTCCCGGTCGCATCTTCGCCTTTGACGGGCAGAATCAGCATCGTCGACTGAAACAGCGGATCGGCTTCAAACTCTGCCGTCCCGATCGGTTGCGCGATTGCCATGCAATCGAACACCATCGCCGAGCGTCCGGTTTGCGACACCCGCCGCCGGATCGGCGCCATGGGACGGCTGAGTGCTGTGAACATCGGCCACAACGGGCAGGATTCGCCGAATCTGGGCAGCGCGAAACCTTCGATCTGCTTGCGGAAAACAATACTGCCCGAGGCGTCGCACACCACCAGCCCCGCGTCGCTGCCCGGCACGCCCGGCGGCATGGCCGCCAAGCGCCGGAAAACCGCCGCCAGATCGACATTGAAGATCCCTGCCAAGGCCAGAGGGTTCGCGTCTGTCTCGCGCAAGGCGTCCAGAAATGCAGCCAAAGGCATGGCGCGCATGTCCTTGCAATAGGCCGACAGCACATCGCGCGCGATGGTCCGGGCCGCCGGAGAGGTCAGCTGGGCCGCATCGCGCACCAGATCGTTCGGTTCATCCTGACCAGTTTCCAGCGTCGCAAAATGATGCCCCCGCGCCAGAATAAAGGCTTCGACCTCTTCCTGCGGCACCCCGCGCCGGCTGTCGTCGCCGCCGCTTTCGTCCAGATACGCCACCAGCGCCTTGCTGCTTTCCGCCAGTCGCCGGCTTTCTTCATTCAGGTTGCGGTGAAACCGGTCCCGCCATTCCGCTTCCAGTTCACCAGTTTCCGCCAGGATCGATGCGGTCGAGCGGATCGCCGTCGCGGTCGACAGAACCTCGTGCAACGAGGCTGCAAGCTGCGGGTCATGGGTCAGCCGGTCCGACAGGGTTTCGACGGTCCGCTCCAGCGACGCAATACGCCGATGCCCCCCCGCCAGCACCTCGGCCCAGCCTGGAAAACGACCGGCGAATTCATCCGCACGGTCGACTTCCGCTGCAACGGCAACCGCATCCGCGGCGGCCTCGCGCAGCGTCTCGATCAGGGCCGCCTCGGCCCCCTGTGTCAGCATCGATGGCTCAACGCCCAGCACATGCGCAATGTCCAGCAACAGCTTGCCGCCGATTCTGCGACGGTTGTGTTCGATCAGGTTGAGATAGGATGCCGATATCCCCACCTGGCGCGCCAGATCGGCCTGTTTCAGACCCGCGATCAAGCGGCGTTCGCGGATACGGCCGCCTGTCAGCGTGTCACGGGCCATCGGGGATCGGCTGTGTTTTTATCGGCATATCAAGGGCTTTCTGCGGCGCAACATAAAATAATTTACAGAAAAACGGTCTGCTTTGTGTATTAATTTACATAATAATCATGACTTTCAAAGGGCTTATTGCGGAATTTTCCATCTGCGCCCAATACTGATTTTGCACGAAAGTGCCCGTGCAGCGCGTCAAGGGAGGGCGCGCCGCCCATTTCATGAAACGGGAGGAATTCATGACCAACTCGAACTTTACACGTCGCGGCTTGCTGCGCACAGGTGCCGCCACCGGCGCCGGCGTTGCGCTGCCGACGATCTTCACAGCCAGCTCAGCGGCGGCGTTCACCAACGAGCCGACCGGCGGAACGGTGACGCTGGGCTTCAACGTTCCGCAGACCGGCCCCTATGCGGACGAGGGCGCAGACGAATTGCGCGCCTATGAACTGGCGGTCGAACATCTGAACGGCGGCGGCGACGGCGGCATGATGCCCACCTTCAGTTCCCAGGCGCTCGACGGCAGCGGAATCCTGGGCAAGAAGGTGGAATTTGTCACCGGCGACACCCAGACCAAATCCGACGCCGCCCGCGCCAGCGCCAAATCGATGATCGAAAAGGACGGCGCGATCATGATTACCGGCGGCTCATCCTCGGGTGTTGCTGTCGCCGTGCAGGGGCTGTGCCAGGAAGCGGGCGTGATCTTCATGTCCGGTCTGACCCATTCCAACGACACCACCGGCAAGGACAAGAAAGCCAACGGGTTCCGTCATTTCTTCAACGCCTACATGTCGGCTGCCGCGCTGACCCCAGTGCTGGAAAAGCTGTATGGCGGCGACCGCAAGGCCTATCACCTGACCGCCGACTACACTTGGGGCTGGACGATGGAAGAATCCATCGTAGCGGGAACCGAGTCGATCGGCTGGGAGACTGTGAACAAGGTCAAGACGCCGCTGGCCTCGACCGACTTCAGCTCCTACATCGCGCCGGTCCTGAACTCGGGCGCCGATGTGCTGATTCTGAACCACTATGGCGGCAACATGGTCAATTCGCTGACCAACGCCGTGCAGTTTGGCCTGCGCGAAAAGCAGGTGAACGGCAAGAACTTCGAGATCGTCGTGCCGCTGTATTCGCGTCTGATGGCCAAGGGCGCGGGCGAGAACGTCAAGGGTATCCTTGGGTCCACCAACTGGCACTGGTCGCTGCAGGACGATGCCTCCAAGGCCTTTGTGAAATCCTTCGGCACCAAATACGGCTTCCCTCCCAGTCAGGCGGCGCACACCTGTTATGTGCAGACGCTGCTGTATGCCGATGCGGTGACCCGGGCCAAGTCGTTCAACCCCTGTGCGGTCGCCGAGGCCCTGGAAGGGTTCGAATTCGACGGTCTGGGCAACGGGCCGACCCTGTACCGGGCTGCCGATCACCAGTGTTTCAAGGACGTTCTGGTGGTGAGGGGCAAGGAAAACCCGACCAGCGAATTCGACCTGCTGGAGATTGTCGAAGTCACGCCGGCCGCGCAGGTCACCTATCCGCCGGATCATCCGATGTTCGCGGGTGGCCAGCTGGGGAAATGCAACCCCGGCGCCTGAACCTGAACACCGCCGGTCGCGCACGTTCGCGACCGGCCACACCGTCCGCCATGCAACGGACGATTTCCCAGACCAACAGGTAGGGACCATGGACGCAATCATCCTGCAAATTCTGAACGGCCTGGACAAGGGATCCGCCTATGCGCTGATCGCGCTGGGGCTGACGCTGATCTTCGGCACCCTGGGCGTGGTCAATTTCGCCCACGGCGCGCTGTTCATGATCGGTGCCTTCTGTGCCGTTACCCTGAACAAGATCCTGACCATCAGCTATGTCACCATCGACGCAACCCAGAAAGATTTTCTGGGCAATCCGCTCAAGGTGCAGAATACCTATGTCGAAAGCTGGTTCGGCCCGAACCTGGGCGCGGCGATCATCGACTGGTCGGTGCCGCTGGCGATCCTGTTCTCGATCCCGGTCATGGTGCTGGTCGGTTTCATCATGGAGCGCGGACTGATCAAGCATTTCTACAGCCGCCCCCATGCGGATCAGATCCTGGTGACCTTCGGGCTGGCCATTGTCCTGCAGGAGATCATCAAGCTGTTCTACGGCGCCAACCCGATCCCCACGGGCGCGCCCGAGATCTTCCGCGGATCGCTGGATTTCGGCGTCCTGCTGGGGTTTGATCCCAATGCGATCATCTACCCCTACTGGCGGCTGGTCTATTTCCTGTTCGCCACGGCGATCATCGGCGGGGTTTTTGCCTTTCTGCAATTCACCACCTTCGGCATGGTCGTGCGCGCGGGCATGGCTGACCGTGAAACCGTGGGGCTGCTGGGCATCAATATCGACCGCCGTTTCACGATCATGTTCGGCATCGCCGCCGCCGTGGCCGGGCTGGCGGGGGTGATGTACGCGCCGATCAATTCGCCCAATTACCACATGGGTATGGATTTTCTGGTGCTGTCCTTCGTCGTCGTCGTGGTCGGCGGCATGGGCAGCCTTCCGGGGGCGGTTCTGGCCGGTTTCCTTCTGGGCATCCTGGAAAGCTTCGCGTCCATGAACCAGATCAAGAACCTGCTGCCTGGCATCGACCAGATCATCATCTACCTGGTGGCCATCATCATTCTGCTCACCCGCCCGCGGGGCCTGATGGGCCGCAAGGGCGTGATGGAGGAATAGACCATGCTCGGATTGACCAAACGTGATACCATCCTGTTGCTGGTGGTTGCCGCCCTGACGCTGTTTGCCCCGTTCATCCTGAACCCGTTTCCCGAAGGATCGGCCATGGCGCAATTCAACGCCGGCTATCCCGACCTGATGCAACGGTTCGTGATTTTCGGCATCTTCGCTGTCGGGTTCAACATTCTGTTCGGGCTGACCGGATACCTGTCCTTCGGGCACGCGGCCTTTCTGGGGGTCGGATCCTATTCGGCGGTCTGGATGTTCAAGCTGCTCAGCATGAACGTACTGCCGGCGATCATCCTGGCCGTCATCGTGTCCGGGCTCTTCGCCGTGATCATCGGCTATGTCAGCCTGCGCCGTTCGGGCATCTATTTCTCGATCCTGACGCTGGCTTTTGCCCAGATGTCGTTTGCGCTGGCCTATTCGGTGCTGACCCCGATCACCAATGGCGAAACCGGCTTGCAGGTCTATACCGACGATCCGCAGTATCTGATGGGACCGGACAGCCCCACCGTCACCAACCTGTTCGGGTTGGAAATGCGGGCCACCTATACGCTGGATCTGGGCCCCTGGTCGTTCGACTTCAACGCCGGATACTACATGTGCGCGCTGATCATGCTGATTGCGGTTTATCTGTCGATCCGCATCTTCCGTTCACCCTTTGGGCTGATGCTGAAAGCCGTGAAATCCAACCAGCAGAGAATGAACTTCACCGGCCTGAACACACGTCCCTATACGCTGGCCGCCTTTGTCATATCAGGCATGTATGCCGGTCTGGCCGGGGGGCTGATGGCGTCTATGGACCCGCTGGCCGGGGCCGAGCGGATGCAATGGACCGCCAGCGGCGAAGTCGTTCTGATGACCATCCTGGGCGGGGCCGGCACCTTGATCGGCCCGATCCTCGGGGCCGGTTTCATCAAGTACTTCGAGAACATATTCTCCAAGATCAACGACACGGTGCTGCATCAATGGTTTGCCTTCATGCCGGACGGGCTGGAAGACTTCATGGTCTTTCTCGTCCATCCGTTCATCGGCAAAGGCTGGCATCTGACGCTGGGTATCCTGTTCATGCTGGTGGTGATTTTCCTGCCGGGCGGCCTGGTCGAAGGGGGACAGCGCATCGCGGCCTGGGTACGCGGGCGCAAATCGGCCAAGGCCGACACCGCCACCAGCAAGACCGAACCGGCGGAATAGGGAGTGCAGCCAATGAGTATTCTTGAAGTCAAAGGCGTGAACAAGCGGTTCGGCGGATTGCAGGCCCTGGGAGATGTGAACCTGTCGGTGGCAGAGAACACCGTGCACGCGATCATCGGGCCGAACGGCGCAGGCAAATCCACATTGCTGAACTGCCTTGTCGGCAAACTCATCCCCGACACCGGCAGCGTCATGTTCGACGGGCAATCCGTGCTGGGCCGCGCGCCCTATGAAATCAACCAGATGGGCATCAGCCGCGTGTTCCAGACCCCCGAGATATTCGGCGACCTCACCGTCATGGAAAACATGATGATCCCCTGTTTTGCCAAACGCGACGGCGCGTTCGAAATGAACGCGCTGACATCGATCCGCTCGCAACGCGATGTGCTGGAGCAGGCCGAAGCAATGCTGGCCGACATGAACATGATCGACAAGCGCGAGATGCTTGCCGCGTCACTGTCGCGCGGCGACAAGCGGCGGCTGGAAATCGGCATGTGCCTGTCGCAGCAACCCCGCCTGCTGCTGCTGGACGAACCCACCGCCGGAATGGCGCGCGCCGACACCAACAACACCATCGACCTGCTCAAACAGATCAAGGACGAACGCGACATCACGATCGCGATCATCGAGCACGACATGCATGTGGTCTTCAGCCTGGCCGAGCGGATCACCGTGCTGGCGCAAGGCACCCCACTGGTCGAGGACACCCCGGAAAACATCAAGGGCCATCCCAAGGTGCGCGAAGCGTATCTTGGTGAAAGCGCCTAGAGGAGCCGTCGCATGAACGTCAAACCCGACTTTTCCAAGAACGCCAACATGGCCCAGACCGCGCCGGCCTTTCTGTCGGTCTGGGATGTGCACGCCTACTATGGCGAAAGCTATATCGTGCAGGGCATCACATTCAACGTACACGAAGGCGAGATCCTCGCGCTGCTGGGGCGCAACGGCGCGGGCAAGACATCGACCCTGCGTTCGATTGCCCGACTGGGCGATCCGCAGGTGCGGCATGGTGAAATCTGGCTGGATCATCAGCCGCTGCACCGAATGGCGAGCCACGAAGCGGCAATCGCCGGGCTGGGGCTGGTTCCCGAGGACAGGCGCATCATTGCCGGGCTCACGGTGGAAGAAAACCTGAAACTGGCCCAGATCGCGCCCCCGATCGGCTGGTCCATCGAGCGGCTGTATGAACTGTTCCCCCGACTGGGCGAACGACGCGCACAAGAGGGCGTGACCCTGTCGGGGGGCGAACAGCAGATGTTGGCCATCGCCCGCGCTTTGGCGCGCGATATCAAGGTCTTGCTTCTGGACGAACCCTATGAGGGTCTGGCCCCCGTGATCGTGGACGAGATCGAAAAAACCCTGATTCATATCAAGGAACAGGGCATGACCACGGTCATCGTCGAACAGAATGCGGTGCGCGCGCTGGAACTGGCGGATCGGGCTGTGATCCTGGACACCGGAGGCATTGTCTTTGACGGCTCGGCCGCCGAGGTTCTGGAAAACCAGGAACTGCGGGCCGAATATCTGGCGATCTGAAGCATCGGAAATGGTCCGTGATCGCGTATCGCGCCCCGACGGACGCCTTTGCCATTGCCCACCCTGTTTGAAACGTTCAATTCCAGACCGCAGCAGGTGATCCAAATTTGGCGCGAAACCTCTGGATTTGCGCTGGAATGCGATCCGTTTTTTCAGGCGTCTTGTCCGCTGACCGCCGGTGCCGCCGCTCGGTGTTCAGAATTCGTTAATCTTTTGCGGCCCAGAATAGTGGCCGGGTGAGGGCTCCATCGCGAATACTGGAGCATACAATGAATATCTCTATCGCACTGCCCGCCATGGCGCCGCAGCCAACAGGGCATCCCGCCTCGTTGCCGCCGGAACCCGAAAAGGCAAGCACGGGGCAACAGGTTACCCCCCCGTCCGAAAGCGAAACCTCGCGCGAATTCCAGTCCGGGCAACGGGATACGAAGGACGAAGCAAATACCGCGCCGCCTTCGGTCATGCAGATCAAGATCATGGAAATACTGGAACAACAGGCGACGGAACTGGAGTCCCAGGAAGACGGCTGATCCGGCGTGCCGGGACCGCCGCCGATCCGTCGTGGCCCCCGGAGTTGTCCACCGACACCGACCGCGCCACCTGCGCGGGTCAGTCGGCGTCCGCCTCGTGCTTTAGCCGGGCGCGCAGGTCGGTCTTGAGTATCTTGCCATAATTGTTCTTTGGCAGTTCGCGCAGCCGCACATAGCGTCGGGGTCGTTTGAACCGGGCGATATTTTCCGTGCACAAACGGTCCAGATCCGCCCAACACGCCTTTCCGACCACAAAGGCCACTACGATTTCGCCCCATTCCGGGTCTGCCTGCCCGACCACTGAAACCTCTTCGACCTGTTCATGGGTCAGCAGAATTTCTTCGACCTCGCGCGGATAGACATTGGAGCCGCCCGAAATGATCAGATCCTTCGAGCGGTCCTGCAAGGTGACATAGCCCTGCGCATCGATGAACCCCATGTCGCCGGTCATCAGCCAGCCGTCGACCAGGGTCTTGCGCGTCGCTTCGGGATTGCGCCAATAGCCCGGCATTACCACATCGCCCCGCACCATGATTTCGCCATGTTCCCCGGGCGGCAACGGGCGTCCCCGGCTGTCGCCGATCTGAACCTCAACCGGGGCTTGCGCGCGCCCCACACTGGCCAGACGCTGCTGCCAGTTCGCGGAACTCCGGTCGGTCACGTCCTGGCGCGATAGCGCCGTGATGCCCATCGGACATTCACCCTGCCCGTACACCTGCACGAAAACAGGCCCGAACTGCCGTACCGCCGCGATGATGTCGGCGTTGTACATCGGCCCGCCCGCATAGACCACGGTACGCAGCCCCCTGCCCGTCGCGCCCGTCTCCCGTGCGGTATCTGTCATCCGTTTCACCATCGTCGGCGCGGCAAACATCTGGGCACGTTCGAAATGTCCGGCGAGATCGAAAATCTCGGCCGCATCAAAGCCTGCGGACAGGGGACAGACATGCCGCGCCCCCATCAGAACGTGGATCATGTTGTACAGCCCCGCGCCGTGGCTCATTGGCGCGGCATAGATCACACTGTCCTCACGGGTGACCGCATCCACATCCGTCACATAGGCCAGCGACATCGCGATCAGCATCCGGTTGCTGATCATCACCCCCTTGGGCCGCCCGGTGGTTCCCGAAGTATAGAACAACCAGGCCAGATCGTCGGCGCGGCGCGCGACCGGAGTAGCCAGGGGCCTGGCCTGCAGACCGCGCCCGTATTCGGCCCCGCCGACCGAAACAATCCGTCCGGGGATCTCTGCCCCGGCCAGAACATCGCCCAGATCCCAGTCGGTCATGGTCAGGCTGGCCCCGGCATCGCGGATGATGAACGCGGCCTCGCGGCCATGCAGCTTGGCGTTGATCGGCACCACGACCGCACCGGCGTACCAGGCCGCATATTGAACGATCAGGTAATCGGGGCAGTTCTTCATGAAAATCGCGACTCGGTCACCGGGCGACACGCCTTGGTCCAAAAACCACTGCGCCAGACGGGCGGCGCGGTCGTGAAAGCCACCGTAGTCCTCTATCATGTCCTTGCCCAGAAACAGCGCGGGACGGCGGGGATTGGCCATGGCCTGCCGATACAGCCAGTTGCCCAGGTTCATGTCCGGCGCCCCTTGCACGCATGAAAACCGCCAGTTCCCTGATACATGATACCAACCTTGTCCTGTGTGCCGTCGATATTAGGCACCAAACATGGCCGCCTTCAATTCCGTTTGCCGGTGCGGTCATGTTGCCGGCCACCGAGGGCGCTTTTCACTGGCTCCACCTTGGCCTATAAGCCGACTATGAGAAAACCCGCGAACAGACGGGAACAGCGGAACCGGTCGAGGACATCATGACAGACACCAAACACGAGTCGGACGTGGCATTCATCAAGGCCCTGGCCGAATTGCTGCGCGAAAACGACCTTACGGAATTGCAGGTCAAACGCGACTACGGCGAAGACGACAGCCTGAATGTGCGCGTCAGCCGCATGTCTCCGGCAGCCCCCGCGCCGGTTGCGGTCGCCGCCGCCCCGGTTGCCCCCGCCCCCAGCGTCAGCGCAGCCCCCGCAACACAGGCCGCCACCGAATCCGATGATCCCGCCGGTCATCCGGGCGCCGTATTGTCGCCGATGGTCGGCACGGCATACATGCAGCCGGAACCGGACGCCCCCGCCTTTGTCAGCGTCGGGGCCAGCGTCAGTGAAGGCGACACATTGCTGATCGTCGAAGCCATGAAGACGATGAATCACATTCCGGCCCCGAAATCGGGCACCGTGAAACGGATCCTGATCGAAGACGGTGCCGCCGTTGAATACGGCACCCCGCTGGTCATCATCGAATAGGGCATCCGCATGTTTGACAAGATTCTGATCGCCAACCGCGGAGAGATCGCCCTGCGCGTGGTCCGCGCGGCACGGGAAATGGGCATCGCAACCGTTGCCGTGCATTCGACCGCCGACAGCGATGCGATGCATGTGCGCATGGCCGATGAATCGGTGTGTATCGGCCCGCCCCCCAGCCCGCAAAGCTATCTTTCGTTCCCGGCCATCATATCCGCCTGCGAAGTCAGCGGCGCACAAGCGATCCATCCTGGCTATGGCTTTCTGTCCGAGAACGCGAATTTCGTGCAGATTGTCGAGGATCACGGGCTGACCTTCATCGGCCCGACAGCGGAACACATTCGCATCATGGGCGACAAGATCACCGCCAAGGACACGATGAAGGCACTTGGCGTGCCCTGTGTGCCGGGCAGCGACGGCGGGGTGGCGACGCTGGAAGACGCCGAACGCATCGGGGCCGAGATCGGTTATCCTGTCATCATCAAGGCCACTGCCGGTGGGGGCGGCAAGGGCATGAAGGTGGCGCAAACCGCTGCCGACATGAAATCCGCGTTCCAGACCGCCCGCGCCGAAGGCAAAAGCAACTTTGGCAATGACGAAGTCTATATCGAAAAATACCTGACCACGCCGCGCCATATCGAAATTCAGGTCTTTGGCGACGGCAAGGGAAAGGCGGTGCATCTGGGCGAACGGGATTGTTCATTGCAACGCCGCCACCAGAAAGTGTTCGAAGAAGCCCCCGGCCCCGCGATCACCGCCCAAGAGCGCGCCCGGATCGGCAAGGTCTGTGCCGATGCGGTCGCCAAGATCAATTACATCGGCGCCGGGACCATCGAATTTCTCTACGAGAACGGCGAATTCTACTTTATCGAGATGAACACCAGGCTGCAGGTGGAACACCCTGTCACCGAGGGCATTTTCGGCGTCGATCTGGTCCGCGAGCAGATCCGGGTCGCCTCCGGTCTGCCGATGTCCTTCTCTCAGGACGATCTGCAGATCAACGGCCATGCCATCGAGATCCGCATCAACGCCGAAAAACTGCCAAATTTCACACCCTGTCCCGGGCCCATCACCCAATATCACGCGCCCGGCGGGCTGGGTGTCCGGATGGATTCCGCGCTGTATGACGGATATACGATCCCGCCCTATTACGACAGCCTGATCGGCAAGCTGATCGTTCACGGCCGGGATCGCCCCGAGGCCCTGGCCCGACTGCACCGCGCACTGGGAGAGCTGATCGTGGACGGTGTCGACACCACCGTTCCCCTGTTTCACGCGCTGTTGCAGGATCCGGACATTCACAGCGGGAACTACAATATCCACTGGCTGGAACATTGGCTGCAATCTCATCTCGGCGACGGCTAGGCGCATGTGCATGTCTCTGGTTTCAGGCTGATCGGGAACCACGGGAATGGCATTGACGCCCGAACAGCTGTTGCGTGGCTATGCCGTCGGAATCTTTCCGATGGCCGAACACCGCGACGACGCCGAAGTGTTCTGGGTCGATCCCAAGATACGCGGGATCATGCCTTTGAACGGCTTTCATATCTCGCGTTCGCTGCGCCGCCGCTTGCGCAACGCCCGGTTTGACATCACGATCAACCGCGATTTCGAAGGGGTCGTGGACGGATGCGCGGATCGGGTGGAAACCTGGATCAGCACAGAAATCCGGCGGCATTATGTGGCGCTATACCACAGCGGCTATTGCCATTCGCTCGAAGTATGGGAAGCGGATGACTTGATCGGCGGCGTCTATGGCGTGGCGATCGGTGCCGCATTTTTTGGCGAAAGCATGTTTTCGCGCCGGACGGACGCGTCAAAAATCGCTCTGGCCTATCTGGTCGACAGGTTGCAACAAGCCGGGTTCGAACTGTTCGACACACAGTTTCTGACCGACCATCTGGCCAGTCTGGGTGGGATCGAACTCGAACGCGCCGAGTATCACCGCCGTCTGGATCGCGCCATAGCGAAACCCGCGGATTTCACCGCACCGCTGACCCCCACCCCCTATGAGGTGATACAGCGCAACACCCAGACGTCATAGCGACTGTGATCCAGCGCGTTCAACGCCGGCGAGGATGCAATCATCCAGCCCTGGAACCGGACGTCGCGCTGGCCGCTGTCACGGATGGTCAGAAAGGCAAAGGCATCGCCCGTGGGGTTGTTTGCCGGATACCGGCAATCGGCCAGCTCGACGCTCAGACCAAAGACCCGGCCAAAGCCTCCGGTGACGATTTCGACATCGACGGTGCGGCCATTGACCTTGTCCAGCCCGCGCAGCACCGCGCCCAGACCCGACTGCGCATCTTGCTGGGCCTGCAGCGGCAGCGAGACGGCGGCAAGCAACAGACCGACAGCCAGTGCCCGGATCACCCTTCTTCCCCGCTTCCTGCAACGAATTTGATCAACAGAGAAATCAGGCTGACCGCACCTTGTGTGTCTTCGACCGAATCACCGGGATCAAAATAGAATTCGGATCCGCCGGGCACGATTTCCAGAAAGTTGCCGCCCAGCAAGCCTTCGGAGGCAACCACCGCCGCGCTGTCATCCGGTATTTCCACACCGCTTTGCACCGAAAACCGCGTGTCGGCGCGATAGGTCTGCGGGTTCAGATCAACGCCCGTCACGGTGCCGATCTTGACCCCGGCCAAACGCACGTCGGTCCCGACGCCAACCCCTTCAAGCGAGCGGAAACTGGCGTTCAACTCATAGCCACCGGCGCCTCCGGACAATCCCGTCGCCTGCCCCGCATAGATTGCAAACGCCAAAGCACCGGCCAGTACCGCGCCCCCGACCATGATTTCGGTGGTATTGTGCGACATCTCGCGCTCCGTCTGTTGCGCCCGTTACTCGGGACTCCACGCCTCATAGTCGCTGATCGGGGCCGGTTCCTTGCGTCGCAGCGACCCGGGCGGGGCATAGGCCAACGGGGTCCCGGTCAGGTTTTCCTGATGCGGAATTTCCCATGACTTGTGTGCCAGCGGCTTGTCGGTCGGCGGCTCATCCCAGGTCCGATGCAGCCAACCATGCCAGTCCGGGCTGACGCGGCTGGCCTCGACTTCACCGTTGAAGATGACCCAACGCTTGCTGTCATCCCCGTTCCGGTAGAACACATTGCCCTGATCGTCTTCGCCCACCTTGACGCCTTTGCGCCAGGTGAAGATCTGGGTGTTCAGAGTCTGTCCGTCCCACCAGGTGAAGGCGCGCAAGATCGAGTTCAGAATGCCCATGGCTGTCTCCGGTTAGCTTGTGATCCGATATGACGCAAATCCCGACCGACGTCCAGATATCGATACGCCGTATGCGCCGATCGGCCCCATATTGAATCAAGTCGGCAGGGCTGCGGTCACTTCGATCTCGATGCGGTACTTCGGGTCGATGAGGCCGCATTCGATCATTGTGGCGGCAGGTGGATTGTCCCCGAAGGTTTCCGACAGAATCGGCCAGCACGGTTCGAACTCGGCGCGATCGGGCAACATATATATCACCCGCACCACGTCGGAAAACCCCGCCCCGGCCTCGGTCAACGCCGTTTCGATGATCGCCAGCGCCGAACGGCACTGATCGACCACGGTATCGCCCTGCCCGACCGTGCCCGCGACATGAACGAACCCGCCTGCCACCACCGCGCGGCAATAGCCGACCCTGGATTCGTACATGCCGCCCGAAGATATCCGTCGGATCGCCATGGGTCAGCCCGCCGAAACGGTATCCTTTTCCGCATCCGCGTGGATCATCAGCGGTGCCGCATCGGAAACGGCCGCTTCTTCGTTCACCACCACCTTGGTCACGCTTTCCAACCCGGGCAGATCAAACATCGTATCCAGCAGGATGTCTTCGAGAATAGAGCGCAACCCACGCGCGCCGGTCTTGCGTTCGATGGCGCGCTTGGCGATCGCTTTCAACGCGTCTTCGGTGAACTGCAGTTCGGTGTCTTCCAGTTCGAACAGACGCTGATACTGCTTGATCAAAGCGTTCTTGGGCTTTGTCAGGATGGTCACCAGTGCGTCTTCATCCAGATCCTCAAGCGTGGCCAGAACCGGAAGACGCCCGACGAATTCCGGGATCAGCCCGAACTTCAGCAGATCCTCGGGTTCCAGATCAGTGAACACTTCGCCCACGCCGCGTTCGTCATTGTCACGCACATCCGCGCCAAAGCCCATGGCGCTGCCCTTGCCCCGGGCCGAGATGATCTTGTCCAGACCCGCGAAAGCCCCACCACAGATGAACAGGATATTGGTGGTATCCACCTGCAGGAATTCCTGCTGCGGATGCTTGCGCCCGCCCTGCGGCGGAACGCTGGCCACGGTGCCTTCCATAAGCTTGAGCAACGCCTGCTGCACGCCTTCGCCGGACACGTCGCGGGTGATCGAGGGATTTTCCGACTTGCGGGTGATCTTGTCGACCTCGTCTATATAGACGATGCCGCGCTGTGCGCGTTCGACATTGTATTCGCTGGCCTGCAGCAGCTTGAGAATGATGTTCTCGACATCTTCACCCACATAGCCGGCTTCGGTCAGGGTGGTCGCATCGGCCATCGTGAACGGTACATCGAGAATCCGCGCCAGCGTCTGGGCCAGCAGCGTCTTGCCGCAGCCGGTGGGGCCGATCAGCAGGATGTTGGATTTTGCCAGCTCAATGTCATTGCCCGCCTTCTGGGCGTGATTCAGACGCTTGTAATGGTTATGAACCGCCACCGACAAAACGCGCTTGGCCATTGCCTGACCGATCACATAATCGTCCAGAACTTCGCAGATGTCCTTGGGCGTCGGAACACCATCGGTCGCCTTCAGCCCGCTGGCCTTGGTTTCCTCGCGGATGATGTCCATGCAGAGTTCCACGCATTCATCACAAATGAACACGGTTGGGCCCGCGATCAGCTTTCGCACCTCGTGCTGGCTTTTGCCGCAAAAGCTACAGTAGAGCGTATTCTTGCTGTCGCCGCTCGAGTTCGTTGCCATGATCAACCTTTCCGGCTTCGATTTTCGACGTCGCCCTGCATGTCACAGAGCGGTTTCACCCACTTCGGGGCAGCTTAGGCCAGTGAACAGGTCACCACAATCGCAAAACGTGGCCACCCGCAGAACTGCGATCCGCCCGCCACCGGCCCGTGCGCTAGGTGCTTTCGCCGTCACCCTTGTCCCGGCTGGTGACGATCTCGTCAATGTGGCCCCAGTCCTTGGCTTCTTCCGGGGACATGAAGTTATCGCGATCCAGCGCCTTTTCAACCGCCTTCTTGGTCTGGCCGGTATGTTTGACGTAAATGTCATACAACCGGTCCTTCAATTTCTGGGTCTCGGCCGCGTGAATCATGATGTCGCTGGCCTGACCCTGATAGCCGCCGCTGGGCTGGTGCACCATGATCCGGCTGTTCGGCAACGAGAACCGCATGCCCGCCTCGCCACCGGCCAGCAACACCGACCCCATCGAGGCCGCCTGACCGATGCACAAGGTGCTGACCTTGGGCTTGATATACTGCATCGTGTCATAGATCGACAGCCCGCTGGTCACCACACCGCCGGGGCTGTTGATATAGATGCTGATTTCCTTGGTCGGGTTCTCCGCTTCCAGATGCAGAAGCTGCGCCACCACAAGATGGCTCATGCCGTCGTGAATCGGACCATTGATGAAAATGATCCGTTCCTTCAACAAGCGTGAAAAGATGTCATACGCCCGTTCACCGCGGCTGGTCTGTTCGACCACCATGGGGACGAGCGTGTTCATGTAGGTTTCTGTGGGATCAAACATCTGTGCCTGCCTGCTTGTTCTGGATGGATCGGGACCATACCCGGTGATGCGTTAGCAGAGTCTTAGTATCGCCATCCGGGCGCTGCAAGGGGCAGCACGCGCGCCCGTGGTCCGGACGCGGCATTTGGCAGGATGTTTCAATCCCTGGCTATTCGTCGAAATGTTCGATGTGGTCGTTGTCCAGGATTTTCTTCCAGGTCATCGCGCCCACGACCCCATCCCGCGCAAGGCCGTGCGCAGATTGGAAATCGCGCACCGTGTCCTCGGTTCTGGGGCCGAAAATGCCATCATCCTTAAGCAACAACTGCTTTTGCAACAGGGCCACGGCGGGTCCCCGGCAACCCCGCCGCAAAACCGGCATGTCGTCCGGCACGCGGGTATCGGTATCGACCAGATCCTGAACCGCCGCCCCGGTCAGCCCCAGACGGCCGAACCGATCCAGTTTCAGCACGGCCTTGTAGTCGAAAACAGGACAGGCCTTGGCCGCCACTTCACGATGGCCGTGAAACGTCAGGTCGCCCTTGTAGGCGTTGTTGATCTGGACACAAAGCGACCGCAGGGTGTCAAATTGCGCCTCGGTGAACTTTTCTTCGTCCAACCCATGCAGGCAGATCGCAATCGTTCCACGATTGTTGCCCCTTTGCGCCGCCGGCGTCTTTTCCAGCGGCCGACCGGCTTCGAGCTGACCGCTTTTGCGGATGAACAGATGATAGCCGACATCGCTCCAGCCGCGCGCCTTGTGCCATTGCCGCATGGTTGCAACGTTGTCGTGGGATGGGTTGTCAGACGCCGAGCAATGCAGGAAAACGCGATCGACGTCGCGGTTTGGTTTGGTGAACATCCTGTTCCCTCCCAATGGCTTGTTCAAAATAGAAGCCCACGGGTGATACCCTTTGGCCTTTCAATAATAGGTTGAACTTTGCCACAAACGGCGCACCGAGTCCATTCTGCCCTGAACAAGCCAACCGTCGCTGGCCGCTCCGGCGCAGCCTTCGGAAACGGTTCTTACAGGGCGTGCGCCGGAGTCATATTGCAGGGATCGCCCCGGCGCAGCCTTCCCGGCCGCACCGCGACTGCGGGTTCACTCTGTCGTGTCGGGTGTCACGTCCAGCACCCGCGCCCGCATGGTGATTTCGACCTTGTCCTTGCAATCCTGCATGCAGGGGTCCGTCACGAAATGCGCCTCGGTCGTCTTGCGGTCATCAATGATGAAACCGTTTGCATTGGGCATTTCGACCTGGGTCAGATTTTCCCGGGACAGCACGAAATCCTCGTCCACCAGATCGTTGGAATACAGGATATACGCCACGATGCCATAGACCTCGTCCGGGGTGAGGCTCTGGGCATTTCCAAACGGCATCGAGCGGTTGATGTAGTCCCAGGTCGTTGACAGATACGGCCAGTATGACCCCACCGTCTTGAGCGGATCTTCGTGGTCCAGCGTGCCCATTCCGCCCGCGAGTTTCGGCCAGTTGTCGACGCCCTCGGCAAAGTCGCCGTGGCACCAGGCGCAATTTTCGGCGAACACTTCTTCACCGGTCAGCACGTCTCCGGATCCTTCGGGCAGTCCGGTGCCGTCGGGATGCACATCCAGATCCCAGGCGGCAATCTCGTCAGGCAGCGCGGCCCGGCCCAGCCCGAATTTTTCCGCCTGCAACGGCCCGCAAAGCGTTAAAGCGACAATTGAAGAAGCGAATGTTATGCTATGAAACTTCGACATTTTCCGCCTTTCCATCCGATTTGACCCACCAGGTTTGAATACCGTTATTGTGATAGATCGAGTTCAACCCGCGCACGTCTCGCAACTGGGTCTTGGTCGGCTGCACGTAGCCGGTTTCATCCATCGCACGCGACTGCAACAGCATTTCCTCTCCGTCCCACTGGGTGTCCAGATAGAACCGGCTCAGCGCCATACGCTCGCCCGGCTTGGCCAGCCGGGCTGTTTCCCAGGTCTTGCCGCCGTCCTTGCTGACATCCACGCGCTTGATCGCGCCGCGTCCGGACCAGGCCAGTCCGGTGATCACCAGCGGGCCGGGGCCGTGCAGTATCGGCGACTGCGGGCTGGGGCTGGTGATGACCGATTTGGCGTCCATCTCCCAGGTCCATTTGCGGCTGATCCCATTGGCTAGCGTATCGGTGTATTTGCTGGTTTCCTCGCGGGATTCGACCGGCGCATCGCTGACTTCGATCCGGCGCAGCCATTTCACCCACATGTTGCCTTCCCAGCCCGGCACCACCAGCCGAACCGGATAGCCATGCTCCATGCGCAGGGCCTCGCCGTTGGCCTTGAACGCGACCAGAACATCATCCAGCGCCTTCTCCATCGGGATCGAGCGCCCGTTGCTGGAGGCATCCGCCCCTTCGACATAGACCCATTTTCCCGCCGTCTGATAGCCCGCTTCTTCCAGCAGGGTACGCAGCGGCACGCCGGTATATTCCATGTTGTGGATCATGCCATGGGTGAACTGTGCGCCATTCAACTGCGCCCCGGCCCATTCCATCCCGGAATTGGCGGCGCATTCGCAGAAATAGACATGATTTTCCCGCGGGAACCGTTCGAGATCGCCATAGGTGAACACCAGCGGCGTATCCACCAACCCGTTGATCATCAGCCGGTAATCTTCCTTGGGCAGGTCGATCGCGCCGGAATGATGCCGCTCGAATGCGCACCCCTGCGGCGTGATCGTACCGTCCAGCGCGTGGATCGGCGTGAAATTGATCGAACTGATCGTATCCGCCGTCAGCCATTCGACATTGCGCCGGACCACGTCTGATTCATACTCGATCGGCAAACCGTAGGGGGTGGCGTCCACACCTTCGCCCAGACCTTGCGCCCAATACAGAGGCTCGGTGATCAGCGGGTCGCCCGCCGCTTTGGCGGTCGCGGCCGTTACCGCACCTGCCCCCGCCGTCGCAGCGCCGGCCAGGAACTGGCGGCGGGATGGGCGCGTGCCCTTGAAACGAAACGTCATGCGTTCTGCTCCTTGTCTTATTGCAGTCGCTCAGGCTCCGATCACCTGAACCGATGTATTGGGGGCCACCGTGACCGTGCCCTGTTTGCGGATATGGTTTTCGACCACATCCCATATCGCAGGCCCCTCGGTGCCTTCGTTGACGCTGGCCCAGCCGGACACCACATAGGATTTCGCGGGATCAATCGCCTCGCCGGTTTTCAGCAGGGTCATGTCGCTGATGCGTTCGCCCTGCGGTTTGGTGATGTCGATGCGATATCCCAGTCCGCCGACGCGCACCATGTCGCCGCCCTGCTGGTAATAGGGATCCGGGTTGAAGATGTTGTCGCCCACGTCCTCAAGGATCACCTTGATGAATTCCCCTGTCATTTCAGAGCGATAGGCATTGGGGTACGTCATCGAGGTGACATTGAAAATGTCTTCCCGGGTGATGTCCTGACCGGGCAGAATGGACGTCCCCCAACGCACGCCCGGGCTCATGGCGATATCAGCCTCGCGCTCGGACATCAGCGCATCGCAGATCAGATCGTCCCACGACCCGTTGAAGTTGCCGCGCCGGTACAGCAGGCTGTCCGTCTGCCCGATCACCTCGGCCAGCTCATCGGCATAGGGCGCGCGTTGCTGGTCGATCAGGGCGGCGATCTCGGCATCCGGCGCAATCACGTCGGAAAAGATCGGGATCAGCTTGTGACGCAGCCCCATCATACGGCCGTCGCGCACATCCAGATCGACCCGGCTGACGAATTTGCCGTTCGAGCCGCTGGCGATGATATGGGTCGTCCCGACCAGAACCGGCTCGGGCAGCGCGTCATGCGTATGCCCGGACAGGATCACGTCGATACCGCTGACCTGGCTGGCCATCTTCTTGTCCACGTCAAACCCGTTATGGGACAGGCAGACCACCAGTTCGGCGCCCGCCGCGCGCACTTCGTCGACCATTGCCTGCATGTTTTCATCCCGGATCCCGAAACTGTATTCCGGGAACATCCAGCCGGGGTTGGCAATGGGCATATAGGGGAAGGCTTGCCCGATGACCGCGATCTTGACGCCTCCGCGCTCAAAGAACTTGTAGGGCTTGAACAATTCGGCCGGTTCGTCCCATTCGGCATCGAAAATGTTCTGTCCCAGCGCGGCAAAAGGCAGCCCCTCGACGATTTCCTGCACCCGCTCGGATCCCAGGGTAAACTCCCAGTGGAATGTCATCGCGTCCGGTTTCAACGCGTTCATCACGTTGACCATGTCCTGCCCGGCAGTCTTGTAGCAGGTCATCGACCCGTGCCAGGTGTCGCCCCCATCCAGAAGCAAGGCATCGGGGCGCGCGGCACGGATCGCGTTGATCACGGTCGCCACCCTGTCCAGCCCGCCGACGCGGCCATAACCCTGCGCCAGCGCGGCAAAATCGTTATAGGTCAACGCATACGCCGAAGGGCTTCCATCCGCGATGCCATACAGTTTACGGAAATCCGCGCCGGTCACATGCGGCACCTGCCCCTTGTTCGCACCGACGCCGATGTTGATTTCGGGTTCGCGGAAATAGATCGGTTTCAGCTGGGCGTGAATGTCCGTGACATGGATCAGACTGACATTGCCGAAGGTGTCGAATTCCAGCAGCTGATCCTGGGTCAGCGCCTGTTGCGCCGCCAACCGCGCCCAATTGCCGAAACCCGATGCGCCATACATGGCCGAAGCGGCCATCGAAACCTGCAGAAAATCGCGCCGTGAGATCATGAAGCTGTCTTTCTTTCCCAAAACACACATTCGCATGTGTGAATTATATATCGACGAAAAACCCCGCCCCGACAGTTCGGCGCGGGGTCATATGTTCAGTTGCGGACGGACGGGGCTTCGACCGACAATCCATTGCCGCGGCTCGCAACATAAAGCTCAAGGGCGACAAATTCATCGCTGCCCGGCTTGAACGTTTCCGCGCGGGTGTCGCGAATGCAGCCCTTGAACCGGGCATGCGCATTGTTCAGCTTGGTGTTTTTCAGACGATACACCGGAAAGCCGTTGATCTGGCCCTGGCTCAGGTGGTCGGCGCGGATCATGTTGTCGTAATTGTCCTCGTGGCAATTTGCACAGGACAGATCCAACTGACCGAAACGGGTGTAATAGATGTCCTTGCCCCTTTCCCATGTCGACTGGGCCGGACCGTCGATTGCCACATCCACCGGCATGCCGCGCGACTGAACGCTGATCAACGCCTCCATCGCGGTCATCTTGCCACTGGTGTATTTCAACGGCTCCGCACCCATCTGGTTTTCACGGCAATCGTTGATCTGCATCACCAGTGTGCGAACCTCTTCGGCTTCCTCGTTCCACTTGGGGTACACCGCCCGGACCCCCGCCATTGAACTTTCCACATCGTCATGGCAACTGGCGCAGGATTTGCCCGCGCTGCCCTCGACGGTGTTCCACTGGTCCAACGCCTGATCGACAAAGATCATGCCGGGATTGTCAAAATCATCCATCTGCAGAACCTGGGTCTCCGAGGTCCGGAAGGTCCAGCCCGAACGGATCGTTCCCAGCGCCCCGTCCAGATGGGCGGGTGCGTCAGTTTCGGTGATCATTTCGATTTCATCGTTCACCACCAGTTTGGCGGACTCATCTGCCAGCGCCGGTGCCGCGAATACCACCGAACTCAGTGCCATCCATGTCAGTGCCTTGCTGCCTGATCTTTTTGTCATTCTGGGTCTCCTCCCGGTCTCAAGGTCTCAGCCGATGGCGATGGATTTGCTTTCTTCGTATTCAGAGCCGTCGTCATCATACCACTTGAAAGCAAACTCTCCCGCTTCGGGGACCGTGGCTTCGAACTGGAAATAGGGGTTGGTCGAGATCGCCGGTTCCATCTTGACGTCGATCACATTCTGCCCGTTGAAATCACAGGTGAAGCGATTGATGATCGAACGCGGAATGACATTGCCTTCCTTGTCCTTGCGCTGACCGCTTTCCATTTTGTGGCTGATCAGCGTCTTGATCGTGATCGTGTCGCCTGCGGCTGCGGTCTTCGGGACCTTGACGCGGGGTTTTGCACCAGATGCCATGTTTTTCTCTCCTGAATGTCGGGTTGGGCGCGGAGCAGCGGATCAGCCGCCGCAGCCCCCGATTGTGACTTTTACGGTGGACGTGGCGCGTGCGAACGATCCATCCGCCAGCTTGGCGATGGCAACCACGTCCTGAGTTCCCGCCAGCCGGATCCGGGTCGAGGCGGACTGGCTTGCGGCCAGCGGACCGAAGTTGAACGTCGCCACCGGCGGCGTCGGGTTGCCTGCCGCCAGCACCATGATCGCGCTCGCGCCCGGCGCGGACACCTCGATCGGCACCGTGTTGCCATTTTCGGCAATTTCCGGGGCCGTCAGCGTGACGCCCTCGTCGGCCATGTCCGCACCGCCGGTGAAGGCGGCAATCGCGTCTTCCGTGGCCGAGGCAAAAACCCGCATGGGCAGAACCGTCAACGCAGCTGCGCCCAGCCCCATCGCCAGAGTATCGCGTCGTGAGAATTCCATCTCTTGTCTCCTGTTTGTCCTGTGCCGCGCCGCGCGCGTCACTGATCCTTGAGCGTCATCAGAAAGGCGACGACATCCTCGACCTGCTGCGCCGTAAGCAACGGGTCCAACGGAAGCTTCGCAGCCTTGCCGGTATAGGCGTCACCCGGCCGGGTGAAACCGTCGATCTTGTAGAAGGAGGGCATCATAGAGCCTTCGAACGTCATCTTTGCATTTGCAACCAATCCGCGCAGCTCGGCCTCGGTCCAGCGGCTGCCGGCCCCGTCCAGGGACGGGCCGACCTCACCGTGAAACGGTATATCGCTCAGCGCCGTGACCTGATGACAGGCGATGCAGTTGCCTGCCCCCTTGTTCATGATTTCGGGTGCATTCTCGGCCACACCCGGCGACCCGCTGAGCGAGGCTTCGATCGCGCCATCCTCGGTAAAGACGACATCCGCGGGCGCGATCTCGTTCGCTGCGGCCGCACCGGCAATCAGCATTGCCGCCACTGTAAGTTTCTTCAGCTGCATGTTTCCTCCCCTGACTGCCACTGCGGTGGCTTGCTTGGTCCCGCATACCGTAGAATACAGGCGATGCGCTTCGCAAGAACAAATTCACAATTTTGAATTATTAACTGTGCCCAGCCCGGCATCAATCCGCCTTGCCGTTGTCGCGCTCCTGGATTCTGCGGGCGTGGTATCGCTGAAAATCTTCATCGCCATCAAGCGCATAGCGCTTTTCCACGACCCATGTGAACATGTCGGTGGTCGTCCCGACGGCAAACGCCCCGGGCATCACAGCCACCGCCGCCTCTGGCGCGGTCTGGTCCGCAGGCACCGTTTCGGGCAGGAACAGCAGCGTCGGCGTGAACAGAATGTTCCATTTGCGCGCCATGTTCTTTTCCGACAGCACCTCGCCGTCGAAATCCGTGACCTCGGTGTCGCCGTGCAGATTCAACTGCACGACAAAGAACTCGTCCTCGATCAACCGCGTCAGATCGGGATCGGGGAAAACCTCGTTGTGCATCTTGCTGCAATAGATACAGCCGCGCTGCTCGAAGAACAGGACCATGCGCTTGCCTTCGGCATTGGCCTCGGCCAGATCCTCGCGGAGGTCCTTGAACGTATCGCGCATCCATGGGGTTTTGTGCAGCCCGTCATCCCCCACCTCGACCGCCCCGACCGGCATCGCCAGAAGAAGCGCAAAGCCCGCTGCAATCCAATGTTTCATCGTGTTCTCCTCTCTCAACCCGGTTTCGACCCGGTCTCAACCCAAAGATCCGAACCCCGGGAACCAGTCAATCATCGCCTGCGCGATCAGGTTCACGCCGCCGGTTGCGATCAATACCGCGAACAGGATCAGCATCGCCCCCATGCCCTTTTCGACCCATGCAAAGACGGCGCGATGGCGCTGCACCCAGGCCAGAAACGGTTTGGCAAACAGGGCCGCCAGGATGAACGGCGCGGTCATGCCCACACCATACACGAACAACAGCAACGCCCCACGCCAAATATCCCCCATCCCGCTGGCGATCATCAGGATCGAGGCCAGCGCCGGGCCCACGCAGGGGGTCCAGCCGAACCCGAAGGCCAGCCCCATCAGATACGCCCCGACCACCGTGCTGGCTTCGGCCTGGCTTTCAAGCCGCGCCTCACGATACAGCAGCGGCACCTTGATCACCCCCAGGAAATGCAACCCGAAGACCACCAGAATCGCCGCCGCCACATAAGACAGCGGCTCAAGATACTGGCCGAACGCCTGCCCCAGCGCGGTCGCACCCATTCCCAGCAGCATGAACACCGTGGTGACCCCAAGCGCGAAAAACAGCGCCGACACCACCAGACGTTTCTGCGCTCCGGGCGCGATGGCCCCGTCGCCGCGCAGTTCAGCCATCGACAAACCGCCCATGTAAGACAGATAGAACGGAACCATCGGCAGGATGCAGGGCGTAAAGAAACTGAGCAGCCCGGCAAACAACGCCCCGGCAAGAGAAATTTCCAGCAACTTGGCCCCCCTTCAGCCGATACGGACAGAAGGCCCGATGTCAAAGCTTGAATCATTCACATATTCAGATTACGTTTTATGATGACCAGACGTCAACGGGTGCGACATGCCGATCCTGTCATTTTCCCTGCTTTCAAATCCACGACGGCTGGTGCCGATCATGCTGGCCGCCTGTGTCGCGCTGCCGGTCTGGGCGGTGGAACTGGTCATGGTGGAACAGGTCGGCTGTGAATGGTGCGCCCGCTGGAACGAAGAAATTGCGCCCGCGTATCCCAACACGCCCGAGGGGCAGTTCGCGCCCTTGCGCCGTGTCGATCTGCGCGCCCTGCCCGAAGATCTCGACATTGCCCGTCGCGTCAGCTTTACTCCGACGTTCCTGATCGTCGACGGCAATCGCGAACTGGCCCGTCTCGAAGGCTATCCGGGGGAAAATTTCTTTTGGCCGGTTCTGGCGAAGCTGCTGGTCCAGTATACAGGGTTTGAAGGAGACGAATGATGAAACGACTGTCTTTAGCCATGGCCGCGACGGCCAGCCTCGCATTTCCGGCGATGGCCCAGGACGACACTGACGCGCTGGTCCATTTCAAGGCGCTGAAACCCGAAGTGGCGCAGCAAATGGCCCAGGCCGCGCTGATCGCCTGCCGGGACGCCGGATACCAGGTCGGCGTCACCGTGGTCGATCGTTTCGGTCTGCCGCAGGTGTTTCTGCGCGACCAGTACGCCGGGGCGCATGTCTATGAAACCAGCCGCCGCAAGGCCTGGACCGCGGTCAGTTTTCGCAGTTCAACGACAGATCTGGCGGCCTCGACCGCGGCCGGGCAGGTTTCATCCGGCATTCGTCACCTCAGCGAGGCCCTGCCGCTGGGCGGGGGGCTGGTGGTCTATGAAGGCGGCGGTTCGGTCGTCGCGGGGATCGGGGTCTCGGGGGCGCCGGGGCCGGACCTGGACGATGTCTGCGCCGAAGCGGGCATCGCCGCCATCGAAGACCAGATCGCTTTCTGAAGCCGGCAATACGACAGGACAGGCATGGCACTTCCCGAGTTCTCATCCGAAATGGCCGAAGACGAGCTGGATTCGATGGTCGAAAACGCGACCACAGCCTCCAACTTCCTGAAAGCGATCAGCCATGAAGGCCGGTTGATGATCCTGTGCCATCTGGTGACCGGCGAAAAATCGGTGACCGAGCTTGAAGAGCTTCTGTCCGCCCGTCAGGCGGCTGTATCCCAGCAACTGTCGCGCCTGCGGCTCGAAGGGCTGGTGATTCCGCGACGTGACGGCAAGACGATCTTTTACCGGCTGGCCGACGACCGGCCACGCCGCATTCTGGAAGTCGTCTATGATCTGTTCTGCAAGGACGGGTCCAAAGAGACTGAAACCGGCTGATTGATGCGGCCGCCCCATGCGGGCGGCACGATATCGCCACGCTGCGCGATCTGACCGCGCGCCACAGGGGGGGAAACGCTCTTGTCGGACGTCTTGACCGACGGCCAGGCGGTTGCGCTGGTCGGGTTGTTCGGCGGCATCCTGCTGGGGCTTGCTGCGCGGCTGGGCCGGTTTTGCACCCTGGGTGCGATCGAGGATCTGCTGTATGGCGGCAACGGTTTGCGCATGCGCATGTGGGTCCTGGCCATCGGGGTCGCGGTGACCGGCAGCTTTGCGCTGATGGCGACGGGTCTGCTGACCGGCGCGGATACCTATTATCTGTCCATCCGCTGGATGCCACAGGCCTCTGTCATCGGCGGGCTGATGTTCGGCTATGGCATGGCGCTGTCCGGCAACTGCGGGTATGGGGCCATCGCCCGGCTGGGCGGCGGCGACCTGAGATCCTTTGTGATCGTGCTGGTCATGGGGGTCTCGACCTATGTGGTGTTGGCCGGCCCGCTGGCTCCGCTGCGCGATGCGCTGTTTCACCAGTCCCCGGTCATCTCCGGGGTTCCACCCGGATTGGCCCACCACGCCGCCGCGCTGACCGGATTTCCGGTGACCGGCATCGGCATCGCGGTCGGGCTGCTGTTCTGCGCAGCCGCTCTTGTGTCCGGCCCTTTCAGGACGGACCGCAATGCCATGTTCTGGTCGATTGTGGTCGGGCTGGCCATCGTTTCGGGCTGGGCCGGCACACAATATGTCCGCCAGGTCGGGTTTGATGCCACACCCGTTGTTTCGCATAGTTTTTCGGCCCCGCTGGGCGAAACCATCCTGTTTGCCATGACCGGCAGCGCCCGGGCGATCTCGTTTGCCGTTGGATCAATCGCCGGGGTCTGGCTCGGGGCCTTCATCGGATCGCTGATCAAGGGGCATTTCCGCTGGGAAGCCTGTGAAGACCCGCGCGAGTTGCGCCGACAGATCATCGGTGCCGCCATCATGGGCGCAGGGGCGGTGATCGCCATGGGCTGCACCGTGGGTCAGGGATTGTCCGCTTTCAGCGTTCTGGCGATCAGCGCGCCGGTGACCATGATGGCGATTTTCGCTGGTGCCGCATTCGGGTTGCGCCAGCTCATCGTCGGGTTCCGCTCAACCGCCTGATCGCCCTGCGCGCGTGGATGCAACATCTTGGCATTCCCCGAACGCGCCATACCCCGCGCCCGGCGCGGATCGGTCAGCCGGTTTCGTCCAGAACACAACTGACCTCGGGCTGACCGGGGCGCAGGAACAGGGCTTCGTTTCCCTTTGTCCAGAACTGGAACACCCCCTGCGCGGTATCTGCACCATACTTGGCACCCGACGCCGCCGGGCGTCCTGTCGGCGTGATCCAGTTGTCGCCCCAGCGCAGGGACAGGATCGATGGCTCGGCATTGATTGACACCATGGACACAGGCACATCCAGCGTATCGCAGACATAGGCAAACGGTCCTGCGGAAACGCCCGCATCATCCGCCGCGCGCGCATCGGAATACCCGGTGCGCAGCGCGTCGATCCGCATCGCATAGCTTCCCGCAATACAGTCGTTCAGCCCGGCAAGCGCCTTCCAGCAGTCATCGCGCCCCTTTATCCAGCCGCGCTGCATCGCCTTCAATTCCGGCAAACGGTCAGCTGTCATGTGCGGCCCATTCACCACCAGCCCGTACAAGCGCGCCAGTTCCAGATCCAGCCGCGCCAGATGTGGGTCGGCGCAAACGGCCTGTTGTGCGCTGCCCTGCGCTTTGGCACAGTCAAAACTCGGCGCAACCGTGTCGGCTGGCGGCGCGCTGCCCTCGGTCAGATAGCGCCCGGCAACCCAGCCCTGAACACCGCGATACCGTACCTGACACCAGCGCCGCCTTGACGCTGCACCGCGCTCTGCCTCAGACGCCTCCGCCCACTCGGCAAAGCTCAGCCCGCCCTCGCAGCCCAGGTTCCGGATCCCGTCCCCGTCAAACGGAATCTGCCCGATCTTCTCATGCGAACCGCCGGGTCCCGAGCGGATATTCAGCACATCATCGTCAGAAACCCCGGTGACACCGAAAAAGTCCGGCCCGTCCGCGTCAGCCACCAATGGCGCCGGGGCCAGAAGGGCAAGAACCAGCGGGAGGGTTTTCAGACGTTCAAACATGATCGTTCTCCTTGTCGTCAAACAGACTAGACCAGATACATCCATGTTCAAGAAGATTGCATGTCGTTTCCCGATCCGCGCGAACCGCCGCGCCAGCCCCAAGCGACACTGTCCCGGCGGCCTTGCGCGTCCAGAAACGGCGCTGTGCGGCATGCAGTCAGTTGGCAATGTCCATGATTTGGTGCGGCCGAGAAGACTCGAACTTCCACGGGTGTTACCCCACAGCGACCTCAACGCTGCGCGTCTACCAATTCCGCCACGGCCGCACGCCCAGGCTTGGTCAGGCCGGGCTATAGACCAAGGCTGGGGGCTTGTGAAGGGAAAAACGGCGGCCCGGCCCGTCCTTTTGCGTGGCCGATCCGGCCGGGTCGCATGCGGTGCGGGCTTCCCCCCCGCGCCGCGTCGGGGTAAAGCACCGGACATGGTGGAATGGATCATATCAGATGGGCTGACGGAGTATGAGACCGCCGTCGATTTCATGGAGGCCCGCGCCGCCGCGATTGCCGCGAAACAGGCCCGCGAATGCATCTGGCTGCTGGAACATCCGCCCCTGTACACCGCGGGCACCAGTGCGCGTATCGAAGACCTGACCGACCCGAACCGCTTTCCGGTTCATCAGACCCGGCGCGGCGGACAATACACATACCACGGTCCCGGACAGCGGGTGGTCTATGTGATGCTGGACGTCGGGAAACGCGGGCACGACGTCCGCGCCTTTGTCAAGCAACTGGAGACCTGGGTCATCGCGGCACTGGCCGAATTCAACGTCACCGGCCACATTCGCGATGGCCGCGTCGGGGTCTGGGTTGAACGCGATGACAAGCCCCTGAGCGCCAATGGCACAAAGGCCGAGGACAAGATCGCCGCCATCGGCATCCGTCTACGCAAATGGGTCAGCTTTCACGGCATTTCGATCAACGTGGAGCCCGATCTGGACCATTTCAGCGGAATCGTGCCCTGCGGAATCGCCGAACACGGTGTCACCAGCCTGATTGATCTGGGGCTGCCGGTGACGCTGAACGATGTCGATCTGGCATTGCGCACCACCTTCCCGCAGGTGTTTGACGCCCGCTAGTTGTCCTCAATGCCCGATCACCCTGGCACCGACGCATCCATTGGCCCTGCTTTCCAACTCCAGCGTGGCATGGTCGATGCCGAAACGGCGCATCAGCCGGGTCTTGATGTCCGAACGGATCGTTTCGGCCCCGGCCCAATCCGCATCGGAAACGACCACATGCGCCTGAAAGGCGGGCTGGTGTTCTTGCATCTGCCACAGATGAACGTGGTGCAGATCCTGCACGCCCCGCATGGCCCGGATTTCGGCGATCACCTCGTCCATTTTCAAGCCATCGGGCAGACCCAGCATCAACACCCGGATGACGCCGCCGATTTCGCTTTTGACATGCCACAGGATGTAGCCGGCAATCAGCAATGTGACCAACGGATCCACCCAGGTCCATTGATAGAGTATCACCAGCGTGCCCGCGACGATCACCGCGACCGAGCCCAATGCATCCGCCAGGTTGTGCAGGAATGCGGCCCGAATGTTCATGCTGTCCTTGGCCATGGAATAGGTCAGCACCGCCGTCACCAGATCGACCAGCAGCGCGATTGCAGCGATCCACACCACCAGCCAGCCGTCCACCGGTTGCGGCTGAAAGAACCGGAAAATACCCTCGTAGACCAGATACAGCGCAATCACGATCAGCGTGGTATAGTTGATCAGCGCCGCCACCACCTCGATCCGGCCATAGCCAAAACTCATCTGCCCATCCGCCGGACGGCGAGCGATCTTGCGGGCCGCGAAAGCGATGACCAGGGCCACAGCATCCGAGAAATTATGCAGCGCATCGGCGATCAGCGCCAGCGACCCCGACAACAGCCCGCCCACGATCTGCGCCACGGTCAGCGCCACGTTGACAACCACCGCCCAGGCCACGCGGGCATCCCCGGCGTCCGGATCGATGTGATGATGATGGCCGTGATGATCGTGTGGCATGATTCTGTGTCCTTTACTGGTCGCAGAAAGACATTTAGGATCTCTAGTCGCTAGAGGTTCAAGGGGGTATCATGTTTTCGATCGGAGAAATGGCGCGGCGCACCGGGGTCAAGGTTCCGACGATCCGGTTCTATGAACAAAAGGGGCTGCTGCCTGAACCCGAGCGCACAGCGGGCAATCAGCGCCGCTACAGCAAGGCTGCGCTGGGGCGGTTGGGTTTCATACGTCATGCGCGCGATCTGGGATTGCCGCTGCCGGATATCGCGGCGTTGATATCGCTTGAAGGGGCCAAAGGCGACGCGCTGGACCGCGCCCATGACATCGCGCGCATCCAGCGGGACGCGGTGCGCCGCCGCATCGCTCGGCTGCAAAGTCTGGAACGCGAACTGTCCCGCATCGCCACGGCCTGTGACGGCCGGCATGACCATGTCTGCGCCGTGCTGGACGCCTTTTCCGAACATGACCGGTGCCTGTCCGATCACTACGCAGCAGAGCCAAGCCGAGACTGGATCAACTACACCCCGTAACGCGTTGTTTCATAACCCTCTTGCGGGTCTACTCCAGCGCCGCACGAATCTTGCGTGCGTGTTCCGCGATCTGATCCATGTCCCCCATGTTTCCGGGCGGCCGCAGACTGTCACCGGCATGGCGCGGCAGAATGTGGACATGCAGGTGAAACACCTCTTGTCCGCCATCGGCTTCGTTGAACTGCTGGATCGTCACTCCGGTGGCGTCAAAGGCGCGCATCACCGCACGGCTGACTTTCTGCACCGTCTGCATCACCGCCGCCAACTGATCCGGGGTTGCGTCCAGAACATTGCGGCAAGGCGTCTTCGGGATCACCATGCAATGCCCGTCCGCGCGCGGCATGATGTCCATGAAAACCAGCGTCGCGTCATCCTCGTACACCCGGGTCGACGGAATTTCCCCGCGCAGGATCTTGGCAAAGATATTGTCGGAATCATATGGAACGGAAGCATCGGACACGGCAAAACCCCTTCTGCGGCGAAAACGTCCTGCGGTTTGTGAGCCGCCCCCGGCCCCCCGTCAAGCCCGCAAACCGCCTGCGCACGGCCCAAATGCAGGGGGGGGCGCGGCAATTTATCTTGATCCAGATCAAACTCGGCCATTGAAGCCCCCTTACAGCCATTCTAAAACCTGAAGGGAACACACGCGCACCTCATTCCCGGCGCGCGGTCATTTTCAACAGGAGGCACCAAATGGCAGACGCAGCCATTCATGGTCACGAGCACGAGGACGAGCGCAGTTTCTTTACGCGTTGGTTCATGTCGACCAACCATAAGGATATCGGGATTCTCTATCTGATCGTATCCGCTCTTGCGGGTCTGATATCGGTCGGATTTACCGTTTACATGCGACTCGAGCTGATGGAGCCCGGGGTGCAACATATGTGCATGGAAGGTGCCCGGCTGTTTGCCGACTCGGCGGCGGAATGCACGCCCAACGGCCATCTGTGGAACGTGCTGATCACCGGCCACGGCATCCTGATGATGTTCTTCGTGGTCATTCCGGCGCTGTTCGGCGGGTTCGGCAACTATTTCATGCCGTTGCAGATCGGCGCGCCGGACATGGCCTTTCCGCGGATGAACAACCTGTCGTTCTGGCTGTATGTGTTCGGCACCAGCCTGGCGATCTGCTCGATCCTGACACCGGGCGGCAATGACCAGGCCGGGTCCGGCGTGGGCTGGGTTCTGTACCCGCCGCTGTCGGTGAACGAAGGCGGCATGTCGATGGATTTCGCCATCTTCGCCGTGCACGTTTCCGGTGCCAGCTCGATCCTGGGTGCGATCAACATGATCACCACCTTCCTGAACATGCGTGCCCCCGGCATGACCCTGTTCAAGGTGCCGCTGTTCTCATGGTCGATCTTCGTCACAGCCTGGCTGATCCTGCTGTCCCTGCCGGTTCTGGCCGGTGCCATCACCATGCTGCTGATGGATCGCAACTTTGGCTTTACCTTCTTTGATCCCGCCGGTGGCGGCGACCCGATCCTGTATCAGCACATCCTGTGGTTCTTTGGCCATCCGGAAGTGTACATCGTGATCCTGCCCGGGTTCGGCATCATCAGCCACGTCATCGCCACCTTCAGCCGCAAGCCGATCTTCGGCTATCTGCCGATGGTCTGGGCGCTGATCGCCATCGGGGCCCTGGGCTTTGTCGTCTGGGCGCACCACATGTACACGGTCGGCATGACCCTGAACCAGCAGGCCTATTTCATGCTGGCAACCATGGTCATCGCGGTGCCCACCGGGGTCAAGATCTTCAGTTGGCTCGCGACCATGTGGGGCGGTTCGATCGAGATGCGCGCCCCGATGCTGTGGGCCTTCGGGTTCTTGTTCCTGTTCACCATCGGCGGCGTGACCGGCATCGTGCTGTCCCAGGCGGCCGTGGACCGGTACTATCACGATACCTACTATGTGGTGGCCCACTTCCACTATGTGATGAGCCTGGGTGCCGTGTTCGCCATCTTCTCGGGCATGTATTTCTATCTGCCCAAGATGACCGGCCGCATGTATCCGGAAGCAGCAGCCAAGGTGCATTTCTGGATGATGTTCATTGGCGCCAACCTGACCTTCTTCCCCCAGCACTTTCTGGGTCGTCAGGGTATGCCGCGCCGCTACATCGACTATCCCGAGGCCTTCGCCTACTGGAACTACTGGTCCAGCCTGGGTGCCTTCCTGTCGTTCGCGTCGTTCCTGCTGTTCTTCGGCATCATCTGGTACACGCTCACACGCGGTGCCAAAGTGACCGAAAACAACCCCTGGAACGAATATGCGGATACGCTGGAATGGACCATCCCCAGCCCGCCGCCGGAACACACGTTCGAAATCCTGCCCAAGCAGGAAGAATGGGACCACAAGCACGCGCATTAGACGCGGCAACCGCAACACGGAATATGGCCCGCTGGCATCGCCGCGGGCCATTTTTTATGTGGGGCGGGTTCTATGCCGGACAGGCAGGATCGACAGGGTGCCGGCCGATCATGGCCCGACCAGTTGCGCCAACCAATCGGCACCAAGCGACGACACCCACAACGACCCATCCGGATCGCGCACCGCACCTGTGACCAACGGGTAATCCGCCGCCGGGTCCTGCCAGGTTTCCGTGACCTCGCCGTCTTCGTTCAGGTGAATGACAAACCCGTAGCTGACGGCCTTGGGGCGCATCGCGGCCGGAAGACGTTGCACGATCTTGCGCAGGAACGGATAGGGTGCGGTCTTGTCCGCCGCCGCCGAGCGCTTGGACACCAGCCCCAACAGAAACCCGCCCGCCGCGTCGCGTTTGATATTGTCGGGATAGCCCGGAAGGCCGGTCAGAACATCCTCGACCTCGCCGGCCCTCGGGCCTTTGATCCACAGCTTGCGCAGGGCTGACTCGCCGGTTTCACAGAACAGCAACCATTCGCCGGTCGCCCCCATTGCCACACCATTGGCAAAGCTGATGCCTGCAAGCTTGATTTCAGCAACCCCGGTGGATGGATCAAAGCGGATGATCCGCCCGCTGCGCCCATGTTCCAGGATCTCCAGATACGACGCCTCAAGCGTGCCGCCCCATTGCCTTGCGCCAAACCGGGTGGACGCATCCGACAGCCAGATGGCCCCATCGGGTGCGAAATCCAGGCTGTTGGCATAGCGGATCGGGGTCCCGTCCCGGGTTTCGTCCAGCACAAGTGTGACACCATTGTCGTCCACCCGCATGAGCCCCTGATAAGCATCAGCCACCCATAACGCGCCGTCCGGCCCCATCTCGATCCCCAGCGGGCGTCCGTTGGTCTGCGCGAATACTGTCAGCTCGCCATCGGGTGCCCGGCGCAGAATATCGCCCTCGCCGGTGTTGATATACAGCGCCCCGTCCGCGCCGATTGCCAGATCCTCGGGCCCGTGATGTCCCATCAGATCATGCCGCTTTAGCCCTGCCAGCTTGTGATTGGCCGCATAGGGGCCGACATAGCCGGCATTGGCCGGTGCCGACCAGGCAACCGGATCCAGCGGAACCGGCCAGAACAGCAAATAGGCCAGAAGCGCGCAGACCAATATGAATGAAAAACGTCGGATCGTTCTTGTCATCGTGATGCTTGCCTGTCTTGTCGTTGAAAGGTCATTACACGACCCACGATGCCACCTGAGGTTGTACATCGCAACGCATCTTGGCTGTTGGGACGATCAAGGCTGCCTGCCGAGACCCATGATATGCGACCGAACAGCCTGGCGGGGTTGAACGCCTGCAGCACATGGTGTTCCCTGCTGGTGCAATGCCTGCGTTCGAAAACCGGACAAGCGGCACCTCATCCGGAGACTGAGCAATGATCACAGCAACACCCGTCACACCCCAGGGCGTCATGGAAATTCAGCTGACCGGCAAATTGGAAGCCCGGGACTATCACGACGTGCTGACCCCTGCCCTGGAACAGGCGATGGCCGACCATGACCGGCTGCGGATGCTGGTGCGCATCGGGCCCGGCTTCGAAGGATTTTCCGCCGGGGCCGCTTGGGCCGACATACGTCTGGGTCTGCGTCACTGGAGCGGCTTTGACCGGATTGCCGTTGTGACCGATGCCGACTGGATCGAGAACGGGATCAAGGTGATGGGTTTTGCTTTTCCCGGCCCGGTGGAAACTTTCGAGCCGGACGAACTGGACGCCGCCCGGCGCTGGCTCACGGAATCGCTGGGCAGCATTCATATGACCCCGATGGGCGAAGACGTGCTGCATGTACAGCTGATCGGCAAACTGGATTCCGAAGCCTATGAACACGCCGAGGACAATCTGGATGCCTATGTGCGCGATCACGGAGCATTCAAGCTGTTGCTGGATCTGCGCGACTTCGATGGCTGGCAGGGTCTGGCGGCACTTGGCGATCATTTCAAGCTGGTGCGCGACCATCGACATATCCCCAGCCGGGTCGCGATCGTGGGCGATGAAGCCTGGCAGAAACTGGCGCAGAAGATCCTGCGCCGCTTCATTTCGGCTGAATCGCGGTATTTCGACGAGGATCAGTTTGACGCCGCAAGGGCATTTCTGGGCTGATCCCCGATGGCGGCCCCGGACAGCGAAACAGAATGCCGGCCTATAGCACATGCCAGGCTGAACGGAACACATGCCCTATAGCTGGACCACGCAAGACCCCCGCGCCGCGACCCGCGAGCTGCACCTCTGGCCGCATCAATCGCTGCCGCCCAAAGGTTTTGCGGTCTTCATCCTTGCCACTTTCGCGATGGTGCTGATTCCGCTGTTTTCCCTGCTGGGCAGCCAGCTGTGGTGGGGGTTGCTGCCGTTTCTGATGCTGGCGGTGGCCGGGCTCTGGTGGGCGCTCGGCCGCAGCCGCCGCAATGCGCAGATCCTGGAAATCCTGACCCTGACCGATGAGCGCGCCCATCTCGTGCGGCACGCCCCCAACGGGCAGTCCCAGGAATGGGACTGCAACCGATACTGGGCCACGGCCCAGATGCACAACAAGGGCGGCCCGGTGCCGTATTATGTGACCCTCAAGGGCAACGGCCGCGAGGTCGAAATCGGTGCCTTCCTGTCGGAAGACGAGCGCATCGCCCTGTATGATGAACTTTCTCGCGATCTACGCGCCGCATGACCTCAAGACCATGACCGGCGCCGATGGCCCGGTTCGCGCCCGGCCGCAGTAAGCGGCACAGGATCAAGATGTTGGCAAACGCGGTTCAGCCCGCGCAGAGCCGGTCCTTGACCAGCGGGCCGACCTTGCCGAAATCCATCTGGCCGGTGTACTTGCCTTTGAGTTCGGCCATCACCTTGCCCATGTCGCGGATCGATTCCGCGCCGGTGTTCTCGACCGCCTTGCGCACAGCTGCGGCCACCTGATCCGAATCCAGCTGTTTGGGCAGGAATTCCTCGATGATCGCGATTTCCTGCTGCTCACGCTCGGCCAGATCCAGCCGCCCGCCCTCTTCGTAGGCACGCGCACTTTCCTGGCGCTGCTTGGTCATCTTGCTGAGAATGGCCAGAACCTCGGCATCCCCGACGCCGCTGCCCTCGCCCTCGCCGCGCACGGCGATATCCTGATCCTTGATGGCGGCGCATATCAGCCGCAGGGTCGACAAGCGGGTCGTCGCCTTGTCCCGCATTGCCTGTTTAAGGGCCATATTGACCCGAGAACGCATGTCCATCTTTCCTATCCCATCCCCATGGATTTCGAAACCCCGACTCTATCGAATGACAATGCGCGGTACAACCATGCTGTCGCAAGGCCAAGCCATTGAAAACAAACAATGTCGCGATTCTCGGACAGGCTTGACCATGCCCGGCATGGCCCTTAGGTATCCATCAGTTCAGCCCCAGAGGAGTCGCGTCATGACCAATTCGGTCCCTTCCAAGCCGACAGCTTGCCTGGCCCTGGCCGATGGATCCGTGTTTTACGGCACCGGTTTTGGCGCGGTCGGTCTGACCACGGCCGAGCTGTGTTTCAACACGGCCATGACCGGCTATCAGGAAATCATGACCGATCCGTCCTATGCCGGACAGATCGTGACCTTTACGTTTCCCCATATCGGCAATGTCGGCGTCAATACTGATGATGACGAAACCGCCGATCCCGTCGCATCGGGCATGGTCGTCAAATGGGACCCCACCGCGCCCAGCAACTGGCGCGCCAGCGAAGATCTGCGCAGTTGGCTGGAACGTCGGGGCCCCATCGCGATCGGTGGCGTCGACACCCGCCGCCTGACCCGCGCGATCCGCCAACAAGGTGCGCCCCATGTTGCGCTGGCCCATGATCCGGACGGCAGTTTCGATCTTGAGCAACTGCTGGCCGCCGCGCGCGGTTTCGCCGGCCTCGAAGGCATGGATCTGGCCCGCGACGTGACCTGTGCGCAATCCTATCGCTGGGATGAAATGCGGTGGGCCTGGCCGGGCGGCCACAAGCCCCAGACGGCCCCCAAACACAAGGTCGTGGCCCTGGACTATGGGGCCAAGCGCAATATCCTGCGCTGCCTGGCCAGCGCCGGTTGCGATGTGATCGTCATGCCCGCGACAGCAACCGCCGCCGAGGTTCTGGCGCATCAGCCGGACGGTGTCTTTCTGTCCAACGGTCCGGGCGATCCTGCGGCAACCGGCACATATGCGGTGCCGATGATCCGCGAGATCCTCGACAGTACGGACATCCCGGTCTTTGGCATTTGCCTGGGCCACCAGATGCTGGCCCTGGCGCTGGGGGCAAAAACAATCAAGATGAACCACGGCCACCACGGCGCCAACCATCCGGTCAAGGATCTGGAGACCGGCAAGGTCGAGATCACCTCGATGAACCACGGGTTTGCCGTCGATGCCCAGAGCCTGCCGGACAACGTGCTGGAAACGCATCGCTCCCTGTTTGACGGCTCGAACTGCGGCATCCGCATGGCGGATCGCCCCGTTTATTCTGTGCAATACCACCCCGAGGCCAGCCCCGGCCCGCAAGACAGTTTCTATCTGTTCGAACGCTTCGCGGCGGCCATGGCGGCGCGGGTTCCGGCGTAACAGCCGGCCGAACGGTTCGTGCGTGGGAAATTCTTGCGTATTTACGGACCGTTAACCCTGATCCTTCACGGTAAGTCCTGACTTTGACTTAGCGTGTTGGATCGCTCGAATGAGCTCTCAAAATCTGCGGCTGCTGGCCCCTCGACCCGCTGCCGCCATACCACTGAAACCGGATGCGCCCCGGCAACCATTGGGACGCCATCTGGTGCAGAGCGGCATCATCACGCCGGGTCACCTGATCCGTGCGCTTCAACTGCAACGCACACTTGGCGCGCCGATCGGTGAAATTCTGATCTCCGAGGGCTGGGCGAACCACGAACATGTGCAGGCCGCGCTGGCCCGGCAGAATGACATCGAGCAGGTGGATCTTGACCGCCATCCGCCCGATCCCGAGCTTTGCAAAGGCATGTCCTACAAGTTCTGGCTGCATCACGGCGTCATTCCCTGGCAACGGCAGGGCGACACCGTTCTGATCGCAACCGACCGCCCGGATCGTTTCGATTGGGTGCGCGACGCACTGTCCGACAGGTTTTCAGACATACGCCCGGTTCTGGCATCCGACACCCAGATCGAAGCGGCGATTGCCAGCGCTTTTTCGGTGCGCATGGCCGAGGCCGCAGAGACCCGCGTCGCCGAGCAGTTCAGTTGCCGCACCTGGCAAACAGGCAACCGGTTCAGGCTGTGTCTGGCGCTGATCGCGATGGTCGGCATGCTGATGCTTGCGCCGGCCACGATGCTGGGCGTTCTGAGTCTGATCGCCATTGCGACGCTGACCATGTTCGTCACCCTCAAGCTGACGGCGGCCTGTATGCACCTGGTCAACCATGACCGCGTAACCGCCCCTGCGCCCCGTGCATTGGACGCGGCGAACGCACCGGCCCCACGATTGCCCAAGGTTTCGATTCTGGTGCCCCTGTTTCATGAAAAGGAAATCGCCGCCGCCCTGATACGACGCCTGTCCCGACTGACCTATCCCAAGGCGCTGCTGGATGTGATCCTGGTGCTGGAAGAACATGACGACATCACCCATGCGACCCTGAACCGAACCCGCTTGCCGGCCTGGATGCGGGTGGTTCGGGTGCCCTCCTATTCCGGGCTGACAACCAAGCCACGCGCGATGAACTATGCTCTGGATTTCTGCCGGGGGGACATCATTGGCGTCTGGGATGCCGAGGACGCGCCGGTGCCGGGCCAGATCGAGCATGTGGTCGACCGGTTTTCCCATGCGCCCCCGGACGTGGTCTGTCTGCAGGGCATTCTGGATTACTACAACCCGCGCACCAACTGGTTGGCGCGCTGTTTCACGATCGAATACGCCAGTTGGTTCCGCGTCGTGCTGCCCGGCATCGCCCGCATGGGGCTGGTGGTGCCTTTGGGGGGCACGACGCTGTTTTTCCGGCGCGACAAGCTGGAGGAACTGGGCGGTTGGGACGCCCACAACGTCACCGAAGATGCCGATCTGGGGGTCCGCCTGTGCCGCGCGGGCTATCGCACGGAACTGATTGATACGGTCACCTACGAAGAGGCCAATTGCCGCCCCTGGGCCTGGGTCAAACAGCGGTCCCGCTGGCTGAAGGGGTTCATGGTCACGTATCTGGTCCACATGCGCAACCCGCGCCAGTTGTTCGCCGATCTGGGGCTTTGGCGGTTTCTCAGCTTTCAGGCGTTCTTTGTCGGCACGCTCAGCCAGTTCCTGCTGGCGCCGGTTCTGTGGACCTTCTGGCTGATCCTGTTGGGCTATGACCACCCGGTGCAGACCCTTGTGCCAAACGGCGTTGTCTATGGGTTCTCGGCGCTGTTCGTGCTGGCCGAACTGATGGTGATCACCATCGGCCTGGTCGCCGTCTTCTCGCCCGAACGGCGGTTTCTCATGCGCTGGGTGCCAACGATGATGTTCTATTTTCCGTTGGCCGCCCTGGCGGCGTACAAGGCATTATACGAACTGATCGTCGCCCCCTATTATTGGGACAAGACCCAGCATGGGCAGGCCGAAGCCGAGCTGTCCAGCACATGATGCCGCTGCCTGCGGGGCGAGCGCAGCCTAGCCCGAATGCTCGCGGGCGTTGGCATCCTGTTGCAAACGGGTCATGAACGCCACCGAAATGTGATCCTTGAGCGCCTTTTCCGCGGCGCTCTCATCCCGCGCCTCGATGGCTTTGACGATGCCGTCATGTTCGCTTTGTGCAATTTCACCACGGCCCTGCGCCGCCAGCGACGTGGTCGCCATCAGTGCCATGGTGCGATGCACCAGATCCAGTTGCTGCACCAGATAGCGATTGTGCGAGGCCAGGTGAATCTGCTTGTGAAACCGCCGGTTGGCGCGTGACAGGGCGGCCGGATCCTTGATCAGGGCATCATCCGACGCAACCATCGCCCGCAGAACCGAAACCTCTTCATCGTTGGCATGGCGCGCCGCCAGCCGGGCCGCCAGCCCTTCCAGTTCGCGGCGGACCACATACAATTCGGCCATCTGGTTGTGATCCAGCGAGGCCACGATCAGCGACCGTCCGTCCCGTTCCAGCAAGGACTGGGTTTCAAGCCGCTGCAACGCTTCGCGGATGGGCGTGCGCGACACGCCGAACCGTTCGGCGAGATCGCTTTCGACCAGCCGATCTCCGGGCTTGTAGACGCCAATGTCTATCGCCTCCAGCACCAGATTGTAGGCATCCGTTTGCGGCTGTTTGGTCTGCGACATCGGATCCCTCCCCGGTTGCGATGCTGGCCATGTTTACAGGCGCGCTGGCCCGACGTTCAACCCCGCCGTTGAATTCTTGCCGCCGCTGTCCTAGAGCAACACCATGGTCAAGAACGCATTTTCACACATAACCACCTGGGTGTTCGATCTGGACAACACCCTGTATCCGCCACAGGCACGGCTGTTCGATCAGATCGAACAGCGCATGACGACATACGTCATGCAGTCGCTCGGGGTCGACCGCATCGAAGCGAACCGGCTGCGCAAGCATTATTGGCACCTGTATGGTACTACGCTGGCCGGTCTGATGCGCGAACATGACGTGGATCCGGGGCCCTATCTGTCAGAGGTCCATGACATCTCGATGGACCACCTGGAACAGGACGCCGATCTGCGCGCCCATATCTGCGATCTGCCCGGGCGCTGCATCGTCTACACGAACGGAACCGCCCCCTATGCCAGGCGGGTGTTGGCGGCACGGGGATTGGAGGGTGTCTTTGATGCCGTCTATGGCGTCGAACACGCGGGGTTTCTTCCCAAACCGGAACGCGCGGCCTTTGAAACGGTCTTCACGCGCGATGGCACCGATCCGACATGCGCCGCCATGTTCGAGGACGATCACCGCAACCTGTCGGCCCCGCACGACATGGGCATGCGCACCGTGCATGTCGCGCCCCAGGCTTTTCCGGCCCGCCATATCCATCACCATACCGATGACCTGACGGCTTTTCTGAAAACCGTCATTTGAAATGCACTGTTGCGACAATCCGCGCGTCGCACCTGCCCCCAGAGCGCCTATGTCAGGGCCACGAACACCCTGAACAGGAGCCCGGCCATGAGTCTTGCACATCCGCAGCCCCGCCTGCCCTTCTTGCAGCGTCTCTTTTTTCGCATTCCGGTCATCGGCTGGGTCGCCCGTGACCTGGCGTTCGGCGACAAGGACAATGTCTGGTATGCTTTGGGCGGGTTTGTCTGCCTGTGGCTGTCGCTGGCTTTGATCTTTGGTTTGCCCGGCTTGTACCTGCCCGCGCTGGCCCTGGTGCCGGTGGTCTTTTTGACCCTGCTGCTGATCACACGGGGCTGATGCCGGACAGGATGTCGCTTGGCCTTGCAGCCCGTTGCGCACTAGGTTGGCAGGCAAGCGGAGGGCCGAGATGACTCAAAGTTGCGATATCCTGATCTCCGGTGGCGGACCTGCCGGGCTGAGCGCGGCGGCAACATTCGGGGCCGCCGGATTTGACGTGATCTGCGTGGATCCCGCCGCGCCGGTGACCGAACGCGACAATGCCGGCGCGGATTTGCGCACCACCGCGATTCTACAGCCCGCGCGGACGTTGCTGATGGAGTGCGGATTGTGGGACCGGCTGGCCCCGTTTGCCGCCCCGTTGCAGGTCATGCGCATCGTGGATGCAGGCGGGGACACAGCCGAACCGCGCACGGTGCGCGAGTTCAGCGCCTCGGATCTGTCGGACCAGCCTTTCGGCTGGAATTTGCCCAACTGGCTGCTGCGGCGCGAAATGGTGGCACGTCTGGCAGAACTGCCCAATGTCGATTTTCGCCCGGGCACCGGCACCACGACCCTGTTCACCCGCGAGACCCGGGCCCGCGTCGGGCTGAGCGATGGCAGCAAGGTGCACACGCGCCTGGTGATCGCAGCCGACGGGCGCGATTCTCCCATGCGGCAGGCCGCCGGGATTGACGTTCAGACCACCCGCTATGGCCAGAAGGCGCTGGCCTTTGCCGTCACCCACCCCGAACCGCATCACAACGTATCGACAGAAATCCATCGCAGCGGCGGCCCGTTCACCCTGGTCCCGCTGCCGGATCACCAGGGAAGCCCCAGTTCCGCCGTCGTCTGGATGGAACACGGCCCCAAGGCGCTGGAATTGATGGCGCTGGACACCGCCGATTTCCAGGCCGCCATGAGCGAACGATCCTGTCACCTGCTTGGCCCTCTGACGCTGGCGACGCGCCGCACGATCTGGCCGATCATCAGCCAACAGGCGGCGCGCTTGTCGGGCGAACGGCTGGCGCTGATGGCCGAAGCGGCGCATGTGGTGCCCCCGATCGGGGCGCAGGGGTTGAATATGTCGCTGGCCGATCTGCGCCTGCTGCGGGATCTTGCCACAAGCCGCCCGGGCGGGTTGGGCGATGCGGCCATGATGACGGCATATCACCAAGGCCGGATCAAGGATGTCAAACTGCGGGTGCAGGGCATCGATTTTCTGAATCGCGCCTCGATGGCGTCAGCGCGTCCGCTGCGGGACGCACGCGCGATGGGGCTGAGCGCCTTGTACGCCCTGGCCCCGGTGCGGCGCGGCCTGATGCAGATGGGCCTGGGCATACGGTAATTCCGACGCGTCACGGGCCGCGCCCCGCCCCCGATATCCGTTCGGCGGCGGGAAAACGGTGTCAAAGCACCTGGTCGATCACGCGTCTGAGGCGGGCAATGGTGGCGTCCACATCATACAGCTTGTCGAGTCCGAACAGCCCCAGACGAAAGGTCTGGAATTCCGCCGGCTCATCGCATTGCAGCGGCACGCCCGCCGCGATCTGCATGCCCTTGGCGGCGAATTTGCTGCCGTTCTGAATCGCCGCGTCATCGGTATAGCTGACCACCACGCCGGGCGCGCCGAACCCTTCGGCCGCGACCGAAACGATCCCCTTTTCCGCCAGCATCGACCGCACCCCGTCGCCCAGGGCCCATTGCGCCGCGCAAAGACGGTCAAAACCGTAGTCGCGGGTTTCCAGCATCGTATCGCGAAAGTCGCGCAACGCGTCCGTCGGCATGGTCGCATGATAGGCATGTCCGCCCTCTTCATATGCGACCATCATTTGGCGCCATTTCTTCAGGTCGATGGCAAAACTGTCTGAACTGGTCTCTTGCAGCCGCGTCTCGGCGCGTTCGGACATCATCACCAGACCGGCGCAGGGCGAGGCGCTCCAGCCCTTTTGGGGCGCACTGATCAGCACGTCGACCCCGGTGGATTTCATATCGACCCAGACACAGCCCGAGGCGATGCAATCCAGCACCATCAACGCCCCCACCTCGTGGGCGGCCTGGGCCATCGCGGTGATATAGTCATCTGGCAGAATGACGCCAGCGGCGGTTTCCACATGCGGGGCGAACACGACGTCGGGGCGGGTCTCGCGGATTTCGGCAACCACATCATCGATCGGCGCGGGGGCAAAGGGCGCGGGGCTTGTATTGCCTGTCTGCCGGGCCTTCATGACCCGGTTTTTTGCTGTCAGCCCGCCGGTCTCGATGATCTGGCTCCAGCGATAGGAAAACCAGCCGTTGCGCACCACCAGCACACCGGCGTTGCGCGCGAACTGGCGCGCGACGGCCTCCATGGCATAGGTTCCGCCGCCCGGAATCACCGCGACGGCGTCGGCATTGTAGACCTGTTTCAGCAAGTCCGAGATGTCGCGCATGACCTGTTGGAATTGTTGCGACATATGGTTGAGCGAACGGTCGGTGAACACGACCGAGAATTCTTCAAGGCCGTCTGGATCAACAGTGTCAAGCAGGGCAGTCATGGCAGTCTCCGTTTTCAGTTGGCTCTGCATACCCCGCCAAGGCAGCGCTTTGCAAAACCTGTTTGCCAAAACAGCCATGGTGTTGCGTCGCACCGCTGTCATGCCGGGCGCAGCCGATGCTATCCGATCGGGCCCGGCCGGCGTTCTTCGGACAGCAGCACATTCGCCTCCAGATCCCCCGCCCCCGGCAACGCCATGATGCGGCGGCGCAGAACACGTTCGAAATCGGCCAGATCACGGGCCACCACGCGCAAACGATAATCGTACAGCCCCAGCACATGCTCGACTGTCTGCACTTCGGGAATGGCGGATACGGCGCGTTCGAAGTCTTCCAGGCTGATCTGCCCCTTGCGGGCCAGCTTGACCCCCAGGAACACGGTGACCCCAAAGCCCAAGGCCTCGGCATTCAGGCGCAAGCGGCGCGCCTGGATCACTCCGGCCTGTTCCAGCCGCCGGATCCGACGCCATGTGGCGGGTTGGGACAATCCGAAACGACGCCCCAGCACCGCGGTGCCCTGTCCGGCGTCGCGCGCCAGAGCCTGCAGCAACTTGCGGTCGATTTCATCCAGTTCGATCATATGGGCAGCATCTCGTCGCTCTTGATGCGGCTGATATGCATGAGCGCCTCGATATCGGCGATATGCGGCAAGGTCAGGATCCGGTCTCGATAGATCTGCTGATACTGCGCCATATCCCGGGCAATCACCGACAGACGCACATCGACCCGCCCCAGGAACGTCTGGATCTCCAGCACTTCGGGCACCTCGCGCGCGGCCTGGATAAACTCTTCGAACGCGCGCGATTGGGTCTTGTCCAGGGTCACGCGCAACGACACCTCGACCGCATATCCCAACGCGGTCCAGTCGATCACCGCCTCGATCCCCAGCAGTACATTGTCGGCCTGCATCCGCTCAAGCCGACGTGCGCAGCGCGACGGGCTGAGCTGTGCACGTTCAGCCAGTTCGGCAACCGGCATCGTCGGATCCGCCTGCCACAGGCGCAACAGACGGCGATCCACATCATCAAGCATGAATTTTCCCATTATCGCGCTTTCGACGAATGAAATTACCGGTATCTGGGCGAAATTCCCAGTTTTTCCTGCTGACATTCGCCAACAGGTCGCGCTACACCCTGCGCAACACACAAGGAAAGGAAAACCCATGCGCGTGTATTATGACCGTGATTGCGACATCAACCTGATCAAGGACAAGAAAGTGGCCATTCTGGGCTATGGCAGCCAGGGCCATGCCCATGCGCTGAACCTGCGCGATTCCGGTGCCAAGAACCTGGTCGTTGCTCTGCGCGAAGGCAGCCCAAGCGCCGCCAAGGCCGAAGGCGAAGGCCTGCAGGTCATGGGCATCGCCGAAGCCGCCGCATGGGCCGACCTGATCATGTTCACCATGCCCGACGAACTGCAGGCCGAAACCTACAAGAAATATGTGCATGACAACATCCGCGACGGTGCCGCCATCGCATTTGCCCACGGGCTGAACGTCCATTTCGGCCTGATCGAACCCAAGCCCGGTGTCGACGTCATCATGATGGCCCCCAAGGGCCCGGGCCACACCGTGCGCGGCGAATACACCAAGGGCGGTGGCGTACCCTGCCTGGTGGCGGTCGACAATGACGCGTCCGGCAAGGCGCTGGAACTGGGCCTGTCCTATTGCAGCGCCATCGGCGGCGGGCGTTCCGGCATCATCGAAACCAACTTCCGCGAAGAATGCGAAACCGACCTGTTCGGCGAGCAGGCGGTTCTGTGTGGCGGTCTGGTCGAACTGATCCGCATGGGCTTTGAAACCCTGGTCGAGGCCGGATATGCGCCGGAAATGGCCTATTTCGAATGCCTGCACGAAGTGAAACTGATCGTTGATCTGATCTATGAGGGCGGCATCGCCAACATGAACTACTCGATCTCCAACACCGCGGAATATGGCGAATATGTCTCGGGTCCGCGGGTTCTGCCCTATGACGAAACCAAGGCCCGGATGAAAGCGATCCTGACGGACATCCAGACCGGCAAGTTCGTGCGCGATTTCATGAGCGAAAACCAGGTGGGCCAGCCGTTCTTCAAGGGCACCCGCCGTTTGAACGACGAACACCAGATCGAAAAGGTCGGCGAAACCCTGCGCGGCATGATGCCGTGGATCTCGGCCGGCAAGATGGTGGACAAAGAAAAGAACTGACCCCGATGCGCCGGTTTTTCCGACGCTTGGTCCGATCCGCCCTGATGCGGTTCACGCTGACCCCGGCCTTGTGCCGGGGTCTCGCAATTCCGGGAAAGCGCGCGCGCCCGTTCCCGACCTCGGGTTGAACAATGAACGAAGCCCCCGATATCACGGCCAGAAGTTGGGCCATGGTTGCCATCCTCGGGATTGTCTGGGGCGGAACCTTTCTGGTGATCGAAATCGCCCTGCGTGGCATCACACCGTTCTGGCTGGCAGCGGCACGCATCGGTTTCGGCGCCGCGTTGACGACCGTTGTTTGGCTGTTGCGCGGTGGCGCGCTGTTCACCCGGCGACCGACCACGGCGAATCGCGTCAGCCTGGTGCTGATCGGCGCGCTCAGTTCGGCCATGCCCTTCATGCTGATTTCCTGGGGACAGCAATTTGTCACCGCCGGGTTTGCCGGGGTCTCCATGGCCAGTACGGCGCTGATCGTGCTGCCGCTGGCGCATTTCCTGGTGCCGGGAGAACGGATCACCCCGCGCCGGGCGTTGGGGTTTGTCATCGGGTTTGCCGGGGTTGCCATCCTGATCGGCGGGCAGGCATTTGAAAGCAGCGGGCTGGCGCTGGAACTGCCCGGTCGCATTGCCTGTGTTGCCGCCGCCGCCTGCTATGCCACCAGTTCGGTGTTGATGCGCCGTCTGCCGCCGGTAGATCCCGTGGGCCTGTCTGCCATCCTGTTGCTGCTGGGCGCGGCGGTGGTGGTTCCACTGGCCTGGGCGGTCGAAGGGCCGCCGCCCGCAACCGACGCCCGCACTTTGTGGGTTCTGGCGTTTCTGGGGCTGGTGCCGACCGCCGCGGCCAATCTGCTGCGGGTCACGGTGGTGCGCAGCGCGGGGCCGGTGTTCATGTCGCTGGTCAACTACATGGTGCCGCTGTGGTCCGTGCTGTTGGGCGCGGCGCTGCTGGGTGAACCGCTGCCCGGCGTTTTCCTGGGGGCGATGACGCTGATCCTGTCAGGCGTGGCGCTCAGTCAGTTCGGCGCGCTGCAGCGTCTGTTTTCACGCTGACATCAGGCCGAAACCGCCACCGAAACCGCATCCACAACGCTATCCACGGTGCGCTCAAGCAGGGCCGCATCCTCGCATTCCGCCATCACCCGGATCAACGGTTCAGTGCCCGAACGGCGAATGAGCAGACGCCCCTTGCCGATCAGCGCCGTTTCCGCATCGGCAATGGCCTGCTGAACGCCGGGCCACTCAAGCGGCTGCTGCCCCTGGCCATAGCGCACGTTCTTCAACAGCTGCGGCACCGGGGCGAATTGGCGCGCAAGCACGCTGGAGGGCCGCCCGGACCGAACCATCTCTGACAGGAAATGCAGCCCCGCCATCAGCCCGTCGCCGGTGGTGGCATAGTCGCTCATCACGATGTGGCCGGATTGCTCACCGCCCAGGTTGAAACCGCCTTCCCGCATGCGTTCGACGACATAGCGGTCCCCGACCCCGGTGCGCTCCAACCGCAGCCCTTGCGTCTGCAGGTGCCGCTCCAGTCCAAGGTTGGACATCACCGTCGCAACCAAAGCGCCACCGGCAAGACGATCCTCTGCCGCCCAGCGGGTCGCCAGCAGCGCCATCAGTTGGTCGCCATCCGCCACGGTGCCGGTCTCGTCGATCATGATCACCCGATCGGCGTCGCCATCCAGACAGATCCCCACGTCCGCGCCATGCGCCACAACGGTCTCGGCCGCCGCGCGGGGCTGGGTCGAACCGCAATCACGGTTGATGTTGTACCCATCCGGAGCCACGCCGACCGGGATCACATCGGCCCCCAGTTCCCACAGGATGTCCGGCGCAGCCCGATAGGCTGCCCCGTTGGCGCAATCGACCACCACCTTCAGCCCGTCCAGACGCAAATCGCGGGGCAGCGAGGATTTGACACGCTCGCCATAGCGGAACCGGGCGTCATCGATCCGTTTCGCACGTCCGATTCGGGCCGCCTGCGCCGGTTCGACCCCGGCGTGGATCAGGTGTTCGATCTCGGCTTCGGCCTGATCCGACAGCTTGAACCCGTCGGGCCCGAAAAACTTGATCCCGTTGTCCTCGGCCGGGTTGTGGCTGGCCGAAATCATGACCCCCAGATCCGCCCGCATCGACCGTGTCATCAGCCCCACCGCCGGCGTCGGCACGGGGCCGAGCAGCAGCACATTCATGCCGGTGCTGGTCAGGCCCGCGGTCAGGGCGTTTTCGAACATATAGCCCGACAGCCGGGTGTCCTTGCCGATCACCACACGATGCACACCGCCTGCGTCACGGCGGAAGTATCTGCCGACCGCGGCCCCGATCCGCAGCGCCATGTCGGCCGTCATCGGATGCGTATTGGCCGTGCCGCGCACGCCGTCGGTTCCAAACAATTCTCTCATCACACACCTTTACCTTGTCGCCTGCCACAACCGCAGGGCCTGGACCGTTTCGGCCACGTCATGCACCCGCAGGATTTGCACACCCTGCGCCACCCCGGCAAGCCCCACGGCGATCGAACCCGGCACCCGCGCATCGGCCTGCGCGGCCTGCCCGATGGTGCCGATGAACCGTTTGCGCGAGACCCCCAGCAGGATGGCGCACCCCAACCCATGAAACAGGCTGATATTGCGCAATAATGTCAGATTGTGGGCCAAATTCTTGCCAAACCCGATCCCCGGATCGGCCAGTATCCGCGCGCGCGCAATGCCGTGTTGTTCCAGCCGGGTAATTTGCGCCTCGAGAAAGTCATACACGTCCAGCAGCACGTTTTCATATTGCGGATCCTGCTGCATCGTGGCCGGATCGCCCTGCGCATGCATCACGCATACCGGCACCTGTCGCGCGGCGCACATCGCTGCCAGGGCCGCATCATGGGTGAACCCCGACACATCGTTGACCAGGGCCGCCCCCGCATCCAGTGCCGCCTCTGCCACCGCCGTCTTGCGCGTATCAATCGAAAGCGGGATCGCCACGTCCCGGCTGACGGCACGGATCACCGGGGCGGTGCGCGCGATTTCGGTATCTTGGGGCACATATTCCGCGCCCGGGCGGGTCGATTCTCCGCCGATATCGATCATCGCCGCCCCCTGGGCGGCCATGTTCAGCGCGGCCTTGCACGCGATGTCGGGATCGAAATGCACCCCTCCGTCCGAGAAGCTGTCGGGCGTGACATTCAGGATGCCCATGATCCGTGGCTGCGACAGATCCAGCCCGACCATTGGTTCACGCGGTGCGGTCAACCTGTCCAGCACGGGGTCCGGCAGATCCTGCGCAGGCATGATCCGGGACGCCGCGTTGCGTTGCAGCAGTTCGACATGGGTGAACCAGATCGCGCCCCCCGCCAGCGGCACGGCACCAGCGGGACGCATGGTCCCCTGTTGTACAAGCGGGCGGGCGTACATGGTCACAGGACGGTCTGCTCCACCGGCACCGCCCGCAGCGGTACGCCGGGATCGTCAGGCAATTCGGCACCGATCACCATCATTTCACCGGCTTCAAAGGTCGCTGCGAACCAGGCCGCCAGGGCCACCGCGTCGGACGGCGCCGCTGACGGGCCATCGACCGCGTCCAGCACGATCTTGGACGGGGCCCAGACACAGATCTGACCGTTCTTCATCGCCCAGTCCAGTTCGGTCCGCGTCGCCACCACCTTGCAGCGCAGGTCGCGCGCGGCCAGCCGCCAGGCATTCTGTTCTATCGCCAACAGATCGATCCGTCTTTGGGTCATCTTGTGACCGGTCCGGGGCACGGGCAGGTCATGCGCCCCCACACACAGCACCAGAGGACGGTCCCGCGCCACCATCTGGTCGATCCAGCCCGTCAGATTGTCGGACTGGATGGCGTCGGAAGAAAGATACATCAGACGCGGATGCGGACGGTCAAGATCATGCCCGTCCAAAACCACCTGATCGCGTCCGCGCACGATCTCGACGCCCAATGCGCCGGGGCCGCGATCCAGTTTTTCGATCCGCACGAAAACCCGCATCGCCTGCGGTTCCTGCAGAATCCGTTCCGCAATACGTTCAGCCAGAGTTTCCAGCAGATTCAACCGCTCCTCGGCCAGTTCATGCGCGATCGCTTCGGTGACCCGGTCATAGGAAAGAATGCGATCAACATCATCATCGACAGGTCCGGTCAGGGGCTGGACCTCGACCACCACGTTGAAACAAATCCGCTGGGTGGTCCCGCGTTCGGCCTGAAACGCGCCGATCTCGACCTCGACGATATGATCGCGCAGGGAAATCCGGTCCAGCGGCCCCGGTTGCGCCGTCGCCTCGGCGCGTTCGGAGGGATGCGCAAAGGCAAGACGGACTTCAGAGCTCATACAGGTCGGCTTTCGTTCAGGGGCAATTGGGGCACGGTGCGGACCAGTTTACCAGCGCAGGCAGACCTGCGAAACCCGCGTCTGCGACAGGTTCCGTGCAAAAACGGACGGCAGCGGAATATTCTCCGACCCCACCGGCCTGAAATCCATCGCACGATGGGCAGGAACGACAAGCAGAGGTCAGCCTTCGTGATCCCTCCCTGAATCGCAAAGGCTGACCCCTGTCTGGCATGGACGACGACGCCTGCGAAAAGACGTCAATCGCGGCCAGTTATTCGCGCCGGTCTGGTCTTCGGGAACTCCTGTCCCGCAAACGCGGGTCTACCCTGCCCGGACCCGGGCGGCGCGATATCACGTTTTAGTTATGACACGTTTTAACCAACTTGAAACACTTTTTTGCGGTTCTGGCACGGTCGGCCCATGCCGGAACCGCGCCGAGGGCGGTCAATTGCTGGCCGTCCGATAGGTGTGGCGATAAAAGACATGCACCCCGATACGCGCGGTCTGTTTGTAGACACGGGCCCAGGACGGGCGCACGGCGGTCGTGTGATAATGGGTCGCGCCGTCGGTCAGTTCCACATCCGTCCCGTCGATCACCGCACGCGCCACCTTGGCGACGCGTTCAAAGGCTTTGCGCTCGGCGATGACTTCCTTGTGGCCATCGCAGGTATAGGTGAACTGGCACTGATACCTGCGTCCCGTGCCCTGATTGATAACGCCGCACAGCGTGTCGGGGAACCGGTCGCTTTTGACCCGGTTCAGGATCACCTCGGCGACGGCGAACTGCCCTTTGACGTTCTCGCCGCGGGCTTCAAAGTACAATGCCTCGGACAGGCATCGCCACTGCGCATCCCCTGTCGCGCGCGGTTGCGCATCCAGCCAGCTTTTCGAATAGCTGGCCGCGATCGGCTTTAGCTCGGCCTTGGGCTGCGTTGCGGTCAGCAACGACTTGAGATACGGGCCCAGAGCCTTGCGGGCTTTGACCTCGGTCGAGGTTTCAATACGGTTGCTGCGTTCAGCTTCGGCGTGGGCACTGGATGAAAACAGACCCAACGGTAATGCCAACACCGAACAGACCGTGGCAGCGGTCAAAAATCGTTGCATAATATCCCCCAAAGAACGGTCCGCGCCGGACCCTCCCGCGACAAGCGCAGGGCAGCGGATACCCAAGAATTCCGCAAAGGTCCAGTTTGTGAAAAATTGCAAGCGATTTTTGGCCGGTTCCGGCTAAAAAAGCAGAGGCCTAGAACCGGCCACGACCACCATATGTTGATTTCAATGCGTCAAGAATCGCATATCCTGTGTCCGATTGCCAGTTGTGCGGCAGCTAGTCGCGCCACAGGAACCCGGAACGGCGAACAGGACACATAGTCGAACCCCGCAGCCCTGCAAAAGGCGATTGATTCGGGGTTACCGCCATGTTCGCCGCAGATCGACAAGGTGATTCCCGGATTGCTGGCACGCCCGCGCTCTGCCCCCAGATTGACCAGTTCGCCCACCCCGTCCGTGTCCAGAACGTGAAACGGATCCTCCGGAAACACCCCCTGGTTCACGTAGTCGGACATGAAGCGGCCCGCATCGTCACGCGACAGGCCATAGGCCATCTGGGTCAGATCGTTGGTGCCGAAACTCAGAAAGGACGTATAGGGCGAAAACTCGGCCGCGCGCAGACAGGCCCGCGGGGTTTCAACCATGACCCCCAGGCGGAAATCGAACGCGCGTTTCTGTTCTGCCTGCACGGCGGCGGCCACCGCATCGATGCGCGCCTTTACCAGTTCGACCTCGCGCCGCGCGGACACCAGCGGGATCATGATTTCCGGCACGACCGGGTCGCCATCCTGGCTGGCCGCCAATGTCGCCTCGAAGATCGCCCGCGCCTGCATGTCGTAGATCTCGGGGATGGTTACCCCCAGGCGCACGCCGCGCAGGCCCAGCATGGGGTTGTATTCCTCCATCGCCTCGATCCGGCGCACCACATCGCTGACCGGCAGATCCAGGGCTTCGGCCAGCTCTCTCTGTCCGGTGCGCGTGGCGGGCAGGAATTCGTGCAAGGGCGGGTCGAACAGACGGATGCAGACCGGTTTGCCCTGCATGATCCGGAACAGCTGCGTGAAATCTTCGCGCTGCATCGGCAACAGCCGTTCCAATGCCGCCGCCCGCCCCGACGAGGTCTGGGCAAAGATCATTTCGCGCATCACGGTCATGCGCCCGGGGTCAAAGAACATGTGCTCGGTGCGGCACAGCCCGATTCCCTGGGCGTCGAAATTGGCCGCCGTCTGCGCATCCGCCGGGCTGTCGGCATTGGCACGAATGCCGATATCGCGCGCTTCGTCCGCCCAGCCCATCAGCTCCTGGAACGCATCATCCAGCGCCGCCTCGAGCATCTCCGGCTCGCCGGCCAGAACCTGACCGGTGCTGCCGTCGATGGTAATCACATCGCCGTCACGAAACACACGCCCATCCGGCGCCGTCAGCTGTTTCTTGCCCTTGCTGAACTTGAGCGTCGATGCCCCGACGATGCAGGGCAACCCCAAACCACGTCCGATCACCGCCGCGTGGCTGGTGATGCCGCCGCGTTCCGTCAGCACCCCCGCCGCCGCATGCATTCCGCGGATATCTTCGGGCGAGGTTTCCCGGCGCACGAGAATGCAGGGCTCGCGCCGCGACGCCGCCGCCTGGGCTTCGGCCGAGGTGAACACGATACGCCCGCTGGCCGCCCCCGGGCTGGCCGCGATGCCGCGTGCCAGCACGTCGCGCACGGCATCCGGCGCCACCTGCCGGTGCAGCAGTTCCGTCAGGGCGTGTGGATCGACCCTCATCACCGCTTCTTGAGGTGTAATGATGCCATCGCGGGCCAGTTGAACCGCGATCCGCACCGCCGCGCGGCTGCTGCGGGCGACGCGGACCCCGTCCAGAATATGCACATGACCGTTCTCGATCACGAATTCCACCTGCATTTCGGCGCGCAGACGCTTGCGCATCAACGCCGCGTGGCTCTTGAGCGCGGCAAAGGCTTCGGGTGCCACCTCTTCCAGCGAAGGACCACGGGCATCGCGTTCCAGATACAGTGCCGCCGCCCCCGCGCGCATCGCATCGCGGCCCTGGCTCTGGCTCAGATACCGCCCGGTGATCTGCGGCTGGCCGGTGGCCGAATTCACCAGCTGCAACACGCCCGAGCCGCACTCGCCCTGGCCCAGCCCCGGGATCATCTCCTGGACGACCAGCCCCAGGCCCGCATCCGTCGGCGCGCCCTTTGCCTGGCGCAACAGACGGGCCGAGGTGCCCTCCCAGGCGCGCGCCATCGAACGCAGCACGCCGCCCAGTTGCTCCTGCGGATCCTGGGGAAACGGCTCATCGGTTTCCGTCTCATAGGCCTGCAAGGTCTCGATCAACCCCAGCGCCGGATCTTCGGCCACATCGTCGAACAGATCCGGGTCCAGCCGGGCCACATGGATGGCATAGGCCTGCACGAACCGCAGATACAGCGACGCGGCGGCAGCCTCGCCCAGCGAGGCGCTGAAATCCGCGTGACGCGCGGCATTCATGCCGATGTTCAACACAGCGCCCGGCCCGCCCCAATCCGGATCTTCCGACGACGGGCGCACACATAACAACGCATCCTTGGGGAATGCGCTTACAATGGCCGTGATGTCGGGCAATTCGCCCTCGGTCAGCCGATGCACCGCGTCAAAGGACAGGGCCACCGTGGGCGGCACCGGCATGTCCAGCCGCACCAACCGCTGCAGGCATTTCGCCCGCCCGCCATGGGTATGGGCCGCAATCGGGGCCGAAGGGGTGATCAGCGTGGTGTTCGGGTCGTTCTGCACTGGATTTCCGCGTTGAGTTTCTGCGCTGCGGCGTCAAGGTTCTGGCATTGCAGCATAGGCCCAAGCCATGCCGACGCAAGAAAAAGCTTGCACATATCCGGGGTTGTTTCCGGGAAATCCAGCGCACCCGTGAACCGCACAGTTTCCGGGAAGCCTTTATGAACTACGTTCGTTCGCAGGCGAAACTGTCCACTGGACAGTTTCCGGGAAGCCTTTATGAACTACGTTCGTTCGCAGGCGAAACTGTCCACTGGACAGTTTCCGGGAAGCCTTTATGAACTACGTTCGTTCGCAGGCGAAACTGTCCACTGGACAGTTTCCGGGAAGCCTGCTCACCCCTCAACCCGGGTCAGGTCGGCGACCGAAACACAAATCTGGCGGATCTGGCTGAGCAGGTTCAACCGGTTGCGGCGCAGGGTCTGGTTGTCGGTGTTGACCTGAACATTTTCGAAAAACGCGTCGATCGGCGCACGCAAACCGGCCATCGCGGCCATCGCGGTCGGGAAATCCTGCGCGGCGAGGGCCGGGTCGATTTTCGCCTTAGCCGCGTCCAGCGCCGCAAACAGGGCCTTTTCGCTGTCATCCTCGGCAAATTTCACATCCGCACCAAAGGAATATTCGACCCCGTCCTTGTCCTCGGCCTGAGTCAGGATGTTGTTGGCGCGCTTGAAGCCCTGCAACAGGTTCTCGCCATCCTCGGTCGCCAACACGTCGTTCAGCGCACGGGCGCGATTGACCAGCAGGGACAGATCGTCATTGCCGGGCATCGCGATGCAGGCATCGATAATGTCATGGCGAATGCCCTGATCGCGCAGATAGACCTTGAGGCGGTCGTGGATGAAGGCAAGCAGGTCGTCGGCTGTTTCCCTGCCGTCTTTACCGTCTGGCGCGGGGTGTGCATTGCCAGCATGATGACAAATCGACCGCAGTTCGATTCTGAGGCCATTCTCAAGCATCAACCGGATCACCCCCAGTGCCGCGCGGCGCAGGGCGAAGGGGTCTTTTGACCCGGTGGGCTTCTCGTCGATGGCCCAGAACCCGGTCAACGTGTCAAGCTTGTCGGCCAGCGCCACGGCGACCGAAAGCGGCGCGGTGGGCACGTCATCCGAGGGGCCGAGCGGCGAATAGTGTTCCTGCGCCACGGCGGCGATTTCTGCGGGATGGCCAGCGGCCTGGATATAGTAGCGGCCCATCAGCCCCTGCAACTCGGGGAATTCATAGACCATTTCGCTGGACAGATCGGCCTTGGCCAACCCTGCAGCTAGTTCCGCCTGATCCGCGTCGGCCCCCACCGCCGGGGCCAATTCGCGGGCCAGCGCGGCAATGCGGCGGGTGCGGTCGTCCTGGCTGCCCAGCTTGTTGTGGAAGGTCACGTTCTTCAGCGCCCCGGTCCAGGCGGTCAAATTCCTGTCGGATGTCGCCACCCGCAGGTCGTTGTCCCAGAAGAACTTGGCATCCGCCAGACGTGCCGACAGCACCTTTTGATTGCCCGCAAGAATGGTCGCGCCATTGTCTGCCGTTTCGCGGTTGGCGACGGTGATGAAACGCGTGATGCGCCCGGTTTTCGGATCGCGCACGGAAAAGAACTTCTGGTGCTCGCGCATCGAGGTTTGCAGCACCTCGGGCGGCAGATCCAGGAACTGCGCATCAATCGTGCCTAGCAGCACCACGGGCCACTCGACCAGCCCGGCGACTTCGGCCAGAAGCCCCTGATCCGGCACCACCTCAAGCCCGGCGGCAAAGGCCTGGTTCGTCGCATCCGCCCATATATGATCGGCCCGCTCGCCCGCGTTCAGCACCACATGGGCGCGTTTGAGCTTGGTCTCGTAATCCTCGAAAGAACTGACGGCGAACGCATCCGGCGCCATGAACCGGTGGCCCCGCGTGGTGTTTCCGGCGATGATCCCGTCCAGATCCAGCGGCACGACCTGATTGCCATCCGTATCCGACAACAGGCACAGAATAGAGTGCAAAGGACGCACCCAGCGCAGGTTGCCCGCCCCCCAGCGCATGGATTTTGGCCAGGGAAAATTGCGGATCGTGGTTTCCAGCACCTCGGCAATGATCTCGGCCGCGGGGCGGCCGGGCCGCTCGATCAGCGCGAACAGAACCGGCCCCTTGGGCGTGTCGCGGGTTTCCAGCTGATCACGGGCAACGCCGGCACCGCGCAGGAACCCGTCGATTGCCTTTTCGGGCGCATCCGCACGCGGCCCTTTGCGTTCTTCCCGTTGGTCCGGCGAACGCGCCAGCAGCCCCTGCACGGTCAGAGTCAGGCGGCGCGGAGTCGAAAATGCGGCGGCGCTGGCGTATGTCAGCCCGGCTTCGACCAGCCCGTCGGTCATGCGCTTTTTCAGATCCTCGGCGGCACGGCCCTGCATCCGGGCGGGGATTTCCTCGGAAAACAGTTCTATCAGCAGGTCTGGCATCGGGCGTCCTTACTTGGTCTTGAGCGGCTGCATAACATCTGCGCCAGCGGTGTCGAGAGGCGGCAATCAGCTGCCGGGGTCGTGTTCGGGTTCAGGGCATTCCTCGCCCACAACGGTCCCGTCATAGGCCTTGGCCCCGCAATCGTTCAGTTCATTCCAGGCAAACCCATGGCCGTCGTCGGTGATGACGACGATGCGGTCGACACCGTAATGCACGTTCTTCTGCCCCATGAACACGCGTGCGGACCCGTCGGCGATCTGCCCGGCAATGGCGGCGGCGTCGAAACAGTCGAACCATCCGGGCGCGTTGCGCGGGTCGGCGGCCTTGATCTGCCAATGGGTTTCTGCCAGCGCATCAGGGGACACGGTGGTGGTGAAACAGGCGCGGTACCGGATCGGCGAGCTCTCGGCGTCGATGGCCCGAAACCCGGAATGCGCAATCGGCTCGGGGGCGTTGCTTGCCAGCGCCACGATGACGACATCCTCAGGGCCGGTGGCGGCGACCTCGCGATAATACCCGTAGATCTGCAGATAGTACATCGCCCCACCCGCAACAACGGCGCAGATCAGCAGCCCCAGGGCCAGCAGCTTGCCCCTCATGGCGCAACAGCGCCGCCGAACGCCGGATGCGGGATCATGCCGGCTGCCCCCCTCCGGCGGCGGTGGTCACGAAGGCATCCGCGCATTGCTTGGCCAGCGCCCGCACCCGCCCGATATAGGCCTGCCGTTCCGTCACCGAGATCACTCCACGCGCATCCAACAGGTTGAAGACATGCGACGCCTTGATGCATTGGTCATAGGCCGGATGCGCCATGACGATGTACTTTCCGGTCTTGGGATCCTGGGCAGGATGGGACAGGATCGCGGCGCATTCCGCCTCGGCTTCTTCGAAGTGGCGCAGCAGCACCTGTGTATCCGCGACATCGAAATTCCAGCGGGCGTATTCTTCTTCGGTCTGCTTGAAAATATCGCCATAGGTCAGCGGGCTGGGCGACTGCGGATCGTTGAACGGCATGTCCATCACATGATCGATCCCCAGCACATACATCGCCAGACGTTCCAGCCCATAGGTCAGTTCACCCGACACCGGGGCGCAGTCATGGCCCCCGACCTGTTGGAAATAGGTAAACTGGCTGACCTCCATGCCGTCGCACCAGACTTCCCAGCCCAGCCCCCAGGCCCCCAGGGTCGGCGATTCCCAATCGTCTTCGACAAAGCGGATATCATGCACCTGCATGTCGATGCCGATCGCCTGCAGCGACCCCAGATACAGATCCTGCAAATCGGGCGGGCTGGGTTTGATCAGCACCTGGTACTGATAATAGTGCTGCAACCGGTTCGGGTTCTCGCCATAACGCCCATCGGTGGGCCGCCGCGACGGCTGGACATAGGCCGCGGCCCAGGGCGTGCTGCCCAGGCTGCGCAGGGTGGTCGCCGGGTGAAAGGTGCCGGCCCCGACCTCCATGTCATAAGGTTGCAGGATCGCGCAGCCCTTGGCCGCCCAATAGGTCTGCAGCCGCAGAATGATCTCCTGAAACGAGCGGGGCGGCGTGGTCTGGTCGGTCATGCGGCGGCATTCCTGTCGGTGTAGAAGGTCGGGCCGGCCCGCAATCACGCGCCGGACACATGCGCGTTGTACCTATGCCCGTCCCCCGGCGGGGTCAACGGCGCAAAGCAGGCCATCCGCGACGGGACCCGGTCTGAAAGGGAATGGTATTCTTAAGGTTTTCCTGATTATCTGCGCAAAACCAAAAAACAGGCAGAGACAGAATGATGGCAAGAGTATTCTCGTTACTGGTATGTGTGCTGATGGGCTGGGCAACCGGCGCCGCGGCGCAGCAGGACGGTTCAAACGGCGTCTGGGTGCAGATCGAAGCGCATCCCGACCTGGCAACGGCCCAGCGGCGCGCCGAAGACTATGCCGCCCGGCTGGCGGACGTGAACGGCTTTGCCCTTGGAAGCGACTGGTACGGGATCTTGCTGGGGCCCTATCGGCGCGACGATGCCCAACGCGTGTTGCGGACCTATCGCTCCACCGGTGAAATCCCGCGCGACAGCTTTATCGCCTTTTCGCGCAATCTGGGGTCGCAATACTGGCCCGGCGGGACCAATGTGCTGAATCGCGGTGTCATCACCGCCACGCCCCAGGCTCCGGAAAGCCAGCCGCCAACGCGAATTGAACCCTCCGATGAAACCCCGGCCCAGGCCCGCCGTGGCGAACGCCTGCTGACGGCGCAAGAACGCAAGGATCTGCAAACCGCGCTGCGTGCGGCCGGGTTCTACAACGCCGCGATCGACGGTTCGTTCGGTGCCGGGACCCGCCGCTCGATGGCCGACTGGCAGACCGCCGAAGGCTATGAGGCGACCGGGGTTCTGACCACCCTGCAACGGCGCGCCCTGATGGCGCAATACAACGCGCCGCTGATCAGTGCCGGTATGCGCCAGGTCCACGATGTGGAGGCCGGGATCACCATCGATCTGCCCATGGCCGAGGTGGGGTTCGCCCGGTACGAGCCACCGTTCGCCCATTACGATGCGACCGGCGATCTGGGCGCGCGGGTGCTGCTGATCAGCCAGCCCGGAACGCAGGCAACCCTGTTCGGCCTGTACGACATCATGCAGACGCTGGAAATCGTTCCGCTGGACGGGCCGCGCAATCGCACCAAGACCGGTTTCACGCTGGAAGGGCACGGCAACGGAATCGTCTCGCATACGCAGGCAACGCTGTCAGATGGGCAAATCAAGGGGTTCACCCTGATCTGGCCCGAGGGCGACGAGGCCCGCCGCCTGCGGATTCTTGATGCAATGCAGTCCAGTTTTACTGCCACCGATGCTGTGCTTGACCCCGGCGCCGGGGATGCAGCGCAGAACGTGGATCTGGTTTCGGGGCTGGAGGTGCGAAAACCGCGCCTGACCCGGTCGGGCTTTTATGTGGATAACCGGGGCGCGGTTGTCACAACCGCAGATGCGGTCACCGGCTGCGCCCGAATCACCCTGGACGAGGAACATCAGGCCGACGTGCTGACCGCGGATGCCGGGCTGGGGATTGCCGTGCTGCGCCCCAAGCAGACACTGGCCCCGATGTCGGTGGCCCGGCTCCGCCCGACCGAGGGCCGATTGCAGTCCGAAGTCGCGGTGTCCGGGTTCAGCTATGGCGGCGCCTTGGGGGGACCGACGCTGACCTTTGGCACGCTGGCCGATGTCAAGGGGCTGGCCGGGGAGCCGGAACTGACCCGGCTGGCGCTGAACGCGCTGCCCGGCGATGCCGGAGGGCCGGTGATCGACGCCGCAGGCGCGGTGCTGGGCATGCTGTTGCCCGCCGCCAACGACAACCGGCAATTGCCCAAGGACGTCAGCCTGGCAGCGGACGCAGATGCGATCCGTGAAATTCTGGACCAGGCGGGGCTAAGCCCCGCCGATCCCGGCCAGAACCGCGATCTCGACCTTGCCCCCACCGCGCTGAACCGCGTCGCGTTCGGCATGACCGTGCTGGTCAGCTGCTGGCAATAGCGAAATCCCCAGCCCCCTCTGCGCCGGGTCGGTATAGCCCCGCCCCGACCCGGCGCAGAACAGGGCATGGCGCACGCGATAACTACCGTGGCCTGCGCGATGACCCTGGCACCTTGCGTCCCTGAACGGATGATGCCGGACCAGATGTCTATGGGATCTTCGGGATTCGCCCGGCCCTGCACCGGCCCGCACGGGGCGTCCGCGACAGGCGGTATCAGGTTCTCCAGAACTGTACGGTGAGAATGACATAGACCGCCATCAGTTCGAGACGGCCAATCAGCATCGCAACCGACAGGATCCATATGGCGCTGTCGTCAAGCGGTCCGAAATTTCCCGCCGGACCGATGGTGTCCCCAAGCCCGGGACCGATATTGCCCAGGGCGGTTGCCGCCCCGGATACGGCGGTGGTGAAATCCAGCCCGGTCAGCGCCAGCGCCCAGCTGACCATCCCCAGCGTAACAACAAAGAAGACAAAGAACGACATCACCGAGCTGAGCACGTCGGCAGGAATGACGCGCCCGTCATAGCGCGGCGTGAAGACCCCATGCGGGCTGCGGATGCGTTGCAACTGTGCGCGGACAGATGCAAACAACAGCTGATAGCGGAAGATCTTGACCGAACAGGCGGTCGATCCGGCACACCCTCCGATCAGACCGATAAAGAAGAACATCGTGATCAGCAGAGGCCCCCAGGTCATGTAGTCGACGCTGGCATAGCCCGTCCCCGAAATGATCGACGTGATATTGAACAGCGCCTCGCGAAAGGACTGTTCCCAGTGATGCGGAAAGATCCGTTGCAATTCGAACCACATGATCAGGACCAGCACCAGGATCGTAGCCAGAAACGTGCGTATCTGCGCATCGCGCCAGATCGCCGTGGTGTTGCCGTTGATCAGCTGCACATAGCGCACGAACGGCAATGCCGCCAAAATCATGAACACCGAAGCCACATATTCCATCGGCCCGGCAAACGTGCCGAAAGACGCATCGTAGTTCGAAAAACCGCCTGTCGACAACGTGGTCAGCGCGTGCACCAGCGCATCGAAAAACCCCATGCCCAGGATCAGGTAACACAGCATGCACGCCAGCGTCAGCGCGACATAGATCACCGAGATCCGGCTGGCGATCTCGGCTGCGCGTGGCAGGATCTTGCCCATGGTTTCAAAGGCTTCGCTGCGGAATATCTGCATACCGCCAACGCGAAGTTCGGGCAGGAACACCATCGCCACCACGATGATACCGATCCCGCCCAGCCATTGCAGGATTCCACGCCACAGCAATATGCCCCGCGGCAGGCTGTCCAATCCGCTCAGCACGGTCGATCCGGTGGTGGTCAGCCCCGACATGGCCTCGAAAAACGCATCGGTAAAGCTCAGCTCGGTTGCGCCCATCATGAAAGGGATCGCGCCGAACAAAGGCAGGGCCACCCAGACAGAGCTGGTCAGCAGAAAGGTCTGTTGAATGCTCAGCCCCTGTTTGACCCCGTTCGAGCAACAGATGGCGATCAGGCCGCCGGTCAGCATGGTGATGACCGCGCTTTGGAAAAACACATGCCACTGCGCCCGCGCCTCGATCAGGTCGGCCAGCATGGGCAACAACATCGTTGCCCCCAAAATGGCGACCAAAAGGCCGATCACATATCCGACGGGGCGCAGGTCAATCATGAGGCGCAGCGTTGGCTTGCCCGCGCGATGCTGTCAAGCGCCCTGAAACAAGGCCGGACAGAAACGGATGGCCCGCGACCGGCGCGAGCCATCGGCATGGATCAAGTCGTCTTGGGCGCAGGTTTGGCCGCCGTGGTCTTGCGTTTTGTCGGTGCACCTTTGGAAGGGGCCTTGGACGGAGTTGCCGCGCGGCGCGTCCGGGTGCCGGTCTTGGCGGCGGCAGGTGCCTTGTCGGCGGCGGGTGTCTTGTCAGCGGCGTCCAGTGCCATCGCCGTCTGCACCGCGGCCCGGCTTTCGGTCTTCGCCGCAGTCTTGGGCGCGGGTTTCGCCGCAGGGGCTGGCGCGGGTTTGGGCGCGGGTGTGGATTTAGGCGCTGGCTTTGCGGCGGGTGCCGCAGCGGCTTTGGCCTGGGTCATCGTCGCGGGGGCGGTTTTTGGCGCGGCTTTCCGTGCGGGCTTCGCAACCGGTGCGGCTGCGGGTTCGGATGCGGGTTCAGGTGCGGCCTGGGCCGTGGGTTTGGCCGCCGGCTTTGGGGCCGCTTTCCGAGCCGTTTCCGCTTTGGCAGCCGAATGCGACGGGGCCTTTTGGGGTTCTGAAACCGCTGCGCGCATTGCCTGCACCGGCATATAGGGGGCGCGCATCGCCGAGCGCGTCATGATCTCCATGATGCGAATGTTGTTGCTGATCGCAAAGCTGGCCATACGCATGCAGGCTGCCTGGATGTCCAGCGCGTTGGGTAGGGAATTCATAGTGCTGTGCTCCGTATCTCGAACTGTCATTCTGTTTCCTGGCAAATACCAAAGGCGCGAGGGCCGCTTCAGGGAATCCGGGCCGTCGCGCACAAGCCTTGCGCCACCATATCACAAGAATTTCGCATTTGCAGCATTATTTGCTGCGGTGCGGCATTTCCGCCGATCAAGATCGGTATGGCCTGCCCTACGCCGGAAATCCGCAACACCCGGCGGTCATGTCAGCCGGGGTGCACCAGGGTCGAAAACAGCCTGGGGTCCAGGCTGTCGGCGGCAAAAGTTTCGCCCTCGACAAGAATACTGACGGCATCATGGCTGTGCAGGCTCTCTTGATGGCTTGCTATGACGCGGAAATCGCCGATGCGATCATCTGCCTGCAATTGTTCGCAGAACAGCCGCGCCGCATCTTCGACAAAGATCGGGTTGGCTGCGTTGAGCTCGGCGAACGCCTGCTCATCCTCACGCTTGACCATCACCTGGGTCTCGGTCGGAACTGCGCGCCGACAGGCTTCGATCAGATCCTCGAACCACATGCAGTCGGCTTCGCAATCCAACTGCACCGAAATCCGCGCCACCGATCGTTGCGAATGCGGCGTAGCCAATTGCCCGCGAATCCCGCGCGCGTGTTCGCTCAGTTCCAGAGAACAGGGACAGGTCGAGGAATAGACATAGTCCAGATGCATGATCTTCTGGCGCGCGCCTTCGCTTTCGATCAGTTCCAGCGCAATATCGTAGTACTGATAGCCGCTCAGACCTGATCGCAGGCTTTCAACCCTGACCGGAAACGAGAACCGCATCTGAATCCGGGCATCAATGCTGTCGAGATCGGACTTATAATCGTCCAGCGCGGCCTCGATCACCTCGAAACTGAAAATGCGTTCGGCATGTGCATAAAAGCTGCGCATGATGCGCGACATGTTTATGCCCTTCTTGCCCGCATCCAGACTGACGGTGCCGGTGACCGAGGTTTCCAACGTCAAATCGCCGGAATCACGCGTGTGAAACCGGATCGGCAGGCGAAAGTTCGAAATGCCGACATGCTGGATCTGTTGCTGCGCACCCCGAATCAGGCTGGACGGACCGTTCTGCAGATCCGGAAGACTGGCTCGATACGCCGCATCCACGGTGAAGTCCTGCGGATACTCGCGCGACAGCGAAGGATAGTTCAGCCGCGCGTCGGGCAGCAGCCGGGCAATCGACGGATCCAGCGCCAGAATTTCGGCTTCGGTCGCGCCCTGCGCCCAACTGCGCAACACGCCAAGCGCCGCCTCGGCCTGTGTCCGGTCGGGTTGCTGCTCCGGTTCAGGAGAATGTATGTTCATGTGCGCTCCGATCATCTTCGCAAGGCTGCCTGCAGCCTGCAACATAGGGCTGAAATACCGGTTTGACCATTATTCCCGGAAATTGAACCGGAAACGATTTTACTCATGGGAAAACCGCATATCTACCGCTTGCTGTTGGTTTCCTGTGTGACTTCGGAACAACGTGTCTGCACGCCGTCCGGCCCCAATCCAGCGCAACAGCACTGTATCGGTGGCAGGTTCTTAGATGCGCGCGAGGCGGAAAAGATCCAAGGTTGCGGCGCCGTGCCGCAGGCACCCGGCAGGAAGATCACGCCAGGCGTTCGTTTCCGGTTGATGCAACCGGGTCCGATTGGTGACTTCTGCCCCGGCCCCACGGGGTTTCATGACTGGCATCTGCGCTGTTTCACCCAACCGATCACCGTTTCAGACCCGGCGGAACAGTGCGGGTTTAACCGTTCGGAAACCCGACTTGACGCAATCTTCGTTCGGGTTGCAAGATCGGCGGCACAGGTCGTGACGCGACCGACGGGCACCGAGGGGCTGTATTTCCCGCCGCAAGACCCGCAACGATCCGCAGCACGAGACCCGAATGACCCGCCACATTTCCTTTTTTCTGACCACGCTGTTGATGCTTTGTGCGCCCACCGCACGGGCACAGGCGGTGGACTGGAAAACCATCGACGATTGGCGGATTGCGTTCTACCCCGGGTCCCAGGGGTGTCAGGCCTTCAGGCTATATGAAGAAAACACCGCCTTCTTCATTGGCTTCGATCATACGCGCAAGACCGGCGCATTGGACATCACCATCCTGGACCGACGCTGGACCGCGTTCAAGACCGATGCCGAATACAGGATCCGCCTGCAATTTGGCACCCAGCCGGCCTGGACTCTGGACATGGACGGGGTGCTGCTGAACGGCCTGCCCGGCCTGCACATCCTGTTCGGATCCACCGGCCCCGACGCGGATCAATTCATATCCCAGTTCCGGCGCGAGCGCGTGATGAAGTGGCAGCATGGCGAAACGCGGCTGGGCCGGTTTCCCCTGAACGGGTCGCGCAAGGCTTTTGACGAACTGCGCCGCTGTCAGAAACATTACGACACCACCGCCAAACGCCCGCTGCGCCCCGTTGCCCGTACCGCGGGCCTGGGCGTGGAACAGGCCGCAGCGGTCGACTGAGCCTGGCCGCAGCGGCAGGCCCAACGGGCTGCCACGCGCCAACCCGACAGCGCACCGGCCATGAGTCTTTGATCCGGCACGGATATTTGACGTTTCGGCGCTGCGGGGGCTACACGCCGTCGCGCCAAGCGGCTACGGTCCGGCCATGATGCTGCGCATGGTCCTGATACTTGTACTGCTCGCTGGCTGCGGCCGTCCGCTGACAGAATCCGAAACGCGATTTGCGCAATCCCTGCATGGTCCGCAGCTGGATACCAAACGGGTGCGGCTGGTCGAAGGCGCGCCCGTGAGTGCCGTCACCTTTCGACGCAAACCGCGTCCGCGCACAGCATGCCGCGAACTTATCCTGCCGCCGGTGAAAGAGGCCATCGTCACAAGCAAACCCGCAGCAGTAACCCTGTTGAATCGGGTGTATTTCGTGCGCGACTGGTATTTGGACGAATATATGCCGCACTATCCCGAACGTATGTACCTGATCCAATCCATGTTGCTGGCGCATGAACTGACCCATGTCTGGCAATGGCAGAACCGCAACCGCACCGGGTATAGCCCAATGCGCGCTGCTGCGGAACATGGCAGCGTCGACGACCCCTATCTGTTTGATCTCGACGGCATGCCCGATTTCCTGAGCTACGGTTTTGAACAACAGGGCGCAATCGTCGAGGAATACGTCTGTTGCCGCGCTCTGGCACCGGACGGCGCGCGCACACATCGGCTGCACGAGATGCTCAAGGCGGCGTTTCCGGTATCCGACCTTCCCGGGCCGACGCGAGAAAGCGATGTCTATCTGCCGTGGAAAGGGGCCCAGCTGGACGGGATCTGTACCTGAAATACGCGCGTGTGTTTGCACCCACTTGCGGCGAAGACGGGGCTGGCGCTTCTGCCCGATGCGATCATTGCCCATGGCTGGGCGTGCTTGGTAAAATGGGTGGCGGAACACTCACCTTCCGCCACCCGAGGCCCCTGTGGCCAGGAACAACGACCACAGGGTATGTCACCCGCTGGGGTCGGGCAATCACCGGGTCTGCTTATTCAGCGTTCGGAAAGAACAGTTGCTGCCCGTCACGCGTATACCCGGCGATGGCCGCCTGCCCTGCATCACCTGTCAGCCAATCGATAAAGGCCTGTCCTTCTTCTGCCTTGACGCCCGGGTGTTTCTCGGGATTGACCAGAATGACGCCGTACTGGTTGAACAGACGCGGGTCGCCTTCGACCAGTATCTTCATGCCATCCTTGTTGCCAAAGGCGATCCAGGTGGCCCGGTCGCTCAGCACATATGCGCCCATACCGGCCGCCGCATTCAGGGTCGCGCCCATGCCCGACCCGGTTTCGCGATACCAATCCCCCGAGGCCGCAGACACATCGATGCCGGTTGCACCCCAATGGCGCAGTTCCGCCTTATGGGTGCCGCTGTCATCCCCGCGGGACGCAAACGGGGCCTGGGCTTCAGCGATCGCGCCAAGCGCGGCAACGATGTCCTTGCCGCCCGCAATCCCGGCGGGGTCGGATTCCGGGCCGATCAGCACGAAATCATTGTACATCACGTCCTGACGCTGCACCCCCCATCCATCGGCGACGAACTTCTCTTCCGCCGGCTTGGCATGCACCAGCAGCACATCACCATCGCCGTTCACGGCGTTCTTGATCGCCTGTCCCGTACCCACGGCCACGACGCGCACTTCGATGCCGGATTTTTCCTGAAATTCCGGCAGGATCGCATCGAACAAGCCCGAGTTCTGCGTCGACGTGGTGGATTGCACCACGATAAAATTTTCCTCCGCTACGGCCGCTGTCGCGCAAAGCGCAACAGTCAACATTCCGGCCCGAATCCAACTTCCGATCATTCCCTCACTCCAATTTTCAGGGTTACAAAACCAATGCCCCGGCCAGAAACCGGCGTCCGGCCTGGCTTTGCGGGGCATCAAAAAAATCATGCGCCAAACCGTGTTCGGCCACACATCCACCGTGCATCAGCAGAATATCATGGCCCAGGCGGCGCGCCTGGCCGATATCATGCGTGATCATCACAATCCGGGTGCCGCGGCGCGCGGCACGCAGGATCATCGCCTCGATGTCCTGCGTGGCCGCCGGGTCCAGCGCGCTGGTCGGTTCGTCCAGAAACAGAACCCCGGGTTCGGTCGCCAGCGCCCGCAGGATCGCCAGCCGCTGTCCTTCGCCCCCCGACAGGCTGCGCGCGGATTGCCGCGCTTTCCCGGCCAGACCGCCCTCTTCCAGCAAGGCCGCGATCCGCGCGTGCCGGTCCGCCCGGCTCAGCCGCTGACGTTTCAACACATAGTCCAGATTGGCCGCCACCGAACGACGCAGCAACACCGGAGTCTGGAACACCATGGCCTGTTTCGCGCGGCCCGCGGCCTTCAAGGGCGCATTGCCCTGCCGCACTTGTCCGGAATCCGGTACGATCAACCCGTGCAGACAGCGCAACAGCAGGCTCTTGCCAGCACCGTTCGGGCCCATGATCAGCGTCGGCCCCGGCCCGTCCACCGCCAGATAGGGCACATCCAGCAGGATCCGCCCCTTGCGTTCGATGCGCAGCCCCTGGGCTTCGATCGTGGGCTGCGGGCCGGTTTCAGAAAGCGGCAGATCACGCATGGCGCATCGTCTCGTTTTCCTGGCGCAGCGACAACAGGCTGACCGCGCCGGTCACGCTGATCGCCATGCCGATCAGGATCACCCCCAGCGCCAGGGCCAGCGCCAGATTGCCCTTTGAGGTTTCCAGCGCGATGGTCGTGGTCATCACCCGCGTGACATGGTTGATATTGCCGCCCACGATGATCACGGCACCCACTTCGGCGATGGCGCGGCCAAACCCGGCCAGCAACGCCGTGGCCAGCGCGATCCGCCCATCCCACAACAGCGTCGGAACCGAGGCCAGCCGGGACACACCGAAACTGCGCAACTGTTCGGCATATTCCGCATCCAGCGTTTCAATGGTCTGCCGGGTCAGGGCGGCGACAATCGGCGTCACCAGAACCACCTGCGCCACGATCATTGCGGTCGGTGTGTACAGCAGTTCCAGCACCCCCAGTGGACCGGAACGCGACAGCGTCAAATAGACCAGCAACCCGACCACCACCGGCGGCAGCCCCATCAGCGCATTCAACAGGATGATCAGCAACTGCCGCCCCCGAAACCGCGCCACGGCCAGAGCCGCCCCCAGCGGCATTCCGATCAGGGCCGCGATCAGCACCGCCATCATCGAAACCTGCAGCGACAGCAGTACTATTGCCCATAGCTCGGCATCCCCATGCAGGATGAGGGACATTGCAGATGTGAATTCTTGCGTAAAATCCTGCATTGATTACAGATACACCCGATTCAAGAAATCATGGCGCACTATGACATGAAAGATCAGACTCGTCATCCCCAGTTCTCTGGCGCAACCAGTCAGGCACATCGGGTTGAGTCAGATTGTGTTGGGCGCTGTGGTGCGGGGCCTTGTCCCCGACCGGCGGCGCGCAGCCCAGGGGCACGTCACACGCAACAGGCTTGGCCGGCGGCCAATGCCCGGTCTTGAAACCGTGGAAACAGGTGTTGGCGGTCAGCTTTGGGTCAGCAGCGGGCCGAAAAGCACCGGTCGTCAACGGCATCGCCATACGCATCCGGCACGCCTGCTGCAACTATTGGGCACATTGTCACCGCAGCCGGCGTAGCCCGGGCTGGTGCCACATACGGGTTTGATTTCAATCGACGATCTCGGCTGACTCGAGCACGGCATGGAACAGCACATCGGCTCCGGCGCGCGCCCAGTCCCTGGTGATCTCCTCGGCTTCGTTATGGGACAGCCCGTCGACACAGGGGCACATCACCATCGCGGTGGGCGCAACCCGGTTGATCCAGCAGGCATCGTGCCCGGCCCCGGAAATCAGATCCATGTGACTGTATCCCAGTCGTTCGGCTGCATTGCGCACAGCGGTCACGCAGTCTTTGTCGAATGTGACCGGGTCAAAGCCGCCGACCTTTTCGAATTCCACGCCCAACCCCATGTCGTCGCAGATCTTTTGCGCCTGTTCGCGCATTTGGGTTTCCATGTCTTCGATGGCGCTCAGATCGGGGCTGCGGAAATCGACGGTGAACACCGCCTTGCCCGGAATCACGTTGCGTGAATTCGGGAATATGTCGATATGCCCTGCCGCACCAACCGCATGAGGCGCATGGGACCAGGCGATCTCTTCGACCTTTTCCAGCACCCGCGCCATGCCCAACCCGGCATTCCTGCGCATCGGCATCGGGGTCGATCCGGTATGGCTGTCCCTGCCGGTAATGGTGACCTGGGTCCAGCTAAGCCCTTGACCATGGGTGACGACACCGATCTGCTTGCCTTCGGCTTCAAGGATCGGACCCTGTTCGATATGCAATTCGAACATCGCGTGCATCTTGCGCGCGCCGACCTCTTCATCGCCACGCCAGCCGATGCGCGACAGCTCATCCCCCAGTTTCAACCCTTCGGCATCTTCGCGCGCATAGGCCCAGTCCTGGGTGTGAACACCGGCAAATACCCCCGAGGCCAGCATCGCCGGGGCGAACCGGGTTCCTTCTTCATTGGTCCAGTTGGTGACGACGATGGGGTGTTTCGTCTTGATGCCCAGATCATTCAGGGACCGAATGATTTCAAGCCCCCCCAGAACACCCAGCACCCCGTCGTATTTGCCGCCGGTCGGCTGCGTGTCCAGATGACTGCCAACATAGACCGGCAACGCATCCGGGTCGGTGCCTTCGCGCCGCGCGAACATGTTGCCCATCTGATCCAGTCCCATGGCGCAGCCCGCAGCTTCGCACCAGGACTGAAACAGCGCACGGCCCTGCGCGTCTTCGTCCGTCAGGGTCTGGCGGTTGTTGCCACCCGCAACGCCCGGCCCGACCTTGGCCATCTCCATCAGACTGTCCCACAGGCGCTCGCCGTTGATTTTCAGATTTGCGGCCGGTGCTGCCATGTCGTTCTCCCCTGCGGATTGGTCTGATTGCGCCTGAATGATTTGACCAACTGGTCAAAGCGACGCTATCACGGAACCGGATGCAGTCAAGAAGCTGACCGCCGTCGCACCCGGATCCGGTTGAAATATCTGTAAAATGACCCTCAGGGATGAAACCCGCCATGCCCCCATCCCGTCGCCCGAGCCGAATCCAGACGCGCAACCGCGCCGCGATACTGGATGCCGCCCTGGACGTGTTCTCGGCGCACGGATTTCGCGGCGCAACCGTGGATCAGATCGCCAAGGCGGCCAATCTGAGCAAGCCCAACCTGCTGTATTATTTCCCCTCCAAGGAGGACATTCACAACGCCCTGCTGGAACAGTTGCTGGACACCTGGCTGGCCCCGCTTCGCGCGCTGGATGAGACCGGCGACCCGCTGGAAGAGCTTCTGGCCTATGTGCACCGGAAACTGCAGATGAGCCGGGATTTCCCACGCGAAAGCCGCCTGTTTGCCAATGAAATCGTTCAGGGCGCGCCCCGCATCCATGCCGCGCTTTCCAGCGATCTCAAAACGCTGGTCGATACCAAGACAGACGTGATCCGTGGCTGGATGGATGCCGGGCGTATTGCCCGCGTCCACCCGTATCATCTGATCTTTTCGATCTGGTCCCTGACGCAGCACTATGCCGATTTCGACGTCCAGGTCAGGGCGGTGCTGGGACAGGAAGACCCGTTTGCAACCGCCCCCGAGTTCATCGACACATTGTATCGCAAACTGTTGTCCCCGCCCTGATCATTCCCCGGCCTGCGCCATCGGATTGTTGGGATGCATCGTCCAGTTGGCATATTCGGACGGAACCACCTCGCCGGTGCGCGGATCGGTCTGGCCCGGCTCCATCTGCACCATCGAGATGCAGTTCTCGACCGGACAGACATCGACACAGAGGTTGCAGGCGACACATTCCTCATCGATCACCTCGAACACGCGCCCCTCGTTCATCGCGATGGCCTGATGGCTGGTGTCTTCGCAGGCGGCATAGCAGCGGCCGCATTTGATGCAGGAATCCTGATCGATCTGCGCCTTGGCAATATAATTCAGGTTCAGATACTGCCAATCCGTGACATTGGGCACAGCCTTGCCGACAAAATCGGCGGTCGAGCCATAGCCCTTGTCATCCATCCAGTCGCTGAGTCCGGCAATCATTTCCTGTACCACCTTGAACCCATAGGTCATGGCGGCGGTACACACCTGAACATTGCCGCATCCCAGCGCCATGAATTCAGCCGCATCGCGCCAGGTCGTGACCCCGCCGATTCCGCTGATCGGCATCCCGGCGGTTTCGGGGTCGCGGGCGATTTCGGACACCATGGACAATGCGATCGGCTTCACCGCCGGGCCGCAATACCCGCCATGGCTGCCCTTGCCATCGATCGAAGGTTCGGGACTCATGCTGTCCAGGTTGACCGTGGTGATGGAATTGATCGTGTTGATCAGACTGACGGCATCGGCCCCGCCATTGCGCGCGGCGGTCGCCGGTTTGCGGATATCGGTGATATTGGGTGTCAGCTTCACGATCACCGGGCGGTCATAATACTGTTTGCACCAGCGCGTGACCATTTCGATATATTCCGGCACCTGCCCGACGGCGCTGCCCATGCCGCGCTCGCTCATACCATGGGGACAGCCGAAATTCAGCTCGATCCCATCCGCCCCGGTTTCCGCGACACGCGGCAAAATCGCCTTCCAGGCCGCTTCCTCGCAGGGCACCATGATCGAGGCGATCAGGGCACGGTCGGGATAGTCGGATTTGACCCGCGCCATCTCTTCCAGGTTCACCTCAAGGCTGCGGTCGGTGATCAGTTCGATATTGTTCAACCCCAGCACGCGCCGGTCCGCGCCATGGACCACGCCATAGCGCGGGCCGTTCACGTTCACCACGGGCGGGCCTTCCTGGCCCAGGGTTTTCCACACCACGCCGCCCCATCCGGCTTCGAAGGCGCGGCGCACGTTGTATTCCTTGTCCGTGGGGGGCGCGCTGGCCAGCCAAAAGGGGTTGGGGCTGCTGATGCCCAGAAAGTTCGTTGTCAGGTCTGCCATGAGTTCAGTCCTTCTGCCCGCAGCCCATCAGGCTGTCGTGAATATCCATCGCCGCATCGCGGCCTTCGGCCACCGCCGTCACGGTCAGATCATCGCCGCCGCTGGCGCAATCTCCGCCGGCCCAGACCCCGGGGATGCTGGTGCGACCGGTATCGGTCACCGCGATCTTTCCACCTGTCAGATCCAGCCCGTCGGGCGCGTTTTCCAGCCTTTGACCGATGGCCCTGAACACCTGGTCCGCCGCCAGCCGCAGCGTCTCGCCGGTTGGCTTCAACCCACCGCCGTCGCTGACGGTGTATTCCAGTTCGATCTCGCGCACCGCGCCATTGCCGTGCAAAGCCACCGGCTGAACATTGGTCAGGATCCGCACGCCTTTGGACGTGGCCAGGTCCTGTTCGAACCGGCTGGCCCCCATGGCGTCCTGTCCCCGGCGATAGGCGATGGTGACGTTTTCCGCCCCCAGCAGCCTGGACTGCACCGCCGCGTCGATCGCGGTCATGCCACCGCCGATCACCACCACGTTGCGCCCCACGGGCAGCGCCGCCAGATCCCCGGCCTGGCGCAGTTCGGCGATGAAATCCACCGCGTCGCGCACGCCATCAATATCCGCCCCGTCGGCCTGCAGCGCGTTGACACCACCCAGCCCGATCGACAGGAACACCGCATCATGGGCATCCCGCAACCCGGCCAGGGCAAGCCCCTGCCCCAGCGCGCTGCCAGTTTCGATGGTGATGCCCCCGATCTGCAACAACCAATCCACCTCGGCCCGGGCAAAATCATGCGTCGATTTATAGGCGGCAATCCCGTATTCATTCAGCCCGCCGGGTTTGTCGCGCGCCTCGTGGATCGTGACGTCATGGCCCAACAGCGCCAGGCGATGCGCACAGGCCAATCCGGCAGGCCCCGCGCCCACGACGGCCACCTTCTTTCCGGTGGGCGCCGCGCGCTGGAACGGGTGTGTGCCCTGTGCCATCACGGTGTCGGTGGCATGACGCTGCAGGCGGCCGATTTCCACCGGCTTGCCCTCGGCCACTTCGCGCACGCAAGCCTCTTCGCACAGGGTTTCCGTCGGGCAGACGCGCGCGCACATGCCCCCCAGAATGTTCTGCTCGAAAATCGTCCGCGCCGCCCCGGCCGGATGCCCGGTCTGGATCTGGCGGATAAAGAGCGGAATATCGATACCGGTCGGACAGGCGGTGACGCAGGGCGCGTCATGGCAGAAGTAACACCTGTCCGCCGCGACCGCCGCCTCATGCGGGGCGTAGGGCGGGTGAAGATCGCTGAAGTTCTCGGCAAGCATCTCTGCGGACAGACGCCCCGTGGCGATGCCGGATGCCATTTGACCTTTTTGCATGGCTGCCTCCCTGTAGCTTTGCTGGTCTTGCCGCTCAGACTGCCACAGGTTTCGCGTTTGGCAAATTATTTTTTACCGAATGGTCAAATTTTTATTCCGGCACGGAGGGCACACAAGACACCGCACAGACAAACCGCCGGGCGCGGATCATCACGCCACGCGCTTGTGCAGCTGATCCCGCCCGCGCTTTTTGCGTTCCCGGCACGGCAGCTTTTGCTGTCTTTCATGATCTGGCGGATTGCGATAACCGGATGTTTCAAAGTTTCCGGTATCGCACGGTATGGCAGACATTCAGACATATGCCCCATCATTCAATATCGTGATCGTCGCCCAATCGGGGCGATTGCAATACGAGGCAGCCCTGTTCGCCGCCTCTCTGCGCCATTGCGCGCCTGCGTTTGCGGGGCGTCTGTTCGTGGCGACCCCACAGCCCGGCGCGCTCTGGGACAGGCCGTGCAACCTGCGCAACCCTGCGGTGCTGGCCCTGCTGGAACGGCTGGGGGCCGAAATCCTGCCGTTCGAAAGCCGCGTGTTCGGACAAAGCTATCCGCATGGCAACAAGATCGAAGCCTTGTCCGCCCTGCCCCCCGATCAGCCCTTCGTGTTCTTTGACACCGATACGCTGATCACCGCGGACCTGAGCGCTGTCCCGTTCGATTTTTCCCGCCCCGGTGCCTCGCTGCGATGTGAGGGCACCTGGCCCAAGCCAACGCTGTACGGCCCCGGCATCGGCGATATCTGGAAATCGCTGTACGACCGGTTCGGCCTGGATTTCGAAAGCAGCCTGGATCCGGCCCAGCCCGAAGGGTATTGGCGGCGCTATCTCTATTTCAACGCCGGCTTTTTCTTTGGCGCCTGTCCCGTCGAATTCGGGCGGCGCTATCTGGAATACGCGCAATCGATCCGCGATGATCCGCCGGCGGAACTGGTGGATCAAAGCCTGGACCCCTGGCTGGATCAGGTCGCGCTGCCGCTGGTTGTGCATTCGCTGGGCGGGGGGCGCGATGCGCTGCCCGAGGGGGTGCTGGACGGCCAGACCAGCTGTCACTACCGTCTGTTTCCGCTGCTCTATGCCCGCGAAAGCGACGCGGTCGTGGACCTGCTCGAAGAAATCGCGGCTCCGAACTGGATCAAGAAGGTGCTCAAGGGGCACGACCCGATCCGGCGGCTGGTGTATCAGGGACGCGGGCGCAAACTGCGGGCGCTGTTTGATCAAGACAACCTGCCGCGCCGCGAACAGGCGCTGCGCAATCAGATCAAATCGGCGGGGTTCTGGATGCGCTGAAAGCGGGACGATGGGCGCATCTGTGCAGTTGTCACGGCAAAACCGATGGCATAGGACTTGTCGCCGAATACCATTCAGGAGAGTTTCCATGACCGACGGCCAGACCTACGGCTTTGACACTTTGCAGATTCATGCAGGCGCGCGCCCCGACCCCGCCACCGGCGCCCGGCAGACACCGATCTATCAAACCACCGCCTATGTGTTTCGTGACGCCGATCACGCCGCGGCATTGTTCAACCTGCAAGAGGTCGGATATATCTATTCACGCCTGACCAACCCGACCGTGGCCGTGTTGCAGGAACGCATTGCAACGCTGGAAGGCGGCGCCGGCGCGGTCTGCTGTTCTTCCGGCCACGCGGCACAGATCATGTCGCTCTTTCCGCTGATGGAGCCGGGCAGGAACGTCGTGGTCTCGACCCGTCTCTACGGGGGGTCGATCACCCAGTTCAGCCAGACCATCAAGCGGTTCGGCTGGAAAGCTACCTTCGTGGATTTCGACGATCTGGACGCGGTCCGCGACGCCATTGACGACGACACCCGGGCCGTATTCTGCGAATCCATCGCCAACCCGGGCGGCTATATCACCGACATCCCGGCCATCGCGGAAATTTCCGATGCCGCCGGAATTCCGCTGATCGTCGACAACACCAGCGCCACGCCCTATCTGTGCCGCCCCATCGACCTGGGTGCCACGCTGGTCGTGCATTCCACCACCAAATACATGACCGGGAACGGCACTGTCACCGGCGGCTGCATCGTCGATTCCGGAAAATTCGACTGGTCCGCGAACGACAAGTTCCCTTCGCTCAGCCAACCGGAACCCGCCTATCACGGCCTGAAGTTCCACGAAACCTTTGGCCCGCTGGCCTATACGTTTCACGGTATCGCCATCGGGTTGCGCGATCTGGGCATGACGATGAACCCGCAGGCGGCGCATTACACCCTGATGGGCATCGAAACCCTGTCCCTGCGCATGCAGCGCCACGTCGAGAATGCACAGAAGGTCGCCAGCTGGCTGGAAAACGATCCGCGCGTCGAGGCCGTGACCTATGCCGGGCTGAAATCAAGCCCCTACTACGATCGCATCGCCACGGTCTGCCCCAAGGGCGCGGGGGGCCTGTTCACCTTTGCGATCAAGGGCGGCTATGAGGCCTGCGTCAAACTGGTCAACGCGCTGGAAATTTTCAGCCATGTCGCCAACCTGGGCGATACCCGCTCGCTGGTGATCCATTCCGCCAGCACGACACACCGGCAGCTGTCACCGGAGCAGCAGGAAGCCGCCGGGGCCAGCCCGAACATGGTGCGGATATCGATCGGCATCGAAGACACCGACGATCTGATCGCCGATCTGGATCAGGCCCTGACCAAGGCTTCGGCCTGAACAGACGCGGGGCCGCGTCCGCGCGGCCCCGTCACCAGATTTCGTCGCCAGATTCGCCTCCGGGTTCGTCACCCGGCCGGATATCTGGCCTAGTCGGAGATCGAGAACACCATCGACACCGAGGCGGTCAGCGAAATCTCGCCCGCCGCGACCGGCATGGACCCATCGCGCGCCGACGCCAGTTCCATTTTCATCGGACGTGGATTGTTGCCCCCGTGATCGGCGATCGAAACCACCGGCCCCAAGGTCACACCCGCGGCCTCGGCCAACTGGCGGGCCTTGGCGATGCCGTCTTCGACCGCTTCCTTGCGCGCGGCTTCGATCAGCGGCTTATTGTCCTGAACGCCGAACTGCAATCCGTTGAAATCATTCGCACCTTCGGAAATCACCGCGTCCAGGACAGGCCCCAGCGTTTCGATGTCGCGCACCCGGGCCATGACCATGTTGCTGGCGACAAAGCCGGTGATCTCGGGGCGCTTGCCGTCGGAATATCCACGATCCGACCAAACCGGATTCAGCGAAAATCTCTGGGTCTGGATGTCCCGCGGTTCAAGCCCCATGGCCTGCAGCCGATCCAGCACCTGCGCCACGGCGGCCGATGTCGCGTCCATCGCCGCCTTGGCTTCGGGCGCTTCGTTGGTCACGCCCAGGGTGACGGTGGCCATGTCCGGGACCGCTTCGATGCGGCCTTCGCCAGTGACCGTGATCAGGCGGGACTCTGTCTCGGCCAGGGCCTCACCCGCCATGCTCAGGGCGATGATTCCGGACAGGGTTGCCATGCTCAACGCACGTTTCATGATGGTTTGTCTCCGTTGACTATGTTGTTGTCTACGGCTCAACATGGGCATTGTTCTGCCGATCCCGCAAGGGTTTAGGGTGTCTTTTCCTTTTCCTCGGCCAAGTCCTGCTCTAGAGTCCCCGGGCAGTCGCCCGAGGCAGGCGCTGCGGGTTGCATGAGTTGGTGGCAGGATGAAACCGGGCTTCGCACTTTCCTTGTCGTTTCAGGGCATTGCCCTGCTTCACCGCGCATCCGACGGGTGGCGAAGCGTGGGCGAAGTGGCCTTGGATGTGCCGGATCTTTCCGGCGCGCTGGAGGAATTGCGCGCCAAGGCGCGGGACCTGGATGCCGACAACCAGGGCTGCAAGATCATCATCCCGGATGACCAGATCCGCTACATGACCATCGACACAGGATCGTTTCAGGGCGAAACGCGTGACGAAATGGCACGGGCGGCGCTGGCGGATGCCACGCCCTATGAACTGTCCGAACTGGCGGTCGATCTGTCCTATGACGCAGGCCAGACGCATATTGCGGCTGTGGCCCGCGAAACCCTGAACGAGGCAGAGGCCTTTGCCATCGACCATGACTTCGAGCCGGTCAGTTTCGTCGCCGCGCCAGAGTCCGAAGTCCATGACAAAGAGCCGTTCTTCGGCCGGGCCAAATCGCTGGATCCAGATGTTTCCGTCGATCCCGACATCAGCCCGGTCAAGATCGTCGGGCCGGCGCTGTTTCCTGCGTCCACCGCTGTTTCGTCTCTCGAAGCGACGCCAGAGCCAGAGCCAGAGCCAGAGCCAGAGCCAGAGCCAGAGCCAGAGCCAGAGCCAGAGCCAGAGCCAGAGCCAGAGAATAAGGCCGATTCACACACGGGGGAACCCCGGGGTGCTGCGATCAGTACGACCGAAGTTCAGAACCAACCGGACGGTGCCACATCCCCGCAACAGATCGCCACCGCCGGATTTGCAAGCCGTCGCGGCAAGCCCGCCGCGGGTGTTACCGCACCGGCACTGGCCGGGGCAACCCGGGATGCCACGCCCCCCGCCGCGTCCCCCCGGTTGCATTTGTCGCCAGTTGAAAAGCCGCAAGCACCCCGGCCCGGCAACACGATCACGCGCCCGCAACCGGCAGCGGTGGCGGCGCCGTCTTTGGACCTGCCTCCGGACATTCCCGAGCCCGTCGGGACAACCGACACGCCCCGAACACCCACCCCGGACGGGGACACCGCGCGCGATCGCTTCCTGAAACAGCGCGCGGCAGATGAGGCCGCGCAGGACAGCCCAAACGCCAAGGAAGACCCGATCCCGAGTCTGGCCGCCCCCGCCGCGCCGGTAGAGCCGCCCAAGGACGAAGCCGAACGGATGACCATTTTCGGTGCACGCCAGCGTCAGACAGTTGGCGGCAAACCGCGCCACCTGGGCTTGATGCTGACGCTCGGCCTGCTGGTGTTTATGGCGGCCGTGGCCTTGTGGGCCGCGCTTTTCCTCGAGGACGGGGTCAGCGGGCTGTTTTCCCCCGGCGAACTGGATGCCCCCGTGGTTGCCGTCGCACCCAACGACGCACGCGCCGCGCCCGACGCCGGCACATCGCCGCCGCAGTCAGCGCAGCCCAACGCCAACACAAGCGCCCTGCCCGCCCCGACGGCTCTGTGGCCCGGGCCGGATCGCGCCGCCACGACCGACGACGCGCCCACTGACGAACCGGAAATCGGGACCCATGCCGCGGTTGGCGTCTGGCAGGATGCGCCGCGCGCTATACAGGCGCCGGACGTGAACGATCTGGACGACCTGTACGAAGTCTCTATCGATCACCGCGAGCTGTCTCAGGACGCAGTGGCCTTGCCCCCTGCCAGCGGATTCGACACCGATCAGCCGCCCGTGTCGGTTTCATCCCCCGCCGCCGCCGGCACAGCCTTTACCCTGGATGAGCGCGGGTTGGTCACCCCATCGCCCGATGGCACGCTGAACCCGGATGGCATTCTGGTCCATCAGGGCCGTCCCCCGGTGGTTCCGCCCCCCACGCCCACGCGGTTCGAGATCGAACCCGAAGGCGAAGCCGAACTGTTGCAGGATCGCCTGGCGGGTCTGCTGCCACGCGCGCGCCCGGCCGATCTGATCGAGCAGAACGAGCGCGCCCGTCTGGGCGGCCTGTCACGCGACGAATTGGCCAGACTGCGCCCCAAGCTGCGGCCGAAGACTGAAAAACAGGACGCCGAAACCGACGAAACCCCGACGGCACAGGCGGTTGTGGTCTCACGCCGGCCAGATGCGCGCCCCCGAAACTTTGCCGCCATGGTTCAAAAGCGGCAGCAGAACCGGGCCAGCCCGTCCACGCGTGCCGCCAGCCTGGTGCCAACGGCCCCCAAGACAGTCACACCGAAAATTCCGTCATCGGCTTCGGTGTCACGCCGGGCCACTCTGGACAATGCCATCAACCTGAAACGCATCAATCTGATCGGAGTCTATGGCACCCCGGCCAACCGCCGCGCACTGGTCAGGATGCCGAGCGGGCGCTACAAGAAGGTCAAGGTTGGCGACAAGATCGACGGCGGGCGCGTACTGGCGATCGGAGACAGCGAATTGCGCTACCAGAAAGGCGGACGCAACCAGACGCTCAAGATACCCAACGGTTGACGCAACGCTCTGATGGGGCGGAAAACGAAAACGCCGCGGGCTGATTCCCGCGGCGCTGTCTTGTGCGGCATCACACCAGATGCCGTTATTTGTTGTTATTGTGCGGCCAGTTCGCCGTTGTCGATCTGTTCCTGTTCGATGCTTTCGAACAGCGCCTTGAAATTGCCTTCGCCGAACCCGTCATCGCCCTTGCGCTGAATGAATTCAAAGAAGATCGGGCCGATCACCGTCTTGCTGAAGATCTGTAGCAGGATCTTGGTTTCACCCCCATCCACGACGCCTTCGCCATCAATCAGAATGCCGTGTTTCTTCATGCGGTCCAGGGGTTCATCGTGACCGGTCACGCGATCCTTGCTCAGGGTGTAATAGGTGTCCGGCGGTCCGGGCATGAACTTGACACCCTTTTCGGCGATCGCATCGGTGCTTTCGTAAATGTCGTCCGATCCGACCGCGATATGCTGGATGCCCTCGCCATTGTATTTCTTCAGATAGGCCACGATCTGGCCGGTCTCGCCGCGATCCTCGTTGATCGGAATGCGGATACGCCCGCAGGGCGAGGTCAGCGCCCTGCTGTACAGTCCGGTGAACTTGCCTTCGATGTCAAAGAACCGGATTTCCTTGAAATTGAACAGATCGCCATAGAAATGGAACCACTTATCCATGTTGCCCTTGAAGACGTTGTGGGTCAGGTGATCCAGATAGAAGAACCCGACGCCGCGCGGTTTGGATTGGGCCAGCCAGTCGAATTCTTCATTATAGGGGCTGGTTTCATAGTAGCGGTCGATGAAATAGATCAGGCTGCCACCGATACCCTTGATGGCGGGTACATCCATGGTCTTGTCGTCGCCCTCATAGGGTTCTGCCCCCTTGGACACCGCATGATCAAAGGCCTGCTGGGCATCCACCACACGCCAACCCATGGACGGGGCGCAGGGGCCGTGTTCCTCGACGAACCGGGACGCAAAGCTGCCCGGCTCGGCATTCAGCAGATAGGTGATGTCGCCTTGCTGCCACAGCTCGACGTTTCTGGTCTTGTGGCGGCCGACCAGCGCATAGCCCATCCGCGCAAACAGCGCGCGCAGTTCTTCCGGCTCGGGGTGGGCGAATTCAACGAACTCGAACCCGTCGGTTCCCGCCGGGTTTTCCGCGCTGATTACGGATTTCGGGGCATTATGCGGAAAAGGACCCATGTGCGTCTCCTGTCAATCATATGTCTTTCATGCACAATATAGGCAGGTTTGCGCGCAAATTCTGCGCATAATCAGGCATGAAAACCGTTGGGAATGCGGCAGTTTCGCCGTAGAGTGTCAGAAAGCGAGGAAAGCCCGCATATGCTGGATACAACCGACGCCCGCCTTCTGGCGGCTTTGCAACAAAACGCCCACCTGACTGCGCAGCAGCTGGGCGAGAAACTCAACCTGTCGCCCAGTCAGGCCGGCCGGCGGCGCCAACGGCTGGAGGCCGAAGGCTATATTCAGGGCTATTCCGCCCGCCTGGACCCGGCGCGGCTGGGACTGCGGGTTCAGGGTTTTGTACAGGTGCAGCTGGGCACCCATGGCCCGGATCAGTCCGACAGTTTCGCCCGTCTGGTCCGGACCCGGCCCGAAATCACAAGCGCCTGGACCATGACCGGCGAAGCCGACTATCTGCTGCGGGTCTATTGCGACGACCTGCCCGCGCTGAATGCCCTGATCCACGAGGTGCTGCTGCGCCATCCGGCCGTGGCCCGCGTCCAGAGCCAGATCGTGATGGATCAACTGAAACGCGACGCGCCGCTGCCGACATGACACACGCCACCTGAAAGGACGCCGCAGAATGGAAAGTTTCCTGTACCAGGCCTCGATCTATCTGGCCGCCGCGGTGATTGCCGTGCCGATCGCCGCCAGGCTGGGGTTGGGGTCTGTACTGGGATATCTGGCGGCCGGGATCATCATCGGTCCGGCTTTGGGGCTGGTGGGCAATGAAACCCAGGAGTTGCAGCATTTTGCCGAATTCGGCGTGGTGATGATGCTGTTCCTGATCGGTCTCGAACTGGAACCCCGCGCCCTTTGGGATATGCGGCACCGCCTGATCGGACTGGGGGGTCTGCAGATCACCATCAGTACGCTGGCCTTGATGGTGGCGGCGATGTCCGCCGGGCAGGATTGGCTGGTGGCACTGGCCATCGGGCTGTCGCTGTCGCTGTCCTCGACCGCGATCGTGCTGCAGACCCTGTCCGAAAAAGGACTGATGCAGACCAGCGGCGGGCGCTCGGCGTTTTCGGTGCTGCTGACCCAGGACATCGCGGTGATTCCGATCCTGGCCATCCTGCCGTTGCTGGCGGGTCAGGCCGTGTCCAGCATCACGCAGGACGGATCCATCCAACGTCCCGGCGACCATGGCGGCCCCCATGGGGGCGGGTTGTCGCTGGTCGAGGGCTTGCCGGGATGGGGGGTCACTCTGGTCACCATCGCGGCCGTCGGGGCGATCATTCTGGCGGGGATCTATCTGACGCGGCCGGTGTTCCGGTATATTCACGCAGCAAACCTGCGCGAAATGTACACCGCGCTGGCCCTGATGATTGTGGTCGGGATTTCATTCCTGATGACACTGGTGGGCCTGTCGCCTGCTCTTGGGGCGTTCCTGGCGGGCGTGGTACTGGCCAACAGCGAATTCCGGCATGAACTGGAAAGCGATCTGGAACCGTTCAAGGGGCTGTTGCTGGGGCTGTTTTTCATCACGGTGGGCGCCGGCATCAATTTCGGCCTGTTCTTTTCCGAGCCTGCGGACCTGATCGGGCTGGCTCTGCTGGTGATTGTCGCCAAGGGGGTCATTCTCTATGCGCTGGGTCGTGTGTTCGGACTGAAAGGCCGCAACCGGTGGCTGTTCACCCTGAGCCTGGCACAGGCGGGGGAATTCGGCTTTGTTCTGGTGGCATTTTCCGTGCAGCAAAACGTCATTCCGCAATCGGTGTCCGAAAAGCTGTTGCTGATCATTGCGCTGTCGATGCTGATCACACCGCTGTTGTTCATCACCTACGATTTCATCTCAAGCCGGATGCGCGAAGCCGGCGGCGGGCCGCATGAACCGGATGCCATCGACGAACAGGGACCGGTGATCATTGCCGGGATCGGACGGTTCGGGCAGATCGTCAATCGTCTGGTGCAGGCCAGCGGGTTCAAGACCATCGTGCTGGACAGCAATATGGAAACCATCCAGTTGATGCGCAAATTCGGTTTCAGGGGCTTTCTTGGCGATCCCACCCGGCCTGAACTGCTCAAGGCGGCAGGGCTGGCCAAGGCACGGGTGCTGGTTGCCGCGATGGATGACAAGGACGCGGTGACGCGACTGGTCGCCTATGCCCGGCGCGAACAGCCCGGCTTGCACATCATCGCCCGCGCTTATGACCGCAATCATGTCTATCACCTGTATCGCGCCGGGGCGGACGACATCGTCCGAGAAACCTTTGACGGCAGCCTGCGGGCCGGACGCTATGTGCTGGAAAATGTGGGGCTCAGCGAATTCGAAGCCGACAGCGCCGAGCGCACATTCTATACCCATGACCGCTATGCGGTGCGGCAACTGGCCGAAGTCTGGGATCCGAACCTGCCCGCGACCCAGAACGCGGCCTATATGACCCGCGCGCGCGAATTGGAGAAGGAACTGGAAATCGCCCTGCTGAACCGCGAAAGCCAGCAGCAGAAGAAGAAATCGGCCTGAGCCAGCACCGGCAGTCCGATCAATCCGCGCCCGCAACCCCGGCTTCGGCAAAGGTGGCCATGCCGCTGTGACAGGCAACCGCGCCTTTCAGGATCGAAATGGCCAGCGCCGCGCCCGACCCTTCCCCCAGCCGCAGATTCAGCGCCAGCAGAGGTTGCTTGCCCAGCCGGGCCAACAGTTCGGCATGGCCACTCTCGGCGCTTTGATGCCCCGCGATGGCATGATCCAGAGCCGTCGGCGCGATCGCCTGCAGACAGGCCGCCGCAGCGCAGCAGATAAAGCCATCCAGAATGACGGGAATGCCCAGAACCCGGGCTGCGGCCATCGCCCCTGCCATGGCGGCGATCTCGCGCCCGCCAAGGTGTGCCAGCACCCGCAGACCATCATCCGTTTGCCCCCCATGGCGCGCCACGCCATCGGCCACCACGCGGGTCTTCAGATGCAACCCGGCATCGTCAACCCCGGTGCCACGCCCGGTCCAATCCGCTGCCGCGCCCCCAAAGAGCGCGTGGCAGATCGCCGCCGCCGACGTCGTGTTTCCGATCCCCATTTCGCCCACCACCAACAGATCGGCCTCGGGATCGACCGCGTTCCAGCCGATGCGCAGCGCGGACAGCAGTTCCGCGTCGGACATGGCCGGGGCCCGGGTGAAATCCGCGGTCGGGCGGTCCAGTTCCAACGCATGCACGTCCATGCGTGCTCCGGCCTCGGCGGCCAGTTGATTGATCGCCGCGCCCCCGTGCTGAAAGTTGGCGACCATCTGAACCGTCACCTCGGGCGGAAAGGCAGAGACGCCCTGGTCCGTCACGCCGTGATTGCCCGCAAAGACGATCACCTGAGGCTTTGCGATCCGGGGTTTTTCATCGCCGCGCCACCCGGCATACCAGATCGCCAGATCTTCAAGCCGCCCCAGCGCGCCCGGCGGTTTGGTCAACTGGCCATTGCGGGCCTGTGCAGCCTGTGTTGCGGTTGCGTCAGCAGTGGCGCTGTCGGCCAGTGCTGAGCGCAGGGTATTCAGATCGATCAGGTCGGGCAGCATTCAAAGCCTCATTGCATCAGGTCAGACCCCGGTGTTTAACCGACCCGCCGTCCACGACAAGCCCCGGAAAGACCAAGACATGCGCAAACAACACTCAGCCCGGCCGCATCCTGCCGACCTGCTGGTGGCGACCGCTCTGCTGACCCGGCTGCCGTTGCCCCATTTGCCCGATCATCTGTTTGCACGACAAGCCCGCGCGGTCTGGGCCTTTCCGTTGGTGGGCGCAGTTGTCGGGGGTCTGGCCTGCGCAGCGGGCTGGGTGGCAATGACGCTCGGGCTGCCGGTTTCTGTTGCGGCAGGCGTGATCCTGGCGACCCAGATTGCCGCAACCGGCGCCATGCACGAAGACGGTCTGGCCGACACGGCGGACGGGTTCTGGGGTGGCTGGACCCGCGAAAGACGGCTTCAGATCATGCGCGACAGCCATATCGGCACCTATGGCGTTCTGGTGTTGATCCTGACGGTGGGCGCACGCTGGCTGGCGTTGACGGCTTTGCTGCCATTGGGCATGGCCGCAATCATGGCCGCCGCGATCCTGTCGCGTGCCGCCCTGCCCCCGCTGATGGCGGCCTTGCCCCTGGCCCGAACCGACGGGCTGGCGCACGGGGTGGGAACGGCCATCGGCAGCACCGCCATCCTGTCTCTTGTTCTGGGGGTCGGGTTGGCCTGGTTAGCGCTTGGCGGTGCGGCCCTGGCGACCGGGCTGTGCGCAGGGCTGATCCTGTCCGGGCTTGCACTGCTGGCGCGCGCGCGCATCGGTGGCCACACAGGCGACGTCCTGGGGGCCGCCCAACAGCTTACCGAAGTGACGGTGCTGTTGACCGCCCTTGTCCTGGCGCCATTCTAGAAGGTCAGGCGACATCGTCAGAGCCGCGCCCAAACCAGAATGCATTGCGCGAACCCGCGGGCACAAATCCGTGCGGCAAATAACATCAACCGCCAGCCTGCCAGACCGCCAAGACCCGCATCCGCATCGCCAGCCTCGACCGTTCGTCAGCCTCTGTCATACCCATAGCAAAGTCCGTGCGATACCGATGCGAAACACAAAGAAGGTTCAAGACCTGAACCATCGTAGACGATGGAGGCCGCTGCAGTGCTAAGATCCGCCACGAGATTGTCGTAGATCTTAGGACCAGCGTAAATTCGGCAGGCCGTAGTGCAGTCCTGCCCCGCATTGTAGTAGCCGAAAGCCTTCAGCCCCTCAACGGTACTGAGCAAGTCTGCGTCATCGAATACGATGACCGGCGCTTTGCCCTCCCCAGTTCGAGGTGCGTGCGCTTGACAGATTTGGAGGCGACCTGAAGCACCTTGCGCCCCGTGGCCACATCACCGGTGATCGAAACCATATCGACATCAGGATTATTGATCAGAGCATTGCCAACGCTGAACCCCTGGCCGACGATCACGTTCACGACGCCTTCGGGAAGGAGACCAACCAAAACCTCGGCCAGCAATAGCCCTGTCAACGGCGTCTGCTCCGACGGCTTCATCACCACGGTACTGCCGCCCGCAAGCGCAGGAGCCAGCTTCCAAGCCATCATCATGAGCGGGTAGTTCCAAGGGGCGATCGACGCTACGACGCCAGCCAACTCATCAATCATCTGATCAAAGCGGTGTGCGAAATAGTCTGAACCTGATCCGGTATCGCCGGAGATCGATCCAATCAGCAAACCTGAGACGTTCTCAAGCCTCAGGAAAACCAAGTTGCTTACATAATTGAAGTTCACCCAGTTGAAGGCAAATGTGTTGATTAAGCCGATCTTGATCAGAAGTGGAAATAGCTCCGCGCCGTCCATTGGCCGTATTTGCAAAGCCATGTTGATGAAGAGCAAGGCGACGGCAAGCGCGTCCGTGCTTCGGGTTCTGCCATGTCGGCAGACGTTCGATGTGGACCTGTCGGGCGGCTTCTTCGGAACAGGGCAGGTCCTGGTCCTTGTGGTATTTCGGACTGAGGCGCTGCTTGGCGAGGCGGCGATACTCCAGGGCGCGTTCGCGAGCCACGTTGAGCGTCACCACGTCAGCACCGCCGAGGCCGAAATCGGTGCGGAGCGGCTTTCGAACCAGATTCTTCGTCAGTTTTCCCGAAGTATAGGCCATAGCGAATACCACAGTTCGTACCACCAAATGAACAGAACTGAGCGCAACCGAAACGAAGCCAATGAAATCAACGAACGCAGATGAGCGCATAAGCTCAGTAACATATACGCTATCAAGCAGCCCCATAGGGTTCAATGAAAATGGTGGGTGGCGGAGACGAAGGGATTCGAACCCTCGAAACGCGTCAACGTTTACTCCCTTAGCAGGGGAGCGCCTTCGACCACTCGGCCACGTCTCCGTCGACCCGTTTAGAGGGGCATGACCCGAGAAACAAGGCGAAAATCACACTTTCTTGTTCGCGCATGTCATATTCGACATATTGGATATGTTTACCTGTATCGCCACGAAAGCCCCCAGTGTTTGGCAACGATTTGTCAACGATGACAACCGCGGCCCCATGGACTCGTCGGCCATCGAAAAACGTAGGTTCTTACTGCCTCGCACGGAAACCTGCATATCCGGAGCGAGAATTTCGTAGCTTCAGTAAATCGGCGCTCATCCACGCCATCCAGTCGCAGATTTCCGCGATTACTCGCAGGGAGCCAGTTCCTTGCGATGGAACACTCATCTCCCTCCACCCGGCGAAATACACCTGCCGCCGCCGACCTATCGGCCGCCGACTATGTCCGGTTGCTGCATCCTCCGGGGAGCATCGGAAAAGCCTCCTTCGTGATGATCCGAAGCCGTGACGAGGCGATCACGCGCACGTATTCGGTCGAAACCGCGCCGATCATCGTGGAGTCGCTTCTTGACGAAAGCACCTATTTGACTCTCAACCGCTTCAACGGCCCTCGCGACGGCGGCCGCCTGGCGCAGATCAACGCCCTCTATCTGGATCTCGATGTGCACCGCACTCCGGGCAGCAACCAGCCCCATGAGCACTGGGTCGAGAAGCTGCATATGGAGCTTGATGCCAAGAGCATACCTCGTCCGTCGGTTGTGACCTTCACCGGCCGAGGACTCGCAGCAATCTGGTTGATTGATCCACTACCCAAGAAGGCGCGCCCCAGATGGAGCGCGTGCCTCAGCTGCCTCATCGGCCTGTTCAAGCACTTGGGAGCGGACAATGCGTGCAGCGATGCGTCGAGAGTGTTTCGGGTCCCCTGCACCACCAACTTAAAGGCAGGCACAGAGGTAAGGACGGTCGACGGGACGCTTCGCCGATACGCATTCGACGATCTTGCAGACCAAATCTTTGAGGCCGCCGGCCGTCCGACACGTCGCCAGCTCTCGAACAAGAAAGCTGAGCAGGCTGGAAAATCCCGATCCGGCGAGCCTCGTGGCCTCGCCCCCCGCAAGCGTTTTGCAATGATCTCAAGCGATCTCGACAAGATCGTGAGCTACTGGGGAGGATATGTTCCCGAAGGCAAGCGCAACACCTTCCTTCACCTGATCGCAACTTGCCTGACGCACACAGCGCCTGAGGCAGACATTGAAAATCAAGTTTTCAAGACCGCCGCCATCGCCACGCCAGGCCTTTCCGAGCGCGAAGTGGTCGGAATCATCAGGAGCGCCGTGAGACAACCCCTGATGTTCCGTGGCGCGACTTTCGGTGGTCTGTGTGTGAGCTGCGGCGGGCTGAAGGATCTCAGCGATCTGGCTTTGGTCCTCTCTATGAGTGGATGGTCCTGGTGACGGGTGAACGCTCCTGGAGCGACTTCCGAGCCCTTGGAAAGGGCGAAATTCTTCCGAATTTGGTTGCCCAAATCTTGCCCAAACCCGCTGCCACTCGGTGCCTTTCGGTGCCAATTCAAGGGTTTGACCCGCCTCACACGAAGTTTCGCGAGATGGGCAATTTCCCCTTGTATTCCCTATGCTTGCGCCGCTATACGGATCAGCGGAGACGTGGCCGAGTGGTCGAAGGCGCTCCCCTGCTAAGAGGGCAGACACCTTCAATGAAATAAGGTGTTTTCCTCCCAAAACCCCCGAAAATCCGTCGAATTGACAGATCCTTGCCAACTCTACCTACGGCTCCTTGTCGTCGGTTTCCGTTTTGCTGCGAGCGAACCAATGCTTCGTCACCTGCGCCCGTATCAGATCTGCGGCAGGACGACCGGCATCGATCATGACAGCCTTGAGGCCCGGCTTCGCGGCGAGTGTTCCTTCCACGTCGTGGACCCGTGCCAGCACCAATGGATCGGTGGGCGCAACTTCGCGCGCTGTGAAAAGCAGCCGGATCGCATCGACTTCCGCCATCGGAAGAGATGCTTTGAGCCTCGCAAGGTCTTCCAGCGCCGCGATCATGTCATCCTGGGCCCGCCGGGTCATCCAGGCTTCGAGATCAGATTTCGATGAATTCTCGTCAAAGATGCGAGATCTCTTTTCGAGCCGGGCGATCCGGCGCTCAAGGGCCACCACGATAGCCTGATGAAGATCCTTGGCGGCCCGCTGAAGGTTGTTATGCCAGTCAGCCATGAGCTGCTTCTGAGCATGCCCCTTCAAGGCGCCATTCCCCAGGAGTGCCGCGGCGCCGATTGCGGGGCCGAGGATGAGCGCGCCGGCTGGGCCAATTGCGACGAGTCCGAACCATGCCCCGACCTTGCCGCCAGCAAAAACAAGCAGGCCCCGCGAGGCACCATCGAGAATAAGCCAGGCGGGCAGGTCAGAGACGGGAACCCGACCGCGAGCGACCTCAAGGCCACCGCGCAGCACGCCTACGGAGAGCGCGAATTGCAGGATGTCAGGGTCAGCCAGATCGACAGCGTGGCCAAGTGTCTCTGCGATCTGCTCTTCGATGCTGGCGATCTCGAAGCCAGGAAGGGTCGTGACGAGATGCGCCCATGGCGCGCCGCTTGCCAGGGCCTCTTCGGCAAGGCTGGCATTGGCGATCACAGGGATGTCCGGATATTTCTCGAAATGCTCGGTCAAGTTCGAAAGCGAAGTCCCGCATTTCATCTGCAGGGGCGCCCCGTCGACGATGAGGTCCAGGCCGGGCGTGTTGCTCGCCTCTGCGAGGCGGACGTCGTGACCATCTGCGATCAGCTTGTCCATGACCAGCCGCTCTGCCGTGTATCCCCGCAAGGACCATCCGGCGCCGGAGGTCAGGAAGTCAGCCGCGCTGCAGGCGAAGGCCATGGGATCGCCGAGGTCCGCAGAACGGGAGAAGTCAGCCGCTTGCATGACGTTCGGGTCAAGCGCCGCGGCATGCCAGAGCATCTCGCCGGCGGTCAGGCCCAGCGTGGCCACCGTGTCCGGGACATCGGTCGTGATTTTCTTCGACGACCAGGGCTCCGGTGGTCGTCCTGCCGGTGACGGAAGCGGCCCGGCCAAACGACCGGTAAGCTCGGCAACGCAGCGGCGCATCGCTTCGCGATCCTTCGCAGGCATCCAGCCGAAGGATCTGGACGGCTCCTGGCCCAGCTTGCGCATGTCGGCGAGGAACCGATCCAAGCCTGTCTCGCTGCGCTGTGTGCCTTTTGCCGCCATAACCACACCGAGCCGGGCAGCCAACTGGCTGCGCACCACGCGTGAGCCACGCCCCATTCCGAGCCATCCGAGCGCGGCTACGCCCGCGAAGACGGTCACGGGGTTGATGAGAGTCGCCAGAAGCGAGACCAAGGTGGGGCCACCGACCAACGGGATGACCGCGCTGAGCTGTGCAGCCAGCATGTAGGGCAAAAAACCGGCGTTGGCGACGATGGTCGCCCCACCGATCCAAACCCCGCCAGCGGCCATGGCATTGCGCGCTCGGGCCTGTCCTTGCCGCAGGGCCTCAGCGATTTCGGGATCGGCTTTCTTCGCAGCGGCCTCTACAACCTCGTCATTCGAGAGGAGCGCTAACATCTCCTCAGCTACGATCTGGGGAAACGGCAGAGGTGGCTCCGCGACCATGGCAGTCTTCGCCGATTTCCAGTAGTTCGCGGCCTTCACTCCGATCAGTTCAGCAATGCCGCCGTCAGGTGCCTTGAGATCGGCCCTCTGGTGGCGAGCACGGATCGAGGGCGTCAGCCTCTCAGAAACCCGAACAGCAAAGGCAGATGCCGATCGCGTCGCGGACTTCGTCGATAGGGGAGCAGCCGACGGCAACGCCATGGCTTCGGTCAGCCGAGACCAAAGGCGGAAGCGTAAAGCGGCATCCGTAGCAGAACATCCGGCAAGATCATCTTGAAGAGCCCGGACGCGGTCCGCGGCCGCATCCATTTCGAGACCCAGCTTGGCAGTCACGCCTGCCACGGCACCCTTGGCAAGAAAGAGGCCATCGACGCATTCGACGAGAGCAATGATCTGGCATATCTCAACCCGCTCGAGAGTTCCGAGGCCGACAAGGATGTCAACGGCGCGAACAACAGGATGTGCGGAAAATTCATCTGACATGCCGCAGACAATGCGTCTCCACCGAAAAAATGACAATGGCCCGGAGGACACTCCTCCGGGCCATTGTCATTACTTTCGAACGGTCACCAGCTCGCCGTATTTGACCGGGGCCCCGACATCTTCGCGGAAATCCCATCCGTGCTGGAGCAGGCGATTCCCGAGGTCCTTCGGGGCAACTTTGCAATACCGGTTCGCGGTGTCCGATTTGTTCCAGCCACCGAGGTCAACGAGGCGCCGGAAATCCTTGGTCTGCGCGTAGAACCACGTGGCCCATTGCCGACTGCAACCGATATGACAACTTGAGGAGAACGCAGGATGGAACGCTCAGACGTGATCGACGCGATGGGGAAGCTGCGGCTCTACGGAATGAGGGCCGCCTATGACGAGGTGCTGACCACCGCCGTCAAACGCCAGCATGAACCGCAACAGATCATCGGCGACCTGCTCACCGCCGAGATACGCGAGAAGCAGGCCCGGTCGGTCAAATACCAGATGACCATCGCCAAGCTGCCGCTCGCCAAGGAACTGGAAGAGTTCGACTTCGAGACCGCCGAGGTTAACGAGACCCTGATCCGTGACTTGGCCACCGGCGACTTCCTCGACCATCAGCGCAACCTCGTCCTGATCGGCGGAACAGGCACCGGCAAGACCCATCTCGCCGTCAGCATCGCCCGCGCGTGCATCCGGGCCCGGCGCCGAGGCCGGTTCTTCAATGTCGTCGACCTGGTGAACAAGCTGGACGCAGAAGCCCGCGCAGAACGCCAGGGCCGAACCGCCGATCTCATCTCCCGCCTCGACTTCCTGATCCTCGATGAACTGGGTTATCTGCCCTTCGCCCA
>JAEKDP010000001.1:353893-958961 GCA_016521575.1 Rhodobacteraceae bacterium F11138 | reverse complement strand
AGAACAACCCTTCGATCTGGCCGTTTTGGTTGAGGTGGATGTTTTCTGCGCTGGGGGTTCTGGGCAGGCCGGGCATGGTCATGATTTCGCCGCAGACCACCACGATGAACCCGGCGCCCGCGCTCAGGCGGACTTCGCGCACCGGCACGCTGTGGCCCGTGGGCGCGCCGCGGCGGTTGGGGTCGGTGGTGAAGCTGTATTGCGTCTTGGCCATGCACACCGGCAGGTGGCCATAGCCCGCCGCTTCCCAATCCCTGAGCTGATCGCGGATCTTCTTGTCCGCCAGCACCTCGTCGGCGCGATAGATCCGCCGGGCGATGGTTTCGATCTTGTCAAACAGCCCCATCTCGTCCGGGTAGATCGGCGAGAAATTGGCCTGGCCGGCGTCGACGATCTCGACCACCTTGCGGGCCAGATCCTCGGCCCCTTCGCCACCCAGTTCCCAGTGCCGGCTCAGCACCGCCTGCGAACCGTGGCCGGTGACGTATTCGCGCACCGCCTCGACCTCGGCATCGGTGTCGGTCACGAAATGGTTGATCGCCACCACCACCGGAACGCCAAAGGATTTGACGTTCTCGATATGCCGCCCCAGGTTGGCACAGCCCGCCTGAACCGCGGCGACGTTTTCCGCCCCCAGGTCCGCCTTGGCCACGCCGCCGTTCATCTTCATCGCCCGCACCGTCGCCACCACGACCACCGCCGCGGGCGCGATCCCGGCCTTGCGGCACTTGATGTTCATGAATTTCTCGGCCCCCAGGTCGGCCCCGAACCCGGCCTCGGTCACCACGTAATCCGCCAGTTTCAGCGCCGTCGTCGTCGCGATCACCGAATTGCAGCCATGGGCGATATTGGCGAACGGGCCACCATGCACGAAGGCCGGGTTGTTTTCCAGCGTCTGCACCAGGTTGGGCTGCATCGCGTCCTTCAAGAGCACCGTCATCGCCCCGTCCGCCTTGATGTCGCGCGCATAGACCGGAGTCTTGTCACGCCGGTACGCCACGATGATGTCCCCCAGACGCTTTTGCAGATCCGCAAGATTGGTCGCCAGGCACAGGATCGCCATCACCTCGGACGCCACCGTGATGTCAAACCCCGCCTCGCGCGGGAACCCGTTGGACACGCCCCCCAGAGACGCCGTGATCTGGCGCAACGCACGGTCGTTCATGTCCACCACCCGGCGCCACACCACGCGGCGCGTGTCGATGCCCAGGTCATTGCCCCAGTAGATATGGTTGTCGATCATCGCGCTCAGCAGGGAATGCGCGCTGGTGATGGCGTGAAAATCGCCGGTGAAATGCAGGTTCATGTCCTCCATCGGAACAACCTGCGCCAGACCGCCCCCCGCGGCCCCGCCCTTCATGCCGAAATTCGGACCCAGAGAGGCCTCGCGGATGCAGATCATCGCCTTCTTGCCGATCCGGTTCAAACCGTCACCCAGGCCAACCGTCGTCGTCGTCTTGCCCTCGCCCGCAGGCGTCGGATTGATCGCCGTCACCAGGATCAGCTTGCCATCCGCATTGCCCTGAACACCGTCAATGAAAGACTGGCTCACCTTCGCCTTGTCATGACCATAGGGCAACAAATCATCCCCACCGATCCCGACACGCAAACCAACCTCCTGAATCGGCAACTTAACCGCGTCACGCGCCAACTCTATGTCGCTCTTCATACTCATCGCCTCAATCTCCCAAACTGTCCCCGACATTCAGCCCGGCCTGCGCCGCCCATTCGGCGGCGGAAACCTTGCCGCCACCGGCGGGTTTCACCCGTTTGATCCGGATGCGTCCACCGATGCACTGCACTGTCACGCCCGCATCGGAAATCTCCATCACACGCCCCGAGACTCCGTCTCCGGGCGCCCGTTCGCTGTCATAGACGCCAAGCTCGGCGCCTCGGTTGGTGGTCCAGGCACCGGGGGCCGGATTGGTGCCCCGGATCAGGTCATAGACCTGCTTGACCGGCTTGTGCCAATCGATACGCGCATGTTTGCGGGTGCAGCGGCGTTCATAGGTCGCCCGCGATTCGTCCTGTTCGGTATGTGGCGGATTGCCGTCGCGGAAAAGGTCGCAGACCTGCAGCACCGACGCGATGGCCGCCGGGTAGATCTTTTTGAAATAGAGGTCGATCACCGTGTCGTCGGGACCGATCTCGCATTCCCAGTTCAACAGCACGTCGCCCTCGTCCAGCCCGTCGGTCGGATAGAACCAGGAGAACCCGGATTTCGTATCCCCCATGATGATCGGCCAGTTGACCGCGGATGGCCCGCGATAAAGCGGCAACAGCGAGGGATGAAAACAGATCGAACCATGGGTCGGCGTATCGCGCGCCGCTTCGGGCACGAAGACGTTCACAAAGGCCATCACCATCAGATCGGCGTTGAAACCCGCCAGCTCATCGATGGCACTCTGATCCTTGAAATGCGCAGGCTGGCACACGGGCAGGCCCTGTTCGAGGGCGAATTCCTTGATCGGATCCACGGGCTTTCCGTCGCGGTCGGGTTCGCAATAGACCGCGACAACCTCGTCCACCCCGGCTTCGAGAATGCTGGCCAACGCATCCTTGCCGAACGCCTGCTGGCCCATGACGATAATTCGCATCGCTTTGCCCCCTATTCCGCCGCGTGGCGCTTGACTTCGCCCACCGCGCCGGAACCGATCACGCGTTCCAGATCGTCACCGGAATAGCCCAGAACGCTGGACAGGATTTCCTGGGTATGCTCACCCAGCAGCGGCGAGCGTTCGACCTCGACCGGGCTGTCGGACAGCTTCACCGGGCAGCCGACGCTGATGTATTCACCGCGCTCGGGGTGATCGACCTTGACCAGCGTGCCGGTTGCGTACAGCCCTTCATCTTCGGAAATTTCCTTCATCGACAGGATCGGGCCGACCGGGATGTTGAGCGGATTGCAGATGTCCATCACCTCGAATTTGGTCTTGGTCATGGTCCATTGCTCGATCCGTTCGAAAATCTCATTCAGCTTGTCCAGCCGTTCCGGCGGCGTGGCATAGCCCTGCTTGTCCTTCCACTCGGGCTCGCCGATCACGTCGCAGATCTTTTCCCAGACCGCGGCCTGGGTGATGAAATAGGTATAGGCGTTGGGATCGTCCTCCCATCCCTTGCACTTGAGGATGCGCCCGGGCTGCCCGCCGCCGCTGTCATTGCCCGCACGCGGAGTTGCCTCGCCGAACGGCACGCCTTCGCCATACTGGCTGTATTCGGTCAGCGGACCGGCGGCCAGACGCTGCTGGTCGCGCAGCTTGACGCGGGACAGGTTCAGAACCCCATCCTGCATCGCGGCTGTCACCTTCTGGCCGCGACCGGTTTTTTCGCGGTGGAACAGCGCCGTTACGATCCCGAGGCACAGATGCAGCCCGGTGCCGGAATCGCCGATCTGCGCGCCGGTCACCAGCGGTGGGCCATCGCGGAACCCGGTGGTCGAAGCCGACCCGCCCGCGCATTGCGCGACATTTTCATAGACCTTGCAGTCCTGGTATTTGCCGGGGCCGAACCCTTTGATCGAGGCCATGATGATGCGCGGGTTGATCTCCTGGATGTTCTCCCAGCTGAACCCCATGCGATCCAGGGCGCCAGGGGCAAAGTTCTCGACCAGCACGTCGCATTCCTCGATCAGCCGGGTCAGGATTTCCTTGCCGGTCTCATTCTTCGAGTTCAGCTCGATCGAACGCTTGTTGTGGTTCAGCATGGTGAAATACAGGCTGTCCGCACCCGGCACATCCACCAGCTGCTTGCGGGTCGCGTCCCCGACTCCGGGACGTTCAACCTTGATCACATCCGCGCCGAACCAGGCCAGCAGCTGGGTGCAGGTCGGCCCCGACTGAACATGGGTGAAATCCAGGATCTTGATACCTTCAAGAGCTTTCATGACGAACTTCCTATTTCGAATTGTTACTTGCCGGCCTGCGGATAACGCGCCTGCGCCACCACCGACTGCGGATTGAGATTACCGATATTGCCGCTTTCCTTGCCTGCGGCCGGGTCGATCACGGCGTTGATCAGAGTGGGCTTGCGGCTGGCGAAGGCCTCGGCGATGGCCTGCCGCAGCTCGTCCGCATTGGTGACATGCGCCCCGACCCCGCCAAAGGCCTGCATCATCATGTCATAGCGCGAATCCGGCACGAACGACGTGGTCGCCGGGTCTTCGCCGCCTGACCAGTTCTCATTGTCGCCGCGATAGATGCCGTTGTTGTTCATGATGACGACACAAACCGGCAGCTTGTATCGGCAGATGGTTTCAACCTCCATGCCGCAGAAACCGAATGCACTGTCGCCTTCGACGGCCAGAACCTGATTGCCGGTTTCGACAGCCGCCGCGACGGCGCTGCCCATGCCGATGCCCATGATGCCCCAGGTGCCGACGTCCAGACGCTTGCGCGGTTTGTGGATGTCGACGATGGACCGGGCCTGGTCCAGCGCGTTGGCGCCTTCGTTGACCAGGATGGTATCCGGGTGGTCGGCGATGGCCTGCTTCACCACGCCAAGTGCCGAATGGTAATCCATCGGCGAATTGTTGTTCTGCAGCCGTGGCGCCATCTTTTCGACATTGCCGACGACCTTGGCGCGCACGGCACCGGTCCAGCTTTCATCCGGCTTCTTCCAGTTGCCGCCGATGGCATCCAGCAACGCCGTCGCGCAGCTTTCAACGTCACCGATCAGCGGGGCCGCGATCGGCTGGTTCGAATCCATCTCGGTCGCCTCGATGTCGATCTGAACGAACGACTTGCCGCCCTTCTCGCCCCAACCACGGCCTTCGCCATGGCTGAGCAACCAGTTCAGCCGCGCACCGATCAGCAGGACGCAATCGCTTTCCTTCAGCACCAGCGACCGCGCCGCCGAGGCACAGAGCTCATGCGTATCAGGCAAAAGCCCCTTGGCCATCGACATCGGCAGATACGGAAAGCCCAGGGTTTCGACCAGTTCGCGCATCTTGTCGTCGCATTGCGCATAGGCGGCACCCTTGCCGATGATGATCAACGGCTTCCTGGCCGCCGACAGCACGTCGACAGCGCGCGCGACCGCATCGGCACCGGGCACGCTGGCCGGGTTCGGATCGACCACCTTGATCAGGGATTTTTCGCCCTCGACCGCATCCATCACCTGCCCCAGAAGCGCGCCGGGCACATCCAGATAGACGCCGCCGGGCCGTCCCGCAAGCGCCGCGCGTACCGCGCGGGCCACGCCCAGACCGATGTCCTTTGCATGCAGGATGCGGTAAGCGGCCTTGGCATGGGGCCGCGCGATGGCCAGCTGGTCCATCTCTTCGTAGTCGCCACGCTGAAGATCGACGACCTCGCGCTCGGACGAGCCCGAAATCAGGATCATCGGCCAGCAGTTGGTGGTGGCATGGGCCAGCGCGGTCAGGCCATTCAGGAAGCCGGGGGCCGACACCGTCATGCAGACGCCGGGCTTCTTGGTCAGAAACCCGGCCGCGGCGGCTGCATACCCCGCGTGCTGTTCATGCCGGAACGACAGAACCCGCATCCCCTGCGCCTGCGCATAGCGCCCCAGATCGGTGATCGGAATGCCCGGAACATTGTAGATCGTGTTGATATCGTTCAGCTTCAGCGCGTCGATCAGCAGATGGAAACCATCGGTCAATTCCAGCGAGGCAGCCTCCTGTGTCGCCTGCGCGGCAGCGGTCTCTGTCATGTTCAGTCTCCGATAAAATCCATTGTCTTCACCCGACTTCAGACTTGGCGGAACCAAGATTCTCAAGCCGGGACCAGGTTTTGTGAATGTGGTCATGCAGACGCATGGTGTGCTCGCGCACGCGCCTGGAGGCCAGATCGCCATCGCGCGCCTCAAGGGCTTCGATGATTTCCATGTGATCCGCGACCGATCGCTTCGCGCGGTCGCTTTCGCCCATTGCCCGGCGGCGGATTGCCTGCATATGCATGAACAAGCCATCCGCCATGGTTTTCAGCAGAACACAGCCCGAAAGCTCCAGAATGGTCTGGTGAAACCGGATGTTGGCGTCTGAATATTCTTCCAGCTCGGCCCGCACCGCGTCGCTGCTGTGCTTCATCGCGAACATCCGCAGCGCCTTGAGATCCGCATCGCTGGCATGTTCGGTTGCCATGCGCGCGGCCATGCTTTCCAGCGCCGCCCATGTGATGACCATCTCCAGGATCTCGGTGCGCGATTTGCGCACCACGAACACGCCCTTGCGCGGCACGATTTCCACCAGCCCGTCCTGCGCCAGCCGCGCCAGCGCCTCGCGGATCGGGGTGCGCGAAATGCCCAGCCGCTCGGCGAGGTGACGCTCATCCAGGCGCAGATCAGCATCGGACTGATAGATGTTCATGTTCAGGATCGCGTCGCGCAACACCTCGAAGGTGTGATCCTTCAGGGTGAAGCTCACCGAAATCGGATTCAGTTTGTCGCCGATCGACACGAATCACATCCTCCCAAGATGCCCGGACCGCTCTGAACTTCGAACCAGATTCGGTTCGTGTATAAGGTATACCATACACCCGCGCCCACACCGGTCAACCGGGTATTTTTCAGGATTTCCAGTTAAAAATCTTGACTTCTTATTTGTGGTATACCAGATACCAAAGAAAAATGCGGTGGAATCACGCCATGTTGATCAGGGCAAAAGACTCGGCGCTTGTCGTCATAGACATGCAGGAACGGCTTGTTCCGGCCATGCAGGCCCCGGCGCGCACCATCGCCAATACCCGCCTGCTGCTGCAAGCCGCCGCACGCACCGCCGTGCCGGCCATCCTGACTGAACAATATCCCCAAGGATTGGGCGCAACCGTAGCCGAAATCAAGAAAGCCGCCGGCAAATCCCCGGTACTGCCCAAGGTTCATTTTTCCTGCATGGAAGATGACGAATTCGCCGATACCTTTCGCGCGCTGAACCGCAAACAGGCCGTGATCGCCGGGATGGAGGCGCATATCTGCGTGGTGCAGACCGCCGAAAGCATGGTCGAAGCCGGATATGACGTTTTTGTCGTCTCCGACGCCACGGCGTCTCGCAGCCTGGACAGCGAACATGCCTGCCTGGCCCGGCTCAGCGCCTCAGGCGTTCGCATCGTGACCACGGAAATGGTGGTGTTCGAATGGCTGGGAAAAGCGGGCACGCCAGCTTTCAGGGAACTGCTGCCGCTCATCAAATAGACATCAATTGCCGGAGTACACGCATGAACATTCATGAATATCAGGCCAAACAGGTGCTTGCGGGTTTTGGCGCCCCCATCGCACAGGGCGTCGCGATCACCAGCGCCGATCAGGCGGCGGATGCCATCGCCGCCTTGCCCGGGCCGGTCTGGGTCGTCAAAAGCCAGATTCACGCCGGGGGACGCGGCAAAGGCACGTTCCGGGAACTGGGTCCAGAGGCAAAAGGTGGCGTAAGGGTCTCATTCTCGGCCCGCGAAGCCCTGGACAACGTACACGACATGCTGGGCAAGACCCTGATCACCAAACAAACCGGCCCGGCGGGCAAACAGGTCAACCGCCTGTATATCGAAGACGGCGCCGCCATCGACCGGGAACTGTACCTGTCGATCCTCGTGGACCGCGAAACCGGCAAGACATCCTTTGTTGCCTCGACCGAAGGCGGCATGGACATCGAAGCCGTGGCCGAGCAAACCCCGGACAAGATTCACACCATATCGATCACCGCGTCCGAGGGCGTGACCGAGGCGGATGCCGACAGGATCGCGGATGCCCTGGAACTGTCCGGAGACACCCGCACACAGGGCAGGACCCTGTTCACAGCGCTTTACGATGCCTTCACCACCAAGGACATGAGCCTGCTGGAAATCAACCCGCTGATCGTCACCGAAAGCGGCGACATCCAGGTGCTTGATGCCAAGATTTCGTTCGATGGCAACGCGCTGTTCCGGCACCCTGACATCATGGAGCTGCGGGACGAGACCGAAGAAGACGCCAAGGAGATAGAAGCCTCACGGCACGATCTGGCCTATATCGCGCTGGACGGCGAAATCGGCTGCATGGTCAACGGTGCGGGCCTTGCCATGGCGACGATGGACATCATCAAGCTGTACGGGGCCGCGCCGGCCAATTTTCTTGACGTGGGCGGCGGGGCGACCACGGAAAAGGTCACGGCAGCCTTCAAGATCATCACCTCTGACCCGAACGTCAAAGGAATTCTGGTCAATATCTTCGGCGGCATCATGCGCTGCGATGTGATTGCCAAAGGCGTCGTGCAGGCGGTCAAGGACGTCGGGCTCACCGTACCGCTGGTGGTGCGACTCGAAGGCACCAAGGTCGCCGAAGGCAAAGCCATCATCAACGACAGCGGTCTGAATGTGATCGCCGCGGACGATCTGGACGATGCCGCACAGAAAATCGTCAAGGCCGTGAAAGGGTAAAGCATGTCCATATTGATCGACAGGAACACCAAGGTCATCGTTCAGGGCCTGACCGGCAAGACCGGCAGCTTTCACACCGAACAGGCGCTGGCCTATCACGGCACGCAGATGGTCGCAGGCACCCATCCCAAGAAGGGCGGCACCAACTGGGCCGGAAGCAATGGCGAAAGCCTGCCGATCTATGCCAGCGTCGCCGAGGCAAAGGAGGCCACCGGCGCCACCGCCAGCGTGATTTATGTGCCGCCCGCGGGTGCCGCCGCCGCGATCGAGGAAGCCATTGACGCGGGGATCGACCTGATCACCTGCATCACCGAAGGCGTGCCCGTGCTGGACATGGTGCGCGTCAAAGAGAAACTCGACCATTCTCCCAGCCGACTTGTCGGCCCCAACTGCCCCGGCCTGATGACACCCGATGAATGCAAGATCGGCATCATGCCGGGGTCCATTTTCCGCAAAGGCAGCGTGGGCGTTCTGTCGCGATCCGGCACACTGACATATGAGGCGGTGTATCAGACCAGCGTGGCGGGCCTGGGCCAGACCACTGCGGTCGGAATAGGTGGCGACCCGGTCAAGGGCACCGAATTCATCGACATGCTGGAACTATTTCTGGCCGACGACGAAACCAAAAGCATCATCATGATCGGCGAAATCGGCGGTTCGGCGGAAGAGGACGCGGCGCAGTTCCTGACCGACGAAGCCAAACGCGGTCGCAAGAAACCCGTGGTCGGCTTCATCGCCGGGCGCACCGCACCCGCGGGCCGCACGATGGGACACGCCGGAGCGGTGATTTCCGGCGGGAAAGGCGGTGCCGAAGACAAGATCGAGGCGATGAAGGCCGCAGGCATCCGGGTGGCCCCATCCCCCGCAAAACTGGGGGAAACGCTGGTCGAACTTCTGGCGGAATAGGCTTTGCCCGCCTGAAAGCATGCATTGTGCACGAAATAATGTTGCGTATCGTTGCGCGATGCTTTCTATATCCTGCTTGGGCGTCCGGTTTGCGGGCGACCTAAAGATCGGAGATTCGCTGCGTTCCAAAGGCCCGAACGTTGCAACAAAGGAGAACACGGCATGCCATACAGAATTCTGATCCTCGGCGCTTCCTATGGCTCTCTTCTGGGGACGAAAATCGCGGCCGCCGGTCATGATGTCACGCTGGTTTGCCGCGATGTGACCGCCGCGTTGATCAACGACAAGGGCACAGACGTCCGCATCAAGCTGCGCGACGAGGACCGGCACCGCAGCATATTGTCCGCGGATCTGGCCGGAAAAATCGATGCGACCACGCCCGAAGCCGCAAACCCGCAGGATTACGATCTGGTGTGCCTCGCCATGCAAGAGCCGCAATATTCCCACCCCGCGCTCAGCGATCTTCTTGCCCGCACGGCAAAATCGCGTGTCCCCTGCATGTCGATCATGAACATGCCCCCTCTGCCCTATCTGAAACGCATTCCGGATCTGGACTGTTCCGGCCTGGGTGCCGCCTATCAGGACCCTGCGGTCTGGGACGCATTCGAGCCATCCCTGATGACCCTGTGCTCACCCGACCCCCAAGCGTTTCGTCCACCCGAAGAAGCGGCGAACGTGTTGCATGTGGGTCTGCCCACCAATTTCAAGGTCACGAAATTCCACGACGCCAAACATGATGCGATGCTGGCGGATCTGGAGCGGGGCATTGCCGATTTCCGCATCGACGGCAAGGACGTCCCGGTCAAGCTGCGGGTGTATGATTCGCTTTTCGTTCCGTTTGCAAAATGGGCCATGCTGGCGACCGGCAACTATCGTTGCATCACCGCTGACGGCCCGCGTTCGATTCGGGATGCGGTGCATGGCGATCTGGAACAATCGCGCGAGATATACCAATTTGTCAGCGACCTGGTGATCCGGCTGGGTGCGGATGCCAGTGACATGGTGCCGTTCGAGAAATACGCCAAGGCTGCCGAAAGCCTGCTCAAGCCCAGTTCCGCGGCACGCGCCATCTATGCTGGTGCCCGAAGTATCGAACGCGTGGACAAGCTGATGATGCTCGCCGGACGCGCGGTCGGCAAAAGCCATTCGGAAATCGACGCCACCGTCACCCTGGTCGATGCGCATCTGGGCCGGAATCAGGACACCGAATAGCCGCTGCCCCGCGCGCCCTGAACGGCCCCGCAACCGTCCGGCGACCGGGGGACCCGTTTTCCCGCGATCTGCGGGCCGGTCGCCCATGGGGCCAAACCATTTTGCAGCCAGCAGCCTTGATCCGCGCCAGAAAACTGTCACTGTTGAAATCAGGGTGCCGTCCAGCCAACAGCCACGACCGCCGCACCGATAAAATTTCAGAAGGAAATGCCCATGCGCCCCATCCTGACCGCGCTTGGCCTGACCGCGCTCGGCCTGACCGCCAGCCTGTCATCCGCCTTGATGGCACAGGCCGAAAACCGGATTGACCGTATTCGTCCGGATGCCCCCGCCCTTGCCGCCTATGGCGATCTGCCCATCGGGGTACAGACCCTGACCTTTGTGAATCCGGGGCAGAATGACATTGTGAACACAACCGTCGGCTCGGAACCGATCTATGACCGTCCGCTTACAGCCGAGGTCTGGTATCCTGCCGCACCCGGCACCAAACCCGGCGGCACCTATACCGCCACGCTGCGCGACGGGGCCACACAGGTGACGCTGCATGGTCAGGCGGTGCGGGATGCCCAACCGGTCAGCGGTGAACGCCATCCTCTGATCGTGATCAGCCACGGCTACCCCGGCAACCGGTTTCTGCTCAGCCATCTGGGCGAGAACCTGGCGTCCAAGGGGTATGTCACCGTCTCCATGGACCACACCGACAGCACCTATTCCGATCAGGCGGCCTTTGGTTCGACCTTACTGAACCGTCCCATCGACCAGAAATTCATCATCGACCAGATGGCCGGCCTAACAGGTCCGCTGGGCGATATCATAGACACGGACCGAACCGGCGTTCTGGGATATTCAATGGGCGGCTACGGTGCCCTGATCTTTGCCGGGGCCGGGGTCACCCAGGCCGCAACGGAATTCGAATGGGGCACACCGAATGGATTGCTGGCGCGCCACCTGGCAGGTTCCGAGACTCACGCGGCCCTGGTGGATGACCGTGTCAAAGCCGTGATTGCCATTGGCCCCTGGGGAATGAATGCGGGGTTCTGGGATACGTCGGGCCTGTCGGGAATCCAGAAACCGCTGATGCTGATGGCGGGCAGCGCTGATGACGTGTCGGTCTATCCGGCCATTCGCCAGATTTTCGAAGGCGCGTCCAACACCACCCGGCACCTGCTGACCTTCGAGGCCGCCAACCATAACGCCGCCGCCCCGATGCCGGCTCCGCAGGAAAGCTGGGCTCCGGTGGACAATCTGGATTTTGCGCCGTTCGAACACTACGCCGACGCGGTCTGGGACACCAACCGCATGAACAACGTTGCCCAGCATTTCGCCACCGCCTTTCTGGATCTGCATCTCAAGGGCGCGCAGGACCGGGCCGCCTATCTCGACCTGATCCCACGGGCCGCAGACGGCGTCGTGGCCCTGAATGACGATGGCACGCAGGCCGAAGATCACACCTATTGGAACGGCTTCGCGCCGCGCACGGCACAGGGCCTGATGTTTGAAACCCTCACAAACGGCGAATAGATCCGGATGCGGACCGAAACGCTGGCCCTGAACGGCCGTCCTTTCTTTGTCCGCCGCTGGGGCGCGCCCGCGCTGCCACCGCTGTTGATGCTGCATGGGTTTCCGGAATATGGCGGGGCCTGGGCCGACCTGGCACCATATCTCGCCGAACGGTTTCACTGCATCGCCCCGGATCAGCGCGGCTATGGGCAAAGCTGGGCGCCGGATGGGGTGGAAAACTACACCACCTCACAGCTGGTGAGCGACATGGCTGCACTGATCGGTCAGATCGGCGCACCGGTCATCGTGATGGGCCATGATTGGGGCGCGGCCGTCGCCTATGGGCTGGCGATGTCAAAACCCGATCTGGTCGCGCGCCTGATCATCGCCAATGGGGTGCATCCGGTGCCCTTTCAACGCGCCATGGTCGCCGGTGGCCCGCAATCCGAGGCCAGCCAATACATCAATTATCTGCGTCGCGACGACAGCCATGATGCGCTGGCCGCCAACGATTTCGCCAAGATGAAAGACCTGTTCATGGCCGGCATGGACAGCAACTGGCTGACCGAAGACAGAAAACGGGAATATCTGACGGAATGGGCCCGGCCCGGACGGCTGAAAACGATGATCCACTGGTATCGCGCCTCGCCTCTGCGTATCGCAGCACCGGGGCAGCCCCTGACTGACCTGCCGGACCTGCCCGTGAAACGCCTGATGGTGCGCTGTCCGCATTTGTTGATCTGGGGGGAGCGGGACACCGCCCTGCTGCCGGTCTCGACCCAGGGGCTTGAAGATTTCGCCCCCGACCTGACGCGCATCACCCTGCCGGGGCTTGACCACTGGCTGATCCATCAAGACCCGCAGGTCGTGGCGCGCGTGATCCGGGATTGGACAAACCGCACATGACATCAACCATCCGCCCCGTGAGGCGGCCTGACACCATCTTCATATGCAGCGGACACAGGATGTCATGCCCGCTCACAGCCCCAGTTCAGCCCGCAACTTTTTGGTCAGCTTCGCCACAATCATATCATATGACAGGCGGATATGGCGCTGCAATTCGGCATCCGGCAGGCCGGGCGCCGCATAATGCTGCAACCATTTCATACCGCGTGACGCCAGATAGGGTGCGGGCCGGATACCCGGCATATCACCCAGAACCTCAAATGCGATATCGCTGACCTTAAAGGTAAACGCGTCCTCGCCTTTGGCCCAGCCGCATATCGCAAAGACCTTGCCGCCGACTTTCCAGACATCCGCGTTGCCCCACTGAACGACGTGGGTCGTCTGCGGCAGTCCCCCACAGAACACATTGAACTCTTCGCGCGTCATATGGCCCCCGCCCTTTGCAGCCCGCGGCGGACCCAAAGCCCGGCGTGTTGGAAAAGAATGCCATGCCCGCCCTCTGTCAGGCAACCACCGCGCTGCGGCGATGATCTATCCGATGCTGTCGATCTGCAGCGTTTGCACGTCAGGCGGACCCGTCAGATCCGAAGGCAGGCTGGATTGCCGATCCCGGTCATCCGGCAGCAGAAGCGCGACGCAAATTCCACAGACCAACGCCAGAAGTTTCACCGTTTCCCGGCCTTTCATCGCGATACCTTCCCGCTTTTTGCTGTCCTCACCGGATACAACGCAGGAGGCCACGGATTCCGTCGCCCAAGCCGGAAGAATTTTAAGAGTTTATCTGATTTTCCTCTTGCGGGTGCCGTCAGATATTTGTATCTCACGCCTCACCCAAGGACGCGGGCGTAGCTCAGGGGTAGAGCATAACCTTGCCAAGGTTAGGGTCGTGAGTTCGAATCTCATCGCCCGCTCCATTTTCACACAGATTGCCGAAAATGGGGCGCCGCCGGGGTGGCGATCCTGATTTGGGTCCCCGCCGATACCAATGGGCCGCACAATATCCGGGTCCGGCAACGTCTGGCAACAGCCCGGCCCGCGATTGATTTGAACACGCCGCGGACCGCACCAGAGCCATATCCCGTTGCACTAGAATGCCTTGAAGGTGATCGTGGTCAGAGAACGTTCGATTCCCGAAATGGGCAACAGGTTCTCGTTGATATATTTGCCCACATCCGCGCCTTCGGGAATGTAGAGTTTCATCAGCAGATCATATTCGCCACTGGTGGAAAACAGTTCTGAATGGATTTCGCGCAGCGCGATCTCTTCTGCGACCTTGTAGGTGGTGCCGGGCTTGCAGCGCAGTTGAATAAAGACACAGGTGGTCATCGGGGGCCTCGTTTGAATTTCCCCGCAGGCTGACACGACGCGCGGCGGCGTGCAATCCCTCGCGGCCCTGCCACCGCTGTCACAGGCCGGACACAACGGAACCGGAACCGCTTGGAACTCGCCGGTGCTGGCCCTATAAGCGGTCCGAGCAGACAGGACAGCATCATGCGCAGCGCAGCCATCACCCGCAAGACCGCAGAAACCGACATCACCGTGCAGATCGACCTGGACGGGACAGGTAAATACGACAACCAAACCGGCGTCGGATTTTTTGACCACATGCTGGACCAGTTGGCACGCCATTCGTTGATCGACATGACGATCCGCGCGACCGGCGATCTGCATATCGACGATCACCATACAGTCGAAGACGTGGGCATCGCGCTGGGACAGGCTCTGACGCAGGCGCTTGGGGACAAGCGCGGCATCCGGCGGTACGGCGCCTGTCTGTTGCCGATGGACGATGCTTTGGTGCGCGTGGCGCTGGATCTGTCAGCACGGCCCTTTCTGATCTGGAACATGGATCTGCCCACACCCAAGATCGGCACCTTCGATACCGAACTGGTGCGCGAATTTTTTCAGGCCCTGTCGACCCATGGCGGCATCACCCTGCATGTGGATATGCTGCACGGGCTGAACAGCCATCATATCGCGGAAGCCGCGTTCAAATCCGTGGCGCGCGCCCTGCGCGATGCCGTGGAAACCGATCTGCGCAAGGCAGATGCCGTACCATCGACCAAGGGCGCACTGTAAGCCCATGCTGACGGCGATCATCGACTACGAAAGCGGCAACCTGCATTCCGCCGAAAAGGCGTTTCAACGCATGGCGCGCGAGGTGGACGCAGGCACGGTTGTCGTCACCGGCGATGCCGATGTCGTCGCCCGCGCCGATCGGGTTGTCCTGCCGGGGGACGGTGCCTTTCCGGCCTGCGCCGCTGCGCTGCGCGGGCATTCCGGCTTGTTCGACGCGCTGGTGGAAACGGTGGAAACGCGCGCCCGCCCCTTTCTGGGGATCTGCGTCGGCATGCAGTTGATGGCCAGCCGGGGGCATGAATACGAAATCACGCCGGGGCTGGACTGGATTGCCGGCAATGTCGAACATATCCGGCCCCGTGACCCCGCACTGAAAGTGCCGCACATGGGGTGGAACGATCTGGTGATCGACACGCCTCATCCGGTGTTCGATGGCATCCGGGATGGCGACCACACCTATTTCGTGCATTCCTATCAGGTCCATGTCACGCAAGCCGCGCAGCGGCTGGCCCATGTGGAATACGGTGGCGATGTCACCGCCGTCATCGGGCGGGACACGATGCTGGGCATGCAGTTTCATCCCGAGAAAAGCCAGGCCGTCGGGTTGCGGATGATCGCGAATTTCCTGCGCTGGACCCCGTAGCATCGCGTGCGGCGGGGTGGTGCTGGCCGACCGAACCAGCCCGACCGACCCGACCCAGACGGCAGCATCCCGCTAGCTGACGTAGCTGACCATCAACGCGACCCCCAGCAGAACCGCGATCCACAACACCATCGCGCCGGTTGGCCAGAACTGCGATGTGCGTCCTTGCGGGCCATAGGCATGGTAAAGCCTGACGATAAGGCCTTGCAACCAAGCCCCCTTGGCATTGTCCAGCCCCCAGAACATCGCGCCCACCGGGCCCGCAATCCACCCGATCAGTCGGGGCAACAGACGCCGATAGGTCCAGTCCGTGTCCAGGTTCACCGACTTCAGTTCCGGCGGATATATCCCCGTGCGCATCAAGACCGTGAACGCCAGCGCCGAGAAGAACAACAGCTGCAACTGGGTGATCACATGGGTTGTGGTGTATGAATCATAGTCCACTTCGAACGGCAGCAAGGCATAGAGCGGCGCCGGATAAACCCCCACGGCGATGCACAGGAATGATGCCAGCCCCATCGCCAGCAGCATGTTCCAGGGCGCTTCTTTCGGACGCTTGCCGCTGTCATGCGCGAAAAAGGCGAAATAGGGGATCTTGATACCCGAGTGGTGGAACACCCCGGCGGATGCGAACAACAGAATACCCCAGATGATGTAATAATGTTCCTTGGCGGCGGCCGACAGGATCAGCGATTTGGTCACGAAGCCGGAAAACAGCGGAAAGGCCGAAATCGAAGCCGCGCCGATGACGCAAAAAATCATCGTCAGCGGCATCGTTTTATATAACCCGCCCAGCTCCGACCCCTTGGCGGTGCCGGTGCGGAACAGCACCGCGCCCACGCTCATGAACAGCAGCGCCTTGTACAGGATATGCGCAAAGGCATGGGCCGCCGTGCCGTTCAACGCGAGTTCGGTGCCAATACCGATGCCGACAACCATGAATCCCAGCTGGTTGTTCAGGCTGTAGGCAAGCACCCGGCGCAGGTCGTTCTCGATCACCGCGTAGAAGATCGGAAACAGCGTCATGATCGCGCCAATATAGATCAGGATCTCGGTGCCCGCGAAGCCGCGCGCCAGCGAATAGACCGCCAGTTTCGTGGTAAAGGCAGACAGAATGACCGTGCCCGTCACCGTCGCCGCCGGATAGGCGTCCTGTAGCCAGTTGTGCAGCAGCGGGAAGGCGCATTTCATGCCGAACGCGATAAAGATCAACCATGTGGCCAGCGACCCCAGTTCCATGCGCTCAAAGGCGATGCTGCCGGTCTCGGCATACATTACGATCACCCCGGCCAACAGGATGACGCCGGACCCGATCTGCACGATCAGATACCGCATCCCCGTATGAAACGCGCCTTCGGTGCGGCGTGCCCAGATCAGGAAAACCGACGAAATCGCGGTGCCTTCCCAGTAGAAGAACAACGTGACCAGATCACCGGCAAAGACCGCTCCGATCGCGGCACCGGCATACAGCAGCGCCGCCGCCTGCTGCACCACATCCTTGACGTGCCACGCATAGAGATTGCCCAGAAACGCCGCGATGCAGAAGATCAGCGCGAAGATGCGGCTCAGCTTGTCCACCCGCATCAGGTCCAGCGTCAGGCCAAAGAATTCGACCTGCACCAGATTGCCCAAAGGCAGGGACCACACCTGCAACGCCGCAAGGACCGGAACGACCAGCAATAGTGCCGCCCGCAGCGCACCGCGCGGCAACAGAGCAAGCAGCGGGGCCGCCAGCAGGTAAAGGAATGCGGTCGGCAGTGTTTCAAGCATCGTAATCCACCCTTTCCAGCTGATCTTCGGGGAAAGGTTCGGATTCCACGTCCTTGGGGGCATAAAAGTCTTCGGGACGTTTCAGAAACAATCGCATCGCCTTGGCGCAAACCACCAGGGCCGCGCACATGAAAAAGCCGTAGAGGGCATAGAAACCGGGGAAATCTTCAATCGCTAGGTAGCTGTGTTTGTGATACAGGAAATCCGCCGCGAACAGGCCGGCACAGACCACATATAACGAATAGACGATCTTTTCGACACCGCCGGGGCGCTCGACCCACATCAGGGCGCGGCCCAGGGCGGGGAACTTGTCCGGGTTGTCATCGGGTCTATTGGCCATCGCTCACCCCCGTCTCGGAAACCAGTGGCGTCAGGAACGTCTCGATTTCGCCAGCATAAAAGAACAGCACAAAACAGCCCAAAGCGGTCAGCACCGGCGGCAACCAGACCAGAACTCCGGCTTCGGCTGATTTGGCACCGGGCGCAATGTCCGGATTGGGAAAAAAGAACCCGCGCCCGACGATGGACAGCAAATAGGCGACATTCAGCAGCGAACTGACCATCAGCACGACGATCATCGCCCATTGTCCCGTATCCGCCGCCCCCATGACCAACAGCCATTTACTCCAGGATCCGCCCAGGGGCGGCAGTCCGATGATTGACAGCGCGCCGATCAGGAACGCGCCATAGGTCAACGGCATGACCCGGCCCAGACCGTTCATCTGGCTGATCTCGGTCTTGTGCACCGCGACATAGATCGAGCCCGCGCACATGAACAGCGTGATCTTGCCCATCGCGTGCATGGCGATATGCATGCCACCGCCCAGCACCCCCATCGAGGTCGCCAGCGCCATGCCCAGCGTGATATAGCTGAGCTGGCTGACCGTGGAATAGGCAAGCCGCGCCTTCAGGTTGTCCTTGGTCATCGCCACGATCGACGCCGCCAGAATGCTGAAAGCAGCCAGCCACATCAGCCATTCGGATGCGCCGGTTTCAGCCAGAAAATCAATTCCGAAGATATAGATGCCGACCTTGAGCATGGTGAACACGCCCGCCTTGACCACAGCCACCGCATGCAACAGCGCAGACACCGGGGTCGGCGCGACCATGGCCGCGGGCAACCAGCGGTGGAAGGGCATCAACGCCGCCTTGCCGATGCCGAATGCGTACAGCCCCAGCAAGACAGCCACCATCGGTCCGGCGATCTGCCCCTGCAGAATTCCGCCCTTGGTAAAATCAAGCGTGCCGGTGAGGGTCCAGGTCCAGATGATCGCCACCAGCTGCAACCCGATCGAGGTACCGATCAGGATGCCCAGATAGGTCCGCGCCCCTGCCGTCGCCTCGGGCGTGCCCTTGTGGGCCACCAGCGGGAAGGTGGACAGGGTCAACGCCTCGTAGAACAGGAACAGCGTGAACATGTTGGCCGAGAACGCAATTCCCATGGCGGTCGAAATCGCCACCGAGAAGAAACAGAAGAACCGTGCGTGGTTGTCCTCGTTGTTGCCGCGCATATAGCCGACGCCATAGAGATGGGTCACGATCCACAGCCCGCTGGCCACGATCGCGAACAACAGCCCCAGCGGTTCGACATTGAACGCCACATCCAGTCCCGGCATGACCGTGAACAGGACCATGGGTTCGGTGGTGCCGCTGCCTTCGTTGACCAGAATATTGAGAACGCTCAAAAAGGTCAGTATCGCGGCCACCAGCGTCAAGCCGTCCCGCAGGTTCGGCGCGTCGCGGAACACAAGATTGCCGACGGCGGCCAAGGCCGGGATCAACATGCAGGCAAGAATGGCTGTATTTGTGTCCATGCCGGGCCCCTATCGCATGCCGGCAGAGCCGGACATCAGACCCCGGGCCGCGGTTTCCGCCGCCCCGATGGTCAGATCCGTATTCAAACCGAAATAAATACACGCCAGCACCGCGATCCACATCGGCACCAGCATCGATGCCGGGGCTTCGCGCACCTGACACCCCTGAGGAGTCGCCCGCAAATACAACACCTCGATGACACGCCAGACGTAGATCACCGCCAACAGGCTGGACGCGACGATCAGCAGGGCGACGGGCCACCACCCTTTTTCCAGTGCGGCCTGCACCAACACCCATTTCGAAACAAATCCAGCCGTCCCCGGCACGCCGATCAGGCTGAAGCCAGCCAAAACCACCGCCGCGGATGTCAACGGCATCCGGCGCCCCAAGCCCTGGATGGTGTCGTAATAGGATCCGTTGGCGCTGAACACATAAGCACCCACAGCCATGAACAGGGCCGCCTTGGTAATGCCGTGGTTGAACAGGTGCACCACCGCCGCGGTGACGCCCGTTTCGGTCAGGAACGCGATCCCCAAAAGGATGTATCCGATCTGCGCGATACTGGAAAACGCCAGCATCATTTTGAAATCGCTCTGGAAGATGGCCACGAAACTGGCGGCAAACATGGCGATCAGGGCAAAGGGCAGGATGATGTATTCAAGTGTGTTGAACTCGAACAGGAAGTTGGGCTGAAACACCGAAAAAATGAACCGCAACAAGACATATACCGCAACCTTGGTTGAGGTGGCTGCCACAAATGCGGTGACGGCCGACGGCGCATAGGTATAGGCGTTGGGCAACCACCGGTGCAGCGGATACATCGCGACCTTCAGCCCGATCCCGACAACGATGAACGCAAAGCCCGCGCGAATTGTGCGATTGCCGCCCTGCTCGACGATCCGGTCGGCGATATCGGCCATGTTCAGCGTACCCGTGGCCATATACAGGAACCCGATGCCGATCACGAAAAAGGTCGCGCCGATCGTACCCATGATCAGATAGTCATAGGCCGCCGTCAGCGCACGCTTGTCCCGCTCGGCCCCCATGGCAATCAGCACATATGTCGACAATGACGACACTTCGAGAAACACGAAGACGTTGAACGCGTCCCCGGTGATCGTGACCCCCAGCAGGCCGCTGAAACACAGCAGATAGGCCGCATAGAACGCAGTGTGATGGCGCAACGGTATCTCTTTGCCGAAACTGGTGCGGGCATATGGCAGGATCAGGGTGCTGATGGCCGAGACAAGCACCAGCACGAAAGCGTTCGCCGCATCGACCCGGTATTCAATGCCCAGCGGCGGGGCCCAGCCGCCCATGCGATAGGAAATGACAGTGCCGTCCATCACCTGGCTCAGCAGCATCAGCGCCACGATCAACGACATCGCACTGGCGATAAACGCAATGGGCCATGCCAGACGGCGGCTGCCCAGCACCACGATCAGCGGCGCCGCCAGGAAGGAGGCGAGGATTTGGAATGCAGGCAGTTGATCGACCAGCGTCAGCGCCGTGTGGGGAACCATTTCCGTCGCCATCAGCCGCGCTCGCCGATGACTTCGCTATGCTGGCGGATGTCCTGCAGGGCGATTTCCTTTTCGATCTTCAACAGTTCGTCTTCCTCGATGGTGCCGTATTCTTCGCGGATCCGCACGATCAGCGCCAGACCCAGCGACGTGGTTGCCACGCCGACGACAATCGCGGTCAGGATCAGCACGTGCGGCAGCGGGTTCGAATAGGTGACAGCCGGGTCGACCTCCATGTCCAACGGAAAGATCGGGGCAGTGCCCCCGGTAACCTTGCCGATCGAGATGTACAGCATGAACACGGCGGTCTGGAAAATGTTCAAACCGACGATCTTCTTGACCAGGTTGCCCTTGGCCACGACGATATAGAAGCCGGTCATCATCAGGACGATAAACAGCCAGTAATTCATATGGCCGACGATGAAATCCCAGTCAAATGCCTGCATGTCTACCACGCCTCGTCATCCAGGATCGGCGTTCGCGAGGTGAAGGCATAATAGATCGTCACCATCACGCCGGTCACGGTGACGCCCACCCCCAGTTCCACCAGAAGTATGCCATAATGCTGCCCATGCACCGGGTGATGCGGGCTGAGCGCGGCATAATCCAGGAACGCATAACCTGCGAACAGGCTGTAAACCCCGGTGCCCGCATAGATCAGCACACCCGCGGCCGCCATCTTGTGCACCACCCAGGGCGGCAGGACGCGCTGCACGTCATCAAGACTGAACACGATCCCGTAAATGATGAAGGCCACGGCCATGATCACCCCGGCCTGAAAGCCCCCGCCCGGCGAATAGTCGCCATGGAACTGCACATAAAGCGCGAACAGCATGATGGTGCCGATCAACAGCTTGGTGATGACACGCAGGATCAGGTGATGGCGCATCAGACATCCTCTTTCTTGTCGCGGCGCCGGCGGCGCAGTCCGCTGAGCAGCAGCAGCACGCCGATGCCGGCCGTGAACACCACCGCGGTTTCACCCAGCGTGTCAAACCCGCGATAGCTGGCCAGGATGGCGGTCACGATGTTGGGAACATCGATTTCCTCGACACTGCGCTCGATGTAATCCGGCCCCACATGCACCTGTGCGGGCGCGGTCGCAGAGCCGAAGTTCGGCATGTCAAGCGTGCCATAGATCAGCGCCGCGCCGGTCACCAGAACCACGAACAGGGGCAGAACCGGGGAATGCGACGGGGGGCTCTCGAACCGCCGGGTCAGCGCCAGCGTGCCCAGCATCAGAACGGTCGAGATGCCGGCACCGACGGCCGCCTCGGTAAAGGCGACATCGACCGCGTCCAGCACCACCAGCAACAGGGCCGACAACAAGCTGAACACGCCCGACAGCATGGCCGTGGCGAACAGGCTTTGCGCGCGCACGACCGCCAGCGCGGTCGCCACCAGCAGGGTGAACAGGGTGATGTTGATAAAGGTCTCTATGACGGGCCTGCCTTGTCGTCGTTTGCGTCCGTGTCGCCATCATCGTCGCGTGCCACGGATGATTTCGGTTTCAGCCCCGACACCAATGCCGCGTTGGCCACCGCATGGGTCGATGTCGGGCCGGTGACGAACAGAAACGCCAGGATGATGAACAGTTTGACCGTCACAAGCGTCAAACCCGCCTGCAAGGCCATTCCGGCCAGCAACAGGATGACCCCCGCGCTGTCCGTGACCGAAACCGCATGCAGCCGGGACCAGAAGTCCGGAAACCGGATCAACCCGACGGCCCCGACGATCGAGAAGAACGATCCGCCGATGATGAAGATCCAGCTCAGGATGTCTATCACAGTCTGCATGGCGTCACCCGTCCGTCTCGGCAATTTCGCGGCGCACATCGCCAATCGCGCGATAGCGGAAAAATTTCAGGATCGCGATCGTGCCGACAAAATTGATCAGCGCATAAAGCAGCGCAATATCCAGAAAATCAGGACGCCCGGCAAGAAACCCGACCACCCCGATGAACAGCACCGTATGCGTCCCGAACGAATTGAGCGCCAGAACCCGGTCATACAGCGACGGCCCCGCGAACAGACGGATCAGGACCAGCACCATGGCAATGAAAAGGGCAATGACAGCCAGAACGAACATCACGCCTCCTGCTGCAGGGTTTCAAGAGCACTGACGCGGGCATCCATGTCCGCCAGGGCGTCCATGTCCTCGGGCGCATGGGCCAGAGCATGCACCAGAAAATAGCCCAGGTCGGTTTCAACCGTCAGCGTTCCGGGAGTCAATGTGATCGAATTGGCAAAAATCACCTGCCCCAGATCGGTGCGTTGCGTATGCGGCACTGAAAACAGATGCGGCGCCATCGGCATCCGCGGGGACAGGATGATGCGCGTCACGGCCCAGCTGGATTTGGCGATTTCGCCCAACAGCCAGAAAAAATACATCACGGCAGCCAAGGGCTTCAACTGGATTTCAACGCGGTCGCCATCCACCCGGTCCATGCGTCTGATGACATAGACCACCAGAATGACCGAGGCGGCCCCAAGCCCGACCACCAGCGGTTTGTAGACGCCGGACATCAGCAGCCAAAGGCCGGCAAGCACAACTGATGTCCCGATTATTCGCACCCGAAGCCCCCACCCTGTCGGCAGCCGCAGCCGTGATAATCACTGGCACTGGCCGTTCTTGTTTTACGATTCGATTGATAGTAAAAAAAACTGTCATCTTTGTACACCGGAACCCATTGGTTCTGCACAGATTCACGACAATCGCCTGCCCGGAACTTCGTATGCCCCTCCCTGACGGCGGTTTGAACCCTGGCCGGATCGCTCTTGCCTATGGCAAACAGCTTCAAAACCGTGTTTCGTGGCACCGATGATCCGACGCCACACAATCATCGGAACGCAGGATGACGACGAACGAAAACAACGGAACCCGACCCGACCGGCGCACGGTCGTCTTTCTGGGCTTTGCGATGGCGCTGGCCGGTGTCTTCGCCTATCGCGAGTTCCGGAATACGCCCGCGCCCACAGGGGACGCGCTCGGCGTGACCCAGGCGCATGAGATGGCGCAGGAAGGTCATTTGCTGCTGATCGACATTCGCCGCCCCGAGGAATGGCGCGACACCGGCGTGCCCGAAGGCGCGCATCCGATCGACATGCGCCGCGACGATTTCGTCCCGGCGTTGCTCAGGCTGGCGGGGGCCGATCCAACGCGACCGATCGGGTTGATCTGCGCACGCGGAGTGCGGTCGGCGCGGCTGGCCAGCGAGCTGACCCAGGCCGGGTTCACCAACGTGATCGACGTTCCCGCAGGTCTGCTGGGCTCATCCGCCGGGGCCGGTTGGCTGGCCGCCGGTCTGCCTGTTCGGCGCCATCCCGAGACCGAGAACTGACAGCCCGGCGGTTTCATGGGCAACTGGCAGGGCTGCGCGGGCCCTGATCACTCGGCCGGTGTGGGCGCGGCGCGGCTGTCCAGCACGGATTTCAGTTCATTGCGATAATGCCGCGCGGCGCGGGTGATCAAAGGCTCGCGATAGACTTCACGCGTGCCCATCCACCCCCCGGCCCATCCCGCCATCTTAAACCCGCTGAGAGCGGAAAGCGGCACGGCACAAAGCAGGCTGACCGCAATCGGCAACAGCCATGGCGATACCATCCCGGCCAGAATGCCCGACATCAGCATCCCGCCGCTGATCGTTTCCAGCGCGTGGCATTTCAACAGCATGCCCATCCCATACCGCCCGCCCGCGCGGGCCTGCGGAGACCAGCCCTGTTGCAGCCCCAGCCAGGTGCGGAACACCGCAACCATCTGCTGGACCATCAGGATCGGCGCATAGAGAACCGACAGAACCACTTCGGACAAGAAGGACAGCGCAAACCGCCAACCGCCGCCGAAATCCCGAAAGCGCGTCCCGGTCAACGGCAGCGCCGCAATGCCCATCAGTTTCGGCAGCAGCAACATGGCGTACATCAGCACAACCACCAGCACATGCCTGCCCTCGCTCATTTCCGGCCAGGTCGGCATCAACGGATTGGCTTCGCTGAAATAGGTCAGCAGGCTTGCGTCTTCCCCCACGCCGATCAACGCCCACATCACCAACAGCGCGAACCACAGCGGCGACATCAGATAGCCGATCGCGCCATGGAGCATGTGAAATCGGCTGATCGACCGAAACCCGCGCGACCACAATAGATTCAGGTGCTGCAAATTGCCCTGACACCAGCGCCGGTCGCGCAGGATGTGATCCACCAGGGTCTGCGGCGTTTCTTCGTAACTGCCCCGGATGCGCGGCAGGAACCGAACCCCCCAGCCGGCGCGGCGCAGCAACCCGGCTTCCACGAAATCGTGGCTCATGATCAGGCGGTCCCGACCGCGCCATGTGCGCAGATGCGGCAGCCCCGCGCAGGCGGCGAATGCCCTGGTGCGGATGATCGCGTTATGGCCCCAATAGTTCCCGTCCTGCCCGCACCAGCGCGCCACGCCTTCGGCCAGCGCAGCGCCATAGACGCCATTGGCGAATTGCTGCATCCGCGCGAACACCGATTGCGCCCCGATCAGCTGCGGAAAGCTCTGGATCAGCCCTGCGCCCGGCTCGGCGGCCAGCGCATCGGTCAGCCGCAGGATCGCGCGCCCCGTCATCAGACTGTCCGCATCCAGCACCAACATGGCTGGATACTCCGCCCCCCAGTTGGCCACCCAATCGGCGATGTTGCCCACCTTGCGGTCCGTGTTGCGTTCGCGGCGGCGATAATACAGTTTCAGCCCCGGCGACAGCGATGCCCGCAAGGCCAGAACGCTTTCCTGTTCCTGCGCCGCGATGGCATCATCCTGCGTATCGCTGAGAATGAACATAGTATACTCATGCCCGCCGCCATGGGCGCGCAGTTCTTCCAGCATCGAGCGCGCATTGCCCAGGACATACCACGGAACCTCGTTGTAGATCGGCATCAGCAGCGCGACCTTCAGAGGGCTTGACCGGGCGGGGCGCAGACGTGTTCCGCGCCGCCTGGACAACGACACCAGCCCGACCGCCACGGTGCTGACCGTGAAGGCGATCCAGAAGAAATTGAAACAGATCAGCACCAGCAGCATCAGTTCGACCGCGCTCAGCCCTGCGTCGTCAAACCAGCCGAGCATCACCCAGGTCAGCCCCAGCGTCGCCAGAACAGCCGGTCCGAACGCCAGCGCCCGCACCAGCCAGATCCCCCGCACCGAAACCGTGCCCGGCGCGCGCCGATCGCGAAAATCCGCGTCGAAATCCTGTACCGGCATCGCCATCGGTGCGCGCGGCGGCATGATATGCAGTTCGGATGTCATGCCGTCCATCGGTACAGCCAGGTTTCGCTGGCCCTCTGCCCGTTCTTGCGCAGTTGCGCGCGCAGTTCGACCAGTTCGCGATCACCCGGATCAAACCCGAAGGCCAGACGCAATCCGCCGGTTTGCGGGTTGCGTTGCAGGACGCCGGGGGTGGTTTCAAGCTGCGGTGAACTGACATGGATCTGCAGCGCGTCGGGGCCGTCGTCAAACAGCGGGTCGGCCTCGAAATCCACCGTCACCACGCGGTTGCCGTCAAACCCTTGCCCCATCCGCGTATTCAGCACCCGTGGATAGCTGACCGCCACCGGGGCCTGCACACCCCAGCTCAGACGATAGGACAAATCAATGCGTTCGCCCGCCGCATAGGGCGTCGCGGGGCGCCAGTATGCAACGATATTGTCATAGATTTCGCGATCTGCCGGGATTTCGACCAGCGTCACGGCCCCCTTGCCCCAATCCCCGCGCGGTTCGACCCACAGGCCGGGGCGGCGGTGATAATGCGCCTCAAGATCGGCGAAATCCGACAGTTTGCGCGCCCGCTGCATCAAGCCGAACCCGCGTGACGCGGAATCGATGAACGACGAGATCTGCAGTTGCTTCGGGTTGGCCAGCGGACGCCACAGCACCTCGCCCGCGCCATTCAGGATCATCAGCCCGTCACTGTCATGCACCGCCGGGCGGAAATCATCGAACCTGTTGCGGTTGGTTTCGTCAAACAGGAACATGCTGGTCAACGCACCGAACCCCACATGGTCCAATTCCTGCCGGGCGAACAGCGTGGCTTCGACGTCCATGATACACGCCGGCCCCGGAGTGATTTCAAACCTGTAGGCCCCGGTGACGCTGGGACTGTCCATCAGGGCGTGAACCACCATGCTGCGCTGCCCCGGTTCGGGACGCTCCAGCCAGAACCGGACGAAATCGGGGAATTCCTCGCCTTCGGGTTCTGCGGTGCGCAGGGCAAGCCCCCGGGCGGACAGCCCATAGATCTGATCCAGCCCGATGGCGCGGAAATAGCTGGCCCCCTGAAAAACACAGAACTCGTCGGTCTGGCCCGGGCGGTGCATTTCGGTGCGCAACCGCAGCCCGGAGAAACCCAGCGTGTCGTCAACCGGCAACGGCGGTACAGCGTCGGATTGCTCGAACATCGCCATGTCGAAAGGCACCGGATGCGCCATTCCGTTCTCGACCGTATCGACCTTGACCGGACGCGGGAAATACGGCCCCGGCGTGAAAAAATCGACATTGAAAGGTCTGTCGCTGCCATGCCAAAGCGCCGCCTGGGGACGAAACCGGATCAGTTTGTACTGTTCATATGTCAGGTCCCGCCAGGCCTGAGGTACCGTTTGGCGGTGCTCGAAATCCGCTTCGGCCCGTGCCTGGGCAAGGGCGATGACATCCGCCTGTCCAAAAGCGGACCCCGACACGTCGGCACCCGCGGGCCGCGCCAGCGCAAAGGCCGATGTGGCTGCCAAAAAATGACGTCTTGTCAATGTCATGTACGTTTGCTCCGCCATGGCTGCGACTTGAACCACGCAGCGATATAGGCAACCGAAATGATCATTGCAAAGCCCATCAGATTGACCGCCAGAACGGTGGCGGAACTTCGCCCGATCTGGTCCAGAACACAGCCCAACAGGCGGGCAATCGCCATCGAGAACACAAACACCGCCAACGATTGCTGACCAACCTTGGTGATGATTTTCAGAACCAGTCGCCACACAGACGCAACCGCCCCCGTGCCCGTCGCCCGCAAACGTCTGCCCCCCTCTCCGGCGGCGATCCACGCCAGATAGGCCAACGCCAGAAAATGCAGATACCGCAGCACCCCGAAGTTGGTCTTGTCGCGCAGACTGAACCCGGTGATGTCTTCCTGCGCGCGCAACAAAGACCAGGCGTTGCGCAGTGTTTCGCCCAGCGCCGGAGAGCCGTCATGGATCCAGTTGAATACCTTCCACGATCCGAATGGCGCCGTCAGGATCAGAAACGCCGCACAGCCCAAAGCCAGCAATCGCGATACCGGCGGCGCGGGCAACCAGCCGCGCATCAAGGCAAAGCCGGTAAAGAACAGCAATTGCCAGCCAAACGGGTTGAAAAACCAACGCCGGTCGGACCAGGATTCAGCCGGCAGGGACAACAGGTTCAGAGTTGCCGCCAACCAGATCAACAGACAGACCCCGGCGACCAGGCGCAAATCGATCTGCGCCAGCCCCATGAACAGCGGCATCATGGCCAGCACCACAAGATACATTGGCAAGATGTCAAAATAGTTCGGCACATAGGTCAGGGTGAACATTCCGACGATCTGCGTCATCGGGTCCTTGAAAAAATGGCCCAGGTTCAGCGCGTCGACATAGCTTTTCTCGAACCCGCCATACAGATCCAGTGCAGCCATCATCATGGCGACGAAAAAGAACAGCCCGATATGCGCCCAGTAGACCTGCCAGACACGGAACATGACCCGCGCCGCGCCCATCCCCCAGCCCCTGCGCGCGAACGAGCCGCCAAACGCAATGGCCGATGCCATGCCTGAACAGAACACGAAAATCTCGGTCGCATCGGACCAGCCGAACCGCGCCGGGATCCATCCGCTCCAGGGGTTGAACGGTATATGGGCGACCAGAATGATGAACATCGCGATGCCACGATAAAAATCCAGCCGTGGGTCGCGCTGAGTCCCCGCCACGACCTGCGGCGCAGGTGGGGACAGGAATTGCGTGGTCGGTGAAATGGTGGCCATGTCGATGTCCTGCGTTTGTGCCGTCACCGGGCAATACCGCCGTGGGCACCGGCCTGCCCAGGACCCGCTGCAGTCAGAGCGGCCTGGCCTTCAGCCCGCACAGAGGTCCGATACTCCGGTCTGCCAGGCCGGTTCAGGCGATTTGATTGGCCAAGGATTTCGTGTTGCATTCGGACTCCGGTTTGATTGCCGGAGCAGATTGCCCGACACGCGCCGTCCCGCAATCCCCGTCACGGCGATGTGACCACAGCGTCATACCGCCGGAACAGGGCGGGGATCGCCGATCACAGATCCGGTTTGGGGTGGGTGGCGGCAAGGAAATCTTGCGCATGGGGCAGAACCGGCTAGAACGGAAACATGCAGCAGCCGCCCGATCTTCCCCTTACTCATGATCTGGTCCTGATCGGCGGAGGCCATACGCACGCGCTGTTTCTGCGTCAGTGGGGCATGCGCCCCCTGCCCGGCGCGCGGGTCACACTGATCGCCCCCGGCCCCACAGCGGCGTATTCGGGGATGCTGCCCGGTTTTGCCGCCGGTCACTATGCGCGGGATGAGCTGGACATCGACCTGATCCGGCTGGCGCGGTTCGCCGGAGCGCGGATCGTGCTGGGGGCGGCACAGGGTATCGATCTGAACACCCGCCACGTCATCCTGCCCGACCGCCCCCCTATCGCATTCGATGTCTGCTCGGTCGATGTCGGGATCACATCGGACATGCCTGCGCTGCCCGGCTTTGCCGAACATGCAATGCCCGCCAAACCGCTGGGTCGTTTCGCGGCGCGGTGGCACGCGTTCCTGCAACGACCGGAACCGCCACTTGTGGCCGTGCTGGGTGCCGGCGTCGCGGGCGCGGAACTGGCCATGGCGATGGCTTATGCGCTGCGCGATCGCGACGCAAAGGTGACGCTGATCGATCGGTCCGATGCGCTGGAAACGATCGGACCCGGCGCGCGCCAGCGCATTTTGCACCACATGCAGGATCTGGGAATTGCCGTTCTGACACAATGCGACGTCACCGCGATCACCAAGCGCGCGATTCAGTTGGCGGATGGCCGTACTGTGAAGGCCAACTTCGTGGCCGGTGCCGCCGGGGCACGGCCCCATGACTGGCTGGCAGAGACCGGTCTTGCGCTGCACAACGGGTTCATTTCGGTCAATGCGGCCCTGCAAAGCAGCGACCCTTCGGTCTTTGCGGTGGGGGATTGCGCGCATCTGACCCGCTCTCCCCGGCCCAAGGCCGGTGTCTACGCAGTCCGGCAGGCCCCGGTGCTGTTCGACAATATATGCGCCACCCTGAGCGACGGCGCCATGCGCCCCTACCATGCGCAAACCGACTATTTGAAACTGATATCGCTGGGCGGCAAATCCGCTCTGGCGGAACGGTTCGGAATCCCGCTGAGCGGATCCATGATGTGGCGCTGGAAGGATCACATCGACCGGAAGTTCATGAACAGGTTCCGGGATCTGCCGGTCATGGGTCTGGCCGATCTGCCTGCGGTCCACACGACCGGACTGGCCGAAGCGATGGGCAACAAGCCGATGTGCGGCGGATGTGGCGCCAAGGTGGGCAAGCGCGCGCTGGACGATGTTCTGGCCACCCTGCCGACCGGGCGGCGTGACGACATCACACCCCTGCCGGGCGACGATGCGGCGTTACTGCACACCGGCGGGGCGCGACAGGTCATGACCTCGGACCATCTGCGCGCGATGGTTGAAGACCCCGTGGTCATGACCCGCATTGCCGCAGTCCACGCCCTGGGGGACATCTGGGCGATGGGGGCCGATCCACAGGCGGCGACGGTCACGCTCATCCTGCCGCGCCTGTCTGAGCCGATGCAGCAGCGGATGCTGCTGGAAATCATGCAGGCAGCCAATTCGGTCATGAACGACGCAGGCGCGCAGATCGTCGGGGGGCACACATCGGTCGGCAGTGAACTGACCATCGGCTTTACCCTGACCGGATTGTGCCCGAAGCCGCCGATCACGCTTGCGGGCGGACAACCCGGCGATGCGCTGATCCTGACCAAACCACTGGGCAGCGGCGTCCTGATGGCGGCGGAAATGGCGGGGCAGGCCAAAGGCACCTGGATCGCCGGGGCGCTTGAGTTGATGACACAGGCCCAGGGCATGGCGTCGCGCCTGTTGGGCCAGGCCCATGCAATGACCGATATCACCGGCTTTGGGCTGGCGGGCCATCTGCAGGGACTTTGCGCAGCCTCGGGCACCGGCGCGCGGTTGAACCCCGAGGCGATCCCACTGATGGATGGCGCGTTGGAAATGGCCCGGACCGGGGTCCGTTCAACCCTTTTCACGGCTAATCGATCCCTTGTTCCGACGCTGCCCGAAGGTGGTGCTGCCGATCTGCTGTTCGACCCGCAAACCGCCGGTGGCCTGCTGGCCGCGGTTGCCGCGAAAGATGCCGACGCCACATTGAAGCAATTGTGTGCGGCCGGGTATCCGGCGGCCCGCATCGGAGAACTGACGCACGGGCCTGTTCAGCTGTCGCTGACCACGGGCGGCTGAGGGTTTTCTGCCAACAGCCGTTCAATCCGGGCCGCCACGCATTCCAGCCCCGCCATATCCAGCGCGCCGGTGTGCAGCCGGGCCAGCACAGGCGCATCGACGGCCTTTCTGGACTTGTCATAAGACGGATCATAATGCTGTACCATCAAGGCACGGGTCAGCCCCGTTCTGTCTGCGGCATCAATCTGCGCGAACCATCCATCCACGATGTCATGGCCGCGATAGACCCGCAGATTGTCCAGCAGCGATTTCAGAGCCTCGGAATCGGCCAGAACGTCATGATAGGCCCGCGCCAGATACGCCGCCCGTGTCTCGATCGGGGCGGTGACGGTGATGCGGGGGGCCCGTTTGAGCGCGCCCCAAAGGCTGGGCGGCACGATCAACCGACCGATCTTGCTGGACTCGGCCTCGATCAGGACCGGACGTGACGGGTCCAGGGCGGTCAATGTCATCGCCAGCCGGGTTTCAAAGGCTTTCTGGCTGGGTTGCCCCCCGGGCATTTGCCCCAGAATCGACCCGCGATGCCCCGCCAGACCTTCTAGATCCAGCACCTGCACGCCGCGCGCCTGCATCATGTGCAGCAAATCGGTCTTGGCCGTGCCCGTGTACCCGTCCAGCGCGATCAGAGGATGCGGCAACGGCCGATCATACAGCATCGCGCTAACCAACCGGCGATAGCTGCGATAGCCGCCCTCGATCACCTCGGACCGCCAACCGATCTGTTCCAGCATCCAGCCGAAAGACCCCGACCGCTGACCGCCGCGCCAGCAATAGACCAACGGCCGCCAGCCGCCGCCGTGATCTTTCAGGGTGGTCTCGACATGATGCGCCGCGTTGCGGAAAACCATCGCCGCACCCAGCTTGCGCGCCAGAAACGGGCTTTGCTGTTTATAGATCGTGCCGACCTCGGCCCGTTCGCGGTTGTCCAGCACCGGCAGGTTGATCGCGCCGGGCACATGATCTTCGGCAAATTCGGCGGGGCTGCGCACGTCGATCACCGTGTCAAAGCCGTGGTTCAGGAGCGCGGTCAGGGTTTCAAATCGAAGCGACATGCCCCCCTGTACCCCGCCCGGGCAGGACGCGAAAGACCGCGATCGCCCGACCATGATCCCGCCGCCCTTCGCCTCGAAGGCCCGCGACCACAGAACGTTTGCTATTTCTGGCTGATCCGCCCGTCCAGATAGGGCTGATACGGGGCGTTTTCGATCAGGTATTCGGCCGTCACATCCGCCAGATCAGGCCCATAATCATAGGCATCCTTGTCATCGCCGGCGAACATTCTGTACCCGTCGCCACCATTGCGGACGTAATTGTTGGTCACGGCCAGATAGCTGGCCGCCGGGTCGATCGGGACAAACCCGTCTTCCGAAGCAACCATGACCTCGACGATGCGGCCTTCATTCGCGGCAACCGAAGGGTCCCAGACAAAAGTCAGACCCGCCACCTGTGGAAACCGGCCTTTGACCTCTTCGACCTGACTGACGCCATTTTCCAGCGCGTCGATCACCGTCTGACCGCTGATCCGGAACGTCGACAGCGTGTTCTGAAAAGGCAGGACAGTCAGCACCTCGCCCATGGTCACCTCGCCCGCATCGATCCCGGCACGCAGCCCGCCGGAGTTGACAATCGCAATCTGCACCCCCTGATCCGCGACCCGCGCCAGCATCGCGTCGGCGACCAGATTGCCCATCGCGCATTCCTGAAGTCGGCAAATGTCGCGGCCACCCTCGACAGGCGCGGCGGTTTCGGCCACGACCTTGTTGCGGATTTCGTCCAGTGGCACCGCCAGTTCGGCGATCCGCGCGACGGTCGCGTCATCCTGCACCACAGAGCCGTCCATGATAATCGGATCGCCAGTGGCCTGTGTCAGCTTGCCGTCGTCATCAAACGTCACATTCAATTCGCCCAGGAATTTCCCATAGGCATAGGCCTGCACGATCGCCGTATCCCCCACCATCGTCGGATACGGCCCCGCCGCGTCGTCATAGGTGTTGCTGAGCAGCGTATTGGAATGGCCGCCCACGATCACATCGACCCCGGTGGTTTCTGCCGCCACCCTTTGGTCCACATGAAACCCCGAATGGCTGAGCACGATGATCTTGTTGACCCCGTCCGCAGTCAGCCTGTCGACTTCGGCCTGAACCGCGGCAACCGGGTCCGAAAACGTGATGTTGGGCCCGGGTGCGGCCAGATCATCGGTATCTTCGGGGGTCAGCCCGATCAGACCCAGCTTTTCGCCACCGCGTTCGATCACGGTGGATTTTCGCAACGTTCCAGCCAGCTGTGCCTCGGCCGAGACATCGGCATTGGACATCAGCACCGGGAAATCCACCGCATCCATGAACCCGCGCAGCACTTCGGGTCCATCGTCAAATTCGTGGTTGCCCACGGTCATGGCGTCATAGCCCAGTCTGTTCATCATCTCGGCCGCGACCTTGCCCTTGTAATAGGTATAGAAAAGCGTGCCCTGGAACTGATCCCCGCCGTCGACCAGAATCGCATTGTCCGACCGCGCCCGGGCATCCGCAATCGCCGTGACCAGCCGGGCGGTGCCCCCGAAACACTTGCCTTCGGCGTTGTCCTCGGGTTCGCAGCCGCTGTCATACTTGCTGATCGGTTCAAACCTGGCATGGAAATCATTGGTGTGCAGAATGGTCAGCTGGTAGTCGGCGGCGGCCATGCCCGCGGTCAGCCCAAGTGCGGCGGCAGAGGCCAGAAGTCGGGTCAGCATGAGGAATCTCCCTGTCCTTGTGTTGCGACTTTGGCCGGATCGTGCGCCGCTTTCACGCCGGTGTCAAAGCCGATGTCAAAGCCCCATGCTCCATATCATGCACCATTCGCTGCGATACCGGCGCACCAAACCGGCTTGACCCGTCAAACCGCGCGGGGCATGACCTGGGCCATGTTGATCTACAAGATTTTCCGCCCCGATGAATGGGCCGCACTTCAGGCATCGGGGGAAACCCTGGGTGCGCCGGTCGATCTGGCCGATGGATTCGTGCATTTTTCCACCGCAGCGCAAGCCGCCGAAACCGCCGCCAAGCATTTTGCCGGGGTCGACGGTCTGATCTTGCTGGCGCTGGACGCCGACAATCTGGGCGATGCGCTGAAATGGGAAACCTCGCGCGGCGGCGCGCTGTTTCCGCATCTCTACCGCGCTCTGCGGCTGAACGAAGTGCTTTGGGCCAAGCCTCTTCCTCTGGTGGACGGGCAACACGTTTTTCCGGGCGACATGGTATGAACCCGCTGGAAAAGCTGGGGCTGGCAATGTTGCACCGCCTTGATCCCGAAACCGCGCACGGGCTGGCGATTCGCGCCCTGCAAAGCGGGCTGACTCCGACACCCGGACCGGTGACGTCGGATCGGTTGCGTTGCAGCGTCGCCGGGTTGGAACTGCCCAATCCGGTCGGGCTGGCGGCGGGGTTTGACAAGAACGCCACCGCCCTGCGTCCGTTGTCGCGCGCCGGGTTCGGTTTCATCGAGGTCGGGGCCGCCACCCCGCGCGCACAGCCGGGCAACCCGCGCCCGCGCCTGTTCCGCCTGACGCAGGACCGCGCGGCGATCAATCGCTTCGGGTTCAACAACGATGGCATGGCCGCCATCGGCGCACGTCTGGCCCGACGTCCCGCCGATGCCGTGATCGGGCTGAATCTGGGGGCTAACAAGGACAGCGACGACCGGTCGGGCGATTTTGCCAGCGTCCTGGGCCATTGCGGCGCGGATCTGGATTTTGCCACTGTCAACGTATCATCGCCCAACACCGAAAAACTGCGCGACCTGCAGGGCAAGGCGGCATTGTCCGCGCTGCTGGGCCGGGTGCTGGAAACCCGCGACGCGCTGCCCCGGCGAATTCCCGTGTTTCTCAAGATCGCCCCCGATCTGACCCCGGATGAACTGGCCGACATCGCCGAGGTGGCGCGCGAAACGCGTATCGATGCGGTGATTGCCACCAACACGACGCTGGCGCGCACCGGTTTGCACGGTCCTGATCGCGATCAGGCCGGCGGCTTGTCCGGCGCCCCGTTGTTTGACAAATCCACCCGTGTTCTGGCCCGGCTCAGTGAGCATCTGGACGGTGCTGTTCCGTTGATCGGTGTCGGGGGCATCGGCTCGGCCCAACAGGCCTATGACAAGATCTGCGCCGGAGCCTCTGCTGTGCAATTCTACACTGCACTGGTTTTTGGCGGATTTTCGCTGGCGCAGGACATCGCCAATGGGCTGGACCGGTTGCTGGAACGTGACGGTTTCACCAACGTGGCCCAGGCCGTGGCCAGCAAACGAAAGGACTGGCTGTGATCGATTTCTGGCATAACCCGCGCTGTTCCAAATCGCGGCAGGCATTGGCACTGCTGCAAGACCGCGAAATCGAGTTCCGCGAACGCCGCTATCTTGAGGATGCCCCCGAGCTGGGCGAAATCGCCCGCGCCCGCGCCGCTCTGGGCAATCCGGCGGCGATCGACATGATGCGCCCCGCAGAGAAACTGTTTCGCGAACTGGGGCTGAGCAAAACGGACGATGATGCCGTTCTGATGCAGGCGATGGCCGATCACCCCATCCTGATAGAACGTCCGCTGGCGATTTCCGGCGACCGCGCCGTGATCGGACGCCCACCCGAAAAGGTGCTTGAGCTTCTCTAGCGCGCGCCCGCCTCTGTGGCGCGCTCCAGGGCTGGGTATCTGGCTGCCAGGGTCATTGCGCGTGCGACAAAGGACAACAGAAACGCGATCCACAGCCCATGGTTGCCGTAATCCGGCACCAACAGCCAAGCCGCCAGAACATAGGCTGCGGTTGACAGGATCGCCATGTTGCGCATGTCCTTGGTGCGGGTTGCGCCGATGAACACGCCGTCCAGCATCCAGCTGGCGACCCCCAGCAGCGGCACCAGCAGCATATAAGGCAGATAGATGCGCGCCTCGGCCCTGACCTCGGGGGCCTTGGCCATCACATCCACGATGGTTCCGCCCCAGACTGCAAAGGCCAGCGACAACAGCACCGTACCGACAACCGCCCAGACCGAGGCCAGCAGAATGCTGCGCCGCAAACGGGCGACGCTGGCCGCGCCCACCGCCTGTCCGACCAGCGCCTCGGCGGCAAAGGCGAACCCGTCCAACGCATAGGCGGTGATCTCGACGAATTGCAACAGCACCTGATTGGCCGCCAGGGTCACGTCGCCAAAGCCCGAACCCAGGAACAGGAACGACACGAAAACCGCCATCAGCATCAGCGAACGGATCAGGATATCGACATTGATCAGCAGCATGTGCCGCAGCCGGGCGCGGTCAAACACCCGCACCCAATCCCGCCACGCCGGATTGGCAAAGGCATCCCGGCACAGCCACAACGCCAGCGCAAGACCGCTCCATTCCGCCAGGAACGTCGCAAAGGCGACGCCATTCACCCCCCAGCCCAGCCCCAGCACGAACCACAGGTCCAACAGGATGTTGAGCCCGTTCATCCAGATCTGCAACACCAGCACGCCGCGTGTGCGTTCCTGGGCGATCAGCCAGCCGGTCACGCCGAAGATCGCAATCGCCGCCGGGGCGGACCAGACCCGGATCTGCATGTATCCGCGGGCCAGTGTCTCGACCTCGGGCGATGCCGGGGACACCTGAAACGCGCCCCAGAACAGCGGCACCTGCAACAGCATGATCGCAGCACCGCCCAGCAGTCCGATCAGGATGACACGGGTCAGGATCGCGGCGACCTCGCCCATGCGCTCGGCCCCCAGCGCCTGACTGGTCAGCCCGGTTGTTCCCATGCGCAAGAAGCCGAAAAACCAATACAGCGACGCGATGATGATTGCCCCGATCCCGACCGCACCGATCGGAGCGGCCAGCCCCAGCTGCCCGACCACCCCGGTATCCACCGCCCCCAGAATCGGCACCGTGGCGTTGGAGATGACAATCGGAACCGCGATCTTGAGAACCCGGCGGTGGGTGATGCTCTGGGGCGTTTCGGCCATGTCAGCCGGTGTCGCGCTGGGGCATCAGAAAGTGCCCCGCGGCCTGGGCAAAGGGCTTGTCGCGGTTATCTTGCCACGCCTCGACCCGCATCGAGGCATAACGGCGTCCCGACCGGCTGACCACGGCGCGCGCATAGGCGTCGCGCGGCAGGCCCGAACGCAGGTAGTCGACGGTGAAATTGATCGTCTTGGGCATGCGGGGCAGGTCTTCGGCGGTCATGTTGTCCGGATTGAACGCGCCGGATTCGATATCCGGCCACAGATAGGCCCAGCTTAGCGAAATGATCATCGTGGTTTCAAGAAATGCCGCCGTGACGCCGCCATGAATGGCGGGCAGGAACGGGTTTCCGATCAATTTGTCGTCATAGTTCAGCAGCGCCGTCAGCTCGTCTCCGCGACGTTCGAATTCGATGCCCAGAAAGCGGATATAGGGCACGCCGTCGACCAGCGCCTTGAGACCGGCGTCGCGGCGTTGCTTGACCACCTGAATCGGTTCGGGACGCGAACGGGCCATCAGCGGCGCTCCACCGTGAAGGACCCCGAGGCGGTGGCCACCGGCCTGTCTTCGTCGTCATCCGTGGCCGTGGCGCGCACAAAGGCAACCGAGCGGGTGATGTGGTAACAGATGGCCGACGTCCGGATTTTCTGCCCCGGCATGGCCGCGCGCATATAGTCAATGCGCAAATCGATGGTGGCGGTCCCGGCCGGCGCCGAAGGATGGCTCATCACCGCCGCACCGCAACAGGTATCCATCATCGCCGACACCGCCCCGCCATGCACGACACCGGTTTTCGGGTCGCCGATCAGCTTTTCGTCATAATCCATTTCGATCTTTGCATTGCCCTGCCCGATTTCGGTCAGACGCATACCCAGCGCCTTTGCGTGCGGGATCGCCTCGATGAATTGCCGCGCCAGTATCGCCTTGTCGACCATGTCCGGCCCCCTTGTATTCCCGTTTTGGCCTATATGGTATGTCCGGCGGCAAAAGGGCAACCCTGACGGTTGCGCTTGCCGGGACATGGGCTTACCGTTGCGGCAAGAAAGTTGAGGTATCCATGGCTGACTCTCGTTTGTCATTCAAGGAAATGTGCGCCGAGTTCGACGTGACACCACGCACGCTGCGGTATTATGAATATATCGAACTTCTGCAACCGGAACGCGAGGGACGGTCGCGGTTTTACGGATCGCGCGAATGCGCCCGCATGAAGCTGATTCTGCGCGGACGCAGGTTCGGTTTTCAGCTGGAAGAAATCCGTCAGTGGCTGTTGATCTATGAAAACGAAGGCAATGCCGTGCAAATGCGGGCCTTTGTCGAAATGGCGAACCGCCAGATGAAAGAACTGCAGGCCCAGCGCGAACAGCTGGACGAAGCGATGGAAGAACTCAGGCAACTGCGCGACGCCACGGCCAGGAACGTATCCTGATCCAGCACGCAATCTGTTCCCGCGATCAGGCGGGCGACTGTCGTCCGGAAGGGCCGCACGCGAAATGATCTTACGTCACCGAACCGTGACGCAACGTCTAACTTACGTCAACGTCAAGCTCGTGTTGTAACTGAGGCAGGCGATCCTCACCTAGATGTCACGAGAATGGCAACCGGGAATAATCTTGATGTCCGAAGAGAAAATGACAATCCGCCAAATGTGTGACGCATTTGATGTGACGCCCCGCACATTGCGCTTTTATGAATCCAAGGAACTTCTGTTTCCCGAACGCTTGGGTCAGAAGCGCCTGTTCACCAAACGCGACCGTGCCCGCCTGAAACTGATCCTGCGCGGCAAGCGGTTCGGGTTCAGCCTTGAAGAGATCCGCCAGTTGCTGGATCTGTATCATCTGGGCGACCAGCAACAGACCCAACTGGCGCGCACGGTGACCATAGCCCGCAAGCGTCTGGCCGACATGGAACGCCAGCGTGATGAGTTGACCCAGACCATCGCCGAAATGAAACAGCAGCTGGAATGGGGCGAAAAAATCGTCGCCAGTTCGGCTGACCTGAAGAAGGCAGCCGAATAGGCCGCCCTGCCAGTACGAAACTTCCCTGACTTCCCTGACTTCCCTAGGAGTACCGAAATGCCCAGCTACACCGCGCCAACCAAGGACATGCAATTCCTTCTGCACGATGTGTTCAAGATCACCGAGGCCGATATTCCCGGATATGAGGAACTTGAACGCGATTTCACCGGTGCGATCCTGGAAGAAGCCGGCAAGATCAGTTCCGAAGTGCTTCAGCCGCTGAACGCGGTGGGGGACACCGAAGGCTGCACGCTGGAAAATGGCGTCGTGCGCACGCCGACAGGGTTCAAGGCCGCGTTCGAACAGGTCAAGGAAGGCGGCTGGACCGGGCTGGACATGCCCGAAGCATATGGTGGCCAGAACATGCCCTATGTTCTGGGCACGGCGGTCGGTGAAATGTTCTCGGCGTCCAACCAGGCCTTTACCATGTATCAGGGCCTGACCCACGGGGCGGCCAGCGCGATCCTGGCCCATGGCAGCGAGGCGCAGAAGGATACCTATCTGCCCAAGATGGTTGCCTGCGACTGGACCGGCACCATGAACCTGACCGAGCCGCATTGCGGCACCGATCTGGGGCTGATGCGCACCAGGGCCGAGCCGCAGGAAGATGGCAGCTACAAGATCACCGGGCAGAAGATTTTCATCTCGGCGGGTGAACACGACATGGCCGACAACATCATCCATCTGGTGCTGGCCAAGATCACCGGCGGCCCCGAAGGCATCAAGGGCGTGTCCCTGTTCATCGTGCCGAAGTTCCTTGTCAACGAAGATGGCAGCCTGGGCGCACGCAACGGCGTCGCCTGTGGCAACATCGAGGAAAAGATGGGCATTCACGGCAACTCGACCTGCGTGATGAACTATGACGGCGCGACCGGCTATTTGCTGGGCCAGGAACACAAGGGCATGCGCGCCATGTTCACCATGATGAACGAGGCCCGTCTGGGTGTCGGCATGCAGGGGTTGGCGCAGGCCGAGGCCGCCTATCAGAACGCGGTCGTATATGCCAAAGACCGCCTGCAGGGCCGTGCCGTAACCGGTGTGGAGAACCCCGATGGCCCCGCCGATCCGCTGATCGTTCATCCCGACATCCGCCGCAGCCTGATGGACCAGAAATCCTTTACCGAAGCCGCGCGTGCGTTCATCCTGTGGGGCGCAACCATGATCGACCGCGCACATCGCGCGGACGACAAGGACGCCGACGGGTTGATCTCGCTGTTGACCCCGGTGATCAAGGGTTTCCTGACCGACAAGGGCTATGACATGACGGTGCAGGCCCAGCAGGTCTATGGTGGGCATGGCTATATCGAGGAATGGGGCATGTCGCAGTTCACCCGCGATGCCCGTATCGCGATGATCTACGAAGGTGCAAACGGCGTGCAGGCGCTGGATCTGGTCGGTCGCAAGCTGGCCCAGGATGGCGGCAAGCATGTGATGGCGTTCTTTGACATGGTGAAATCCTATATCAAGGAAAACGCCGGTCAGAACGAAGCCCTGGATCGTGACTTTCTCGAACCGCTCAAGGCCGCGTCCAAGGATTTGCAGGCCGCCGGGATGTATTTCATGCAGAACGGCATGAAGAATCCCAACAACGCATTGGCCGGATCCAACGATTTCATGCATATGTTCGGTCATGTGTGCCTGGGGCTGATGTGGGCGCGGATGGCCAAGACATCGGCCGATGCCCTGGCTGCGGGCACCGACGACGCCGCGTTTCATGAAACCAAGCTGGCGACCGGGCGCTACTACATGGCACGGCAATTGCCTGCGACGGCGATGCACCTGGCCCGTATCCAGACCGGCGCGGATACTGTCATGGCGCTGGACGCGGCCAGTTTCTGATTTCCAGGTGGCGGGCAGGTCCCTGCCTGTTCGCCACCTGCACCACCACCCCAAAGGGAGCCCCCAGGCCGGATGGAACGAAGATAAGACGCTGCCTTCAAGCCGCGAATTTGCAAGACGCGTTCGACTTGGGGAACCTGCCGCATTGCCTGTGCAAGGTTCCATTCAAAGCTGAAAGATCGGAAACCGGATGCAATACCAGAACCGGATGGCAACATGGAACAGAACACCGGATCGCGCGCGCGGCGGTGTCTTTGATAGTGTCTGGCGGTATGGGCAGCCCCACCGGAACAAAACGAAATCGGGCATGTCTCGGTCCGGCGGGGCTTCGCCGTTCGCCGCGCGGCTCTCCAGCCGACGTGGCACGGGGAAAGTTGCGGCGTTAATCTTAACAAAAGGTAAAGGGAAATCGCCGAAAGGTTGTTTTCTTAACAAAATTTTCACAGCTTGAACCGGCACGGGATGGTGGCGGCAGGCACCTCGGGGAGACACGGACGATGACCATCAAACTTTATTGCTTTGGCGAAAGCGGCAATGCCTACAAGGCGGCATTGACACTGGAATTCAGCGGGCTGGAATGGGAACCGGTCTTTGTCGATTTCTTCAACGGCGAATCCCGCACCCCCGAATTTCGCGCCATCAACCCAATGGGCGAAGTTCCCGTCATGGTTGATGGGGATCTGGTGCTGTCGCAATCCGGTGCCATTCAGGATCTCATCAGCACCCGCTCGGGCAAGATGGGCGGACACAGCGCCGCTGAGCGCCGCGAGATCATGCGCTGGATCCTGTGGGACAATCACAAACTGTCCTCAATGGCGGGAATGACCCGGTTCCTGATGAACTTTATGCCCGAAGACAAACGCCCGGCCGAGGTCATCGCCTTCAACCAGGGCCGGCTCAAGGCCGCCTATACCATTCTGAACAATGAACTGGCCGACAAGGACTGGCTGGTCGGTGACCGCATGACCATCGCCGATATCGCCTGTTGCGGCTATCTGTATTATCCAGAACCGTTCGGTTTCGACCGCGCGGACTGGCCCCATATCGACGCCTGGCTGACCCGCATCAGCGAACAGCCGGGCTGGAAAGCACCCTATGACCTGATGCCCGGCAACCCGTCGGATCGAGCTTGAGGAGATCAACATGACCGAAGCCTATATTTATGACGCATTGCGCACGCCGCGCGGCAAGGGCCGCAAGGATGGCGCCCTGCATGAGGTGACCAGCCTGCGCCTGTCCGCGCAGACTCTGAACGCGGTGAAAGAACGCAACAATCTGGACGGTCACGCCGTCGAGGACGTGATCTGGGGCAACGTGACCCAGGTGATGGAACAGGGCGGCTGTCTGGCGCGCTCGGCCGTGCTGGCCTCGGATCTGGACGAATCCATTCCGGGTCTGGCGATCAACCGCTTCTGCGCAAGCGGCATGGAAGCCGTCAATCTGGCCGCCAACCAGGTGCGCGGCGGTGCGGGCGATGCCTATATCGCCGGCGGGGTGGAAATGATGGGCCGCGTGCCGATGGGCAGCGACGGGGCAGCAATCGCCGTCGATCCGACCGTCGCGATGGACAGCTATTTCGTACCGCAGGGGATTTCGGCGGACATCATCGCCACTGAATACGGGTTCACCCGGGATCAGGCCGATGCTCTGGCAGTTGAATCCCAGCGCCGCGCCAAAGCGGCCTGGGACGACAACCGGTTCGCGAAATCCGTCATCACCGTGCGCGACCAGAACGGCATTCCGATCCTGGATCACGACGAATACATGCGCCCGCAAACCGATATGCAATCGCTTGGCGCGCTGAACCCATCGTTTGCGATGATGGGCGAACAGATGCCCGGTTTCGACAAGATCGCGCTGCTGAAATATCCGCATCTCGAGCGGATCAACCACATCCACCACGCCGGCAATAGTTCAGGCATCGTCGATGGAGCCGCCGCTGTGCTGATCGGCAACAAGGAATTCGGCGAGAAACACGGGCTGAAACCGCGTGCCCGCATCAAGGCCACCGCCAAGATCGGCACCGACCCGACGATCATGCTGACCGGTCCGGTCCCGGTGACGGAAAAGATCCTGGCCGACAACGGCATGGCCATCGGCGACATCGACCTGTTCGAAGTCAACGAAGCCTTTGCCAGCGTCGTGCTGCGGTTCCAGCAAGCGTTCGATGTCGATCCCGGAGTGATCAACGTCAACGGCGGGTCCATCGCCATGGGCCATCCGCTGGGCGCGACCGGGGCGATCATCATCGGCACCCTGTTGGACGAACTGGAGCGCAGCGACAAGGAAACCGGCCTTGCCACCCTGTGCATTGCGTCAGGTATGGGCGCGGCCACGATCATCGAGCGCGTGTAATGCCCAAGCTGGACCTGTCACAGATCCCCGTGACCGGCGGGTCGACCTATCCGGGCAGACTGGCCCAGGCCATGGACGGTCGCAGCAAACAACGGCTGGGCGATGCGGCCGGGCTTACGCAGTTTGGCGTGAACCTGGTCTTCATCGAACCGGGCGGCGCGTCGTCGTTGCGGCATTACCATATGCGGCAGGATGAATTCGCGATGGTGACCGAGGGCGAATTGGTACTGGTCGAGGACAATGGCGAAACCACTCTTTTGCCCGGCGACTGCGCGGCCTGGCCTGCCGGGGTCGAGAACGGGCATTGCCTTGTAAATCGCGGCAACAAGCGCGCGGGTTTCCTTGTGATCGGCACGCGTACCGAGACCGAAACCGCCGTGTACAGCGACATCGACATGATGGTGACATCCGACGCGGACGGGTCTCGCTTTACCAGAAAGGACGGCAGCCCGCTGACGGCTGACCAGATCGGAGACAAGAAATGACTGATTTTACAATGCAGAAAGGCGACGACGGCGTCGCCATCATCACCTGGGATGTGCCGGGCAAATCCATGAACGTCATGTCGATGCATGGCGGGGCCGAATTGCAGGCACTGGTCGAGGACGCGCTGGCCGATGACGCGGTCAAGGGCATCGTGATCACCTCGGGCAAGGACGGGTCATTCGCGGGCGGCATGGACCTGAACGTTCTGGCCGAAATCCGCACCAAGGCCGGTGACGATCCGGCCAAGGCGCTGTTTGATTTCACCATGGACGGGCACCGGATGCTGCGCACCATCGAACGCGCGGGCATGGATCCCAAGACCAACAAGGGCGGCAAGCCGATCGCCGCCGCCCTGCCCGGCACCGCCGCCGGGATCGGGCTGGAACTGCCGCTGGCCTGCCACCGGATTTTCCTGGCCGACAATCCCAAGGCACGGGTCGGCCTGCCTGAAATCCTCGTCGGGCTGTTTCCCGGCGCGGGTGGCACCACGCGCCTTGTGCGCAAGCTGGGCGCCATGGCGGCCAGCCCGTTGCTGCTGGAAGGCAAGATGCTGGAACCGGCCAAGGCCAAATCCGCAGGGCTGGTTGACGAGGTCGTCGCCGATCCGGTTGCCGCAGCCCGCGAATGGGTGCTGAACGCGAAAGACGCGGATCTGGTGAAACCGTGGGACGCCAAGGGCTACAAGATGCCCGGCGGTGCGCCCTATCATCCGGCGGGGTTCATGACCTTCGTGGGAGCCAACGCCATGGTGCACGGCAAGACCAAGGGCGCATTCCCCGCGGCCAAGGCGCTGCTGAGCGCGGTCTATGAGGGCGCGCTGGTCGATTTCGACACCGCGCTGAAAATCGAGGCGCGCTGGTTCACCCATGTTCTGATGAACCCTTCGTCGTCCGCGATGGTACGCTCGCTCTTCATCAACAAGGAAGCCCTGGAGAAAGGCGCCGTTCGGCCACAGGATGTGCCGGATCAGCGCGTGAAAAAGCTGGGCGTGCTGGGCGCGGGCATGATGGGCGCGGGTATCGCGCTGGTCAGTGCACAGGCCGGCATGGAGGTCGTGCTGATCGACCGCGACCAGGCCGCGGCGGACAAGGGCAAGGCCTATACCGAAGCCTATCTGGACAAGGGCATCAAGCGCGGCAAGGTTACGGCGGAAAAGAAAGAGGCGATGCTTGGCCGGATCAATGCCACCCCGGATCTGGAACAACTGAAAGGCTGTGACCTGATCATCGAGGCGGTGTTCGAAGACCCCAAGGTCAAGGCCGAGATGACCCAGAAGGTCGAGGCGATCATCCCCGAGGATTGCATCTTTGCCTCCAACACCTCGACCCTGCCGATCACCGGGCTGGCCAAGGCATCCAAACGCCCCGAGCAGTTCATCGGCATCCACTTCTTTTCGCCCGTCGAAAAGATGCTGCTGGTCGAAATCATCAAGGGCCGCGAAACCGGCCCCCGTGCGGTGGCCAAGGCGCTGGATTACGTCCGCCAGATCCGCAAGACACCCATCGTGGTCAACGATGCGCGGTTCTTCTACTGCAACCGCTGCATCATCCCCTATGGCAACGAAGCCACGCGGATGATCACCGAAGGTGTTGCGCCGGTGCTGATCGACCACGCCGCACAGCAACTGGGCTTCCCGGTTGGCCCCGTGCAGCTTGGCGATGAGACCAGCATCGACCTGGCCGCCAAGATCACCCGCGCCACCAGGGACGCCATGGGCGACGAATACCCGGCCTCCGAAGCGGATGACCTGGTGTTCTGGATGGAAGAACAGGGCCGTCTGGGGCGCAAGGCCAAGGCGGGCTATTTCGACTATGACGAAAACGGCAAGCGCATCGGCTACTGGCAGGGGATCCACGAGAAATACCCGCTGGCCGCAGAGCAACCCGATCTGATCGAAGTGCAGGAACGCCTGATGTTCGCACAGGTGCTGGAAGCGGTGCGCGCGCTGGAAGAAGGCGTGGTCGAAGACATTCGTGAGGCCGACGTGGGAGCGATCCTGGCCTGGGGCTTTGCGCCCTGGTCCGGCGGCCCACTGTCCTGGCTGGATATCATCGGCGCGCCCTATGCCGCCGAACGCTGCGACCAACTGGAAGCAGCCTATGGCGAACGCTTCAAATGCCCCCCCCTGCTGCGCGAGATGGCCGAGAAGAACCAGACCTTCTATGGCCGGTTCGCGCCCGAAGCGGCAGCCGCCTGACACGAAACAGGGCGCGCGTCACAGGATGCGCGCCCTTTTCACGACGCTGCGTCGAACTCATAACCGAAACGCGCGATATCCTCGGCGCATGCCTCGGCCACGGCCTGCGCGGTACGGTCGGTGTAATAGCCACGATAATCGCGCACGCGATCCGAAACATTGACGCGCGGCAGGGTCAGATCGAACCCCAGGTGGTCGATCAACGGGGCAGCATCCCGGGCGAACTGCTCAACGCGTATATAGGCCGCGCATTGCTCAACCCCGTCAGCGCGACGCATGTAGCTGGCCGCCGGATTGCGCGCAAAGCTGGCGACGGTGTGCGGATCGGTCACAAAGGACGCAAAGTCGCAACCCTGCGCGCGCGTGACCGCCGGATGATCGAAGTTCTGATCGCGCAGCCAATGGTAATAGCTGACCGCCCGGTCCCACGGATTGCGCACCAGAGTGAAGGCAAACAGCCCCTCAAGAACGCCCGTCGCCAACAGCCCGTCGATATCGGCCAGCGTCGAATGTTTCCACAACCGCCCATGGGCGGTCATGTCTTTCACCCTTCGACGCCTTTTCAAGGCCTTGGGCGTATCGCCCAGCAGAATGTCATCGCGCATCGCCCGCGCTTCCAGCGCCATCGCCAACGCGGTGCCGCCGGTCTTGGGGATATGGATGAAAACGTAGCGTCGGCCGGGACTCAGGATCATGCGCGCAGGCTAGCGGATTTCAACGCAGCCGCAATGTTCTTGGTACGGGGTTCTTGGTGCGGGCTTTTCTTTGCCGCGGCCTCGGCGCAATATCCGTCAGGACAAATCTAAAGGGAGGACGGCATGGGCTGGATGGCGGATGAAACCGGGTTGAAGAAAAACGCAGCAAACCACGTCCCGCTGACGCCGCTGTCCGGGCTGCGCCGGGCCGCGCATGTGTTTGCCGATGAGATGGCGGTGATCTATGGCACCCACCGCAAAAGCTATGCCGAATATCATGACCGCTGCACACGGCTGGCTTCGGCCCTGGCCGCGATGGGCGTGAAGCCGGGCGATGTGGTGGCGACGATCCTGCCCAACATCCCGGCCCATGCCGAGGCCCATTTCGGTGTTCCCGCCTGCGGTGCGGTGCTGAATGCAATCAACACACGGCTCGACGTGGGCACGGTGTCCTATATTCTGGATCATGGCGGTGCCAGGGTGGTGCTGGTGGACAGCCAGTTTCTGGAACTGGCCGAAACCGCGATCGCACGGCTGGACGGGCCTGCGCCGCTGATCGTCGAAGTCCCCGACGCACCGGCGGGCTATCCCGCCAGTGGACGCCATGCCACCTATGAACAGGTGCTCGCGGATGCGGCCGATGATTTCGACTGGATCCTGCCTGCGGACGAATGGGAAAGCATCGCGCTGAACTATACCAGCGGCACCACCGGGCGGCCCAAGGGCGTGGTCTATCATCATCGCGGCGCCTATCTGAACGCGATGGGGCAGGTCATCAGCTGGGGCATGGTGCTGCGCCCGCGCTATTTGACGATCGTGCCGCTGTTTCATTGCAACGGCTGGTGCCACACATGGATGATGCCCATGGTCGCAGGAACCATCATCTGTTGTCGCGACATCACCGCGCCCGCGATCTTTGCCGCCATCGCGGATGAAGGCGCGACCCATTTCGGTGGCGCGCCCATCGTGTTGAACATGCTGGTGAACGCGCCCGACAGCGAGCGTCGCGATTTTGACCATACGGTTGAGGTGTTCACCGCCGGCGCGCCCCCCGCCCCGGCCACATTGGCGAAAATCGAGCCCATGGGGTTTCACGTCACCCAGGTCTATGGCCTGACCGAAGTCTATGGCCCGGCCACCGAATGCACCTGGGGGCCGCACCTGGACCATCTCGAAGGCGGTGAACGCGCCGCGGTCAAGGCCCGCCAGGGCGTGGCGATGCCGTTCATGGAACACATCACCGTGGTAGACGACCAGATGCACCAGATCCCGATGGATGGCACGGCGCAGGGCGAGATCGTGATGCGCGGCAATGGGGTGATGAAAGGCTACTACAAGAACCCCCAGGCCACGGCCGACGCATTCCAGGGCGGGTATTTCCGCACCGGAGACATCGCAGTGCAACATCCCGATGGCTATATCCAGATCGCCGACCGGGCCAAGGACATCATCATTTCAGGTGGCGAGAACATCAGCTCGGTGGAAATAGAAGGCGTATTGATGGGACATCCCGATGTGCTGCTGGCCGCCGTGGTTGCAAAGCCGGACGAAAAATGGGGCGAAGTGCCCTGTGCCTTTGTCGAACTGAAACCGAACGCGACCACGACCGAGGCTGAGATGATCGCTTTTGCGCGCGAAACGCTGGCCGGGTTCAAGACCCCCAAACGCGTGGTGTTTCAAGAATTGCCAAAGACATCGACCGGCAAGATCCAGAAATTCGAACTGCGCCAGATCGCAGCAACCTCATGAGAACCGGCCAAACCCGCCACAAAGCCATTTGCCGCGCCTTCGGCCCGCATGTTACACCCTGCTCCAAACAGAGGCGCAGTATCCCCGACAGATGACAGCATTGAAGGAATATGAGCGACTCGAGGCTGCGGGCCTGTGGCGCCCCGGCCCCGAAGAGCAACGCCGCGAAGTGATCCTGTCGATCGGTGAGGCCACGCTGACAATTTCCGACATGCGCGACCGCCCCCTGACCCATTGGTCTCTGGCGGCGCTGGACCGTCTCAACCCCGGCGAGCTGCCCGCCATCTATGGTCCAGACGGCGATCCGGGCGAAACGTTGGAAATCGCCCGGAACGAAACCGACATGGTGGCGGCGATCGAAAAACTGCGTCAGGCCATTGAACGCGCGCGGCCCCATCCCGGGCGATTGCGTATGGCCAGCACCTTGGCGGTCATAACCGTTCTGGTGGCGCTGCTGCTGCTTTGGCTACCGGGCGCGCTGACGCGGCACACGGTCCAGGTCGTGCCCCAGATCAAGCGTGAGGCGATCGGGACCGCATTGCTGGGACGCATCGAAAGGGTCGCGGGACGGGCCTGTTTGACCCCCGAGACAACGCCGGTTCTGGCCCGGCTTGCCCGTCGGACACAGGTGCGCAAACTGGTGGTCCTGCGCGCAGGCCTGACCGATGCCCGCCACCTGCCCGGCGGCATTGTCCTGTTGAACAAGGCGCTGATCGAGGATTTCGAGGACCCCGCCATCGTCGCGGGGTACATCCTGGCCGAACGCACCCGCGCGCAGGACACCGACCCGCTGGCGGCTCTTTTGCAGTCCAGCGGTCCGATTGCCACCTTTCAACTGCTGACCACCGGCAGATTGACGCGCGACACGCTGGACAGCTATGCCGAAACGGTGTTGGTCAAGCCCTCTGAACCGCTTGCCGCGGCGCCCTTGTTGCAGGCCTTTGCCAGCGCGGAAATTCCGTCAACACCCTATGCCTATGCGCGCGACATTACCGGCGAAACCGTCCTTCCCCTGATCGAAGCCGACCCGATGGCGCGGCAATCGCCCGACCCGGTTCTCAGCGACCGCGACTGGGTGCTGCTGCAAAGCATCTGCGGGGGCTGAACCGCCGGGGCCGCCGCTATTTGACGCGCGTCCAGGTCTGATCGAAGCACAGCAGACCGCCCAGAACACAGCCCGCCGGGTACAGCGTGTCGCCCTTCAGGGTCATCTTGCCGATATAGGTCTTGTCGTTGGACGGACGCCACGCCTTGCCCTTGTAGGTGCCATCGCCCTGCGGCACCATGTCGATGATCAGCGTCTTGCCGATATTGGGCGACGCATATTCGCCCTCGCTGTTGAAGGTCCGTGCGATCTTGCCGCAGAATGCCGCGCCGCACGGGGCCATATCCACATGGGCATAGGCCCCGTCATCCACTTCGGTCTGCCAGATGCCCTCGACCGGGTCCGCCAGCGCCATTCCGGCCAGCCCCATTACCAATGCTGCGCCCACCACGATTGTCTTCACGATCCGTCTCCTCCGCCTGTGGTTGGTCCAATCTGACCCGCCCGCGCGCGCCGTGGCAAGCCTGACCTTGCGGCGCGTTGCAATCCCGCCCTGCCCCGTGCCATATCGCGGCCAAACTGTTGCGAAAGGCCCGCCTATGATCCTCTATCCCGCCATTGATCTGAAAGACGGACAAGCCGTGCGCCTGCTGCGCGGCGAGATGGACAAGGCCACCGTGTTCAACGACGACCCGGCGGCGCAGGCCCGCGCCTTTGTCGACGCCGGCTGCGAATGGCTGCATCTGGTCGATCTGAACGGTGCCTTTGCTGGCACGCCGGTCAATGCCGCCCCGGTCGAGGCCATCCTGGCCGCCTGCGATGTGCCCGCGCAACTGGGCGGCGGTATCCGTGACATGGAAACCATCGAAAACTGGATCGCCAAGGGGCTGGCCCGCGTGATTCTGGGCACCGTCGCGGTGGAAAACCCCGATCTGGTGCGCCAGGCCGCGCGCGCGTTCCCCGGCAAGATCGCTGTTGGCATCGACGCCCGGGGCGGCAGGGTCGCAACCAAGGGCTGGGCCGAGGAAACCGATGTCCAGGTCACCGATCTGGCCCGATCCTTTGAAGACGCGGGCGTCGCCGCGATCATCTACACCGATATCAACCGGGATGGCGCGATGCAGGGGCCGAACATCGACGCCACCGCCGCGCTGGCCCGCGCGGTCTCGATCCCGGTCATCGCCTCGGGCGGCGTCAGTTCCCTGGACGATCTGATCGCCCTGCGCGACTGTGGCGCGTCACTGAACGGAGCGATCTCTGGCCGCGCGCTCTATGATGGCGCGCTCGATCTGAAACAGGCGCTGCAAACTCTGCGCGGCTAGGTTACTTGGCCGCAGCCTTTGCGGTCAGCTTGTCCAGCGCGCCCTGCATCATGCCAATGGCGGGCATATCGTCATCGACCTTCAGGTCGTCCAGCATCTCTTCGGGATCTTCATAGGCCAGCCAGACCTGCCCGTCGCCATCGGCATATGCCAACACCTTGAGCGGCAGGAACAAGCCTGCCAAGGGGTCGGCCTGCATCACCGGCGTACCCAGCTTGGGATTGCCGAAGATCAGCAGCTGTGCATCGCCCAGATCCATGTCCACGGTCCTGGCCCCTGCCGCGTGATCGACCCGCGCGAACACCGTGGCCCCGGCCCCTTCGACCGCCTCCTGCAAGTCATCCATGGCCGCAGTCACCGACTTGTCGGTCCTGACCCGCACCAGATCGTCCGCCACGGCCGGTCCCGCCCCGGCCACGGCAACCGCGGCTGCCAGAATGATATGTCCACGCATATTTGTCCCTTTCCGATAAACTTTGCGCGCCAATCTCGCCACAGCGTGGCGCGATGGTCCAGTCACATCTCTGGTATCGGCGCGGTTTTGCCTTTAGGAAACGCCCAAAAGGAGCGGACATGCTGAAGACCCGCATCATACCCTGCCTGGACGTCGCCGATGGCCGCGTGGTCAAGGGCGTCAATTTCGTCGATCTTGTCGATGCGGGCGATCCGGTGGAATCGGCCCGCGCCTATGACGCCGCCGGGGCGGACGAGCTTTGTTTTCTGGATATCCACGCGACCCATGAAAATCGCGGCACCATGTTCGACGTGGTGCAACGGACGGCCGAGCAATGTTACATCCCCCTGACCGTCGGCGGCGGTGTACGCAGTCGCGAAGACGTGCGCGACCTGCTGCTGGCGGGGGCCGACAAGGTGTCGTTCAACTCGGCCGCGGTGGCCCGTCCCGACGTGGTGGCCGAAGCCGCCGACCAGTTCGGCAGCCAGTGCATCGTGGTCGCCATCGACGCCAAGACCGTCAGCCCCGGAAAATGGGAAATCTTCACCCATGGCGGACGCAAACCCACAGGCATCGACGCGGTCGAATTCGCCCGCACCGTGACCGCCAAAGGCGCGGGCGAGATCCTGTTGACCAGCATGGACCGAGACGGCACCCGCGCCGGGTTCAACCTGCCCCTGACCCGCGCCATATCCGACGCCGTGAACGTGCCCGTGATCGCCAGCGGCGGCGTCGGCACGCTGGATCATCTGGTTCAGGGCGTGACCCAAGGCGGCGCCAGCGCCGTGCTGGCCGCGTCAATCTTTCATTTTGGCGACTACACCATCGGTGAGGCCAAGCAACACATGGCCGCCGCCGGTATCCCGATGAGGCTGACATGAACGTACTGGACGATCTTGCCACCACCATTGCCGCCCGCAAGGGGGCCGATCCCGACAGCAGCTGGACCGCAAAGCTGTTTGCCAAAGGCCCCGAAAAATGTGCCGAGAAATTCGGTGAAGAGGCGATCGAGGCGATCATCGAAGCCGTCAAGGGCGACCGTGCCGCCCTGACCTGCGAAGCGGCTGACGTGATCTATCACCTGCTGGTGATGCTCGCGGCGCGCGACATACCGCTGTCGGATGTACTGAACGAACTGGCGCGCCGCCAAGGCACCAGCGGGATCGCCGAGAAAGCCGCCCGCGATCCGGATTGACCCGGCCGGGTCGTGATCTGTGCCCTCACAACTTGGACGAAATGATCCCGGTGGCAAAGCCGCCCATCCGCAATTCGCCGAACAAGCGCTGGTACTCGATCTTGGGACAGCGGTTCTGAATGACCGTCACCCCACGCGCCTCGGCCTTGGCGGCGGCCCCGGCATGCGTCACCCCGATCTGCATCCAGATCGTCTGCAAGTCGGGAAAGGCCTCAAGCGCCTCGTCCACGATGGGTGGCACCGCCTCGGAGCGGCGGAAGATATCCACCATATCGACCGGAGTTTCGATATCCGACAGGCTGGCGCATACGGTTTCACCGAATAATGTGGCCCCGGCATGGCCGGGATTGACGGGAAGCACCCGATACCCTTTCAACGCCAGATACCGTGCCACATAATAACTGGGACGTACCGGGTTCATCGACACGCCGACCACGGCGATCACCTTTGTCCGCTTGAGCACCCGTCGCAGCAGGCCGTCCGAATAATCCGTCATTTCCGCCAACGCCATGTGGTTCAGGTTCAACGCGAATTTCTCTAACAGGTTCGACCGTCTCAAAAAAGCGCCCAGGACCGAAAAGATCCTGAGCGCAGGTATCGGAACGAGGGACAGTAAAATGATCCACGGAAGTTCCGATCCGCGGACACCATGGATATAGGAACGAAAGCGGACCATTGAAGAGGTGATCGCGGATCCGTGAGAATCCGCCAGATCGCTATTTCGCGGCCAGAACCTGGGGCCAGTTGGCATCCGCCCGCTGGATATTGCCGGCAACATCCCGCGCCCAGCTGGCCAGGGTCTCGCGACTGTGTATCAGATACAGTTTGCCGTTCCGGATCGCCCAGACCTGAGGGTCGGTATCGACCACCAGACCCAGCGACACACCGTAGGCACAATATCCGCCAAACTGCGGGGCATAGGCGCGCGGGTTGGCTTCGAATTTTTCGCGGTTTTCGTCGGACACGAACAACCAGAGAGCGCCCTTCCACATTACCGCGTTTTCAGGATCCCCCGATGCCGGTTCGCCTGCGGTAAAATAGGTCACGACATCATACCCATCGATGGCGGCCCCGTCCGGGGCATAAAAGATCGGCTGGTCCGCCCGAACGGCAAGCGCGGCGAATGCGGCATATGCCAGACCGAACATGCACAGGCACAGGCGCAGAACGGGTATGATACTGAATGGCTTGTGTCTTGTCATTTCCTGACAATGACAACAGATGCCCGCCAAGAAAACCCGGGAAACGCAGATGTGAAGCACCCTTGAACCATCCGTGAGCCTGGTTTTACGGGATCAGTCCAGCAGATCCTCGACCACATCCCAGGCTTCCTCCAGCATCTTGTACATCAGGCCCCTGCGCTTTTTCCTGGGCTTTGATTTCTTCACCGGTCGGCGGGAAATACGGGCCTGCTTGCGCGATTTCGACCTGCCGGGGACCGCATGCGCAGCACCGGCAGGGTCTTGGCGCAGCATCTTCAACTCATGCAGCGGTGCGCCACATGCCGAGCAGGCCAGTTCATGGCGGATCTGCCCACGCAACACCAGCGCAGCGCGCGTGCCGCAATAACAACAAGTAGCAATCTTGGTGGTCTGGGGCATCTGCCTGGGCCTTTGCAATTGCGCCTTTTCAATATCGGTCCACTGGCCGCGTTTACAACATCAACCAATGCTTGGGCCATATCGGCCGACATGGTCGCCCCTTAAACCCTAGCCCCGGCGCGACGCATACAACCCGACGGCCGCAGCATTCGAGACATTCAGCGACCCAAAGGCACCCGCCGCATCAATGCGCACCAGCTGATCCACGGTTTCCCGGGTCTTCTGGCGCAAGCCAGGCCCCTCGGCCCCCAAAACCAGCGCCACCGCACCGTCCGTGCGGCCGCTCACCGCTTCCTCGATGGTGGCGGTGGCCTCTCCGTCCAGCCCCAGCACGAGATATCCCATGTTCTGCAATTCAGTGATAGTATCGGCCAAATTGCGCACGCGCAGATAGGGTTGGCGCTCCAACGCGCCGCTGGCGGTTTTGGCCAACGCCCCGGTTTCAGGCGCGGAATGATGACGCGTCCCGATGACTGCGCTGGCCCCCAGCACCTCTGCACTGCGCAGGATGGCACCCACGTTATGCGGGTCGGTCACCCGGTCCAGCAACAGCACCCGAGGTGCATCCGCGCCAATGCAGACTTCGCTGAGGCTACCCCAGGACAGGGGTTTGACCTGCAGAGCAGCACCCTGATGGACAGAACCCGGATCGATCGGGGCGGTGAACTTGCGCGCATCCGCAAGCTCGGGCGTGACCCCTGCTTCGGCTATGGCTTCGGCCAGTCTGGTCTGGGCATTCAACGTTACGATCAGACGCAATTTTTCGCGCCGGGGATTGACCAGTGCATCGCGCACGGCATGCAGCCCGAACAGCCAGACGGTTTCGTCGCCCTGCGCCTTGCGGGCCTGTTCCTTTTCCACCACCCACTTGGGTTTTTTCATGGTGCTGTCCTTTGTACCCGGCAATCCGATTTCCAACGTCAAAGCAGCGGATTTTCCTGTTGACGCCCCTTTGGTGCGCTTGTAATCACGCCTTCACGTCAGGCGCAATGCGCATGACAGTGGGCGACAGGCCGCAAGGTGTGGCAGGGGACTGTAACTCCCTCGCGGAGACGCACGCCTGGTTCGATTCCAGGGTCGCCCACCATCCCGCTCCGGCGGGTCAGAACCCAGCGACACAACACCATTGGCTGACATTGTTCAGACCTGACACAGGGCCGTTCTGTTACAGTGCCGTCCCTTTGCGCGCGGAACCTTCCGGGCTGTGCCGTTCGGACCCGTGGAACGGATGCACATTGCCTTCGCCGAACCGGATGTCGTCGCGACAGTATGCGGATTGGCGGCATTTGGCTTGGTGACTCAGCGCGAACACGCTGAAAGCGGATTGATTCAGCCATCCATTTTGAGGGCGGAAATAAATGCTTCCTGCGGGATGTCGACTTTCCCGAACTGGCGCATCTTCTTCTTGCCCTTCTTCTGTTTTTCCAACAGCTTCTTCTTGCGCGTCGCATCCCCGCCATAACATTTGGCAGTCACATCCTTGCGCATGGCAGACAGGGTTTCGCGGGCAATGACCTTGCCACCGATTGCGGCCTGAATCGGAATCTTGAACATATGGCGCGGGATCAGATCCTTGAGCTTCTCGACCATGGCGCGCCCTCTTGCTTCGGCGCGGTCGCGATGGACCATCATCGACAGCGCATCCACGGGTTCGTCATTCACAAGAATCGACATCTTGACCAGATTGTCCTGCCGGTAGTCGGTCAGATGATAGTCGAACGACGCGTACCCTTTGGTGACCGATTTCAGCCGGTCATAGAAATCGAACACGACCTCGTTCAGCGGCAGGTCATAGACCACCATCGCGCGGGCGCCGGCATAGGTGAGATCCATCTGAATGCCGCGGCGATCCTGGCACAGTTTCAGCACGTCGCCCAGGTATTCATCCGGCACCAGGATCGTGGCCTTGATACGCGGTTCTTCCAGATGATCCACATGGGTCAGGTCGGGCATGTCGGCGGGGTTGTGCAGCTCGATCATCTCGCCGTCGCGCATATAGACATGATAAACCACGCTGGGAGCAGTGGTGATCAGCTCGATATCATATTCGCGCTCGATCCGGTCCCGGATGACCTCAAGGTGCAACAAGCCCAGAAAACCGCAACGAAAGCCAAAGCCCAGGGCCGCCGATGTCTCCATTTCGTAAGAGAACGAGGCATCGTTCAACGCCAGCTTCTGAATCGCGTCGCGCAGATCTTCGAATTCGGCGGAATCCACCGGGAACAGGCCACAGAACACCACCGGCTGCGACGGTTTGAAGCCGGGCAAAGCCGTGTCGCAGCCGTGTTTTTCATGCGTGATCGTATCGCCGACACGGGTATCGCGAACCTGTTTGATACTGGCGGTGAGAAATCCGATCTCGCCCGGGCCCAGTTCGTCGATCACCTGCATGGCCGGGCGGAACACGCCGATGCGGTCGACCAGATGCACACTGTCGTTCTGCATCATCCGCACCCGGTCGCCTTTTTTCAGCACACCGTCCATGATGCGCACCAGAACGATCACACCCAGGTAGGAATCATACCAACTGTCCACCAGCATCGCCTTGAGCGGCGCGTCACGATTGCCTGTGGGGGCCGGCAGATGGGTGACGATGGCTTCCAGCGTCTCGTGGATGCCGACGCCGGTTTTTGCGCTGACCCGAATCGCCTCTGACGCGTCGATGCCGATGACATCCTCGATCTGTTCGGCCACCCGGTCGCAGTCGGTGGCGGGCAGGTCTATCTTGTTCAGCACCGGCACGATTTCATGGTCGGCTTCAATGGCCTGATAGACATTGGCCAGGGTCTGCGCCTCGACCCCCTGGGTGCTGTCCACCACCAGCAACGAACCTTCGACCGCGCGCATGGAGCGGCTGACCTCATAGGCAAAATCCACATGCCCCGGTGTGTCGATCAGGTTCAGCACATATTGCTCGCCATCATCCGCCAGATAATCGATGCGCACGGTGTTGGCCTTGATGGTGATGCCGCGTTCGCGTTCGATGTCCATGGCATCGAGCAGCTGTTCCTTCATGTCACGGCCGGCAACGGTGCCGGTCTCTTGAATCAGACGATCGGCAAGGGTGGATTTCCCGTGGTCGATATGGGCGACGATAGAGAAATTGCGGATATGTGTGAGCGGTGTCATGGTGCAGGATATGTAAGGCTTTTGTGGGTTGGTCAAGCGGGATGGTGCAGGCGGCGATAAGGGATGGGGCAAGTGCGCGGGCCTGGCTGGAGACCCAGCCCCATCAGGTGCGGATCTGGTTTGCCGCACGGTGGGCCTTGCGCGTGGCACCGGTCTTGTTCACCGATTCGAATTCAGCCACCGACCACCTCATCCTGATGAGCCTACGTGCGTTGCTGACCGCATCGGTTGCAGCCACATGTTCAGCTTCCGAGTTCGACAACCTCGAGCAAGCAGCCAGTGCTGCCGCACGAGCTGCCGGAGGCTCTGTGATAAGATCCGCCGTTGCCGCCGCCGAGGCCGGTCGGACGTTCCATAACCCTAACCCCAGCGATCCCCTATTCGTTGACGACCATATCCATTCCGACCAGCATTCTGCGGCTCAGATCACTGCCAAAGCCGCCTCCACCGTTACCAATTCGTTAGAACACGCAGATACCATCATGCGTACCACCGGTGACCTATACCACATAACGAGTCCAGTCTTTCCCGCCGCAGTGATCGATACAGGCACCCCCAGAGAATGGCGACCGCTTTGGCCATCCAAACCAATGGCAGAGAAATTTCTGAGCGGTTGGGAAAGTATGAAGCGCTCCATGCAAACCGCACCGGAGAAATGGGCGTTCTGGCTGGAGTGGTACGAGGCCATTCTGAGAGGCAACCCGCTGCCGTGGGACTTGAGCCTGCGGATTGCCAAGGAGGTCACCGAAGAGCAATGGGACGCCGGGCCGGAGACCGTTGCGGAACGGATTGAGGAAATTCGGCGAGAGTTCGAACAAAGGGCAAGTTTTGAAAGACCTGATTCGGTTCCTGAACTTGAACGGCAACGGCTGGCGGAGCATGTCACCCAGCTTCTTGCCAATCCGAAAATGACCGCGATTGCCGCCCAGGGCACGGCAGAAACGCTGGATCGCGCGATACGGGAGTTTCTCGACAAAGCGCCAGCGAACTGTCTGCCGGATGAACTGATTCATTTGCAGGACTTGCCCCCGGTATTCCGACAGATCGCGGAGATCGTCACAAACAGCGCGACGACCGAGGCCAAGGAGCGCAGACTCGCGGAAGAAATCGAGGCATTGAATCAAAAAGTGGCACAGTTGGAAGCCCATTTGAAAGAGGCGCGCGGCAAGACACTGAACGGGCGCTTCAAGACCGCTGCTATCGAAAGCCTTGGCAAGACCATAGGAGGCCCTTGGTTCATTGGGGCCGTTGCATTCGGCACCTGTCATTTCTTCGGCGTGTCGCCATCTGACCTTACTTTGGAAAATCTGCGCGGTTGGTTGAATGACGTAAATGCCGCCGAACCGATGCAGGAACTTGCGAAGCCACCGTTGCCTCCCACGCGCGATGTTTGATCCGACAGACAAAGGGTTGTTGCTCTGGGGTCGTGTCCGTCACGCCGCAATTGATCCATTAGCCGGTTTGCGCCATACTGCGCGCATCGGACTCAGGGGCGGCAAGACCCCACATGATGGAATGAGGCAGCAGCATGACACGTTTTCTTTTGGCAATCGCATGTGCGGGCATGGTGTCCGTATCAATCCCGGTGCAGGTTGACGCCGGAGTAATCGACCGGGCCTGCCGCACCTCCGGGCGCACGGCAGCCACGCCGCAGATGTGTCGGTGCATTCAGTCGGTGGCCAAAGACAGTCTCAGCCGGACCGACCGCCGCAAGGCGGCCAAGTTCTTCCAGGATCCGCATATGGCGCAGGAAATCCGACAATCCGACCGGCGCAGCGACGAGGTATTCTGGCTGCGCTACAAGGCATTTGGCGAACGCGCCCGGCTGGCCTGCGGCTGAGCATGGCCCTCGCGATCCTTCGCTGGCGCCCCGCGCGTGGCGATCTGGGATGTGGCGGGCAATGCTGATCAAGGGCATCACCCTGCGTGGACTGGAGGTGTTCGAGGCCCTGGCCCGAACCGGATCCGTGGCGCAAACCGCTGCGTTGACGGGGCTCAGTCAGCCTGCTGTCAGCCAGCAGCTGAGCAATCTGGAAACCGCGCTGGGTGCCGATCTGATTGATCGGACCCGCCGCCCGATGCGGCTGACCCCGGCGGGCCAGGGATTTCTGACGCGGACCCGGACCGTGCTGGCGGAGCTGCGCATGGCGCAAAGCGATCTGACGGTCATGGACCTGAGCCACCTGGGCACGCTGTCGATCGGGCTGATCGACGATTTCGACAACGATCTGACCCCTCGGCTGGTGACAATCCTGGCCGAGAGCCTGGCAGGCTGCCGGTTCAAACTGATCACGGCCCCCAGCCACGACATCAGCGCCGCGATGCAGGCGGGGCAACTGCACGTCGCCGTCGCGGCCGCCACCGGCGAAACGCACGCCGGCGTGAAGGAATACCCCCTGGTGCGTGACCCCTTCATGGTGGTGGCCCCCCGGGCAGCCATCGCCAGCGCCGAGGACCTTCGACAGGACCTGCCGGATCTGCCGCTGCTCCGCTATACGCGCGAACAATTGATCGGCCAGCAGATCGAAGCACATCTCGCCCAGCAAAGATTGACATTTGACGAACGCTTCGAGATCGGCAGCCACCTGGCGCTGATGGCAATGGTGGCGCGCGGGATCGGCTGGGCAGTGACAACGCCGCTGGGATACATGCGGGCGGTGCGGTTTCATGACGAAATCGACGCGTTTGCGTTGCCTTTTGGCCAGTTCTCGCGCCGGATATCCCTGTTTGCGGGGGCGGATTGGGACGACCGGGTGCCCCGCGACGTGGCCGAGACCATGCGCCAATTGATACAGCGCCAGATGATTGAGCCCGCGATACGGCAATTGCCCTGGCTGGCCGGACAGTTGCAGGTGATTCAAGGCTGACGCCTTTCGCATCACCTCCGAATCACCTGACCTTGCCTGAACGTACGATGCTCAAACCGCCAGGGCGGGCCGGAAACCGATACGCCCCGGTGCCCGGCCTGTCCTGACGTTCGGCATGCTACATTTTGCTGTGGTCGGACATGCCGCCGTGGTCTGCCTTGCGGCTCAGATCCACCGGAACGTCGACCTCGATATCGCCTGCTTTTTCAAAGGTCAGAACCAGCGGGATGATATCTCCGTCCTTCAGCGGGGCCTTGAGACCCATGAACATGACGTGGTCGCCTCCGCGTTTCAGCGCGTGCTCGCCGCCCGCCTGAACCGGAATTCCGCCTTCGATCTCGCGCATCTGCATGACGCCCTGTTCGTTTTCGATATGCGTATGCAACTCGACCCGTTCGGCGACATCCGATTGGGCGGCAATCAGGGTGTCGTCCTGATCGCCATGGTTCATCAGGGTCATGAAGGCCGCGCCGGTGACAGACGTGGCCGTCGCGCTGCGCGCATAGGGGTCCATGACCATGATATCGGCGGCGCTGGCCGCGCCGGTCAGGCCGAGTGCGGCAACTGCCGCCAGAAGGGTGGATTTGAGGGACATTGCGTCGCTCCTGTATAAGAATGTCTGATATTGGAAGGAAAGGATCAGACAGACAGCGGCGGGCCGCGCGCAAGACGTTCAAGCCACAGGAAAGAGCGACAGGGGCGATCCGGCATCACCCGGTCCGAACGCGGCGCGGACACAACCGGCAGCGGGGCGGAATCGGGCGTGGCAATACAGGCCAACAGGGTCAGAGCATAATCAGGACACACATGCGGTGCACCGATCGGCGCGCCGTTCTCATCCACATAAACCATGACCGGACCGGTGCCGGTGCACAGCTCGATCTGTCCTCCGGGTCCGGGCGCACCCCGCGCCACGGCCATGCTTTCGCTGGTCAGCAACAGCAGCAGGATCAGGCCGAAACCGGTGTATTTCTGGATCATCAGGCGCATCTCGGCGCCGGTATATTCCGGCCCACCGCCCCCCTGCAAGCGCAAACAGCCCCGCGTTGACCGCGAGGCTGGGGATGTCTTCGGGACAAGCCGAAAGGGACCTGATCGAAAGAGATCTGGCCGAAAAGGATCAGGCCGAGGCGGCAGCCTTGGCGATCTCTTTCTTGACCTTCAGCGCGTTGGCCGACAGCTCGTCGTCCTTGGCCTTGGCCAGGAACGCGTCCAGCCCGCCGCGATGATCGACGCTGCGCAGCGCAGACGCCGAGATCCGCAGCTTGACGCCACGGCCCAGTGTCTCGGACTGAAGGGTCACGTCGTTCAGGTTGGGCAGAAACCGGCGGCGGGTTCTGTTTTTCGCATGGCTGACATTGTTGCCAGTCATCGGGCCTTTTCCGGTCAATTCGCAGCGGCGCGACATGTCACTTACCTCGTTTCATCTGGGTGCGGGTCAATCCCATCACAATACAAAAAGGCGCCGCAAGGGCCGCGCCTGAAATCTCGTCGGCTGCTGATAGGCGCAAAGACCGGGCGCGTCAAGTCACGGCGCAGCCCTTCGCAGATGTTTATCCCCTGTCCGACGCTTTCAACAGATCCGCGACCCGCCCGGCCGTGTCCGCAAGCGCCGGTCGTCGGCGCGTATTGGCATATTTCGACAGCCGCGACCAATATACCGCCGAATCGCTGCGCAGCTTGCGATGCTCCTGAACCACCCAACGCCGATCCAGCCGATCCTGCCGCAGGCGGATCTGTATTCGTCCGAAAGAGCCGCCCAGCCGGATGATCTGTGTCGCCGGATGCCCGCCCCCGGCCAGCGCGCACAATTCCAGCCCCGGGAACAGGGCTGAAATCTCGCGCGCATTGCGCCGGTCGCGCCAGCGGAACGGGTCATATGCCAGCACGCCCGCCAGTTCCGGCCCGGCCCGGCGCGCCAGGCAGCCCAGATCGGGATCAAAGACCCCGGCGCAGTCGGCATACCGCCCATCCCAGGGCACCGCCGCCGGGTGGATCGAGACCTGCGGCGAAACCAGAACCACCTGGCCCAGCCGCAGCGCCGCCGCAAAACGCAAAGCCGCATAGCCGCCCATGGAAAACCCCATCGCCCGAACGGCCCGATACCGGGACGACAGCGCGCGCAAGGTTGTCTCCAGCGCCTCTGTTTCAGCGTTGATGTACCAGTCGTTCCATCGCGACTGCAGATGCAGATGGGCATGGCCATGATCCGCGAACGCCGCCACCGGGGTCGGTTCGGTAAAGTCACCGGCATCCGCCACGCGTTGCCGAAAGCTGACAAACAGCCGCGCGCCATCCGGGTTGAACAGCGTCGCCCGCAGCAAATGGCCATCAAAAACCCGATGCGGCGTCAGCGTCATCTTTGCAGGTGGTGTTCAAGCATCTCGCGCGCCGCCGCCGAAGGCGTCACGGCCCCGTTCGCGACCAACTCGCCCAACCGGGCCATCTGCCGCCGCGCTTCGCCCTGTTCCAACTGCGCCAGCACACCCTGCCGCACATCCTGCTGAAACCAGTATTCGGCCTGCGCGGCGCGGCGCATTTGCCAGAAACCGTTGTCCTTGCGCCATCGTATCAGCGTCTGCATCTCTTGCCAGGCCTTGTCCAACCCGTTTTCCTCGATCGCCGAAACCATCATCGCCTTGGGGAATCGTTTTGGATCCTGGGGCCGTTTTCGCAACAGGCGCAACGCACCGGCATAGTCGGAACAGGTTCTGGTCGCGGCCGGCTTGAGATCGCCATCCGCCTTGTTGATCAGGATCAGATCTGCGATTTCCATGATCCCGCGTTTCACGCCCTGCAACTCGTCACCGCCCGCCGGGGCCAGCAGCAGCAGGAACAGATCGCTCATTTCCGCCACCACGGTTTCGGATTGCCCGACTCCGACGGTTTCGATCAGGACCACGTCGAACCCCGCGGCTTCGCACAGGGCGACCGCTTCGCGGCTGCGCCGCGCGACGCCGCCGAGATGGGTCTGGCTGGGCGAGGGTCGGATAAAGGCGTTGGGATCGCGCGACAGGCGGTCCATCCGCGTCTTGTCCCCCAGGATCGAGCCCCCCGAACGGGTCGAGCTGGGGTCCACCGCCAACACCGCCACCCGCAGCCCCTGCCCGGTCAGCATCATGCCGAAGCTTTCGATGAATGTGGACTTGCCCACGCCCGGCGTTCCGGACAGCCCGATGCGCAGGGCCTGACGTTCCTTGCGCGCCACATGGTCCAGCAAGTCCGTGGCCTGCTGACGATGGTCCGGATGTTGGCTTTCCACCAGCGTGATCGCACGGGCCAGCGCCCGTCGCTCGCCCGCCAGCACCCTGTCACCCAGTTCCGTCGTATCCATGCCCATCCCTCGCTTTGCTGGCCGATACATGCCGCGTCCGTATCCGGTTTGTCCAGACCGCGTGCCTGCGTCTGGACGCCGCCGCAGCCTTTGGCGATAAGACGGGATGAGCTCTGCCATGCCCCTGCCGATCGACGACGCCCTGCCCGGGCTGATTGCCGCGCTGCGCGCACAGGGCCGCGCCGTGCTGCAAGCGCCACCGGGCGCGGGCAAGACAACGCGCGTACCGCTGGCATTGCTGGCCGCCGGGCTGATCCCGCAAGGCCAGCGACTGGTGATGCTGGAACCCCGCCGTCTGGCGGCCCGTGCCGCCGCCGAGCGCATGGCCGAAACCCTGGGCGAACCGGTTGGACAAACCGTGGGATACCGGATGCGCGGTGCTGCCAAAACCTGCCCCGCGACACGGATCGATGTGGTGACCGAAGGCATCCTGACCCGGATGCTGCAATCCGCCCCGGACCTGCCCGGCGTCGGCATGGTGGTGTTTGACGAATTCCACGAACGGTCGCTGAACGCGGATCTGGGGCTGGCCCTGTGTCTGGAAGTCGCCGGCGCTCTGCGTGAGGATCTGGGCCTGCTGGTGATGTCGGCAACATTGGATGCCGAACCGGTGGCGCAATTGATCGACGCCCCGATGGTGACGTCCGAAGGGCGCAGCTTCCCGGTCGAAACCCGCTGGTTGGACCGGCCATTGGGACCCAGGCCGGGGCTGCTGGACGCCTTGGTGGATCTGGTCCTGCGCGCCGAGCGTGAGACCCGCGCCATGGGGGGCGGGTTGTTGGTGTTTCTGCCCGGCGAAAGCGAAATTCGCCGCGCTGAAGCCGCCTTGCAGCGGCAGTTGCCTCAAACCTGCACCGTCCGCGCGCTGTTCGGCGCCATGCCTTTTGCCGCACAGCAAGCCGCCATCGCGCCGACAGACGGCAAACGCAAGGTGGTGCTGGCGACGTCGATTGCGGAAACGTCGCTGACCCTGCCGGACATATCCGTGGTGGTGGACATGGGGCAGGCCCGGCGCGCCCGTTTCGATCCCGGTTCGGGCATGTCGCGGCTGGTCACGGAACGGGTCACCCGCGCCGAAGCAATCCAGCGACAGGGCCGGGCCGGACGGGTGGCCGAAGGTGTCTGTTATCGCCTGTGGACCCGCGGCGAAGAAGGATCGCTGTTCGCGTTTCCCCCGGCGGAAATCGAGGCGGCCGATCTGACGGGACTGGCGCTGGAGCTGGCGCTTTGGGGCGCAACCGAAACCGATCTGGCGTTTCTGACACCACCGCCCCAGGGTGCCATGGCCGGGGCACGCAGATTGCTGACCCTGCTGGGTGCATTGAACGCTCAGGGCCGGATCACCGAACACGGCAGGTTTCTGGCCACCCTGCCGCTGCATCCCCGATTGGCCCATATGCTGGCCGTGGCCGGTCCCGAAGCCGCGTCTCTGGCGGCTCTGGTCGCTGAACGGGACCCGTTGCGCAACGCCCCCTGCGATCTGGTCTTGCGCCTGCGCGCCCTGCGCGATCCGCGCGGGTTCGCACGGGCGCATCCCTTCGAGGTAAACGCCGCCACCCTGTCACGCATCAAAGACGAAGCCAAACGGCTGGGCCGCGCGGTCAAACGCAAGGACGCCACCGGCATGAGCCCGGCGGCAATGGCCGCGCTGGCCTATCCCGACCGCATCGGACAAAGGCGCCCCGGCGACACGCCGCGCTATGTGTTGTCGGGGGGCAAGGGTGCCGTCATGCGGGATGCCGATCCATTGGCAAACGCGCCATTCATCGTCGCCCTCGACACCGACGGCAACCCGCGCGAAGCCCGGATCCGCCTGGCGGCGCAGATCGCGGCCGACGAAATCCGCTCGCTGTTCGCCGACCGGATCGAATGGCAGGACCGCTGCGAATGGTCCCGACGCGAACGGCGGGTGCTGGCGCGTCGCCAGGAACGGTTCGGCGCGTTGATCCTGCAGGACCAGATCTGGAAGAACGCGTCCGACGAGGCCGTGGCGCGGGCCATGCTGGACGGGGTTCGCGATCTGGGGCTCCGGCTGGAAGGGGCCGCGGCACGGCTGGCAGCGCGGGTTGAACTGGTGCGCGCCACCGGTGCGGACCTGCCAAACTTTTCGAACCCGGGGCTGCTGGACAGCCTGGAAAACTGGCTTTTGCCGATGCTGTCGGGGGTGCGAACAGCCGGGGACTGGAAGAAATTTGACCTTCTGCCCGCCTTGCGCGCGGCATTGAGTTGGGAGCAGACACAGCTTCTGGACCGGCTGGCACCGTCGCATTTCACCACGCCGCTGGGACGCCGGGTTCCGATCGACTATGGCGGCGAGGCCCCGGAAATCGCCGTGCGGCTGCAAGAGATGTTCGGTGTCACCCGCCATCCGACCAGCGCAGGCGTACCGCTGAAGATCACCTTGCTGTCCCCGGCCCGGCGGCCGATCCAGATCACCCGCGATTTGCCGGGCTTCTGGGCCGGTTCCTATGCCGACGTGCGCAAGGACGTGCGCGCACAATACCCCAAACATCCCTGGCCCGAAGACCCCACACAGGCAGATCCCACCCTGCGCGCCAAGGCCCGAAGATAAGACGCCACCGGGTGCGGTTCCTGTTGGGTCCGTACATCACCAATGCATTGTCCAGCGCCGGTCATCCCTTTGCCGGTTCTGAGACAAGCGGTTATACGGCCCAGTCTCCGTGATGCACGCCCGGGCGGTCCAACCGCTGAAACCCATGCGCGCCGAAGATGTCTCGCTGTGCCTGAATCAGGTCAGCCGTTCCGCGCCCGCGCCGCATGCTGTCATACCAGCCCAGTGCCGCCGCCAGGGAAGGCACCGGCAACCCGCCAACAGTCGCGGCGGCCACCACCTGACGCAGCGCGGGCAGGCTGGTCGTCAGACGCGCGTGCAGGTGAGGCGACAGGATCAGGTGACCATAGGGCGGATCATCGCGCAGCGCCGGTGCCAGATCGTCCAGCAAGGCCGAACGGATGATACATCCGGCCCGCCAAATTTCGGCAATGCGGGCCAGATCCAGCTGCCAGCCAAAGGCTTCGGATGCAACCTGCATGATGCGAAAACCCTGGGCATGGGACAGGATCCGCCCCGCCAACAGGGCATCCGCCAGAACCTGCGGGTCCGGAATCGCCGCCGAAGCAGTCTGGGGAAACGCCAACTGGGCCGCTTCGCGCATATCCTTTTCCGCGGACCAGGCGCGCGCCGCCACCGCCGCCTCGATGGTGCTGGCCGACTGGCCCAGTTTGAGGGCTTCGATCACCGTCCAGCGGCCCGTGCCTTTCTGACCGGCCCGATCCGCGATCAGATCCACCAGAGGCCGTCCGGTTTCGGCATCGACCGTGCGCAGCGCGCGGATCGTCGTGTCGATCAGAAAAGACTGCAGCGGCCCGTCCCGCCAACCCTGAAACAGATCGGCAATCTGTGCCGGGACCAACCCGGCCCCGTCGCGCATCATGCCGTAGATCTCAGCGATCATCTGCATGTCGGCATATTCAATGCCATTGTGCACGGTTTTCACAAAATGCCCCGCCCCGTCGTGCCCGACATGCGCAACACATGGGTCGCCCAGAAACCGCGCCGCGATGGACTCGAGCATCGGCCGCAGCTGCGCCCAGCTGTGGTCGCTGCCTCCGACCATCATGGACGGGCCGTGGCGCGCGCCCTCTTCACCGCCCGAAACGCCCATGCCGACAAAATGCAGCCCGTCCTGTTGCAAGTCCGCCTGACGCCTGCGGGTATCGTTGAAATCCGCGTTGCCGCCATCGATAATCGTGTCGCCCGGGGCCAGCAGGGGCCGGGTCCGCGCAATCATGTCATCCAGCGGCGCCCCGGACGGGATCATGAACAGCACCGACCGGGGCTGCGGAAGGCTGGCGACAAAATCGGCCAGGCTGCGCGACGGCTGAAACCTGTCGGCCAAAGGCCCGGCCCGGTCAAGCAGGGCCTCGATTTCCGCCGTCTCGCGGCTGGTCACGGCCACGTCGTGCCCCTGTTCAGCCAGGTTCAGCGCCAGAGCCTGCCCCATTGTACCCAGCCCAAAGACACCTATCTTTGCAATTCCCATGCCACCTGTCCTGTCAATTCCATGCGCTCCAGCATGGGCTGCGGGCCGGGGCGGCGCAAGAGCACCCGCGGCCCGGACCGATTCGTGCAATTTGGCTTTTGATGAAGATCCGTCTAAACTGGGCGTTAACAAAAAGATAACGAATGTGCAGGCATAGGTAGAACGATGACGAACGCATTGACCAGAGCATGGACAGAACTTGTGCGCCCGATCCTGCAACGCCCCAAGCGTGTGCAGGTGGCCGCGCTGTGTTATCGCCTTGGTGACGCGGGCAAGGACGTGTTGCTGATCACCAGCCGCGACACCGGACGATGGATCGTTCCCAAGGGCTGGCCGATTGACGGAATGGACGGCCCGCAAGCCGCGTTGCAGGAAGCCTGGGAAGAGGCGGGCGTCAGCAAAGCCGAGGTCGAAACCCGCGCCACCGGACAGTATGATTACGTCAAGGGGCTGGACAACGGAGCCGAAGCCACGGTCGAAACCCAAGTCTATCTTGCCCGCGTGATTGACATGCAGGCCGATTTCCCCGAAGCCGGTCAACGTCGGCGCAAGTGGGTCAGCCCGCAGGAAGCCGCGAACATGGTGGACGAACCGGGGCTCAAGGACATCCTGCGCAGTCTGTGACGGGGCAATAGACCCCGAAGCCACCCATTCTGCAGCCGCGCCTTGAGGACACTGGCGCACATTGATCGGGCGGACCCATGGCGAAGCGACCTGCCGGCAAACAGTGGAAAACGCTGGATACGGACCTGAACCGGATCAGCCATGTGGAATATGCCACGGCCTATGTCTCGCGCCCGTTGGTCGCGGCCGGGATTGCGCTGATCTTCATCGGTCTCGCGGCCCTGATCGGGGCTGTGATCGTCGGCCAGACCCCCGGCACGCTGATGGTGGTTTTCGCCGCCGCCTTCGGGGCCTATCTGGCAATCAACATCGGGGCGAACGATGTTGCCAACAACATGGGCCCCGCCGTCGGGGCCAAGGTATTGACCATGGGCGCGGCGATCCTGATCGCTGCGGTTTTCGAAAGTGCCGGTGCGCTTCTGGCGGGCGGCGACGTGGTTTCGACGATCTCCCGCGGGATCATCGCGCCTCAGGCCATGCCGAACGCGCATCTGTTTGTCTGGGCCATGATGGCGGCGCTGATCTCGGCCGCGCTGTGGATCAACCTGGCCACCTGGATCGGCGCGCCGGTCTCGACCACACATGCGGTCGTGGGCGGCGTCATGGGTGCGGGCATCGCCGCCGCCGGGTTCGGTGCCGTGGATTGGCACATGATGGGCCTGATCGCCGCAAGCTGGGTGGTCTCGCCGGTTCTGGGGGGGGTGATCGCGGCCTTGTTCCTGGCCCTGATCAAGTCCAGGATCATGTATCAGGACGACAAGATCGCCGCTGCCCGGACATGGGTACCCATACTGATTGGCCTGATGTCCGGGGCTTTCGCCACCTATCTGACGCTGAAAGGACTGAAGCGCATCATGTCGGTCGACCTGGGCCCGGCGGTGCTGGCCGGCCTGGCGGTTGGCGGGGTGACCTGGATTTTGGCGCGCCCGTTGATCCGCCGCTGGTCCGAGGGCATGGAAAATCGGAACAAGTCGCTGAAGACCCTGTTCGGGCCGCCGCTGGTGATCTCTGCCGCGCTGCTCAGTTTTGCACATGGCGCCAACGATGTGGCCAACGCGGTGGGGCCATTGGCGGCAATCGTGCATGTCACCGAAACGGATACATTCGCGCTGCAGGTCACGATCCCGATATGGGTCATGCTGATCGGCGCGTTTGGTATTTCTTTCGGTCTGTTCCTGTTCGGCCCGCGCCTGATCCGAATGGTCGGCAGCCAGATCACCAAGCTGAACCCGATGCGGGCCTATTGCGTGGCGCTGTCGGCAGCCCTGACCGTCATCCTGGCCAGTTGGCTGGGCCTGCCGGTCAGTTCGACCCACATCGCGGTGGGCGGAATTTTCGGTGTCGGGTTCTACCGGGAATGGTATATGGAGCGGCGCTTGCGCCAGCTTTCGGCAAATCCCTCGGTGACCCGGATCGCCAAGGAAGAACGCCGCCGCCGCAAGCTGGTCCGCAGATCGCATTTCATGACGATCATTGCCGCTTGGGTCATTACCGTTCCCGCGGCGGCGGTGTTGTCGGCCACTGTCTTCCTGTTGCTGAAACTGGTGCTGGGCTAGAGGCTGCCCAGTTCCTTACCCGCTTCGGCCGAGTCCATCCATAAACCGACGCTGGCCACGGCAACGCTTTCGATGGCCTGACCCACCGCGGCGGCATCGCCCAGCCCGCCAACTGCAACGGCCATATTTATGACCTGGCCCAGGATGACATTGGCCTTGTCCACCTTGCCGGAATTTTCACCCAGATCCTTCAGTCCCTTGCGCAGTTTCGGCACCTGTTTTTCGGCATCGACGGCCTGGCGCATCAGGATATGGGTCTTGTCCAGAATCGAATCCAGATCCGACATGGCCGTCTTGATCTTGCGATTTTTCTTGCTGGCCATGAACGCCTTGACGTCGGACGCCGAACTTTCAAACCGCTTGGTCAACTCGTTCGATTTGTCCAGCGCCTCATAGACCTTCTTGGTCAACTTGGTGACACGATGATAGAACACCGCCACGCATTTCTCGATTTCCTTCAGATCCGCCTTGGCCTTGTTCAAGGTCGGCGCCACATCCACGCCCAACACCGAGTTCAACGAGCTCAGCGCGATTTCGCGCGCCCCGCGATGTTTCTTGTAGACCACCGCCAGCGCCGACAGCTGCTTGACGAACAGTTTGATCTTGGTGTCCAGATCCATCCACACGGTGGCGATTTCCTTGGCCAGGGACGCGATCGAACGCGCCAGCGCGACCAGCGCAAACGGCAGGGTCCCCGGCAGCGCCGCCCCGGCCACGCCCAGCCCGACGCCAACCGTGCCCTTGGTGATCTTGACCGCCTTCTCTTTCTTGTAGGCCTTGGCCACCGAGGCATGGATGCGCATCTTGCGCATCACCAGAATCGGAATTTCGCGCATTTCTTCCTGCAGATCCTGGGAATGTTGGGTCACTGAATCGATCACATTGGTCATCGAATCCGCGTCCATCAGACCACCGGCGCGTTTGACGATGGCGCGCAGGTCCTTGTCACAGGTCTTGACCGCGCTGTCGAATTCGCTGTTCAGCATGTTGTTCAACATGGCCAATCCGCCCTTGGACTCGATCTCCAGCGCCAGCACCTCCAGCAACTTCAGCTCAACCGGAGCCGAGCTGACACCCAGCTTGATGTCCTTGACGGACTGGTGCATCGCCGCGCCAAAGTCCTTTTTGTAGATGACACGTTCCTTGCTGCCGTATTTCTGAACCGCGGCCAGATCCTGTTTCACCATGGCCTTGGCCTTCTTCAGATCGTCCTTGATGGCTTTCTTCTTGCGCGGGTTCTTTTTGGGGATCTTTCCGGCATCCCCGGCCAGGGCGTCCAGTGCTTTGTCGATCTCGTCCAGCGCGTCGATCAGATCGCCGGCGGATTTGCCGATCTTGGCCTTCTTGTAGTCCTTCAAAGCCGCGGTCATTCGGGCGTCGGCCGACGGTTTCTTGTCCATCGGCCAGGCCTGTTTCCACCAATTGGTCGTCAGCTCGACCTTGCCGCGAATACCGACGTCGTCCGCATCTTTCAAATCTGGCATTTCCCGTCCTTTCCGCTGTTCACCCTCGGCTCTGTCAGGATGAACACTAGTGCGGGACGGGTGCCGTTACTATGAACTTGGTTACACGGACGCCACGGGCCCAAAGATTCCGGATCAGACCCCCAGACACCAGCGCATGACCGCCTTTTGCGCGTGCAGGCGGTTTTCAGCCTCGTCCCAGATCACCGAATTGGGTCCGTCCATCACCTCCGAGGTGACCTCTTCTTCGCGATGTGCAGGCAGACAGTGCATGAACAGCGCATCCGGTTTCGCCTGTGCCATCAGCGCCGCGTTGACCTGATAGGGCCGCAGCATGTTGTGACGCCGCTCGCGGGCCGATTGCGCATCATGCATCGACACCCAGGTATCGGCCACGATCAGGTCAGCGTCCTGAACCGCCCTGGCCGCATCCCGTTCGATGGTGATGGTGCTGCCCATGTTGCGCGCGAAATCGACGAATTCAGCCTCGGGATCCAGTTGCGGCGGGCCGGTAAAGGTCAGATCGAACCCGAATTGCCCCGCCGCGTGCAGAAACGAGGCGCAAACGTTGTTGCCGTCACCGGCCCAGACCACTTTCCTGCCCGCGATCGAGCCGCGATGCTCTTCATAGGTCATGACATCGGCCATGATCTGGCAAGGGTGGGTGCGATCGGTCAGCCCGTTGATCACCGGCACGTCGGCATATTCGGCCATCTCGGTCAGCACGGTTTCGTCAAAGGTCCGGATCATGATCAGATCCACGTAACGCGACAGCACCCGCGCGGTGTCGGCGATGGTTTCCCCATGTCCCAGCTGCATGTCGCCACCTGACAGCAGCATGGTTTCTCCGCCCATCTGGCGCACGCCGACATCAAAGGACACGCGCGTGCGGGTCGAGGGTTTCTCGAAGATCAGCGCAACCATCCGCCCCTTCAGCGGTTGATCGTCATCCGCCGTCCCCTTGGGTCGCCCCTGGCGCGCCTGTTTCATCTGGCCCGCCTGGTCGATCATCGCCCGCAAATCGGCCGGATCGGTTTTGTGAATGTCAAGAAAATGGTTCATGATCGTATCGCTTTGCTGTTGCGGTTGCCCGGCGGTGTGGCCCGGACCCCGGGGATATTTCCGGCCCGAAAATCAGGCCGCTTCGATGGCCGCGGCCACGCTGTCCAGGCGGCGCAGCGCCTCGGTTACGTCGTCTTCCGTAATGGTCAGCGGCGGCAGCAGGCGCACCACGTTATCCGCGGCCGGCACGACGATCAGGTTGGCGTCATAGGCCGCCTGCAGCACGTCCGTGTTCGCCGCCCTGCATTTCAGCCCCAGCATCAGGCCCGAACCGCGCACCGCCTCGAACACGTCGGGATGCGCCCCCACCAGCCCTTCGAGCCCCTGACGCAATTGGCCCGACCTGCGATTGATCTCATCCAGAAATCCTGGGTTTGCTACGATGTCCATGACCGCACAGCCCACCGCGCAAGCCAGCGGATTGCCGCCATAGGTCGACCCATGTGTACCAGCGACCATGCCCGCAGCCGCAGTTTCGGTCGCCAGCACCGCACCCAGCGGAAAGCCCCCCCCGATGCCCTTGGCCACCATCATGATATCCGGGGTGATCCCGGCCCATTCATGGGCAAACAGCTTGCCGGTGCGGCCCATGCCGCATTGGACCTCGTCCAGGATCAGCAGGATGCCATGTTCGTCGCAAAGGCTGCGCAAGGCCGCAAGATCGGCATCGGGCAAGGCACGGATACCGCCTTCGCCCTGAACCGGTTCGATCAGGATGGCCCCGACCGTATCGGTGATTGCAGCCCGGACCGCTGCCAGATCGCCCCACGGCAGATGCACGAAACCGGGCAGCAGCGGGCCGAACCCCGTGGTCATCTTTGCCGATCCCGCGGCCGCGATTCCGGCCGAAGAGCGGCCATGAAACGCGCCTTCGAATGCGATGATGTCGGTGCGCTCGGGATGGCCTTTGTCATGCCAATACTTGCGCGCCATCTTGACCGCCAATTCACAGGATTCCGTGCCGGAGTTGGTAAAGAACACCGTATCGGCAAAGGTCGATTCAACCAGCCGGTCGGCCAACGCCTGCTGTTGCGGGATCTGATACAGGTTCGAAACATGCCACAGCGCCTGCGCCTGTTCGCTCAGCGCCGCGACCAGCGCCGGGTGTGCATGCCCCAGCGCGTTGACCGCGATTCCCGCGCCCAGATCCAGAAAACGTCGCCCGTCCGCCTCGATCAGCCAGGTGCCTTCGCCTTTGACAAATGTCAGCGGCGCACGGTTGTAGGTCGGCAGAACGGACGGGATCATTCGGAACATCCTTATCAGGCAAGAAACCCTGTGAGTGCCTCACATCGGGTCATCGGGTCAACGGTTTTTGAAGAAGAGCGGCCCATGATGGGCGCAATGAACAAGCTGGCCGTTACGCGGTTTGGCGTCGGCGTCGGGCAAAAAGGATATGCTTGGCGAGGTTCATGGCGTGGTCATAGGACAGGACTGCCGCCAAGGAAAGCGTTTTGTGGGCCCGGCCTGGAAAAACGCGGAGGACGCGGCACGCACACCCCCGCCAAGACAGCCAGACACGGCACGACCGAAAACGGATCCGAACGCCGATACCGTCGTCTGTCGCACCGCATTCGGGCTTGTCTGCCCGGCACAATCGCGCCAATGCAACGCCATGTTCGTTGCAAAAGCCCAAAACCCCACCCTGGCGGCCTGCCTGATCCTGCTGGCGACTGCGTTTATCGCGGCAACGACTCTGTTGGCCAAGGCCCTGGGCACCGATACGCTGGGTCCGCCTCTCAGTCCGCTGCAGATCAGTCACGGGCGGTTCCTGTTCGCCTTTCTGGCGCTGACCGGTATTGCCGCTGCGGCGCGCACCCGGATCCACGCGCCGCATTGGCGACTGCACGCCGGGCGCACGCTGTTCGGCTGGATGGGGGTGACGCTGATGTTTGCCTCGGTCGCGTTCATTCCTCTTGCCGATGCCACCGCTATCACGTTTCTGAATCCAGTCTTCGCGATGCTGCTGGCGGTTCCCCTGCTGGGCGAACGGGTCGGACCGATACGCTGGAGCGCGGCGGCGACCGCGCTTGTCGGGGCGCTGATCCTGTTGCGCCCGACCCCGGCCAGCTTTCAGCCCGCCGCCCTGCTGGCGTTGGTGGCGGCGATGGCGATGGGGCTGGAGCTTATTTTCATCAAGAAGCTGTCAGGCCGTGAACCGGCCTTGCAGATCTTGCTGATCAACAACGCCATGGGGCTTGCGATCGCGTCGGTCGCGGTTCTGGCAGTCTGGCAAATGCCGACACCGGCCCAGTGGGCGGCGCTGGCGGCGCTGGGAATACTGATGGCCTGTGCGCAAACCCTGTTCATCAACGGCATGGCCCGCGCCGATGCCAGCTATGTGGCGCCGTTCAGCTATGGCACTCTTATCATGGCGGCCCTGTACGATTTTCTGGGTTTCGGGGTAGTGCCGGATGCGATCACCCTGATGGGAGCGGCGATCATCATCGCCGGCGCGCTGCTGTTGGCCCTGCGTGAAGCGCATCTTCGCCGCCGCGCAACGGCACCCTTGCGGCACGACAAACCGGAGTGAACCTGCCCTTGCCGGCGTCGCCCCGTGGCGGTCGCCCCGTGGCGCAGGTTTCAGCCCATCATTGCTTGAGCCGGTATCCCGACTTCAACATCCACCAGCCCAGCAATGAAACCACCAAAGCGCTGCCACAGACCACGGCCAACCCCAGGGCCGGTGCGCTGTCGGACACGCCAATCATGGCAAAACGCACCCCGTCGATCAGATAGAAAATCGGGTTCAAATGGGTTGCCTGCATCAGCCCCGGTGGCAGCGACTGGACCGAATAGAACGTTCCCGAAAGAAACGCCAGCGGGGTCACGATGAAATTGGTGATCGCCGCCATCTGGTCGAATTTCTCGGCATATATGCCCGCAACGATGCCCAAAGCGCCCATCAACGTCGCACCCAGCACCACGAACAGAACCGCCAGCAGCGGATATTCCGGCACGATCCCCAGCCCCAGCGCCAACCCCAACCCGATGGTCAACGCCACGACGGTGCCGCGCGCGACTCCTCCGGCCAGATAGCCCAGCACCAGTTCGGCGGCGGACAACGGTGGCATCAGCGAATCCACGATATTGCCCTGCACCTTGGAAATCACGATCGAAGACGACGTGTTGGCAAAAGCGTTCTGAATCACCGTCATCATCAGGATCCCCGGCGCGATGAAATGCAGGAACGGTGCCCCCATCACATCGCCGCGACGCGGACCAATGGCAATGTTGAAGATCATCAGGAACAGCGCGGCGGTGACCAGTGGGGCCAGCACAGTCTGGGTCCAGACCGTGGTGAACCGCTTGATCTCGCGCATTGCCAGCGTGTACAGGCCCAGCCAGTTCATCCGGCCGAACCGGCGCATCCCCGGCTGGTCAGGCGTTACCTGTTCTTGCATCGGATGGTCTCCTGTTCGGATTGCAGTATCCCGACGGCATGTGCCCGCCAATGTGCCTTGTAACTCGGCCCGCAGTGATTAAAATAGGGGCTCAGAAAAATTTTCGGAAGCGGCCGCATTCGGGGGCCGCTTTTTAGCTGGAAAGGTAGCCCATGTCCTGGACTGACGAGCGCGTCGAGACGCTCAAGAAAATGTGGGGCGAAGGCCAGTCGGCCAGCCAGATCGCCAAGGAGCTCGGCGGTGTAACCCGCAACGCTGTCATCGGCAAGGTGCACCGGCTGGGTCTTTCCAACCGCAGCGCGGGTGCCCCCGCGGCCAAGCCAGAGCCCAAGCCGGCCCCGGCCGCCGCCGCCGCCGCGGCCCCCAAACCGGAACCCAAGCCGCGCCCGGCCCCCAAGACCGAAGCCGCCCGCCCCGTGCCACCCCAGGGCGAAACCCGGCCCGCCGTACCTGTGCGCAAACAGATCATTCCCGCCGGTCAGCCCCTGCCGCCCCAACCCTCGGCCAATGAAATCAGCCCGGAAGCCTTGGCCAAGGTCAACGAAGTTGAGAAAAAAGCTAAGAAAATCAGCTTGATGGAGCTGACAGAACGGACCTGCAAATGGCCTGTCGGCGACCCCGCGACCGAAGATTTCTGGTTTTGCGGGCTGCCGGTCCAGGCGGGCAAACCGTATTGCGAGGCCCATGTCGGCGTCGCGTTTCAACCCATGAGTTCACGCCGGGACCGCAAACGCTAGACCGTGAAACGACTGCGCGAACGGGCATTGCTTTGGATAAGGCCCGTTGGCGCGCAGATTTCAAAGCGCATCAAACGTCTTGCAGGATGTTGCAAAACCCCGGGACAACTTTTGAGCCGCCCGGGGCGGATGACTCAGTGTCCTTCGGGTGCCGGTGATTCAAAGTTCGGGATCGGATTTTCCGAGGCTTCCTGCGCTTCGATCTCGGGCCAGTTGCTTTGCGCCAGATCGATATTGCCCGGGATGTCCTCTTCCCAGAAACCGACAACGTTTTTCGTGATGTTCAGATAAAGCTTGTCGTCCTTGATCCGCCACAGGTTCGGGTTTCCGGGAACCTTGCCCCCTTTGCTGACCCCATAGGCACAATGGCCGTCATATTGCGGCGCGTATCTGGCGGGATCGGACAGGAACGTGTCGCGATTGGCTTCGCTGGCAAATGCAAATGTTGCACCGTTATAGTCCGCCGTGATGTCCGCGCGCCCGGGGATGGCGGCGGGTTGTGTTTCCCCAACCGGGCTTTGCGCCAGGCTGCGGTACGCCACCACGTCGTATCCGGACACGGCGAAACCAGTCTGGTCGATATATTGTGGTCCGGCAATGGCGGACAGGGGCAGGCTCATCACAGCGGCAAAGGCAAGGGCAAATCTTTTCATGGGCAATCCTTCTGCGGGTCCAGCGCCGACCCGAGGCCAGGCGCGCCTTCATACAGTACCGCCAACGAGACCCGTTGCCAGACACCCTCGCGCGGCTGTGACGCAACAGGATCAACCGCGATCCGAGACCGGGCAAATATTTCAGGTCACCGCAGAATCGGAGGGCGATCCGGGTCGCTGCCCGGCGCGGCGCGAACGGGCGTCGCTGCCGGCTTGCGGGGTTGCGGTAAATCGAACCGCAGCCCGTTTTGCGTCAAAGCAGGCAGGATGGCATCCTCTGCGGCAAAAAAGCCGACATCCAGCGCACCCGCTTCGATTCCCGAAAAGGTCAGCGCCTCTGCCACGGCCTGGGCCAGGGCGCGCTGCCCCGGTTCTGGCGCATCGACAAAACCCAGCAGATGCCCCCGCGTGCCATCGGCATGGGTGACCTGGCACAGATAGGCGTTCCGGGCCAGCCCGGCGACCAATGCCAGCTTGTCCCCCAAGGCCGACAGCAGCGCGTCAGGCAAAGCCGCCGGGGCGGCGACCTCCCGAATTCCCGACATCACCTGTTTGGGCACATTGTCCAAGGTTTCAGCCAGCCATGAAATCGCTTCGCACGGGATCAGGATGCTGGACGGCGCGACCTCAAGGTTCAGGCCGATCCCGATGTCCGTGCCCGCAAGCATCTGCACCAGCGCCCGCCCCGACAATGCCGCATAAGGGGCAGGACAGCCGGCGAACTGCGCCAGCCGTTCGGCCCCGTCAAAAGCCAGGACAAAACGCCCGTCGGCGACTTCGAACACTTCGGGGGACAGATTTTGCCCTCGGGCTTCTTCTGTGAGCATCAGATAAAGTTCGCTGTCGCCCATCCGTTCGTAGAACCGCAGACGCGCGTTGTCATTCTCAGGGCTGGCCTGCATTGCGGCGTGAAACGCATCCAAAGGCGTCAATTCGTTCATTTCAGGACCTCCTGAACCCGTGCACGCAAATCCGGCAGAAGTTCGGCTTCAAACCAGGGGTGCTTCTTCATCCACCCGGTATTGCGCCAGGACGGATGAGGCAAGGGAAACACACGCGGCGCATGGTCCCGCCAGGACGCAACCACCTGTGTCACCGGCTTGCGCGTGCCCATGTGCCAGCGCTGCGCATGGGCCCCGACCAGCACGGTCATCGCCACATCGCCCAGATCCGCCATCACCTTGTGGTGCCAGGTCGCCGCGCAGATCGGCGGAGGCGGCAAATCGGATTTCCTGGCGTCATATCCGGGGAAACAAAAGGCCATGGGCACCACCGCGATGCGGTCCCGATCGTAAAATGTCGCTGCGTCTATCCCCAACCAGTCGCGCAGCCGGTCCCCGGAAGGGTCGGTAAACGGACGCCCCGATGCATGAACGCGCGCGCCCGGAGCCTGCCCGGCAATCAACAGCCGCGCGCCGGGGCGAAACCAGACCACCGGTCGGGGCGCGTGCTGCGTCGCGGTTGCCGCAAACCGTTCCGCGCACAGGCGGCACGCGTTGATCTGTTGCTGCAATCCGGACATCGCAACGTCCCTTTCCAATGCTGGCGCGCACCCCTTGTCCTGTCGGGACAGCCCGCTTTCTTGTCGAATCTGGAAACGTAAATTCACCGCCGGGCGCGGATTTCCCCCTGTTCACCACAGAAAAGCGACTGAATCCACATGGTTCTCATGCAAGCCCTTGGCTATTTGTTTCACAATTGGACATAATGCAGCCAGCGCGGGATGACGTCCCGTTAACAATCCTTTGTTACGGAAGATCAACGAACCCCGCACCGCAACCGCCGCAAATGCAAAGCCGCCCACATACATCTGATGCTTGAATTCGTAAATGTAAGCAAATCCTTCTGGACGGGAACACAGCGCAAGGTGATCCTGGACCAGGCCTCGTTTCGGGTCGATCTGGGCCGGTCCTTCGGCATTCTGGCCCCCAACGGCACCGGCAAGACGACACTGATCAACATGATGGCGGGGCTGGAAAAACCGGATGAGGGCACCATCCGGCGCGGTTGCAAGGTGTCTTTTCCTCTGGGGTTCATGGGCGGGGTCGTCAGCAACATCTCGGCGATGGAGAATGCCCGCTTCATTGCCAAGCTCTATGGGCTGGACCCGGATTATGTCGAAGCCTATTGCCGCTGGCTTTGCAATCTGGGGGAATATTTCGATCAGCCGTTGGGGACCTATTCGGCGGGCATGAAAGCGCGGTTCTCATTTGCCTTGATGCTGGCCCTGGATTTCGACATCTATCTGATCGACGAAGGCATGCCCGGAACCACCGACGTCGAATTCAATCGCAAGGCCGGTGCGATCCTGCAGGAACGTTTGAACACCACAACCATCATCATGGTGTCACATCAGCCCGCGACCCTGGAAAAATTCGTGTCCTCGGCGGCGGTCCTGATGGATGGCCGGCTTCATATATTCGACACCTTGGAAGAGGCAAAACAGCTGTATGACTATGAAACCCAAGGCTAGAAAATTCCGGATCCGACGCGACCCGGACGCTGCGGCGGACCTGCCGGATCTGGATGCCGAACTGTCGGATGATACGCCGCCGCCGCCAAACCCCCGGCCGGATCAACGCAAACCCGCGTCTGCTCCGCATGTCAGTGTGCGTCCCAAACCGAACGAAAACGAACAGCCTGCCGGTGGTGACACCCCGCAGGAACGCACCGAAAAAGCCAAGGAACCGGATGCGCCGCCAACCACTGCCGAAGCCGAGATCGACGCCATCCGCAAGGAAGGCCTGACCGGGCGGCAATTGCGCATGGCCCGCCGCGTGGCCCAGAAACACAATCTGCCCGCCACATCGGATTTCGACGCGGTGCGCTTGTTGCGCCAGCGCGGCATCGACCCGTTCAAACGGGCGCAGATGCTGGAACTGGTTGTGCCCCAGAACGCCGCCGAACCACATGAAGGCGGCGCGCCGGATGCGTTTTCCAGCCTTCCGGATGCCGACAAAGACAGCGGCAAACCCCAGATCCAGCTGCCACAAACCGTGCCGGGCGACAAACAGAGCCTGCCTTCGACCGAGTTGAGCCCGGCGGAACAGCGAAACCGGCAGATCAGCGAAATTCAACGCGACATCGCGCGCCGGCGTCGGCGCAAGCTGGCGGCGCTGCTGATTCGGCTGGCGGTGTTTGTTCTGCTGCCCACCGCCGTGGTCGGCACCTATTTCTATGCCTATGCGTCGCCGATGTATTCCGCAAAGTCCGAGTTCCTGATCCTGCAGGCAGACAATGTCGGCGGCGGTGGTCTGGGCGGGTTGCTGACCGGCACCCAATTCGCCACCAGCCAGGATTCCATCGCCGTGCAATCCTATCTTGAATCCAAGGACGCGATGCTGCGACTGGACCGCGATCTGGGATTTCGCGAACATTTCAGCCAGGACTGGATCGACCCGATTCAACGCCTGCCTGCGGATGCGACCAATGACGAAGCCTACAAGACCTACAAGAAACATGTGACGATCGGCTATGATCCGACCGAGGGCGTGATCCGCATGGAAGTGGTCGCCGCGGATCCGCAGGTCAGTTCCGACTTTTCCACCAACCTGATTTCCTATGCCGAAGATCGCGTCAACAACCTGTCGCATCAAAAGCGCGGCGATCAGATGCAGGACGCGATGCAGGGGTTCGAGAACGCCCAGATCGAACGCCGAAAGGCACAGGAAGAACTGGTCCGGCTGCAACAGCAGGGCGCCATCCTGGATCCCGAAGGGGTGATTGCCGGGTTGCGCAGCCAGATCAACAACATCGAAATCCAGATGCAGGAGAAACAGTTGCAACTGGCGGCCTTGCTGGACAATGCCCGCCCCAACCAGGCCAAGGTGGACGGCGCGCGCAGCGATATAGGGCGCTTGCAGGATCTGCTCGACCAACTCAACACGCGGATGGTCGATGCCTCCAACGGTGAGAACTCTCTGGCCCAGTTGTCGGTGCGCATCCAGATGGCCCAGGCCGATCTGGCCACCCGCGACATGATGCTGCAATCGGCCCTGCAACAGGTCGAACAAACCCGCATGGAGGCGAACCGCCAGGTGCGTTATCTGACCGTTTCGGTAAACCCAGTGCCCAGCGACGCCCCCAGCTATCCGCGCAAATTCGAGGATACCGTCCTTGCATTTCTGATCTTTTCCGGCATCTATCTGATGATCTCACTCACCGCATCGATCTTGCGCGAACAGGTAACGTCCTAACCATGACCCATGTCCCAGTCGCCGATCTGACGATCGGAAACGATCGCCCCCTGACCCTCATCGCCGGCCCCTGCCAGCTGGAAAGCACCGAGCACGCGCTGATGATTGCCAAGGCGGTGAAATCCGCCTGCGCCGCCGCAGGTGCGCAATTCGTGTTCAAGGCCAGCTTTGACAAGGCCAACCGCACGAGCCTGACCGGCAAGCGCGGCATTGGCATCGAAGACGGGCTGAAGGTGCTGGCGCAAGTCAAATCCCAGCTGGGCGTGCCGGTGCTGACCGATGTGCACACGGCGGATCAATGCGCCCGGGTTGCCGAAGTCGCCGATATCCTGCAAATTCCCGCGTTTCTGTGCCGCCAGACCGACATGCTGCTGGCCGCCGGCGCGACCAGGGCGGCGATCAACGTCAAGAAGGGCCAGTTCCTTGCCCCCTGGGACATGACCAACGTGGTGGCCAAGATCGAAAGCACCGGCAACGACCGCATCCTGCTGACCGAGCGCGGGGCCTCGTTTGGCTATAACACCCTGGTTGCGGATATGCGCAGTCTGCCGATCATGGCCAGGACCGGGTATCCGGTGGTCATGGACGCCACCCATTCCGTACAGCAGCCGGGCGGCCAGGGCGGCAGTTCGGGCGGGCAGCGCGAATTCGCCCCGGTGATGGCCCGGGCAGCCGCAGCCATCGGGGTTGCCGCGATCTTCATCGAAACCCACGAAGACCCCGACAACGCCCCCAGCGACGGGCCCAACATGATCCATCTGGATCAGATGCCGGCATTGATCGACACGCTGATGCAGCTGGATCGCATCGCCAAGGCGCATCCCATTCAAATCTGACCGAAAATCGAGAATTCAAATGACCAAACCTGCTGCGGTGGTGACGCCGAACACATGGGAATTCCTGCGCGATGCGATGATCGCCCCGACGGGATTTCGTGAATATGACGCGCGCTGGAAATATCCGGATGAAATCAATCTGCCGGGCATGACCGCCTTGGGGCTGGGGCTGGGCACGCAGATGCATCGCCGTGGCATCCGCCCCGAAATCGCGGTGGGCAACGATTATCGCGACTATTCCCTGTCGATCAAGAACGCGCTGATGCTGGGGCTTATGCAGGCCGGCATCAAGGTCCACGATATCGGCCCCGCCGTGTCGCCCATGGCCTATTTCAGCCAGTTCCACCTGGATGTGCCCGCCGTCGCCATGGTCACCGCCTCTCATAATCCCAATGGCTGGACCGGCGTGAAGATGGGTTTTGAACGCCCGCTGACCCACGGCCCGGACGAGATGGCGGAACTGCGCGACATCGTGCTGAATGGTCTGGGCGAACCGCGCCCGGGCGGGGGGTATCAATTTGTCAGCGGTGTGCGCGAGGCATATCTTGATGACCTGGTGGGCGATTTTCGCATGTCCCGCCCGCTCAAGGTGGTTTGCGCCACCGGCAACGGCACCGCATCGGCCTTTGCGCCCGAACTGTTCGAACGCATCGGGGTCGAGGTCGTGCCCAGCCACAACACGCTGGACTACACGTTCCCGCACTACAACCCGAACCCCGAAGCGATGGAAATGCTGCATGACATGGCCGACAGCGTGCGTGCCTCGGGTGCGGATTTCGCGCTGGGTTTCGATGGCGATGGCGACCGCTGCGGCGTGGTGGACGACGAGGGCGAAGAGATCTTTGCCGACAAGGTCGGCGTCATCATGGCCCGCGATCTGGCCAGGTTGCACCCCGGTGCGACCTTTGTTGCCGACGTGAAATCCACCGGATTGTTTGCCTCGGACCCGGAACTTCAAAAGCATGAAATCAAGGCCGACTACTGGAAAACCGGCCATTCCCACATGAAACGCCGGGTCAAGGAAATCGGCGCGCTGGCGGGGTTCGAGAAATCCGGCCACTACTTTCTGGCGGAACCGATCGGGCGGGGCTACGATTGCGGCCTGCGCGTGGCGGTGGAGATCTGCAAGCTGATGGATCGAAACCCCGACAAATCCATGTCAGACCTGCGCAAGGCCCTGCCCAAGACCTGGGCCACGCCCACCATGTCGCCCTATGCCGCCGATACCGAGAAATACGACATTCTTGAACGGCTTGTGGAAAAGCTGGTCGCCAAGCATCAAGCAGGCGAAACCGTTGCCGGACGCAGCATCAAGGAGGTGGTCACCGTCAACGGGGCCCGCGTCATTCTGGACAACGGGTCCTGGGGGCTGGTGCGTGCCTCGTCAAACACGCCCAATCTGGTCGTTGTTTGCGAAAGCGCGCAAAGCGAGGCCGAAATGCGGGCGATCTTTGCCGATATCGACGCGGTGATCCGGACCGAACCCGGCGTGGGCGAGTACGATCAGACGATCTGATTTGCGGCGGCGGGCATCCGTCCGCCGTATTCCGCTCAGTCGCCTCCCAGCAGTTTCAGCAGGCCTTTCCTGGCCTCGTCTTCCAGTTTCTGCTTCAGAATGTCCTCGGTCGATTGTTCCTGCCCGGGCTGAACGTCAAGTTCCTCGGCGATTTTCTGGTTCAGCTGTTCCTTGGCCTTTTGTTTCAATTCTTCGGTTTTTCGGTCGATCTCGTCGCCATATTCCTGCTTCAACGCCGCCTTTATGTCCAAACTGACGCGCGGCGAGGACCACGGGCCCGACACACGGGCGGGCACCCGCAGTTCCCGGCCATTGTGCGTGATCCGGGGAAACAACGCATAATCCAGATCCCGCGCGCCCAGCCCGATCCGACCCTCGCCCCGGACCTGCTGGTTCTTGACCGCCAGCGCCAGATCGCGGTTCACCAGATCGCCCGCGTCGATCACAAAACTGGCTGTCAGGCTGTCAAACACGGTCGAGCCGCCATTGCCACGGCCCGAGCGGATCAGTTCCTCAAGATCGAACCCGGTATAAAAGCCCTTGCCGACCGTAATGTTCCCGCGTCCCGACAGGGAGCGCATGATGGCATCCTCGGTTTGCCCGACACCCAGAAATTCCAGCATGCCGGATCCCGATCCGTTCAGGTTGTCAATTCCGGCCGCAGCAGAAAGCGCCTGTTTCAGCGCGACTCCGGTCGCGGACAGTTTGCCGCCAACCGACAGCCCGCTGCGATTGTTCGCAACCAGTTGCCCGGTGACCGTGCCGTCGAACACCGTAACCTGCGCCAGTTCCAGAACCGCGCGCGATCGGTCCAGACGCAATCGCAGCCGTGGAGCCCCAAGCGTGAGATCAGGCAGACGGATCTCTTGCGCGATCAGGCCGACATCCGCGTTCAACGCGCCAAGCGCGCTGGCATCGATCGGCTGGCGCGACCAGCCATCGGCTGGTGCATCCGGCGCGCGCGTTGCGGCCCCGCCGTTCCCGCCTCCTCCTCTGCTGTCCGAAGGTGCAGCCATCTCGCGCAGGTCCAGAACATCCGCTTTCAGTTGGGCGGTCAGCATCGGGATGTCACCCAACGCGACATCCATCGCACCGGTCAGCCGATTGCCGTTCAGCTCCATATCCAGATCGCGCAAAGACAGGCCGCCCTCGGGTGTATAGGTCAAATCGGTTGCAAGATTTGCGGCGACACGCGGTCCCGAAACCCCCAGAGCGGCCAGCATCGCCGCGCTGTTGCTGCTATCCAGGGCCAGCCGCCCCGTTGCACCGCCACTGATTTCCGCGCGCCCTTCGAATGCCGCCTCGCCCCCCTCTGTGCTGATCCGGACCGTGACCGGCGCAACGTCGCCGGCCAGAAAATCCCCCGGTGCAGCCAGATGTGCCGCCACGCGCACATCGGCCCCCGCGGGGCGCAGCGTGGCGTCCAATTCGGCCGGTCCGTCCCGATCCGGCCAGCGCAGGACCAGATCCGCATTGGTCAGTTGCAGCATCTGGCCGCCGTCTTCTTCTGCATAGCTGACCGTGGCATTGCGCAGCTCCAGAAGCTCCAGCGTGACCGGGGTTGCAGCCGCCTCGGCGCTCTGGGCCACCTGCTCGCTCACACCGGACATCGGTGTGTCGGTGCCGAATTCCCAGTTGCCGCGCCCATCCGCGCGGCTTTGCAGATGCAAGACAGGTTGGTCTGCGGTGATTCCGATCACGCGGATCTCACCGCGCAGCAATTCAGAGGTTCCCACCGCAATCGACAGCCCCTGCGCGGTCAGCATCGGCCGATCCCCGGCCCAATCGGCATTTTGCAACCGCACCGGGCCGGTGCTCACACCCAGTACCGGCCACAGCGTCACGGACACATCCCCGCCTATGTCCAGGCTGCGCCCGGTGCGCGCCTGCACCTGATCCGATGCGATTTGCGCGATCCGATCGCCGGGCAGCATCAAGAGCCCGACCACCGCAAGCGCCAGCGCAACAAACACCACGACCAGAATTCGAAACAACCACCGCATCACATATCCCTCACCAATCTCGCGCCGACCCTAGCGCCGCCCGCTGGAACTGCCAACAGCGGGGCTAGGCAGGACCGCCGCGCGGGTCTATATGCCCGGGGATGAGCACAAACCCGCCCGACCTGCGCCCCGACCTCGCCCCCCGCGCCCGCCTGTCCGACAGCCCGCGCGCGGGACAGCCGACCATCGGAATGGTGTCACTGGGTTGCCCAAAGGCGCTGGTGGACAGCGAGCGCATCCTGACGCGGCTGCGCGCCGAAGGGTATGGCATCTCGCCGGACTATGCCGGGGCCGATGCGGTAATCGTCAACACCTGCGGATTTCTGGACAGCGCCAAGGCCGAAAGTCTGGATGCCATCGGCGAGGCGCTAACCGAAAACGGCAAGGTCATCGTCACCGGCTGTCTGGGGGCCGAACCCGATTATATCCGCGAACACCACCCCCGCATTCTGGCCGTGACCGGGCCGCAGCAATACGAACAGGTGCTGGATGCGGTCCATGCCAGCGTGCCGCCCGATCCCGACCCGTTCATCGATCTGCTGCCCGCCACCGGCGTGTCGCTGACCCCGCGCCATTACAGCTATCTCAAGATTTCTGAGGGCTGTAACCACAAGTGCAAATTCTGCATCATCCCTGACATGCGCGGCAAACTGACCAGCCGTCCGGCGCGCGCCGTACTGCGCGAGGCCGAAAAGCTGGTCGAGAACGGCGTGCGCGAATTGCTGGTCATCAGCCAGGATACCAGCGCTTATGGCACCGACAGCCGTGATCGTGACCACAAGCATCCGATCATCCCGCTGGCGCGGGATCTGGGCAGCCTCGGGGCCTGGGTGCGGTTGCACTATGTCTATCCCTACCCGTTCGTGCGTGAGCTGGTGCCGCTTATGGCGGATCCGTCCAACGGCGTGCTGCCCTATCTGGACATCCCGTTCCAGCATGCCCATCCCGAGGTTCTGAAACGCATGGCCCGTCCGGCCGCGGCGGCGCGCACGCTGGATGAAATCGCCGCCTGGCGCGCCGCATGCCCCGACATCACCCTGCGCAGCACCTTCATCGTTGGCTATCCCGGCGAGACCGAGGCCGAGTTCCAGACCCTGCTGGACTGGATGGACGAGGCGCAACTGGACCGGGTGGGGTGTTTTCAATACGAAAACGTCGATGGCGCACGCAGCAACGCCCTGCCCGACCATGTGCCGGACGAGGTCAAACAGGACCGCTGGAATCGTTTCATGGCAAAGGCCCAGACCATATCCGAGGCCAAGCTGGCCACAAAACCGGGCCAGTCGATGCAGGTCATTGTCGACGAGGTGGATGCGCAGGCGGCCACCTGCCGCACCATGGCCGATGCGCCCGAAATCGACGGCAACCTGTTCATCGACGAAGATTTCCAGTCGCTGACACCCGGCGACATCGTCCGCGTGACCGTGGACGAAGCCGGTGAATATGACCTTTGGGGCAAACGTGCCTGACGCGGCGGGTCATCTGAGCGATCAATGTCGGACTGTCGCCGATGCAGCATATTGAATCGGGCCACCGGGCCAATCTGATCGGCAGTTTGTGGATGATCCTTGCAATGGCCGCATTCGCCATCGAGGACACATTGGTCAAATCCGCGGCCCAATCCCTGGCCGTGAGTCAAATCCTGATCCTGTTCGGTCTTGGAGGCGCGGCGATTTTTGCCCTGATCGCCCGGCTGAGCGGCGCGCGCCTGTATACGCCCGATGTGTTGTCTTCGCCGATGCGTGTGCGGTTCCTATTTGAGGTGACCGGGCGCCTATTCTATACCCTCGCGCTCTGGCTGACGCCGTTGTCGGCGGCGACTGTCATTCTGCAGGCCACACCGCTGGTGGTGGTGGCCGGGGCCGCCGTGGTCTTTGGCGAACGGGTCGGATGGCGGCGCTGGGTGGCGATCTGCGTGGGGTTGATCGGTGTCCTGATCATCATCCGCCCCGGCACCGACAGCTTTTCGATCCTGTCTATTCTGGCGGTGCTGGGAATGTTGGGATTTGCCGGACGCGATCTGGCCAGCCGCGCCGCCCCGGCCGCGCTCGGCACCTCGATCCTGGGGCTGTACGGGTTTCTGTCCATGGCCTTTGCCGGGGCGCTGTTGTCGTTCTGGGACCGGGCACCCTTTGCCGTGCCGGATGCCACGGCCATCCTCTTTCTGATCGGCGCGATCCTGACCGGCGTTGCGGCCTATGCCTGCCTGATGAAAGCCATGCGCACCGGAGAAGTCTCGGCGGTGACCCCGTTTCGCTACAGCCGGTTGCTGTTCGGCATCTCGCTGGGTGTCCTGTTGTTCAATGAACAGCTGAACCTGCCGATGGTGCTGGGATCGGGGCTTATCGTTCTGTCCGGCCTGTTCATCCTGTGGCGCGGGAAACAGGTGGCGAAAGCCATTCCAGATTGACGGGCGATCCGCGTCACACGCCGGACGCGCGATGGTCCAGATAATAGCGCACGGCATCCTGCACCCGGCGAAACCGGTCTCCGCCCAGTTTCTTGCCGCCGTACCACCGCGTGACCACCACGATATGATCGCGCAGGTCTTCGCGTTCCAACATGCGCAGGATCACCATGCCTGCGCCGGCTTCACCGTCATCGTTCTTGACCGGCCCCTCGTTCAGAACCACGCCCCAGCTGTTGTGGGTCGCCTTGGCAAACTTGCGCTCCTTGCACAGCGTCTTGACGAATGCGACGGCCTCGGCACGGGATTTCACCGGGCCGCCGGAGACTGCGTATTTGCTGCCTCTGTCGGTCAGGATGGCGTCAAAGACCTGCATTCCTATTCCCCCAGCTCCCGCAGGGTCCGTTCGACGATCTCGACCCGCGCCGCATTGGGCGGGTGGCTGCCCAGGAACCGATCGCCGGGATCGGGAATGCGGGCAAAGAACGCGGCACCAACCCGGGGGTCATACCCCGCACGATAGGTGATCACCGTGCCCCAGCGGTCGGCCTCAAGCTCGAACTCCTTGGAATAGGTCCGCGCGCCCACCGCCGCCCCCAGTTTCTGGGCATCGGCCACATCGTCGGTCCCACCCCCCGTCAATGTGGCCAGCCCGCCGAAAATCTCGGCCGCCGTGGCCGCATTCAGCCGTTGGCGTTCCAGGTGGTTGGCGATGTGATGCGCAGCCTCGTGCCCCATGACAAAGGCCAGTTCGTCGGCATTGCGCACGCTGCCGATCAGCGACGCGGTAAAGGTCAGAACCGGGCGGCCCCTGGCATCCTCGCTCTGGAATGCGTTGGGCTGCGCGCGCGGGTTCGGATCGACCGCGATCAGGAAATCGCAATTGACGCCCCGGGCCTGACGCCGACATTCCCGTTCAGCCACCGGTTCAACCCGCTGCACCACCTGAGTAAAGGTGCGCGCCGCCAGTTCCGGCGACATCTGCCATTCCTGCGGAGCCGGGGCCGAAGCCGGTATCGGACTGCCGGTCCCGGCCACATCGCATGCCGATACCACCAGCCCCAACACAGGCAGCAAGACTGTCCATCGCCACATGCCGTTCCTTCCGGATCCAATCCCGTTTCCATCTGCCGTGACACTATCACGGACACGCGCGCCTGCCAGTGCGGTTTGATGTCAATGGCTATTGCCAAGACAAGGAAGCCGCGTCAGGGTGCGATCATGTTTTCAATAGAGCATGAATTCGATGCCACCGTGATTACACTGGTGGATGAGGGGGCCGCGCCCCTGCAAGAGGACGTGGTCATCAACAGCTTTGCCGAATGTGTGACGCTGGAACAGTTGGACCCGCGCACCGACAGGGTGCAGAAAATCACCCTGTCCCCGGAACAGGTCCGCGATCTGGCAGCGGCGCTGGATCTGCCCGAAGGCGTGTATCAGTTGCGAGATGATCCGGACGCGGAATAGGCAATATGCGGTCCTGCCAACGTGGCCACGCCACAGGCCTGGGAGCCATGTTCACGCCGCACGCCCGAACGGCGGCATTTGCGGGTTGAAAACCCGCGCCGAACCGCCGACATGTTGCCCATCGTCACAACAAGGCCGAATACATGCCCGATCCCAACCCATCCGCGTTTGAATTCCTGCTGTCGCGCCGGTCGCGCCCGGCGAAAACACTGACCTTGCCGGTGCCGCAAAAGGAACAGCTGATGCCGCTCCTGACTGCTGCGGCCCGCACCCCGGATCACGGCAAACTCGAACCATGGCGCTTTGTCGTGATTCAGGACGCCGCGATGGCCCGGCTGGCGGATCTGGCCGAAGCGCGGGGCAAGGCGTTGGGCAAATCCCCCGAAGACATCACCAAGGGGCGCAACCAGTTTGATCAGGGCAACCTGGCCGTGGCGGTGATCGAATCGCCAAAACCATCCGAAAAGATCCCGGCAGTCGAACAGACCTACTCGGCCGGGGCGGTTTGTCTGGCGTTGCTGAATGCCGCGCTGGCCAGCGGCTGGGGGGCCAACTGGCTGAGCGGCTGGCCCAGCCACGACGCCGCCTTCGGGGCAGAAGGTCTGGGCCTGCAGGCGCATGAACGCATCGCAGGCTTCATCCATATCGGCACCGAAAGCACCCCCCCGCCCGAGCGCCCCCGCCCCGACATGGATGCCATCGTCGAATGGGCTGACGCATGATTTTTTCCGCGTTTTCAATGGCTTTAGGACAGATCGGTGATCCGCGTTTCCGGCGTGTCCTGTTTCTGGGTCTGGCCCTGACGATTGCTTTGCTGATTGCCGCCAGTGCCGGTTTCGTCATGCTGGTCAGCTGGATGGTGGGTGATGATGCCAGCCTGCCGCTTCTGGGGCAGGTAACCTGGCTGAACGATTTGCTCAGCTGGACTTCGGTCGGGGTCATGATGCTGTTGTCGGTTTTCCTGATGGTTCCCGTGGCCTCGGCCATCACCTCGATGTTTCTGGATCAGGTGGCGCAGGCGGTCGAGGACAAGCATTACCCGAACCTGCCCCGCGTCCCGGACATTCCCCTTGCCGATGCGCTGCGCGATACGATCAGTTTCCTGGGCGTGTTGATCGGGGCAAACCTGCTGGCGCTGGTTCTCTACATCATCTTCACGCCGATGGCGCCGTTCATCTTCTGGGCCTTGAACGGATTTCTGCTGGGCCGGGAATATTTCACTCTGGCCGCAATGCGCCGGATCGGGCGTGATGGGGCCAAGCGGCTGCGCGCGCGCAACATGGGAACGATCTGGCTGGCCGGGACCCTGATGGCGATCCCGTTGTCGGTGCCGCTGATCAACCTGCTGATCCCGATCCTGGGGGCCGCGACCTTTACCCACATCTTCCATGCGGTGCAGGATCGCGGCTGATACCGCGGCCTAAAGCGTCAGCAACCAGCGCCCATCGGACGATTTGCACAGTTTCTTGCGCAGTTCGACCGCCTTTGCCTGTCCCTTGGGGTGGATCAGGTGCAAGAGTTCGGCACAATTGCCCTGTACCGCGACGGCCTGAATGGTGCCGCGCGATCCGTTTTCAGGGTTCGACCAGGATGTTTCCTGACCCTTGCCGGGTCCGTTCTGGCCCAACAATGCGGTTTCCGCTGCTGCCATCAGATCGAAATCCTGGGGGCTGAGACCCGATTGCGCCAGGATTCTGCTCAGCGGCTGCTGTGCCTTCAATGCCGGGGGCAGACTGGCGGTGACACCCAGCGCAAGCAAAAGGGTCAGTACATATTTCATCATATCCTCATCTGGCTCGGTCGGTTGACGACTGGTTCCATGGCTACAACGCCCGTCGCCTGTTGTCCAAACCCCAGCGGGCACATGACGCAGAAAATTGGAACAAGCCGGGCATCTTCAAAAAACCACGAAGAATGCTACTTGTCTGCCGTGCCTTGGTCCGGGCCGGTCTTTGCCCGCATAGTGCGGAGAACGCCGACAATGGGGAAACAAATATGTCCAAGCAAACCTATTTCGCGCCCACAGGGGGCCACCCGCCGCAGGACCAGCTGCTGACCGACCGCGCCATGTTCACCGAGGCCTATGCGGTCATCCCCAAAGGCACGATGCGCGACATCACCACCAGCCTGCTGCCGCACTGGCGCGACACCCGGCTTTGGGTCATCGCCCGCCCGCTGAGCGGATTTGCCGAGACCTTTTCGCACTATATCATGGAGGTTGCCGCCGGAGGAGGCAGCGACCGCCCGGAAACCGACCCCGACGCCGAAGCCGTGCTGTTCGTCGTCCAGGGCAGCATCACGCTGAGCTTTGGCGGCAACCAGCATGTGCTTGGCGCGGGTGGGTTCGCTTTCCTGCCTCCCGGCTGCGACTGGAGCTTGCACAACCATGCCGGGTCCGAGGCGCGGTTCCACTGGATTCGCAAGGCTTATGAACCCGCGCCCGGGCTGGACGCGCCCGAAGCCTTCATTTCCAGTGATGCCAGTGTCACGCCGACACCAATGCCCGGAACCGAAGGCCGGTGGGCGACCAGCCGCTTTATGGACCCGGATGACCTGCGCCACGACATGCATGTGACCATCGTCACCTTCCAGCCGGGCGGCGTCATCCCGTTTCCCGAAACCCATGTGATGGAACACGGGCTGTATGTGCTTGAGGGCAAGGCCGTCTATCGGCTGAACCAGGACTGGGTCGAAGTCGAAGCCGGCGATTACATGTGGTTGCGCGCATTTTGCCCGCAGGCCTGCTATGCCGGAGGTCCGGGGCCGTTCCGCTATCTGTTGTACAAGGACGTGAACCGGCACATGCCGCTGCGCCTGTCCAGACGCTGACCCGTCCACAGGCGCTTGCGGCGATCTGCGGATCGGTTAAGCTTGGTGCGTGTGCAACCCACCCGCAGAGCGAGACCCGATGACGACACCGATGCAATCCTTCTCGACCTTCCTGGGCGCGCCCTTGCTTGCGATTGCCTTGTCCGCACCTCTGTGCGCGGGCGAGGCCGACACCAGGCTGGTACAGGTGTTGGGCCGGACCTGGACTGTCAGCGAAAACCCAAAGCAGCCGGACAGCTATGTGGCCTTTCGGGACAACAACAACCTGAACCCGTTCGGCAAGCCCGTCGCGCGCCGCACCCCTCAGGCGGTGCGCGCGCTGGAGCTGGCCACCGGGTGCAAGGTGATCCCGGGCACGCTTTGGCAAACCGTCGGGGCGGAATTCCACGCCAAGATGCGATGTAACGGCTGACACGCCCACAACGGACCAGCGCCGAACCCGCAGGGTGGCGGCCTTTTCCGGGCGGGCTGTCGACCTATTGAGCTTGTCATGCAAGGCTGCCATATCTCGCCCATGCGTATTGCCATCAACGGATTCGGCCGGATCGGCCGCACGATCTTGCGTCAGATCCTGGCCCTGGCTCAGCATGACGATGTGCAGATTGCACTGATCAATGACATCGCCCCGGCCGAGACGCTGGCCTATCTGTTTCAATACGACAGCACCTTTGGCCCCTTGCCGCATGACGTCACCGTTTCAGGCGGAAACCTGTCGGTTTGCGGGCGCAACATCGCCCTGTTTCACGAAACCGACCTGACCGCGCTGGATCTGTCTGGTGTCGATGTCTTGCTGGAATGCACCGGAATTGCGCGAACATCAGACGTGGCTGAACGCGGGCTGGGTGCAGGGGCGCGATCGGTGCTTATTTCAGGGCCGTCTCCGGCTGCGGAAGTAACCGTGGTGCTGGGCGCGAATATCCATGTTCTGGGCGCGGCCCGAATTGTGTCGAACGCATCCTGTACGACCAATGCGATGGCCCCTCTGTTGCGCGAACTGAACGCGGTTGCCGCCATTGAAACCGCGCATATGACCACGATACACTGCTACACGAACAGCCAGCCCATGGTCGACGCGCCGCGTGGCGACATGGCCCGCAGCCGCGCCGGGGCACTGTCGATGGTGCCTACGACCACCAGCGCCATGACCCTGATCGAACAGATCCTGCCCGACCTTGCCGGGCGCATCAGCGGGGCCGCATTGCGGGTGCCCACCGCAAGCGTATCGGCCGTCGATCTTGTGGCCCAAATGCGCGACGATCAGGACGAGGCCACGTTCACCGCCGCCTTGAAGGCCCGGGTTGCCGCCAATCCCGTTCTGGGCTGGACCGACCGCCCGCTGGTCTCGGCCGATTTGCGCGCGCGCCCGGAATCGCTGATCGTTGCGGGCCCTGAAATCCGGATGACGGGCCGCCGTCAGCTGCGCGTCTTCGGATGGTATGACAATGAATGGGGGTTCTCGGCCCGCATGCTGGATGTCGCGGCACGGATGGCGGATCGCGAGGCGCTATAGCGCCTCGCGTCAGTGTTCAGACGTGATCGTCACGAATCAGCGAACCATGGCCGTGCCCGGTCATGCCGCCAGAGACTTCCTCGGTCGCTTCATCCGCCAGTTCCTCGGGCAGAATCAGGTTCAGCACGATGGCGATCAATGCGGCCGGCAACAATCCCGACGTCAGCAGGATACGCGCTGTTTCCGGCATGTGCTGCAAGGCGCCCGGCTCCAGTTGCAACCCCAGGCCGATCGACAGCGAGATGGCAAAGATCACCATGTTCCGGCGATTCCAGTTCACATCCGACAGCATCGAAATCCCCGCCGCGACCACCATGCCGAACATCACGATCACGCCACCCCCCAGAACCTCGATGGGAACCGTGCGGATCACGCCGCCGACCTTGGGCACCAGCCCGCAGACAATCAGGAAGATCGCACCGCAGGTCACGACGTGGCGGCTCATGACACCGGTCATGGCGATCAGGCCGACATTCTGACTGAACGACGTGTTCGGAAAGGCGCCAAAGCATCCGGCGACGGCGGTGCCGACGCCGTCTGCATAGGTCGCGCCCTGAATTTCACGGTCGGTCGCCTCACGTCCTGCGCCGCCCTTGGTGATTCCCGACACATCGCCAACGGTTTCAATCGCGGAAATGAAGGCCATCAGGCAAAAGCCGATTATCGCGGCAGACGAAAACTCGAACCCGTATCTGAAAGGCTGCGGCAAGGCGAATGCGGCAGAGCGTTCCCAGGAACCGGCAATCGCATCGACGCTGAGGATCCCGACAAAAATCGCATATACATACCCGACCAGCAGACCGATCAGCACCGCCGAAATCGAAATCATGCCCTTGGTAAAGAACTTCAGACCCAGGGTGACAACGATCACCACCAGTGCCGCGGACCAGTTCAGCAGCGATCCGTACTCGGGCGTCCCGATGGCCGGAACCCCGCCCGCCGCGTATTGGATGCCGACCTGAACCAGCGCCAGGCCGATCATCGTAACCACCAGCCCGGTCACCAGAGGCGGCAGCGCGAACCGGATCTTGCCGATGAACGTACCCAGGAACGCGTGAAACAGACCGCCGATGATGACGCCGCCAAACAGCGCCGCCAGGGCATCCACGCCCTTGCCCGCGACCAGCGGGATCATGATGGGCAGAAACGCAAACGAGGTTCCCTGAACAATCGGCAGAGCCGCCCCCACGGGACCCAGGGTGATGGTCTGCAACAGGGTCGCAATCCCCGCGAACAACATCGACATCTGGATCAGATACAGAAGTTCGGGAAAATCGGGTGAATTTGACCCAAACCCGAACCCGGCTGCCCCGGCAACGATAATGGCCGGGGTCACGTTGGATACGAACATCGCCAGAACATGTTGGATCCCAAGGGGAACCGCCTTGTACAAAGCAGGAGTATAGTTGGGATCGCGCAGCTGTTCCGGCGTTCCGATGGAAGTGTCAGCCATGGTTATTCTCTCCGGTTGGTCATGGGGGTCATACCGCTTCTGTCGGCGGCTTCTATTGTCTGGAAACGACGGTATAGGGGGTGTCGAACCAGTATTCCTGCAGGTTTGCGCCCTCACCGATTCGGTCGACGACGGCAAACAGGCCGGGCGCCTGAAGCGGGGTCAGCACCCCGTGCCAGGTGCCCCGGTGAAAGTTGATCGCCTGTCCCGGTGCGGTCTCGAAGGCAAGCGGCGCGCCGGGTTTGCCATTCTCATCGGGGGCGACGACGACAAGGAAACCGGTCAGGCTCATCGGGATGAATGCCTGGCTGCCGTCGGGATGGCGTTCCACCAGGTCCAGCGTCAAAGGCAGCTCGCGCGGTTCTGCGTCGAACAGGCTGATACCAGCGCGCCCGTCTGCGAAATCCAGCCGGGCGCGGTCGTGATACCGCCCGCATTTGCCCTGGTTGATGACCTTGTCAGGCTGTCCGGCACAATCGATCACGTCGCCATAGGGCGCGAACGCCGCTGCGGTCATCGGTTGGATGACGATCTGGCGGCTCATGACGGCAACACATCGCACAGACGCAACTGGGCAATGCGTTCGACCTGACGGCATGCCTCGGCGAATTCAGTGTCCCGGTCGTTGCCGATGCGCCGCTCGAATGCCTCGCGGATCGTGGCTTTGGTGTTGTCGCGCACCGCGATGATGAAGGGAAACCCGTGTTTTTCGACGTATTCCGCGTTGAGGCGTTGGAAGGTTTCGCGCTCTTCGTCTGTCAGCATGTCCAGCCCGGCGCCGGCCTGTTCCGCGGTGCTTTCGGCGGTCAGTTTTCCCGCCGCCGCCAGTTTGCCGGCCAGATCGGGGTGCGCGGTCAGCACGCCCAGGCGTTCTTCTTCGCTGGCCGAACGGAACATGCGGGCCAACGCATTGTGCAATCCGCCCGCCGTATCATGGGAAGGCCCCAGTTCCAGATCAAAGGCGCGTTCGGCAACCCATGCGGAATGTTCGAAAATGCTGCCATAACTGGCCACGAATTCGGCCTGGTCCATTTGCGAGGGGAGCGGACGGTCGACCGGCGGATGGACCTTGGCCCAATGCTGCGCGATCTGCTGGCGCGTGGCAAACCAGACGTTCTCGAAGCCGCGCGCATAGTCCAGGAACCGTTTCAACGCCATGATCCGTCCCGGACGCCCGATCAGACGGCAATGCAGCCCGATCGACAGCATCTTGGGCGCGCCCGCTTCGCCTTCGGCATAAAGCGCGTCAAAGCTGTCCTTGAGATAGGCATAGAACTGATCGCCCGAGTTGAAACCCTGCGGCGTGGCAAAGCGCATGTCGTTGCAATCAAGCGTATAGGGCACCAGCAACTGGTCCCGGTCGCCAAAGCGCGCCCAATAGGGCAGATCGTCGGCATAGACGTCGGCGACATAGTCGAACCCGCCCTCTTCCGCGGCCAGCCGCACGGTGTTGTCAGAACAGCGCCCGGTGTACCATCCGCGCGGGCGTTCGCCCACGACCTCGGTGTGCACACGAATCGCCTCGTGCATATCGGCGCGCTCATCCGCTTCGCTGGCATCCTTGTATTCGACCCATTTCAGCCCGTGGCTGGCGATTTCCCAGCCCGCCGCCTGCATCGCCGCGACCTGATCGGGCGAACGGGCCAGCGCGGTGGCGACACCGTAGACGGTGATCGGCAGATCCTTCATCAACCGGTGCAGCCGCCAGAACCCGGCGCGGGCCCCGTATTCATAAATCGACTCCATGTTCCAATGCCGCTGCCCCGGCCATTGCGCGGCGCCGACGATCTCGGACAGGAAGGCTTCGGATGCGGCATCGCCGTGCAGGACACAGTTTTCGCCGCCTTCTTCATAGTTCATGACGATCTGAACGGCGATCCTGGCATCGCCGGGCCACTTGGGATCTGGCGTTTCGGCCCCATAGCCGATCATGTCGCGTGGATATCGAGTCATCTTGCCCCCTCCGGTTTGATTCCTTGTAATTCGGAATAATGGAAGTTTTTTTCAAAAAATATCGGAAACACTATCTGCGACGCGGGATTTGCATGCCAGGGTCGGGTGCTGCACACCAAGGCAGCAACAGGAGAACCGACAATGACCGGATATCTGACCACCCACGTTCTGGACACCGCGCGCGGTTGCCCCGCCGAGGGCATGAAGATCGAATTGTTCCGAATCGACCGCGCCGGGCGCACCCTGCTGCGCAGCCTGCAGACCAATGACGACGGGCGCACGGATGAACAGATCCTGCCCGCCGATGAATTCGAGACCGGCGAATACGAACTGCTGTTTCATGTCGGTGCCTATCTGGATGCGAACGGCACACCCCCTGAACAGCCCAGATTCCTGGATGTGATCCCGATCCGGTTCGGCATGTCGGAACAGGCACATTATCATGTGCCTCTGCTGGTTTCGCCGTTCAGCTATTCGACCTATCGCGGCAGCTGAGCCGTTCTGCCTTCGGCCTGATCCGTCGTGTATGACCCGGCGCGCTGAAATCGCCGATTTCAGGCCATGGTGCGTGATACCGGTTCAACGCGGATTGCCTTAGACCTGCGCTTCGGCCGCCTTGATCGCGGCCCCCATGCGTTCGGCCGTGAAGTCCATGAACAGCCGTGTCTTGGGATCCTGGTGCCGCCGATGGGTGTACAGGCAGGCCATCTGGACGGGAACCGGAGGGCTGGATTTCGCCACCGGCACCAGATGTCCCGCCCGCATGTGATCGGCCACTTCAAACACCGGTTTCATCGCGATCCCCTGCCCCGACAGCGCCCAGTCGGTCAGAACGTCCCCGTCATCGCATTCATACCGCCCCGACACGGCGAATTTCTGCGGACCCGTCGGGGTTTCCAGCATCCATTGGAATTCCGTCGCGCCCGGAAAGCGCAGTTTCAGACATTCGTGGGTGCCGTCGACCAGTTCCTGCGCTGCTTCAGGACAACCGCGCGCCGCCACATAGGACGGCGCGGCGACCAGCACCCGCTGACATTCGGCAATCTTGCGAATCCGCAGGTTGCTGTCGGCGGGCTGGCCCAGAAAAAACGCCAGATCCAGCCCCTCGGTGGTCAGATCGACAGTCCGGTCGGTCAGACGCAGACGCACATCAATCTGGGGGTATTGCTGCAGAAACTCCGGCACCTGCGGCGCCACCAGCCGCCGCCCCACCCCCAGCGGGGCGGCAACATACAGCGACCCCCGCGGGTTTTCGGTCAGATCGACGACCTTGGCTTCGGCCTGTTCCACCGCGTCCAGCACCGTACAGGCCCCGCCATAGAACGCGCGGCCCTGTTCGGTCGGGGTCAGATTGCGCGTCGTGCGCTGGAACAGGCGCACATTCAGGTGATCCTCCAGCTGGGAAATACGCGCCGATGTCACCGCCGGAGAAATGCGCAAATCGCGCCCGGCGGCGGACATGCTGCCCAATTCATAGACACGCACAAAGGTCCGGAGGTTATCGAAATAGGACATTGTTCCAGATTTTTTGATACAGCTTGGTAATATATCGGAATACCGAAGAACCACGTCTTTGCCTAGTCTGCACATGCCACAACAGGAGACCCGCCATGTATGATTTCGTTGCTTTCTGGGACTGGGCCGCATTTGCCGTGCGCTGGCTGCATGTCATCACAGCGATGGCATGGATCGGATCGTCCTTCTATTTCATCGCGCTTGATCTGGGATTGCGCAAAGCGCCCGACCTGCCCCCCGGCGCACATGGCGAGGAATGGCAGGTGCATGGCGGCGGCTTCTATCACATCCGCAAATATCTGGTGGCACCGTCGGAAATGCCCGACCATCTGGTCTGGTTCAAATGGGAAAGCTATTCCACCTGGCTGAGCGGAGCGGCTTTGCTGATGCTGGTCTATTGGGCCGGGGCAGAGCTGTACCTGATCGACGCGTCCAAGGCCGATCTGGCCGTATGGCAGGGCATTCTGATCTCTGCGGCATCCCTGACCGTCGGCTGGCTGATATACGACTTTCTGTGCAAATCGAAGCTGGCCGAGCAGCCGACCCTGCTGATGGTGTTGCTGTTCCTGATGCTGGTGGTCATGGGCTGGGGGTATAACCAGATCTTCACCGGGCGTGCGATGATGCTGCATCTGGGCGCGTTCACCGCCACGATCATGACCGCCAACGTGTTCTTCATCATCATGCCGAACCAGCGCGTCGTGGTTGCGGACCTGCAGGCCGGGCGCACACCGGACCCGAAATACGGCAAAATCGCCAAGCTGCGCAGCACGCATAACAACTATCTGACGCTGCCGGTCATCTTCCTGATGCTGTCGAATCACTATCCGCTGGCCTTTGCCACCGAATGGAACTGGCTGATCGCGGCCCTGGTCTTCCTGATGGGGGTCACGATCCGGCATTATTTCAACTCGCTTCATGCCGGAAGCGGAAACCCGACATGGACCTGGCTGGCGACGGCGGTTCTGTTCATCCTCATCATCTGGCTGTCGACCGCACCGATGCATGGCACGATCGAAGAGGCCGAGGCCGAACCCCTGACCGCCTATGAAACCCGCCTGGCAGCGGCGGATGGGTTTGAAGAAGCACATGAAATCGTGATGGGCCGGTGTTCGATGTGCCATTCACGCGAGCCCGGTTGGGAAGGCATGTTGTGGGCTCCCAAGGGCGTGCTGCTGGAAACCGAAGCAGACGTGGCCCGCAATGCCCGGGCGATCTATCTGCAGGCCGGGATCAGCCACGCCATGCCCCCGGCCAATGTCACATACATGGAACCCGAAGACCGCGCCGCCATCGTGCGCTGGTTCCGTGCCGCCGAAATGTAGACAGGCACCGCCCGCACGCTTCGCATTGCACAAATCCCGGAACCAACCGGGCCGAGAAACGCGCCTTGCGCTCCGAAGGGCGCGTTTAACAGTTTCCTCACCGGCTGGACATGTTAGGTATCTCTGAAGCCCCGGCGCCAGGCTTGGCGATCCGGATCACAGACACCGGCAACCTGGAGCCTTGCAATGATGGAAACCCGCCGCTTCATCGCGCTGTCCCGCGCCCTGTTGAGGGGGCTGCTGACCGGCCTATTTGCGGCGATTCCCGGATTTGCCTATGCGCTGACGACATCGCTGAGCGCGCCCGGAGCATCCGAGGATTTGCAGGACCGTCTGCGCACCGCGTCGTCGGCGCTGGCGGCGCAAGACAGCGGCCTGGACTCGGTGCAGGAAATCCTGGCGGCGGCCATGGCGGATTACCGCACCCTGGTTCAGGTTCTCTATGACGAGGGCTATTTCAGCCCGGTGGTCCACATCCGGGTGAACGGACAAGAGGCCGCGACAATCCCGCCCCTGTCGCCGCCAAGCCGCGTCGACAGCATCGCGATTTCCGTCGAGACCGGGCAGCCGTTCGTGTTCGGCACGGCGCGCATTGCGCCACTGGCACCGCAAACAGTTCTGCCCGACGGGTTCCGCAGCGGCGCGCCTGCGACCACGGGTGTGCTGCGCGATACGACATCCGCCGGGGTCATCGCCTGGAACAACGCCGGTCACGCCAAGGCAGAGGTCGGTGCCCAGCGTATCGTCGCGAACCACGACCAGTCCGTTCTGGATGCCGATATCCAGATGCTGCCGGGTCCGAAACTTCAGTTCGGTCAGCTGCATGTCTCACAGGATTCCGGCGTGCGCCCCGAAGCGATGCAGAAGATCGCGGCCTTTCCATCGGGCAGCACCTATGACCCGGCCGAGTTGCAAAAGGTCGGCAGCCGGTTGCGCCGCACCGGAGCGTTTTCTTCGGTCAGCCTGCAAGAGGCGGAAACCCCGAACCCCGACGGCACGCTGGATTTCACCGCCACGGTGGTGGATCAACCGCTGCGCCGGATTTCTTTCGGTGCCGAAATCGCGTCGACGACCGGTGTGGACATCACCGCCAAATGGATTCACCGCAACCTGTTCGGTGCCGCCGAACGGTTCCAGTTCGAAGCCGCAATCCGCAACATCGGCGGCGAAGAGGAGATCGACGGAGGGATTTCGATGCGCCTGGATCAGCCCGCCGCACTGGGTGGTGACAACAACCTGTTTTATCTTGCGGTATTGGATCGCGAGAACAACACCCACTATGACCTGACCCGTTTCGCCCTTGGCGTCGGTGTGCGCCGCGTCTTTTCCGATCATCTGTTCAGCGAATTGTCCCTGTCCGGCGCCTTCCATCGTTCCGACGATGCCTTTGGCGAAGACCGTGATTTCCGCATGATCCCGATCCGTCTGCGGACGCAATGGGACAGGCGCGATAACAGCATCAACACCACACGGGGCTATTATCTGGACACATTGTTCACGCCCTATATCGGCTTCTCGGGCACCAAATCGGGCTTGGCGCTGTATGCGGATGCGCGCGGTTATCTGAGCCTGACGCCCACCTCGGCGATCGTGCTGGCCGCGCGGGCGCAGATCGGCTCGGTGGTTGGGCCCAGCCTGTCTGAAATTTCGCCTGAATATCTGTTCTTCTCGGGCGGGACGGATACGGTGCGGGGGCAACCCTATCAATCGTTGGGTGTTCCCGTGAATGGCGGCATTGCCGGTGGCAGATCGTTTCTGGGCCTGCAAACCGAAATCCGGGGGCGTGTGACCGAAAAGATTTCTCTGGTCGGTTTCTTTGACATCGGTGCCGTGGACAGCAAGCAATGGGTCAGCGATTCCTCCGAGTATCACTCGGGCGCGGGGCTGGGCGTGCGCTATGATCTGGGCGCATTGGGGCCGTTGCGGCTGGACCTGGCCATGCCGGTTGAAGGCACGACCGGGGACGGACTGCAATTCTATATCGGGATTGGACAGGCATTTTGAAACGCTTTCTGACATATTCCCTGATCGCGCTGACCTGGTTCTCGGCACCGGTGGCGGCACAGGAAACCGAAGAAGAGTCCGGCGGCTTTCTGGTCAATCTGCTGCAAGACAACCTGTCCGGCGACAACCGCTATATCAAGGTCACCGGGCTGCAAGGGGCGCTGAGTTCGCGTGCAACCATCCAGAAAGTGACCGTATCGGATGACGACGGTGTCTGGCTGACCCTGTCTGACGCGGTGCTGGACTGGAACCGCCTGGCGCTGGTGCGCGGACGGTTTTCCGTCAACACGCTGAGCGCCGCTGAGATCGAGATCCTGCGTCAGCCCAAACCCACCGAGACGGCAGAAGACCTGCCCTCCCCCGAGGCCGCGCCGTTTCAGGTTCCGGAACTGCCCGTGGCGGTGAATATCGGCGAATTGCGCATCGACAAGCTGACCCTTGGGGACGCGCTGTTTGCCGGCGGGGCGGAGCTGACCCTGAAAGGCGCGCTGAGCCTGGCCGACGGAACGCTGGACACCCAGCTGGCGGTGAACCGGCTGGATCGCCCCAGCGACGAATTGGACCTGATCGCCGGGTTTCAGAACGAAACCAGCCAGATCTCGCTGGACCTGACCTTCACCGAAGCCGAGGGTGGCATGGTGACCCAGCTGCTGAACGTGCCCGATCAGCCGTCGATCCTGTTGACCGCCAAGGGCGAAGGCCCGGTCACCGATTTCACCGCCGACATCGGGTTGTCGTCGGATCAGACCGAGCGCATGACCGGCCAAGTCCGTCTGCACAGCACCGCACCGCCGAATGCGGACCCCGGCGACAAGGACAGCATCGGCTTTCAGGCCAATCTGGCCGGTGATATCACGCCGCTGCTGTCACAGGATTACCGGACGTTCTTTGGCACGGATCTGCAGCTTGAACTGGATGGACGGTCCGATCCCGATGGTCGTCTGGCAATCAGCACACTGGCGCTGGCGTCAAACGCCCTGACGCTGAACGGCAGCTTTGAAAAGGCCGGGACCGGCCAGATCGAAACCCTGTTGCTGAGCGGGCAGATCGCCCCGCCCGAAGGCGGCGAGGTGATCCTGCCGATGTCCGGGCTGCGGACGGCCATCCGGGCCGCGAAGATTTCCGCGCGGTTGCAGGCAGAAGTCGACGACACCTGGGACTTCAAGCTGAGCGTTGACGGGGTGGACCGCCCCGACATGACGCTGGCGCGATTTGACATCACGGCGGACGGGACCCTGCATCAGGGCGACACGCAGCAACTGAACGGTGAACTGGACGCGACCCTGAGCGGGTTGGCCTTTGCAGACGATGCCCTGAATCAGGCCATTGGTTCGCAACTGACCTTGAACGGCATGTTCAAGGCGGTGGATGAATCAGCCTTTCAGCTCAGCGACTTTGTTGCAACCGGCGCGGATTACGCTGCAAAGATAGATGCGGAAATCGACGGTCTGGACAGCGGGTTCCGCGTCGAGGGGCGCGCCGACGTAAGCGCCGATGACCTGGCGCGATTCTCGGCTCTGGCCGGTCGGGATCTGGGCGGCGAGGTGACTGCAACCATATCCGGAATCGGGTCTCCGCTGGGTGGGACGTTCGATTTCGACCTGAACGCGGAAACTCTGGACCTGACCACGGGCATTGCGCAAGTGGACGCGCTGGTGGAAGGGCGGACATCGCTGGCCCTGCTGGCCGCCCGCAGCGAAAACGGTCTGGACATCCGGGCCTTGCGTCTGAACGGCACCGCCGTGACCGCCGAAGCCACCGGGGCGGTCCGCAGCGGCGGCACCGATCTGGAATTCAACGCCCGTCTGGACGATATCAACCGCGTGGTGCCCCAGATGAACGGCCCGCTGAGCGTGCAGGGCGACGTTTCACAGACGCTGACCGACCTGTCCGGAACCGTGCGCATCGATGGCCCCGACCGATCCTTTGCGGATGTTCAGGGCAATCTGGCCTCGGATGGTGACATCGCTCTGACATATGATCTTACCTTCAATCGCACGGAACAGTTCCTGCCGCAATTTCCCGGTTCCCTGACAGCCAAGGGAACCGCCGAACGCACCGGGCCCGCCTGGAAGATCGAAACCGATGCCCGCGGCCCCGGCGGTCTGGTGGCGGATATCGCGGGGGCGCTGGATCCGGCAGCCGATATCGCGCTGGATCTGCGGTTGTCCGAACCGGCGGGCGGCCCGGTGTCCACCTTGCTTGGAATTCCCGACCGGCCTTCGCTGCGGCTGACCGCGCAGGGCCAGGGACCGGCCGAGGATTTCACCGCTGACGTCAGTCTGGCATCGGACGATGTGCAACGACTGGCCGGACAGGTGCGATTGACCAGCACCGCCGCTTCGACAGATCCGGCCTCTGGCGCACCCGCGATCGGGTTTGACGCTGACCTTGCGGGCGACATCAGCCCTCTGCTGGCGGCCGCCTATCGCGAATTCTTTGGCCGCGATGTGCAGCTGGCGGTCGACGGTCAGTCGGATCCCGACGGCGGGCTGACCATCGAGACCTTTGATCTTGCCGCGCGCTCCATGTTCCTGAACGGATCTTTGCGGATGGCGGGCGATGGGCTGATCGAGCGCGCAATCCTTGAAGGTCGCATTGCCCAGCCGACCGGCGATACGGTCGTGCTGCCCGTGCCCGGACCACCGATGTCGATTGAATCGGCGGCGGTTTCGGCCCGGCTGGGAACCGAAGGACAAAACGCCTGGACCATGCGGTTGGGGCTGAAAGACCTGACCAGCGACCAGATCGACCTGGCCCGCGCCGAAGTCGACGCTTCCGGCACGCTGGACCAGCAGGACAACATGCATCTGACCGGGACCATCGCCGCCGCCCTGCGCGGCATCCGGCCAGCCGACCCGGCGCTTGCCCGCGCGACAGGCACCCAGGTGCGTCTGAACAGCCGCTTTGAGCTGGTGGAACAATCCACCCTCACACTGCGGGACACCGTGCTGTCGGGGAACGACTATTCCGCCAATATGGATGCCGAGATTTCCGGTCTGGCCGATGGCGACATCCGTTTCGATGGCCGGGCGGCGCTGCAGGCCCGGAACCTGGCGCGGTTCTCCGGTCTGGCGGGGCGGCCCGTGGGCGGATCACTGCAGGCCAGCCTGACAGGCAAAGGGGCCGCAAGCGGCGAAAGCTTTGATCTTGCATTGACCGTGCAGGCCAACGATCTGCGCAGCGGCATCGATCAGCTGGACGCCATCATACCCGGTAAAACCACGCTGGATGTGTCGGCCGCACGCGACAGCGGCGGGTTGGAAATCCGCAAGTTCGACCTGAACGGCGCGGCCCTGACCGCACAGGCCGCAGGGGTCCTGCGCAAGGACGACGCCAATCTCGATTTCGACGCGCGGTTGGACAATCTGGCCCGCGTCGTGCCGCAGGCACCCGGTCCGTTGACCGCCAAGGGATCGATCAAACAGCAAGGCGACGTCGTGAACGGCAGCCTGCGGATCGACGGCCCCACGGATTCCTATGCCGATCTGGGCGGCACGATGCAGCCCGACGGGTCGATCAAACTGGACTTCGATGCCGCGCTGGCCCGGTTGCAAAGGTTCGTGCCCGAATTCCCCGGCACGATCCGTGCGAAAGGTACGACGACCCGACAGGGTGACACCTGGCAGATCGACGCCAATGCAACCGGCCCCGGTGGCATTTCAACCGCGATCGGTGGCACTGTGAACCAGACCACGATGGCCGCCGATGTCGCCGCAAAAGGGCAGGTGCAACTGGGTATCGCGAACCAGTTCATCAATCCCAATTCCGTCAAAGGCACGGCGAATTTCGATCTGGCCCTCAAGGGGCAACCGGCGCTGGATGCCGTCAGTGGCACGATCAGCACCAACAATACCACCATCGCAATCCCGTCCGCGGGGCAGACGGTTCAGAATCTGAACGCGAAGATTGCCCTGGCGAACGGACGGGCGAATGTTGCCGTGACCGGTGGTCTTGGCGCGGGGGGGCAGGTGCGCATCACAGGGCCGGTTTCCCTGGCCCCGCCGTTCGACGCCTCGATCCTGACAGAAATTCAGCAGCTGGTCGTAACCGACGGCTCGATCTACAAGACTCTGCTGGATGGCCGCCTGAATTACAGCGGCACGGCGACTGGCAACGGGGCGCTGTCTGGCAATATCCTGGTCGGTGAAACCCGCATCAACGTGGCGGCGGTTTCCGGATCTCTGGGTGCAGCACCAATTCCGCCGATGCAACACGTCGGTGAAACCGCACAGATGTATCAGACGCGCGACCGTGCCGGGCTGGTGCAAACCGCGACTGCCGGGACCGGACCGGACCTGAGCCTGAATGTCGGGATTTCCGCACCCAACAAGATCTTTGTCAACGGCCGGGGATTGAACGCCGAACTGGGCGGAGCCATTCAGGTCCGGGGCACCATTGCCAATGTACAACCGGCCGGGCAGATCGATCTGATCCGGGGGCGCTTTGACATTGCCGGTCGCCGGTTGGAACTGTCCAAGGGGCTGGTCTCGCTGCAGGGCAATCTCAAGCCCTATATGGAGTTCGGAGCAACATCGAGCACCAATGACGGCACCGCCTCTCTGGAAATCGAAGGCCCGATCGACGCACCGAAGATCACCATCACGTCCGATCCCGAACGCCCCAGCGGCGAGGCATTGGCGATGCTGGTCTTTGGCAACCAATATTCCGAACTTTCGCCGCTGAAGATCGCCCAGTTGGCCGCTTCGGCCGCACAGTTGAGCGGCGCGGGCGGCGGTGGAAACTCTCTGCGCGAAGGCTTGGGCGTGGACGATCTGGACCTGACCACCGACGCCGATGGCAACGCCCAGGTCGGTGTCGGAACCTATCTTGCAGATGGGGTGTATTCCGATGTCAGCGTCAACACCCAGGGGGACACGGAACTCAACCTGAACCTGGACGTGTCCGACAACTTTACCGTGAAAGGGTCGGTCGACAGCACCGGCGAAACCGGCGTCGGCATCTTCTTTGAACGGGACTACTGAATCGGCCGTGCGTAACCGGTGCGGTGCATGACCGGACTGGCGATCAGCGGCGCAATAATCCGGTCATGGCATGGCTTTCAAGACACGGTATGACGCCGCATAGGCCGCATGTGCCTGCGCATAGGCGGCGCACAGATCGGCCTGCGGCGCAATGGTTCTGGCAATCGGAGGCTTGGTCATCACATCGGCCGCAGCGGCACCTGTCACGCCACAGATCGCCAGCCGCGCGGCACCCAGGGCCGCCCCGAAATCACCCTGTTCCGGCAAATCGATCGGCATGCCCAGCACCGTGGCCAGCAATTCGACCCAATACCGCGATTGCGCGCCGCCTCCGATGGCCAACAGACGAGTCAGGCGGGTTCCGGTGGATTGCAGCGCCAGCAGGTTGTCCCGCAGGGCGAAGCTGACACCTTCCAGAACCGCGCGGGTCATATCCGCGCGGGTGGTGGCAATGTCCAGACCGACAAATCCCCCCCGGATGTCACTGTCGTTGTGCGGCGTGCGTTCGCCTGACAGGTACGGCAGGAACCGCAACCGAGACGGCGGGTGCAGATCAGGCCCCAGTTCCCGGGTCAGGTCAGATGGCGTGGATCCGGTAATGCCTGCCAACCAGTTCAGGCTGTCCGCCGCCGCCATGATCACCCCCATCTGATACCAGGTGTCGGGGATGGCATGACAGAATGTATGCACCGCACTTTCGGGTTTCGGCGCGAACCCGCTGCGGGCCGCCAGCAGAACGCCTGACGTGCCCAGGGACACGAATCCGTCGCCTTCTGTCAGGGCCCCCACACCGCAGGCCGCCGCCGCATTGTCGCCGCCGCCAGCCACGATCCGCACATCATCCGGCAGGCCCAGCTCCCGGGCAAGGTCCGCCCGCAGCGTTCCGATCACATCACAGCCTTCGAACAGATCAGGCATCTGATCCGCTCGCATACCGGATTTCCGCAACAGGGCGGGCGACCAGGCGCGCGCGCCGACGTCCATCCATGCGGTGCCCGCCGCGTCGCTCATGTCGGACGCCAATTGCCCACTCAGCCAGAAGGACAGATAATCCTTGGGCAACAGAACCGTGGCGATGCGTTCAAATATCTCGGGCTCGTTTTGCGCGACCCAGACCAGCTTGGGCGCGGTAAAGCCCGGAAACACGATATTGCCTGAGACCGCGCGCATCGCTGGTTGCGCGTCCAGATCTGCCGCCTGTTCGCGGCTGCGTGTGTCGTTCCACAACATGCAGGGCCGCAACACCGCACCGGTTTCATCCAGAAGCGTGGCACCATGCATCTGGCCGGACAGGCCAATGCCGCGCAGCCGGGCCATGGCTTGTGGCCGGATGCGGACCAGTTCGCCCAGGGCGGTGCGGGCCGCTGCGATCCAGCTTGCCGGGTCCTGTTCGCTCCAGCCCGGATGGGGATGTGAAACGGTCAGCGCGGCTTCGGTGCTATGCACCGGGACACCATTGCCGTCAACCAACAGGGCGCGCACCCCGGATGTGCCCAGATCAAGACCGATGAACATGCGGCATACCCATCTCAAAAGCCAAGCGTTTGCCGACCGAATTCCAGTTTCGGTTCAACAGATGCAGTCGGTTTAGCAGATATCCGGGCAGCGCGGAAACAGGGGGAAAAGCGGTGAAAGAGGGCCGTCCCCTGCCCTCTTTCACCTGGCCGTACTCGTCATAAACAACCAACTTGATGCCCCCAACTTGGCCGTGGTTCATGTTTAGCACCGCGGGCATGAAATTGTGAATTTTCATTAAAAACAGATTGTTTCTGACCTAAATGCCCCCGAAACCACGCTTTCCCCATCTTTGCCGGAAACAATGGGCGAGGCGGACGGATGTTTGGTGCCCAGAGCGGCACAATGCACCGGCGCGCCGGTGCAGGTTTCTGGCCCGCACATCTGCGGACCACACGAATCACGCGGTGATCCATGATGGACTCATTCGGCCAAAGTGGCGTGCATCGCCGCCGCTGTATCCAGCATCCGGTTGGAAAAGCCCCATTCATTGTCATACCAGCTGAGCACGCGCACCATGCCACCGTCCCCCACATGGGTCTGCGCCGTCGCCAGAACCGAGGAATGAGGGTTGTGATTGAAATCCGATGACACCAGCGGCAGATCGCTGACCGCCAGAATCCCCTTCAGCGGCCCCGAGTCCGCTGCATCCCGGATGGCCTGATTGACAGCCTCTACGGAGGCAGGGCGCTTCGGCATGAAGGACAGGTCCACTACTGAAACATTCGGTGTCGGAACCCGGATCGCCGAACCGTCCAGCCGCCCCTGCAGCTGCGGCAGCACCAGCCCCACGGCACGGGCCGCGCCGGTCGAGGTCGGGATCATCGACAATCCTGCGGCGCGGGCGCGGTACATATCACTGTGCGCCGTATCCAGCGTCGGCTGATCGCCCGTGTAGCTGTGAATCGTGGTCATATAGCCGGTTTCGATCCCGAATACGTCATCCAGAACCTTTGCCACCGGCGACAGGCAATTGGTCGTGCAGGACGCGTTGGATACGATCCGGTCGGCCCGGGTCAGGATCTGGTGATTGACGCCATATACGATGGTCTTGTCGACCTCGTTCCCCGGTGCCGAAATCAGCACCCGCCCCGATCCGTTTTCAAGATACTTGCCCGCCAGCCTGCGCGACTTGAACACGCCGGTGCATTCCAGCGCCACGTCGACATCGCTCCACGGCAAAGCAGCCGGATCGCGTTCCTGTGTCACGCGAATCCGGCGATCATCGACCAGCAAATCGTCGCCCTGCACCGAAACCCGGGCATTCAGCGTCCCATGGACGGAATCATATTGCAGCAGATGCGCGTTCATCTCGGTCGGAGCCAGATCGTTGATGGCAACGATGTCCACGTCCTTGCGCCCGCTTTCGATCAGGGCGCGCAAGACACAGCGGCCGATCCGGCCAAATCCGTTGATGGCAAGTCTGACGGTCATTGCAGTACTCCTTTCGGCAAGGTTGCTTCGACATATCGCTTGGCAGTCGCGATGAAATCTTATGATAGCGCTAACGGAGCATCTAACACCTGAACCCGTAATTGGCCAGCACTACCTTGGCCGTCTGCCGGACTTCGGTTTCCGGGATCGATCAGGCGCGGTTCATCCGGTACTGTCCGGGCGTCATACCCTGCCATCGCTTGAACGCATCGCCAAAGCTGCCGAGGCCGGAATACCCCAGCAAAAAGGCAATCTCGCTCAGCGTCAGATCGCTGTTACTGAGATAGCGGATCGCCAGCAACTTTCGCAGATCTTCCAGCGTCCGGAAAAACGTGGTGCCCTGTTGCGCCAGCCTGCGCGCCAGTGTCCGCGGACTCATCCCCAATGCCTGGGCCACACTGTCCTGATTGATACGTCCGGATGCAAGACGGTCGGCAATGGCGCGTTCGACATCCACCAGCAGATCAGACCGCAACTGCGATTTGCGCTGCAGAACCTCTTCGGCATAGTCCACGAGGACTTGATACAATTCGTTGTCCGACGTCGCCAAAGGCAGACACAGATCCGACGGAGCCAGACATATGGTGTTCCGGGATGCGCCGAATTGAACCGGGCATCCAAAGTACTGCTCGATATAGTCGATATTCATGTTGCGCAGATGGCGGAACGTGACACGGCGCGGCGCGATATCCCGCCCCGCCGCCTGCCGGATCGACGCCATCATGCCCGAGGCCGAAAATTCCGCGTGCTGGCGCCGGTCGACCTTGGCGGAAACGTCGAACCACCAGCCGAACACCCCTTCACCGGCCAGGTTTGACACATCCATCTGGATCGCATCGGTGAACACGCGGCGGTATCGCGCAATATTGTTCAGAAGATCCAAGACCGTCGGAGAGGCCAGCCCCACATAGCAAAGCAAACCGGCCCGGCGCATTTCGCGCCTTTCCCCCTGCCTGAATCCCAGAAGATCGTCCCCGGTCAATGTCGCGGCATGTTCAAAAAACCCGGCAATGTCAGAAAAATCCGCCTCCGGGCGCTTGGACTGCAACAGGTCCGGGCTCAGCCGCGTGTCGCCGAACACGTCTGCCGGGTCATACCCCTGATTCAGCAGATACTCTGCCAGAGCCTGAACGAATACCGCACCGTGCCGTCGTTCGGGTTTCACCATGGTTTCAGAAAACGTGCGGGGTATCTTGAGATTCGAACAAAAACCGCGATCTGTTCATCCTTTTCGGGTCCCGTACCAATTGAGTTGCCGAAAAACGCGCTCGTTGCCGCCTCTCGTTGACGCGCAGTCAACCAGATCGCTCTGCCCACCGCAAGCGGGGGCACAGGCACCGGGGCGAACGATCCGCCCCGGCCTGCCATCATTTGCGTTTTTTAGGCGGCATCAGGTCGGTGATGGTGCCTTCGAACATCTCGGCGGCAAAATTGATCGTTTCGCTCAGCGTCGGATGCGGATGGATCGTGTGACCCAGATCGACCGCGTCCGCCCCCATCTCGATGGCCAGCGCCGCCTCGGATATGAGATCACCGGCATTGGTCCCGACGATCGCCGCGCCGACGATGCGATCATCCTCGGGGTCGAACAACAGCTTGGTCATGCCCTCGCTGCGCCCGTTCGACAGCGACCGGCCCGAGGCGGCCCAGGGAAACACGCCCTTTTCGACCTTGATACCCTGTTCCCTGGCCTGGGTTTCGGTCAGCCCGACCCACGCAACCTCGGGGTCGGTATAGGCCACCGAGGGGATCACCTGCGCGTCAAAGGCACGTTTGTGACCGGCGGCGACCTCGGCCGCGACCTTGCCCTCGTGCACCGCCTTGTGGGCCAGCATCGGCTGACCGACCACGTCGCCGATGGCGAAGATATGCGGCTGGCCGGTGCGCTGCTGATTGTCCACCGCGATAAAGCCGCGCTCGTCCACGGCGACGCCAGCCGCCTCGGCATTGATCAGCTTGCCGTTGGGCCGCCGCCCGACCGACACCAGAACCCGGTCGAACGTGTCGGTGGTGGTCTCGCCCTTGGCGTCCTCGAAGGTGACTTTCAAACCCTTCTTCTGTGCCTCCATCGCGGTGGCCTTGGTCTTCAGCAGGATCTTCTCATACCGACCCTCGATGCGCTTGTGCAGTGGGCGCACCATGTCCTTGTCGGCCCCCGGCATCAGCTGATCCATGAACTCGACCACGGTGATCTTCGACCCCAGCGCGTCATAGACGCAAGCCATTTCCAGCCCGATGATGCCGCCGCCCAGCACCAGCATCCGTTTCGGGATGTCGGCCAGTTCCAGCGCCCCGGTGCTGTCCATCACCCTCGGGTCGTCATGCGGAATGAAGGGCAGTTCCACCGGCTCGGAGCCGGCGGCGATGATGCACTGATCGAAACTGACCGTGGTGTCGCCATCGGCCCCGCCGCTGACCGCGATCATGTTGGGCCCCGTAAACGTGCCCGTGCCGCGCACCACCTTGACCTTGCGGGCGCGTGCCAGCCCGTCGAGACCGCCGGTCAACTGGCTGACCACCCCGTCCTTCCAGCCGCGCAACGCGTCGAGATCGATCTTGGGCTTGGCAAAACTGATGCCGTGCTCGCCCATTTCCTCGGCCTCGGTGATCACCTTGGCCGCGTGCAACAACGCCTTGGACGGGATGCAGCCCACGTTCAGGCAGACACCACCCAACACCGGGTTGCGCTCGATCAGGATCACCGACTTGCCCAGATCAGCGGCCCGATAGGCCGCCGTATAACCGCCGGGGCCCGAGCCCAGCACCACCACCTCGGCATGATGTTGGCCCGCCCCGCTGGCGGTTCCGGTTGCTGCGGCGGCAGCCGGTGCTGCCGGCGCAGCCGCGTCCGAAGAGGTCTCGACGGCCTCTTCGGACGCCGCCCCCTCCAGCACCAGGATCAGGCTGCCTTTCGACACGGTATCGCCCTCGGCGATCTTGATCTCGGCCACCTTGCCCGCGGCCGGGCTTGGCACTTCCATCGTTGCCTTGTCGCTTTCCAGTTCGACCAGAGGGTCTTCGGCGGCCACCTCGTCACCGACGGAAACCAGGATACTGATCACGGGCACCTCGGTGAAATCACCGATATCGGGAACCTTGACGTCCATATCCGCGCCCTCCCTACAGCATCAGCCGGCGCACGTCGCCGAGCAGGTGTTTCAGCGTGGCGCAGAATCGGGCGGCCAGCGCCCCGTCTATGGCGCGGTGGTCATAGGACAGGCTGAGCGGCTGCATGTTGCGCGGCACGAATTCCTCGCCGTTCCAGACCGGCGCCATCCTGGACCGGGTCAGGCCCAGGATCGCCACCTCGGGCGCATTCACGATCGGGGTAAAGCTGGTGCCGCCGATGCCGCCAAGGCTCGAAATCGTAAACGTCGCGCCGGACATGTCGTCGCCTTTCAGCTTGCCCTCGCGCGCCTTGGCCGACAAATTGCCCAGCTCCCTGGAAATCTCGATGATCCCCTTGCGGTCGGCATCCTTGATCACCGGCACCACCAGCCCGTTGGGCGTGTCTGCCGCAAAGCCGATATTGTAGAAATCCTTCTTAATCAGCTTGTCGCCGTCCGGGTGGATCGAGGAATTCACCTCCCAGTGCTTCTTCAGCGCCGAAACGGACCCCTTGATGACAAAGCTCAACAGCGTGATGCGATAACCCTCTTCCTTGGCCTGCCCGTCCAGTTCGCGCCGGTACAGATCCAGTTCGGTGATATCCGCTTCTTCATTATGGGTCACATGCGGGATGTTCAGCCAGGACCGGTGCAGCGCCGGGCCGGACAGCTTCTTGATGCGGGGCATGTCCACATCCTCGATGGGACCAAACTTGCTGAAATCCACGGCCGGGATCGGCGGGATACCCATGCCACCCTGTGCGCCGCCCGCGGCACCCGACGCAACAGTGCTCGACTTGAGGAACTTGGTCACATCCTCGCGCAGAATACGCCCCTTTCGCCCCGATCCGTTAACCTTGCTCAAATCCACCTCAAGCTGCCGGGCAAAAGCCCGAACAGACGGGCTGGCATGCACTTTGCCAAACCCCGCATCGGTCACTGCGGGGGCCACAGCCGCCGGCCCGGGCGCAGCAGCAGGCGCAACGGTTGCCGGGGCGGCAGCGGCCGGGGTGGCCTCGATGGCCGGCTCGGACGCCCCTTCCTCGGCCTCGACCATCATGATCACGCTGCCCTTGGACACCTTGTCGCCCTCGGACACCTTGATCTCGGTCACCTTGCCCGCAGCGGGGCTGGGGACTTCCATCGTCGCCTTGTCGCTTTCCAGCTCGATCAGCGGATCTTCTTGCGCGATCACGTCGCCGACGCCGACCAGAATGGTGATCACCGGAACATCGTCAAAATCGCCGATATCCGGCACGGTTACTTCAATAGCCATTTGTTCTGTCTCCTCGTGCCCGCGCTCAGACCAGCCGGGGGTTCGGCTTGGCGCCGTCAATGTCGTATTTGCTCAGGGCGGCTTGCATCTCGTCACCACTTACATGGCCGGCGCGGTAGAGCCGCTCCATCGCCGCCGCGGCGATATGGTTGGCGTCCACCTCGAAGAACCGCCGCAGATTGACCCGGCTGTCGGACCGGCCAAAGCCGTCCGTACCCAGCACCGTGTAATCCCCGGGCACCAATGAACGGATCTGCTCGGCATAGTTCTTCATGTAATCGGTGGCCGCGATCACAGGCCCTTTTGCCTTGTCCAGCTGCCGTGTCACAAAAGGAACCTTTTCTTCAGCCAGCGGATTCAGACGGTTGTGACGCATACAATCCTGCCCGTCGCGGGCCAGTTCGTTGAACGAGGTCGCCGACCAGATGTCGCAACTCACGCCGAAATCCTCTTGCAGCATCTCGGCGGCCTTGAGCGCCTGAACCAAGATCGTGCCCGACCCCATCAGGTTGACATGCCGGTCACCGGGTTTCGGGGTCTCGCGGAACCGGTAGAGCCCCTTGATGATGTCATCCTCGACGCCCATCGGCATATCCGGATGGCTGTAGTTCTCATTCATCAGGGTGAGATAAAAATAGACATCCTCCTGATCCACATACATGCGATGCAACCCGTGCTGCACGATCACCGCCACCTCGTATTGGAAGGTCGGATCATAGCTGATGCAGTTGGGAATGGTGCCCGCAAGAATATGCGAATGCCCATCTTCATGCTGCAACCCCTCGCCGTTCAGCGTCGTGCGCCCGGCGGTGCCGCCCAGCATGAAGCCCCGCGCGCGGCTGTCGCCCGCCGCCCAGGCCAGATCACCGATCCGCTGGAAGCCGAACATCGAATAGTAGATGAAGAACGGAATCATCGGCACGCCGTGGTTCGAATAGGATGTGGCAGCCGCGATCCAGTCGGCCATGGCGCCAGCCTCGTTGATGCCTTCCTGCAGCACCTGCCCGTCGGTGCTTTCCTTATAGAACGACATCTGGTCGGCATCCTGTGGGGTGTATTTCTGCCCCAGCGGGTTGTAGATGCCGACGCTGCGAAACAGCCCCTCCATGCCGAAGGTGCGGCTTTCGTCCGGCACGATCGGCACCACGTTCTTGCCGATCTTCTTGTCGCGCAGCAGCGTCGTCAGAATCCGCACAAATGCCATGGTGGTCGAGATCTCGCGCTCGCCCGTGCCCTTGAGCTGGGCCTCGAACTTGTCAAGCGGCGGGATCTCCAGCTTGTCACTGGCCGAATGGCGCTGCGGGAAAGCCCCGCCAAGCGCCTTGCGGCGATCCGCCAGATAAGCCTTTTGGGCGTTGTTCAGCGTCACGAAAGGGGCCTTGCCCACGTCTTCGTCGCTGACCGGGATCTGGAACCGGTCGCGGAAGGCACGCAACTGGTCCTCGTTCAGCTTTTTCTGCTGGTGGGTCGTGTTCTGGCCCTCGCCGGCGCTGCCCATGCCGTGGCCCTTGACGGTCTTGACCAGCAGGCAGGTGGGCTGCCCCTTGGTTTCGGTGGCCCGCTTGAACGCGGTGTAGACCTTTTCCGGATCATGCCCGCCCCGGCGCAGCGCCCAGATCTGATCGTCGGTCCAGTCTTCGACCAGCGCTGCGGTTTCCGGGTACTTGCCGAAGAAATGTTCGCGGATATAGGCCCCATCCTTGGACTTGAACGTCTGGTAGTCCCCATCGACGGTTTCATCCATCAACTGGCGCAGCCGGCCGCTGGTGTCTTTTTCCAGCAACTCGTCCCATCCCTTGCCCCACAACAGCTTGATGACATTCCAGCCCGATCCGCGAAAACCGCCCTCAAGCTCCTGCACGATCTTGTGGTTGCCGCGCACCGGGCCATCCAGCCGCTGCAGGTTGCAGTTGATCACGAAGATCAGGTTGTCCAACCCTTCCCGTGCGGCAAGGTCGATGGCGCCCCGGCTTTCCGGTTCGTCCATTTCGCCATCGCCCAGGAAACACCACACCTTGCGGTCGGCCATGTCGATCAGGCCACGGTTGTGCATGTATTTCATGAACCGCGCCTGATAGATTGCCATCAAGGGGCCCAGCCCCATGGAAACAGTCGGGAACTGCCAGTAATCGGGCATCAGCCAGGGGTGCGGATAGGAAGACAGACCCTTGCCGCCGACCTCAGAGCGGAAATTTTCCAACTCTTCCTCGCTGATCCGGCCTTCCATGAAGCTGCGGGCATAGATGCCCGGGATCGCATGCCCCTGAAAGAACACCAGATCGCCGCCGTGGATCGCCGATTTCGAACGCCAGAAATGGTTCAGCCCGATGTCATACATCGCTGCCGAACTGGCAAAAGACGCGATGTGCCCGCCATATTCGCTGCTTTCCTTGTTGCGGCGCACGACGGTGGCCATGGCGTTCCAGCGGTTGATGGTCCGGATGCGCCATTCCATTTCCATATCGCCGGGAAAGGGTTCCTGGTCGTCCGCCGGGATAGTGTTCTGATACGGTGTCGTTGCCGAGAACGGCAGGTTGGCCCCCGCCGCACGGGCCTGTTGCACAGCCTTGTCCAACAGATAATGCGCGCGATTGGCACCATCCCGTTCGATCACGTCTTCGATGGCTTCCTGCCATTCCTGCGATTCGACAGGGTCGATATCCTGGGTCTGGTCCGTCATGTGTTCCTCTTCCCTTGCAAGAGCCATCGCCCTCAAATTTGGTTTAGCCTTAAATTATATAGCATGAATGAGGTTTTCACACATGCCGCCAGCCAAATTCCGCTTGGCCGGTCTGTTGAATTCGGGCCTAACATACCCCGCCAAGCCCATGTAGCCCCCTCGACACATAGCATCTCTGCGCGCAACGCATGGCTTTAGTTTAGCATTAAACTAAAATTCGAGACCCGCACATGGCACCGAACACGCATCCCCGGGCTTCTGCCATTGATAGAAATCAGAACAAATTTTCCCGCACGAGTCCATCTTGACCATATCTCAACGCAGCAGAAAGCCGGACCTATCAAACCCGGTTGCCGGGCATTGACGTTTCGGGCCGGTTTCATCACCCTGCGCAGCGATCTGTCTGACCGCCCGCCCACGACAGCCGCATGATTTTCCGAACACCACCCATCACCGACCACCGTGCATCAAACCGCGCATCAGGAAGAAAGACCGAGATGAAGACCAACCTATTGCTGACCGGCAAGATCGACACACACATGACAGAGCGCCTGTCAGGCAGCTTCAATCTGATCTCGCTAGAGGATATCGCGGACCCGACCCGGTATATGGACGCGCACGGCCCCGAGATTCCCGCGGTTCTGGCCACCGGCGGACGGGCCATCCGGTCCGATTTTCTGGATGCGCTGCCCAATCTCAAGATCATTTCCAGCTATGGGGTCGGCTATGACTCTATTGATGCCACTGCTGCGGCGGCCCGGGGCATCATTGTGACCCACACCCCCGGCGTGCTGAATGACGAAGTCGCCAATACTGCTATCATGTTGTGGCTTGCCGTCAGCCGCAGGCTGATCACCAACGACGCCTATGTGCGCAGCGGACGCTGGGCGACCGAGGGCAAGGCGCCTTTGACGCATACGGTTCAGGGTCGCACCGTCGGCATCGTCGGATTGGGACGTATCGGCCAGACCCTGGCAGGGCGGTTGCAGGCTTTCGATGCCACGGTGGTCTATCACGCGCGCCACGTGAAATCGGTTGGCTATCGGTACTATAGCGATCTGACCGAAATGGCGGCGGCCTGTGACGTTCTGATCTGCGTCGTTCCGGGCGGACCGGACACGCGGCATCTGATAGATCGGTCTGTCCTGCAGGCACTGGGGGCGCGGGGTATCCTGATCAACATCTCGCGCGGGTCCGTGGTGGATGAAACCGCCATGGTGCACGCCCTTCAGGCGGGTGAACTGGGCGGGGCCGGGTTGGACGTATTCGAAAACGAACCCCATGTCCCGGCCGACCTGATCAACATGGACAATGTGGTGCTGCTGCCCCACATCGGCAGCGGCACCCATGAAACCCGCCAGGCCATGGCGGATCTGACCTGTGACAACCTGCTCAGATGGCAACAGGACGGCAGCACGCTGACACCGGTGCCCGAATGCGGGCATCTGTGAGAACCGTCAGAGACCGAAACTGCCGAACGGGATGAAACGAACCGGATCACCGGGCCGGACGTGACGCGCGCCATCTTGCAATTCGACCAGCCCGTCGGCCCAGCTCAGCCCGCTGATCCGCCCCGAGCCTTCCGAGGCGAATACCTCGGCGCGCCCGTCACGCATCCGCGCGCGCAGATATTCGCGCCGCCCCGGCTTCTTGTTCTTCTCGAAGGCGGCAGGCAGATCGAACCCCTGAGGAACCAGCCACCGCGCCCCGGCCAGCAGGCTCATCGCGGGGCGCGCGAAAATCAGGGTACAGACCATCGCCGCGACCGGGTTTCCCGGCAGCCCGAAGACAGGGGTGCCCGACCACATGCCCAAAGCCAGCGGGCGTCCCGGTTTGACCGCGATACGCCACTTCTGCATTGCGCCCGCGTCCTGCAACAGGGCAGACACATGGTCTTCGTCACCGGCCGACGCACCGCCGCTTGTCAAGACGACATCCGCCCGGGCGGCAGCCTGATCAAGGCGGTCGCGCAGCGCGGCCCGATCGTCTCTGACCCGGCCCATGTCGACAGGCCGGAACCCGAACCGTTGCGCCATCGCCAGCAACATCGGGCGATTGGCGTCAAAGATCTGCCCGGCCCCGGCGGTTTGCCCGGGATCAACCAATTCATCCCCGGTCGAGATCACGGCCACACGCAAGACCGCGCGCACCGGAACCTGCGCAACACCGACCGCCGACAGCAATGCCAGATCCGCAGCCGTCAAAACCCGCCCCGCGGCAAGAACCGGATCGCCCTTATCGACATCCTCGCCCGCCCGGCGCGCGTTGGCCCCCTTTTTGAGCGGCCCGCGCAGGGCGATCTGCGTGCCATCCGATGTGACGTCCTCTTGCAATACCACGGTGTCGACCCCAGAGGGCAGACTGGCCCCGGTCAGGATACGCACCGCATGTCCCGCAGGCACGCTGACAGGCAATGGCACCCCCGCCGCGGCGCGGCCCGGCACCAATGGCAGGCTGTGCACCCCCTCGGGCAGCGGCCCGGCAAAGCCATATCCATCCACAGCCGAATTGGCATGCGGAGGATTGGAACGGCGCGCGACAACATCCTGCGCCAGCACCCGTCCCAGGGCTTCGGCGATGGGAAGGGGCTCGTGGCCGGTCACCGGATGCAGACGATTGCGCAACAGATCCAGCGCGTCGTCCACCGGGGTCCAATTGACCCCAGCTGGCAACGCAAAGCAGTCATTGCGCAGCGGCGGCGGCGCGATGGGGTTTTCCTGACTGCTGCCCGTCATTTCAACATGGCCTTGACACCCCCGCTTCGCGCAGGACGAAATCGGCAATCCCCACGGTATCGTCCAGATCGAAAACCGGCCGGTCCAGCGTCAGGGGCGTATCGCTGGCCACAGCCCGGATCGTTTCATCGTCTGGCGCAAGCAGCAATTGGCCCGATGCGGACCGATGGGTTTCGATCTTGGGGTGCGGTTCGCGCTTGTAGCCCTCGATCAGGACCAGATCGACCGGTGAAAGACGCGCCAGCAGCGTGGCAAGATCCGGTTCATCCGCGTCGCGCAATTCGTGCATCAAGGCCCAGCGGTTTCCCGAGCAAAGCAGCACCTCTTGCGCACCGGCCACCCGGTGGCGGTGGCTGTCCCGGCCCGGCTGATCCACGTCAAAGCTGTGATGAGCGTGCTTGACGGTCGACACGGACAGCCCCCGTGCGGTGATTTCAGCCACCAGACGCTCCACCAGACCGGTCTTGCCGGTGTTCTTCCAGCCGGTCACGCCGAAAACCTTCACGACGCGCGCTCCAGAATGGTTTCGGCCCGGGCCAGATCCTGTGGCGTATTGACGTTGAAGAAGGGATCGAAATGCTCGGCGTCAAAAAGCGCCTCTTGCCCGCCGTGCCGGTCGGTCCACGATACCACCTTGCGCAATCCGCCTTCAAGCGCATCGCGCAGATCCTCGCGCAGGGCAACCGGCCACAAGCCGAATGTCGGATGCCGGACACGTCCCCGCGCCGCGTCCGGTGTCGCCGCCAGCACCAGAGGGTGCGTCATACCCTGCCCCGCCAGTTGCAGGCGCGGCACCAGATCAGAGGGGAAGAAAGGCGTATCCGCCGCCGCTGTGACGATGCTGTCCGCACCCTGTTCCGCCGCCCAGTCCAGCCCCGCCAGCACTCCGGCCAAGGGGCCGACGAAGCCTTCTATGCTGTCGTGCAACACCGGAAGACCAAAATCCGAAAATCGCGACGCGGCCCCGTTTGCGTTCAGGGCCAGATCGGCGACCTGGGGCTGCAATCTGTCGATCACCCGCGCCAAAAGCGACTGACCGCGCAGCATCAAAAGCCCCTTATCCCCGCCGCCCATCCGGCTGGCAAGCCCGCCCGCCAGTATCACACCCAGAGGAGCCTTCATGTTCTGGCGCTCTTTCTGCTGTGGCGAGGTTCCTCACCGGCGACCGCAGACGGATCGGTGTCACGCAGCAGACGGTCCTCGCCCGACAGACAGACATACCGCTGTCCGCGCATGCGTCCGATCAGGGTCAACCCGACCTCGCGGGCGATTTCGACACCCCAGGCGGTAAAACCGGAACGCGACGCCAGCACCGGAATTCCCATCATCGCGGTCTTGATGACCATTTCCGAGGTCAACCGCCCGGTGGTGTACAGGATCTTGTCCTCGGGCGGGGTCTGATTCTGCAGCATCCAGCCGGCGATCTTGTCCACCGCATTGTGGCGCCCCACGTCTTCCATATAGACCAGCGGGCGATCCTGCCTGCACAGCACCGTGCCGTGGATCGCGCCAGCCTCAAGATACAGGGACGGCGTGCGGTTGATCCGCGCCGCCAAGGCATACAGCCAGCTTGTGCGCAGTTCGACCGCAGGCAACCGCACCCCTTCGAGACCCTCCATCATGTCGCCGAAAACCGTTCCGACGGCACAGCCCGACGTGCGGGTCTTCTTGCGCAGTTTTTCTTCGTAAGATGTCTTGCGGTCGGTCCGCACCACCACGGTTTCCAGGTCGTCGTCATAGTCGACCCCCGAGATACGGTCATCCGCCAGCAACATGCCCTGATTGCGCAAGAACCCCAGCGCCAGGTATTCCGGATAGTCGCCAATGGTCATCGCCGTCACGATTTCCTGCCCATTCAGGAAAATGGTCAGTGGGCGTTCTTCGACAACTGCGATGCGTGAACGGTGTCCGTTCTGATCCACACCTTCGACCGCGCGCGTCAAACCCGCCGCACCGGGGAGAGGCGCGATGATATAGCCCTCGGCGTCCGGCTTCGTGACCAATTGCAACCCCTCCCGATCCTCGCTAGTGCTGTCCGGCGCAGTCTAGGGGTATCGCATGGCATCCACCACCGCAAAATCGTTCTTCTGGAAAGGCATCAGGGATAGCACGCCCTTTGTTCTGGTGGCAGGCCCCTTCGGTTTGCTGTTCGGCGTACTGGCTGTCGAAGCGGGTCTGAACCTGTTGGAAATCATGACCTTTTCCGTGACGGTGTTCGCAGGGGCCGCGCAATTCACCGCGCTGCAACTGATGCAGGAACAGGCCCCGACGGTGATGGTGCTGATCTCGGCCCTGGCCGTCAATCTGCGGGTCGCGATGTATTCCGCGTCCCTGACCCCGTATCTTGGCGGGGCAACGATATGGCAGCGCGCGCTTGCGGCCTATTTCACGGTCGATCAATCCTATGCCCTGTCCATCGTTCAATTCGAAACCCATCGCGACATGACCATATCCGAACGCATGGCATATTTCCTGGGCAGCGTCGGGTTGATTGCTCCGCTGTGGTACAGCGCAACGCTGGTGGGGGCGGTCATGGGATCGCAAATTCCCGAAAGCTGGGCCCTGGATTTTGCGCTGCCCATCGCCTTTCTGGCGATGATTGCACCGATGTTGCGCACCCCCGCGCATCTGGCGGCGGCCGTGGTGGCGATCATCGTGGCAATCGTATCGGCGGGGTTTCCCTATAATCTGGGGCTGTTGTGCGCCGGGTTTGCCGGGATGATCACCGGGGCACAGACGGAACTTATGCTTGATCGCAAGAGGCTGAACGCATGACCGAAACGATAGATCAGACTACCCTGTGGATTGTCATAATCGCCATGGCCGTGGGCAGTTTCGCCCTGAGGTTCGTGTTTATCGGGCTGGTCGGCAACCGTCCCATGCCCGACTGGCTGCTGCGGCATCTGCGCTACACGGCGGTCGCCATACTTCCCGCCCTGGTGACACCGCTGGTGATCTGGCCCGCCGCCACCCAGGGCCAGCCCGATACGGCCCGGATGAGCGCGGCGGCGATGACCATTCTGATCGGGCTGGTCACCAAGAACGTGATTGCAGCCATCTTCGCCGGTGCCGCCACGCTTTACGCATTGCTCTATCTACTGGGTTAGGGTCGCGTTTACCGTGTTCAGCCCCTGTTGAAGATCGGGGCTGTCGTCTTCATAGTACCGATCGGTCTGCACGCCGGGGATTTCCGCAAACTGGGTCATCAGCTTTTTCGGAAACATGGTGCTGCGGATGCTCTCGAAACCGGGGATCTGCGTGAGCAGTTTCGCCGTCGAACTGGCGCAGAACGCATCCGCGACACGCCCGTTGCTTCTGGCCAGTTGCAAGGCGCGCTCGGCCTGTTCCGGAGACACGGAAACCTTCTGGCTGACCACATGAAAGGTGCTGCGCGCATGGGCGCTGCGATAGGCTTGTTCCATCTGCGGCGTGACGCCGAATATCACATCGTCCTGTTCGGGCGTGGCCGAGGAATAGAACGACCCCGCCGGATCAAAGATCACCTGTTGGGATGCGTTGATCAACAACGCGGTATGTGCCCCCTCGCCCGATCGGTTGTTGACCATGGTGTACAGGGTCAGGGACGGCGGTTCGGGATTGCGATACGCGACAGCGGCAATCGTCGCGTCATCCGCATAGTTCTGAACAGGCTTGGTGCAGGCGGTCAAGGCCGCGAGCAACGAGACCGCGACAAGAAAACGCAACATTCTACGACCCGGATCAGCGGGCAAACAGCGCCAGGAACACCAGGATGGCAAGAATGACCACCACGGTCCATGTTGTGAATTTCACGAAACCGTCAAAGGTTTCCGTCTGCGCCTTGACGTCCATCTCGCCGTGCTTGTACTCAGCCATGTCATCCGGTTCCATTTGCAAAGGGTTGCTGTTGCACAGTGCAATCGCAAATCCCTGCAGCCACGTCAATCGCAAGGCGACGGAAACCCGCTTACGGCTGTGTCACAGGCGCCAGAGGCGAACAATCCGGCCAACCGAACCCCCACCGCCACGGCAGCCCCGAACAGGGCACGCCGCCAAGTCGGACCGCCAGATACATGCCCTGCGCGATCGCCGCATAGGCCTCGGTGATGCTGTCCTCGCTCATATCGTAGCGATCGGCCAGCTGCGCGCGGCGCGCGGCGCCCGTCCGCTCGACACAGCTGCGCAGGGCCGCATCCGCCCGCAGCCGCGCCGCATACCCCTGTTCCGCGGTGTCCGAGCCCGTTGCGTCGTGATAGACGCGGTCATGGATCACACAGCAGGCTTCCCAGGGCGGCGTATCGTCATGTGCCGCCGCAAAATCCGGAAACTGCGCCGAGATCATGCGCCAGGCGTCCGACAGCCCCCCGCTGCATCCGTCCGTGACGAAAGGGGCCAGCACGGTGCCTTCGACAGCGCGCCGGTCCAACAACGCCTGCTGGGCGTGCAATTCAAGCCTTCGCGCGAAACCGTCCGGCGATTCGCACCATCCCGCCGCAGGGGCGGTCAGCAATCCGCAAACCAGCAAAGCAAACCCAGGCTCACGGGGATGCATCGCGATACCCCTTGTCATTCATCGACAGGCCCAGTTCCTCTGTCATCCACAACACCAGCCTTTCGGGCGTGCTGAGATCGGCCCGCGCCCGCAGCACCTGCCGCGCGAGCGCGGGTTCATCCGTGATCAACCCGTCGACCCCCATCGAGATCATCTTGGACATATCCAGCGGATCATTCACCGTCCAGACATACAGATCCTTGCCCGCCGCCTTGATGCGTTGTACCAGCCGCGGACCGGCCTGGGCCATGCTCACGGCGACGAATTCGCCGTCCAGCCCGGCCAGATTGCCCACCGAGGTTGCCGCCAGAACCCCTGTCCGCCAATCCGGGCGCAGCGACAGCATCTTTTTCACCGCCGGGTATTTCAGCGACATCGTGGCGATCTGATCCTCCATCTGCAACGCCTCGACGATGCGGATCACGCGTGGTTCCAGTTCGACATCATGGCCATAATATTTCAGCTCGATCAGCACCTTGGCCCGCCCTTTGGCCATCTTCAGCACATCCCGCAACAAGGGTGTGCGCTGATCGACATAGGCCGCATCATACCAGCCGCCGATGTCTATGTCTGCCAGATCGTCCATCGTGGCATCCCAGATTTTCAGCGGGACACCGGACAGTTTCATGAAGTCGCTGTCGTGGATCACGACCACTTCGCCATCCGCGGTTTCCTGCACGTCGATCTCGACCCAGTCGGTGCCATCCTCGATCGCCTTACGGACCGAGGCCAGGGTGTTTTCAGGCCGCGCGCCCGCCGCGCCGCGATGGGCGATGATCGTGACATCATCATGGGTGCGAATCCCGTCCAGCAACTGGCCACCGGACCAGACACCAAAAGCGGCCAAGGCCACCAGCGCGGCGACCACCAGAACCAGACGCCCGGGCCTGCCCTCTGCCGCTCCTGCCCTGGGCGGCTGCAAGGCTGCACCGCTTTGGGAATGCCCCTCTACCAATTTGGCCAGGGCCGCCAGCGCAATGGCCGAAACCGCCGCACCGGCCAGCCTCCAGAGCGCGACGACAATCAGCGTCAGCGATAGAAGCATCTGCAGCCCCGAACCGGCGTTCAGCGGTATCAGGTTCAGCACCGCGCCCGCCAAGACGCCGGTGGCACCAATCAACAGCATTCGAACCACGAACCACAGCACCAGTTCCACCTGCAGACCCAGCCGCCGCCCCTTCATCTGTTCGGCACTGCGGACAAAGGCCGCGCTCGCGGAAACCCCGTCAAACACCACCATATGCAGCGCCAGCGCCCAGCCGGACAGGCGTATCAGCAGGGTCACCGCCAGACCCAACAGCAACACCGCAATAACGGCTGCCGCCATCATCGCCTGCGGCGGACGGTGGGTCAGGTAATAGTTGATATCATAGGTGCTCAGAAATCTCTGCGCGACGAACAGGCCCGCCAGCACAAAAGGCGACGCCAGCACCAGCACCCGCAGCACGAACAATACGGCAAAGCCCACCAGCGGACGGAACCGCCGCAGAACCGCCCACAACGCCGCCTGCACCGCCGCCAGCCGGTCGTCCCCACCGGCCCGCCAGATAGCCGTCATCGCCGCGAAACCCAGAACCTCGACAACCAGAAACAGGCTGATCACACCGATGGTCACGACAAAACCGGTCGGCGTAAGAAAGAAGCCGACGATATCCTGATCCGTCAGCGCCGACTGGCTGGACAGGGACACCGCAAGATTGATCAGCCCGCCCAGCAGCGGTGCCAACACCGCCAGCACCAACAACCGCAACAACAGATAAAGAAGGATGAAAACCCGATGCCGCCGCCAGCTGTCGCCATAGGCCCGGCGAACATTGGACAGTGCGGAAAATGCGGCCATGGTTCAGGCTCCGTTGGGATCTGGGCCCATAGAACGCTGCACGCTGCCTTGACGCAAGCCCGCGTCAGTCCTTTTCCAGTTCCGCCGCCAACCGGAACCCGATTCTGTTCGCGGGTGCGTCCTTGCTTGGTTTGGGCACCGCGCGCAACATGACGCTGAGCTGGCTGACATGCTGCACCAGCTGGGTCCGCGCACCGCGCGCATCAGTACCATAAAATGTCACGATATCAGGATCATAATACCCTACGCCCTGAACCCGCAACACCCCCGCATCGCCGCCGACAAAGCCCATGGCGACCTCTTGTTCGCCATCCAGCTGTTTTTCGAAATTCTGGATATAGATGATCAGCCGCTCATAGGCCCATTGCGCCGGGCTTTTGTCGCCGACGGGTTTGTTCAGCTGCTCTGGCACACAGTCCAATCCGGCGCAGTCGGCCGGATCTGCATGGGCTTCGCGCATTCGGGGCAGCGCGTTCGCCTCGACCGCTTCGGCCGTCGTTCGCACATCGTCATCCATCGTCGCCCTCCCGGCTTTGATACATCCAGGCCCCATCCGCCCGGCGCGATCGCGTGACCCGCCCGTCGTGATAGAGATGGTTAACGTGCGCCACGGCCTCGACCAGCGCAAGCCCGTATTCGCCGTCCCCGATACGGCGTTTGAACAGCGGCGCGAAACAATCGGCGGCCGCATGGGGCCGTTGCAGGAATTCAAGCAGGCGACGCAGACCGCCATGATGGTTCTCGATCAATTGCTGCAAGCGAAACGGCAGCCCCGTGAACGGCAACTTGTGCCCCCCGAGCACCAGATGATCCTCGCGCGCCAGAGGCACAAACCGTTCACAGGCTTCGAGCCAGCCCGCCAGAGGGTCGGCTTCGGGTTCGGTGGCATAGACGCCGATGTTGGGGCTGATCGAACTCAGGATCTGATCGCCGGAAATCACCAGATTGTCGTCCCGGCTCCAGAACGTGGCATGTTCCGGCGCATGTCCGTTGCCGATATGCACATCCCATGTGCGCCCGCCCATCGTGATGCTGTCGCCCTGTGCGATCCGCGTGAATCCCAGGGGCATCGGGGCAACGATATCGGCATAGTTGAACGGTTTCTCATCCTGCCGCCGGGCCAGTATGTCCGGATCCATCCCGGCACTGCGCCAGAATTCGACCGTTTCCGGCGGCGGCCGGTCCTGATCGTCCAGCCACAGCATCCGCGCAAACAGCCAGGCCGTGCGCGTGGTCGTCAGACGGGCACCGTGTTCGGTCTGAAACCATCCGGCAAGCCCCACGTGATCAGGATGATGATGGGTCACCACGACCCGCTTGACCGGCTTGCCCGCCAGCGGTCCGGCCAGCAATTCGCCCCAGATCGTGCGTGTCATGCCGGTGTCAAACCCGGTGTCGATCAGCGTCCAGCCATCCCCGTCATCCAGCGCATAGACATTGACGTGATCCAGTTTCATCGGCAGCGGCAGACGCATCCACAACACGCCAGGTGCCACTTCGATCGCCTGCCCGCGTTCGGGCGGAGTTTCCCACGGGTATCGCAAAACCGGTTCGATATGCCCGTCCATGCCTAGGCCGCCAGATCGTCGGCGCTGAGCGTGAACAGGCCTTCGGCACCGCATTGCGCCTGCGCCAGAAGACCGGCGTGTTCGGGCAACATCCGGGTGATATAGAACCGCGCCAGCCGTTCGCGCGCCCCGCCCTTGTCTGCCTGCGCGGCAACAAGATGATAATGCGCGCCCAGCACCCGCGCAAAGGCGCGCAGATAGGGCACCGCCCCGGCGAAACGGTCGTTCATGTCATCCCGTGCGACCATCCATTCCGTGGTTTCGCGCAGCGACTCGGTCGCCTGCCAGACCGCCTCGGCCATCACCGGATGCGTGGCCCGGGCATTTTCGGCCCCGGTTTCGATCTCGTCCAGCAGGCGGAACGCCGCTTCGCCGGCGTCCATCATCTTGCGCCCCACAAGATCCATCGCCTGAATCCCGTTGGTGCCTTCATAGATCGCCGTCACACGCACGTCGCGCGCATATTGGGCGGCCCCGGTTTCCTCGATATAGCCCATGCCGCCGTGCACCTGCACACCGGTTTGCGCGACTTCGATGCCGACATCCGTACCGAACGCCTTGGCGATGGGCGTCAGCAATGCCGCGCGCGCGTGCCACTCGGGATCGTCGGTTGCCACGCTCATGTCGATCGCCACCGCACAGGCCAGCATGATCGCGCGCGAGGCGAAGACATCCGCCTTCATGGTGGTCAGCATCCGGCGCACATCGGCGTGATCGATGATGGTGCCGCTGGGTGTCTTGCCCTGTTTGCGTTCCTGCGCATAGGCCAGCGCGTGCTGATAGGCGCCTTCGGCCACGCCAACGCCCTGCCCGCCGACACCCAGCCGCGCATTGTTCATCATCGTGAACATCGCCGCCATGCCGCCATGTTCCTTGCCGACCAGCCAGCCCGTCGCCCCGTCATACTGCATGACGCAGGTCGGGCTGCCATGCAGACCCATCTTGTGTTCCAGGCTGACCACCTTGAGATTGTTGGCAACGCCGGCATCGCCGTTCGCGTCGGGCAGCCGTTTGGGCACCAGGAACAGGCTGATCCCCTTGGTGCCGGGCACCCCGTCCGGCAGGCGCGCCAGCACCAGATGGCAGATATTCCCGCTAAAGTCATTGTCGCCCCAGCTGATGAATATCTTCTGCCCGCTGATCGCATAGGTGCCATCCGCATTGCGTTCGGCCCGGGACGACAATGCCCCCACATCCGAACCGGCCTGCGGTTCGGTCAGGTTCATCGTGCCCGCCCATTCGCCGCTGATCAATTTGGGCAGGTACAGATCCTTGAGCGCATCGCTGGCGTGATGTTCCAGCGCCTCGATCTGTCCCTGGCTCATCAGCGGGGCCAGCTGCAGCGACAGGCAGGCCGCGCTCATCATTTCGTTGACGCTGGTGGTCAAGGTCATCGGCAAACCCATTCCGCCATATTCCGGGTTGCCGCTCATTCCGATCCAGCCGCCGTCGGCAATGGCCTTCCAGCCCTCGGCAAAGCCGGGTGACGTGCGCAGCACTCCGTTTTCCAGCCGGGCGGGATGCAGATCGCCGTTCCGTTGCAGCGGGGCCATCACCGCTTCGCACATCTTGCCCGCTTCGGTCAGGATCGGACCGACCATGTCCAGGCCGGCCTCAGAAAAACGGTCGGTTGCGGAAACCTGGTCAAAGCCGACAACGTGCCGAAGCAGGAATTCATAGTCGGAAACGGGGGCGCGATACGGCATGGCAGATACCTCCTGGATGGGCGACGGCTCTCGGGCGGGCTTGGCTTCCGCGCACTCCACCGTTAATGAATAAATATCTCCAGCATTTCAATCCAGCCCGCTCCAACACGCAACCGAAACGCCGCGTCACCGCCATGTCCCACACCGACACCCTGAAACTGACCGCAACGCAAACCGCGCTGGACCGGGCCGCCGCGCTGCTGGCAGAAGGCCAGACCGTCGCGTTTCCGACCGAAACCGTCTACGGGCTGGGTGCGGACGCCCGGTCGGGACCGGCCGTGGCGCGGATCTATGCCGCCAAGGGACGGCCTGCCTTCAACCCGCTGATCACACATCTGCCGGATGCCGATATGGCAAAACGCCACGTCGCATGGACCGACACCGCCGACGAACTGGCCGCGGCGTTCTGGCCGGGGCCGCTGACGCTGGTGTTGCCGCTGCGTCCGGGGCACGGCATTGCATCGCTGGTGACGGCCGGGCTGGATACTCTGGCTGTGCGTGTCCCGGCACATCCCACCGCCCGCAAGTTGCTGTCCACTTTTGGCGGCCCGCTCGCCGCGCCGTCGGCCAATCTGTCTGGCCGGATCAGTGCCACGGCGGCATCGCATGTATTGAAGGACCTGAACGGGCGGATCGCGGCCGTGATCGACGACGGCCCCTGCCCCGTGGGGCTGGAATCCACCATTCTGGGGCTGAACGGGGAACAGGTGACTCTGCTGCGCCCCGGCGGCGTGTCACGCGAGGACATCGAAACCGTCCTGGGCCGACCCCTGCAGGATCGCGATCACAGCGATGTCTTGACGGCTCCGGGACAGATGCAATCCCATTACGCCCCGTCCGCGGCGGTCCGGCTGAATGCATCATCAGCCCGTGATGGCGAAGTGCTTCTGGGCTTCGGGCAGATGGGCTGCGACTTCAACCTGTCGACGGACGCCGATCTGGCCGAGGCCGCGGCAAATCTGTTCGAATTCCTGCATCAGGTGGACCGCACCGGACGCCCCATCGCCATCGCGCCGATTCCGGCCACCGGGCTGGGCGTCGCGATCAACGACCGGCTGCGCCGCGCCGCCGCGCCGCGCCACCTGTAACGGCGCAGCGCCGGTTAGGCGTGACCCGCGCTGGCGGAAAGCGTCAGCGGATCCACCCCCAGCAGCTTCAGCGCCGCGCTCCATTTGTCATCGTCGTCCATGGCGAACACCAGATCGCTGTCCGCATCCGATGTCAGCCAGCCGTTCATCGATATTTCGGATTCCAGCTGTCCCGGCCCCCACCCGGCATAGCCCAGCATCATCAAGGCCTTTTCGGGGCCGCTGCCAACGGCGATGTCCTCCAGGATATCCAGCGTGGCGGTCATACTGAACCGGTCGGAAACGGTCATGGATTGCAGATCGGACGCATATTCCGGCGAATGCAGGACGAAACCGCGCGCGCTTTCGACCGGACCGCCGAAATGCACCGCCATGTCGCGCCCCGGCGGTTCCGGGCGGATCTCAAGCTGTTCCAGCAGATGGGACAGGCGGACGTCCTGGGCCGGCTTGTTGATGATCAGGCCCATTGCCCCCTCATCGCCATGACTGCACAGGAAAACAACCGAATGTTCGAACCTCATGTCGCCCATTCCGGGCATGGCGATCAACAACTTGCCGGTCAGATCCATGTTTGTCCGTCCGCTCCTGCCTTTGCGTCAGTCCAGTCCCCCTCCCCCAACATGGCTTTAGCCACGGGCCGACGCAAGGGACAGTTCCGCACAGAGGAAATTTGTCCAGGTGGCACAGGTTGACCGGAACGTGACTTGGCATTTCATCCCGGATTGCGCATGTATCCGGGCATGAAAACATCCATCGCGACCATTCTGGGCTTCTGCGCCGTCATGGCTGTCTCTGCGGCATCGGGCCAGACGACACTGAAGGACGTCGTTCAGGTCGATGTTCTGGACGGCGGGATGACGCCGCGCGGCACCTATTTGTCGGCGCTGCGGCTGACCCTGGCCGATGGCTGGAAGACCTATTGGCGGGCCCCCGGGGATGCGGGCATACCGCCCAGGTTCGACTGGCGCAAATCGCGCAATCTGAAAGAGCTGGACTATTACTGGCCCGCACCCCATGTGTTTGATCAGGGCGACATGCAATCGATCGGATACAAGGATCAGCTGGTGCTGCCGGTGGAAATTTCACCGTCCGACCCGGGCGGGGCGATCCATTTGCGCGGCACGGTGGAAATCGGGGTGTGCAGCGATGTCTGCATTCCCACGACCCTCTCCATCGACCACAAGATCGACCGCGATGCCAAACGCAACCCGGCCATTGTCGCGGCGCTGGCGCAACGTCCATACGATCGCCGCGAAGGACAGGTCAGAACGGCGACCTGCCGCCTGTCCCCCATAGAGGGCGGCATGCGGATCGAAGCCCGCATTGCCATGCCTTCTGCTGGCGGTCGCGAAGTCGCGGTGATCGAACCCGGCAATGCCCAGATCTGGGCGTCGCAAAGCGAAACCAGCCGCAAGGGCGATGTCCTGACCGCAGCCAGCGATCTGATCCATGTCAAACACGGCAGTTTCGCACTGGACCGTTCAGCCGTGCGCATCACCGTTCTGGGCCACGATCACGCGGTCGAAATCCAGGGCTGCGCGCCGGGCTGACATGCAGGCCGACATGAAAAACCCCAGACCCCTCTTGGGCGCGATTGCCGTCGTCGTCACCGACAGCCATGTCCTGCTGGCGCGGCGTGCCAATCCACCGGATGCCGGTCTGTGGGGGTTTCCCGGCGGCCATGTCGAACTGGGTGAAACCGCGCTGGACGCAGCCGCGCGTGAACTGCACGAAGAAACCGGCATCACGGCGCGGCCGGTCGAATACCTGAGCAATATCGACGTTCTGGAGCGCGACGCGCAGGGCGATATCACCCGTCAGTTCCTGCTGGCCGCCGTCCTGTGCGATTTCGTCGGCGGCACCCCCTGTGCCGCCGATGACGTGCTGGACGCGGCCTGGGTGCCCCACGGACAGGTTCGCGCCGGGGCGCTGCCCACGAGCGAGCGGGTCGACTGGCTGATGGAACTGGCGATCCAGCGCGCTCAGGCGCGGCGGAACAATCCGAACGCGTAGCTCACCGCCGCCCCCAGCCAGGCCAGCGTCACGATCAGGGCGGCCCCCGCCACAAAGACCATCAGCGCCTCGCGCATCGGATTGTTCCCGGGCTGCACCGGCACCAGATCCGCCATCGGCACAGGCAACACGCCCATGACCGCCGCCGCCCCCAGCGTCGCCGCGCACCAGGCCAGCAAAACAGCCCCCGTCCCCCGGACCAATCCGCGCAGCGGGCGGTCCGGGCTGCGCAGGGCCCGCCGCAGCGACAGAAGCGGGCGGGCGAAATCACTTTGTATGGCGACCAGCGCCGGAACCAGCAGCAGTACGATGACCATGCCAAACCCCAGCCCATAGACCAGGGTAATCACCGTCGGCTTCAGGAACAGGGCCTGCTGGCTTTGCTCGTACATCAGCGGGGCCAGCCCCAGAACCGTCGTCAGGGTGGTCAGCATCACCGGACGCAGCCGGTCCGTGGCCCCCTGGACGATCGCCGGAAACAATCCGCGGTCCCGGGCGTATTGATCGATGGTCGTGACCAGAACGATGGAATCGTTGATGATGATACCGGTCATGCCCAGCAATCCGACCACGGTGAACATACTCAGCGGCACATCCCAGACATGATGCCCCCAGATCGTGCCCACCAGACCAAAGGGGATGATCGCCATCACCACCAGCGGTCGGGTCCAGCTGGCAAACACCCAGGCCAGCACCAGATAGATCCCGGTCAGGCACAGGATCAGCCCGTTGCGGGCATCGTTCAGGAAGTCGTTCTCTTGCTCGCTGAGCCCGGACAAGCGCCATTCGACCTGACGCGTGCTGGCGATGGCGGGCAGGATTTCGGTTTGCAGCGCGGTCTGGATCTCGGCCGCGCGCGCGGGATCGTCCTCGGACAGATCGCCGGTGACGGAAATCACCCGCAGTCCATTTTCGCGCTGCACCGCCGAAAACCCGGTGCGCTGCTGCACGCTGACGATATCGGACAACGGCACATAAACGCCTTGAGGCGTGCGCATATAGGTCCGGTCCAGGAAATCGGCGGTCAATTCGTCTTCGGGCAACTCGACCCGGATCGCGGCACTGCGCGGCCCGTCGGGATAGGTGGCCGCCTCAATCCCGTTCAGCCGTGCACGCAGGGCGCTGCCAAGGGCATCGATGGTGAACCCCAGGGCCTGCCCCTGCGGGGTCAGGTCCAGAATCAGCTCCTGTTTGTCATAGGCCAGATCGTCTTCGACGGCCGAGACTTCGGAATACCGCAACAGCGCCGCCTGCAGATCCATGCTGGCCGCTTTCAGGGTCTGAACATCGGCGCCGAAGAACTGGACATCCAACGCATCGCCACCCGGCCCGGAACGCCAGCCCCGAAACGACACGACCTCGGCCAGCGGGTGCTGTTGCACCCGGTCCTGCAAGTCCGCAACCAGCGCAAAGCTGGAATAGGGGCGCAGATCGGCGTCAATCAGTTCGATCGAGATCGCGCCCAGCAGATCCGGGTCTTTGGTATCGACGCCCGCCAGCCCCCGGCCCGAATTGCCGCCGACCTCGGCAATGACATAGTCCAGCGGATTGCGGCCGTACCGTTCTGCATAGTCCCGGCCCAGGTCTTCTGTGGCGCGCTGCATTTCCGCCATCATCGCCAGCGTATCGGCGCGGCTGGCGCCTTCGGCCATGGCAAAATTCCCGGTGACCGATCCCCGCTCGGGCGCGTTGAAGAACCGCCATTGCACGTCGCCGCGGATGAACAGCGCCAATTGGCTGGCCAGCACCGCCAGCATCACCGCCAGCACCACATAGCGCGCCCGGACGGCCCAGGCCATGAGCGGGCCGAACACCTGATCCCGCACCCGGCGAAAGCCGCGATTCACCACCCGGTTGGGCCAGTCGTACCAATGCTGTTTGGCCGAATGCGCAATCGCATGCGCCATATGATTGGGCAGGATCAGGAAACACTCGGCCAGCGACGCAACCAGCACCGCAATCACGGTGAACGGAATATCGGCGATCAAATCCCCGAACCGCCCCCCGACGGCAGTCAGCCCGAAAAACGCGATCACAGTGGTCAGGGTGGCGGCCAAAACCGGCATCGCCATGCGCCGGGCTGCGGTTTCGGCAGCAACGACCGGGTGTTCGCCCAGACGGCGGGCACGGAAATCGGCATGTTCCCCCACCACGATGGCGTCATCCACGACGATGCCCAGCGTGATGATCAATCCGAACAGGCTGATCATGTTGATGGTCAGCCCGCCGGCATACATCAGTGCCACGGCAGCAAACATCGCCGCCGGGATACCCGCAGCGACCCACAGAGCAATGCGCGCGTTCAGAAACAGAAACAGCAGGCACACCACCAGCGCCAGGCCCATCAGCCCGTTGTCGATCAGGATATCCAGACGCCCGCTGATCGCATCGGCCCGTGTGCGGATCAGGTCCAGCTTGACGCCCGCCGGCAGGCTGGCCTGCATGTCTGCCGCGACCTGCTCGACCTGATGCTGAATCGCGATGGCATCGCCTGCATCCGAGCGATCTATCCGGATCGAGAAAGCCGGGTTTTCGCCGACGAAATAGCTGCGCAGCCGAGTGACGCCTTCGACCCGGACCGAGGCCAGATCCGCAATGGTCAGGGTGGATCCATCCGGGTTGGACCGCAGAACAATGTCGGCAATGTCCTCCGGCGACCGGCGCTCGGTTCCGGTGCGCACCCTTGCGTTGGCGCCGGTGACGTCTCCGGCCGGGTCGGCATCGACTTCGCCGGCGATCGCGGCGGCAATCGCGGCCATGCTGATGTCATGCTCGATCAGCCTGACAGAAGGCACCTCGACGATGGTTTGCGGCGCGGCCACGCCACGGATGGTGGCCCGGGTCACGCCGACCGCGAACAACCGGGTGACCAGTTCATCCGCAAACAGCGCCAACTGGGCCGGAGCCACCGGGCCGGACAGGACCACATCGGTCACACGGTCTCGCCAGACCGCGCGCCGCACGGTTGGGTCTTCGGCGTCCTCGGGCAGGGTCGTGATCGCATCGACGGCGACCTGAACATCATCCGCGGCGCGGGCCATGTCCCAGCCGGGTTCGAATTCCAGTGTCAGAAAGGCCCGGCCTTCGCGCGATGTGGCCTTTGTGGCCGCAACCCCGTCCACCGCCATCAGCGCCGGTTCGAGTATCTGCACGATTGCATTGTCGACGTCTTCCGGGCCCGCACCTTCCCATTCCACATTGACCGTGACACTGTCGATGATCACATCCGGAAAGAACTGGGCGCGCATGTTGGGCATCGCCGCCGCACCCAGCACCAGCATCACCAGCAAAAGCAGGTTCGCCACCGTCCGGTGCCGCGTGAAATAGGACATCAGCCCGCCAGCGGCGTGTGGGATGTCGCGCATCATGACCGATCAGCCCCCGATCCGGGACTCGATGCGCTGCACCAGACCGGCTGGAACGCGGGTTTCGCCCAGCTGGGCGAGCATCCGGGCCTTGGCCTCGGCGGGCATGCGTGCGTTGTCCTGAACGAACGCCACCAGACGGGCGCGCCGATCCTCGCTGAGTTCAAGCATCGCGGGCGCTGTCGCGCTTTCGGCCCGGTCCCGAATTGGCTTCACCCGGATCCCCGCACCCAGAAGAGGCGTGCGCCCCACCACGACTTCGCGCCCTTCCAGCCCTGCGCCGCGCACCAGCACATCATCGCCCTGACGCCGGATCAAATCCACTTGCAGGGATTCAAGGCGGTTTTCGCCCCCCAGCACCAGCACCGTGCTGGCCGCGTCCAGAGCCGAGGCTGGCAGACGGATCAGATTTTCGATCTCCGGTTCCTGAACCGAAACGGTGACGAAATCGCCGGGTTTGAACCCCGCCGCATTGTCCAGTCCGGCGAACAACAGCCGTCCCGATTGGCCGTCCCCGGCAACTGCACTGTCGCGGCTGATGCGGCCATTGGCCACAAGTTCGGCGCCCGACACGTCCAACGACGCCAGAACCCGGGCCGGAATCAACGCACCGGACCCATCCAGCAAACGGGCATATTGTGCCGTCGAGATGCGGAACGCGACCTCCAAGGCATTCGGATCCACCAGAACCGCCAGTTTCTCATTGGTCGAAACCAAACGCCCTTCGACCAGGTTGACCTCGGTCAGGGTCCCGTCGAACGCGGCTGTCAGCGTGGTTTCATCCAGATCACGCCGCGCGGTTTCAAGCGAAATTTCCGCCCGCGCCCGACGCGTTGCCGCCTGGTCGATCCGGGCTTGGGCAAGGGCCAGGGCCTGACGGCGCGACACCACCACCTGACGGGCCGAAGCAGCGGCCAGTTCGGCGGTTTCAACCGCAGCGGCGGTTCCGACGCCACGTTCCTGCAAATCCTGCTGCCGCGTGAAGGCCCGGACACGCAGCTCGGCCTGATCCTCCGCCGCCGCCAGTTCGTCGCGCGCCAGCACCAGGGCCCGTTCGGCGTCGCGGACTTCGGCCTGCGCATCCAGCATATCGTTCTGCATCCGCTCAAGCGCGGATTGCGCATCGGCGGGATCGACCCGGACCAGAACATCGCCCGCCTGCACGGCGCCGCCTTCTTCAAAACTGTCGGCCAGTTCGATGATCCGGCCGCCCATGGCAGCCCGCAATTCCAGTGTACGGCGGCTTTGCACCTGACCGAACGCCTGCATGACCGGCGCGATGGTTTCGGAGCGCGCCGTCACCAGATTGACCGCGAACACCCGTTCGCGGGCCGCCACCGGTGCCCTTTCATCATTCAGCCGCGCCTGCACCGCCCCCAGCACCAGGCTGACGGCATAAATCATCAGGGCCAGCGTAAGAGATGCCAGAAACAGCCCGACCATGCTTTGACGTAAAAACCGCATACGATATACTCTTGCAGCCATCCATTGTGGCCATGCTTCCAAAGTAGCGGGCCGACGGAAAATGCCAAGCCACAAGGGGTTCAACGTTGCTGTCGGTTATTTCCGTCGCAAATGTTCGTCCAATCGGGGCATTATTTCCACAAAGTTGCAGGGACGGTGACGATAATCCAGCTGCATCGCCAGTATCCCGTCCCAGGCGTCCTTGCAGGCCCCCGGGCTGCCGGGCAACGCGAACAGATAGGTGCCCTGCGCCACGCCCCCGGTGGCACGCGACTGCACCGCGCTGGTGCCGATCTTTTGCATGGAAACGATCGTGAACACGGTGCCAAACGCCTCGATTTCCTTTTCATAGACATCGCGATGGGCTTCGACCGTGACATCGCGCCCGGTCAGGCCGGTGCCCCCGGTGCTGATCACCACATCCACGGACGGATCCGCGACCCAGCGCCGAAGCTGATCCGCGATACGGTCCCGTTCATCCGGCAGAATGGCGCGGTCGGCCAGAACATGCCCTGCCGCCTGCAGGCGGTCCACCAGAACCTGTCCCGACCGGTCCTGATCCGGCCCGCGGCTGTCGGATACGGTCAGGACGGCGATCCGGACCGGCACAAAGGCCTTGTTTTCATCAATCTTCGGCATGGATCACGCCCTTTCCAGGAATGCCAGACGCAGGGCCAGCGTGGCGAATATTCCACTGCTGAGATAGCCCAGCCAGCGCCCGGCCCCTGCCAACCGCCGCCCGGCACCGCCAGCGAACACGCCGACCATCCCGTTGACCACAAAGCCCCCCAGGGCCAGAACCACCCCCAAGGTCAGAAATTGCCCCAGAATCGATCCCGCAGCCGGATCAACGAACTGCGGCACAAAGGCCAGGACGAACAGGATGACCTTGGGGTTCGTCAGGTTCACGATCAACCCACTGCGGAAAACCCGCGCCGATCCCATCGAGATTCCTTGCGGCGCGCCGGGCCCGGTTCTCCACACGGTCCAGGCCAGCCACAGCAGATAGCCCACTCCGATCCAGCGGATCACGTCGAACAGCCAGGGCAGCGCGGCCACCGCCGCACCCAGCCCCAGACCGGCCAGGCTGACATGCACCAGCCCGCCCAACGCGACACCGGCGCTGGCGGCCCAGGCGGCAGCGGGACCCGACCGCAGCCCCTGGCCGAGACAGAACATCATGTCCGCCCCCGGCGTCAGGTTCAACGCCAGCGCCGCAGGAACAAAGGCGATCAGGACCATGGGATCAATCATGCGCCGACCTCGAACCAGTTCGGCCGAGGCCCCAGATTCACCACACGGGTCAGACCGATCTGCCCGGTCTTGCCCCAGCTGTCATGAATATGACCACACAGCGCCAATTCCGGCTGGATGCGCTTGATGGCGTCGTGGATGGCCACCGATCCCACCGACTGCCCCTGCGACGTCTGGTCGGCGACGCCCTTGGGGGGCGAATGCAGGATCAATATGTCCGCTTCGTCACAGGCACCAAGCATGTCGTCGGCTTCCGCTTCCGACAGATCGCAGGACCAGCCGCCAAAAGGCGTTTGCGGCACCGCGTAGCCCAACCCGAACAGCCGCAGCCCGTTCACCGTCGCGCCTTCGCCATGCAGGACGGTCACGCCCACGGGGGCCGCGGCCCGCAGTTCCTCAATGCTTTCGGCGTTTCCCGGCACCATCACCATCGGCGCGCGGATCTGCACCAACATCGCCAACGCCTCTTCAAGGCCCTTGCGCATGTTGCAGAAGTCTCCGGCCCCGATCACCAAATCGGCCTCGGCACTTGCCGCAACAATCTCGGCTGCGCGGTTGCCTGCGCCGTGCAGGTCTGAAAACGCCAGTATCTTCATCATGTCCCCCTCAGCCGCGCTTGCAGGCTCAACAAATCCGCCCAGGCCTCGCGTTTGGCCAGCGGCGTGCGCAACAGATAGGCCGGATGTGTCATCGGCAGCACCGGCTTGCCGAACCCTTCCGTCCAATTGCCCCGCAATCGCAGAATGCCCCGCTTGCCCAACACCGCCTGACAACTGTGATTGCCCACCAACACCAATACATCCGGGTTGGCCAGTTCCACGTGACGCTGCAAGAACGGCACCATCATCGCGATTTCATCGGGCTTGGGGTCGCGGTTATGCGGCGGCCGCCACGGCAGGACATTGGTGATGTAGACCGAACTCTGCCGGTTCAGGTTGACGGCCTGCAGCATCCGGTCAAGCAATTGCCCGGCACGCCCCACGAACGGCCGCCCGGCGCGGTCTTCTTCCCGGCCCGGCGCTTCGCCGATGATCATCACCCGCGCCTCGGGCACCCCATCGCAGAACACCAGATTACGCGCGCCTTTCTTCAGATCGCACAGATCAAACACCGCCAGTGCCGCCCTGAGCGCATCCAGCGTCATTGCCCCTTGCGCCGCCTGCCGGGCCAGATCCACCGGGTCGGTTTCGGCCATGGGAATGGTCCCGGCCGCCGGGGCGTTCCGCCCGGCCCGGGGCGCGGCGGACGCCGCAGGATTGGATCGGGCCTTGCCGGACCAAGGCGCGACATCCGGCAAAGCATAGCGGTCCACCGGAGCATCTCCGATGGCTTCGGTCGCGCCCAGTTCGATCTGCCATTCCAGCAGCGCCCGTGCCGTATGAAAATCCAAAGCTGATTCCATGCCGATACGCTAGTCGCTTCCGCGCGGGGACAAAACCACCCCGGCCGGGTTCCGGCGAAAATATTACCCGAATCCGCATGTCACGCCCGGCAGTGTGACTTGCCCGCACTCGGCCGGCTTCCTATAAGGGCGCGACCCTGACACGGAGCGCCCATGTCCTTTCACCATCGCCACCTGCTGGGGATCGAACAACTGGCCCCTCATGACATCACCACGATTCTGGATCTGGCCGAGGACTATGTCACTCTGAATCGCCAGACCGCCAAGCATTCCGACGTGCTGACGGGGCTGACCCAGATCAACATGTTCTTCGAGAACTCAACCCGCACCCAGGCCAGTTTCGAAATTGCAGGCAAACGCCTGGGCGCGGACGTGATGAACATGGCGATGCAGGCCAGTTCGATCAAGAAAGGCGAAACGCTGATCGACACGGCGCTGACGCTGAATGCGATGCATCCCGACCTGTTGGTGGTGCGCCACCCGCATTCCGGCGCGGTGGATCTGCTGGCGCAAAAGGTAAACTGCGCAGTGCTGAACGCGGGTGACGGGCGCCATGAGCATCCGACACAGGCCCTACTGGATGCCCTGACCATTCGCCGCGCCAAGGGCCGGCTGCACCGGCTCAACATCGCGATCTGCGGCGACATCGCCCATTCGCGCGTGGCGCGATCGAACATCCTGCTGCTGGGCAAGATGGAAAACCGCATCCGCCTGATCGGCCCGCCCACCCTGATGCCGGCGCAGATCGACCAGTTCGGGGTCGAGGTCTATGACGATATGGAGCAGGGCCTTGCCGATGTCGACGTGGTGATGATGCTGCGCCTGCAACGTGAACGCATGGATGGCGGTTTCATCCCGTCCGAGCGCGAATATTACCACCGCTACGGGCTGGACGAAGACAAGCTGGCCCTGGCCAAACCCGATGCCATCATCATGCATCCCGGCCCGATGAACCGTGGTGTCGAAATCGACGGGACCCTGGCCGACGACATCAACCGCAGCGTCATTCAGGATCAGGTGGAAATGGGCGTTGCCGTGCGCATGGCGACGATGGAACTGCTGGCACGCAACCTGCTGGCCAGCCGTACCGACACAGCATGAGCGACGCACTGATCATCCCCGCGGGCGAAACCGGCAAGCTGCGTCTGTTTGCGCTGGACATGCCGCCCGAACAGGCCCGATTCCTGTCCGAACCGGGCGCGGTGGAACAGATGCTGGACAGCGGGCCGCTGAACCCTGCCCATGTCGAGGTGTTCCCGGTCGCGGATCTGGGGAAGCTGGGGCTGGGCGGATACCTGATCGACGGCTGCGGCATCGCGCCGGAACAGATCGACGCGCATAAGGCGCAGTTGGATGCCTTGCGCGGCCATGTGCTGCTGATCTTCAGCGGGGCCTTTGGCGGGCGTGTCGCGACCCTGAATCCGCCGGATACGGTCCACCCGGTTGCCACCTTTACCGCCACGCCGACCGACTGGCGCGCGGGTCCGGCAATTGCCACCGACAGCGCCCGGCCACGCCAGGGCCCGAACCGGACACAATCGCCCCGCTTCTCGCGCAGCCGCGCGCGCCGGGTCGGCGGCACCATTTTTGCGGTGTTCATGGTGTTGATCGCCCTGATCGTCTGGCTGGTCGCGACATGAGCGCCGTTTCGCGACGCTCTGCCGTATGCCGCCGGATCCGCGCCACGACCGGACGCACCGGTCCCGGCACCGCCGGGATTGCCGCCATCGCCCCCATTGCCGCCAACAAAGGGCATCGTACATGACCACCACCCTGTTCACCAACGCCCGCCTGATCGACCCCGAATCCCGAAGCGACACGCCCGGCAGCCTGCTGGTCGAAAACGGGCGTATCATTGCCGCCGGTGCCGAAATTGCCGTGCCCGATGATACCGCTGTGGTCGATTGCAACGGCAAATGCCTGGCCCCCGGCATTGTCGATATCGGTGTCAAGGTCTGTGAGCCGGGCGAGCGACACAAGGAAAGCTATCGTTCGGCCGGGCTGGCGGCGGCGGCGGGCGGCGTCACCACGATGATCACCCGCCCCGACACCAGCCCGGCCATAGACAGCCCCGAGACGCTGGAGTTCGTCACCCGCCGCGCCAATGCGGCGGCCCCCGTCAACGTGCTGCCCATGGCGGCGCTGACCAAGGGGCGCGAGGGGCGCGAAATGACCGAGATCGGGTTTCTGATGGACGCCGGTGCGGTCGCTTTCACCGATTGCGACCATGTGATCGCCAATACCAAGGTGTTTTCCCGCGCCTTGACCTATGCCCGCAGCCTGAACGCGCTGGTCATCGCGCATCCGCAGGATCCGGGCCTGTCGGACGGTGCCTGCGTCACCTCGGGAAAATTCGCATCGCTGCGCGGCCTGCCCGCCGTGTCTGCGATGGCCGAACGCATGGGACTGGATCGCGACATCGCCCTGCTGGAAATGACCGGTGCGCGTTACCACGCAGATCAGATCACGACGTCGCGCGCCCTGCCCGCCCTGGCGCGGGCCAAACGCAACGGGCTGGATATCACCGCCGGGGTCAGCATCCATCATCTGACCCTGAACGAACTGGACGTGGCCGACTATCGGACGTTTTTCAAGGTCAAGCCGCCGCTGCGCGCTGAAGACGACCGCCTGGCCGTGATCGAAGCCCTGCGTGACGGGCTGATCGACATCATCAGTTCGATGCACACCCCCCAGGACGAAGAATCCAAACGCCTGCCCTATGAAGAAGCCGCCAGCGGTGCGGTTGCACTGGAAACCCTGCTGCCCGCCGCGCTGCGGCTGGTCCATGGCGAATATCTGGACCTGCCCACCCTGTTCGCCGCCCTTTCGCTGAACCCGGCCCGGCGGCTGCAACTGGACAGCGGACGCCTGTCGCCGGGTGCGCCGGCGGATCTGGTGCTGTTTGACCCGGATGCGCCTTTCATACTGGACCGCGCCACCTTGCACAGCAAATCGCGCAACACGCCGTTTGACGGTGAACGCATGCAAGGCAGGGTGCTTGCAACCTATGTCGCCGGCACGCCGGTCTATCGGAGAGGATGATGCCGTCCTTTGACATCCAGACCATCCAATTGATCCTTTGGGCCGTTGTCGGCTACGGGCTGGGTTCAGTGCCCTTCGGCATGATCCTGGCCCGCATCTTGGGGCTGGGCAATCTGCGGCAGATCGGGTCCGGCAATATCGGGGCGACGAATGTGCTGCGCACCGGCAACAAGCTGGCCGCCGCGCTGACTCTGCTGCTGGATGGGGGCAAGGGCGCGGTTGCCGTTCTGCTGGCGCGGGCCTTTGCACCCGAAGGCGCGGTGCAGATCGCGGCCCTCGCAGCATTCGTCGGCCATTGCTATCCGGTCTGGCTGGGATTTCGGGGCGGCAAGGGGGTTGCCACCTTTCTGGGTCTCTGGCTGGCCCTGGCATGGCCCGTCGGGCTGGCCTGTTGTGCGACTTGGCTAGTCACCGCCGCGCTGAGCCGTATTTCATCCATGGGCGCGCTGGCGGCGGCGGCGGGTTCGACCATTTGGGCGCTGTTGCTTGGATATGGCACAACATTGCTGTTGGGGATGGTTCTGACGCTGCTGGTGTTCTGGCGTCACCGTGCCAACATCGCCCGTATCCGGGCCGGAACAGAGCCGAAGATCGGCCAGTCCGGCTGAGATTTTCCACCTGATTTCAATACTGTAAGATTCCCATCCCCAAATGGGTATAGCGGCAGGACCTCACGGGAATGTAATATCGCGTGAACGTTCCTTGATGTTGCAATTTCTGGCCGCCGGACGGCCGCTTACAGATTTGAAAGGTCCTTTGCCATGCCCAGCGAACAATCGCTTGTTGCCCAGTGGAACGAGATGATGCTCGACGCAATCCGTTCGGCCGGGGCCAAGCCGACCGAAACCACCTATCAGCTGCACCTGACCAGTTCCGCGATCTATGATGCCTGGGCAGCCTACGATCCGCACGCGTCCGGCCATTACAGCCAACTCGACCGGCCGGACACGGAACATGACATGGCCCACAAGGCCGAAGCCGTCAGCTATGCGGCGCATACCATGCTCAGCCATTTCTTTCCCGACAGGGCCGCCGATTTCGATGCGTTCATGGATCAGTTGGGCTATGATACCTCGGTGAGCGGCACCGATCCATCGACTGCGGCAGGCCTGGGCAACCTGGCGGCGCAGAATGTTCTCGCCGCGCGGGCCGATGACGGATCGAACGCGGCGAACGGCTATGCCGATACCACGGGGTACAGCCCGGTCAACAGCGCCGACCCGGACGCCGCCAATGCGCCGGGCGGGGTGGATTTCGATGCCAACAGGTGGCAACCCCTGCGTGTGCCCACCGGCACCGTGGTGGATGAAAACGGCGTGCCGATCGCCGATCCCAACGACCCGGCCAGCTATCAGGATCAGATTGCCCTGACGCCCCACTGGGGTGGCGTCACCCCCTTTGCGCTGGAAACCGGCGATCAGTTCCGCCCCGAGGCGCCGCCCGAACTGGGGAATTTCGACACCTATGTGGATGCCGCGGGAAATCTGACAACCTATGATCAGGCCTGGCGCGATCAGTTCACCCAGGTCATGCAGGCCAGCGCCGATCTGACCACCGAACAGAAGGTCATCGCCGAATACTGGGCCGATGGGCCGCGCACCGAATCGCCTCCGGGGCACTGGAACCAGATCGCCCAGGACATCGCCCTGCGTGAAGGCCACGGCATAGACGAGGACGCCAAGCTGTTCTTTGCGGTCAACGCCGCCGTCTTCGATGCCGGCATCGCCACCTGGGAAGCCAAGTTCCACTATGATCTCATCCGACCGCAATCGGCGATTCGCCATTTGTATTTCGGACAGGAAATTCAGGCTTGGGGCGGTCCCAACATGGGCACCCGGACCATCATGGGCGAAGAATGGCAACCCTATCAGAACGTGACCTTCGTGACCCCGCCCTTCCCCGAATTCATTTCGGGACATTCCGCGTTTTCGATGGCAGCCGCGCACACCATCGCAGCTTTTGTCGGCTCGGATCAGTTTTATGACGGCACCACGCTGGGCAATTACGATCTGGACGATGTCGAGGGCACGGACCTGTTGGGCCAGTATGTCGCCACTGAACTGGTCTTTGAAGAATGGCAGGATGTCGAACCCGTCGTGTTGCAGTGGGACACCCTGACCGAGGCCGCGCAAGAGGCCGGAATCAGCCGGATCTATGGCGGCATTCACATACAGGATGGCAACCTGCGCTCGCTGGAACTGGGCGAACAGGTCGCGGGTCAGGCTGAAATCTACTGGCAGACGCTGTTCACCCGAGGTGGCGACGACACATTGGTGTGCGATGTTGCCGGCGGCATGATGATGGCCGGTGCCGGGAACGACCATGTGCAGGGCCGCAGGGGCATCGACCAGATCATGGGCGGCGCCGGAGACGACTATCTGACCGGCAGGGCCGCCGCGGACCTGCTGGATGGCGGAGATGGCGACGACGACCTACGCGGCGGGCAGGATGACGACGTGCTTCTCGGCGGAGGCGGCAAGGATAACTTGCGCGGCCACAAGGGCAACGATCAGCTGTTCGGAGGCGATGGCGACGATATATTGAACGCCGGCTATGGAAACGACTATCTGCACGGCGGTGCCGGCGACGACACCCTTCTTGGCAAGCACGGCACCAACGTGCTGATCGGCGGCGAAGGCTGGGACATTCTAAGGGGCGGCAGCGGCGCGGACAGTTTCGTATTCTCGGTGGATGACGGTCTGAGCGTGGATACGGTCCGCCGGTTCCAAACCCAACAGGATCGTCTGGTCCTGCAGGGGTTCGATCCGGATGCGCGTGTTCAAACCATGTCCTTTCAGGGCGACACTGCGGTGTTCGTGGGTGGAAAACACATCGCAACGGTCAAGGGGCTGGACCCCGACGATCTGGTGCTGGGCGACACGATCATTTTCGACGACACGCCCTTTGTCTGACCGAACCGTCCGGATCAGGGGTAGGGCCGGGTCAGGGCCTGTTCGCCCCGGGCCCGGATCTGACAGGCAAGATTTCAGGCGAAATCAATAGCTGTAGTCACCGTAGATGCGGCTCAGGTCGCCGCCCCAATCCCCGTTGTATTGCTCCAACAGCTCGTCAGCGGGGACCTTGCCACTTTCGAGACTGTCCTTGAGCGCATTCAGGAAATGGGTCTCATCCGGCACCATTCCACCGGCGCCGGGACGGGCGCGGGCCTTCAGCCCGGCGTCGGCGATGGCAACCACCTCGCGCGCAAGAACGTGCATGTCGATCTTGCCGACCCGCGCCTGCAACCCCTGTTCGCTGGCCGCAACACGCAGGGCCTCGCGGGTTGGTGCATCCCAGCCGCGCACCAGATCCCAGGCCGCGTCCAGCGATGACTGGTCATACATAAGACCGACCCAGAACGCGGGCAGGGCACACAGCCGCCGCCACGGGCCACCATCCGCGCCGCGCATCTCGATGAATTTCTTGATCCGGGCCTCGGGGAACAGGGTGGTCAGGTGATCGGCCCAGTCCGACAGGCTGGGTTTTTCGCCGGGCAGTGCGGGCAATTCCCCGCGCAGGAAGTCCCGGAACGATTGCCCCAGCGCGTCGATGTACTGACCGTCGCGATAAACGAAATACATCGGCACATCCAAGGCGTATTGCACCCAGCGTTCAAACCCAAAGCCTTCGTCGAAGACAAAGGGAACCATTCCGGTGCGATCCGCATCCAGATCGCGCCACACCCGGCTGCGCCAGCTTTTATGCGCATTGACCTTGCCGTCCAGAAACGGCGAATTGGCAAACAGGGCGGTGGCAACGGGTTGCAGCGCAATCGCCACCCGCAGCTTTTGCACCATATCGGCCTCGCTGGCGAAATCGAGGTTGACCTGCACCGTGCAGGTACGCCGCATCATGGTCGTGCCCATGGTGCCGACCTTCTGCATATAGCCGTCCATCAACCTGTACCGGCCCTTGGGCATCAGCGGCATCTGGTCATGCGTCCAGACCGGTGCGGCACCCAGCCCGATGAACCCGACACCGACCTTGTCGGCCACGTTCTTGACCTCGCGCAGGTGTTCGTTCACCTCGTCGCAGGTTTCATGGATGGTTTCCAGCGGGGCACCGGACAGTTCCAGTTGGCCACCCGGTTCCAAACTGATATTGGCCCCGTCTTTTTCAAGCCCGATCAGGTTGCCTGCCTCTTCGACCGGGGACCAGCCATGAGCGTCGCGCAACCCTTGCAGAACCGCGTTCACCGACCGCCCGCCTTCATAGGGAATGGGCAGCAGCGTGTCCTTGCAATAGCCGAATTTCTCGTGCTCGGTGCCGATGCGCCAGTCCGCTTTGGGTTTGCATCCATCGGCCAGATACTCGGCCAATTGTTCGTGCCGTTCGATCGGCCCACCGCCGGACTGGGGAATAGACATACCTGCGCTCCGCTGCTGTCATCGCTGTAGCGTCGACACCTGCGGCGAATTTGCCAAGGTGTCAATGCAGCCTTTGGTGTTCGGGCACGGGGGATGCCCGTTGCCAGATCACGACCGGGCAAGCCGGGCGTGCGCGCAATTGCGCCAACATATGCGCGGTGCGCAGCCCCGGCAACGCCGCGAACACGTCAAACAGTGCGTCAGAGCCTTCGGCATTGACCGGGATCAGAATCGGCGCGGCACCGTTTTGTTCCAGCATCCAGTGATCCGGCATCCCCCGCGTATCCAGGCTCAGCCGGGTCAGATCCGCAATCGCAACCGTACCGCCACCAAGCGGGCCGAAATAGGTGATCTGCCCTTCGTCCACCTGTACCACGCCGGGACCGCCGCCCTGGCGGCGAAAACGGGCGCGCTGAAATCCGATCAGCGCCAGGGCCGCCCCCCCAAGGATCAGGACCCCCCCGACCCAGGCCAGCAGGCCACCGGCCCCCAGTATCCACCACAGCCCGATCAGGATCAGCCCCGCGCCACACAGCACTTCGCGCCATCGCAGAACCATGGCGCGGGCTTCGGGGCGGACAAAGCTCATCGCCAATCGCCCATCGCCTGTTGCCACACCGTCATGGCCGCCACCGCCGCGGTATCGGCACGCAGAATGCGTGGCCCAAGGCTGACGGTATGGGCATAGGGCAGCGCCGACAGACGCGCGCGTTCGTTCGCGGAAAACCCGCCTTCGGGCCCGATCAGGATGGCCCAGGGCTGCCCGGCCCGGGCCGCATCCAGAGCCAGGGTCCCGCCGGCCTGGGCTTCGTCGCAGAACATCAGCTGCCGGTCCGCTGGCCAACCGTCCAGAACCCGGCCCAGACGCGTCAGGCCGCCCACCTCGGGCACGAAGGTCCCGCCGCATTGCTCGGCGGCTTCTATCGCATGGGCCTGCAACCGGTCCTGCCGGATGCGCTCGGCATTGGTGAAATCGGTTTGTACCGGCATGATTCGCGCCGCGCCCATTTCCGTGGCCTTTTCGACGATGAAATCGGTCCGCGCCTTTTTGATCGGGGCAAACAGCAGCCAGAGATCCGGGGGCAATTGCAGCGGGCGGCTTTGTTGCTGACAGACCAGAGTGCCGCCCCGCTTGCCCGCCTCGGCCACGTCTGCGCGCCACTCGCCATCACGGCCGTTGAACAGCGCCACGGCATCGCCGACCCCCAACCGCATCACCCCAAACAGATAATGCGCCTGCTCGCGGCTCAAAGGAACCGTTTGCCCCTGACCCAGCGGGTGCTCTACATACAGTCTGATCTTTACGCTCATGAGGGCCGATATATGCAAGGCAATGCTCCAACACCAGACGGTCAGGTTGCGGACGCTCCGAGAGGCAACTGGGTCGACCGCCACGCGCCCGCATTTTCCCGCCCCTATCTGCGCCTGTCGCGGGCCGATCGCCCGATCGGCACCTGGCTGTTGCTGCTGCCGTGCTGGTGGGGGTTGATGCTGGGCATGCTTTCCGATCAGTCGCCGCGATGGGAAGATGCCTGGATCGCCCTTGGATGCGGTCTGGGCGCATGGCTGATGCGGGGCGCGGGCTGTACATGGAACGACATCACCGACCGCGACATCGACGACAAGGTCGCGCGCACACGATCAAGGCCGATCCCCTCGGGCCAGGTCAGCGTCACCGGCGCCTTGGTCTGGATGTGCCTGCAGGCGCTGCTGGCCCTGTGCATCCTGCTGACCTTCAACCGTGCGGCCATTTCGCTGGGCGTGCTGGCCCTGTTGCCGGTCACGATCTATCCCTTTGCCAAGCGGTTCACATGGTGGCCGCAGATATTTCTGGGCCTCGCCTTCAACTGGGGGGCGCTGCTGGCCTGGACGGCGCACACCGGGCAGCTGGGCTGGCCTGCGGTGCTATTGTATGTCGCGGGGATCTGCTGGACGCTGTTCTACGACACGATCTATGCCCATCAGGACACCGAGGACGACGCCCTGATCGGGGTCAAATCCACCGCCCGGCTGTTTGGTGCCAATACGGTGCACTGGCTGAAATATTTCCTTGTGGGGGTCGTCACCCTGATGGCGATTGCGGTGATTGACGGGCTGATGCCGAAAGCGTCGGTTCTGGCGCTGGTTCTTGCCCTGGGGGGACCATGGGCGATGGGCTGGCACATGGCGTGGCAGCTGCGCGGGTTCGATCACACCGATTCCAACCGGATGTTGCACCTGTTTCGTCTGAACCGCGACACCGGCTTGATTCCGCTTGTCTTCTTTGCCGCCGCATTGTTCGCGTGATTGAACCCATGCGGCGACAGGGATATGAGACCTCCAAACCACAGAAGTGACCCGACATCAGATGCGCATGCCTTCGATCCTCTTTTCCGTTCTTGGCTTTGGAGTGGGCGCCGTGCTGTCCACGGTTGCCGCCGGGTTCGCGGTCAGCGCGGTCGAGGACAATTCCGAGATCGCCATCCGCCAGGTTCTGGATCAGGCCGGATATGATTGGTCCGAGGTGCAGGCCGACGGGCTGCAGGTGATCCTGACAGGCACATCGCCCACCGAAGCCAAGAGATTCGACGCCGCCAGCCGGGTTGGGTCCGTGGTGGATTCCGCGCGCATCATCAACCGGATAGATGTTGCCGCCACCGCCGATCTGGCGGCCCCGCAATTCTCTGCCGAAATCCTGCGCAACGACAGCGGCCTGTCGATCATCGGGCTGATCCCGGCCGGAACCGACCGCGCCCGGCTGGTGTCGCAACTGACCGATCTGGCCGCCCCCCTGCCCGTCACGGACCTGTTGGAAACTGCCACCTACCCGGCACCGGTCGGTTGGGAAGACGCGATGGAATACGCCATCACGGCCCTGTCCAAACTGCCGCGCTCGAAACTGTCGATCAGCCCGGGGCTGGTGCGGATCACGGCAATCTCGGACAGCGCCAAAGACAAAGCCCGGCTTGAAGCCGAGCTGAATCGCGCCGCGCCGCCAGCTTTGCGCATGTCGATCGACATCTCGGCACCACGCCCGGTCATCACGCCATTTACCCTGCGTTTTCTGATCGACGGCGAAGGTGCACGATTCGATGCCTGTTCGGCCGACACCGAGGAAACACGCACCCGCATTCTGGATGCCGCCTTCCGCAGCGGCCTGTCGGGCAACGCCAGTTGCACGCTGGGCATGGGCGTGCCTTCGCCCCATTGGGGCAAAGCCGCCGAACAGGCGATTGCCGCCTTGGCCGAATTGGGCGGCGGATCGGTGACCATGGCCGATGCCGACATCACCCTGGTCGCCGCCCAGGGCACCGCACCGCAGGTCTTTGACAAGACCGTCGGAGAGCTGGAAACCGCCCTGCCCGAGGTGTTTGAACTGCACGCGGTTCTGCCCGCCGATCCCGAAAGCGACGCCGATGCCGGGCCTCCTGAATTCGTTGCAACGCTCAGCCCCGAAGGGCTGGTGCAGCTGCGCGGACGTCTGGGCGACGAAACCACCCGCCATGTGGCCGACAGCTATGCCCGGTCCCGTTTCGGATCGGACAGCGTCTATACCGCAACGCGATCGGTCGGCAATCTGCCCGAAGACTGGTCGGCACGGGTGCTGGCGGGAATAGAGGCGCTGTCGCTGCTGGGCAGCGGCGCCGTCACCGTATCGCCGGACCATCTGGTGGTGCGCGGCATCAGCACCCGCGAAGGCGTGGCGTCAGAGGCATCGCGCCTGCTGGCCGAACGCCTCGGCGAGGCCAAGACCTTTGATCTGGACGTGACCTATCGCCCGCCGCCGCCCCCCGCCGATACCCCGCCCGCCCCCGAAGAGTGCGAGGCAGGTCTGGCCGAAATCCAGAAAGAGCAGAAGATCATGTTCGAACCCGGCTCGGCGACCATCGACGAAAGCTCACGCGGGGTGATGGATGAAATCGCGGCGCTGCTGGACAAATGTGGCGACTTCCGTCTGGAAATCCAGGGCCACACCGACAGCCAGGGCCGTGAGACCATGAACATGGATCTCAGTCAGGCCCGGGCGCAATCGGTGCTGAACGAATTGCGCGCCCGCCGGGTTCTGACCGGCAGCTATTCCGCCGTCGGCTATGGCGAAACCCAGCCCATCGCCAGCAACAAGACCGAAGAAGGCCGCGAAGAAAACCGCCGCATCGAGTTCCTCTGGATTCGCCCGGTCCCGATTCCCGAGGAAACAAAGACGCTGGAATCCTTTACCGCAGCCTCGCCGGAAGAAATGATGAAGGAAGCCGAAGCAGCGGCCGAGGACGCCGCCGATGGCGAAGGGTCAGAGAATGAACAGAACTGAATTTATCATCGTCACCGCCATCATCCTGTTCGTCGCCTTTGCCACCGGCTGGTTCGCGAACTGGCTGGTCCATCGCTTCACCCGCGTCAAACAAAGCGACGTCGCCGATCTGGACCGGATGAGCCAGGAACTGCACGAGGCCGAAGAAACCCGCGATCAGGCAATCACATATCTGCAACAGCGCGAAGCCGAACTGACAAATCAACTCAGCCAGACCGAAGCCGAACTGCGGGCCGCAATGGACGGGTTGCGCGATGCAAGGGCCGAAGCAGAAGAGTTGCGCGGCTATGTCGACCGTATGAAAAGCGGCCGGACCTGAGTTACCAGCGTTTGAGCGCGGATTCGTCTTCGTCCCTGGCGGCCACCCATTCGGCGGCGTCGGCGGTGATTTCCTTTTTCCAGAAGGGCGCGCGGGACTTTAGATAGTCCATCAGAAATTCCGCCGCCTCAAAGGCCGCCTTGCGGTGACGCGCCGCGGTGGCCACCATCATGATCTGTTCACCGGGCCTGAGACGTCCATACCGGTGAATGACCAGAACATCGCCCAGGTTCCATCGGTCCTGCGCCTGTGCCGCAATCCGCGTAAGGGCGGACTGGGTCATGCCCGGGTAGTGTTCGATCTCCATGGCGGTCAGGTTGCGCGCATCGTTGTCCCGCACCACGCCGGTAAAAGTGACAATCGCACCCATGTCGGGCGCACCGAAATCGCGCATCTGTTGCGCGACGTCGAATGCGGCCTCCTGCACCAGAACCCGCATCGCCTAGCCCCCGGTCATCGGCGGAAAAAACGCCACCTCGCGCACACCGTCCAGGGGTGCATCAAACTCGGCCAGTTCCTGATCCAGTGCAACGCGCAAGGCCGACAGATCGGAAAAGGCGACAGCATAGCGTTCCTCGCGCCCGCGCAGTTCCTCGACCAGACCGGCCACGGTGTCGGCCTGTGTTTCGACGCTTTCACGCGGCACCCCGATCCGTTCGCGCACCCAGGCGAAATAGAGCACATCCATCAGTACACCTCTTTCAGAAACGGCAGGGCCTTGCGAAAATAGTCCCAGCCGGTGATCATCGTCAGCGCCGCCGCAAGCCACAGCAGCCACAGACCGATCCGCCCGGTCCAGTTCATGCCCGCCATTTTCCAGCGCAACCCATGCAGATCCTCAATCTGGCCCGACAGGATCTGGTCGATCAGTTTTGGATCCATACCCCAGGCCGACATGCCCAGATAGTGTTCGAATATGCCCTGTGCGAACAGAACCGCAATCGCCGTCATCTGCGCCGTGGTCTTCCATTTGGCCAGAGGCGTCACCTTGAGGGTCCCCGCCGTGGCCCCAAGATATTCCCGCAGCCCGGACACGAAGACTTCGCGAAACAGGATGAAGGTCGCAGGCAGCACCAACCAGGGGGACATCGAGGAATATCCCACAATCACCATCAGCGCGATGATCACCATCGCCTTGTCGGCAATCGGGTCCAGCATCGCGCCCAGTTTGGTTTCCTGCTTCCACGCCCGCGCCAGGTATCCGTCAATCCAGTCCGTGACAGATGCCGACACGAACAGCAGCAACGCGAACCAGTCGGCATAGGGCCGATGCAGGAACAGGAACATCAGCGCCAGCCCCGGGGCGGCAAGCAGACGCAAGACAGTCAGGATATTGGGCACGTTCCAGTTCATGCGCGGACCCTACAGCGCGGGTTTGAAACATAAAAGCGCATGTTGCACCGATCAGGCAAGAGCGCGCTCACCTCGCCGGGCCACTGCGGGGCCATCGGCATGTCAGCCACGGTCGTGGAAATAGTCATAAATGGTCTCGGCCAGGGTGTCCGAAATGCCATCCACCGCCTTGAGATCCGCCAGATTGGCGCGGCTGACCGCCTTGGCAGAGCCGAAATGCGCCAACAGGGCACGTTTTCGGGTGGCGCCGACGCCGGGCACGTCATCCAGCGGAGTCGCGCCGATCGCTTTGGATCGTTTGGCGCGGTGCGTGCCGATGGCAAAGCGATGTGCCTCATCGCGCAGACGCTGCACGAAGTAGAGCACTGGATCATTATGCCGCAGGGCGAATGGGCGTTGCCCCAGGCGGTGGAATTCTTCCTTGCCGGCATCGCGGTCCTCGCCCTTGGCAACCCCCACCATCGGAATATCGGACACGCCATGCGCACGCATGATTTCGGCCACCGCACTGACCTGTCCCGCGCCCCCGTCAATCAGCAACAGGTCGGGCCAACGCCCCTTGGAGCGGTCCGGGTCTTCCCGGGTCAATCGCGAAAACCGGCGACTCAGAACCTCTTTCATCATGCCGAAATCATCCCCCGGCACCAGATCATCGCCCTTGATGTTGAATTTGCGATAGCTGTTTTTCTCAAACCCTTCAGGCCCTGCAACGATCATCGCGCCCACCGCATTCGTGCCCTGAATGTGGCTGTTGTCATAGACCTCTATGCGCTGCGGTGGTTGATCCAGACCGAAAGCGTCGGCCAGCCCCTGCAGCAATTTCGCCTGAGTCGCGTTTTCCGACATCTTGCGCGCCAGGGATTCGCGGGCATTGCGCATCGCGCCCGATATCAGTTCGGCCTTTTCACCGCGCTGCGGCACCAGGATTTCAACCTTGCGCCCGGCTTTCCGGCTCAGCGCCTCGGTCATCAGATCGGCGTTTTCGATGGCATCCGACAGCAGCAGCTGACGGGGCGGTTCCTTGTTGTCATAGAACTGCCCCAGGAACGCCTCCATTGCCTCGGCCGTGGATACATCCGGCCCCACACGGGGATAGAAATCGCGATTGCCCCAGTTCTGATTGGCGCGGATGAAAAACACCTGAACGCAGGCCTGTCCGCCGTCCATGTACAGCGCGATCACGTCGGCTTCGGCGACGCCCCGCGGATTGATACCCTGGCTGGTCTGAACCTGGGTCAGGGCGCGGATCCGGTCCCGCAACCCGGCGGCCCGTTCGAACTCCAACGCCTGAGATGCGGCGGCCATCTGTTCGGCCAGCTCTTCTTGTACGCGGGTCGATCGCCCGGACAGGAACAACTCGGCGTCACGTACGCTTTCGGCGTAATCCTCGGGGCTGATCTGCCCCACACAGGGGGCGGAACAGCGTTTGATCTGATACAGCAGACACGGGCGCGTGCGACTGTCATACATGGAGTCCGAACAGTTGCGCAGCAAGAACGCTTTTTGCAACTGGTTCAGCGTCCGGTTGACGGCACTGGCACTGGCGAACGGACCGAAATAGCTGCCTTTCTGTTTCCTGGCCCCGCGGTGTTTGGTGATCTTGGGAAAAGGATGATCCTTGGCCAGCAGGATGTTGGGAAAGCTTTTGTCATCGCGCAGCAGCACATTGTACTTGGGTTTGAGCTGCTTGATCAGGTTCTGCTCCAGCAGCAGCGCCTCGGTCTCGGTGCGCGTGGTCAGGAACATCATCCGAGTGGTTTCGCTGATCATTCGCGCGATCCGCCCGGTGTGCCCCGTCGGCCGCGCATAGCTGGAAACCCGGGCCCGCAGATTTCGCGCCTTGCCCACATACAACACGCGGCTTTCGCCATCCAGCATCCGGTAGACGCCGGGCGAACTGTCCAGCGTCCTGAGATAGCTCTGGATACATGCGTGTCCCGTCACTGCAGGTTGGGGCGCTTGCTCTGTCATGGCATTAAGAATTCGTTAACATGTGATTCTCAACCTATGGCTGCAATCTTGGTGACAGAGTTTCAAGCCCAAACAAATCCACGGATCCTGTGGATAAGTCTGAAGATATCTTCGGGGCATACGGAAAATTCCTTTAGATTTGGCAGATTTCGTCAATTTGCACATTTTTTAGGCACTTCCATAACCTGCTGATAATAGGGAATATTTTTGTTATCCCGCTGCAAGGCAATGATATATAAGACATTTTCGTAACGCTTTGGTAACAGAAATGCGAGCGGTGCAAAACTTGGCGCGGCATGCGCCGTCATTCCGGCCCCAGAACGTCCGGGGTAACCCATCCGAGGTGTTGCCCCCCATCCACGCACAGCAACTGTCCAGTGACGGCTGGCGCATCCAGAAAATAGCCCAGAGCAGCAGTGACATCCTCCGGATTTGCCCCCCGCCCCAGTATCGTCGCCCCCCGCTGCCCGGCAAAATGCGCTTCGGATTGCCGGGCTCCGCGCAGGGTCGGCCCCGGTCCGATGGCGTTCACGCGGATCACAGGGGCCAGCGCACGCGCCGCGGTCTGGGTCAGGGTCCACAGTCCCATCTTGGCCAGCGTATAGGTCATGAACTCGGGCGTCAGCTTGCGCACGCGCTGATCGACCATGTTGACGATCAGGCCCGCGGCTAGCGGCTCGCCGGCGCTGTCCAATGTGGGGGACAACCCCTGTTGCGCCATCGCCTGGGTCAACAGGAAAGGCGCGCGCAGGTTGCTTTCCATGTGCCGGTCCCAGGACTGACGCGTGGCGCTGTGGATCGAGTCATATTCAAAGATCGAGGCGTTGTTCACCAGACAGACGATCGGCCCGCCCAACGCATCACACGCCGCCGGAAACAGATCCAGGGTCTGGGTTTCATCCAGCAGATCCGCCTGCAGCACCTCGGCCCTGCGCCCCATGGCCCGAATGTCGTCGGCCACCTGCATCGCTTCATCCCGGGAACTGGCGCAATGCAGCGCAACATCATACCCGCGCGACGCAAGATACAGGGCCATGGCACGTCCCAGCCGCTTTCCGGCACCGGTCACAAGACTGCCTTTCATCGTCAGCTTCTCCGCGCTCAGCTCAATATGAAGACAACATAGATCGCGTAGAGCGCCGTCAATGCCACCCCCCAGATGCGGGTGATGTCGACCTTGAAAAAGACGAACGGGATCAGAAGCAGCGATGCCGCCAGCATCACCCAGAGATCAAGCCGCAGGAAAGCAGGATCCACTGGAATTTCGCCAATGAAGGTGGCAATGCCGACAATGGCCAGCAGATTGAAGATATTCGAACCAATCACATTGCCCAGGGCCACATCCGCCTGTCTGCGCAGCGCGGCCATCACCGTGGTCGCTAATTCCGGCAACGAGGTCCCCACCGCCACCAGTGTCAGCCCGATCACGGTATCGCTGATCCCATAGGTCCGCGCGATCAATGACGCATTTTCGACCAACAGATGCGCCCCTATGGGCAAACCGATCAAGCCGATGACCAGATAGATCGCCACCCGCCAGTACGGCATGTCCGGATCGGCCTCTTCGATCTCGTCCAGGTCCACGCATTCACCCGCCTTGTGATGGGCATGGGCATCCCGCATGTTGTCGGCAAGAAACAGGGCGAGCATCGTCAACAGGATCAGGCCGGATACCAGGGTGAAGGTGCCCCAGAACGCCAGCGCGATGAACACGACGGACGCCAGCAACATGACCACATAGTTCTTGCGGCTCTGGCATTGGCTTGTGTGCAGCGCGGACAGCATGGCCGGGATGCCCAGCACCAGCAGGATATTCGCCGTGTTGCTGCCCACCACATTGCCCAGGGCGATGCCGGGTGCGTTGTCCTTGATCGCGCTGACCGCGATCAGCAGTTCCGGGGCCGAGGTTCCGAAGGCAACGATGGTCAGGCTGACGATCATTGCGGGCACGCCCAGGCGCAGGCTCAGGTTGACCGCACCGCGCACCAGCGCATCCCCCGCCAGCAAAAGGATGCACAATCCCAATGCCGACAACAGCCATTCGATCATGTCCGCCCTCCCTGGCCACAGGCACAAGGCCCCTTTCCGATACGATATCTTCCGCAACCGGGACATTTGGCCGAGGCCAGGCGTTTGGACCCAGGCAGGCGCAATTTGCCGAACATAGCCAACACCGCCATGCCGACCAGAAACAGGGTGACAATCTTGACGATCACGTCAAAGCCCAAACCGCGCATAGGCAGCGCGTTCCTCGATGCCGGTTATGGCATCCTCGGCCAGTTGAACACCCAACCGGCTCAACAGCGGTTTGCGGGTTCCGTATCTGCGAAACTGCACCTTGTCGCCGAACCGTTCCCGCAGCTTGGGTTTCAGGTGGCCGATGCCATCTATGAGCCCGCGATCAGCCGCGCGTCGGGCCAGCCAGAATTCGCCGGTGAACAGGTCTTTGGTGGTGTCCAGCCTGTCGCCCCGGCGTTGCCGGACATAGGCGATGAAATTGTCGTGAATATCGCCCAGAATGACCTGCAGCCGGGCCACGTCCTCTTCGTTCTCCGGTCGGAACGGATCCAGCATCGACTTGGACTTTCCGGCGGTATAGACCCGGCGTTCAACACCCTGACGCGCCAGAAAGACATGCGCGCCAAAGCCCGACGAAATCACCCCGATCGACCCGATCACTGAACTTTCATCGGCCCAGATCTCGTCCGCCGCCGCCGCCAGCCAGTAGCCGCCCGAGGCGGCGACATCTTCGACAAAGGCCGCGACCGGAACATTGGTTTCTTCGGAAAGCTGGCGAATGCGCGCTGCGATCAGCGAAGATTGCACCGGCGATCCGCCGGGCGAGTTGATCTCCAGCGCAACCATATCGGGTTTGCCCCGCTTGAACGCCTTTTCAAGCATTGGCGCGAGGGATTGATCGCTCAGCGAACGTCGTCCGGCCATGCCGATGGCCCCATTCAGACGGACCACGGAAACAAGAGGCGGGTTCTTGCGAAAAGGAATGCGCAGCTTCATGCAGACGATGTAGAACGCCGACCGCCGACAAACAAGGCATCGCCCCGAACAGATCCGCAGCTGGTGAGAAAATCACACGGCCTCGGCCCGAAACGGGCTAACTGCGAATCCGCCATCCGGTGCGGAATATCCACCAGATCACGGCAAGACAGAGACCCGTGAACGCGGCAATCGCCAGCAGGCTGATCCCGATCGGAACATCGGCCAACCCGAAGAACGACCAGCGGAAACCCGAAATCAGGTAGACCACGGGATTGAACAAGGTGACCGTCTGCCAGGCCGGGGGCAGCATCGAAATCGAATAGAACGACCCGCCAAGGAAAATCAGCGGCGTGACGATCAGCAGCGGCACCAGCTGCAACTGTTCGAAATTCGTGGCCCAGATGCCGATGATGAAGCCAAGCAAGGCGAAGCTGAGACAGGTCAGCAACAGGAAAAGAACCATCGCCATCGGGTGCGCGATATGCAGATCGACAAAGAAGGTCGCCGTGATCAGGATCACGATACCGATGAACAGCGCCTTGGTGGCCGCCGCGCCGACATAGCCCAGCACGATTTCCAGAAAATTCACCGGCGCGGACAGAAGCTCATAGATCGTACCGGTGAATTTGGGAAAGTAGATCCCGAACGACGCGTTCGAGATCGCCTGGGTGATGACCGACAGCATCACCAGTCCCGGCACGATGAACGCCCCATAGCTGACGCCTTCGACTTCCTGGATACGGCTGCCGATGGCGGCGCCGAAAACCACGAAATACAACGACGTCGACAACACCGGAGACAGGAAGCTTTGCATCAAGGTTCGAAAGAACCTTGCCATTTCAAAACGATAGATCGCCCCGATTGCGGTCCAGTTCATGCGGCCTCTCCCTTGACCAGATCGACGAAGATGTCTTCCAGACTGCTTTGCCGGGTTTGCACATCGCGCAGGACAAGGTCGGCGGCGGCAATGTCGTTCAGCAAGGCGGTGATGCCGGTGCGTGCCGCGTTGGTGTCATAGGTGTAGATCAGGCTTTCGCCACCGGCACCCAGGGCCAGATCCAGATGCGCCAGAGCATCCGGAATCCGGTCCAGCGGCGCATCCAGCTGCACCTCGATCTGCTTCTTGCCCATCTGGGCCATCAGCGACGCCTTGTCCTGCACCAGCAACAATTCGCCCTTGGCAATCACCCCGACCCGGTCGGCGATGGCCTCGGCCTCTTCGATGTAATGGGTGGTCAGAATGATGGTGACGCCATCAGCCTTCAGTTCTGCAACCGTGTCCCACATATCCTTGCGCAAATCGACATCGACGCCGGCAGTAGGCTCGTCCAGAAACAGTATGCGCGGGTCGTGGCTGAGCGCCTTGGCGATCAGAACCCGCCGTTTCATGCCACCGGACAATTGCGTGATCTGGCTGTCCCGCTTGTCCCACAGGGACAGTTTGCGCAATATCCGTTCGATATAGGCGTCATTGCGCGGCTTGCCGAACAACCCGCGCGAAAACCGGACCGTATTCAAGACGGTTTCAAAAGGTTGCAGGGCAATCTCCTGCGGCACCAGACCGATCATCGCGCGCGCGGCGCGAAAATCCTGTACGATGTCATGCCCGCCCACCGTTACCTGTCCCTGGCTGGGTGTGGTGATGCCGCAAACCGTCGAAATCAGCGTGGTCTTGCCCGCACCATTCGGTCCCAGCAGCGCCAGAATCTCGCCCTGCTCTATGTCCAGGGTAACCCCTTTGAGCGCCTGGAACCCGCCCTCATAGGTCTTTTGCAGGTCCCGGATCGACAGAATGGGTGCCATGATATTGTCTCCCGTTTTGGGCGGACCCTAGCCCAGCCTTTGCGCCGCGACCAGTGCCCGGATGCACAACCGTCCGCGCACGGTTGCGCAACACGATATGTTACAAGAACTCAATACTTGGCCGCTGTTCGTAACTTTTTACTTGCATGGAATCGGCGCGGCAAATACACCGACCGCATAGTCGGTTATGTTCGCCCGCTTCACATCGCCTGAGCCGCTCGCATGTGATAGGGTAAAGACACACAGGCCATCCCGCGCCGGGTTCCGGTTCGCGGTCAGGGAGGAACGACAGATGTATGCACAGATGGTGAAGTCCACCGGTCAGGGCGTGAAATCCCTGGACGACATGGAACCGCAGGAACGTGCCTTTCAGGAACGTATCGATGCAGGCGACAAGATCGAGCCAAAGGACTGGATGCCCGATGGCTATCGCAAGACCCTGATCCGTCAGATCGGTCAGCATGGCCATTCGGAAATTGTCGGCCAGCTGCCCGAGGGCAACTGGATCACGCGCGCGCCGACGCTGGAACGCAAGGCGATCCTGCTGGCCAAGGTCCAGGACGAAGCCGGGCACGGTCTGTATCTGTATTGCGCCGCCGAAACACTGGGGGTCAGCCGTGACGAACTGACCGAGGATCTGCTGTCCGGCAAGATGAAATACAGCAGCATCTTCAACTATCCCACGCTGACCTGGGCCGATATGGGCGCGGTGGGCTGGCTGGTCGATGGCGCGGCAATCATGAACCAGGTGCCGCTGCAACGCACTTCCTATGGCCCCTACGCCCGCGCCATGGTCCGGATCTGCAAGGAAGAATCGTTTCATCAGCGCCAGGGCTACGACATCATGATGAAAATGGCCCGGGGCACACCCGCGCAGAAACGCATGGCACAGGATGCTCTGAACCGGTTCTGGTATCCCTCGCTGATGATGTTCGGCCCCAGCGACAAGGACAGCGTACATTCGGCGCAATCCATGGCCTGGAAAATCAAGATGAACACCAATGACGAGCTGCGCCAGAAATTCGTCGACCAGACCGTCCCGCAGGCGGAATACCTGGGCCTGACGGTTCCGGACGAAACCCTGCAATGGAACGAGGGAAAAGGCGGTTACGATTTCGCCGAACCCGACTGGTCCGAGTTCTTTGACGTGATCAAGGGCAATGGCCCCTGCAACCGGGAACGTCTGGCGGCACGCAACAAGGCCTGGGACGATGGCAAATGGGTGCGCGACGGATTGCTGGCCCATGCCGAAAAACGTGCAAGCAAGAAGGTGGCAGCAGAATGAGCGCTCCGAATTCAGCCTATCCGGACACCCCCGAGGCCCAGCCCGAAAAACCCAAACGCCATGAATGGCCGCTGTGGGAAATCTTTATTCGTGGCCAGCACGGCATGAGCCATCGCCATGTGGGTTCTCTGCATGCGGCGGATGCGGAAATGGCGATCAAGAACGCGCGCGATGTCTATACCCGCCGCAACGAGGGCGTCAGCATCTGGGCGGTTCAGGCCAGCCATATCGCCGCATCCTCACCCTCCCACAAGGGCCCGCTGTACGAGCCTTCGGAATCCAAAGTGTACCGCCACCCGACCTTTTTCGACATTCCCGATGAAGTCGGAGCCATGTGATGCACGACAACGCCACCTTTGAATTCCTGTGCCGCATGGGCGACAACACCCTGGTTCTGGGCCACCGCGTCAGTGAATGGTGCGGTGTGTCGCCGGTGCTGGAAGAAGACATCGCACTGGCCAATACCGCGCTGGATCTGATCGGACAGACCCAGATGTGGCTTGGGTTGGCCGGTGACATCGAGGGAAAAGGGCGCAGCGCCGACGATCTGGCCATGCTGCGCGATGTCTGGGATTTCCGGAACCTTCTGCTGGTGGAACAGCCCAATGGCGATTTCGGCCAGACCCTCATGCGTCAATTCCTGTTCGACGCCTGGCATGTCCGGATGCTGCAGGCGCTTACCGGTTCCAGCGATAAACGCATTGCCGAAATTGCCGCCAAGGCGGTGAAAGAAGCCAGCTATCATGTAGAGCGCTCGGGCGACACGGTCATCGGGCTGGGCGACGGGACCGCCGAAAGCCACGGGCGGATGCAGGCGGCGCTGGATCTGCTGTGGCCCTATGTCGGCGAAATGTTCATCTGCGACGATGTGGACGAGGCGATGAAATCAGCCGGGATCGCGCCTGATCCGAATGACCTGCGGGCCGGGTTCGACAGCCATGTGACACAGGTGATGACCGACGCCACCCTTCTGATCCCCGAAGACGATTTCGCCCACAAGGGCGGCAAGAACGGCCACCGCCACAGCGAACACCTGGGCCATATGCTGACCCAGATGCAATGGCTGCAGCGGGCCTATCCCGGGGCCAGTTGGTGACATGAAACCCGACGTCGCGGAAGTCTGGACATGGCTTGATCAGGTGCCTGACCCGGAAATCCCGGTGATATCCGTGGTCGATCTGGGCATCGTGCGCGATGTACAGTGGGCGGACGATGAGCTGTGCGTGGCGGTGACCCCTACCTATTCGGGATGCCCGGCCACCCGGGTGATTTCGATGGATATCGAAACCGCCCTGCGCGATCACGGCGTTGACAAACTGCGGATCACGACGCGGATTTCACCGCCATGGACCACCGACTGGCTGTCGGACAAAGGGCGTGACCGCCTGACCGAATATGGGATCGCCCCCCCGCGCGCGGCGGGCGGCCCGGCAGCCTGCCCGCGCTGCAACAGCACGAACCTGGACCGTATCAGCCAGTTCGGGTCGACCCCCTGCAAGGCCCATTGGCGCTGCAAGGACTGTCTGGAACCGTTCGACTATTTCAAGTGCATCTGAGGAGACACCCATGGCGCGCTTTCATCAACTGGCCGTTACCGACGTGCGCAAGACCATCCGCGACGCGGTGGTTGTCTCGCTCAAACCGGTGAACGGCGGCGAATTCGATTTCACGCAAGGCCAATACCTGACGTTTCGCCGCGATTTCGACGGCACTGAATTGCGCCGGTCCTATTCGATCTGCGCCGCCAAGGGCGACGGCCTTTTGCAGGTCGGGATCAAGAAAGTCGATGGGGGTGCGTTCTCGACCTGGGCCAACGAAGACCTGAAACCGGGGGATACGCTGGAAGCGATGAGTCCGATGGGCAGCTTCTTTACCCCGATCGACGCGGCGCAGGCGCGCAACTATCTGGCGTTCGCGGGCGGGTCCGGCATCACTCCGGTGCTGTCGATCCTGAAAACCACCCTGGCGGCCGAACCCCACAGCACCTTTACGCTGGTCTATGCCAATCGCGGCGTGAACACGATCATGTTCCGCGAGGAACTGGAGGATCTGAAAAACACCCATATGGGGCGGCTGACGGTGATTCATATCCTGGAATCCGATGCTCAGGACATCGACCTGTTCACCGGGCGGGTCGATCAGGACAAATGCGCCGCCCTGTTCCGGCACTGGATCGACATTTCCAGTATCGACACCGCGTTCATTTGCGGCCCGGAACCGATGATGCTGGGCATTGCCGCCGCCCTGCGCGATCACGGGTTGGCGGACGACCAGATCAAGTTCGAACTTTTCGCCAGCGCCCAGCCCGGCCGACTGGCCCGCAAGGCCAGCGCCACCAGCGCGGCGGGGCAGGCCAAAACCACGCAAGCCAGCGTTACACTGGACGGGTCGGCCCGCAGTTTCACCATGGACAAGGACCAGACAATTCTGGACGCCGCCCTGGGCAACGCCATCGATGCGCCCTATGCCTGCAAGGCCGGGGTCTGTTCGACCTGCCGCTGCAAGGTGCTGGAAGGCGAAGTCGAGATGGTCGCGAACCACGCGCTCGAAGATTACGAGGTGCAGCGCGGGTATGTGCTGTCCTGCCAATCCTTCCCGGTGACTGACCGGGTTGTCGTTGATTACGATCAGTGAGGAAACCGTCATGGCCGAAGACATGAGCATCCAAAGCTATCTGTCCCAGGGCGGCAAGCTGACCAACCCAACCAACGTCCCGCCGCGCTATCGCGCCGAGTTGATGAAGATCATGGCGACCTTCGTGGACAGCGAACTGGCGGGTGCCGCCGGGTTTGCCGATGTGATCAACGCCGCTCCGGGCATCAAGGAACGTATCGCCGCAGCAAAGATCGTGCTGGAAAAAACCGACAACGCGGGTCAGGTGCTGCGCCTGCTGGGTGAATTCGGGGCCGACACCGCGCGCTATGCCAACAGCCATCCCTGGACCGCCCGCCTGCCCCGCAACGCGCCGGTCGGCAGCAGCCGCAGCGAACATGACATGCGCCTGTCGGTCCTGAACTATCCGTTGGACGGTTGGGTCGACGCGGTGGTGATGAACCTGAGCATGGGCCTGGCCGTCGGGGTGCAATTGGACGAACTGACCCGGATTTCCTATCAACCCCTGGCCGAAACGATACGCGGCATTGCCCCGGTCGAAGCCCGCCATGTCGAATTGGCCGAAGAAGGTCTGGCGCGCCTGATCGAACAGGAAAAGACCCCGGAACTGACTGTCTCGCTGGAGTATTGGCGGCCCCGCGTCGCGGCGATCTTTGGCGAAGCCTCTAGCGGCCGGTTCGAGCAACTGTCGGGCTGGGGGCTGCGCCACCGTTCCAACGCAGCACTGCTGCAGGATTGGAACGACAGGATGGATGCCGCCCTGACCCGGCTGGGTTTGACCGGCTGATCCGCGCCCCTTGCCGAACCCGACCTCTACGACCGGCAGGGGCGGGCACGTATCACGATCCCGCAGCGGCGATCAGGGCGCGGGTATAGTCGGTCTGCGGGCGTTCGAACAGGTCCGCCGCGGTTCCCATTTCAACCACATCACCCTGTTTCATCACGATGACCTTGTGGCTCATGGCGCGCACCACCGTGAGATCATGTGAAATGAACAGATACGCCAACCCGTACTTGCGTTGCAGGTCGCGCAGCAGATCCACGATCTGCACCTGCACCGTCATGTCCAACGCGGATGTGGGTTCATCCAGCACCAGCAACCGGGGCCGCAACACCATGGCGCGCGCAATCGCGATCCGTTGACGTTGTCCGCCGGAAAACTCATGCGGATAGCGGTCCATCGTGGCCGGATCCAAACCGGTTTCGCGCATTGCTTCGGCCACCAGTTCGCGCTTGTTGCGGGTCGGATCGATCTTGTGGACCGCCAGCCCTTCGCTGATGATCTGCTGACAGGTCATGCGCGGGCTCAGCGACCCAAAGGGATCCTGAAACACGATCTGCATCTCGCTGCGCAGACGACGCAATTCCCGCGTCGACCACTTGCGCACGTCCTGACCACGATAGGTAATGCCGCCTTCAGAGGCGATCAGCCGCATTATCGCCAAAGCCAGCGTTGTCTTTCCCGACCCGCTTTCGCCCACGATGCCCAGCGTTTCACCCGCGCACACAGACAGGGTGGCATCGTTCACCGCCTTCACATGCCCCACCGTGCGTTTCAGGAACCCGCGCTGGATCGGGAACCACACCTTGAGATGCTCGGTGCTGACGATTTTCTCGGCGTCGGGCATCACCTTGTCGGGAACGCCGGTCGGTTCCGCCGCCAGCAGCATCCGGGTATAGGGATGACGCGGGTTGTCGAAAATCTGTGCGGTGGGACCGGTTTCCACGATCTCTCCGCCTTTCATTACGCAAACCCGGTCGGCAATCCGCCGCACGATGCCCAGATCATGCGTGATGAACAGCAATCCCATGTTTTCCTGCCGCTTCAGATCGGCCAGCAATTCCAGGATCTGCGCCTGGATGGTCACGTCCAGCGCCGTCGTCGGTTCGTCCGCGATCAGAATGTCCGGCTTGTTGGCCAGCGCCATTGCAATCATCACCCGCTGGCGCTGCCCCCCGGACAGTTGATGCGGATAAGCATCCAGCCGGGTTTCGGGGTCGCGAATACCCACCTGCGTCAACAGGTCGATAATCCGCTCCCGCGCCGCATCCCCCGCGATGCCCTGATGCAGGGCCAGCGATTCCGCCAGCTGTTTTTCAATCGTGTGCAGCGGGTTGAGCGAGGTCATCGGTTCCTGAAAGATGAAGCTGATGTCGTTGCCACGCACATTCCGCAACAGCTTGTCCGACGCCCCGATCATCTGCTGCCCGTCATAGACAACGGACCCGGCCACCTGCGCGCTGCCGCCAAGCAAGGACACGGTGGACAGCGCCGTCACCGATTTGCCCGAACCGGATTCCCCGACCAGCGCCACGGTTTCGCCGCGATCCACGGTAAAGGATACCCCCTTGACCGCCTGCGACATCTGCCCGTCCTGGGTAAAGGACACCGTCAGGTTTTCGACCGTCAACAGGCTCATTCAAAGGTCTTTCTGGGATCGAACGCGTCGCGGATGCCTTCGAATATGAAGACCAGCAGCGACAGCATGATGGCAAAGGTGAAGAAGGCGGTGAACGCAAGCCAGGGGGCCTGAAGATTCTGTTTGGCCTGCAGGGTCAGCTCACCCAGCGATGGCGCTGACGACGGCAGGCCAAACCCCAGAAAGTCGAGACTGGCCAGCGCCGAAATCGTGCCGGTGACGATGAACGGCAACATGGTCAGCGTCGCCACCATCGCATTGGGCAGCATGTGGCGAAACATGATCGTCATGTTTCCCACGCCCAGTGCCTTGGCCGCGCGCACATATTCCAGATTGCGCGCGCGCAGGAACTCGGCCCGGACCACGCCGACCAACCCGGTCCAGGAAAACAGGACCATCAGGAACACCAGCAGCCAGAAACTGCGGCCAAGGATCGCGAACATGATGATGATGACATAAAGCGAAGGGGTCGCGGACCAGATCTCGATAAGCCGCTGAAAGATCAGATCCAGCCAGCCGCCAAAGAAACCCTGCACCGCGCCGGCCATGATTCCGACCAGACTGGCCGCGCCGGTCACCATCAGGGTAAACAGGATCGACAGGCGAAACCCATAGATCACACGGGCCAGAACATCGCGTTTTGTATCGTCCGTACCCAGCAAATTCTGCCCGTTGGGCGGCAGCGGCGCTGCGCCGGGACGATCCACCGTGGTGTTGAACGAATAGGGAATGGGCGGCCATATGGTCCAGCCGGGTTCTATCGGTTCCCCATCGACCACGCCGGTTTTCGCCTGCGCCATGATCCCTTCGGGGTCATCGAAACACAGATCCAGACCACCGGATTCGATCAGGCATTGCACCTCGGGATCGCGATAGATGGCTTCGGTCTGGAAATCGCCGCCAAACGCGGTTTCCGGATAGAAATTGAAGATCGGGGTGAAATACTCGCCACGATATTGCACCAGGATCGGCTTGTCGTTGGCGATGAATTCCGCAAACAGCGAGAGGCCGAACAATATCGCAAAGATCCACAGCGACCAGAACGCCCGGCCATTCCTGCGGAAATTCCGCCAGCGGCGCGCATTCAGAGGAGACAGCGCCATCAGCCTTCCCTCTTTTCGAAATCGATGCGCGGATCCACCAGGACATACATGATGTCACTGAGAATCCCGACCACCAGGCTCATCAGACCAAAGATGAACAGCGTGCCGAAAATCACCGGGTAGTCCCGCGCCACCGCCGCTTCGAACCCCAACCGGCCCAGACCGTCCAGCGAAAAGATCGTCTCGATGATCAGGCTGCCGGAAAAGAACACGCCGATGAAAACCGCCGGGAAGCCCGCAATCACGATCAACATGGCGTTTCGGAACACATGACCATACAGCACCTTCCGTTCGCTCAGCCCCTTGGCGCGGGCAGTCATGACATAGTGTTTCTTGATCTCGTCCAGAAAACTGTTCTTAGTCAGCAGCGTCAGCGTCGCAAAGGCCGAAATGGTCAGGGCAACGACCGGCAGCGCGATATGCCAGAAATAATCGCCGATCTTGCCAAGCAGGCCAAGCTCGGACCAATTGTCACTGGTCAGCCCGCGCAACGGAAAGATCTGCCAATACGACCCGCCCGCAAACAGCACGAGCAACAGAATGGCGAACAGAAAGCCCGGTATGGCATAGGCCACGATGATCGCGCCGCTGGTCCATGTGTCGAATGTGCTGCCATCCTTGACCGCCTTGCGGATGCCCAGCGGAATGGACACCAGATAGGCGATCAGCGTCGACCACAGACCCAGTGAGATCGACACCGGCATCTTTTCCAGCACCAGATCGATCACGCTGATCGAACGGAAATAGCTTTCGCCGAAATCCAGCCGCATGTAATTCCACAGCATATCCACGAACCGCTGCAACGGCGGTTTGTCAAAGCCGAATTCCTTCTCCAGTTCCGCGATGAATTCGGGCGGCAATCCGCGCGATCCGACATAGCTGTCGCTGGTCCCGGCGGCTTGGGTCTGCACGTCTGCACCACCCCCCGAGAACGCCTCGAACACATCGCCGCCGCCCTCCATCTGGGCGATGATCTGTTCGACGGGCCCGCCCGGCACGAATTGAACCAAGGTGAAATTGATGATCATGATGCCCAGAAGGGTCGGTATGACCAGCAACAGGCGTCTTGCGATATAGGCGCCCATGGATTACTTCAGCGCGCCGCTGGATTTCAGGGCCGCCGCCTTGTCCGCGTCGATCCACCACAGATCCTCGACCCCCAGGGCATAGGGCGGCAGATTTTCCGGGTATTCATATTTGTCCCAATAGGCGACCCAATGCTTGCCCAGATACCAAGTCGGCACGATGAACCGCTTGGCCCGCAACACCCGGTCCAGCGCCCGCACGTTGGCGGTCAGTTCATTGGCTTCGGTCGCCTTGACGATATTGTCGATCAGTACCTCGATATCCGGACCATGCACGCCCGACGGATTGAAAACAGAGAATGCGGCCGCTTCGGTTCCGTATTGTTGATACAATCCGGTCGAAGGCTGCAACGAGCTTCGGTAGCCGCTTGAGATCATGTCGAAATCGCGTTCGCGCCGGCGCAGGGTGAACTGGGCATTGTCGATGCGGTTGTAGCTGGCATCGATCCCCATCGCCTTGAGATTGCTGACGAATGGCATTGCGATCCGGTCCAGGACCGGGTCTTCGGACAGGAATTCGATCTTCAGCGTTTGGCCCTGCGCATTTCGGCGCACCCCATCATCCCCGACGCCCCAACCGGCCTCGTCCAGCAGCTTCATCGCCCGGCGCAGGTTGCGCCGATCGGTCTGCCGTTCGGGCTTGCTGCTGTGGGCCGATACCGGTTCGCTGGTCAGGATAGCGGGATCCAGATCATCGCCCAGAGATTGCAGCACCTCCAGTTCGCGCCCCTGCGGTATGCCGGTGGCTTCCAGATCCGTGCCTTCCCAGAAAGAATGACGTTGCTGGAACAAGCCGTATTGCAGGCTTTCATTGGTCCATTCGAAATTGAACGCCAGCTGCACAGCCTCGCGCACGCGGGGGTCGGAAAACTGTGGGCGATCCAGGTTCATCACGAACCCCGTGGCATTGGGGACATTGCCATCCGCAAGCTCTTTTTGCACCACGGCCCCCGAGGCCAGAGCCGGGAACTCATAGGACGTGGCCCAGTTCTTGCTGTTGTTTTCCTGCCGGAACGTGATTTCGCCGGCCTTGAACGCCTCCATCGCGGCAATGGAATCACTGAAATACTCGATGCGGATGGTGTCGAAATTGTTGCGGCCCACGTTCACATTGATGTCGTCGCCCCAGTAGTCCGGGTTGCGCTTGTAGATCACGCGGCGGTTCACATCATAGCTGTCCAACACATAGGGCGCAGAACCGATGCCCGGTTCCATCCGAGGTTCGTCCAGCCGCCGGTTTTCGGGATCCGCCTCGAACCAGGCCTTGGAAAAGATCGGAGTGCCGCCGACCTGACTGATCATCGCCCGGCGCGGATAGCCTTCTGCGAAATAGAATTTGACGCGATGATCGTCCAGAACTTCGGCCTTGGGGATGCGTTTGCGCACTGCCTCGGCATAGGATTGCAGCCCTTGGTCCAGCAGTATGTTGTGCGAAAAAACAACATCCTGGGCGGTGATCGGCGTGCCGTCGGAAAACCGCGCCTGGGGACGCAGATTGAAGATGACCCAATCCTGACTTTCGGGATATTCCAGACTTTCGGCCACCAGCCCGTAATAGGATGCCGGTTCATCATAGGATGGGACCAGCAGGGATTCATATTGATCCGCCGCGCGGGCCGCCGCGCGCCCTTGTCGCGTGAACGGGTTGAAGCTGTCGAATGTCCCCTGCGCGGCATAGCTGTATTCCCCGCCTCTGGGGGCGTCAGGATTCACATAGTCGAAATGCGCAAACCCTTCGGGGTATTTCAGGTCTCCGAACTCGGAAAACCCGTGGCTTTTGATAATCTTCTCTTCGGCCCCGACCACCGTCGCAAACCCCAGCAACATCATCAGCGCCAGGGCCATTGCACCCCACCGGATTGCGTTGGTGTTGGCGCGGATCATACAGGCGGCAGGTCGGTGGATCATCGGCTCTTCCTCTGTCTGGCAGGGCGTTGATGCGCCTCATCGTTGTGCGTGTAAGCTAATGGCGCGGACCACCAAGTTTCAAGTTGAGAATATGTAAGGATCCGTCAATTTCCCGACAATCACATATGCGTTTCGGGCGGCATATATTCCCGGGCCGGGACACGGCGCCACGAAAAAGGCCGCAGCAGGATGCCGCGGCCTTCAGAACCTGGATGGATCGGCGCTCAGTTGCCGATACTGTTCAGATATGCGATGACATTGGTGCGGTCCGCTTCCTTGCGCAATCCGGCAAAGGTCATGGACGTGCCCGGGGCGAAATCGCGCGGCTTGGTCAGGAACGCGTCCAGCTGATCCGGTGTCCAGTCTCCGCCCACCTCTTTCAGTGCGTCGGAATATTTGAACCCGTCCAGCGACGCGACAGGGCGTCCGACGACACCGTAGAGATACGGGCCAACGCCATTCTTGCCCTCTTCCAGCTTGTGGCAGGCCTTGCATTTCTTGAACACTTTGGCACCGGCCTTGATATCCCCCGCAACCGCTGCGGTTTCGGTTGTTTCGGCGGTCTCTTCGGTCGCGGCTTCGGCATCGGCCTCGGCGTCCGCGGCGGATGCGCCTTCTGCTGCCGCGGCGTCCATTTCGGCGGTGGCACCCGTGGTTTGCGCGGCTTCTTCGCTCGCGGTCTCTTCGGCGGCGGCCTCTTCTTCGGCAGCGGGCTCTTCGGCAGCTGGTTCGGCTGCGGCCTCTTCTTCAGCGCCAGCGGGTTCCGTTGCGGCCTCTTCTTCGGCAGCGGGCTCTTCGGCTGCGGCTTCGATCACATAGGGCGAATCTGTATGCTGGTTCAGGAATGCGATCAGGTTCACTCGATCGCTGTCTTTCTTGAGGCCTGCAAAGCTCATGGTGGTGCCGGGCGCAAAGGCGCTGGGTTTCGTCAGGAATTCGCTCAGCCGCTCGGGCGTCCAGTCACCGTCCAGCCCGGCAACGGCGTCCGAATAGCCAAACCCGTCGGCACTGCCAACAGCACGACCGACAACGCCATACAGATACGGCCCGGTGCTGTTCTCACCTTTTTCCAGCTTGTGGCAAGCGGCGCATTTCTTGAATACCTTCTCGCCCTTGTCGGCGTCTGCGCCGGCCATCAGCTCGGCAAAACTGACTTCGACGACCTCTTCGGCAGAATCATCCGTTTCCACTTCGATCACATAGGCCGCCTCACCATGGCTATCCATGTGGTACAGCCCTTCGGCAGCCCATTTGCCCAGAAGGAAAACCAGAAAAGCACCCAGTACACCGGCTGCCGCTTTGGTAAAGGTCATCGTATCCATGTCGGTCGCGTGTCCATTTGATCTGTTTGGGCCGGTGTCTAAGCCTTTCCCTTGCCTTGGGCAAGGTATAGACACCGCGACGAAACGCCCAGACCTAATATGTTGCATGGAAAACCGCCCGATGACGAACAGAATAGCCTTTCAGGGCGAGCCCGGCGCCTATAGCCACCAAGCCTGCCGCAATGCACGCCCCGAAATGGAGGCCCTGCCCTGCCGCACATTCGAGGACGCAATCGACGCGGTGCGCACCGGGCAGGCCGATCTGGCCATGCTGCCGGTCGAGAATTCCACCTATGGCCGGGTGGCCGATATCCATTCGCTGCTGCCCAGATCGGGCCTGCACATCATTGAAGAAGCCTTTGTGCGGGTGCATATCAATCTGCTTGGCGTGCCCGGGGCGCAATTGTCGGACATCACCCACGCCATGAGCCACACGGTGCTGCTGGGCCAGTGCAAGACCTTCCTGCAGAAGCACGATATTCACCGGGTCACCGGCGCGGACACCGCCGGGTCCGCGCGGCATGTGTCCGAAGCCGCCGATCCCACGCTGGCGGCGCTTGCCAGTCCGCTGGCGGGGGAAATATACGGGCTGGATCTGCTGGCCGCCCATATCGAGGACCAGTCCAACAACACCACGCGCTTTCTGATCATGTCCCCCCGGGCCGACACGGCGCGGCGCGGCAGCCATGGCATGATTACCAGCTTCGTCTTTCAGGTGCGCAACATTCCCGCCGCGCTGTACAAGGCGATGGGCGGCTTTGCGACCAACGGCGTGAACATGACCAAACTGGAAAGCTATATGGTGGACGGCTCGTTTACCGCGACGCAGTTCTACGCCGACATCGAGGGCCACCCGGAAGACCCCAACGTCCAACTGGCCATGGACGAACTGGACTATTTCACCACCAACATCGAGATCCTGGGCGTGTACCCCGCCGATCCGGGACGCTTTTGACCGATCACCGCATGGTCCAGGGCTGGGGCGATCAGGCGCTGCGCCCCAACTGATCTTCCAGGGTGCGGGCCAGGTCGGCCAGGCTCAGCTTGAAGCGTTTGACCAGGCTGGCCCTGGCCAGCCTCAGCGACTGAACAAGCAGCCGCGCCGAAAGCGTGCGCGGTTTCAGGTTCAGCACCACCGACATGCGCGTGCGCCCCGGCGACAAGGCCACAAGCGCCACGGTCAGTTCACCCTCCAGCCCCTGCGCCACATAGCCGAATCGCAGCAGGGACGGCGCCGAATACTGTGTCATTTCCACCCGGATTTTTCTGGGCTTGCCGCGCAGGACGAACCGCGCCTTCCACGCCATCCCCACCCGAGGGCTGGAATGATCGTTCAGACGTTCGATTTCGGCCCCGCGTCGAATGGCCCGGCGTTCATACAGGGTGAAATCCGCCAGCGCCGCAAAAACCCGGTCGATCGGGGCTTCGATATCTTCCTTGCCTGCGAACTGCATCACCGCGCCAACTCTGCCAATTTCGGGGAAATTTGTCTCAATCCAGACTATCCGCAAGCCAGTTCTGCAACAGAAAATGCGCAATCGCGCCTTTGCGGGCCGGTTTCAAAATCGGGTGTTCCCCGGCAAAGGCCGTCATCATGTCCTCGCGGCTGACCCAGATCGCATCCTCGATTTCCACCGGATCAATCGTGATTTCGCGGCTCAGGGCCTGCCCGGCGCATCCGAACATCAACGACGCCGGGAACGGCCAGGGCTGACTGGACAGATAATCCACCTGGCCGACACGGATGCCGGATTCCTCGAATACTTCGCGACGCACCGCCGCTTCCAGGGTTTCACCGGGTTCGATGAAACCCGCCAACAACGAATACATCCCCGGGGGCCACCCCGGTGAACGGCCCATCAGAACTGAGTTCCCATGCGTGATCAGCATGATCACCACCGGGTCCGTGCGCGGAAAATGATGCGCCCTGCAGGCGGGACAAACGCGTTGCCAGCCGGCCTGTGCCATCTCACTGGCCGCGCCACAGCGGGCGCAGAACCGATGCGTGTCGTGCCAGCCGATAATGCCCTTGGCGGTCACCGCCAGTTCCGCATCGCGCGGGGTCAGCCGTGACATCAGGCGGCGCAATTCGGCAAATACATGGTCCCGGGGCAAGCCCGGATGCACCTGCTCGCTGGGGTCCAGAAACAACCCCAAGGCCGCCAGATCGACCTCGTCCGGTTCCCAGCGCGATATGTCGGCCGCAAACCGGGGGGCCCCGTCCTCTGTCAGCCCCAGCAACACCGGGTCCGGCAGCCCCCTGTTCTGTTCGGCGTTCAGGATCGGATGATCCGGTGGCAGCAGGGCCAGATGATCACGGTCTTCGCCCCGCACCAGCGGCTTGCCACGCCACAACACCGCCGTGGCAGCCTGCGGATGGGTCAGCAACGGCGCGATATCCCCGCGCAGATGCGCCGCCCGGTTCAGCGCAGACCCGCCGAAAGTCACCTGTTCCGCCCGCTTCATGCCGCGCCCTTGTTCCACGCTTTTGTCGTTGTTCGGTCAGGTCTATTCACCTGCCGCCCCATCCGCAAGGACAGAGCCATCCCAGCACAATCGCCGGTGTTGCCGCCTGACGCCACACGGCACGGGAAATGACACGCGAATGGTAAAATTGTTTTCCTCGTTCGGGCATTCGTGGTTTCATACAACTTAGAGGGGAATTCCCCGTATGAATAGGTAAGAGTTCAGACATGGTCTTGTTATCACCCCCGCAAGGGCGTGAGAATGCCACTGCGAAACCCCGCATCCCCGTGGGCGCCAGGGCACGGGTGCGCCTGCTGGCCACCACCGACTTGCACATGAACCTGACCAGCCACGACTATTTTGCGGACCGGCCCGACCCGACCGTGGGCCTGACCCGCACCGCCACCCTGATCCATCAGGCCCGTGCCGAAGCCGAACGGGACGGCACTCTTGTGATGTTGTTTGACAACGGCGACGGGCTGCAGGGCACACCGTTGTCGGACCTGGCCGCGGAACAACCTGAGCGCGAACACCCCTTGATGCGCGCCTTTGGCCATCTGAACTATGACGCGTTGGGACTGGGCAATCACGATTTCAATTTCGGACTGAGAATACTGGATTCCGCCTTGCGGCAGGCCCCCTGCCCGGTGCTCAGCTCAAATCTGCGGCGTCTCGGACATGACAGACCCGCCGGGTTCGAACCCTTTGCCATTCTAGACAGAATGCTGCAATCGGACGGCGAGGAATGGCCGATCCGCATCGGCGTGCTGTCCTTTCTGCCACCTCAGACCGTGAAATGGGACGCCCATCTGCTGGACGGGCACCTGGAGGCGGACGCCATCGTCAGCAGCGCCCGGCGGTGGCTGCCTGAGCTGCGTCATGCGGGCTGCGACCTGATCGTGGCCCTTGCGCATACCGGTTTCAGCGCCTCTCCGGACCATCCCGAACTTGAAAACGCCGCGCTGCCCCTGACCGCGCTGGAGGGAATAGATGCGGTCATTGCCGGGCATACCCATCTGCGTCTGCCGGGTCCGGATCACTATGGGCTGGAGTTTGTCGATGCCGAAAACGGGTCGGTGCACGGCAAACCCGTGGTGATGGCCGGCACGTCGGGCTCGGATTTGGGCGTCATCGATCTGGAACTGCGCGCCGATGGGGCGCGATGCTGGCGGATCGAGCGGTTCAGCTGCGCCCTACGACCGATTGCACGCCGCACAGATTCGGGGCAGGCCAAGCCCATCGTCGCCGAAGACGCAGATCTTGTGCGGTTGCTGTCCGAGGACCATGCCCAAACCCGCAGCCTGATGGAACAACCGGTCGGCCACACCAGAAACCCGTTGCACAGCTATTTCACCTTTTTTGCGCCAGATCGGGCGCTGGCATTGGTCGCAACCGCCCAGGCCGCGGCCCTCAGGCCACATCTGGCCGGAACCGCAGCCGAAGGATTGCCTTTGCTGTCAGCCACGGCACCCAGCAAGTTTGGCGCGCGCGCCGGGCCTGGGCACTATACCGATGTGCCTGCGGGCCGGATGTCGCTTCGCCATATTGCCGATCTTCATGTCTTTCCCAATCAGATCAGCTGCGTCGTCGTCACCGGCGCGCAATTGCTGGACTGGCTGGAAATGTCGGCCACCCTGTTTCAACAGATCACCCCCGGCGGGACCGACCAGATGTTGCTGGACCCGGCCTTGCCCGGGCATGATTTCGACGTGATCCATGGGGTACGCTATCGGATCGATCTGTCCGCGCCGCCACGGTTTCATCCCGACGGCACCCTGCGCGCAGTGGACAGCCACCGCATCCGCAACCTTACCCATGGCGGCCAAAGGATTCGCGGGACCGACCGGTTCGCCGTTGCCCTGAACAGTTTTCGGGCGGGCGGCGGCGGACCGTTTTCCGCCCTGGGCGATGCAATACAAGTGCCCGTGCCACCGATCCCGATACGCGATGTGATCCGCGCGCAGGTTTCGGGGCAGTTGCCCGCCGAAAGACTGCGCAGAGCCCCCGCACCGTGGAAATTCGCCCCGATGCGCGGCACAACCGTGATGGTTCTGACCGGCCCCGGGGCACAGGAACATCTGGACGAATTGCGTGATCGCGGCGTGCGCGTGGACGGGGTTACCCCTGACGGTTTCCTGCGCCTGTATCTGCCCCTGTAGCCGGGGCGATTTTGCCCGGTGCCATGGACAAGCCCGGTTGCAAATCCCCCATACCCGCTCTATATCGGGCATTGAGAGGTTGGCGCGGGCGAGCGCCTCGCCAACCTGGTCAGGTCCGGAAGGAAGCAGCCACAACGAGCCCCGCTTGGGTCGCTGTCCAGCCTCTCACTTGTCAGGCATTTCGATGCCCGACAAAGTCCCCGCATATGTATCCGCCGCATGTATCTGTTGGCCGTTGAACCACGGGCGGGCCTTCGGCATTGCCGATGCGCTGAATGCGACGCAACCCGCTTGTGCGGTGGACGCCACCCGCATCGCGCCTTAGGTTTCACCGGACTGCGAATCCGACGGGACCCCAAATGACCGAATCCGACGCCCCCGCCTATCAGGTACTGGCCCGCAAATACCGCCCGGAAACCTTTGCCGATCTGGTCGGACAGGATGCCATGGTGCGCACCCTGCAAAACGCGTTTGCCGCCGATCGGATCGCGCAGGCGTTCATCATGACCGGCATCCGCGGCACGGGCAAAACAACCACCGCGCGCATTATCGCCAAGGGCATGAACTGTGTCGGGCCGGACGGCTCCGGAGGCCCCACGATCGAGCCATGCGGGCAATGCGAACATTGCGCCGCCATCATGGAAGGTCGCCATGTCGACGTGCTGGAAATGGACGCCGCAAGCCGGACCGGCGTGAACGATATCCGTGAAATCATCGACAGTGTCCGCTATCGGGCGGCCAGCGCGCGCTACAAGATCTACATCATCGACGAAGTGCACATGCTCAGCACCAGCGCCTTCAACGCACTGCTCAAGACGCTGGAAGAACCGCCCGCCCATGTAAAGTTCATCTTTGCCACGACCGAAATCCGCAAGGTGCCGGTGACCGTGTTGTCGCGCTGTCAGCGATTCGACCTGCGCCGCATCGAACCCGAAGACATGATTGCGCTTCTGAAGCGAATCGCCTCGGCGGAAAACGCACAGATCGCCGAGGATGCGCTGGCGCTGATTACCCGCGCGGCCGAAGGCTCGGCCCGGGATGCGACATCGCTGCTGGATCAGGCGATCAGCCACGGGGCGGGGGAAACCAGCGCCCAACAGGTGCGCGCCATGCTGGGCCTGGCCGACCGGGGCCGGGTTCTGGATCTGATGGACATGATCCTGCGGGGCGACGCCGCCGGGGCCTTGACCGAACTGGGCACGCAATATGCCGAAGGGGCCGACCCGCTGGCGGTGTTGCGGGACCTGGCCGAAATCACCCATTGGGTGTCGGTGGTCAGCATCACGCCCGACGCTGCCAACGACCCGACAATTTCCCCCGATGAACGCGCCAGGGGCGGCGCCATGGCCGAAGCCCTGCCCATGCGGGTGCTGACCCGGATGTGGCAAATGCTGCTCAAGGCGCTGGAAGAGGTCGCGGCAGCACCCAACGCGATGATGGCAGCGGAGATGGCCATCATCCGGCTGACCCATGTTGCGGACCTGCCCAGCCCCGAAGACTTGATGCGCAAGCTGCAGGATACCCCGCCCCCCGCCAGCGGCGGCAACGGAGGCGTTGCACCCGGCAGCGCGGCACCGGCGGCACCGGCAACAGGTGCGAGCACGGGCACAGGCACCACCGCCATCGCCGCGCCCCGCCCCGCCGGGCAAGGCAGCGCACAGACCGCTCCCGCCGCGGTACCTGATACGGCCCTGGCGCGGTTCCCGACGTTTGATCATGTGGTCGAACTGATCCGCGCCAATCGCGACGTCAAACTGTTGGTCGAGGTCGAGACCGGTCTGCGGCTGGTCAGTTATCAACCCGGACGCATCGAATTCACTCCCACCGACAACGCCCCGACGGATCTGGCGCAACGGCTGGGCGGGCGGCTGCAAAGCTGGACCGGCAATCGCTGGGGCATCAGCGTGGTTTCCGGGGGCGGGGCCGATACCATCGCCGAACAGCGGGATGCCGAAGACAACGCCCTGAAGGAACAGGCCCGGGAACATCCGCTTGTACAGGCGGTTCTGGCGCGGTTCCCCAAGGCACACATCACCAATATCCGCACCCCGGAACAGATCACCGCCGAAGCCGTGGCCGATGCGCTGCCCGAGGTCGAAGACGAATGGGACCCGTTCGAGGACGTCTGAGCTACGCATCCCGGCAAAATTCCTGCGAACGGATACCCGCCCGCCTCTTGTGAGCCCCCCCGTGCCCGCGTATCTGTGCAACAGGCAATTCAGGAGAGATCACATGCTCAAGGGACTTGGCGGGCTTGGCGACATGGCCAAGATGATGAAGACCGCCCAAGAAATGCAGACCAAGATGGCTCAGCTGCAGGAAGACATGCACAACCAGATGGTGACCGGGGAATCCGGTGCCGGTCTGGTGAAAGCGACCTGCAGCTGCAAGGGCGAGCTAAAAGCGCTGGATATCGACCCTTCGATCTTCAACAGCGATGACAAGGAAGTGGTCGAAGACCTGATCCTTGCCGCCATCAAGGACGCCCAGCAGAAAGCCAGCGACAAGGCGCAGGATGAAATGAGCAAGCTGACCGAAGGCATGGGTTTGCCAAAGGACATGAAGCTGCCGTTCTAGGAATGGATATAGCTCCGTTACGGGCGCGCGCGGAAATTTCGCACCCCGACAGAGCGACCAGCGAAAGCCCCACCCTTGTCCAGCACCTCTGATATCGAGAACCTGATCGCGCTGATGGCCAAGCTGCCGGGCTTGGGGCCGCGTTCCGCCCGGCGGGCTGTGCTGCACCTGATCCGCAAGCGTGCGCTTTTGCTGACACCGCTGGCCGATGCCTTGCAGACCGTCGCGGAAACCGCGCGCGAATGCCTGAACTGCGGCAATGTCGGCACCTCGGACATCTGCGACATCTGCCAATCCGAGAAACGCGCCACCGGCGAGCTGTGCGTGGTCGAGGACGTGGCCGATTTGTGGGCAATGGAGCGCGCGGGCGTATTCAACGGCCGCTATCACGTTCTGGGTGGCACCCTGTCGGCGCTGGATTCGATCGGCCCCGAACAATTGCGCATTCCGCGTCTTCTAGACCGCATCGCGACCGAAGACATCACCGAGGTCATTCTGGCCTTGAACGCCACCATCGACGGACAGACCACAGCCCATTACATCGCCGATCAGCTGGATGACCGCGTGCGGCTGACCTCATTGGCGCAGGGCGTACCGATCGGCGGTGAACTGGACTATCTGGACGACGGCACGATCACCGCCGCCCTGAACGCGCGCAAGGAACTTTGACGCACCGGGGCGACCGCCGCCACGCGCAAAACCCGTCGCACAGCCAGCTGCGGCGGGATCGCGCGGAACAATCAGCCGGTTTCAGACGCGCGGCTGATCGTCGTCTTCTTCGTCATCTTCGTCCTCGCCGCCGGCCGGCAGGTTGAAGAAGCTGTCCGCATCCGCAACATCGCGGGTGTCTGCGCTGTCTTCGTCTTCGGTATCGACCACATCCATCGACCCGCCCAGGGTAAAGGTCTCCAGACCTTCGATGGCGGTCGGAATTTTCGGTTCGGCGTCCATACCCAGCGATTGCTCGGTGCTCACCAGCTTGCGGCGCTCGTCGTCGCTCATGACTTCGCCTTCGGCGGCTTTCTTGGCAGCCGCCTTCTGAACCGCCGCGTCCAGTTCGGATTGCTTGCACAGCCCCAAGGCCACCGGATCGATCGGCTGAATATTCGCAATGTTCCAATGCGTGCGTTCGCGGATCGCCTGGATCGTCGGCTTGGTGGTGCCAACCAGCTTGCTGATCTGCCCGTCGCTCAGTTCGGGGTGGAACTTGACCAGCCACAGAATCGACGCAGGACGATCCTGGCGCTTGGACAGCGGTGTATAGCGCGGACCGCGCCGCTTTTCTTCACCCAGGGCAGAACTGTTCACCTTCAACCGAGGGCGATACAATGGGTCGGCCTGTGCCTTGTCGATCTCTTCCTGGGTCAGCTGATTGTTGGAAATCGGGTCAAAACCCTTGACGCCGACAGCGACATCACCATCGGCGATGCCCTGAATTTCCAACTCGTGCATGCCGACGAAATCGGCGATCTGCTTGAAGCTGATCGTGGTATTGTCGACCAGCCAGACGGCGGTCGCCTTGGGGTGCAGCAGTTTCACCATATGCTCATCTCCTTTTTCCAGCCTGGCCGACAAACCTGTCCTGTCGCCTGGCGGACCAGGCGGCCTTGGCTTGCAAGGCGGGCTACCGTTGTCGGGGAACTTGGCGTCTATATAGTGAGGACAGCACAATAAGGAAAGAGGCGAATGTATCGACTGATCCTGACCCTGCTCTGTGGTCTGTGGACGCTGCCCGCGCTGGCCGATGGCGAAGCCGCGGGCGATTTCGACTATTATGTGCTCAGCCTCAGCTGGTCCCCGAACTGGTGCGCCCTGACCGGCGACGCAAGAGACTCGGATCAATGCGACGAACGACATGATCACGGCTGGATTCTGCACGGGCTCTGGCCACAGTACCACCGGGGGTTCCCCAGCTATTGCCGCAGCACCCGGCGTGCGCCCAGCCGGGCCATGACCGCCGAAATGGCCGACCTGATGGGCAGCCCCGGGCTGGCCTGGCACCAATGGAAAAAGCACGGCACCTGTTCGGGTCTGTCGGCCGGCGACTACTTCGAGCTGTCCCGCCGCGCCTATGGCGCGCTGCGGCGGCCCGACGTGTTCCGGCGGCTCGACAAACCTGTGCGCCTGCCGGCCTCGGTGGTGCAGGACGCATTCCTGCAAGCCAACCCGGGGCTGGAACCCGATATGCTGACCATCACCTGCAAGGACGGCCATATCCAGGAAGCCCGCCTGTGCCTGTCACGCGATCTGGACCCGGTCCCCTGTGGTCAGGACGTGGTGCGCGACTGTCGCCTGAAAGACGCATTGTTCACCCCGGTGCGTTGACATCCCTGATTTCGGGCGACATCGGGCGTTTCAGGTTTATCGCGGGACGCTTTAATTCTGGGCCTGTTGACACTTGCGGGCATACTCCAGCGCCTTGGCCGACCCTGCAAGATCAATCGCCATCACCGGCTCGCCCGCCGGGCTATAGATCGTCATGCCCTTTTTGCGGGCAATGGCGTGGATGAATTCGCGATCGTCGAAGAAAACCCCGACACCGGGCACCCGGTCCAGTTCGAACCCCGTCGCCACCGCGTCAAAGCTTTCACCGTCCAGATCAAATCGGATGTCATAGGTTTTGCCTTCTTCGACTCGGCGCCAGCCCTTGTTGAAAGCCACGAAATAGCCCCGGTTGGTTGTCGCGTCATAGCCGATGCGGATCACGGACAAATCCTGATAGACGGTCTGGATCAGACAGCCGTTGCCCATTTCCGGGTCCACCATCACGTTCCAACCCGACACGAAACCCTTGTCGATCAACGCCTGGGCCTGCACCGCACCGGTCGGCAGGAACAGGATTGCTGCCGTCATCAAGGCTGTCAGGATCTTCATCGCGCGCTCCTTTGGGTTGTCCGCCCGCAATCGCTAGCACAGGGGGCATTGTTTTCCCACCGCAATAGACCGCCGCAACAAAAACGGCCCCGCACGCGAGGCCGTTTTCAATTCAGTTACAGGATCCTTGACTGCAGGATCAGGCTTTCTTGCGACGACGCAGCGCCGCGATGCCGCCCAGACCGCTCAGCAGCAGCAGACCAGCCGCCGGAACCGGAACCGCAGTCGGGTTGACCGTCACCAGATCCTGGGCATCGGCGCTGTCCAGGAACGTCATGCTGACGTTGCTGGCGTCACCGGTCGCTATGCCAGCCAGATAAGTGGACCCCCAGCTATCTGCACCGTTCGTGCTGTCGCCGGTAAACGTTCCGTCTGTCAGGTCGAACGTGCCGTCGGTTTCATAGACGACTTCCCAGATGGCCATCTGCATGCCGGCAGCTTTATCATCGGAGTCGATCACGGAATCCAGCGTCGCACCGTTCATGGCACTGTCGAACATGGCGCCCAGGTTCGATACGATTGTTGCATTAAACAGATTTGGGTTGATCGTCGCCGTTTGCGGGTCGGCGATATTCTGTGAGAGCTCCACACAGAACGCGACGAAATTTCCCAGCGTGTCGCCGTTCAACCGGAACAACCCGGCTGCATTGGTACCGCTATCTGACGCATTGGTATCGGTCCAGCTAACGGTCTGGCTGTAGTTCGGCGATCCGAATGAGCCGGACCCCTGATAGCTGATCGTTTCCGCACCTGCAGAACCAGCGAATGCTGCGGCGGCAATTGCTGCCCCGACTATTGTCGTTTTCATGATGTATTTCCCTTCCACCAAAATTCGGTCGTGCTTGGCCGACCACTCGTAAGAACCTGCGCAATTTTCAGGCTTCTCTTTAATAAGCAAATCGTTAAATTTATCAACATCAATTGAAGTTCGGCGGCAGTTTGAAATCTGCATGACACCTCCGGGCTTCAACTTGGAATATCCGTATATAACGGGGATCATTCGGCAATTTTGCCTGCTCACGACAATCGCCTTCTCGCCCATGGTCGCCAATCCGTTGCAGGAAAATTGTCCCGTTTCGCTTTTTGGTATAGGATCTTTTCATTAAAACAATTTATTGGAGACCGCCCATGCCTGTTGCACATTGTTTCACCCTACTGACGGTCAGACGCCTGTTGGCGTTGATTCTGTTGCCCTTGGTGCTGGCGGCCTGTGATCCCCTGATCGGCGGCTATACAGCCGAGGCGTACAAGAACGCCACCTCGCTCAAGGCGCGGTCGCTGGCCATGATTGATCGCGCGGGCCGCAGCTATTCCAGCCAACAGGCGGATGTCACCGCCCTGATGACCGATATCGACGCCGCCTATGAATTTTCCAAGGGCCTGCCCAGGAACGGGATCAGCGCCAGACAATGGGAAGTGATGCGCGATCCCGACGGCGGGCTGATGGGGGGCTTTGTGGCCGGTTGGCAACGCAACCACACGGTCAGCGAGTTCTTTCGCGATGAAAAGAAGCGCCAGATCGCAAGAGGCTATGATTACATCATCTGTCTGGAAGTGAACAAGCAAAAGACCACGCCCTGCGCCAGCCTGGCATCGGACTGAGGAGTTGTGAGATGAGTTTTGAAACCCAATGGGACGCCTTCCTGACGGAATTCCGCGAAGGCCTGACGATTCTGGCCCGAAACGCGCTGGAGGACTGGAAGGATACGGCCAAGGCCGATGGCGAGGCCTATCTGGATGCGATGAAGGATGATCTGCCACGTTGGGCCAAGGCCCTCAAAGAGGGATTGTTGACAAAGAACGAATTCGAACAGTTGCTGGACGGGCAGAAATCCCTGCTCAAACTGCACATGCTGACGGCGGCGGGGCTGTCCAAGACACGGCTTGAACAGTTCCGTGTCGGCCTGATCAGCCTGGTCACGAAATCCGCCTATTCCGCCTTTGGAATATAGGCGGGCCTTCTGCCATGCGGCCGTCGTTTTTGTCCGGGGCATGGGCGGCGGCAAGTTTATCGCGGGTCTGTCCGGCGATCCGGGGCGGATATTGGCGCTGGATCAGAACCGGCGATTGAACGTTTGCACAAACCGCGCGCGCGCCTGAGGTGCGGGTTTATGCCCCAGGGCCGGGGCAAGATGGTTCTCGATGAAATGTCCGGTTGTGCGCAGACCGGCCGCCACCTCTTCGTCCGGCGCGGGGCCTTCTCCGCGCAGCACCGGTGGCAAAGGCAACAACCGTTCGGCCCAGTCCCCGGCCCCTTGCGCGGACACCGCACGCCCGGATTTCGGTGAAACATATTCCAGACCTTGTGTCGCCCCCGTGACAGCACAACATCCCAGATCCAGCCCGAACCCCAGGTCTTCGAGCAAGGCGATTTCCCAGTTCAGATAGGCCAGCGGCCAGACATCGCTGCGCGTCAACAGGTCCAGCAATTGTTCGGTACGTTGATACAACCCGGCGTGGACCTCGCGTTCGGGCAATGAAAACGCCAGCAGCGATGTTACCGCATTCAGCCCCGCCAGCATCAGACGATCAGACAGCGCCGCAGCGGCGCGGCTGCGGATCGGTTCGACCTGATAGCTGCCGATATGGTCTTGCAGACGCGCCCGCCACAACAGATCCAGTTGCGCGCCGGGTTGCAGGATCGGCGCGATACGCCGGCTGGCCCCGCCGCGCACCACGCCCGCGTGGCGTCCGTGCCCCTGGGTGAACACATCAAGGATCGCCGCGGTTTCCCCATGGCGCCGCACGGTCAGCAATATGCCCTGATCTCGCCATTCCATGCCGCCATAGTCCACGCAACGGGATCAGGTGCAAGTGTCGCCTGAAGCGTTGCGTGATGGCCGTGAAACATCATCCACGGCCCAACGTGTTGAGATCTTTCATTCCCGGCAGCATCAGATGTTTGAAGTCTGGCGCGAGATGCTTCAATCCAGCCCCGGTTCGTCCAGCAGGTGGCGTCCTTGACGGTCTTCCAGTTCGATCACCCAAAGATCAGGATCAAATCCCCGCTGGCGGTCAACCGCCGCATCGACATGCGCCTCATCCCCATTGGCCAGTTCGATCCAGCGACGATCCCCCGTCATCAGATCGAAACTGCGCTGAAAGGCGATTGCCCTGCCGTCCAGTGTGTTCAGCTTGACCAGCACCGCGCCCGCAGTGTCATCCCCATGTGCGACCACGAATGCCGGTATCCCGGACAGCCGCAGACGGGCCAGATAGGCCTGCACCCAGAATTGCGCGGTCAGGCGCGCCATGGCTTCACGCGCCGTCCTTGAAATCAAGCCCCATTTCGGAATACCGCTCGGATTCTTCCAGCCAGTTCGGACGGACCTTGACCTGCAGGAACAGATGCACGGTCCGCCCCAGGAATTCGGCCAGTTCTTCGCGCGCGGCCTTGGATACACCTTTGATGGTTTCGCCCTTGTGGCCCAGTACGATGCCCTTGTGCCCGTCCCGCACGACATAGATCACCTGCTCTATTCTGGCCGATCCGTCCTTGCGTTCTTGCCAGCTTTCGGTTTCCACGGTCATCTGATAGGGCAATTCCTGATGCAGGCGCAAAGTCAGCTTTTCACGCGTGATCTCTGCGGCAATCATGCGCATCGGCAGATCCGCGATCTGATCCTCGGGATACAGCCACGGCCCTACGGGAATCTCGCCTGCCAGCCATTCACGCAGCGCCTGAACCCCATGCCCCTTTTCAGCCGAGATCATGAAGGTTTCCGCGAAATCGTACCGCTGGTTCATATCCTTGGTCAGCGCCAGCAGGGCCTGGGACTGCACGCGGTCGATCTTGTTGATCGCCAGAGCCACCTTGCGGCCCTTTCCGATGTCCGCCAGCCCCTCAAGAATTCGCTCGACGCCTTCGGTCACGCCGCGATGCGCCTCTATCAGCAATACGATCACATCCGCATCCGCAGCCCCGCCCCAGGCGGCGGCCACCATGGCGCGATCCAGCCGGCGACGTGGCTGAAACAGGCCCGGCGTATCGACAAAGACGATCTGGCTGTCGCCTTCCATCGCGACCCCGCGAATACGCGCACGGGTCGTCTGAACCTTGTGGGTCACGATGGACACCTTGGCGCCGACCATACGGTTCAGCAAGGTCGATTTCCCGGCGTTGGGTTCTCCGATCAGGGCGACGAATCCAGCGCGTGTCATGTGTCTTGTTCCAATCTCTGCAACAGTGTGGCGGCCGCGGCCTGCTCTGCCTGACGTTTCGAGCCCGCTGACGCCTGGGCCTCTTCGCCGCTCTGCAGGCGCGCCGCAATGGTGAAAACCGGGGCATGATCGGGACCGGCACGGGCCAGTTCCACATAGGCCGGCGGCGTCTGCCCACGGGCCTGGGCCCATTCCTGCAACGAAGTCTTGGCATCGCGGGCGTCGTCTTTGACACCCTGGATACGGTCCCCCCACAAGGCCAGTATCATCTTGCGGGCCGCGTCCAGACCCGCATCCAGATAGACGGCCGCGATGACCGCCTCCATCGCATCGCCCAGCAGGGCCTGTTTGCGACGCCCGCCGGACAGCATCTCCGAGCGGCCCAGTTTCAGAACCGCGCCCAGTTCGATCTGACGGGCCACGTCGGCGCAGGTTTCCTTGCGCACCAGGGCATTGAACCTTGGCGCAAGCTGACCCTCGTTTGCTTGCGGATCATCCTGCAACAACCGGTCGGCCATCACCAGCCCCAGCACCCGGTCGCCCAGGAATTCGAGCCGCTGGTTGTCCGGGCGCGTAGATGACGACACCGACCCGTGAGTCAGCGCCCGCACCAACAGGTCGTGGCGCGTGAAACCATGGCCGATCCGGCGTTCGAACGCCAAAAGGTCGGCCGACGGCTTCACTCGACTGCCTTGAAGAACCGATCTCCGCGCCAAGTCCAGAAGAACAGCATCGAACGGCCCGCCGAACTGAACATGATACGATCCGCGCGACCGATCAGGTTCTCGAAGGGCACGAACCCGACCCCGCCAGCGGATTGCGGCAGACGGCTGTCGCTGGAATTGTCGCGATTGTCGCCCATGAAAAAGAAATGGCCCTCCGGCACGGTGTAGACACCGGTGTTGTCCATGCCCTGGTTGCCGATGTTCAGGATGGTGTGCGAATTGCCGTCAGGGAAGGTTTCGATTTCGCGGATCTTCTCGCAAACCGCGCCTTCGCCCACCGGTCCATTGGCACAGCGCGGCCGGCTGCGCTGCGGCCCCTGCGGCGCGTAGGTTTCGGAAAACACCCCGTCAGGCTGCAATTTCACCGGTTCGCCATTTATCGACAGAACCCCGGCGGTGACCTGAATCCGATCCCCCGGCAGGCCCACCAGCCGCTTGATGAAATCGCGCCCAGAAACCGGGTGGCGGAACACCACAACATCGCCGCGCTCGGGCTGTGAACCGAACAGGCGCGTATTGTCGCCCTTCAACATGCCGCAGATGTCCTCGGCGTCGATGTTGATGCCAACGCCGGGCAACATCACGCTGGGACAGGACGCATAGGAATAGCCATAGGCCATCTTGTTCACAAACAGGAAATCCCCGATCAGCAGGGTTTCCTTCATCGAGCCGGACGGAATCCAGAACGGTTGGAAAAAGAGCGTGCGAAACACACCGGCAATCAGCAGTGCATAGACGATGGTCTTTATCGTCTCGACGATGGCGTTTCCCTTTTTCTTGGCTTTCTCGGCCATGCGGCTCTCCGGTGTTCGCTGTGGTTGGGCGCTACATGCGGGGCGGCATGGCCGGTGTCAAGGTCGCGCCCCCGGGCAATCCCGGGCAGCCCCCGACGCGCCGGCAATCGGGCGCGCTTCGATCACGACAAAGGCCTGGGCCCAGGGATGATCGTCCGTCAGGGTGACATGGATGATCGCGTCGTGACCCGGCGGCGTCATCTCGCGCAGCCGTTCGGCGGCCCAGCCGGTCACCTGCATGACGGGCTGGCCGGTGTGCAGGTTGCTGACCGCCATGTCTTTCCACGCAATGCCCATGCGCAACCCGGTGCCCAGAGCCTTGGAACAGGCCTCTTTCGCGGCCCAGCGTTTGGCATAGGTGCCTGCAACATCCCTGCGCCGCTCGGCCTTGCGCTGTTCGACCTCGGTGAAGACCCGGTCGCGGAACCGGTCGCCAAATCGTTCGAGCGTTCCGGCAATGCGCTCGATATTGGCCAGATCGGTGCCGATGCCAAGTATCATGCGCGTCGCAAAGCCAGCATCTTGCCGCTGGCCGCCCCGACCGGCACACCCACGCCCGACGGCAGCAGGAACTGCACCCCGTCACCCATTGCGCGCCTGATCCATCAACCGGCGCATTTCCGCGATTGCCGGCTGCAGGCCAAGAAAGATCGATTCGCCGATCAGGAAATGGCCGATGTTCAACTCTTTCACCTCGGGGAACGCGGCAATCGGGGCAACCGTGTCATAGGTCAGCCCGTGCCCCGCGTGAACCTCAAGCCCAAGCGAATGCGCATAGGCGGACATCTCGCGCAGGGACTCAAATTCCTTTTGGTGTTCCTCGATGCGCCCGTCGGCGAAGGCATCGCAATAGGCCCCGGTGTGCAGCTCGATCACCTCGGCCCCGATGCGATGGGCGGCATCGATCTGGCGCTTGTCCGCAGCGATAAAGATCGACACGCGGCACCCGGCCTCGCGCAGCGGAGCAATGAAATGCGCCAGCCGGTTTTCTTCGCGCGCGACCTCCAGCCCGCCTTCGGTGGTGCGTTCCTCGCGTTTTTCGGGCACGATGCAGACCGCGTGCGGCTTGTGACGCAGGGCAATCGCCTGCATTTCGTCGGTGGCCGCCATCTCGAAATTCAGAGGAACCGTCAGGGACTCCATCAGCCGGTCGATATCCGTGTCGCTGATATGACGGCGATCTTCGCGCAGGTGGGCGGTGATACCGTCGGCACCGGCTGTCTGCGCGGCCAGCGCTGCGCGCAAAGGATCAGGATACGCACCGCCCCGCGCATTCCGCACAGTGGCCACATGATCGATGTTCACGCCAAGGCGCAGGGAGTGTTCAGTCATCTCGCAAATCCCGGTATCCAGTTCCGCCCCAACCTAATCCGCTTTCTTGCCAAGGTCAGCCTCTGCCTCGGCTTTTTTGCGGATCGCCTGGAATTTCTTCTTGATGACCTTCTTGCGCCGGTTCTGATAGGCCCGGATCAAGGGCAAGCTGACCACATAGCAAACCGTGGCCGTGATCATCCCCGGAATGATCCCGCCGATCATATAGGGATAGAACACCTGATCCCAGAATACGCTCAGGCCTTCCCAATTGGGTTCGTTCCCGGTGAACATGGCGACAAAATTCGTCTTCAGATCCCCGGCCGCGTCGATGAACTTGCCCACAAACGAGCGCGCCTCGTGCTCTTTGAACGTGGTGCCCAGAAGGAAATGCCCGGTTTTCAGAGATACGAACCCAATCGGCACATAGGTCAGGGGATTGCCGAAAAAGGTCGCCATGAGCGCCGCGAAAATATTGCCCCGCACAATGCGCGCCACCAGAAACGCGACCAGGAAATGCATGGTGTAGAAGGGGGTAAATGTGGTGAACACCCCGGCCCAGATGCCGCGGGCGATGCGTTCCGGCGAATCCGGCAGCCGCCGGACCCTGTGCTTGACGTAGTGAAATGCCCGCGTCCAACCGCCCCGGGGATACAGGAAGTCCGCGATCGTGCGCAGCAAGGGGCGTCGGTCACGGCGTCTGAATACCAAGAGTTGTTCCTCTGCTGTCCCGTCCGGGTTACCCGGCCGGAGAATGAACCCTGGCCTTCTGGCGGAAACGTTCCACGGCGGCGACATCACTGTCTGCTTCCAGCGTTACCATCAAGGACAACAGCTGTTCCACGTCTCGCAGTTCCACATTGACAATAAGCCGGTAAAAATCCGGTTTCCGATCCACAAATTCCAGGTCGCTGATATTGGCCTTCTTCTCTCCGATCAATGTGCAAATACGACCCAGCACACCCGCATCGTTGCCGATGGTCAGATCCAGCGTCGCACCATAGACCGCCGGATGGATTCCGCTGTGCCAATGCAGATCGACCCAACGTTCGGGCTGGTCTTCGTATTCGCTCAGCTTGTCGCAGTCGATGGCATGCACGACAACACCCTTGCCGCGAAATGTGATCCCGACGATGCGTTCACCGGGCAGGGGCTGACAGCAGGGCGCGCGTTCAAAGGACTGATCGGGACTGAGCCCGATCACCGCGCGGCGTGGCGAAATCTGATCGCCCTCGTCCGGAACAAGGTCAGGATAGACCGCCTGCACCACGTCATGCGCCGTCAGTTCGGCACTGCCCAGACGGGCCAGCAGCTCTTTGCGGTTTTTCAGACGCAGATGCCGTGCCGCCGTGTCCAGCGCCTTGTCGGTGGCCTTGCGCCCGACGTGTACGAACGCGGCGCGGGCCAGTTCGCGGCCCAGCTTGACGAATCGCTCGCGGTCAACTTCGCGCAGCGCGCGGCGGATCGCGGTCCGGGCCTTGCCGGTGGTCGCGATATCCAGCCAGCTTGCCTGCGGTGTCTGCCCTTCGGCGGTGATGATTTCGACCGATTGCCCGTTCTTGAGCCGGGTCCACAAAGGCACCCGCAGCCCGTCCACCTTGGCACCGACACAGGCCCCGCCAATCCGGGTATGGATCGCATAGGCATAGTCGATCGGAGTCGCCCCGCGCGGCAATTTCACCACGTCGCCCTTGGGGGTGAAACAGAACACCTGGTCGGAATACATCTCCAGCTTGACCGCTTCCAGAAAATCCTCGTGATCTTCTTCGGCGTCGAACTGTTCGGTCAGCCCCGATATCCATCTGGCAGGATCCACCGCAAACGGGTTTTCCGTGCGCACCCCGTCGCGATAGGACCAATGTGCGGCAACGCCGGTTTCGGCCACGTCGTGCATCTGGCGGGTGCGGATCTGGACCTCGACCCGTTTTCCGTCGCGCCCGGACACCGTGGTATGGATCGACCGGTATCCGTTGGTTTTTGGCTGGCTGATGTAATCCTTGAACCGTCCGGGCACCGCCCGCCAGCGTTGGTGAATCGCCCCCAGGGTGCGGTAACAATCCTCTTCCGATCCGGTAATGACGCGAAAGCCGTAGATGTCGGAGAGGCGGGAAAATCCTTGTTCCTTTTCCTGCATCTTGCGCCAGATCGAATAGGGTTTCTTGGCCCGGCCGAATACTTCGGCCACGATATCCGCCTTCTCCAGCTCGTGTCGCATATCGCCGGTGATGCGCTGGATCACATCGCCGGTTTCACGCTGCAAGGTGATGAACCTGCGAATGATCGATTGCCGTCCTTCGGGGTTGAGCACCCGAAAGCTGAGGTCTTCCAGTTCCTCGCGCATCCACTGCATGCCCATGCGCCCGGCCAGCGGCGCATAGATGTCCATGGTCTCGCGAGCTTTCTGAACCTGTTTTTCAGGCCGCATCGACTTGATCGTGCGCATGTTGTGCAGCCGGTCGGCCAGTTTGACCAGAATGACCCGCAGATCCTTGGACATGGCCATGAACAGCTTGCGGAAATTTTCGGCCTGTTTGGTTTCGGTGCTGGAAAGCTGCAGGTTTGTCAGCTTCGTGACGCCATCCACCAGTTCGGCGACCTCGCGGCCGAACATGCCCTCGACCTCGGAATACGACGCCTTGGTGTCCTCGATGGTGTCATGCAACAGCGCGGTGATGATTGTCGCATCGTCCAGTCGCTGTTCGGTCAGAATCGCCGCGACGGCGACCGGATGCGAAAAATAAGGCTCGCCGGAATGGCGAAACTGGCCTTCATGCATCCGCTTGCCATATTCATAGGCCGCATTGATGCGTTCGGCATTGGTTTTGGGATTATAGTTGCGGACCAGCGCGATCAGATCTTCTGCAGCAATCATCCGGTCCGCACCCTTGGGCGTTGCGCCTGTCAGCCCTGGCCCTGGGCCTCCATCAACGCACGCAACAGTTTTTCTTCGGACATGTCGTCTTCGACCGGCTTGTCCGCCTCGGCCCCCATCAACAGCGCCATGCTGTCCTCTTCGGGCTCGTCGACTTCGATCTGGCTCTGGTTGCTTTCGATCAGCCGCTCGCGCAGATCATCGGCCCGCTGGGTTTCCTCGGCGATCTCGCGCAGCGAAACGACCGGGTTCTTGTCATTGTCACGATCCACCGTAACCGCAGCCCCGGCGGAAATCTCGCGGGCGCGATGCGCCGCCAGCATCACCAGTTCAAAGCGGTTCGGAACCTTGTCTACGCAGTCTTCGACCGTAACGCGGGCCATGGGGGACCTCCAACAGATTGTTTCGTCCAGAAGGGCGGTGTGTAGTCGCGAATCTAAAGATTGACAAGCGCAGAATCATCTGATCCGCAACTCAAAGCGGCCTTACGGCTGCAATTTCTTCCCGCGGCAGCGCCTGACACAATTGCAGCACCGTTTTTTGCAGCAGCGGATGCCGCCATTCGGGCGCAACATCCGCCAGCGGAACCAGGGCAAAAGCCCGGTCCTGCAGCCTGGGATGGGGCAGGATCAGATGATCCGGCGTGGCCCGCACCTGTTTTTCGGGCGGCAGATTCACCCAGGCGCGCTGACCGGCAGCATCAGGCAACACCGATTGCCCGTGGAACAGAATATCCATGTCCAGCGTCCGCATACCCCAACGTTGCGCACGCGCGCGGCCGAATTCATGTTCTATGTCATGCAGCCGCTGCAACAGATCCCGTGGCGTCAGCGCGGACCGGATCAACACCGCCGCATTCACATAGTCAGGGCCTGCCCCGGCCGGAAAACATGGAGTAGCATAGAATCTGCTGACTGCCCGAATCGTGATATCCGGCGTATCCAGCCGCCCGATTGCACGGACCAGCGTAGCTGACGTAGGGGAACCTTCAAAAGGCAAGTTTCCGCCTAATCCGACGGCAATATCTGGCCGGGATTCGATCATTTTTGACCAATTTCCATTACGTCACTATACTTGCGATACATGCAAATACTCCTATTTTAAGTAGACCGGCCCGTCAAAAATTAACCACTCACTCACGGAACGCTCGACGGGACGAATTACCGGAAGGACATTTTGATGTTTTACAAGGACGAACGGCTTGCGCTGTTCATCGACGGATCGAATCTCTATGCGGCTGCGAAAGCCCTGGGATTTGATATCGACTATAAGTTGTTGCGTCAGGAATTCATGCGCCGTGGCAAGATGCTGCGTGCGTTCTACTATACCGCACTGCTGGAAAACGATGAATATTCGCCGATCCGGCCGCTGGTGGACTGGTTGCACTACAACGGGTTCACCATGGTGACCAAGCCCGCCAAGGAATACACCGACAGCATGGGGCGTCGCAAGGTCAAGGGCAACATGGATATCGAACTCACCGTGGACGCCATGGAACTGGCGCCGCGTGTGGATCATATCGTGCTGTTTTCAGGGGATGGCGATTTCCGTCCGCTGGTGGCCAGCCTGCAACGACAGGGCGTCAGGGTTTCTGTCGTATCGACTATCCGCAGCCAGCCGCCGATGATTTCGGACGATCTGCGCCGCCAGGCCGACAACTTCATAGAGCTCGAAGAACTCAGGGATGTGATTGGCCGCCCGCCGCGGGACATCATGCCCGAAACGCGCAATGTGGCCATCGCTGGCAGCCAATAGGGCCTGTCAGCATCGAGAAATCACCACAGGCTCGTGATCGGGCCTGTGGTGGGGTGGCGTGACATTTGCGCAAACTGGTTCTCGGCCTGCGCCTTGCCCGACAAAAGACAGCTTTGTTGCTGGTTGCGGATCGGACAGCGTCTGGACGATTGCCGCACAAACCCTTAGGTCTCGGCGCATGGAGACCGCTATGCCGAAACCACCTGTCACCCTGTATCTGGCCGCCCCGCGCGGGTTCTGCGCCGGTGTCGACCGGGCCATAAAGATCGTCGAAATGGCCCTGCAGAAATGGGGCGCACCGGTTTATGTGCGTCACGAAATCGTGCACAACAAGTTTGTCGTGGACGGGCTCAAATCCAAGGGCGCGATCTTTGTTGAAGAACTGGACGAATGCCCCACCGACAGGCCGGTGATCTTTTCCGCCCACGGCGTGCCAAAATCGGTCCCCGCCGAAGCGGCGCAGCGCGAAATGGTATATGTGGACGCCACCTGCCCGCTGGTCAGCAAGGTCCATATCGAAGCCCAGCGCCACGCGGACAACGGGTTGCAGATGATCATGATCGGGCACAAGGGCCATCCTGAAACCGTCGGCACCATGGGCCAGCTGCCCCCGGGCGAGGTGCTGCTGGTGGAAACCGTCGCCGATGTCGCGCGTGTCTCGGTGCGGGACCCGTCGCGGATTGCGTTTGTCACCCAGACCACCCTCAGCGTCGATGACACCGAAGATATCGTCGCGGCCCTGCGAAACCGGTTTCCGGCCATCATCGGCCCGCACAAGGAAGACATCTGCTATGCCACCACCAACCGCCAGGAAGCGGTCAAGGCGATGGCGCCACGGGTGGATGCGATGCTTGTGGTCGGCGCTCCCAACTCGTCGAATTCACGCCGCCTGGTCGAGGTTGGGACCAAGGCCGGCTGCGCCTATTCCCAGTTGGTGCAACGCGCCACCGACATCGACTGGCGCGCGCTGAAGGGCGTGACCAGCATCGGCGTCACCGCCGGGGCTTCTGCGCCCGAGGTGCTGATCGATGAAGTGATCAAGGCCATCCGGGACCGGTTCGACGTCACCGTTGAAACTGTCGAAACCGCCGTGGAAAACGTGGAATTCAAGGTGCCACGCATCCTGCGGGACGCAGGGTGATGCCCATTCCCAAGGCCCCTCTGTTCCTGTCCCTGGCCGGATTGCTGCCCTTTCTCTGGGGGGCGCTCACCTATCTGAATGCCGATCTGGCCGCCTGGGGAGCCGCCCGGCTGGGGCCGCGCTTCATCGGGCCCTATGTGCAGCTGTTTTATGGATCGGTCATCCTGTCCTTCATGTCCGGCATCTTGTGGGGCTTTGCCACCAAGGCCACCGGCGGCAAAGCCGCAACCGCATATGTCTTGGCGGTCATTCCGGCGATCTGGGCCTTTGTGATGACCGGTGGCGGCCCCGTCAGCGCGGGCAGCAACCTGATCTTCGGCTTTGCCGGGGTGCTGCTGCTGGACAGTGCCTTTACGGCCTGGCATCTGGCACCGCCCTGGTGGATGCGCCTGCGGGTGCCGATGACGATCGCCGTCATCGCCTGCCTTTCCGTCGGGGTCTGGCTATGAGCGATCCGCGCACATTGGCGGTCTATGACAGCCGCAGTTCCGACTATGCCAGAATGATGGAGCGAGAGGCCGAAACCGACCCGATGATCGCGCGTTTCATCGCCGCCTGTCCCGCGGGCGGCCGGGTGCTGGATCTGGGATGCGGGCCGGGACATTATGCCCGCCGCATGGCACAAGCCGGACTGCGGACCGATGCGCTGGACGCCTCTGCGGCGATGGTCGATATGGCCCTGCGCCAGCCCAACGTGTCTGCCCGGCAGGGCCGGTTCGAGGACCTGAACGCGCGCGGCGTATATGACGGGATCTGGGCCTATTTCAGCCTGCTGCACGCGCCTCGCAGCGTCTTGCCGGACCATCTGGCCGGCATCGCCGCGGCGCTGAAACCCGGCGGCGTCCTGTTCATGGGGATGAAACGCGGGTCCGGCAGCAAACGGGATTCGCTGGACCGGTATTACGAATATTATCAACGCGAAGAATTGGAGACCCGGTTGACGGATGCGAAACTGACCCCGGTTGCACACTGGACCGGCAAGGCGGCTGGCCTGGCCGGCCACCCTGAGGGCTGGATCGTGATACACGCCCATGCCTGAGGTCGTGGCATATACCGACGGCGCCTGTTCGGGAAACCCCGGCCCCGGAGGCTGGGGCGTGTTGCTGCAGGCAAAGGACGGCGACACCGTTCTGAAAGAACGCGAACTTTCCGGTGGCGAGTCCAACACCACCAACAATCGCATGGAACTACTGGCCGCGATCTCGGCGCTGGAGACGCTGGAGCGGCCGACCGCGATCACCGTCGTGACCGACAGCCAATACGTCAAGAACGGTGTGACCGGCTGGATCCATGGCTGGAAACGCAACGGTTGGAAAACCTCGGCCAGAAAACCGGTGAAGAATGTTGAACTGTGGCAAAGACTGGACAGCGCCCAGAGCGGACATGACGTGACGTGGAAATGGGTCAAGGGTCATGCAGGCCATCCGGAAAACGAACGCGCTGACGAACTGGCCCGCGCCGGAATGGCCCCGTTCAAAACGGCGAAGGCGGGGAAATGACCTTTCTGGCGCTGCTGGACTATGCCTCGGTTCTGGTTTTTGCGCTGACCGGCGCGCTGGTGGCCAGCCGCGCGCAGCTGGATCTGGTGGGGTTTGCCTTTGTCGCCTGTCTGACCGCTGTCGGTGGGGGCACGGTACGCGATCTGCTTCTGGATCGCGATCCGGTGTTCTGGGTCGCGCAGCCCGATTATATCCTGATCTGCGTCGCCGCCGCAGTCGTGGTGTTCTTTACCGCGCATCTGATGGAAAGCCGCTATCGCTGGTTGTTGTGGCTGGACAGTTTCGCATTGTCCACCGCCGTGGCCGCCGGATCCGGGGTAGCCATCGCGCTGTCGCAACCGGGTGTGATCGTGGTTCTGATGGGCGTGGCCACCGGCTGTCTGGGCGGGTTGATGCGGGACGTTGTCGTGGGGGAAATTCCGCTTGTCCTCAAACAGGGCGAACTTTACGCCACCGCCGCCCTGCTCGGGTCCTCGGCGGCGCTGTGTGCGCTGCGGCTTGAATTCGCCCCCCGCGAAGCGCTGCTGATCGCGGCGGGTGTGTGCTGGACACTTCGCGCGGGGTCTCTGGCCTTTGGCTGGCGGCTGCCGGTCTACAAAAGCCGCCCGCCCCGCGTGTGACACAGGCCGCGTATCAGCGCCGGAACCGACGCCACAGCCATATCAGCAACATCGCCCCCAACACCGCGCCGACAAAACCGGACAACGCGCCCATCACCGACACCAGCGTGCGCAGGATCAACCCGCCGATCAGCGCGCCCACGATCCCGATGAACATGGTGGTCGGAATATCCGCATCAACCCGCATCAACCGGGTTGCCAGAAACCCGGCAGCGGCACCGACGATGATCAGGGCAATGATATTCATGCGTCCTACCTGCGCCAATGTGTCGGCACGATGATCAACGCGCCGACCGAGGAAACGATCGCATTCATCCCCGCGCTGCCAAATCCGATGCCGAACATGATACGGACAAAGTAGAACAGGAACGCTCCGCCGACGCAAATGATGATCGAGGGCAGATATCCATTGCGGGTGAAACCGGTCTTTTCCGACAGGTAACCGACAATGCCGGCGATCACGACAGTGCCGATCAGTACGGGAAACATCTATTCAACCCTCAACTGCGTACCGGCAGGCACCGGCCACCCGCGCAGGAAGGTTTCAGTATCCTGTGCGCCCTTGCCCGCGCGCTGCAGATGCAGGATCGAAATGGCGCCCTCGCCACAGGCCACGGTCAGCGCATCATCCAGCACCAGACCGGGGGCACCCTGCCCCGAAGCCACGCGAGACGCCAACAGCTTGACCCTTGACGCGCCGATTTCGGTCCACGCGCCGGGAAAGGGCGACAGGGCGCGGATCTGACGGTCGACCACCTGCGCCGGACGGGTCCAGTCGATGCGCGCCTCGGCCTTGTCGATCTTTTCGGCATAGGTGACCCCCTCAGCAGGCTGCGGCCGCAACGTCAGGTCCGGCAGCGCCGCCAACGCCTGCACGATCAGATCCGCCCCCAGCGCCGACAGCCGGTCGTGCAGCGTACCGGTTGTTTCCGTATCCGCGATCGCAATCGCCTTGCGCATCAGAACCGGCCCGGTGTCCAGACCGGCCTCCATCCGCATGATGCACACGCCGGTTTCGGCATCCCCTGCCATGATCGCCCGATGGATCGGAGCCGCCCCGCGCCAGCGCGGCAACAGGCTGGCATGAATGTTCAGACAGCCCCGGGGCGGAATATCAAGAACCGCCTGCGGCAGGATCAACCCATAGGCCACCACGACTGCGATTTCAGGTTGAAACGCAGCGAACTCGGCCTGCGCTTCGGCTGTTTTCAGCGAAACGGGATGACGCACCGGCAGGCCCAATGCCTCGGCACGCGCCTGCACCGGGCTGGGCCGGTTCTTCTTGCCGCGTCCGGCCGGGCGCGGCGGCTGACAATAGACCGCAACGATCTCATGCCCGGCATCGGCCAGCGCCTGCAGCACCGGCACGGAAAAATCCGGCGTTCCCATGAATATCACGCGCATGGTATCGTCCTTGTGTCTGTGCATCACCCCGACCGCTGCCTTTGGCAAGCCCGGCCTTGCCCAGGTGGGCGGCGTCGCCCGTACACGCGGTTTTACGACCTGCGGCGCGGGAACACCATGCCACAGTTTGCCCGGCCCATCGCGCCCTTTGCCGATGGGCCCCGTTGCACTAGACTGCGATTCAACCGGGCGATGTGTTACACAGATTGCCACAACATCCAGGGACACTTTGATGCGCGCACATGAACAGATCAGGGACCTCAGGCACCGCATGTCGCAATCGATCATCGGACAGGCAGACGTGATCGACCGACTGGTGATCGGCCTGTTGGCCAATGGCAATTTGCTGGTCGAAGGGCTTCCCGGTCTGGCCAAGACCCGCGCGATCAAGGCCATGGCCAAGAACCTGGATGCAAAATTCAGCCGCATCCAGTTCACGCCCGACCTGTTGCCATCCGACGTGACCGGCACCGAAATATACCACCAGACCGATGGTGCCTCGGAATTCCGGTTCGACCCCGGCCCGATCTTTGCCAACATCGTGCTGGCCGACGAAATCAACCGTGCCCCGGCCAAGGTACAGGCCGCCTTGCTGGAAGCGATGGAGGAACGCCAGGTCACGGTCGCGGGTACCACCCATCGGATGGAGCCGCTGTTCATCGTGATGGCCACGCAGAACCCGATCGAACAGGAAGGCACCTATCCCTTGCCCGAAGCCCAGACCGACCGCTTTCTGATGCATGTGAACATCACCTACCCCCCCGTCGAGGACGAGGTCGACGTGATCCGGCTGGTGCGCGGCGAAGAGATTGCCGCCCTTGCAGCGACAGAAAAATCCACCGCCCGCCCGGACCCCGGCGTCGTGCCGCAAGAGGCTGTTTTCGAGGCCCGCGCCGAGATCGGGCAAATCCACGTTTCGGACGCGATCGACCGCTATATGGCTGATCTGGTCTATGCCACCCGGACCCCGACCGCGCTGGATGCCGATCTGGCGCGCTGGATCGCGGTGGGGGCCAGCCCGCGGGCGTCATTGGCGCTGGACAAATGCGGCCGCGCCCATGCCTGGCTGGCCGGGCGGGACTATGTCGACCCGCAGGACATACGGGCCATCGCCCATGACGTGTTCCGCCACCGCATCGCGCCCAGCTACGAAGCACAGGGGGACGGCATGAGCGTCGATAATATTACCGACAGGATGCTTGAACTGGTGGCTCTGCCGTGATCGCGAAAGATCGAACATGACGCCGGCCGGGCCACAGGATGCAACGGGCCGCGATCCCCGTATCCACGTGGATCTGCGCCACTTGTTGCGACTTGGAAATGGGGCCCGCAGTCTCAGCCTGTTGCCGCGCCAGCCGGCGCATTCGGTCCTGAACGGGCGGCACGCCAGCAAGCTGCGCGGGCGCGGGCTGAACTTTGAGGAATTGCGCGGCTACCAGACCGGCGACGACATCCGAACCATAGACTGGAAAGTCACGGCCCGGACCGGCAAACCCCATGTCCGCGTCTATACAGAAGAGCGCGACCGCCCCACGCTGGTGCTGGTGGATCAGCGCATGTCGATGTTTTTCGGCAGCCGCCAATACATGAAATCCGTCGTCGCCGCCGAAGCCGCCGCCATCGCCGCGCACCGCCTGCTGGCGCAGGGCGACCGGGTTGGCGGGCTGGTGTTTGGCGACAGCACCATCGCCGAGCACCGCCCGATCCGGTCGCCAGGGGCGTTGTATCGGCTGCTGGCCAGCATGGCCGAGGCCAACCAGCGCCTGCATGCCCAGGCCCGCGCCACGGCACCGGACACCCTGAACCGCGTTCTGCAGGCAGCCAGCCGGATCGCCAAGACCAATTACCTGGTGCTGGTTTTTTCCGATTTCGACGGGACCGATGAAACCACCGAACCCCTGATACGCCGACTGGCGCAGAACAACGATGTCCTGCTCTTCAGCGTCACGGATACGCTGGGTCGGACCCTGCCCGCGCGCTTCCGGCTGGTCGCGTCCGATGGCGAATTGCAGGCTGAACTGGACGGCTCTGCCGACGACACCCGCCAGCGCCTGCAGGACATGCTGACCGGGCGTCTGGACCGCGTGGCGGGATGGGCGCGCAAATACGGATTGCCGTTTCTGCCGCTGGACACCGATGCCCCGGCACTCGAACAGCTGCACCGCCTGTTTGGCCACGCCAGGGGGCCGCGATGACGCCCGATCTGGACGGTCTGACCCTGGTGCAGCTGCTGGACCGGCTTGAGCCGGTGCCCGAACCACCCCCCGTACCGATGATACCCCAGACCGTGGGATGGGTATGGCTGGGCATTGCCGTGCTGGCGGTGGTCGCGCTTTGGCTGCGCCGGATGCTTCGGCACCGGCAAGCGAGCGCCTATCGCCGGGCCGCCTTGCGCGCCCTGCAAGCCGCGGGAGAAGACCCCGCAGCCATAGCGGCCGTATTGCGCCGCACCGCGCTGATGGCTTTTCCACGCAGCCAGATCGCCGGATTGACCGGGGCCAACTGGCTGGCGTTTCTGGATCGCACCATGTCCGGCAACGGTTTTTCCCAAGGGCCGGGACAGGTGTTGGCACAGGCACCTTATCGGGATTGCGATCCACAGCCCGGTCTGTCGAACCTGGCGAAGGATTGGATCATGCGGCACCGCGCCCCACAGCCCGGTGCCGCATGATCACGCTGGCGTTCCCCTGGATGTTGCTGCTGTGGCCCCTGCCCTGGCTGGTCTGGCGGTTTGCGCCGCCGCATCGCGAACGGATCACCGCGACCCGTGTGCCGTTCTTTCGCCAATTGACCGAAACCGCCGGCGCGCAGGCGCGGCAAGGGTCCAGCATCCCGCGCCGGGGTTTCTGGCAGATGGCTGCGGCGACGCTGATCTGGGGGTTGATCGTGCTGGCCCTGGCCCGGCCCGAACGCCTGGGCGAACCGGTCGTGATCGAGAAATCGGCGCGCGACATCGTGCTTGCCCTGGATATCTCGGGTTCGATGGATGCAAAGGATTTTGTCTTGCCGGACGGGCAGAAACAACAGCGGCTGGCCGCCGTCAAAGCCGTGCTCAGGGATTTCATCGCCGCGCGCGACGGTGATCGCATGGCGCTGATCGTATTCGGCACCCGCGCCTTTGTGCAGGCTCCGTTCACCGATGACCTGACCGGGCTTGACGGGTTCCTGGACCAGACCGTTGTCGGCATGGCGGGCCCGAACACCGCGCTCGGGGATGCGATCGGGTTGGGGTTGCGCACATTTCAGGCCAGCGATGTTCGGGAGCGGCTGATGATCCTGCTCAGCGACGGGGCGGACACCAACAGCCGCGTTCCCCCCATCAACGCCGCGGCGATTGCCGCCGACCGGGGGGTGGTCATTCAGACCATCGGCGTGGGCGACCCGCAAGGCGACGGCGCGGACCGGGTCGATCTGGCAACCCTTCAGGACATCGCGCAGCGCACGGGCGGGGCCTATTTCTATGCCGATGACGCCGCAGCACTCCGGCAGGTCTATGACCGGATCAATGCCATGACACCGCGTATCACCGAACAAAGCAGCTATCGGCCGCGTCGGGACTTGTCCTGGGTTCCCGCCGGGATCGCGGTTCTGGTCGGGCTTGCGGCGCTGGGTGCGTTGCAGATCGCCGCGTGGCGCAGGACCGCGTGATGGATACACTTGCCGCCTTTCACTTCATCCGCCCCGCCTGCCTGCTGGCCCTGATCGTGCTTGCCGCGATCTGGTACATGGCGCGCCCGAAACGCAGGGTGCAATCGCAGCTTCCGGACAACATCGCCCCGCACCTGGCGGCCGCGTTGCAGGTTGGCGCGACACGAACCCGCCGCCTGTATCCCATCGACACGGTGGCAGCGGCGCTGGCGCTGCTGACGCTGGCGGCCGCCGGGCCGACCTGGAGCCGGACCCCCGACCCCCTGACTGCCGAAACCGCCCCTCTGGTCGTGGCGCTCAAAGTCACCGAGTCGATGGAAGCCACCGATTTGCCGCCCAGCCGCCTGGATCGCGCCCGGTTCAAGATTCTGGACCTGATCGCGGCCCGAGCCGGTGCGCGCACCGGGTTGATCGCCTATGCTGGCAGCGCCCATCAGGTTGCCCCCCTGACCGAAGATCCCGACATCCTGCGCCCGCTGCTGGACGGTCTGAGCCCGGCGGTGATGCCCAGACCCGGCGATGATGCCGAAGGCGCGCTGGCGCTGGCGGTCGACCTTCTGGCCAGCGCCGAACAGGACGGTGCGGTGCTGTTTGTGCTGGACGATCTGTCCCCCGATGCCGTGGCGGCGCTGAATGCGCCCGAAGCCCCCCCCATGGTGGTCCTGCTTGCCTTGCCGCCCGATAGCGCGCTGCCCCAGACCCGTCAGCTGGACTGGGCCACGGTCGTGCATCTGACGCCGGACGACCGCGACATCCACCAGATCGAGCGCCGCCTGCGCGCGGCCCATCGCGCGGCCTTGCTGGCCGATGAACGGCTGGCATGGAAGGACCGGGGCATCTGGTTCATTTGGCCCGCCGCGTTGTTGGCGCTGTTCTGGTTCCGGCGGGGCTGGACCATGCGCTGGGGCGGCGTCGGGTTGCTGTTGCTTGCCCTCAACCTGCCCCAAAGCGTTCGGGCCGATGGCTGGCGCGACTGGTTCCTGACGCCCGATCAACAGGGGCGGCTGGCCTATGAGAACATGGATTACAGCCGCGCGGCGACACTGTTCACAGACCCCATGTGGCGTGGGCAGGCCATGCTGAAGGCCGGCCAGTATGAAGCCGCAGCCGAACTGTTCGCCGGACAAACGACTGCGGCCGCCGCCTTTGCCGAGGGCGTCGCCCGGCTGCGCAACCGCGAATACCGCGCCGGTGCCCGGGCGTTCGAAACCGCGCTGGAACGGGAACCCGGCTTTCCCGGCGCAACAACCAACCGCGACATCGCCTGGGCCATTGTCGACTATGTCGAAACCGCACGGGAAGAATCCGATACCGGCGAGAACAGCGGGATCGGCGCGGATGAGATCGTGTTCGACAACGAAGACAATCGCGGCGCCGAAACCCAGATCGAAGCGTCGACCCAAGACCAAAGACCGCTGAACACCGAACAATGGCTGGACAGTATCGATACGGACATGGGCGACTTTCTGCGCAGCCGCTTCCTGCTGGACAATTCAGGAGACGCTGAATGATCCGGTTTCTGATCGCCCTCGTTCTGGCCTGCCTTGCCGGTGCCGCATCCGCCCGCCAGGACCCGAAAGTGACGGCCGAACTGGAGGCCACAGACACCGTGGTCGGGCAGCCTTTGATTCTGCGGATTACGATTCTGGTTCCAACCTGGATGCCCAAAGCCCCGGTGTTTCCCAATATCGAAATGCCGGGTCTGCTGGTTCGCCTGCCCCAACGCGCAGGCGGCCCGGTCAGCGAGACCATAGATGGTGAAACCTGGTCGGGGGTGCAGAACGCCTATCGCCTGTATCCGCTTCGGGAGGGGGAATTTACCCTGCCCGGCGGGAAGATCGAACTCAGCTATGCCGACCCCGGACAGCCCGCGCCCATCGCCTATTCGGTCGCCCTGCCCCCGATTTCCTTTGCCGCGACGCTGCCCGAAGGTGCCCGCGACCTGTCGCCCCTGATCCTGGCGCAGGATTTCACCCTGACGCAATCGCTTGAGGGAGAGACGGATCTGACTGCGGGGGATGCCGTGACACGGACCGTAACTGCGAACATTCAGGGCACGACGGCGGTGATGATCCCACGGTTGATTCCCGACCCGGTCACGGATGTTCTGCGCGCCTATCCCAAAGACCCCGTGGTAAACGAGACCGAAGATCGCGGCGACCTGTCTGGCGATCGCGTGGAAACCGTCAGCTATGTCGCACAAGAAAACGGCACTGCATTGCTGCCGGAAATCACGTTCGACTGGTACAACCTGACCAGCGGCAAGGTGGAAACGGCCCGTCTTGCGGCAACCCCGGTCACGGTCACCGGCTCCGCGACAGCGACGACACCGCCGGTCACCGCCAAGACCCTGGCGCTGTTGGCGGCCTGCATCGTGGTGGCCGCTTTGATCGCCTGGCTGGTGCTGCGGTATCTGCGCCCCCGCATGGGCGCGTATCTTGCACAACTGCGCCGGGACAGGGAAGCCTCGGAACCGGCCGCGCGGCGGCGGGTTCTGCGGGCCCTGCGCGACCGCAACCTGTCCGCGACCCTGCTGACCCTGTCGCACTGGCTGCGCTTTTTTCCCGATGCGTCAACGGAACAACAGGCGCAGATGCGCGATGCTCTGGCCAGGCTCGGGGCCGCACGGTATGGAACCGCGCCCGATGCGGCACCGGAACTCTGGACCGACGCCACGCGCGCCTTTTGCGAATTACGGTCCCAACTCAAAAATCAGACCCGTAGGCAGCAGACATCTGGCTGCCTTCCGCCGCTGAACCCCGTTTCCTGACAAGGCGGACAAGTTCGCCACGGCACCGGCAAGCCCCAAAAGCACAGGGCCGCCCTGAAACAGAGCGGCCCCGGAAAATTTCAATCGGAGGTTACTTGGACCCGATCGACCCCAGGATCTTGTCCTTGGCATCGCCGATCGTGAAGCTGCCCGGCACCTGACGCGGCGGGAAGTCCGCAAAGGTCGACAGGAATTCGTCGACATAGGCCGCGGCCGGCAACAGCAGGAACACATGATCGAGATACCAGTCGTAATAGGTATTCGACGTGATCTGCGAACGTTCGTAAGGGTCCTGGCGCAGGTTGAACAGCAGCGGAATACGCAGTTCGGTCCAGGGTTCGGCCCAGGCGCGCAGGGTCTGCGGGAAACGGTGTTCAAGGAAAATCGCCTTCCAGGGACCATAGCGCAGCGCCGTCAGATCGCCGTCATCAGAGAAATAGAAGATCTCCTTGCGCGGCGTTTCCTCTTCTTCGCCCAGCAGATAGGGAAGCGTGTTGTAGCCATCCAGATGCACCTTGTAGTCACGCCCACCGCCAACTTCGGCCACGGTGACGCCTTCGAGCAGTTGCTCCTTGATGTCGGGAACGCCCGCCATCGCCAAGAAGGTCGGCAGCCAGTCCATGTGGTGCATGATCTCGTTGGAAACCTGACCGGCCTCGATCTTGGCAGGCCAACGCACCATCGCGGGCACACGGAATCCGCCTTCCCAGTTGGTGTTCTTTTCACCACGGAACGGGGTCATGGCCGCATCGGGCCAGCTGTTCATGTGCGGGCCGTTATCGGTGGAATACATCACGAATGTCTCATCCGCGATGCCCAGTTCATCCAGCAGGTCGAGAAGCTGCCCCACCTGCATGTCATGCTCGATCATGCCGGCGCGGTATTCGTCCACATGGCTGCCGACGATCTCATCCGCCTTGTCGCGCATTTCTTCCTTGACGTGCGTGCGGAAATGCATCCGGGTGCCATTCCACCAGACGAACCAGGGCGTACCCTCGGCTTCCTTGCGCTTGATAAAATCAATCGCACCGGCAATGGTTTCTTCGTCAACGGTTTCCATCCGCTTCTTGGTCAGTGGCCCGGTATCCTGAATCTCGCCATCGGCGAACGAATGCAGGACACCACGCGGGCCGAACTTCTCACGGAATTCCGGATCCTTGGGATAATCTTCAAGCTCGGGTTCTTCCTCGGCATTCAGGTGGTAGAGATTGCCGAAAAATTCATCAAAGCCGTTGTTGGTCGGCAGCATTTCATCCCGGTCGCCCAGGTGATTCTTGCCGAACTGACCCGTGGCATAGCCTTGCGCCTTGAGCAGGCCGGCAATGGTCGGGTCCTCGATCTGCATCCCTTCTTTGGCGCCGGGCATGCCGACCTTGGACAGGCCGGTCCGGAACACCGATTGCCCGGTGATGAAACTTGAACGCCCCGCCGTGCAGGATTGTTCGGCATAATAGTCGGTAAAGATCATGCCTTCCTTGGCGACCCGGTCGATATTGGGCGTCTGATACCCCATCAGACCCATCGTATACGCCGAGATATTGGACTGGCCGATGTCATCGCCCCAGATCACCAAGATATTCGGTTTGTCCTGCGCGCTGGCAGTCGCTGCCGCAGCCACAAAGGCAAGTGTCACAAGCCCCCTGCTAACGCGCCCTAGATAGGCACCTGGATCTCGCATCATTGTACTCCCATCAAAAAAACCATGTTGAGGTGTTTAGCCGGATATGACCCGGTCAGCTACAGGATGACGGATTGCTCCGGATATTCAACCATTTCGAGCACCGCCCCCGTCAAATTCCCAAGAGAATCGCATCTCCGCTACATCGTGCATCGAAATGCCCGGCTGGACAGAAAGTAGGGCCTGTGCGACTGTCCGCATCACTCTAGGGAGCCAGTTCAGCCAGTGTTTCAATTCGCCAATTGTCGCCCCGCGCCGTCCCGATATGCCCTGGCATTGGCGATCCTGCTGGTGGCGCTGTCGCTGGGCGTCGCCAGTGCCAAAGCCCAGACGATGCCCCTCCCCGAATATATCGGATCGGCAAGCTGCACCGAATGCCACCGGGATCAGGCAGAGGACTGGAAAGACTCGCACCATGCGCTGGCATGGACTTTGCCGGGTCCGGACACTGTGTTGGGCGACTTCGATGACGCGCGTTTCGATCACAACCGCCTTCTGTCGCGGTTTCGCCGTGAAAACGACCAGTACATGATCGACACCGACGGCCCGGATGGTGTGACCCAGAGCTATCCGGTGGCCGGTGTCGCAGGGATCGCGCCGTTACAGCAATACCTGCTGGAAACCGAACCGGGGCGTTTGCAATCGTCGGATCTGGTCTGGGATACAGAGAAACGGCGCTGGTATCATCTTTATCCGGATCAGGACCTTGCTGCCGGCGACGGGCTGCATTGGACCGGACCCTACAAGACATGGAATGCCCGTTGCGCGGAATGTCACGCCACCGGCTATGACAAATCCTATGATGCGGCCACGGACAGCTATGACAGCACGCAGGCGGAAATCGGGGTCGGCTGCGAAGCCTGCCATGGCCCCGGTCAGGCGCATCGCGACTGGGCGCTGGCAAATGGCGATTACGACCCGGAACGCTGGGCCGGGTTAAGCGGAACTGGCCTGACGATGGATTTCAAGGCCGGAGCCGAGGCGCAGATTCAGCAATGCGCCGCATGCCACGCGCGACGCGAAGCATTTCTGGACGGCAATCCGGTGCCCGGTACGCCATTTCAGGACGCCTATCGCCTGTCGCCTTTGCGCGCGGGATTGTATCACGCCGATGGTCAGATTCAGGACGAAGTCTATGTCTATGGCTCGTTCCTGCAATCCAAGATGTATTCCAAGGGCGTGGCCTGTACCGATTGCCACAATCCACACTCGGGCGAACGGGTGGCATCCGGCAACGCGGTCTGCACCCAGTGCCATTCCAGCGCCGGAAACACCCGTTTTCCGACGCTGCCCCTGGCCGAGTTCGACGACACGGCCCACCATTTTCACCCGCCAGACAGTCCCGGCGCGCAATGCAAGAACTGTCACATGGTCGAGCGCACCTATATGGGCATCGACCAACGCGCCGACCATTCCTTCCGCGTGCCGCGCCCGGATCTGAGCCTGGAAACCGGCGCGCCCAATGCCTGCACCGATTGTCACGACGATCGCACCGCAGCCTGGGCCGCCGAAACCGTGGCAAACTGGTATCCCGACAGCCGCCATCGTGGCCCGCATTTCTCGCAGGTCTTCGCACCGGCCCGCAACAATCCGGCCGCCCAGGCCGAAGGTTTGCTGGAGATCGCAGAACACGACGGGCTGCCCGCGATTGTCCGCGCCAGTGCGCTGGACCTGCTGATCCCGGTCGCCACACCGGCGATTGCCCTGCGCAGCACGCCGCTTCTCGCCGATCCGGATCCTTTGGTGCGCGCCTCGGCCGTGCCGCTGCAACGGCCCGTGCCGACCGAAGCCGCAGCGAATCTGTTACCGCTGTTGCGGGACCCGATGCGCAACGTGCGCATTGCGGCGGCGCGCGAATTCCTGGGTCTGCGGATCGCGCATATGCCCGACGACGCCACCAAGGCACTGGGACGCGCCATGACCGAATGGCAGCAATCCCTGTACAACAAGGCCGACTTTCCGGAAACCCAGCTGGTGATGGGCGGCATCGGATTGACGACACGGAACATGCCCGCCGCGCTGTCAGCCTTTGGCGAAGCGGTCGAAATGGATCCGCAACTGGTGCCGGCCTGGACCATGATCGCGCGAATCCACAGCGCATTGGGGAACCGTCAGGCTGCATTGGACACGCTGGATCGCGCGATTGCGGTCAACCCCGACGACATATCGCTGCCGCTGTTGCGCGCCGACCTGCAGCCCTGATCCCCCAAGGGGCGGGATCAGACCCCCAGATGTCGTTCCAGAATGGCAGGATCGGCGCGCAGCCGCGCCGCGTCGAGCGTTTCCAGATTGCGCCCGTTCTCGATGAACGCGACCCGGTCGGCCACCGACAGCACCGCATCGACGCGTTGCTCGACCAGCAGAACCGCCACACCGCGCGCGCGCATCATCACGATCACCTCACGGATCGCTTCGATCATCGAGGGCTGCAATCCCTCGGTCGGCTCATCCAGCAACAACACCCGGGGTTCAAGACACAGCGCCCGCGCCGTGGCCAGCATCTGCTGTTCACCGCCAGACAGGGTTTGCGCACGCTGATGCAACCGTTCGCGCAGGCGCGGAAACAGATCCAGCACGTCGTCCAGAACCTGCGTGCCGGATTTGCGCACCATCAGCCCGATTTGCAGATTCTGCGCCACCGTCAGATCCGCAAACAATCCGCGCCCCTGCGGAATGTACCCGATCCCGGTGCGCGGAACCTGATGGGGCGGCAGGTCGCTGACCACCTGCCCGTCCAGCACGACACGCCCCGACATCAGCGGCAACAGGCCCATGATCGCCTTCATCGTCGTGGTCTTGCCTGCCCCGTTACGCCCAAGGAGACACAGAATCTCGCCCGCCCGCACGGTCAGCGACAGGTCGCGCAAGACCCGGGCGCGGCCATATGCAACGTTCAGACCGTTTACTTCCAGCATCACCCCGTCCCCAGATACGCAGACTGCACGGCCCGGTCCGCACGGATATCGCCCGGGCTGCCCTGGGCCAGGATCCGGCCGGAATTCAGCACAGTGATCTGTTCGGCGGCCCGCATCACCACGGGCATGTTGTGTTCGATCAACAGGATCGTCATGGCCCCGGCCAAACCGCGTACCAGTTCGATAAATCCCTCGACCTCGCGGTCGGCCAAACCCTGTGTGGGTTCGTCCAGGATCAGCAGCCGGGGCTGTTGCGCCAGACCCATGGCGATTTCCAGCAAACGCTGGTGACCATAGCTCAGATAGCCCGCGTTCTGTTCCTGCCGGTCAGCCAGCCCGACCTGCGCCAGCGCCTGCTGCGATGCCCGCTGCACCGCCCGGCCCCGCATCCCGCGACGTGCGGCCAGCTCGACGTTTTCGGCAACGGACAGATTGGCAAAGACCGAGGTGATCTGAAACGTATAGGCGATGCCCAGATTGATACGCTTGTGTGCGGGCAGATGTGAAATGTCCCGCCCGTCGAACCACACGCTGCCCGAGGTCGGCGCGATGCGCCCGCACAGCAGGCCGACAAACGTGGTCTTGCCCGCGCCATTGGGGCCGATCAAGGCATGAACCTGCCCTTCCGGCAAATCGAAGTCCACGTTTTCGACCGCGTGCAGCCCGGCGAACTGCTTGCTCAGACCGCGCGTGGACAACAGCATCACGGCAGCCCCCGCCAGATCCGTTTGCGCAACATGCCCGCCAGACCCTGCGGCGCAAACAGGGTCAACGCCACCAGCACGATGCCCGCGATCAGCATATAGGCCGTGGTCACCTGGCTGGACAGATCGATCAGGTAGAACATGAACAACGTGCCGATGAACGGGCCCACGATGGTCCCCGCTCCGCCCAACAGCACCCACAACAGCGGAAAGATCGAATATTGCACCGATGCGAAACTGGCCCCGACATAGCCGAACAACAGGCCATAGACCGCGCCCGCCATGGCCGAGATCGTGCCTGAAATCATCACCGCCGCCAGCTTGCGTGCGAATACGTCATACCCCAGCATCGTGGCGCGGTCCTCGTTTTCGCGAATGGCGATCAGCACCTTGCCAAACGGCGACCGGACCAGCCAAAGGGTCGCGATCAGGCAAATCGCGAACAGGGTAAAACCCGCAAAATAGCGGTGGGACGGGTCGGACAGATCGACACCCATCATGACACGTTGCGCCTGCTGGACCACGAAACCCTCGTCGCCCCGGGTGTAGGCTCCGGCGTAGAGCACCGTCAGATATCCGGCCTGCGCGAACATCAGCGTGACGATCATGAAGGCAACACCGCTTGTCCGCAGCGCCAGCACCCCGATCACGCCGGACACCAGCAACCCGGCCACGACCCCCGCCAGCAAAGCCGGCGCGGGGGCTGCCCCCAGATGCTCTACGCTCAGCCCCATGCCGTACATACCGGCGGCAAAGAACAACGCATGCCCGAGACTGAGCAACCCCGTATACCCGAACAGCACATTGAACCCGATGGCATAGCTGGCCAGCACCATGATCCGCGCAAGATTTCCGTGATGATAGGCCGGCAGCACGAATTGCAATCCGAACAGCACGACCAGCAGCCCGCCATGCACCAGCGCGGATTTGAGACCTTCGCTCATGTCCGGCGCTCTCCGAACAGGCCCTGCGGGCGAAACACAAGCACCAGCGCCACCAGAAGCGTGGCCAGGATCTTGGCCAGCGTCGGCGAAAAGAACACCGAGATGATGCCATCCGACAGACCGATCAGGATGGCTGCCACAACGGTCCCCGGCAGGCTGCCCAACCCGCCGATGATGACCACGATAAAGGACAACAGCAGCGGATCGCCGCCCATCAGATAATGGGCCTGCTGGATCGGGACGATCAGAACCGCCGCCATCGCGGCCAGCCCCGCGCCCAATCCGAACACCAACGCATAGACCCGCTCGACCGGGATACCGAACGCCAGCGCCATGTCGCGATCCATCTGGGTTGCGCGCATCAGCAATCCGGCCCTGGTCCGGGTCATGCCCAGCCAGACCCCGATCAGCACAAGTGTCGCCGCACCGATCACCGCCAGCTTGTAGCTGGTCGTGCTCAGCCCCCAGGGCCAATATAGCTGCGGCCGCCCCCCGACGAATTCGACCCAGGGCAGCGCAAGGCGCGCATTGAACGGCGGCACGACCGGGCGCGCGTCGGGACCGTAGGTCATCAGCGTGACCTGTTGCAGGATATAAAGGATGCCGATGGTGGCGACGATGGTGCGCTCGGGGTCATGGGACACCCGTTTCAACACCGTCATGTCCGCCGCCGCCGCCAGCAGCCCGACCAGCACCGGCACCGACAGCAACGCGACCGCAAAACCCAGTGCCGGATGCCCGCCGATCAGGCTGGTGACCCACCAGGCCAGAACCGCGCCCAGCATGAAGAATTCGCCATGCGCCACATTCACCACACGCATGACGCCAAAGACCAGCGACAGGCCAACCGCCGTCAACGCCAGGACTGCGGCGGTTACCGCGCCCTCAAGCGAGGCGAGCATCAGATAGGGGCCGATTTCCATGCCTCAGGCCGCTCTCGCCCGCCCCCGCTGATCCACGGTCAAAACGCCTGGCTCGTGTAATCGACTTCGTCGGGATACATCGTGTCCTCGATCGAGGTGGTATGAACCACCAGCAGTTTGCCGTCGGTGACCTTGCTGATGTATTGCGGGCCGAAAACCTGATGCGTCTTGCCGTTGAACAGCTTGGCACCCTGCGGGTGTTCATCGGACAGCGGCATGTGCCGCATCGCCTCGACGGCCTCGATCAACTTGGCGCGGTCGGCGGGGCCTTGATAGCCTGCGGTCTCCATTCCGGCCTTGATCACATACAGGGTTTCCCAACAGCCGAACATATGGGCGTAGGTGGAAACATCCTTGGGGTCACTGACCGAAGCGCCGTTGTCATCGACCCCGACGGCGGCGCGATACAGCTTGTCGTGCCCGGTCTGATCCGGCTGCGCATAGCGCGGCATACCTTCCCAGAAATAGGTGCCTTCAAGAAATTCCAGCCCCGGGCTGGCCATGTCGACCGCTTCCAGGCTGTCGATGAAGCCGAAGATCTCGGGGCGGCTGGGCCCAAAAAATTCGCCCAGTTCCTTGACGAACGTCAGCACGGCAGGACCGACCATGACGTGATAGACGACTTCGGTCTCACGCGGGATCTTGGGGAAATACTTGGTAAAGCTGGTCTCGGACGGCGGGATCGCGATCATCCCGACCACCTCGCCGCCCTGGGCCTCGATCGCGGGTTTCAGGTTGTCGCGGTGGTCATAGCCGAATCCGTAATCGGGATAGATCATGGTGACCTTCTTGCCGAGATTGCCTGCGATGAAGGGCGCCATCGCCTGCACCTGGCTTTTGACATCGGTGATGCCGGGCTGCAGCGTGTAGCGGTTGAGCATCCCGGAAGCGACGTGATGGCCCTCGGACACCACGAAATAGGGCAGCTTCAATTCACCGGCGCGCGGGGCCGAACCGATGACGACATGAGAGAACAGCGTACCGAAACCGATGTCGCAATTGTGCTGGCTGGCGAATTTCTCGACCACCTCGGCCCCGCGCTTGGGGTCGGTGCCATCGTCTTCGGCGATGACCTCGACCATGCGCCCGTTGATGCCGCCCGCGTCGTTGATGCGCTGCACGGCGGCGGTGGTGGTCCGGTCGTACCACCGGCCATACGCCGCGCCGATGCCGGTCCGGTGCACCTGAAACCCGATGCGGATCGGTTCAGAGGTCTGCGCCTGTGTGTAGCGCGCCCAGAGCGGCAGGCTGCCGACGGCGGCCCCGGCGGCCAAGGTCTTGATCGCACCGCGACGTGTGGTCCCCGACTGTTTCACTATACCCGTGGTCATGAGAGCGTCCCTTGCATTTGCGTCGCCCCCATATGCCTTGGTACGTCGAATTTTGCCAGAGTGTGCGAAGCCCTCGCCACCTTTTGCGGTATTTTCGGGGCGATCGGGGTTCACACACCCCGGGGCGACGCCAGCAGCCACAGGCCGAACAGCGTATAAAGCACCATGAAAACGGCCAAAGGCGCCTGACTGAGCGCCGCGCGCCTGTTGTCGCCCAACAACCGCACCGCAATGGCATGCGCCATGGCCACCGCGATCACATGGCCTGCGACCACCGCTCCGGCCTGGCTCAGCCAAATGATCCGGACGCTGTCCTGCGCGTTGAAAAACCCGGTGGTGACATAGAAGGTTCCCAACCCCAGCAGATCCTCCCCGCGCGCCAGCGGGTCGTTCATCACGGCCAGAACATACTGACCATCGACCAGAAAACTGGTCAGGTAGTGGGCAACATGATAACCCAAGGCGATTGGCAGGATCGTCGGCGCAAACAGGCAAAAGGCCCGGACCGGGTCCAGATCGCCACCAGCCAGGCGCAGCCCCAACCAAACCGTCAGCCCAAAGATCGACACCAGGGCCGCATTGGCGACAAGCAGCCCGACCGCATTCTGTTTCACCACCGCCGAACGTCCGGGGAATTCAAGCGGGTTGATGCCCATCAGATCCAGCCACCAGAAGGTTTCGTTCAGCCCGTCAAAGCTGCCGGTGCCCAGCATCACCACCATGAACACCGCAGCCCCCGCGCGCGGGACCCGATGCGCCACCGCCTGCCAGCCGGTCAGCCCAAAGCCCGGTTTGCCGCCGGTTGCGCCAAACAGACCCAGCGACGCGTAATTGCGCATCAGCAGGGCGATTCCCTCGCCGCGCCAATACCAGCGCGGGCCAAACATCAGCAGGGCGATATAGGTGAACAGCCAGTATCCCGCCACGACCGTGGCCAGCCGGGCCGGATCGGCCGGAGCCGGGTCCGCCAGCATGAACATGGCAAAGCCCAGGAACGTCGCCACAGACCCGCCCTGCCCCAACCACGCAGGCAGACGAAAGAGCACCGGCAAGCGCAGCAGACGCCGGGTCACCGCCACGGGTCCGGTCCATGGGTTCAGCCAGCGCCACACATCGCCCAACACCCCCTGCACCGTCACCAGGGCAACCCACCAGACCGTCCAGACAGCCAGCGGCAAGGGATTGGTCAACGGATCGCGCGGCCCGTACAGCCCGGCCCAGACCAATGTTGCCAGCAGCAGACAGGACAAGCAGCTGACAATCGGGGCGACCCCCGCCGCGCGGATTCTCAGGCCAAAGGCCACGGGCCGGAACAGGGCAGCGGTCACAGACCCCGGCAACAGCGCAAGCAACAGCACGGTCAGCGCCACACAGGCCGTTCCGGCCGCGATATAGGCATCCGTGGGCAACAAAAGCACAAACCCCTGCTCAGAGGCATGGGCCTGGGCCTGCTGAGGGGCCAAGAGACCAAAAATCGTCAGGCCCTTGAACCTTGGCGGATACTGGCAGATGCTCATGAAACCGGATGTTACCCGCAGGAGACCCGGATGAAAGCCGCAAAACCGCTGATGATGCTCGCAATTCTGTCGATCCTGGCGATCGGTGCCTTTCTGTTGATCTGGCGCACGACACAGGACAGCTTGTGGGTACAGGATGTCACGGCGGCCCCCTTGCAGGGAGCGCCGGGATCGGTTGGCGTGTTCCTGACCATCCGCAACCGCGGCCCGGCGGACCGTTTGCTCGACGTGCATTCTATTGTGGCGCAACGCGCGCAACTGGTGTCGACGCTTGGCGACGGGCTTGCGATTCCGGCGGACAGCAGCCCGGTGCTGGCGCCGGACGGGGCCTATATCCGGATGGACGGCCTGGGTGGCACGCTGGAAGACGGACGATTGTTGCCGATTACCCTGCGCTTTGAAAATGCCGGCGAGATCCGCACCCAGGCGCGTCTGATCGCGCCGCAAGCCCAGGGCGTTGCGTCGGAATACGGCCTGTTCGGGATCGGCGACATCTGCCAGGTCGAAGACGGCCAGCCTGTTCCGGATGTGACGCTGGACGTACAGCCCGACGGCGACGGCTGGCGGGTGCAGGTGACAACCCGGAACTTTCGCTTCAACACGGATGCCAAGGACGGCAAGCACGAACCCGGCATCGGGCACGCGCATCTCTATCTGAACGGACTAAAATTGCAGCGGGTTTACGAAAACGAGGTCGACATCGGCGCATTGCCCGCCGGCATCCACGAAATCCGGGTCACGCTGAACAGCAAGGACCACCGCACCTATGTCACATCCGACACCCCGGTATCCGCCGCAGTGGAAATCGAGGTGAAGTGACCGGCACCGAAAAAGAGAACGCCATCGCAGACCATCCCCCGTCTGCGCAACACAAGGCCCGCGCAACACAAGGAAAGCATCCGAACATGAGCCAGAACATGCCCCTGACCGCCACGCATTGGGGGGTCTATCGCGCCCGCGTTCAAGACGGGCGGGTGACCGGATTGGAAGATTTCGAACAGGACCCCGATCCATCCGGCATCGGCCACGGCATCGTTGATGCGCTGGATGCGCCCAGCCGGATCACGGCGCCGATGGTGCGCGAAAGCTGGCTGACAGGCGGGCCAGGCACGCGCACCGATCAGCGCGGGCAGGATGCCTTCGTGCAGGTCGGCTGGGACGAAGCCGCCGAACTGGTCGCCGCCGAACTGACCCGCATCCACAAGACCCACGGCGCGCAAGCGATCTATGCCGGATCCTACGGCTGGGCCAGCGCGGGGCGGTTTCATCACGCCCCCAGCCAGCTCAAGCGGTTTCTCAACTGCGCCGGAGGCTTCACCCGGTCCTTGAACACATATTCCTTTGCCGCCGCCGAAGCGATGATCCCCCATGTTCTGGGCAGCTATCGCGAATTCCTGAACACCAGCACGGGGTGGCGTTCGGTGGCGCAAGACGGTGAACTGGTGGTCGCGTTCGGCGGCATTCCAGTCAAGAACGGCCAGATCGAAAGCGGTGGCACCGGCGCGCATATACAGATGGACGGGCTGCGCGCGGCGCGCGATGCCGGGGTAGCCTTTGTCAACATCAGCCCCCTGGCGGTGGACATGCCCGAACTGGTCCAGGCCGACTGGCTGGCCGCGCGGCCCAACACCGATGTCGCGATCATGCTGGGCCTGGCCCATACCCTGTACACCGAGAGCCTGCATGACCCGGATTTCATGGACCGCTATTGCGTCGGGTTCGACAGGTTCCTGCCCTATCTGACCGGAGCCCTGGACGGCGTGTCCAAGGATGCGGACTGGGCCGCCGCAATAAGCGAACTGCCCGCCGAACAGATCCGCGCGCTGGCGCGGCGGATGGCGAAACATCGCACGATGATCTCGGTCAGTTGGTCGCTGACCCGCTCTCATCATGGCGAACAACCGTTCTGGATGGGCATTGCGCTGGCGGCAATGCTGGGTCAGATCGGTTTGCCCGGCGGCGGCATCGCCTTTGGCTATTCCGCCAGCAACGGCATTGGCGGCGACTATCGGCAATTGCCCGGCGCATCGGTTCCGCAGGGGCAGAACCCGATCGACCGCTACATTCCCGTCGCCCGTATCGCCGACATGCTGAAGAACCCCGGCGCGCGGTTCGACTTTGATGGCAAACGGCTGCGGTATCCGGATATCCGGCTGGTCTGGTGGGCCGGGGGAAATCCATACCATCACCATCAGGATCTCAACCGGCTGCAGCGCGCCTGGGCGAAACCGGAAACCGTGATCGTCAACGACTGGTGCTGGACCGCGACCGCCCGTCGCGCCGATATCGTGTTGCCATCGACGACCCACCTGGAACGCGATGACCTGATGATGAGCCAGCGTGACCCCTATGTGGTGGCGATGAAACAGGCCGTTCCGCCGCCGGGCGCGGCGCTGAACGACCATCAGATCTTTCGCCGGATCGCCGCCCGTATGGGGATCGAGGACACATTCACCGGCGGCATGGAAGAAGCCGACTGGCTGCGCTGGCTTTATGACAAGACCCGGCAAAGCGCCGCCGCGCAGACACTGAATTTGCCGGATTGGGCCGAACTGCAGGACCAGGGCTGGGCCCGCACCGCGCCACCCGATCAGCCGACGATCATGATGCAGGCCTTTCGCGAAGACCCCGAGGCCAATGCTCTTGCCACGCCATCGGGCCGGATCGAGATATTCTGCCAGACTGTCGCCGATTTCGGCTATGACGATTGCCCGGGACATCCGACCTGGCTGGAACCCTATGAATGGCTGGGCAATGCCGGGCAACGCCATCCGCTGCACCTGATGTCGAACCAGCCAACCAGAAAGCTGCATTCACAACTGGATCAGGGCGCATACAGCCGGGGCGGCAAGATCGAAGGCCGTGAACCCGTGACCCTGAACAGCGCGGATGCGCGGGCGCGCGGCATCGGCACCGGCGATCTGGTGCGGCTGTTCAACGATCGCGGCGCCTGTCTGGGCGTGGCGCAACTGTCGGACGCGATCCGCCCCGGCGTCGTGCAGATGAGCACCGGAGCCTGGTGGGACCCGGACGCCAGCGGGATGTGCAGGCACGGCAATCCCAACGTGCTGACACGCGATATCGGCACCTCGCAGCTGGGTCAGGGACCGACGGCGCACAGCTGCCTGATCCAGGTGGAACGGTTCAACGGGACACCACCGCCCGTGCGCGCCTTCGAGCCGCCGGTGATCCGGCAGCGCAGCCCGGATCAGAGCAGGGCCTGAACCTCTGATCGGGTCGGCATCGCGGCCGCCGTTCCCGGCCGGGTCACGGACAGACCGGCGGTGGCACACCCGATCCGCACTGCCTGAACCGGGTCGGCACCCTGCGCCAGCGCGGCGGCAAAACCGCCGTTGAAGGCATCCCCCGCCCCGGTGGTTTCGACCACCGGCCCGGCCTTGACCGCGGGAACCAGCCCATGCCCGTGCAGCCACGCGCCGCGCTCTCCCAGGGTGATGATCGGCGTTCCGACACCCAGATCACACAGTGCGCGGGCGGCCTTGTCGGCCTGCTGCTCAGAGGTCACCGCGATCCCGGTCAGAGCTTCGGCTTCGGTTTCATTCGGCGTGACATAATCGCAAAGGGCCAGCATCCCGGCAGGCAGATCCGCCGCCGGAGCCGGGTTCAGCACGGTGGTCGCGCCGCCGTCACGCGCGATCTGCAACCCACGCAGAGCGGCCTGCATCGGCTGTTCCAGCTGGGTGACAAACACCTGCACCGAACGGATCAGATCCGTCTGGGCCTCGACATCCTTCACCGAAATCGATGCGGCCGCCCCGGGTGAGACGATGATCGCATTGTCGCCGGTGGTGTCATCGACAAAGATGAACGCAGCCCCGGTATAGCTGTCAGCCCGTTGCGGCGCATGGGCCACGACCCCGGCATCCTTCCAGATCGCCAGAGCCATCCGGGCGAAATCATCCTGTCCCAACAGAGTAATGAAATGCGTTTCAGCCCCGATCCGCGCGCAGGCCACCGCCTGATTCGACCCCTTGCCCCCAGGCCCCAGGGCAAAGCTTTTGCCCATCACGGTCTCGCCCATCTTCGGCATGCGCGCCGCCCGATAGGCGGTATCGGCCACAAAAACCCCCAGAATCGCCACCTTGCCCATGGATGCAGCACCTTTCGTCATTCGGCATCTGCCGCAGTTGGGGGGCGTGGAACGGGACTGTCAAGGCAGCCCTTGGGCGCTTTGCCTGTTGACTCGGCCCGATGCCCGCGTATAAGCGCGGCTTCGTTGGTGTTGGTGGCCCCCGCAAGGGGATGCCTGTCGGGAGCAATCCAAAGGACAACGCCCTTCATAGTGGCCCATACGGGCTTCGTTCCAAGAAGGAGATCAGCCGTGACCAAACGCACGTCTGCCAAGTACAAAATCGACCGCCGCATGGGCGAAAACATCTGGGGCCGCCCCAAGTCCCCGGTCAACCGCCGCGAATACGGCCCCGGCCAGCACGGCCAGCGCCGCAAAGGCAAGCTGTCCGATTTCGGGATCCAGCTGCGCGCCAAGCAGAAGCTGAAAGGCTACTATGGCGACCTGACCGAAAAACAGTTCCGCCGCATCTACGGCGAAGCCGAGCGGGTCAAGGGCGATACCGGTGAAAACCTGATCGGTCTGCTGGAACGCCGCCTGGACGCCGTCGTGTACCGCGCCAAGTTCGTGCCCACCGTCTTTGCCGCGCGCCAGTTCGTCAACCATGGCCACGTCAAGGTCAACGGCAAGAAGGTCAACATCCCCTCCTACCGCGTCAAGGAAGGCGACGTGATCGAGGTGCGTGACCGCTCCAAGCAGTTGGCCGTATTGCTCGAAGCCGTTGCCCTGGCCGAACGCGACGTTCCCGATTACATCGACGCGGACCATTCGAAAATGACCGCCACCTTCGTACGGACCCCCAATCTGGGCGATGTGCCGTACCCGGTCATGATGGAACCGAACCTGGTCGTCGAATTCTACGCCAAGAACTAAGCGATCCGAGATATCCCGACCAAGGGGTTGCGCCGCACCGGTGCAACCCCTTTTCGTATGTGCGGGATAGGCGACAGATCGGTCGCCGCCTGTCGGCGGCCCGCAGTCTACAGCGGCAACGGACGGCCTTCGGCGATGGCCTCCATCGCGAAATAGGACGTCACGCTGTCCAGTTCGACCTTTTCGATCAGCCGTTGATAGACACGGTCATAGCTGGCCATATCCTCGGTCACGACCTTGAGCTGATAGTCATAATCGCCCCCGATCCGGTGGAAATCGACCACCTCGGGGATGGTCAGCACATGACGGCGAAAGGCCTGAAGCCAGTCCGCCGAATGGTGCCGCGTGCGCAGCATGACAAACACCACCAGATCCAGCCCCAGTTTGCGCCGGTCAACGCGCGCCGTACTGCCCTGCAGCACGCCGTTTTCGTTCAACGCCTTCAGACGCCGCCAGCACGAGTTCTGGGAAATACCCACCCGATCCGCCAAATCCCGTTGCGAAAGGCTGGCGTCCTGCTGCAAGGTGCGCAGCAAAGCCTGGTCGATATGATCGGGTTTTTTGCTCATACCCAATCAAAAGACACAAAATCACGGACATTGCAAAGCAATCTACAAATTTTTTTGCCCAATGTTCGATCATATCTTAGGGCAGGTCCGGATTCTTGATGTCGCTTTCGCTTTGCACCACGCCGGGCGCGACCGTTTCGCGCAATGATAAAACCGGGTCCAGGCATTGCTGCTTTTCACCACCCCGGACTGCGGGTAAGAGGGGAACAATTTGCCAGGAGCCGCCGCATGAACCTGATCAGACCACAACCCGGTATCATGGACATCGCCCTCTACCAGGGCGGGGCTTCGGATGTGGACGGGGTGGCGAATGTCATCAAACTGTCCAGCAACGAAAATCCGCTCGGCCCCAGCCCCAAAGCCGTCGAGGCGGTGCGCAACGGCGCGGGTGGGATCCATCGCTATCCGTGCACCGATCATGCCGCACTGCGCACCGCAATCGGCGAGATCATGGATCTGGACCCGGCCCGGATCATCTGTGGTGTCGGCAGTGACGAGATCATCAGCTTCCTGTGTCAGGCCTATGCCGGACCGGGCGACGAAGTCCTGCACACCGAACACGGCTTTGCCATGTATCGGATCAGCGCGCTGGCCGCCGGGGCCACGCCGGTCGAGGTGGCGGAACGAAACCGTGCAACCGATGTGGACGCCCTGTTGGCCGGGTGCACGGAGCGCACGAAACTGGTCTTCATCGCCAATCCGAACAACCCCACCGGAACGATGATCGACACAGGCGAAATCGCGCGGCTGGCCGATGGTTTGCCGCCACAGGCGCTGCTGGTGCTGGACGGTGCCTATGCGGAATTCGTCGACGGGTATGACGGGGGCGCGACCCTGATTGGCGAACGCGACAACATCATCATGACCCGCACCTTTTCCAAGCTTTACGGGCTGGGCGGGTTGCGCGTGGGCTGGGGCTATGGCCCGCAGGCAATCATCGACGTGCTGAACCGGGTGCGCGGGCCATTCAACCTGTCCGCCACTGCGCTGGCCGCCGCCGAGGCCGCGATCCGCGACACTGACCATGTCGAACATTGTCGCGCGCAGAACGCCCGCTGGCGCGCCTGGCTGGCCGAGGCACTGGCCGAGTCGGGGGTGCCTTCGGATAGCTCATGCGCCAATTTCATCCTGGCCCGGTTCGCCAACCGCGCCGAAGCCGAAGCCTGTGACGCGTATCTGCAAAGCCAGGGGCTGATTGTACGCAGGGTGGCCGGATACAATCTGCCCGATGCGCTGCGCATCACTGTCGGGGATGAAATCGCCTGTCGTCGGGTCGCCGCAGCCGTCGCCGCATTCAAGAGTGACACAGCATGAGCCGGATTTATGACCGCGTCGCCCTGATCGGCCTTGGACTGATCGCATCCTCAATGTTCTGGGCAATCAAACGTGCCGGTCTGGCCGGCGAGGTGACCGGCTATGCCCGCAGCGCGGAAACACGCGATACGGCCCGTCGGATCGGGTTGTGCGACCGGGTCTGCGACACCGCCGCCGAGGCCGTACAGGACGCCGATCTGGTCGTGCTCTGTGTCCCGGTCGGCGCAATGGAACAGGTTGCGCGCGAAATCGCCCCCGCCTTGAAACCCGGCGCGACGCTCAGCGATGTCGGCTCGGTCAAGCGCGCGGTGATCGACGCCGTGGGCCCGCATCTGCCCGACGACGTCTTTTTCGTGCCCGCCCACCCGCTGGCGGGAACCGAACATTCGGGGCCGGAAAGCGGATTTGCGGAACTTTTCGACGACCGCTGGTGCCTGCTGGTGCCGGTACCGGACACCCCCCAGGCCCCGGTCGCGCAATTGCGCGAATTGTGGCAAGGGATGGGTGCGCTGGTCGAGGAAATGGATGCCGAACACCACGATCTGGTTCTGGCGGTCACCAGCCACGCGCCACACCTGATCGCCTATACGATGGTCGGGGTGGCGGACGATTTGCGCCGCGTGACCGACAGTGAAGTCATCAAGTATTCCGCCGCCGGTTTTCGGGATTTCACCCGGATCGCCGCCTCTGACCCGACGATGTGGCGGGACGTGTTCCTGAACAACAAGGATGCGACCCTGGAAATCCTGGGCCGCTTCACCGAGGAGTTGTTTGCCCTGCAACGCGCCATCCGCACCGGGGATGGCGATCATCTGCACGATTATTTCACCCGCACCCGCGCGATCCGGCGCGGCATCATCGAGGCGGGTCAGGACACCGATGCCCCGGATTTCGGACGCCAGAAGGTGATCAAATGAGCCTGCCGCGCGCCGCGCTGGCCATGCTGACGGCGCTGTGGGCCGCGCCGGTGGTGGCGATCGCCGCGCCGGACAGTTCGTTGCGCCCCGTGGCCCGCACGGATGCGACTGTCTTGGCGACAACCAACACCCAACAGGCCGCCGAATTCCTGGCAAACCCGCGTATCCGCCCCCATTTGCGGCCCATATCGGAACAGACCATCCAGACCCGTGACCGCCCTCGGGATCTGGCCTTCATGTCTCCGCACAGTTCGATGCGGCCTTGGCCGCGCCCGGACAATATCCAGCATCAGGCCATGGCCAAGCGAAAGCTGCGGCGCGCGGGTGCGGTCTGTGGCAACATCGAGATCCAGGGCGAGACCGTCGGCTATGTGCCCGGCCGGATCAAGGCCTGTGGCATTCAGGACGCGGTGCGCGTCTCGGCGGTTTCCGGCGTGCGCCTCAGCCCCCCGGCGCTGATGAATTGCAAGACCGCGGCTGCCTTGCAGAAATGGACAGAAAAAGGATTGAAACCGGCCTTTCGCCAACGCGGTCCCGTGGTCACGATGAAGGTGGCGGCGCATTATGCCTGTCGCACCCGCAACAACCAGAAAGGCGCGCGGATCTCGGAGCATGGCAAGGGAAACGCCATTGACCTGTCGGCATTCGTCATGATGGACGGCGAAGTCATTACCGTGCTCAAGGGCTGGGGCCAAGGCACGACTCTGCGACCGCTGCAAAAGGCATATCGCCGGGCCTGTGGTCCCTTTGGCACCACATTGGGACCGGGCTCGGACCGTTTTCACCGCGATCATTTCCATTTTGACACCGCCAGTTACCGCAGCGGACCATATTGCCGCTGACGTCCGGCGATGTCAGTGCAGGTAGATATAAGGTGCCGGTCCCAGAGGGAACGGCCCCAAGGTCACCACCCCGTTGCGCAGCACCAGTTCCACGTCCAACGCATCCGGGTTGCCGCTGATCCCGGCCAGAAGGTTCAGGACCCGCCCCGCAGAGTCCAGCGCGATGGCGGGAAAGGCATCCGATCCCTGCAGCGCCGCCAGCATGTCGCGCCAGTTTTCCGCCTTGAGGGCGATCTTGCCGCTGGGCACGCCATTGCCATCGACCGTGACCTGCCCGGCCGCGAACAGTGACAGCGCCCCCCATTCCGCCTGGGCCAGTTTCAGGTCAATCGCCACCGGTTGCGGCCGCCGCTCTTCCAGTGCGCGGCGGTCCCACGGGCGATCAAAACGAACCTGCATATCCAACTTGAGCGTCTGGAAACTATCCGGCAGCGCCGCCGCCTGCCCCGCCGCGCGGCGCATGGCCTCGCCCGGGGTGAATTGCGGGGCCGCGATATCGAACTGATAGGTCTCGGGCTGATCCGTCTGCACCATCGAAACGGTCAAGGCCTGCGCCTGCGCAATGGGACCTGCGGCATCATCGATCCGCCACGCCCCGGAATTCAGCGCCATCCGCTGCACTTCCAGACCAATGCCAGGGGCCAGATGCAGATCCGCTGTCATGTCATTGGCGTATACCACCACGGTCTGATCGAAATAGGACAGCCGTTGCGCGGTTTCGGGAAAGATCACCGTTTGCCTGCCGGGCCAGATCGCCGGGTTGTCCAGACTCAGCCACTCGGCCTGCCACGCAGTGCCATTGACCGGATCCGCCAGCGCCGGATTGTTCAGCAAGGTTATGTGGCGCAACGGATAGCCCGACGTCGAGATATCGGAAAATTCGGCCTGCCAACCGCGATCTTCGCGCGCCTGAAACCAACCCACCACGCCCTGGCGCAGACTATAGCCCGCAGCGTACCAATACAGCGACCAGATCAGCCCCAGCGCAACGCCCAGTTTCAACAGACGGATCATGATCAGGCCCCTTTTCCCGCGCCGCAGTTTGCTGTTTATAGGGCAAAACCAGCAAGGACCAGATGAATGACAATGTGGGTTTTCGGCTATGGTTCGCTTTTGTGGAACCCCGGCTTTGACATCGCGCACAGTTCGGTCGCCACGTTGAAGGGCTATGCCCGGTCGTTCTGCATGCGCTCGATCCATCACCGGGGCTCGGAACGCGAACCGGGTCTGGTGCTTGCGCTGGACGAAGCCGCCGGAACCGACTGTCAGGGCCTGGCGCTGGCGGTCAGGCCGGGACAGGAAGCGCAAACACTGGACTATTTGCGCGAACGTGAACTGATCTCATCCGCCTATCTGGAAAAGGATCTGCCGGTGACCCTGCAGGACGGTCGGACCGTGACCGCCGTCACCTATGTGATCGACCCGCACCATGTTCAGTATTGCGGCGGTTTGCCGCTGGAGGATCAGGCCCATATCATTGCCCGTGCCGTGGGCGGCATGGGACCGAATACCGAATATCTGTTCAACACCACCGACCATCTGGCCACAATGGGGCTGCGCGATCCCGATCTGGACTGGCTGGCGGACCGTGTTCGCGCCCTGGTCGGATAAACCCTTGGCACAGAGACGGTTTTTTCGTTAGTCTCAGAGCCAGAGCAGACACGTGTCAGGAAAAGGGCGCATGGCGCAGCCAGATCGCGAACCCAGACCGCAATTCAGTCAACCCGTCCGTCAGATCCTGATGATGCTGACGGCGCTGGGGCTGGCCGGCTTTGGCGTTTTTGTCGCCCTGCCCCGCGTATTGCCGGTTTTCGAAGCCAACCCCTATCTGAACGGCTTTATCGTCTTTGTCTTCGTCATCGGCGTGCTGGCCACATTCTATCAGGTCCTTCAATTGATCGGCTCGGTCCGTTGGATCGAACGTTTCGCCAGCGGAGAAGCCCATGACGGGGTGCCACCGCAATTGCTGGCACCACTTGCATCGCTGTTGCGGTCGCGTGGCGCGCGGATGCAGCTCAGTTCCTCGTCCACACGTTCGATCCTGGATTCGGTGGCCACACGCATCGACGAAGAACGCGACATCACGCGCTATATCGTCAACCTGCTGATATTCCTTGGCCTTTTGGGCACATTCTATGGGCTGGCAACCACAGTCCCGGCCGTGGTCGAAACCATCCGCAGCCTGGCGCCGCAGGAAGGCGAAGAGGGTCTGGCCGTCTTCAACCGACTGATGAGCGGGCTGGAAAAGCAGCTGGGCGGCATGGGCGTGGCGTTTGCCAGCTCGTTGCTGGGGCTTGCCGGCTCGTTGATCGTGGGGCTGCTGGAACTGTTCGCGGGGCATGGTCAGAACAGATTTTACCGCGAGCTCGAAGAATGGTTGTCCTCGATCACGCGGGTCGGATTTTCGTCCGGTGAAGATGGCGGCGTCGATAGCAATGCGATTTCGGGGGTCATGGACCACATGGCCGAACAGATGGAATCGCTGCAATCCATGTTCACCCAGTCCGACGCCAGCCGCGCGGCCGTGGATCAGAAGCTGGGCGCCCTGGTGGACGCAATCGGCGAAATGAACAACCGGATGGATCAGAACGACAGCATCGCCACGGCACTGGACCGCGTCGCCGTCGGGCAAGAGACCCTGATCGAAGCCCTGCGCGCGCAGGGACCAGGCGAAGGCATGGACGCCGAAAGCCGCATGCGGCTGCGCTCGATCGATGTTCAGATGCTGCGCATTCTCGAAGAAATCTCAGCCGGACGGCAAGAAAGCCTGGCAGAGTTGCGCAAGGACATCGACCTGCTGGTCAAGACCCTGGCCCGCCCGCGCTCACAAGAACGCCGCGCGCCACCCGGCGCTGCGCCGGGCGGTTAGACCATGGCGCTGTCCCGTCGCACAGGCGCCCGGTTCCAGGCTTCGATCTGGCCCGGCTTCGTGGATGCGATGACCGGCCTGCTGCTGGTTCTGATGTTCCTTCTGACCATTTTCATGGTCGTGCAGTTCGTTCTGCGCGAAACCATCTCGGGGCAGGAAAACGAACTGGATTCCCTGTCCGCCGAAGTCAGCGCACTGGCATCGGCCTTGGGGCTGGAAGAACGCCGCTCCGAACAGCTGACCGAACGGCTTGGGGCGCTGAACAGCACGCTGAACACGACACAGGAAAATCTTGATCAGGCCCGCGCGCAACTGGCCGATCAGGCCACTGTCATCGCCGGGTTGACGGCGCAGCGCGATCAACAGGCCCGCGAGCTGGACGCCTCGCAGGCGCGCATCACCGCGTTCGAGGCCCAGGTGGCCAGTCTGCTGGCCGACCGCGACGAGGCGGATCAGGCTATGGCCGACCTGTCCGCGGCACAGGAAAAGTTGCAGGCGGACAAGGCCGCGTTGCTCTCGGAACAAGAGGCCCTGAATCTGGCGCTGGCCCAAAGCCGGGATGAAATTGACGCCCAGACCGAAGCTGCCCGCCTGGCCGCTGCGCGCCGCGAGGCACTGGAAGCCATGGTCGCGGATCTGCGGCAACAGAACGATCAATCCGAAACCAGGGTCGCCCAGCTGCAACAGGCCCTCAGCGAAGAAGAGGCCGCAAGACTGACCGAAGCGGCAGCAGCCCAGGCGCTGCGCGAGCGGTTGGAAAACGCGGATGCGGAACTGACCGCCATGACCCTTTCGCTGGAAGCCGAACGCAAGGATGCCGAAGACACCCTGACCCTGCTGGCCGCCGCAGAAGCCGCCCGCGACACGCTGGACACCAAACTGACCGAGGCATTGGCCCAAATAGAGGCCGCGCAGACCGAAGCAGGCGTCCGCGACAAACTGGTCGACCGGCTGACCCGGGTTCTGAACCAGATGCAGGCCAAGGCGGCCACGGATGCCACGACCATCGGGGCGCTGCAGTCCGAACTGGAACAGGAACGATCAGAAAATGCCGCGGCCCGCAACGATCTGCAAGATCGGTTGACCGCCGCACAAAGCGAAACGGTCCGAACCCGCGACGCGCTGCAGGATGAGCTGGCCCAGGAACGCGCGGCGCGGTCCCGGTTGCAATCCGAACTTGAAACAACACGCGCCGACCTTGCCGCCGCGCGCAGCACTGCGGATGCCGAATCGCAAGACCGGGCGGCGATCGAGGCGCGTTTGCTGCGGGCCCTTGAGGCTTTGGAACGCGCCCAGGTGGCGGCAACCGATCAGGAGGTTCTTCAGGCCCGCCTGGCCGCCGCACTGACCGCGCGCCAAGACGCCCAAGCCGATGCCGCTTCGGCGCAGTCCCGGGCCGACGAACAGGCCGCCTTGCTGCAACGGGCGCGCGAGACATTGGCAGAAGAAAAGGAAATCTCGACCGAAGCACAGCGCCAAACCGCCCTGCTGAACCAACAGGTCGCCGCGCTGCGGGACCAGCTGGGCGGCCTGCAGGCATTGCTCGATGATTTCAAGAAGCGCGACGCAGCCGCCAAAGTGCAATTGCAATCGCTGGGAACCGACCTGAACGCCGCACTGGCCCGGGCCGCGTCCGAAGAACGCAAGCGCAGATTGCTGGAAGAAGCAGAACGCAAACGCCTGGAAGAAGAAGCCCGCGCCCTGGCCGAAAAAGCACAGGAATTGTCCGCGCAGGCGGAGGATCTTGAAAGGTACCGTTCGGAATTCTTCGGACGGCTGCGCGACGTATTGGGCAATCAGGACGGCGTCCGCATCGAAGGGGACCGATTCGTCTTTTCCTCGGAAGTCCTGTTCGCGCCGGGCCAGGCGGAATTGTCCGCCGAGGGACGGCGCGAAATCGCCAAGGTGGCGGCAATCCTGCGCGGCATCGCCGCCGACATCCCGTCAGAACTGGACTGGGTGATCCGCGTCGATGGTCATACCGACGACACCCCGATGGTCAGCACCGGAAAATACCGGGACAACTGGGAGCTCAGCCAGGGACGGGCGCTGTCCGTGGTGCGGTATATGGTAAACGCCCTGGGCATTCCTCCGCAGCGGCTGTCTGCCAACGGGTTCGGACAGTTCCAGCCGGTCAACCCGTCGGATACCGCCGAAGCACGGGCGCAAAACCGGCGGATCGAATTGAAGCTGACCGAAAAATAGACGCGGCGGCGGGCCAAGGCACCGCTATTGGTTTCGGCCCCGAATGCAGATCATCAGCATTCTGGCGCTTTTGGGGCCTCTTCAATGGGGTCATGACGTCTACCGCACCGGTTTCTTGAAAACGCTTCAGCGAAGGGTGATCTGCACCTGCTGTCTGTCCAGTTCAACGTCATCGCGCAGCATCCGGACGTGACCTTGGTAAACTCCCGCGGGCCAGGCATCCCCCCGCAATCGTTTGCCCGTGGCACGAAAGAACTGGGCCTGGTTCCGGGCCAGTACCGCGCGTTCCTTGGTGACAACACCATCCGGTCCGGTAATCTGCAGTTCGATCTGGTCCCCCGCGTGTCCGCCATAGGCGAGCGCAAACAGAACCAGCGCGTCCGCCGTCGCGGCAAGTTCCGCCCGACCCGCCTGTCCGGCCTTGACCGCGTCATAGGCCGGAATCCGATCAGCGAAGCCGGACAGGATCAACCCGCCCGGAACATAGGACGGCGTTTCCAACCAGATCGATTCGGCCTGAGCGCCACAAACACCTTCTCCGGTGACATCGAACGGGTCCGTTTTCCGCCCATCCTTGCGCAACGCCAAATGCAAGTGCGGGAAGGTGGTCTTGCCGCTCAGCCCAATCTGTCCCAGCACGGCCCCGCGTTTTACCATATCCCCTGGCTTGACCAGAACGGACCCAGATTTCATGTGGCAATATTGCGTTTCCCAGCCTCCGGTATGGCGAATCACCAGCCCGTTGCCACATTCGCGCCCCTTGATACGCGCCGCCCGGGCAGGGTCGTAGATTTCGTCGGCCATATCGTTCCGGATTGCCGCAACACGTCCCTCGGCGGCGGCCAGAACATTCACGCCGCGGTGCATGTCGGCCAATGTCGGCAATGCGAAATCGGTTCCCTTGTGCCCGTCATAGGCCAGGTCACCGCAATGGTAATCCCGCACACCGGGGCCTTCATCGCGATCCATCAGATTCTGGATGTGGCAGGTTTGCCCAAGGGTGCAATCGACGGGCACACCCAGATCAAATTCGCTCGCCGCGACCGGTGCGGCGAGCGATATGGCGGCGGCGATCAGCGCCGTCCGCATCAATCCGCTGTCAACAACGGTGGCTTGTCACCGGAAAGCCGTGGCTTGTCCGGCCCGTCGATCCGCAGGTCCAGCGCCCCATCTTTCAGACCCACCTTGACGACACCGCCTTTTGCAAGTTTGCCGAACAACAGTTCTTCTGCCAGCGGCTTCTTGATGTGCTCCTGGATCACCCGGCCCAACGGACGCGCGCCCATCTTGTCATCATAGCCCTTTTCCGCCAGCCACACGGCCGCCGGTTTGGTCAGTTCGATCGTCACATTGCGATCCATCAACTGCGCTTCCAACTGCAGAACGAACTTCTCGACAACCTGCAGAATGACCGATTTCGGCAGCGGCGCAAAGGAGATCACGGCGTCCAGACGATTGCGGAACTCGGGTGTGAACGTGCGTTCGATCGCTGCCGTGTCTTCACCTTCGCGCCTGTCACGTCCGAATCCGATGGCGGACTGCGCCTGTTCGGCCGCACCGGCGTTGCTGGTCATGATCAGAACCACGTTGCGGAAGCTGACCGTGCGGCCGTTGTGATCCGTCAGCTCACCATGGTCCATCACCTGCAGAAGGATATTATAGACGTCCGGATGCGCTTTTTCGATCTCGTCCAGCAACAACACACAATGCGGATGCTGGTCGACACCATCGGTCAGCATGCCGCCCTGATCGAACCCGACATATCCGGGAGGCGCGCCGATCAGACGGCTGACGGCGTGTTTCTCCATGTATTCGGACATATCGAACCGCAGCAGTTCGACCCCCAAAGTATCGGCCAGTTGTTTGGCGACTTCGGTCTTGCCCACGCCGGTCGGCCCCGCGAACAGATAGTTGCCGATGGGCTTTTCCGGCTCGCGCAGCCCGGCACGGGCCAGCTTGATCGCGCTGGACAACGCCTCGATTGCCTTGTCTTGCCCGAACACCACGCGTTTGAGCGAGTTCTCCAGGTCCTTGAGGGCCTCGGCATCGTCCTTGCTGACGTTCTTTGGGGGAATCCGCGCGATTTTCGCGACAACGGCTTCGACGTCCTTGGTGGCGATGGTCTTGCGCCGCTTGGCGGCAACCACCAGGTGCTGCGCGGCACCGGCTTCGTCGATGACGTCGATGGCGCTGTCGGGCAGCTTCCGGTCATTGATATAGCGTGCCGCCAGTTCCACGGCGGTCTTCACCGCATCGGCGGTGTATTTGACCCGGTGATGTTCCTCGAAATAGGGTTTCAGCCCCTTCAGGATCTTCACGGTATCCTCGACCGAAGGTTCGTTGATATCGATCTTCTGGAACCGCCGGCTGAGCGCGCGATCCTTTTCGAAATGCTGGCGGAACTCCTTGTAGGTGGTCGAGCCCATCGTGCGCAGCTTGCCGCCCTGCAAAGCGGGCTTCAACAGGTTGCTGGCATCCATCGCCCCGCCCGAGGTGGCCCCCGCGCCGATCACGGTGTGGATTTCGTCGATGAAAAGCACCGCGTCCTTGTGATCCTCGAGTTCGGTCACCACAGCCTTCAGCCGTTCTTCGAAATCGCCGCGATACCGCGTGCCCGCCAGCAACGCGCCCATGTCGAGCGAATAAATGGTGGTATTGGCCAGCACTTCGGGTGTTTCGCCGGCCACGATCTTGCGGGCCAGCCCTTCGGCGATGGCAGTCTTGCCGACACCGGGATCGCCCACCAGCAGCGGGTTGTTCTTGCGCCGCCGGCACAGGACCTGAATGCAGCGCTCGACCTCTTCATTGCGGCCGATCAGCGGATCGATATCACCTTCGCGGGACTTGGCGTTCAGGTCCACGCAGTACTTGGCCAGCGCGCTTTCCTTCTTGTCGCCTTCGGTCACACCCTGAACTTCTTCTTCCTGTTCAGGCGCCCCGGTCACAGGGCGGGCTTCACCGAACGCCGGGTCCTTGGCGACGCCATGCGCGATGAAGTTCACCGCGTCATAGCGGGTCATTTCCTGTTCCTGCAGGAAATAGGCCGCATTGCTTTCGCGTTCGGCGAAGATCGCGACCAGAACGTTGGCCCCGGTCACCTCGGTGCGGCCCGAGGACTGCACGTGAATCGCCGCGCGCTGGATGACACGCTGGAATGCGGCTGTGGGCACGGCTTCGGATCCGTCGATATCCGTCACCAGATTCGACAGGTCCTCGTCGACGAATTCGACCAGGGTATTGCGCAATTCGCCCAGATCGACGCTACAGGCCTTCATGACGCGGGTTGCGTCCGGTTCGTCCAGCAACGCCAGCAATAGATGTTCCAGCGTTGCAAATTCGTGACGCCGTTCATTGGCCAGCGCGAGAGCGGCGTGAATGGCTTGTTCAAGTGTGCTCGAGAATGAAGGCACCGGCGTGCTCCTTCTTGTCTGTGTCGGGCGGGATGCAAAACGTTGCTGCGCCCCGGGACCAACCTTGTCCCCATAATGTTAGAGTTTGGTTGATCGCGCCCCGGCTTCAAGGCTTTTCTTACATTTTTTGGTCACAAATCCGAATATCATGTCCGTGGCGGACAGGTTTCAGGCCTCAGAAGCTGTCTTTGCGGGCGCGAATCTCGGCAAAAACCAGGGCGGGTTCGGCCCCGACCATGCCGACAGCGGCCTGAACCCGCGGTTCCGCCGCGCGCAGGAACGGGTTTGTCGCCAGTTCCAGTTCCAGCGTCGAAGGCACGGTCGCAAGACCCTGTTCACGCTTTTGCGCAATATCACGCACCCGCGCGGCCAGATCCGGATTGTCGGGATCGACCGTGACCGCGAACGCCCCGTTGGCCTGCGTGTATTCGTGGCCGGAATAAACCACGGTATCCGCGGGCAATGCCGCCAGCCGGGACAGCGATTCCCACATCTGCGCGGCCGAGCCTTCGAACAGACGCCCACAGCCCAGGGCCATCAGGCTGTCGGCGGTAAAGACCGCACGGCTTTCGGGGAAATGAAACGCGATGTGGCCCACCGTATGGCCGGACACGTCCATCACATGGCCGGTTTGCGTGCCGATACGAACATCGTCCCCGTCGGCCACGGCGACGTCCAGAGACGGCAGACGATGCGCATCCGCCGCCGCGCCGATCACGGTCGCGGGATGCTGTTGCAAAACCGCGTTCAGCCCCTGGGTGTGATCGGCATGATGGTGCGTCAACAGCACATGGCTCAGCCGCCAGCCCCGATCCTGCAACGCCGCCAGGATGGGTGCCGCTTCGGGGACATCGATCAGCGCCGTTTCACTGCTGGCCGCATCATGGGCCAGAAACGCGTAATTGTCGCTGAGGCACGGAATGGTGAGAATTTCGAGCGGCATGACCTTTCATCCTTTCGTTGCTAGGGTATGGTCAAGCTTGACGGAAGCAACAGGCACCCGCAATGCATCTTGACGTGCAGGATCTACGCAATTTCTATTATCGCAGCACGCTGGGACGTGCCGCGCAGGCTTCGATACGGAACCGGCTGCTGGAAATGTGGCCCGAAGCCAAGGGGCAGACTGTCGCCGGGTTCGGCTTTGCGCTGCCTCTGTTGCGCCCATATCTGGCGGATGCCCGGCGCGTGATCGCGTTGATGCCCGCCCCCCAGGGGGTGATGCCCTGGCCGGCCGGCATGCCGAATGTATCGGTGCTGAGCGAAGAAACCCTGTGGCCGATCGAAACCGGCCATGTGGACAAGCTGGTGATGATGCACGGGCTGGAAACCTCTGAACGTCCGTCACGCCTGCTGGAAGAATGCTGGCGCGCGCTGGGACCCGGCGGCAAGGCGTTCTTCATCGTGCCCAACCGCGGCGGGCTGTGGTCGCGCAGCGACCGCACCCCGTTCGGATATGGCCGCCCCTACACGCTGGGGCAGATCGAAGCGCAGCTCAAACAGCATCAGTTCCTGCCCGAACGCCATACCGCCGCCCTGTTTCAACCGCCGTCAAGCCATCGCTTCTGGCTGAAATCCGGGCCGTTGTTTGAAAAATACGGCGGGTTGCTGCCGCGTATCCTGCCCGGCGGTGTATTCATGGTCGAAGCCAGCAAACGCGTCCAGCCGCCGGCGGGCACCGTCATCAAGGACATTGCGACCAAACCGATCAAGGCGCTGAAAGGGCTGGCTGAACCGGCCGGCGCCTGAGCCGGTTCAGCCAACGGCCACAGAAAATAGGATCAGCCCTTCGCAGACACAAGAACCCGGCCGCAGGAATCGCACAAACCTGCAACATACCGGCACTTTTTTTGGCCGCGATCGGGCACAAACGGCGGCACTTCGGCTAAACCCCTAGAAACACGCCGATATTGGGTTGTCGCATAATCGTTATCGGATATTGCGGGCAAGAGAGGGCTCTGCTACATCCACGCTGATTTTGCCGCCCTGCTGTCCTGCAGGGTCTCTTCACGCCCCCGCAACCGCATTTTGCGGCAAACCGGGGCCAAATATCGGAAGGGTGGACGTGTCCGAACCAGCTTCGATTTCCGCAGGCATAGCTGCGCGCTATGCCACCGCGATCTTTGAGATCGCGCAAGAGAACAAGAACCTCGACGGTCTGGAAACCAGCCTGAATGACCTGGCCTCCGGGTTGTCCGACAGCGCGGACCTGCGCAATCTGATCCAGTCGCCGCTGATTTCGCGCGCCGATCAGGAAGCCGCGATCAGTGCCATTGCCAAGAAAATGGAACTGGCTCCGGTGCTGTCTCAGGCGCTGGCGCTGATGGCGCAGAAGCGCCGGCTGTTCGTCGTGCCGCAACTGATCAGCGCCCTGCGCGAGGAGCTGGCGCTTGAGCGCGGCGAAGTGACCGCCGACGTTGTCAGCGCCAAGGCCCTGACCAAGGCGCAATCCGAGAAACTGGCCGCGACGCTCAAGGAGCGCGTCGGCAAGACCGTCACAATCAATGCGACCGTCGATGAAAGCCTCATCGGCGGTCTTGTCGTCAAGGTGGGTAGCAAGATGATCGACACCTCGATCCGCTCGCGGCTCAATTCTCTCCAGAATGCAATGAAAGAGGTCGGATAAATGGGTATCCAAGCAGCAGAGATTTCTGCGATCCTGAAAGACCAGATCAAGAACTTTGGTCAGGAAGCCGAAGTGGCCGAAGTCGGTCGAGTGCTGAGCGTCGGCGACGGTATCGCCCGCGTCTACGGTCTCGACAACGTTCAGGCCGGTGAAATGGTCGAATTCCCCGGTGGAATTCAGGGCATGGCCCTGAACCTCGAATCCGACAACGTCGGCGTCGTGATCTTCGGATCCGACCGCGACATCAAGGAAGGCGACACCGTCAAGCGCACCAACTCGATCGTGGACGTTCCGGTCGGTGACGAACTGCTGGGCCGCGTTGTGGACGGTCTGGGCAACCCGCTGGACGGCAAGGGCCCGATCAAGACCAAAGAGCGCGGCGTCGCTGACGTCAAGGCGCCGGGCATCATCCCGCGTAAATCGGTGCATGAACCGATGGCAACCGGCCTGAAATCGGTCGACGCCATGATCCCGATCGGCCGTGGCCAGCGCGAACTTATCATTGGCGACCGCCAGACCGGCAAGACCGCCGTGGCGCTGGACACCATCCTGAACCAGAAGGTGTACAACGACGCCGCGGGCGACGATGAAAACAAGAAGCTCTATTGCGTCTATGTTGCCGTCGGCCAGAAACGTTCGACCGTGGCCCAGCTGGTGAAGAAGCTGGAAGAAAGCGGCGCGATGGAATATTCCATCGTCGTGGCCGCCACCGCATCCGAACCTGCCCCGCTGCAGTTTCTCGCACCCTATGCCGCGACCGCCATGGCAGAGCATTTCCGCGACAATGGCCGTCACGCGCTGATCATCTATGATGACCTGTCCAAACAGGCCGTCGCCTATCGTCAGATGTCCCTGCTGCTGCGCCGTCCGCCCGGGCGCGAAGCCTATCCGGGTGACGTTTTCTATCTGCACTCGCGCCTGCTGGAGCGTTCGGCCAAGCTGAACGAAGACTTCGGTTCCGGTTCGCTGACCGCCCTGCCGGTTATCGAAACCCAGGGTGGCGACGTGTCGGCCTTTATCCCGACCAACGTGATCTCGATCACCGACGGCCAGATTTTCCTGGAAACCGAACTGTTCTTCCAGGGTATCCGCCCGGCGGTGAACACCGGTCTTTCGGTGTCGCGGGTGGGGTCATCGGCGCAAACCAACGCCATGAAATCCGTCGCCGGTCCGGTGAAGCTGGAACTGGCCCAGTACCGTGAAATGGCCGCGTTTGCGCAGTTCGGGTCCGACCTTGACGCCGCCACGCAGCAGTTGCTGAACCGCGGTGCGCGTCTGACCGAACTGATGAAACAGCCGCAGTATTCGCCGCTGACCAACGCGGAAATCGTCTGCGTGATCTTTGCGGGCACCAAGGGCTATCTGGACAAGATCGCCGTCGGCGATGTCGGCCGGTTCGAAGCGGGCCTGCTGCAGCACCTGCGCAGCAAACACGCCGATCTGCTGCAGTACATCACCGATGAAGATCCCAAGATCAAAGGTGAAGCCGAAGAGAAAGTCAAAGCAGCTCTCGACGAATTCGCCGCCGATTTCGCGTAAGGGGCCTGACAGATGCCAAGTCTCAAGGACCTGAAAAACAGGATCGAGAGTGTCAAGAGCACTCGCAAGATCACCAAGGCCATGCAAATGGTTGCCGCGGCGAAACTTCGCCGCGCGCAGGAAAGCGCCGAACAGTCACGTCCCTATACCGAACGGTTCAATGCCGTCATGGGGCAACTGGCTGCGTCGGTCGGCGGGTCTGATTCCGCGCCCAAGCTGCTCAGCGGCACGGGCAGCGATCAGGTTCACCTGCTGATCGTCATGACCGCAGAGCGCGGTCTGTGCGGCGGTTTCAACAGCAACATCGCCAAGCTGGCCCGCACCAAGGCCGAGCAACTGCTCGCCGAGGGCAAGACCGTCAAGATCCTGACGGTCGGCAAGAAAGGCCGGGATGCGCTGAAGCGCGATCTTGGAGACAAGTTCGTGCATCACGTCGACATGACCGAAGTGAAACGTGTTGCCTATTCGGACGCTCAAGGTATCGCCAAGGACATTCTCGCACGGTTCGATGCGGGGGAATTCGACGTTGCGACCATCTTCTATTCCGGGTTCGTAAACGTCGTGACCCAGGTTCCGACCGCGCAACAGATCATTCCCGCCGATTTCGAGGCACCCGAAGACACCGGCGTGAGCACGGTTTACGACTATGAACCTGACGAGGAATCGATACTCGCCGATCTGCTGCCGCGCGGCGTGGCCACCCAGATCTTTGCCGCCCTGCTGGAAAATGGCGCCAGCGAACAGGGTGCGCGGATGTCCGCAATGGACAACGCGACCCGGAACGCGGGCGAGATGATCGACAAACTGACGATCCAGTTCAACCGGTCGCGTCAGGCTGTGATCACCAACGAGCTTATCGAAATCATTTCGGGCGCGGAAGCGCTCTAGAGAACCGGAGACAAACACATGGCAAATGCAAAAGGCAAAGTGACTCAGGTCATCGGCGCCGTGGTCGACGTTCAGTTCGACGACCACCTGCCCGAGATTCTGAACGCGCTCGAAACCGACAACAATGGCAACCGTCTGATCCTCGAAGTGGCTCAGCACCTTGGCGAGAACACCGTGCGCACCGTCGCGATGGATGCCTCCGAAGGTCTGGTGCGCGGCGCCGAAGTCACCGACCTTGGCGAACCGATTTCGGTTCCGGTCGGCAGCGCCACGCTGGGCCGCATCATGAACGTGATCGGCGATCCCGTGGACGAAAAAGGCCCGGTCAACGCAACGGCCCGCCGCGCCATCCACCAGGAAGCGCCGGATTTCGCCGACCAGGCCACCGAGTCCGAAGTTCTGACCACAGGCATCAAGGTGATCGACCTGCTGGCCCCTTACGCCAAAGGCGGCAAGATCGGCCTGTTCGGCGGTGCCGGCGTGGGCAAGACGGTTCTGATCATGGAATTGATCAACAACATCGCCAAGGTGCACTCGGGTGTGTCGGTGTTTGCCGGTGTGGGTGAACGGACCCGCGAAGGCAACGACCTTTACCACGAGATGATCGAATCCGGGGTTATCGTTCCGGACAATCTGGAAGAGAGCAAGATTGCCCTGGTTTACGGCCAGATGAACGAGCCTCCGGGAGCCCGTATGCGTGTTGCCCTGTCCGGTCTGACCCTGGCCGAACAGTTCCGCGACGAAACCGGTGCCGACGTTCTGTTCTTTGTCGACAACATCTTCCGCTTTACCCAGGCCGGGTCCGAAGTGTCCGCCCTTCTGGGTCGTATCCCGTCCGCCGTGGGCTACCAGCCGACGCTGGCCACCGACATGGGCGCGATGCAGGAACGCATCACCTCGACCAAATCCGGCTCGATCACCTCGGTTCAGGCCGTGTATGTGCCTGCGGACGACTTGACCGACCCCGCGCCGGCAACGTCGTTTGCGCACCTTGACGCGACCACCGTTCTGGACCGTGCGATTTCCGAACTGGGGATTTACCCGGCCGTGGACCCGCTGGCCTCGACCTCGCGTCTGCTGGACCCGGCGGTCGTCGGCGAAGAGCATTACAAGGTTGCGACCGACGTGCAGGAAACGCTTCAGCGGTACAAATCGTTGCAGGACATCATTGCCATTCTGGGCATGGATGAACTGTCCGAAGAGGACAAGCTGACCGTGGCCCGCGCCCGCAAGATCCAGCGTTTCCTGTCCCAGCCGTTTGACGTGGCGCAGGTGTTCACCGGCTCGCCCGGCGTGCAGGTGCCGCTGGAAGACACGATTGCCTCGTTCAAGGCAGTGGTGGCTGGCGAATACGACCACCTGCCCGAAGGCGCGTTCTACATGGTTGGTGGCATCGACGAGGTAAAGGCCAAAGCCGAACGCATGGCCGCTGACGCAGCCTGAGGAGCAGCCTGATGGCAGAAACTATGCAATTCGATCTCGTTAGCCCGGAGCGAAGCCTTGCTTCGCTTCAGGCCAGCGCGGTGCTCATACCCGGTGCCGACGGGGACATGACGGCAATGCCCGATCATGCGCCGGTCATCACAACGCTGCGCCCCGGCGTTCTGCGTGTCGAAAGCACCAATGGCACGTCGGAATATGTCGTGTCCGGTGGTTTTACCGAGATCAACGGAGCCAGCCTTTCGGTTCTGGCCGAGAAAGCGATCCCGCTGAACGACGTGACCCGCGCAGATATCGACGCGATGATCGACGATGCCCGGGCCGCCCACGACGCGGCCAAGGAAACGTTCAAGAACGAACCCGGTCCGGTGGATGACGCCGCAAAACTTCTGGCGGATATGGTCGCGCTTGGGGATCAGATAACCCTTTGACGCGATCCCGCCTCGTTTCAAAAAGCCCCGGTTTCGCCGGGGCTTTTTTTGTGCCGCCCGCGCTGACGACGCAAACCCACTGAAACCCCGGGACCACGCATAAAAGAGCGTGTTTTGCTTTCGGTATCTTGCGATTTTTCCAATTTCGAACTAAATCGAAAAAGGAGCAGTGAAAACGAAAGGCAAACCGGGTGGATGTCAACGACCGCCGTGACGCCGGACTGATCCAGACGGGTATGACCGGGACCGTGGGTAGTCCCGCGCTTTTGCCCCGGACAACGGCATCGCGCCAGAATGCCTGCCGAACCGACGCGCAGACGCAGGCGCATCACCACAGCAGAGGCTCAACATGACCGATCAGCCCAACGCACCCGTGGATCTGTTCATAATCGGGGGCGGCATCAATGGTTGCGGGATCGCGCGCGATGCTGCGGGACGGGGATTGACGGTGGCCCTGGCCGAGATGAACGATCTGGCCAGCGCCACGTCGTCGGCCTCGACCAAATTGTTTCACGGCGGGTTGCGATACCTGGAATATTTCGAATTCAGACTGGTGCGCGAAGCCCTGATCGAACGCGAAACACTGTTGCGCGCCATGCCCCATATCAGTTGGCCCATGCGTTTCGTGCTGCCGTATCACCGCGATATGCGGTTCGAGAACGACACCCCCACATCCAAGCTGTTGTCGTTTTTCATGCCTTGGATGAAAGGCCGCCGGCCAGCCTGGCTGATCCGTTTGGGTCTGTTTCTCTATGATCACCTGGGGGGACGGAAAATTCTGCCGGCGACCACAACGGTCGATCTGTCATCGGACCCCGCGGGAAAGCCGCTGAAGCCGCGCTTTCGAACGGCGTATGAGTACTCGGATTGCTGGGTGCAGGATTCCCGGCTGGTGATCCTGAATGCCCGGGATGCCGCCGCGCGTGGCGCCAGCATCATGACCCGCACGAAAGTCACCTCAGCCGAGCGCGTCGACGGGTTGTGGCGGATCACGCTTGAAGACAAGGAAACCGGCACTCGCAGCACCCAGACCGCGCGCATGCTGATCAATGCGGGCGGTCCCTGGGTCGGGGACATCATCCGCGACACCGTGCACAGCCAGGCGCGGGATCGGGTGCGGCTGGTACGGGGCAGCCATATCGTCACCCGTGCGCTGTTTGACCATGACAAATGCTATTTCTTTCAGGGCACCGACGGGCGCATCATCTTTGCCATCCCCTATGAACAGGATTTCACCCTGATCGGCACCACGGATGCCGAACATCCAGACGCGGACATCCCCCCCGTTTGCACGCCGGAAGAGCAGCAATACCTGTTGAATTTCGTGTCGCAATATCTGGCACAGCCCGTCAGCGAGAACGATATCGTCTGGACCTACTCCGGCGTGCGCCCGCTGTATGACGATGGCGCGACATCCGCCACGGCCGCCACGCGGGACTATGTGTTGCGCATGGAAAATACCGATGGTGCCGCGTTGCTGAACGTGTTCGGTGGCAAGATCACGACCTATCGCAAACTGGCCGAAGCCGCATTGGCCCAGGTGCAGACGGTTCTGACACAGACCGGTGCGAACTGGACGGCAGGCGTTCCCCTGCCCGGAGGCGATTTCCCGGTCGATGGGACCGAAGACCTGATGACGCGGCTGCTGTCCGACTATCCGTTTCTGGATCAAAAATGGGCCACGCGGCTGTTGCGGTGCTATGGGACCGAAACCTGGGACGTCTTGCAGGACGCAACGACCCTGTCGGATCTGGGACAGGCTTTCGGGGCCACGATCACCGCGCGCGAACTGGATTGGGCGATCGCGCAGGAATGGGTCCAGAGTGCCGAAGATTTCGTCTGGCGTCGAACCAAGCTGGGGCTGCGACTGGACCCGTCGCAGATCTCGGCCATCGATGCTTACATCAGTCAAGCGCGGCGCTGACAGCCGGACAGCGTTTCATATCGCTGCGCTGCGGTTTGGGGCTTGCGATCCTGCGGCGCTGCCCGCACGGTTGCCGCAAACCAGATGAGGACCACATGACCCAGATCATCGCCGCGCTAAGCGAGATTTCCGACCGGTATCAGACCCTGTTCGTTGACCTGTGGGGCTGCGTGCACGACGGGGTGCGCGCCATGCCCGAAGCAGTTGCCGCCCTTCAATCCTATCGCCGGACGAGCGGCACGGTGGTGTTGGTGACGAATTCACCCAAACCGCGCGCCGGCGTTCAGCAGCAGTTGGGCCAGTTCGGCGTACCGGACGACGCCTGGGATACGATCGCGACCTCAGGCGACAGTGCGCGCGCTGCGATGTTTCGCGGCGCCGTGGGCGAAAAGGTCTGGTTCATGGGCGAAGAAGATCGGGATGCCGGATTCTTTGAGCCGCTCGCCGTGATCCACGACCCGGTATCCGTCACCCGTGTCCCGCTGGAAGAGGCCGACGGCATCGTCTGCTGCGGCCCGTTCGATCCGATGGCGGATCTGGATGAGAACCGGCCCCAGCTGTTGTATGCCAAGCAGAAAGGGCTGAAGCTGCTATGCGCCAACCCCGATATCGTGGTCGATCGCGGAGACGAGCGCGAATGGTGCGCCGGTGCGTTGGCGCGGATGTACACCGAAATGGGGGGCGAGAGCCTTTACTTCGGCAAGCCTCATCCGCCGATCTATGATCTGGCGCGGCGGCGGCTGGCGGAACTGGACAGGATGGTCCCGGACTCTGCCATTCTGGCCATCGGGGACGGTATCCATACCGACGTGCTGGGCGCTATCGGCGAAGATATCGATGCCCTGTTCATCACCGGAGGATTGGCCGCAGCGGAAACCGGGACCACGGATCAGCCGGATCCCGATGCGCTGGATGCGTATCTGCAAAAAGAAATGACCAGCCCCCGCTATAGTATCGGCAAACTGCGCTGACGCAAAAACCGCTTGATTTTCTGCAGCCGCAAAGTAATAAAGTTGCCAGTGCGGTCATAGATATTCATGTTTGTTACCGCCCCACTGAAAAGTGAGGATGCAATGTTGGACAATCTGCCGCGCGGGACGATCTGTATCGAAGATATCGAGATGGGTATGTCCCGCCACCTGCGCAAAACCGTGACCGATACGGATATCGAGATGTTTGCCCAGGTCTCGACCGACCGGAACCCGGTGCATCTGGACGATGACTATGCCCGCGACACGATCTTTGAAGGACGCATTGCGCATGGCATGCTGACCGCCGGGCTGATTTCGGCCGTAATAGGTGAACAGCTGCCCGGTCACGGTACGGTCTATATGGGCCAGTCGTTGAAATTTCTCGCCCCGGTCCGTCCGGGTGACACGGTCTATGCCGAGGTCAAGGTGGTGGACATCGACATGGCCAAACGCCGCGTCAAACTGGATTGCCATTGCGCCGTGGATGGCAAGAAAGTTCTGATCGGCGAAGCGATGGTGTTGGCCCCCAGCCGCAAATTCGATTGATCCCATTCCCGGACAGGTCCCGCAAAGCGGGTTGAAAGCGGAACCCGGCCCTTGCGCAGCCGCGTCATGAAAGCTACGCAACGGCCATGCGGATCGTGCGGGATTATCAATATGTCGAACCCCGGGATCGCGGCGCCAGCGTCGCGATCGGGAATTTCGATGGCGTCCATCTGGGCCATCAATCCGTGATCGACCTGGCCCGCCGCGCCGCGCCGCAGGCGCCGCTGGGCGTGCTGACCTTCGAACCCCATCCGCGTGAATATTTTGCCCCGGACGCGCCGCCTTTTCGATTGATGGGCCGGCAGGCGCGCAGCCACCGCTTGGAAAAGCTGGGGGTGCAGCGCCTGTATGAACTGGCATTCAACGCCGGTCTGGCCGGGCTCAGCCCGCGCGAATTCGCCCAAAACGTGGTTTCGGACGGGCTTGGACTGGCGCATGTCGTGGTCGGTTCCGATTTCTGTTTCGGCAAGGGGCGCGCGGGCAATGCGCAGGATCTGGTGCAATTCGGGGCCGAAATGGGGTTTGACGTCACCATTGCCCCGCTGTTGGAAAACAGCAAACATACCGTGTCTTCAACGGCCATCCGGCAGGCGCTGACCGAGGCACGCCCCCGCGACGCCGCCGCCATGCTGGGCCATTGGCACCGGATTGAAGGCAAGGTGATCAGCGGCGAACAGCGCGGCCGCGAGCTGGGTTTCCCCACCGCGAACATGTCCATCGACGGGCTGCATCCCCCTGCCTATGGCGTGTATGCGGTGCTTGTGAATGTGCTGGATGGTCCCCACGCGGGCAGCTATCAGGGCGCGGCCTCGGTCGGGGTGCGCCCGATGTTTGGCGAGAACAGGCCAAATCTGGAAACCTATCTGTTCGATTTCTCCGGCGATCTCTATGGCGCGACCCTGTCCGTGGCATTGGTCGAATATCTCCGCACGGAAGATACGTTCGATACGCTGGACGCGCTGGTCGCCCAGATGAATGCCGATTGCACGCGCGCACGCGTCATCCTGAGCGAACTATGAGCGATCCGATAGACCGCAGCGGGCTGAGCGATCGGTTCTGGGAACGCAAGCCGCTCGGCAAGCTGTCACAGCAGGAATGGGAAGCACTGTGCGACGGCTGCGGCAAATGCTGCCTGAACAAGCTGGAAGACGAAGAGACCGGCGATGTCGCCCTGACGCGTGTGGCCTGCCGATTGCTGGACGACAGCACCTGCCGATGTTCACAATACGACATTCGCCACCAGTTCGTTCCCGAATGTATCGTGCTGACACCCGAAAACCTGAGCAGCCACGCCTATTGGATGCCATCGACCTGCGCCTATCGCCTGCTCTATGAGGGCCAGCCGCTGTTTGACTGGCATCCGTTGATTTCGGGCAGCGCGCAATCGGTGCATGACGCCCAGGTGTCGGTGCAGGGCTGGACCATTCCCGAATTCGAAGTCCCCGAGGAAGAATGGGAAGAACACATAATCGTGGAGCCAATCTGATGTTTTTTGCTTCTGACAACGCCGGCCCGACACATCCTCTGATCATGTCCGCCCTGACCGATGCCAATGCGGGCTACGCCATGCCATATGGTGCCGATCCTTTGATGGACGAGGTCCGCACACAGATCCGCCACCTGTTCGAAGCCCCCGAGGCCGCCGTTTACCTGGTTGCCACCGGCACGGCGGCAAACTCACTGGCGCTGGCCACCCTGTCACAGCCCTGGCAGACGGTGTTCTGTTCCCCGGTGGCCCACATCCATGAAGACGAATGCAACGCCCCGGAATTCTTCAGCGGCGGGGCCAAGCTGACACTTGTGCCCGGAACGGACAAGATGACACCCAAGGCCCTGGCCGATACCATCGCCCAGGAAGAAACCCGCGGCGTGCACGGCCCGCAACGGGGCCCGGTTTCAATCACCCAGGTCACCGAGCGCGGTTCAGTCTATTCTCTGGCCGAGTTGCAGGCCCTGAGCGACGTTGCCAAGGCCCACAACCTGCCGGTCCATCTGGACGGGGCGCGGTTTGCAAACGCGCTGGTACAGCTGAATTGCACGCCAGCCGAGATGACCTGGAAATCGGGGATAGACGCGCTTTCGCTGGGCGGGACCAAGAACGGCTGCATGGGGGTCGAGGCGGTCGTCTTCTTTGACCCGGACAAGGCCTGGGAATTCGAATTGCGCCGCAAACGGGGCGCCCATCTGTTTTCCAAGCATCGTTTCCTGTCGGCGCAGATGGCGGCCTATCTGCGCGATGATCTGTGGCTGACAACGGCCCGCGCGGCCAATGCCGCATGTGCGCAACTGGCCGAAGGCTTGCGCGCGGCGGGGGCTTCGTTCCTGCATACGCCCGATGCCAACATGATCTTTGCCGCCTTTCCCCGCGCGGCGCATCGACGCCTGCACGAGGCCGGCGCGGTGTATCACATCTGGTCCGGCGAACTGGATGGCGAGGATCCCGACGAAATGCTGGCCGCACGGCTGGTCTGTGACTGGTCGATGACGACGGATCAGATCGACCGCTTCCTGTCGCACCTGGGCTGAAGCCACCCCATCCCCGCGCCGGGCCCCTGTGGCCCGGTGACGGCATAGGGCGACAGCGTCGCAAATACGCAGTCAATCCCGACCATATGTGGATTTCCTTCAGCCAAGTTGTTTGCGTGGCGGGAAGGCCATGCTAAGCGGTGTCAACATCACGAATCTGTCACATACCCTAGCTGCCCGGGAACCCGAACGATGGCCTCACTGACCGAACCCAAGTTGATCGCTGGGAACGCAAACCTTCCTTTGGCCTCTGCTATTGCCAGACGCATGACCATGCATCGCGGTGTACATACCGGGCTGGTGGATGCCCGCGTCGAGCGGTTCAACGACGGTGAAATCTTTGTCGAAGTGTTTGAAAACGTGCGGGGCGAGGACATGTTCATCGTGCAACCCACGTCCAACCCCGCCAATGACAACCTGATGGAACTGTTGATCATGGCCGATGCGCTCAGCCGCTCTTCGGCCGCGCGGATTACGGCCGTGCTGCCCTATTTCGGTTATGCCCGTCAGGACCGCCGCACCAAGGCCCGCACTCCGATTTCGGCCAAGCTGGTCGCCAACATGCTGGTCGGCACCGGAATCGAGCGGGTCCTGACCATGGATCTGCATGCCGCGCAGATTCAGGGCTTCTTTGATATTCCGGTCGACAACCTCTATGCCAGCCCGGTTTTCGCGCTGGATATCAAGACCCATTTCAAGGATCAGATGGATGACCTGATGGTGGTCTCACCGGATGTCGGCGGCGTGGCCCGCGCCCGCGAGCTGGCCAAACGGATCAACTCACCGCTGTCGATCGTGGACAAACGCCGCGAAAAGGCCGGTGAAGTGGCCGAGATGACCGTGATCGGCAACGTTCAGGACAAGATTTGCCTGATCGTCGACGATATGTGCGACACCGCCGGAACGCTGTGCAAAGCCGCCGAAGTCTTGCTGGAGAACGGGGCCAAGGAGGTTCATTCCTATATCACCCACGGCGTGATGAGCGGCCCCGCCGTGGAACGCATCACCGGCTCGGTGATGAAATCGCTGGTGATCACCGACACGATTCAGCCCACGGAGGCGGTCAAAAATGCCAGCAACATCCGCATCGTGCCGACCGCGCCGGTCTTTGCCCAGGCAATCCTGAACATCTGGAACGGCACGTCGGTCTCGTCCCTGTTTGAAGATTCGACCCTGACGCCGATTTACGAATCCCTGTATTCCGCCGCCTGAACCGGCAGCCCCCTGCAAGGCGGCCAATGGGTCGCCTTGGGGAAAGACATCGGATCGGCCGGTGCATACCCCGTATCCACGGGGCGTTCCGGCCCCTGTCCGTCAGCCCGCGATCATCTCGGATTGCCGCACGATGACTTCTGCCTGTTTGATGCTGGCAATATCAACCAAGCGCCCCTTGTAGACAGTCGCGCCTTCGCCGTTGGCCTTGGCCTGTTCCATCGCCGCCAGGATCTCGCGGGCTTCGCGCACCGCGTCGTCGGACGGGGTAAAGACTTCGTTTGCCAGTGCGATCTGCTTGGGGTGAATGGCCCATTTCCCCACCATGCCCAAAGTGGCCGACCGCCGCGCCTGAGCGCGAAACCCGTCATCATCCGAAAAATCGCCGAACGGCCCATCCACGGGCAGCACCCCATGGGTGCGGCAGGCCGCCACAATGGCTGTCTGCGCCCAATGCCACGGATCAGACCAGTGTTTCTGCCCCTCATGCAGCATGTAATAGTCTTCCTGCGTGCCCCCGATGCCGGTGGTTTGCATGCCCATCGAAGCGGCAAAATCCGCGGCGCCCAGACTCATCGCCACCAGGCGCGGCGATGCTGATGCGATTTCCTCGACATGGGCAATGCCCGCCGCGCTCTCGATGATGACTTCGAAATCGATCCGCTTGGCGCGGCCTTTTGCGGCCTCAATCGCGGTGACCAGCGCATCCACCGCATACAAATCCCCGGCGCAGCCGACCTTTGGGATCATAATCTGATCCAGGCGTTCGCCGGCCTGTTCCAGCAAATCGACCACATCACGATACCACCACGGTGTATCCAGCCCGTTGATGCGCACCGACAAGGTCTTGGTCCCCCAATCGACGTCGCCAATTGCGCGGATGATATTGGCGCGGGCGCTGCTCTTGTCATCGGGCGCAACCGAATCTTCCAGATCCAGGTTGATCACATCCGCCGCGCTGGCCGCCATTTTCTCGAACAGGGCCGGACGTGAGCCGGGGCCGAACAACTGACAGCGGTTTGGGCGTGCGGGAGCAGCCGGTTGGAGACGAAAGCTCATGATCGGTTCCTTTCGGTAAGGATATTACGATATCGTTTAATCTTCGGATATTAAATTACACACCAAAGCACAAGCATCATTATGCAACTGCAGAAAGATCCGCTTTGCCAGACGGTCAAACCATCAATGATCCGGAACAGTAGCGCACAAATATTGCAGGTAGAGGGGTCATTTTCGGATAATCTTGCATCATCACAAGATCGCACAGCAGAAAACGCGACACACTCGCCCATGCCATACTTTACGGTGGCGCAGAATCACGCTTTACCGTGGCACGCAAACACAAGGAGTGCAGGACCATGATCGAGACCCCCTATTTGCTGTTCCTGGGCGATGCGCCCGATCAGTTGGCGGCCAAGGTCGCACAAGGCATCAAGGACTGGCGCCCCGAAAACGCAGTCGGGCAATACCGGATGACCGGATGCAAGGCCGACGTGGGGCTGACCGACATGACGCTGGCCGAAGCCCGGGATGCAGGGGCCAAGACGCTGGTGATCGGTGTGGCGAACCGGGGCGGCGTGATTTCGCAGTCCTGGAAGGATGTGCTGATCTCCGCGCTGGAAATGGGCTTTGATCTGGCCTCGGGGTTGCACAACCTGCTGCGCGACGAAGACGACCTGGTCGCGGCGGCGCAGTCTCATGGCAGAACGCTGCATGACGTGCGGGTGCCCTCGGTCAACTATCCGATCGCAAACGGCGTCAAGCGCAGCGGAAAACGTGTTCTGGCGGTAGGCACCGATTGTTCCGTCGGCAAGATGTACACCGCGCTGGCGCTGGACGCCGCCATGCGCGAACGGGGCATGAAAAGCACCTTTCGGGCCACCGGGCAAACCGGCATCCTGATCACCGGCGACGGTGTGCCACTGGATGCGGTGATCGCCGATTTCATGGCGGGTTCGATAGAATATCTGTGTCCCGACAATGACGACGATCACTGGGACATCATCGAGGGCCAGGGCAGCCTGTTCCATGTCTCGTTCTCAGGCGTGACCATGGCGCTGATCCATGGCGGACAACCCGACGCGCTGATCCTCAGCCACGAACCCAGCCGCGCCCACATGCGGGGCTTGCCCGACTATCAATTGCCCAGCCTGGAAACGCTGCGCGACACCGCCCTGCCTCTGGCGCGGGTCTCGAACCCCGCGTGTCAGGTCGTCGGGATCTCGGTGAATACCCAACACATGAGCGAAGACGAGGCGCTGACCTATCTGGCCGCCGTCGAGAAGCGCATGGGCCTGCCTGCGGTAGATCCTTTCCGCCAGGGGGCGGAACGGCTGGCGGATGCCTTGGCCGCGCTCTAGGCAGGATCGCCCCGTTGGCAATGCCTGATGCCCGGGGCGGATATGGGGCAGTTGTATCGGGACAGAGGAAATTCGAATGCAGATAGATGTAACACACGACATATTCAAACTGGCACAGGCCTTTACCATTTCGCGCGGCTCGCGCACCGAAGCCAAGGTTCTGACCGTCACCATCACGGATGGGGCGTTTTGCGGGCGCGGTGAATGTGTGCCCTATGCCCGGTATGGCGAAACGCTGGACAGCGTCGAGGCGCAGATCCGTTCGGTCGGGCACTCCATCACCCGCGCGGATCTGGCCCAAGCGCTGCCCGCCGGCGCGGCGCGAAACGCGCTGGACTGCGCATTGTGGGATCTAGAGGCCAAGCAGGCCGACAAAAGGGTTTGGGAACTGGCCGGCCTGCCCGCCCCCGACCCCGAGATCAGCGCATATACGCTGTCGCTGGACACGCCCGACGCCATGCGCGCACAAGCGGCCGACAATGCCCATCGTCCGTTGCTGAAAATCAAGCTGGGCACGCCGGATGACATGCCCCGTCTGGAAGCCGTGCGCGCGGGCGCGCCCGAATCCCGCATAATCGTCGACGCCAACGAAGGATGGAGCGCATCCGTCTATGCCGACCTGGCCCCGCATCTGGTGCGGCTGGGCGTGGCGCTGGTCGAACAGCCCCTGCCCGCCGGCGAGGATGACGCGCTGATCGGCATGCAGCGCCCGGTGCCGGTCTGCGCCGACGAAAGTTGCCATGACCGCGCCAGCCTGCCCGCGCTGAAGGGCAAATATGACGTGATCAATATCAAGCTGGACAAAACCGGCGGGCTGACCGAGGCGCTGGCGCTGAAATCCGCCGCTCTGGACGCGGGATACGATATCATGGTCGGTTGCATGGTCGGCTCGTCCCTGGCAATGGCGCCCGCCGTCATGTTGGCGCAGGGGGCGATGGTGACGGATCTTGACGGCCCGCTTCTGCTGGCCGAAGACCGTGACAATCCCTTGTCCTTCGACGACAAGGGCGTGCACCCGCCAATCGCGGCACTCTGGGGATAGGAGACAGACCACCATGCGCACCGTCTATCTGAACGGCGAATACCTGCCCGAAACCGAAGCCAGGGTTTCGATTTTCGACCGCGGCTTTCTGATGGCCGACGGGGTTTACGAAGTGACCAGCGTTCTGGACGGCAAGCTGATCGACTTTGACGGCCACGCGGCACGCCTGCAGCGCAGCCTTGGCGAACTGGACATGACCAATCCGCTTACCCGGGACGAGTTGCTGGCCATCCATCGCGAACTGGTTTCGCGGAACGGCATCGACGAAGGCATGATATATCTGCAAATCACCCGAGGCGCGCCCGGTGATCGGGATTTCGTCTTTCCCGATCCCGACGAAACCAAGCCCACCGTGGTTCTGTTCACCCAGAACAAGCCGGGCCTGGCCAACAATCCCGTCGCCAAACAGGGCTTGAAGATCATCAGCGTCAACGACATTCGCTGGGGGCGCCGCGACATCAAGACCGTACAGCTTCTGTATCCGAGCATGGGCAAGATGATGGCCCGGAAGGCCGGTGCCGACGATGCCTGGATGGTCGAAGACGGATATGTGACCGAAGGCACCAGCAACAATGCCTATATCGTCAAGGGCAACAAGATCATCACACGCGCGCTGAGCAACAACATCCTGCATGGCATCACCCGTGCCGCCGTTCTGCGGTTCGCGCGCGAGGCACAGATGGACGTCGAAGAACGCAATTTCACCATCGAGGAAGCCCGCGATGCGGACGAGGCATTTGTGACCTCGGCCAGTGCGTTCGTGATGCCCGTGGTCGAAATCGACGGTACCAAGCTGGGCGATGGCACCCCGGGAAAGGTCGCGCCACGATTGCGCGAAATCTATCTGGACGAAAGCCTGAAGACCGCGATCTGATCCCACACGCGCCACGATGCCATCCTTGTGGCGCGTCCGATCGGCGGGATCTGCGCAGGTTTCGCCGACGGGCTTCGTTTCCAGTTCGATGCAAGACAGGATAGTGTCCAACGACCATTCCCTGTCCGGAGCCTTTGCCCATGTCGCTTGTCCCTTGGCTGATCCTTGCCGTTCTTCTTTGCCTGCTGGCGGTGTGCGTCTTGCGAACACGTAGCCTGGCGCGCGCGGCGGAACGGCAGGTTCCGCAGGTGGGGCACATCCAGAAGGTGCGGGGCGGGTCGGTGCATTACGTCGATCTCGGCCCCCGGGACGCAACGCCACTAGTTCTGATCCACGGGCTCAGCGGGCAGTTGCAGCATTTCACCTACGCGATTGCCGATATGCTGTCGGACCAGTACCGCGTGATCGCCCTGGACCGCCCCGGTTGCGGGTATTCACAGCGCGACAGTGACGATCTGGCAACGCCCGGCGAACAGGCGCGCATGATCGGTGAAGCCCTGGATGCGCTGGGGTTGGGGAAAACGATCCTGGTCGGCCATTCCCTGGGCGGCACCGTTGCGCTGACCATGGCATTGGAACGGCCGAAAAAGACCGCCGCGCTGGCCTTGTTGTGCCCCGCCACACAAAATCAGACCGAGGTGCCCGAGGCCTTCAAGGGGCTGATGGTCAAATCCCCGGTTCTGCGACGTCTGATCGGACATACCATTGCCGCGCCCATGGCGGCGGCAACCAAGGACAAGGTGTTGGCCATGGTTTTTGCCCCCGAAACATGCCCGGCGGATTTCATGCTGCGCGGGGGCGCGGCGCTGGGAATGCGCCCGCAGGCCTTTGTCACCGCCTCAGCGGACGCAACCGGTCTGCAAGCCCAAGCCGCGGACATCACCGCCCGGTATGACACGGATCTGCAGGTGCCCGGCGGCATCCTATTTGGCGCGGCGGACCCGATCCTGTCCCCCGACGTACATGGGCGGACGATGCAAAAATACGGTCTGGAGTTCGAAACCCTGCAGGGGCGCGGTCATATGATCCCGATCACCGCCCCTGCAGACTGCGCGGATTTCATCATCCGCATGGCCGCCAAGACCAGCTGAGCCGGGCGTCAGCCCTTGTTGGTGACATTCTCGGCGAATGCCGTCTTGAATGCAGCCTGCTTCTCGGGCCCGGCTTCGGTTTGGTAATTGGCTTTCCAGTCCGCCATGGTCATGCCGTAAAAATGCTCGCGCGCGGCGTCCTTGCCGATCTCGATCCCCTTTTCCGCCGCGGCTTCCTGATACCAGCGCGACAGACAATTGCGGCAGAAACCGGCCAGATTCATCAAATCAATGTTCTGGACGTCGGTGCGATCCTGCATCAGGTGCTTTTGCAGGCGGCGAAACGCGGCGGCCTGTAGTTCGGTTTCGGTTTGCGGGTCTATGCTGTTCGGGTTCATCTGAGCCTCCGTTGCTGGATATGTCACCAAGATAGGTATTGCCGGCAGGGTTAAACACCCGATTCGATCAGGGCCGCGCTCAGGATCGGGGCCAGCCGCCCGGCCCAGAATTTCTGCCCCGCCTCATCGGCGATCAGATCGTTGCGCAACTCGATCAGCACATTCGGGCGCCCCTCGGCAATGGCGTGTTTGTCTATCGCATCGCCGGGCAGATGCCCCGAATAGGGCTCATTGTCCCCGACACACAGCCCGTCGGCGGCCAGCAGCCGGATCAGCGGGCGCGCCAGCCTGTCATCCCCGGCATAAAGCACACCAACCTCCCATGGGCGTGGCGCGCGGCCCCGCAGCTGACGGGTGAAACTGTGCATTGACAGCAGCACCGCATGCGGCAACCCGGCAAGGCGGCCCAACGCGTCATGATAGGGACGATAACACAGGTTCAGGCGGCGCTCGATCTCGGCGCTGCCGGCGTGACGGTTGGCCGGGATGATCGACCCGTCATAAAGCTTCATCAGCAGGGTCGGGTCGTCCTCGCCCCGGTTCGGGTCGATCACCAGACGCGAAAAGTTGGATGCGATCACAGGCGCGTTCAGCAGCTCGCCCAGGTGTTGCGCCACACCATAAGCCCCCACATCATAGGCAATATGGCGCTCCATGTCTGCACGCGGCAACCCCAGGTCACCGCCCGCCACCTGGGGCGGCACGGTGTTGGTCGCATGATCGCAGCTGATCAGCCAGGGGCCGGGTCGGGTTTCCCCATGCATGAAAATCGGTGTATATGTCATAGGCCTGTCATCTTGTTGCACTCAGCTTTAGGACAGTTGCCTGCGAATGGGAATTGAGCCATAAGCAGAGCCAGCGTGTTTGCGATAACATTTTCGGATTGGGGGGCATCCGCCTATGAAACGTCAGCGCAACGTCAAGATCGTGGCGACCTTGGGACCGGCATCGGACAGCTACGACATGATCCGGTCGCTGCACGAGGCCGGTGTCGATGTGTTCCGTCTGAACATGAGCCACGGCACCCAGGAGGAAATCCGCATCAAGCACGGGCTGATCCGGCAGGTCGAAGAAGACCTGGACAGTCCGATCGCAATTCTGGCGGATCTGCAGGGACCCAAGCTGCGGGTCGGCAATTTTGCAAATGAGTCCGAGGACCTGGAGGTCGGCGCGGCCTTTCGCATGGATCTGGATCCGGCGGATGGCGATGCGTCTCGGGTGTGCCTGCCGCATCCCGAAATCTTTGCCGCCCTGCAACCCGGCGTGGCGCTGTTGGTCAATGACGGCAAAATCCGCCTGAAGGTCGATGACTGCGGCCCGGATTTTGCCAATTGCACGGTCATTGCGGGCGGCACCATCAGCAACCACAAGGGCGTCAACGTGCCCGATGTGGAACTGCCGCTGGCGGCGTTGTCGGAAAAGGATCTCAGCGATCTGGAATTTGCCTGTTCCCTGGGCGTCGACTGGCTTGCTCTCAGTTTCGTGCAGCGGGCCGAAGACGTGACCGAGGCCCGCGATCTGGTCAAGGGCCGCGCCGCCATCATGTGCAAGATCGAAAAACCCAACGCGGTGGACCGGTTCGACGCAATCCTTGCGGTCAGCGATGGGATCATGGTCGCGCGCGGCGATCTGGGCGTGGAATTGCCGGTTCAGGCGGTGCCGCCGATCCAGAAACGCCTGGTGCGCAAATGCCGGGCCGCGGCCAAGCCGGTGATCGTCGCGACCCAGATGCTGGAAAGCATGATCGAAAGCCCGATGCCCACCCGCGCCGAGGTCAGCGATGTTGCAACCGCGATCTACGAAGGCTCCGACGCCGTCATGTTGAGCGCGGAATCCGCGGCAGGCCAGTTCCCGGTCAAGGCCGTGCAGACCATGGACCGCGTCGCAATCGAGGTCGAGGCCGACCCCACCTACGCCCAGATCATCGCGGCCTCGCGCAACGTGAAAGGCACCAGTGTCGCCGACGGCATCGTCGCTGCGGCCCGCGAAATCGCCGAAACCGCCGACATCAAGGCCATCTGCTGCTTTACCCAAAGCGGCACCACCGCCCTGCTGACAGCCCGCGAACGCCCCGGCGTGCCGATCATCGCCATGACCTCGTTGCGCGGAACTGCACGTCGTCTGGCGCTAAGCTGGGGCTGCACCTGCGTCATGACTGTCGAACTGCAACGGTTCAAGGGCGCGGTGGTCAATGCCGCCCGCGCCGCCCGCGCCGAAGGCTTTGCCACCGAATCCGACCAGATCGTGATCACCGCCGGTGTCCCCTTCAACGTGCCCGGAACCACCAACATCCTGCGGGTTGCGCCCTGCGATGAACGATTGATTTACCGAACTGATCCAGAATAGCGCCCGAAAAGCAAAAACAGGGCGGTCAGTATGGAACCGGATTTGGCTTTGACGTTGGGTGTGATCGTGGCGATGTTCTCGATCCCCGCAGTGCTGTCGGCAACCAGCGACGGACGCACACCGCGCGCACCCGCCGTCACGATCCTGATCGCGGGTGTGTTGATCCTGATTGCGGTCAGCACCAAACCCGGCGGCTATCGCATCGCCCAGATTCCGGATATCGTGATCGGTGTGATTGCGGGTTTCGTGTCCTGACGGGTCCGGAACCTGCTGCTGTCTCGAATTCTTGCCCTGCGCCACGATTTTCGCCCCCCGGCTCTTGCCAGTCAGACAGGATTTGCGTAAGGGGCGTTTCTGATCGCGCGACCGGCCCGTGTGGCATGCCGAGTCGCGTTATATACCGACCCAAAGACAAGGAGACGGAAATGCCCAAGATGAAGACCAAATCAAGCGCCAAGAAGCGCTTCAAGGTGACCGCCACAGGCAAGGTCCTGGCTGGCCAGGCCGGCAAACGGCACGGCATGATCAAGCGGACTCGCAAGTTCATCCGCGACGCGCGCGGAACCACCACACTTTCTGCCCCCGACGCGAAAATCGTCAAGGGCTTCATGCCCTACGACCGCTGATCAGGAGGCCTAGCATATGTCACGTGTAAAAAGCGGTGTGGTTACCCACGCCCGTCACAAGAAAATCATCAAGGCCGCCAAAGGCTATTACGGACGTCGCAAGAACACCTTCAAGGTTGCGACCCAGGCCGTTGACAAGGCGAACCAATATGCGACCCGCGACCGCAAACAGCGCAAGCGCAATTTCCGCGCCTTGTGGATCCAGCGTATCAACGCCGCCGTTCGCAGCCATGACGAAGCCCTGACCTACAGCCGCTTCATCAACGGCCTGACGCTGGCCGGCATCGAAGTGGACCGCAAGGTTCTGGCCGATCTGGCCGTACAGGAGCCCGAGGCGTTTGGTGCCATCGTCGCCAAGGCACAGGCCGCTCTGAGCGCCTGACACCAAAACCGAATCGCTATGATTTCGACCCGCCGGTCCTCCGGCGGGTCTTGTTGTATTGGTGATAACAATGTGTAGAATCCCGGCACACTGTTCCCGGACGGGAAACCACGCCAATCCCCAAGACAGAAATCGACAGCAACCATTCCATTCATTCACAGGCGTCTGCTGCCGGAAAAGATGCTGAATCCCCTGCCAGAACGGGGAAAAATCGCCGATTTCCCTCAAAATCGGCTCAAATCGCGCGATATGGGCCATATCTGACCCAGCGTCACTCGACATCGCCCGCTCGCAATATTGACAGGCCGGCGCCTTTTCGCCTATCCAGCCTTCCAGATTGCGCAAATTTTACCCAATGCGTGACAGGTAACTTAAAGATTGGATGTTTTATGAAACTGACTCAACTCGCCGCAGCGACTGCCTTTACGACGCTTTTGGCCGCGAATGGCGCTTCGGCGCTTTCCTTGAAATTTGATGGCTGGGCCGCAGGCAGCAGAACCGCCACCGTCGCGGTCGCGGACCCGGTTGCCGCGTCCGGCAGCCACAATGCCGGCGGCTTCAACATGTCGGAAACCGGCACCAGCAACAGCCTGGTGGCGTTCTGCCTTGATCTGATCGGTCAGGTCTACACCGGCGTGACCTACGAATATACAGCCACCGCGACCCCGTTCAGCAACAGCGTCGATCTGGTCGCAAACGGCGGCATGAACCGGATCCAGAAACTGTTCGATTCCGGTTTTGACACCGCCTTGACCAGCGCCGATAAATCCGCCGGTTTCCAGGTCGCATTGTGGAATGCCGTCTATGACGACGACTGGACCGTGAACGACGGGGACTTCACACAAAGCAATGCCGGTGGCGTTAAGACCGCAGCCAACGAGTTTCTCGAAATTGCTCAGGGCTATACCGGACCCAATGTCTGGGATCTGACCTATCTGGAAGGCCAGGGCTTCAACAACAACAACACGCGCAGCCAGAACCTGGTGACCGCGGAATTGGCCCCCGTGCCGCTGCCGGCCGCCGGCCTGATGCTGGTGACTGCTCTGGGCGGCCTGTTCGCCGCCCGCCGCCGCAAGGCTGCCTGATACCCGCTATTACGCGATGGAACCTGAGAAGAAGGCCGCCCCACTGTGGGCGGCCTTTGACGTGAATATCCACAAGGCTGCATGGAACCGTTTGCAGGGCTTTGCCGTTGACCCCAGGTCGGTTGCGTCAACGATCTGCGGCCTGGCCGCGCGGTGAAACCGTGCCTGGCAAATCCATCTTCGCGGTCTTTTTCGGCGCGCGTATATGGCTCATCACCCAGTTCGGCCCCGCCAGAAGCGGCTTCAGAACCGGATTTCCGCGCAGGTTGGCTTTCAGCTTTTCGATCTGCATCACATCGTCAATCCGCCGATCCAGAAAGGCCCATGTGGCCGCGTGGTCCGGGCTGGTATCACCCAACCAATACAGAACCGTCGCCGAATAGACCCCCGACAGGGTGGCGCGCTTGCTGTACCAATTTACATCCTCCGAAGTATCCCCCAGCGTGTCCCAGATCAGATCACAGGTTTGCCAGACCGCCCGCGCGCCGTCCGCCGCGTGTTGAGGCAATGAAAACAACGTGGCGCCGCGGCGCACCAATTCCTTGTCCTCGACGGCTTCCAGCCGGTATCGTACCGCAGCGGCGATCTTTTCGCGGAACTTCAGGTGGCTCAGGTCCTCGGACTGCAACCGATCCACCATCGCCCTGTCACCGCGCGCATGATAGGCCAGCGCCAGCCCCACGGCCCCGCGCGGCACAACCGAGTGAACCAAAGCCGGATCCAGATCGATATCTGACGCCGCCGCGCGCAGCATCACATCCGACCAGCCGTCAAACGGGACGTGCATCAATGCCGCGTCCAGCAAACAGTCCAGTGTCTCTTTTTGGGACAAGGTCATGTCGCTCTCCTCAGTCTGCACCCGAATACTAGACAAGTCGAACCTGCTTTGCTATACGGCACCTTCCTGCAAATCCTTGCAACTCAACTTAGAAAGGTGGTGAAAACCACATGCAGGTTAGTGTTCGTGACAACAATGTCGATCAGGCGCTCCGTGCCCTGAAGAAAAAGCTGCAGCGTGAAGGCGTGTTCCGCGAAATGAAGCTCAAGCAGCATTTCGAGAAACCGTCCGAGAAAAAAGCGCGCGAAAAGGCCGAAGCGATTCGGCGTGCCCGCAAGCTGGCTCGGAAGAAAGCCCAACGCGAAGGCATGCTTTAAGCGCGCCTTCCGGCTTTGCGAAACACCAAAGACGACCCCCGCAGCCCTGCTTCGGGGGTTTGTTTTTGCCTACTACCCGCGTTGACGGGTGCAATGAGCGGGCGCACCGGCAATCCTGTCTCCTGCAGCACGTTCCGCACATAAAGCGATGCCAGTCGCAAAAGACGACCAATCACGAAAACACGGGAAAATGGTGCCTCAAGAGGGACTCGAACCCCCGACCTTGTCCTTACGAAGGACCTGCTCTACCAGCTGAGCTATTGAGGCATGCGCTCGACCGTTTAAACGCGACGCGGGCGCCGTGCAAGACGGAATCAGAGCGCAATGCAATCGGAATCATATGCTGCGTGCGGCGGCGACGGCCCGCATCCAGCGGTCATAGCGTGCGCTGCGTTCTTCTGTGTCCATCCGTGGTTCGAACCGGCGGTCCAGCGCCCAGATATCGGCAAAGCCATCTTGGTCCGGGTACACCCCTGCTTGCATCCCCGCCAGCCAGGCCACGCCCAGCGCCGTCGTTTCCTGCATCACCGGGCGGTCCACCGGTGCGCCCAACAGATCGGCCAGGCTCTGCATGGTCCAGTTGCTGGCGCTCATTCCGCCATCCACCCGCAACACGGTCTGGGCGTCGGCCTGCCAATCATCCCGCATCGCCTGGTACAGATCACGGGTCTGAAACGCGACACTTTCCAGCGCAGCGCGGGCAAATTCAGCCGGTCCCGAGTTGCGCGTCAATCCAAACACCGCGCCACGGCAATCCGGGTCCCAATAGGGCGCGCCCAGCCCGGTAAAAGCCGGAACGACAATCAGGTCCTGCGCCGGATCAGCCGTTCGGGCCAGGCTTCCGGCCTGATCGGCGCGCTCCAGAATCCCCAGACCGTCACGCAACCACTGAACGACCGCACCGGCAATGAAAATCGACCCCTCCAGAGCATAGCTGCGCCGCCCGTCCAGCTGATAGGCAATGGTCGTCAGCATCCGGTTTCTGGACTCAACCGGGGTGGCCCCGGTATTGAGCAGCGCGAAACAGCCGGTTCCATAGGTCGATTTCATCATTCCCGGCCCGAAACAGGCCTGCCCGATCGTTGCCGCCTGCTGGTCCCCGGCGACCCCCAGAATCGGGACATTGCCCCCCAGCAGATCGGTGCTGCCGAAATCCGCCGCGCAATCGCGCACGTCAGGCAACATGGCCATTGGAATATCCAGCAGGGCGCAGATCTCGGTGCTCCAGGCGCCTTTGTGTATGTCAAACAGCAGGGTCCGCGCCGCATTGGTTGCGTCGGTGGCATGGACCTTTCCGCCGCTCAGCCGCCAGATCAGGAACGTATCCACGGTGCCAAACAGCAGATCTCCGCGCATTGCCGCCGCGCGTGCCCCGTCGACCGTATCCAGTATCCATTGCAGTTTGGTGCCGGAAAAATAGGGATCCAGCAACAACCCGGTCTTGGCGCTGACTGTCGGCTCAAAGCCTTCGGCTTTCAGGCGCGCACAGGTCTCGGCGGTGCGCCGGTCCTGCCAGACAATGGCATTGTGCACCGCCTTGCCCGTGGTGCGGTCCCAGACCACCGTGGTCTCGCGCTGGTTGGTGATGCCGATCCCGGCCAGATCGCCCGCCGTGATCCCCGCCCGGGCCAGGACCTCGCGACAGACGTCCAACGTGGTCTGCCACAGATCTTCGGGATCATGTTCCACCCAGCCGGCTTGTGGGAAATGCTGGGCGAATTCCTGCTGCGCCACCCCGACCTTTTGCATCGCCTCATCAAACAGGATGGCCCGCGTCGATGTCGTTCCCTGATCTATCGCCAGAACATATGCCACGCCTTGCCCCTCTCTGTTGTCGCGATATTGTCCTGTTTAAACCGGCAACATCAAGGCATTCCAGCCCGGAACCGACAGGTCCCGACGATTGACCCCTTGTATCGGCCGTCATCTCGAACAAAACTGCGCCGCAAACGTGCCGGGCGTCGGCACAACGGACCCACAGGGAGAACATGCATGAAACTTCTTTCCAATCTGGCCATGGCCAGCGCAGTTGCCTTTGCCGCCGGACTGGGATCGGCACAGGCCCAGAGCGACATAACCGTGGCACTGCAACTGGAACCGCCGCATCTGGATCCGACCAGCGCCGCGGCCGGGGCCATCGACTCGGTTGTTTATACCAATATTTTCGAAGGCCTGACACGCTTCATGGGCGACGGCTCGGTTGTGCCGGGCCTGGCAGAAAGCTGGGAAATCTCGGATGACGGTCTGGTTTACACGTTCAAGCTGCGCGACGGTGTCGTGTTCCATGACGGGACAACGATGGATGCCGAGGACGTCAAGTTCAGCCTGGACCGCGCCCGCGCCGAAGACAGCGTGAATGCACAAAAGGCCCTGTTTGAAGCCATTGCAGATGTAGAAGTCGTCGACCCCACGACCGTCAAGGTGACGCTTGACAAACCCAATGGGCTGTTTCTGTTCAACCTGGCCTGGGGCGACGCGGTGATCGTTGCCCCCGAAAGCATCGAAACCATCAAGACCAACCCCATCGGCACCGGCGCCTTCAAGTTCAGCAACTGGGTACAGGGCGACAAGGTCGAGATCGAAAGAAATCCCGACTATTGGGGCAGCCCGGCGGCGCTGGACCGGGCGACGTTCAAATTCATCTCGGATCCGACAGCCGCCTTTGCCGCCGTGATGGCCGAGGATGTCGATGTTTTCGCCGGTTTTCCGGCTCCGGAGAATCTGCCGCAGTTTGAAGCGGATCCCCGATTTCAGGTCCTGATCGGCAGCACCGAAGGCGAAACCATTCTCGCCATGAACAACAAACAGCCGCCATTCGACGATATCCGCGTCCGCGAGGCGGTGGCGCATGCCATCGACCGTCGGGCCATCATCGACGGGGCCATGTTCGGGTTGGGGACCCCCATCGGCACGCATTTCGCGCCTCACAATCCGGCCTATCTGGACTTGACCGGACTGTCCGGGTTCGACCCCGAGAAATCCAGGGCACTGCTGGCCGAAGCCGGATTTGCCGATGGGTTCGAAACCACGCTGCATCTGCCGCCGCCGTCCTATGCCCGGCGCGGTGGCGAAATCATTGCGTCCCAATTGGCGGCAATCGGCATCAAGGCCGAAATCATCAATGTGGAATGGGCGCAATGGCTGGAAACCGTGTTTCGCGGCAAGACCTTCGGCCTGACCATTGTCAGCCATACGGAACCGATGGATATCGGCATCTATGCCCGGCCCGAATATTATTTCCAGTATGACAATCCGGCGTTCCAGGACCTGATGGCAACCTTGAACGGCACCACCGATCCAGACGAACGCACCAGGCTTCTGGGTCAGGCACAGACCATCATCGCCGAAGACTATGTGAACGCATATCTGTTCGAACTGGCCTTCCCGACAATCGCCAAGGCAGGCATTCAGGGGCTTTGGGTCAATGCGCCGACGCAGGCCACCGACCTGACCGGTGTCAGCTGGGCGAACTGAACCAATCGGCAGGCCCCGCGACAAGGGGCTTGCCCCCACGGGCAGAGACACAGCGAGGATACGATGGACATCATGATCGCGGGCAGCCGCCCCACGAAACAGGCGAGTGCCGACTGGTTCACAGGCACGGTTTGGCAGGATCCGGTCATCCAGGCCCCCGATCCGGCGCGGATATCCGCCCTGCGCGTCGCGTTCGAGCCGGGCGCGCGCACCGCCTGGCACACCCACCCGCTGGGCCAGACCCTGCATGTTCTGTCCGGCGTTGGCCTGGTGGGGTTGCGCGATGCCGCGCCTCGCACCATCCGGGCCGGCGATACCGTGTGGATTCCACCGGGCGAGGAACACTGGCACGGGGCATGTCCGACAACCGGGATGACCCATCTGGCGATGCAGGAAATGCAGGACGGGCGCGTGGCCGACTGGCTGGAGCATGTCAGCGACCGGGACTATACGCGCGCGCCCGCCGACCCATAGAACGCGCCCCTTTCCGCATCCGGATCCTGGCTTCGGACCTCCCCTTTCCTTAACATCTGACATGACCGTATGCTGCGCTATTCTCTCAAACGCCTGATGTCACTTCTGATCAGCCTGGCCGTTGCGTCGGTGGTCATTTTCGTGGTGATCGAAATCGCCCCGGGAGACCCGGCCAGCTTCATGCTGGGCATCAATGCCCAACCCGAAACCGTGGCCGCGCTGCGGACCGAACTGGGGCTGGATGTGCCAAAGTGGCAACGCTATCTGGACTGGATCGGCGGCATGTTTCGTGGCGATTTCGGCACGTCCTATACCTATCGCACGCCGGTCGCCGAAATGATCGCGGATCGGCTTTGGGTTTCGTTGCCGCTGGCGCTGTTTGCGCTGGCGCTGTCCACTCTCATCGCCTTTCCCGCCGGCATCTACGCCGCATCGCGCCGCGGTCAGCCCGGTGACGTGGCGGTGATGGGGGCGACCCAGCTGGGCGTTGCGGTGCCGAATTTCTGGTTCGCCATGATGCTGGTTCTGATTTTCGCCATCAATCTGCGCTGGTTCAGCGCCGGGGGGTTCGTCGGCTGGGAAGCCGGATTCTGGGCCGGGATGCGGTCGCTGACGCTGCCCGCGGTCTCGCTGGCCCTGCCACAAGCCGCGATCCTGGCGCGTGTCATGCGGTCATCCCTGCTGGACATACTGGGAGAGGACTTCATGCGCACCGCCCGTGCCAAGGGCCTTAGCCGACGGCAGGCCCTGTGGCGGCACGGGGTTCGCAACGCGCTGATCCCGGTGCTGACGATCATCGGGTTGCAATTTTCATTTCTGCTGGCCGGTTCGATCATCATCGAACAGGTCTTTTATCTGCCAGGTCTGGGCCGGCTGGTGTTTCAATCGATCAGTTCGCGCGATCTGATCGTGGTGGAAAGCGTCGTGATGCTGTTGGTGTTTTCCGTGATTCTGGTGAACTTCCTTGTCGATCTTGCCTATGCGCTGGTCGATCCACGCCTGAGGACCCGCACATGAGCCGCAGCCTGATCATCGGTATCGCACTGTCATCACTGGTGGTGCTGGCGGCGCTGGTTTCCTTTGTCTGGACACCCTACGACCATACCGTGATGGATATACCGGCCAAGCTGCATCCGCCCGGCGCTGGCCATTGGTTCGGGACCGATCATTTCGGGCGCGATATTTTCAGCATGATCATGGTCGGCGCGCGCACGTCGATCGCGGTGGCGCTGATCGCGGTCGGCATCGGAATGGCTCTGGGGGTGCCGCTGGGACTGATGGCCGCGGCCCACAAGGGATCATGGCTGGACGAGCTGATCATGCGCGGCAACGATCTGGTCTTTGCCTTTCCCAGCCTGGTTATCGCGATCCTGATCACCGCCGTGTTCGGCGCGGGGGCCGTGAACGCGATCATCGCCATCGGCATTTTCAACATTCCGGTGTTCGCCCGCATCAGCCGCGGTGCCGCCCTGTCGCTTTGGGAACGCGATTTCATCCTGGCCGCGCGGGTCGCGGGAAAGTCCGGCGCACGGATTTCAATCGAACACATCCTGCCCAACATTACCAACCTGCTGATCGTGCAGGGCACGATCCAGTTCAGCCTTGGCATCCTGGCCGAAGCAGGCCTGTCCTATGTCGGATTGGGGGCGCAGCCGCCGACGCCCAGCTGGGGGCGGATGCTGGCCGACGCCCAGACCATGGTCAGCTTTGCGCCGCATTTGGCCCTGATCCCCGGTATCGCGATCATCGTGACGGTTCTGGGATTGAACCTGATGGGCGACGGTCTGCGCGATTATCTGGATCCCCGCCTGAGGATCAACCGCGCATGAGCCTGCTTGACATCGAAAACCTGTGCCTGTCGATCCATCGTCTGGACATCCTGCACAATGTCTCGCTGAGCGTGGCACCCGGCGAGATCGTGGCCGTCACCGGTGAAAGCGGGTCCGGCAAATCCATGACGGCATTGGCGGTGATGGGCCTGTTGCCCGGCAGCGCGAAAGCGACCGGGCGGATCGTGCTGGACGGCTCAGATCTTCTGGATATGTCCGAAACGGACATGTGCGCGATCCGCGGGCAACGGGTGGGCATGGTGTTTCAGGAACCGATGACGGCCCTGAACCCGGTCAAGACCATTGGCGATCAGGTTGCCGAGACCATTCTGGTCCACGATGCCCTGCCGCGCGATCAGGCCATGCAACGCGCCCGCGAGGTGCTGGATCGCGTCGGCCTGCCTGCCGCGCGTTTCCCTCTGTCGCGGTATCCGCACGAATTGTCAGGCGGTCAGCGTCAGCGCGTGGTGATCGCCATGGCCATCGCCCTGCGTCCCAAACTGCTGATTGCCGACGAACCCACAACCGCGCTGGACGTCACCACCCAGGCCCAGATCCTGGACCTGCTCAAGGGGCTGGTGGCGGATTTCGGCATGGGGTTGCTAATGATCACCCATGATCTGGCGGTCGTGTCAGACATGGCCGACCGCATCGTGGTGATGCGCCACGGGGTCGTGGTCGAACAGGGTGCGACGCAACATTTGCTGGCCCATATGACACATCCCTATACGCGGATGCTGTTTCAGGCCTCGAACCATCAGGTCACGCTGCCAGAACCGCCCGCACCGACCCCGCTTTTGCAGGTCCAGAACGTCTGCCGCGATTATCGCCTGCCCCGCAGCGGGCTGTTCGGCGAAGCCGGCCGGTACCGCGCGGTCAACGATGTCTCCTTTACCCTGAACCGGGGCGAGAGATTGGGGCTGGTCGGTGAATCCGGCTGTGGCAAATCCACCCTGACGCGGGCGATACTGGGTCTGGAAGATGTGCAATCCGGCCGCATCCTGCTGGATGGCGCGCCGGTGTTCACCGGAAATCGGCCCAACCTGGCGGTTCGGCGCAAGATGCAGGTGGTATTTCAGGACCCGTTCGGCAGCTTCAACCCCCGTCACCGGGTTGACCGGTTGATCGCCGAGCCTTTTCATCTGCTTGCCTCGCCCCCCACCGGCACGGCGCGGCAGGACGCCATCGCCGAGGCACTGACCGCGGTTGGCCTGCGCCCGGATGATGCAGGGAAATACATTCACGAATTTTCCGGCGGACAACGTCAGCGCATCGCCATTGCCCGCGCCCTGATCATCCGCCCCGAGCTGATCCTGTTTGACGAAGCCGTCAGCGCGCTGGATGTGTCGGTGCGGGCGCAAATCCTGGACCTGATGGCGGATCTCTGCGCGACCTACGATCTGACCTATCTGTTCATCAGCCACGATCTGAGCGTCGTGCGCACGGTCACGGACCGGGTTCTGGTCATGCAGTCCGGAAAGATCGTGGAAACCGGCCAGACCGAGGACGTGTTCACAGCCCCGCGTCATCCCTATACGCAGGCCCTGATCGCCGCCGCCCCGCGCCTGCCCGATCTGGGAGCCGCGCCCGAATCCGACCATCCCGCCCGACCGATCGGCTGACGCCGTCTGTCGGAACAATGCGGCCGGGTTGCGAAAACCCGGCCGCAAGCAGGCGATCAGCCCACCACGTTGAAATCGGGGCCATACGGGTAGGCCGTGATATTTTCGTTGCCATCCTCGGTAATCAGCAGGATGTCATGTTCGCGATACCCGCCCGCGCCCGGCTGACCCTGGGGAATGGTCAGCATCGGTTCCATGCTGATCACCATGCCCGGTTCAAGCACCGTGTCGATATCCTCGCGCAGCTCCAGCCCCGCCTCACGGCCATAGTAATGCGACAGCACGCCAAACGAATGGCCATAGCCGAAGGTGCGGTATTGCAGCAGATCCCGTTCGGCAAAGAAGGCATTGATCTGGTTGGTGATATCGGCACAGCTGGCACCGGGTTTCAGCAGGGTCATGCCAAGTTCATGGGCGGCAATATTGGCCTGCCAGATGTCCAGACTGGCCGCGTCCACGGTTTCCACAAAGAGGGTCCGTTCCAGCGCGGTATAGTATCCGGAAATCATCGGGAACGTGTTCAGGGACAGGATATCGCCGCGCTCCAGAACCCGCCCGGTGACCGGGTTGTGCGCGCCGTCCGTGTTCAAACCGGATTGGAACCAGACCCAGGTGTCGCGATATTCTGCGTCGGGAAAGCGTTTGGCGATCTCGGTCTCCATAGCATCGCGTCCGGCCATCGCCACATCGATCTCACGCACACCGGCCCGGATCGCATCGCGGATCGCATAACCGCCGACATCCGCGACCTGCGCGCCCTGCCGGATCAGGGCGATTTCGGCCTCGGACTTGTGCATGCGCTGACGCATCGTGGTCTCGTACAGGTCCACCATGGTCAGTGGTTTCAGGAAATCCTCAAGCTTGTCGCGCTGCATCAGCGTCAGGTGGTCGCCCTCATATCCAATGACGCCGCCGGTGCCCGCGACCGACCCCACCGCGCGCCAGAAATTGTCGCGTTGCCAGTCCGTATAGGTGATATTGTCACAAAAGCTGCGCCGCCAGGGCTGGCCGGCGTCGATACCCGCGCTGATCGTCACGCAATCCTTTTCCGTGACCACCAACCCGTAGGGGCGACCGAACGCACAATACAGAAATCCGGAATAATAGGCGATGTTGTGCATCGAGGTGAAAACCGCCGCGCTGACCCCTGTGGCCTGCATGCGTTCCCGCAATTCGGCGATGCGATCCTCATATTCCGAAACGGCAAAGGGCAACGCGGCCTTTTCGCCATTGTGAAAACGGTACATGTCAGGACGTGTGGTCATAATCGACCCTCCTTTTCAGAAAGGTCCCGGCGTTCAGGACGGTGTTGGGTTGGGACCGTGCGGCGACGCCATCGCCGTGGGTTATGCCAGCCTGATTCGGGAACGGCCCCCGGACAGGACGTGGCGGATAGTATCAGATCGCATTCCCCGCTTCCATCCCTTCTCTGCCATATGTGGCCCTAGACAATTCCCGTCCCAACTGGTTTGGCTGCCCGGGTAGAGTTTTGCCGGAGGAACACCCGATGCTGGAGACGACAACCAATCTCAAATCACTGCTCAAAGACCCGGACCTGCTGGTCACCAAGGCCTATATCGGCGGCCAGTGGGTCGATGGCGACAACGGCACATTCGCCGTCACCAACCCCGCACGCGGGGATGTGATCGCCGAAGTGGCCGATCTCAGCCGCGCACAGGTCGCGGACGCCATCGCCCAGGCCGAAGCCGCGCAGAAGGAATGGGCCGCAATGACCGGCAAGGAACGCGCCGCCATCCTGCGCAAGTGGTTCGACCTGATGATGGCAAACGCACAGGATCTTGGCACCATCCTGACCGCCGAGCAGGGCAAACCGCTGAACGAAGCCGTGGGCGAAGTCGCCTATGGTGCATCCTTCATCGAGTTCTTCGGCGAAGAAGCCAAGCGCATCTATGGCGAAACCATTCCGGGCCATCAGCGCGACAAACGGATTACGGTGCTGAAACAACCCATCGGCGTCGCTGCCTCGATCACGCCGTGGAACTTTCCCAATGCGATGATCACCCGCAAGGCCGCGCCGGCCCTGGCGGCGGGCTGTGCCTTTGTTGCGCGCCCGGCCAAGGAAACGCCGCTGTCGGCACTGGTCATGGGCGTGCTCGCGGATCGCGCCGGTATTCCCGCCGGTGTGTTCAACGTGCTTCCCAGCTCATCCTCCAGCGCCATAGGCAAGGAATTCTGCGAGAACCCCGCCGTGCGCAAACTGACCTTCACCGGCTCGACCGAAGTTGGCCGCATCCTGCTGAAACAGGCCGCCGATCAGGTGATGAAATGCTCGATGGAGCTGGGCGGCAACGCACCTTTCATCGTCTTTGACGACGCCGATCTGGACGCCGCCGTCGAAGGCGCAATGCTGTGCAAGTTCCGCAATAACGGTCAAACCTGCGTCTGTGCCAACCGCATCTATGTGCAGGCCGGTGTCTATGACGCTTTTGCCGCCAAGCTGAAGGATGCGGTCGAAAAGCTGAACGTCGGCGACGGGCTGAACGACGATGTCACCACCGGGCCGCTGATCAACAGCGAAGCGGTCGACAAGGTGCTGGAACATCTGGGCGATGTGACATCCAAGGGCGGCGAAGTGTTGACCGGCGGCAAACGGCACGATCTGGGCGGGACCTTCTTTGAACCCACCGTCGTGACCGGCGTCACCCAGAACATGGCCGTCGCCAAGGAAGAAACCTTTGGCCCGCTCGCGCCCCTGTTCAAATTCGATGACGTGGATCAGGTGATCGAGATGGCCAATGACACGATCTTTGGTCTGGCCGCCTATTTCTATGCCAAGGATCTGAGCCGCGTCTACAAGGTCGCCGAGGCGCTGGAATACGGGATCGTCGGGGTCAACACCGGCATCATAAGCACCGAACTCGCCCCGTTCGGCGGCGTCAAGCAATCGGGCCTGGGCCGCGAAGGCAGTCACCATGGCATCGAGGATTATCTCGAAATGAAATACATCTGCATGGCGGTCTGACCCGACCGTCTTCGCGAACGCATTGGCGGACAGCGCTGCGCACCGTTCGCCAATCGTTTCGGTTTCCCGCCTATGGCGCGGGCCGTGAAACCGTTGCAGGTGGCCCCTGAACAGAAAATGCAAAGCCCCGCACCTGTCTGACCAGATGCGGGGCATACCGTCAATCCGAGGGAAGTCTGGTTGGCGGTATCAGCCTGTCGGGAACAACCCGCAAGGCATCAGTTAACGGCTTTTGCGTCAACCACATCGGTTTTGACCGACGCCGGCGATGTGCTGGCAATTTCGATCCGGCGCGGTTTGAGCGCCTCGGGAATTTCCCGCGTCAGGTCGATATGCAGCATCCCGTCGGAATGGCTGGCACCCGTCACGCGCACATGATCCGCCAGATGGAACCGGCGTTCAAACGCGCGCGTTGCGATACCGCGATGCAGGAAACTGCGTTCGGAATCGTCGTCTTCGGCTTTCCGGCCCGAGACGACCAACGCGTTTTCCTTGACCTCGACGGTCAGGTCGCTGTCCGAAAAGCCAGCGACCGCAATCGAGATCCGGTAGGAATCCGCCGCGGTTTTTTCAATGTTGTACGGGGGATAGCTGGACTGGCCGACATCGTTGGTCATCACACGGTCCATCAGATCGGCAATTTGGTCAAAGCCCACAGTGGCCCGGTGCAAAGGAGCAAAGTCGAAAGTACGCATAGGTCGTTATCCTCGTATTTGAGCGATTTACGAAAGCCCTCCCATGGGGACGGGCCGGTTGGTTGACGGGACCCGTTCCGGCATCCCGATGCGTATGAAATGGGCTGCCTGCGGATCGGTTTCAAGCCCCCGGCGCGGGCATTGGAACAATGCGCTTTAATTGCGGATGAACTTGGCACCGGTCGACGTGTTTCTGCCCCCCGCCGAAAGACGGTTGATACGCGCGGTCACCGGACGAGAAGCCGCGCGCAACTGCGACTTGAGCCGGGCCACGGTGTCGGGCAAGGCCATGCCCAGCGCCACCTCGCGCCCGCCGACTGTGCCACCGCCTGATATCACCGACACGATGCGGCCCCGCGTGCCCGATTGCACGAACACCGGGGCCCCCGACGAGCCGAAAGTCACATCGCAATCGAACGCCATCAAATCGTTGTTCTGGGCCACGATACTGCATCTGCGCTGACGCGACAAAGCGTCGTCACGGCCCCTGCCATAAGAGGTCACACTGACCTTGGTGCCGACACGCTGCCCGGTATAGAGAATGAACGGATCGGCATCCCGGCTGGTGATCGGGCTGGCCAGGCGCAACAGGGCCACGTCGTGGCGCACCCGCGCGACGTTTGGCGCGGCGCGCGGATCGTAGTCAGGCACCGCCGCGATCTGGGCCACCTTGCGATCGGCGATCGACACCCCATCGCGCAAACCGGCGCGAAAGGTCAGGGCCTGGATGTTCCGCAGCCTGTGCTGCCGGTCATAAACGCAATGCGCCGCCGTCAGCACAAGATCCGGCGCGATCAGCGTGCCGGTGCAATACCCGGTGCCGTCGATATCCAGACGGCCCACGGCTTCCCAGCCCAACAGATCATCGCGATCCGTCAGCCGCACCAACCCGGTGTTATCCGCGCTGACCGCACCGGGCAGACACATCAGCACAACGGCGCAACAGACCGCAAAACCCCCGAAAGATTTATTCCGAAACCGCATCGCTCACCCTATCTTGCCGTGTCGGCGGCAAGCAATGACAGGGGAATACGGCAATATCCGGGCGCGGTACGGGCGAGTTGTGACCGGCGCGGGATCGCGACGCGACGGTTACGGGCGGATGAACTTGGCGCCGGTATCGCGACGCGGCTGGCCCACCGTGACCCGGTTCACAAGCGGCGACGCCGGGCCCGGTTTATACCCCAATCCCGCGTCCAGCTGGGCACGCAACAGAGCCAGAGGCTCGTCCAGCGTCGTGCCCAACGCAACCCTTTGCCCTTCGACTTCGGCCTTGGCAGACACGACCGAAACGATACGCGCCCCGCCATCGGCAAAGGAAAAGATCGGTGCCCCGGACGAGCCGTGATCCACATCGCACGACAGCACCAGCACGCCCGATTGCCGGCCCATGACGGCGCAAACCTCTTGCAGCGCCGGCGCTTCGGAACGCGATTTGGCATAGGACACCACCCCGACCTGATCCCCCTTGCGCGGCCTTCCGGCAGTGGCAAAGGGCGTCACGGTCGTATTGCGGATCGGGTGTTGCAGCTCCAGCAGCGCCACATCGGTGCTGACCCTCTGGGCCGAAACAGCATCGCCAAAGTCATATTCCGGATGCACCACGGCGCGACGCACCTGACGATAGGCAGAGGCGCGGCCATTGCGCCATCCGGCCAGAAACTCGATGGTTTCCGGGTCGATCCGGGCCTTGGATCGACGATCAAACAGGCAATGTGCGGCGGTCAGGACCAGATCGGGCGCGATCAGGGCCCCGGTACAGAACCCCGCACCATTGATGTCCAGACGCCCGACGGCCTGCCAGTCGCGCCCGGCGTCGGTGGTGTTCAAAGCCTGCAACGCCGCGTCCTGCGCAGCAAGAGTGCCCGGAAGCAGCGCCAACAGGAAACAGATCAATCGGAACACCACGGGCCACACCTCGAATCCACACCACCATGAGCGTATAACAGGCTTGCGGCGAAAATGCGGCTTTTCGCAAGATCTATTTGCGCGGTTCTACCTGAGGTTGGGAATTTGCGGCCCATCGCGGCCCGAAGCGTTCAGGGCGGGCGGATATGGCCCCCCTGTGGCCCAGTCCAGCAACTCGACCGTGTGCACAATGGGCACGCCAGCCCCGGCACCCAGCTGCATCATACATCCGATGTTTCCCGCGGCGATCAGATCGGGTTTGGTGGCCTGCAAGCTGCGCAGCTTGCGCGTTCTGAGCTGACCTGAAATCTCGGGCTGCAACAGATTGTAGGTCCCGGCCGAGCCGCAGCACAGATGGCTGTCGGCCGGTTCAACCACGGCGAATCCGGCACGTTTCAGCAAATCCTTGGGGTGGGTCTTGATCTGCTGGCCGTGCTGCAAGGAACAGGCCGCATGATAGGCCACGGTGATGCCCTGGTCCTTGCCTTCGGGGAGATCCAGTTTCACCAGAAGTTCGCTGATATCCATTGCAATCGCCGACACCCGCGCCGCATCCCCGGCCAGCGGGTCATTGCGGAACATATGGCCGTAATCCTTGATCGTTGTGCCACACCCCGAGGTATTGATGACAATGGCATCCAACCCCTGCCCGTCCATTTCCCGGACCCAGGCCCGGATGTTGCCCGCCGCCGCCGCGTGGCTTTCGTCGGTCTTGCCCATGTGATGGGTCAATGCCCCGCAGCACCCCGCACCATGCGCAACCACCACTTCGCAACCGTAGCGCCGCAAGATCCGGATGGTGGCATCGTTGATATCGGTGTTCAGCGCCTTCTGCGCGCAACCGGTCATCAGCGCCACACGCATCCGTTTCGGCGCCTTGGGCGCAAAGCTTTGCGGGTCGTCATTGCGGCTGACCGGGGGAATGATCCGTGGCGCCATTTCCAGCATGGCACGCAAACGGGGATCCGGCAGCCACCGCGCAAAGGGTCGGCCCAGCTTGGCCCCCAGCAGCGCCAGCCGGAACCGCATCGGATGCGGCAGGACCCGCGCCAGAAGCCAGCGCAAGGCCCGGTCGCTGAACGGTCGTTCGTACCGCTCTTCGATATAGGCCCGCGCGTGATCCACCAGATGCATATAATGCACCCCGGACGGGCAGGTTGTCATGCAGGCCAGGCAGGACAGGCAGCGATCCACATGGCGGACCGTCTTTTCATCCGGCACCCGGTTGTTTTCCAGCATGTCCTTGATCAGATAGATGCGGCCGCGCGGGCTGTCCAGTTCGTCGCCCAGCACCTGATAGGTGGGACAGGTCGCCGTGCAGAACCCGCAATGCACACAGGACCGCAGGATCTGGTTGCTGCGTGCCGTGGCCGGATCCTGCAACTGTTCCGGGGTAAAGCTGGTCTGCATGGCCTAGACTCCCAAGGGCTGATGACGGTCCATCAGCCCGGTGTTGAAAATACCGCGCGGATCGAAGCGCGCACGCAAACCCGCGCTGATGGTGGCCAACGGTGCCGGTTGCGGGTGAAACATCCCCAATCGGGCGCGGGTTTCCGGATCGGCCCGCACCAGCGTGGCATGGCCGGACATCTGCCCGATCCGGGCGCGCAGGTCGGTTCCCGCAGGCACCCTAGCCCAGATCATACCGCCCCCCCAATCCAGTAACAGCGCGTCGGCCTTTAGGCGTGGCGCAATCAGGGGTGCATCGGACGGTTTGATGGACACCCGCCAGACATCGCCGGGCTGACCCGCAAAGGCTTCGACATCCCGGATCGCCTTCCAGATTGCGCCCGAAGCGGCACCCTCGGCCCTGAGCTCAACCGCCCCCAGGCGATCCAGCAGATCTATCAGCCGCCCGGTGCGATAGGCGACCGACCCGGAAAACCCCTCGATGCGCAACAGGACTTCGGCCCGGTCCGTAACATAAGCCGCACCCGTGATTTCAAATGGCGAACCCAGAGCGACGGACATCGTTTTCACCGCCTGCGCCATGTCACAATCCGGCACACACAGCGTCGCCTGGGCCTGCGGGCGGGGCAGGACTTTCAGCGAAACCTGCGTCAATACCCCAAGGGTTCCCCAACTTCCGCCCATCAACCGAACCAGATCATAGCCGGTGACATTCTTCATCACCCGGCCACCATTCTTGATCACAGCCCCGGTGCCATCGACATAGCGCACGCCCAACATGAAATCCCGGCAGGCCCCTGCCTGTATCCGGCGCGGTCCGGAAACATTGGCCGCCACGACTCCGCCGATGGTCGGGGCGCCGGACGTGCCCAACAACGCGCGGTGATCCATCGGTTCAAAGGCCAGTTGCTGGTTTTCCGCCGCCAGAAGCGTCTCGATCTCGGCCACCGGCGTTCCGGCCGACGCCACCAGGGTCAAGGCCCCCGGCTCATACAACTGCACACCCACCAATCCGCTTGTCGTCAGAACCTCACCCGGCAGAACCAGTCCGCGCGTCCCCCCGCCGCGAATGGCCACAGGCCCGCTCGCACCGGCCACGCATGCCGCCATTTCGGACTCGGTCTGTGCAATATCCATATTCCCGCCTCGCATATTCCGGGGTAAATTGAGCGCGGATCAAGCGCGGGCGTCACCGACCAGTTCCGCCGCCCGCTTCGATCCGCGTCGCGACTCGGACGCATCCAGCGGGAACACCTTGGCCGGATTCAACAGCCAGGACGGATCAAACACGTCCTTGACCGCCATCTGGGCTTCAAGATCCGCAGGGGTATATTGATGCCACATCAGATCGCGCTTCTCGATCCCCACCCCGTGCTCTCCGGTCAGACAGCCGCCGGCATCCACGCATAGTTTCAGTATCTCGGCTCCAAGCGCCTCGCATTTCTCAAGATCGCCGGGCAGGTTTGCATCGAACAGGATCAGCGGGTGCATGTTGCCATCGCCGGCATGAAACACGTTGCCGACCTGCAATCCGAATTCGCGGCCCAACTCGCCGATCCGGCGCAAGACCATGGGCAGCTCGGACACCGGGATGGTTCCGTCCAGACACATGTAGTCGTTGATCTGACCGATCGCGCCAAATGCGCTCTTGCGGCCCAGCCAGATTCTGGCGCTTTCCTCGGGCGATCTGCTTTCCCGCAATTCCACCGGATCGTGACGGCGGGCGATGTCGACGATCTGCGCCAGTTGCGCGTCTATCTCGGCCTCCGAGCCTTCGACCTCGACGATCAGCAACGCCTCACAATCGGGATAGCCCGCATTGGCAAAATTGTCGCTGGTCCGAATACATAGACGATCCATGAACTCGATCGCCACCGGCAACACACCGGCGCGGATGATATCGCTGACGCAGGCCCCGGCAACCTCGGGATCGTCAAATCCCATCAGCACGGGGCGCGCCCCCTCGGGTTTGCGCAGAATACGCAGCGTGGCTTCGGTCACCACGCCCAGTTGCCCCTCCGAGCCACAAATCAGCCCCAACAGATCCAGCCCGCCCGCATCCAGATGCGCCCCGCCGATCTCGATCACGGTGCCATCCATCAAGACCATGGTCACCCCCAGCAGGTTGTTGGTGGTGACACCGTATTTCAGACAATGCGCACCGCCCGAATTCATCGCGATATTTCCGGCGATGGCACAGGCCAGCTGACTGGACGGATCAGGCGCATAAAAGAAATCTTCGGGTTCGACGGCACCGGTCACCGACAGGTTGGTGCGACCGCTCTGAACCCGGATGACCCGATTGTCATAGTCGGTTTCCAAAACGGCGTTCATCCGCGCCACCCCCAGGATCACGCAATCCTCGGTCGGCAAAGCCCCCCCGGCCAGCGAGGTACCCGACCCGCGCGGCACGACCGGCACCCCTTCGCGATGACAGATCTTCAGAACCTCCGACACCTCCTGAGTGCAGGCAGGCAAGACCACCGCCATGGGCGCGCAGCGATATGCCGTCAGGGCATCACATTCATAGGCCCGCGTCTCGGCGACCTCGTGGATCACCGCATCCTGCGGCAAGACCTGTTGCAAACACGCGACGATGCGCGCCTTGCGCGCCAGAACCCGGGCATCCGGCGTTGGCATATCCATGTTCACACCCCACTTTGGTAAATTAATATTACCAATTACCGGGTTCGACAAGCCCCCATGACCCAGACACGGCCAAACCGCCGGACACATCTGCACGGCCTCACACGCATTGCCACAGGCAATGCCGAAACAATCGAATCGCGCGCAAGCGCGGCCTTTGGATCAAACCCGGTGATACGGCCCGCCGGCCAGGATGGTGGACGCCCGGTACAGCTGTTCTGACAGCATCACCCGGACCAGCATATGTGGCCAGACCATCGCCCCCAGGGACAGGCTGAAATCCATCTCCGCGCGCAATGCAGGGTCCAGCCCATCGGCCCCGCCGATCAGAATAGCCAGATCACCGACACCACGGTCGCGCCAATCCGCAATCCGTTTCGCCCAGGTCGGTGAAGACAGGATCTTGCCGCGCTCATCCAGGGCGCACCGCACCGCCCCTCTGGGGATCGCACGGCGCAGCAGGTCGGCCTCGGCCGCCATCCCGCCCCCCTTGCGATCCTCGATCTCGACCACGCGCGCCGGACCCAATCCCATCGCCCGCCCGGTCCGGTCGAACCGGGCCAGATAGTCGTCAATCAGATCCTTTTCAGGCCCGGACCGCAGACGCCCCACCGCGCAGATGGTCACACGCATGGCGGGGCCTGCCTTTCATCTCGGGGCACGGGTGCTCAGTTGGTCCGGGACGTGGAACTCGCCGGCAACCACATTTTTTCGAGCTGATAGAACTCGCGCACCTCGGGACGGAAGATATGAACCAGCACATCGCCGGCGTCGATCAGAACCCAATCGCCGGTTTCCTTTCCCTCGACCTTGCTGAGACGCCCGAACTCCTGCTTGAGCCGATCCGCCAGCTTCTCAGCCATGGACGCGACCTGACGGGTCGAACGCCCCGAGGCAATCACCATGTAATCGCCGATCTCGGTCTTGCCGCGCAGATCGATCTGCACGACGTCTTCGGCCTTGTCGTCCGCAAGTGAGGTGAGAATTCCCGCCAGCAGCGTTTCGCTGTCTGGTTGGGTCTGGGCCGTCACAAAACCGCCCCGGTCATCAGCGGACACAGCCGCTTCAGCTTGGATTGACAGGACATCGTCCTCCTTTTGGCGCGCCGCCTGTTCCCCGGCGCTGGGAATATCTCCAATTTAGCAATGCGGAACCGGTTTTTCAATCGCGCCGCATCAGATTGGCCGGGACGGGCTGCGATCAGCCGGGCCCGGCTTTGGATGGCGCATCCTGCCGGTCGTCGGACTGCCCCAGCAGGCGCACTTCGCGCTGCGGGAATGGAATCGAGATGCGGTGTTCCTTGAACACGTCCCACAAGGCCAGATAGACATTGCCGCGCACATTGGTCAGCCCCGCCGTGGGATCCCTGATCCAGAAGCGCAGAATATAGTCCACGCTGCTGTCGCCGAACCCAACGATGTGACAGACCGGCGCGTTCGGCGACACCAGAACCCGATCAACCCCCGATGCCGCCTGAATGGCCAGGGCGCGCACCTGATGCGGATCATCGTCATATGCAGTGCCGAAATGGATATCCAGCCGCACCAACTGGTTGGAATGGGTCCAGTTCACCACCTGATTGGCGATCAGATCCTCGTTGGGGATCAGATATTCCAGCCCTTCGCGCGTCTTGACCGAAACATATCGCGCGCTCAGCGACTCGATCCAGCCAAAGGTATCGCCCAGCGAAATCACGTCACCGGGCTTGATCGACTTATCCAGCAGGATGATGACCCCGGACACCAGGTTGGACACCACCGTTTGCAAGCCGAAACCCAGACCGACGCCGATGATCCCGTACAGGAACGCCAGCCCGGTCAGATCCAGCCCGATGGCCTGCGCACCGATATACAACGCCAGACCATAGACCAGGATTTGCACCGCCTTGGTGGTCAGAACCTGCATCGAAGGCGAAATGTCCTGATTGCGGCGCACGTTGGCGGTGAACAGCCGCGACAACAGCCGTGCGACCCCCAGCAGGGCTCCCACCACCACCAGCGCGGTAATCACCGTCAGCGCCGAAATCCGGGTCTCGCCGAACTCAAAGGCCAGCCGGTCGAGAAAGCCGGTGATCTCGTCCACCGCATTCAGGAAATACAGCGTTGCATAGATCCACAGCATCCAGCTGACGATCCGGCGCAACGAGCGGTTGCGCACCAGTTGCGCCGCCATCCCGATCGCAACCCAGACCGTCGCCAATGTGGCCGCCACCCCGATCATGTAGCTGCGCGATGGCCAGGTGATCTGTTGCAGCACCAGATAGACCAGCCATGCCAGGGCGGCAAACCAGATCAGGGTCAGCCGGCGCCGCACCTGCACCAGCAAACGCAATTGCCACTTCGGCCAGCCATCCCGCGCGCGCGCCCAGGCCTGCAATCTGGGCCTGGTGATCCGCCCAAGCCCCCAAGCCAGCAGGATCAGCCCCAGGACGGCCATCGCCTGATATTGCCGCCATCCGGGCAAAAAGATCCATCCGATCTGATCCATGACCTGCTGCCAGAACAGGCTGATCGTCTGGATCAGTGACGTGGTGGTGTCCTTGACCGGGTCCATGGTGCTCCTTTCAGTCAGGTTTGCACGCGATCCGGACGGGCGCAAGCGTATCGCGCCGCCATGGCACGGGCCGGGGGGCGGGGCAGGGGCGGCGTCAAGGGCACTGTCCTGTGATCACAGGCGACTTCCAAGCTTGAACGCGGCCTCTGTGCGCTGTATCTGACCCTCATGACAGCCTTGGACACGCCACGACTTGACCTACAGGACCACAGCCGCCTGCGTGAACGGTTCTTCGGAGCCGCGCACACGGTGTCGGCCTGCCAATAGGTCGCTGCAGCCCCAACCCTGACGAATTCCACATTCAAACAACGGGAGAGGACCCATGTCCCCCAAGACGCTCTATGACAAGATCTGGGATGCCCATCTGGCGCACGAAGCCGAAGATGGCACCTGCTTGCTGTATATCGACCGCCATCTGGTGCACGAAGTGACCAGCCCGCAGGCCTTTGAAGGGCTGCGCATGGCCGGCCGCCAAGTCCACGCACCGGACAAGACGATCGCAGTGCCCGACCACAACGTGCCCACCACCGCAGGTCGCGAAAACGCCGAAACCATGCCCGAGGACAGCCGCATCCAGGTCGCCGCGCTGGACAGCAACGCCAAGGACTTCGGGATCCACTACTATCCGGTCAGCGACGTGCGCCAGGGCATCGTGCATATCGTCGGCCCGGAACAGGGCTGGACCCTGCCCGGCATGACCGTGGTTTGCGGCGACAGCCATACCGCCACCCACGGCGCTTTCGGCGCGCTGGCGCATGGGATCGGCACCTCTGAAGTCGAACATGTTCTGGCGACGCAAACGCTGATTCAGCGCAAGGCGCGCAACATGAAGGTGGAAATCACCGGCAAACTGCGGCCGGGCGTCACCGCCAAGGACATCACCCTGTCGGTGATTGGCGAAACCGGCACCGCGGGCGGCACCGGATATGTCATCGAATATTGCGGCGAAGCGATCCGTGACCTGTCCATGGAAGGCCGGATGACGGTTTGCAACATGGCGATCGAAGGCGGCGCGCGCGCAGGGCTGATCGCCCCGGACGAAACCACGTTCGAATATTGCAAGGGCCGCCCCCACGCCCCCAAGGGCGCACAGTGGGAAGCCGCGCTGGCCTGGTGGAAAACACTGTATTCCGACGATGATGCCCATTGGGACAAGGTCGTCACCATCAAGGGCGAAGACATCGCACCCGTCGTGACCTGGGGCACCAGCCCGGAAGACGTGCTGCCGATCACCGCAACCGTGCCCGATCCGTCCGATTTCACCGGCGGCAAGGTCGAGGCCGCCCAGCGTGCGCTGGATTACATGGATCTCAAGCCGGGCACGCCGCTGAGCGAAGTCAAGGTCGACACCGTGTTCATCGGCTCTTGCACCAATGGGCGCATCGAAGATCTGCGCGCCGCAGCCGCGATCCTGAAGGGCAAGAAGATCAAGGACGGGATGCGCGCCATGGTGGTGCCGGGGTCCGGTCTGGTCCGCGCGCAGGCCGAAGAGGAAGGTCTGGCCGACATATTCATCGAGGCGGGATTCGAATGGCGGCTTGCGGGCTGTTCCATGTGTCTGGCGATGAACCCCGATCAATTGCAACCGGGCGAACGCTGCGCCGCGACCAGCAACCGCAACTTCGAAGGACGTCAGGGCCGGGGCGGTCGCACCCACCTTCTGAGCCCGGCGATGGCCGCTGCCGCAGCAATCACGGGACACCTTACGGACGTGCGCGAAATCATGTAGGCTGCTGTTGCAAACCTATGAGAAGGATCAAGAAATGAAAACCTGGGTCAAATGGCTGATACTCGGCATCCTGTCGATTGCCTTCGGGCTGTTCGTGCTGGCCAACCCCGTGGCGGCCTCGATTGCGGTGACAACGCTTGCGGGTATCATGTTCGCCATCTCGGGTGGCATTCAACTGGTTGCGGGCTTTGGCGAAGAGAGCACCGGCGCCAAGCTGATGGGCATCGCGCTGGGGGTGTTGATGCTGTTCCTTGGTGTTTCGCTGATGTTTCACCCGCTGCAGGGCGTTATTTCCCTGACGCTGGTGGTCGCGATCCTGTTCCTGGCCAGCGGCATCGCGCGGATCATCACCTCGTTCCAGATGCGGGACACGCCGTTCTTCTGGCCGATGCTGTTGTCCGGCGCGCTGTCCGTGCTGCTGGGCGGCTATATCCTGGCCAATTTCGCCAGCGTCGCGCCCAGCCTGTTGGGTGTTCTGCTGGGTATCGAGTTGCTGTTCAACGGCGCCGGCCTGATGGCGCTGGCGTTCTTTCTGCGCACGGCCAAGGGCGCGGTAAAGGACAAGATCGAAGCCCGCATGAACAAATAGCGGCAATTTCTTCGCCGTCTTTCCCGGGGCCGTCCATGCACGGCCCCGACACCACGACACCCAAGCGACATTCCGCTCAGGGCGATATGCCGGACGAGTTCAGCAACCCCTGATTGCGTTTCAATTTCCTGAAACCATTGATATTTTCGACAGCATTCGACGTTCGGCCCCGACGGCGGTCGTCGGCAGAATCTCGCCACACAACAGCCGCGAACAAGTTAACGTTCGGTTAACCCTTTGGTTTTTCGCAAAACTCGGCTTTTGACCGTTAACCATGGAATCTGCTATCATCATAGCCAAGAGCAAGTTTCGCGGCAGCGAGCTTTGGTCTTGGACTTGCAGATTGGGCCGGCGTGGAAATTTGGTCACGACCACTGTGTTTGCATGGTAACGAAAACCGCCGTTAGGCATTTGAAAAAGGAATGAATTGAGATGAATATCGCAACAAAACTTGCAACAGCATCCACGGTTGCTCTGCTGGTCGGAACGGTAGGTGCCGCAGCGAATACGCTGCAACTGCAGAACGTCAGCGTCCAATGGCTGAACCCCAGCCCCAACGCGAACGTGACAAGCAATACAAGCACCCCTGGCGACAGCAACACAAACACCCCGGCCGAAGCACATATCAACTGGGGTAGCGGAGGCACCTCCGGCTATGACGTGGTCGCGGATTCCGACCCGGTTCCACAGCCCGGTGCCAACATTGGCGACATGTTCCAGATCGGTATGTTCACTCACCGCAACCAGTCCATCAACGCGGGGACATCGATCAACAGTGTTCAGCTCTCGCTGACGGCCGACGTTCTTCTGGATGGAACCACCGTGATTGGCAATGGTTTGAACTTCTTGTTCGACTTTGATCACAATGAAACCAGCAATGTAAGCAACTGTGCTTTCCCTGATCCCAACAATTCCAACTGCGACGACATCGTGACGGTGACGTCGAACAACTTGACTGAAACGTTCAACTACAACAACACCGAGTATACGTTGGAAATCAACGGGTTTTTGGACGAAGACACCAACCAATTCACGAACCAGTTCTTTTCGGCTGAAGGTGGCAACAACGAGGCCATTGTGATGGCAACCTTCACCTCGGAAATCCCCGGCGTTCCGCTGCCCGCAGCGGGCTGGCTGTTGCTGGCTGGCGTAGGTGGCTTGGCTGCCGTTCGCCGCAAGAAAAAAACCGCATAAGCAAGACGCTTTGCGACACGTCACAAGAGCAGCGCCCCCGGCGCTGCTCTTTTTTGTGCCCGCATTCAAGGAAGCGGTGGAAATCGGCACCGATTTATCCGATAGAACAGGGCAGACAATTTCCTTCGGGTCTTGAAAGGCAGCACAGATGGACAAGTTCACCACCCTCACCGGGGTTGCGGCACCGATGCCGTTGATCAACATCGATACCGACATGATCATCCCCAAGCAGTTCCTGAAAACGATCAAACGCTCGGGCCTTGGCGTCAATTTGTTCGACGAGATGCGCTATGACGATGACGGCAACGAGAATCCCGATTTCGTGCTCAACAAACCCGCCTATCGCAACGCCGAAATCCTGGTGGCGGGCGACAATTTCGGTTGCGGCAGTTCACGCGAACACGCGCCCTGGGCGATCAAGGATTTCGGCATCCGCTGCGTGATCTCGACCAGCTTCGCCGACATCTTCTTCAACAACTGTTTCAAGAACGGCATCCTGCCCATCGTTCTGCCACAGGAAGACGTGGACAAGCTGATGGATGACGCCGAGCGCGGCGCAAACGCCATTCTGACCGTCGACCTTGAGGCACAGACCATCACCGGCCCGGATGGCGGCACCATCAGCTTTGAGGTGGATGCGTTCAAGAAGCATTGCCTGCTGGAAGGTCTGGATGACATCGGCCTGACAATGGAAAAATCCGCGGCCATCGACGCGTTTGAAGCCCGCGCCGCGGTGGAGCGGCCCTGGGTCTGAATGACCTTGCGTGATCGATTGCGGCAAGCCTGGCTGGCCTGCCTTGCCGCAATCCTGCTGGCCGCACCGGTTGGGGCCGACTCCCTGCGCATTGCCAGCTTCAATGCCGAATTGTCCCGCGACGGTCCGGGCCTTCTGCTGCGGGACCTGACCCGCGACAAGGACAAACAGATCGCCGCCGTGATCCAGGTGATCGCGCAGGTCTCGCCCGACATCCTGACCTTGCAAAGCGTCGACTGGGACCATGACGGGGTCGCGCTGGCGGCCTTGTCGGATCGGTTGCGCACTGCCGGAGTCGCATACCCGTATCGGTTGGCCCTGCCCCCGAACAGCGGGATGGCGACCGATCTGGACATGGACGGAGACGGGCGGCTGGGTGGTCCCGGCGATGCACAGGGGTTCGGCGCGTTCACCGGGCAGGGCGGGATGGCCATTTTGTCGCGCTATCCGATCGCGAACGACCAGATTCGCGATTTTTCGGGCCTGTTGTGGCGCGACCTGCCCGGTGCGCTGTTGCCCGAACACCCGGATGGACGCCCCTTTCCGTCAGCCCGCGCCCGGGCGATACAGCGCCTGTCCAGCACCGGGCACTGGATCGTGCCGATCCGTCTGCCCAATGACGAGATCCTTGAGGTGCTGACCTTTCACGCCACGCCGCCGGTTTTCGATGGGGCCGAAGATCGCAACGGGCGGCGCAACCACGATGAAATCCTGTTCTGGCGCGCGGTTCTGGACGGGGAATTCGGCCCGCCCCCGAAGCGGTTCGTTCTGACCGGACAGGCCAATCTTGACCCCCACGACAGCGAGGGACGGCTGGTCGCGATCCGCGGATTGCTGGCCGACGCGCGGCTTCAGGACCCGGCCCCCGCCAGCGCCGGTGCGGCGACTGCACCGGATCAGGGCCATGCCGGTCCCAACGCACTGGACACCGTGGACTGGCAGCGGGTGGGCCGGATGCGCGTGGACTATGTGCTGCCCTCAGCCGACTGGCGCGTGATCGACAGTGGCGTGTTCTGGCCCGCGCCCGGCAGCAAGGGACATGCCGTGGCCATCACCGCCAGCCGCCATCGGATGGTCTGGGTCGATCTGGCGCTGGACTGAGGGCATTCCGATCGCGGCGGCCAGCGCGGTCTGCACCGATGTGGGGCGAAAACCCGGCAACACCCGGTCCAACGCACTGCCATCCACCCAATGCGGCGTGTCCCAGAGATAGCGCATTTCCAACAGCGGCCCGGCAAGACGCCAGAACGGGCGTGCCAGTTGCAGGGGCAGCCATGACATCTGTTTCAAACGCAGACGCCCGGGTGTGATCTGGTTCAACGCACCGAACATTTCGCGTCCGCTCATCGTGTAGCCAGCAAAAGCCAGATCGGTGAAAACCGGCAGTTGATCGCGCTTTTCGGCCAGCTCAAATGCCGCGCGTGCAAGATCCGGCAAATAGGCCCAGGCATGCGGAATCTCGGGACGCCCCGGATAGGTAAAGACACCTTTGGACAGGGATCGGGTCAACACCTGATCGAACCAGTTCCCCGACGCCCGGATGTCCAGATAATCCCCCGCGCGCAACACGATGGTCTTGACCCCGGCGCAGCGGTACGCGGCTTCCATTTCGATCCGGATCCGGCCCAGCGGATTTGCCGCCCGATGCGGTGTATCCGGCCCCCAGGGCGCTTTGGCATCTGCTCCGAAAACATAAAGATTGCCGGGCAGGATCACCGTCGCATCATGGGCCAAAGCCGCCTGGATCACCGCGTCATGCAGCCCCGGCACTTGCGCCGCCCAATCCGGGTATTTGGGATTCCAGCCGTTGACGATGATGTCCATGCCCCGCGCGACCTGCATCAGATCATCGCGGGTTCGGTCAAAACACCGGACCTGCCAGCCGGCCGAACGGAACTGGTCGGCCATGTTTCGACCGAACCGACCGCTGGCCCCCAGAATCAGAACATTCGTTGTCATTTCAAACTCCTTTGGAACGCATCTGTTGAACGGGCACAGGTTATCCATTCATATTGTCATGGGATATTGCCGAAGTATGCAGGTATGATATTCACGAATGAATGGATGATGCCCCGCCTCATACGGATTGGTCGCTGATACAAAGCTTTCTGGCCGTTGCCGAAACCGGCTCGTTGTCCGCTGCCGCCCGCAAGCTGGGGCGCAGCCAGCCCACGCTGGGCCGTCAGATCCGGACCCTGGAGAAACATCTGGGGGCTGACCTGTTCCTGCGCCACCCGCGCGGCCTGCGCCCCAGCAAGACCGGATCCGCATTGTTGCCCATAGCGCAACGGATGCAGGCCGAGATGCACGCCCTGTCGCTGACGGCAGCGGGACAATCACAACGCCTGCAGGGGACGGTCCGCATCACCGCAAGCGTTTTTGCCAGCCATCACCTTCTGCCGCCGATCCTGGCCCGCATCCGCGCGGCGGAACCTCGGATCCAGCTGGATCTGATCCCGTCGGACACCACCGAGAACCTGCTGTTCCGCGAAGCCGATATCGCAGTGCGGATGTATCGTCCGACCCAACTGGATATCGTCACGCAACATATCACGGATCTGGAACTGGGCATCTTTGCCGCGCACAGCTATCTGGAACGCGCGGGGCGCCCCAAATCGGCGCGGGATCTGCGGGAACATGACCTGATCGGATATGATCGCAACGACCTGATTCTGCGCACCACCCAGGCCCTGGGGTGGCCATTGACGCGGGACCATTTCGCCGTGCGCTGCGACGATCAGGCCGCCTATTGGGATTTGCTGCGCGCCGGATGCGGCATCGGGTTCTCTCAGGTCAATGTGGGGCGGGCCGATCCGCTGGTGCAGGAACTGAAACTTGGCGTTTCCATCCCACCCCTTCCGGTCTGGCTGGCGGCCCATCCGATGATGCGCCAGACGCCGCGCCTGCGCCGCGTCTGGGATATGCTGTCAAGCGGGCTGGCCCACCACGCCGTCGGCAGCACGCATTGACGCTTGCCGCCCTGCGCGGTAGGGGCAAGGCAACAAAATTCAGGAGAGTCCGCATGTCCAATCCCTCGCTTCTCATCCTTGCCGGTGACGGCATCGGCCCCGAAGTCATGGCCCAAGTCAAACGTATCATCGGTTGGTACGGCGACAAACGAAACCTGGCCTTTGACGTCTCCGAAGACCTGGTGGGCGGCGCGGCCTATGATGCACATGGCACCCCCCTGCATGACGACACGATGGCCAAGGCCCAGGAGGTCGACGCCGTGCTGCTGGGCGCCGTGGGTGGGCCGAAATACGACGATCTGGATTTCAGCGTCAAACCGGAACGCGGCCTGCTGCGTCTGCGCAAGGAAATGGACCTGTTTTCCAACCTGCGCCCGGCACAGTGTTTTGACGCGCTGGCCGATTTCAGCAGCCTCAAGCGGGACGTTGTTGCCGGGCTGGACATCATGATCGTGCGCGAATTGACCAGCGGCATCTATTTCGGCGAACCGCGCGGCATCATCAAGGAAGGCAACGAACGCGTCGGCATCAACACCCAACGCTATACCGAAAGCGAAATCGACCGCGTTGCCCGGTCCGCCTTTGAACTGGCCCGCAAACGCGGAAACAAGGTCTGTTCCATGGAAAAGGCCAACGTGATGGAAAGCGGCATCCTGTGGCGCGAAGTCGTGCAAAAGGTCCATGACGAGGACTATCCCGATGTGGAACTGTCGCACATGTACGCCGACGCGGGCGCCATGCAATTGTGCCGCTGGCCCAAGCAGTTTGACGTGATCGTCACCGACAACCTGTTTGGCGATCTGTTGTCGGATGCGGCCGCGATGCTGACGGGTTCGCTTGGCATGCTGCCGTCCGCCTCGCTGGGGGCGCCCATGGCCAATGGCCGTCCCAAAGCCCTGTATGAACCGGTCCACGGCAGCGCGCCGGATATCGCCGGACAGGGCAAGGCAAATCCAATCGCCTGTATTCTCAGCTTTGCCATGGCGCTGCGCTATTCCTTCGATCAGAAGGAAGAAGCCGACCGCCTGGAAGCGGCCGTCGAACAGGTTCTGGCCGACGGTCTGCGCACCGCCGATCTGATCGGCGAGGAAGGGGTTCAGCCCGTATCCACCACGGAAATGGGCGACGCGATCCTGGCCGCGCTGGACAACAGTATCTGATCCGAACCGGCTGCAACCAAAACCCCCGGCCCTGTACGTCCCTGGCGTGCAGGGCCGAATTCCATTCTGCTGCCCATTGCTCGGGGCCGCCCCGGAACGATGGCCCCGGCAACAGCAGAACGGGTAGTGGATTGGACTTGCCAAAGCCCGAACATAGCTGTAATCCGCCCCCACAACGGTCGGAGTGTAGCTCAGCCTGGTAGAGCACTGTCTTCGGGAGGCAGGGGTCGTGAGTTCGAATCTCGCCACTCCGACCAATATTTTCAAGAACTTGTGCAAACAACATGGGTTCTGCCATTTGGCGGAAGCTGTGAGGCCGCACAGTTTCCGGCAAATCCACAGAATATTCGACCGTTTCACCTGCCCTTTCACAGGCCGAAGGGGGTGTTGTTGTGAGCTTCGAAGTCATTGCCCTAGTGAAGAAGCGCAGTGTCGGTTCTCCGACGCGAAAGTCGGTCTTCATGTATCTGGCGGATTGCGCCAGTGAAGACGGTTCCGGATGCTGGACAAGTAAAGGCCATATCGCCGCTGACCTCGAACTGAGCAAGCGGACGGTTCAAAACTGCTTTGATGATTTGCAAGCCGCCAACCTAATTTTCGAGGTCGGCAAGCGCAGCTGCGCCAACGGCTACACCCTCGAGTATGCAATCAATTTGGAAGCGGTTAGGGCGCTGCCGTCGACCAGAAAAGACCGGGACCAGATCAGCGCGAGTCCCTCACAACTGCCCCAGAAGTCGACGGGTGCAGGAGATTCACCGGTGCAGGAGATTCACCCCACGGGTGCAGGAGATTCACCCCATGGGGTGCAGGAGATTCACCCAAACCGTTCAGGAACCGTTCAGGAACCATGTGTTGCCGAGGCCAACACACACATCCCAGATTGCTTTGAAGAGTTCTGGGAGAAACACCCGAGACCTAGGTTTCGCGACAAGACGCGACAGATATTCACTGATGCATTGAGGGCGGGTGTTGATCCCTGTTGGATTATCCAGTCTGCGATGAGGTACGCGGGCGAGAACAAGAGCAACTCGCCGCAATACATCGCCTACTCCGACAACTGGTTGGTTGATCGTAGGTGGGAGGATTTCGAGGAACCCAGCACGGCTTCGGTCACCTCGAACACCGCCGGGATTGAGGGTACCGCCCGGATGTATGCCGAGAAGATCCTTGGCCGCGCCTATATTCCACAGTCGGCCATAACTTCGAAGCTTGCGAAAGTCATGATCGAAATGGGCATGGTTACGGTCGCCGACCTGAGGGCGGCGGGGCTTCAATGACCCACCAAAGATCCAACTGCAGAGGAGAAAATGGGCTGTGGGTCCTTCCTGGGCATCCACCGTACAGGGGTAATTCGCGCCCCGTTTCGTGTGGTATTTTAATACCCCAAGCCTCTTGCAGATTAGGTTGTTGTTGTTGGGTGAGCAATTTCAAAGGGTTAAAGGGGAATATGTATGTTTGAAATCGTGCTAGAGGGGGCTGTCGGATGGGACTTCGATCCTGCGGACGTGCGAAACCAGTTGGCCAAGGCTGATGGTGGAGACGTTCTGGTCAAGGTGAATTCACCGGGCGGCTACGCCATGGATGGGGTCGCGATCCATTCAGAATTTCTCGAGTATTCCGGGAATGTGACAGTGAGGGTGCAAGGACTGGCGGCAAGCTCCGCCTCGCTGCTGATTATGGCCGCAGATCTGGTTGAGATGGCACCCGGTTCGATGCTGATGCTCCATGATCCGGCCTTGGATGGGGTCGAATATCGCGGGACTGCCGAAGAACACACCAGGTTGGCGACCGAACTGGAAAAGCTGAGGGCAACTTACGGTGAAGTTTACGCCGCGAGATCTGGGCAAAACCTGAAAGCCGTCCTGAAGTGGATGGGCGCGGAAACGTGGTTTTCTCCTTCAGATGCCGTCGAGGCCGGCCTTGCCGATCTGATCTTTGAAAATACCACGGAAGCGGAACCGTTTCCGGCAAACTATGCGGCGGCGTTCAGGAATGCCCCCGTTCACCTGGTGCAGCTCGCACATGCGAAGGGCTGGGACCGAAAATCGAAAGGAAACTCCATGACTGTCAAAAACAAGCCGGTGAAAGCCGAACGATCGCAGGGTCCGAAAAGCCTTGCCCCGATCACCTCGCGCGCGCCGGGTGATGACCTGATCGCAGAAGAACGGAAGCGAGTCAGCGGATTGATGGCCCTGGCCAATCGTGAAGGCAATGCAAGTCTTGTTGCCCAAGATCGACTGGCTGGTTGGATCGACGAAGGCGTGACCGTTGCCCAGGCGCGGGAATGGGTTCTGGATGCCAAAGCCGATGCGGAAAATGACGGCGGCGATATCCGCAACAATGGTGGGCACATTCAAAGCCTGGGCCGCAACGCAGTTGGGCAATCCTACGATCACGGGGACGGGCTGGTCGAAAAGCTGGCAGATGGCCTTATGGCCCGTGTGAAGAAATCCCACGAACCGACCATGGGCCGCGAATTCGCCGGGGCGACGATGGTTGACCTGGCCGGAGTTGTCTTGCAGGCGCATGGCCGCAAGACACCGTTGTTCGGGGGCAAGGCAGCCAAGGTCGAGATGGCAATGACCACAAGCGAATTTCCCCGAATTTTGGGCAACGTTATGAACCGCTCAATGCTGGATCATTACGAAACTGCGACATCCGGCATCAAGATGCTTGGCAGAGAGGTTGAAGCCAGCGATTTTCGGGCGCTGCACGCTGCGCGGTTGAGCATCGGGCCGGATCTCGAAGAAGTTCGCGAAGGGGCAGAGTACAAATACGGGACCATCGAAGAAGGTTCTGAAACCTATGCCGTAAAGACCTATGGCAAGATCTTGGGTCTGACCCGGCAAACGATGATCAACGACGATCTCGGCGCTTTCGACAACATGGCAAGAACCTTGGGCGAAGGTGCGGCTCAGACTGAAGGTAAGCTGCTGGCAGCGCTGCTGGCCGCCAACTCAGGCGCGGGCCCCACCATGGACGATGGGAAGGCGATGTTCCATGATGACCACAACAATCTTGCTTCGAGCGGGGCGGCGCCGTCAATTTCGACAATTTCCTCAGCTCGTACGGCGATGCAGCGCCAGCGTGGCATGAATGGGGAGATCATTCGCGCAACACCGCGCTATGTTCTGGTTCCGCCAGAAATGCAGACGTCGGCAGAACAGTCGTTGGCCGTGATCGCAGCGGCCGATGAAGCAAAAGCGAACCCATTCTCCGGGAATCTCGAACCGATATTGGATTCTTTCCTCGAAGACAGTTCCGCTTGGTATCTTGCCGCGGCACCGGGTTCACCGGACACGTTGCAGTATGCCTACCTGAACGGGCAATCAGGTCCCGAAGTCTTCGAACAAGAAGGGTTCGAAATGGACGTGATGCAGTTCAAGTGCAGGTTGGATTTTGGCGCTGGATTTGTTGATCACAGAGGGTGGTATCGCAATCCCGGTCAGTAAGCCGGGTTCCGGCAGGGCGGGCCGAGTCTCTTTTGTCGTCTCAAGAGAAATCGCCCCCGTTACTCGGTGAGTGGGAAAACCCCGAGATGAGCGCGGCCTGACACTCTTCATTCAGGCGCGGCGCTCAAATAAAGAACGCAATTGAACAGAGGGCACAGAACAATTGGCAAGCGACAAGAGTCGCCGTGATAATAACCGCTGATGATCGACCGTTTCGCCGGGACCTGAAAGACACCTCGCGCGCGGCAAAAGGCTTTTCCAGATCCTTGAACGCCACAGGCATCAAGAAGTCCGCCTTGGGCCTGTCAGCCATCGGTCTTGCCGCCGGAGCTGCAAGACTAGGCTAGTCAACGCTTTGACCGGTCCTGCCCGAGCGGCACGGGAACTCAACAACCTGTCAAGATGTCGGGGATGGGTGTCGAGCGGTGTCAGCGCATGGCATTCACGGCCGATACGTTGGGTGTCGCAGACCAAGGTGGCCGACACTCTGAAAGGCATGAACGAAGGGCGAATTGATTGGTGCACTGGTCGATGTAGAAGACCGTATGCGGACATTGGCCGAATTCGTGTCCGAATACGCGATAAAGGCTCTCACTGGACTGATCAATGTTGCCTCGAACGCTGCGGAGAGCGTGAGCTCGTTGGCGGCAGCCAACTTGAACAGGCTGGCCGTTCCTTCGAAAGCTACTACAACAAGATCGCGCGAGCCGCCCAGGAAGGCGGGTTCACGGCTCCATCGATCTTTGGGGATGGTCCGTCACAATGGCCGGATTGGGCGCGCACATTGCGGAGCGACCTGCCTGCGAATGATGCAGAGCTACAGCAACCGAACCGCTGTTGCCGTCGGGCATAGTCGAAACGCACGACGAGATCCTTGCCGCCAGCGACGATTTTCAGAAGCGCCTGACCTGGATCGAGCAAGATTACGCGGACGAGCGCACCAAGATTGCAAATCTAGAAGGCGCGGCAAAGCTGGCGCCTACCCTGGCGGCCGGGTCGGACATTCTGGAGGCGCGCTTGGGGCGTTCAACGAAAAGGTCTTGAAAGGAGCGCAGGTGTTTGGTGCAGCGCAGGCGTTGATCAGCATGCACCAAGGCGCGGCAGAAGCGTTGAAGCTGCCGTTTCCGGCCAATCTGGGCGCGGCTTCGGCGGTCACAACCAAGGGACTTGCCCTCGTCGGAGCGCTCAAGGCTGGCAGCCAAAGCAACACGAGCGACGGGTCAGGGTCGAAGGCGATTTCATCTGCAAGCGGATGCTGGTCGATCTGCAGAACGACACGCACCACGAAGGGTATATGTTGATATCGGCGGACTAGGTTTCACCGAGCCCCAAGACAAAGAAAAACCCCGCCGGGCTTGGAATCGCCATAGCGGGGTCGCCACAAAAAGTGGTCTTGAGGCTCAACGCAAGAGCGCGAGCTGACACAGGCAATATAGGGACACAGGCCCTAATCGTCAATTAATGGATCGCTCCGGGCGATTGTGACGCAGTTTTCAAAATCCAAGAGAAACGCGAATACATGCCTTCACATGTTCGAACTCTTCCTCTGAAATAAGCGGAGTCAGATACTTCCGCTTCCCGTTCTGGTCCCTATCTGTGCTGAAAAGGTCTAGGCGTCCAAAGGAAACTGTGGCGATCATGTCAGCCTTGACCCAACATTCTTGGACAGGGAAGCGCGGCAATGGTTTTTGAAATGTCACTTTGCAGTGATGATCAGCCACCCGCTCGGGCTTGGTCGTACTCAGTGGAACAACAGTGACCAGCCCGGTTCTGTGTCGCAGGCGCGGCGAGATAGCGATGACCGGGCGGCGCTTCACCATCTCCGGCGCGCGGAACCCGCCCTTGCTGTAGTCGCACAGCAAGACGGTTCGAGGCTTCACATCAAACTTGATTGGCATTCGGCGCGACCCCGCTAGTCGACGTCTCGAACCGGACGGGTGTCAACAATATCGAGAATGACGCGACCGTCTTCTAGCCTGGAGAAATGCACCTCGGTTCCCTCTTCTTTGATGATTCTGCTTTCGCCGTCTTCCTTCACGGCCTCGATGATTTCTTCGTAGCTGCTCTTGGGCTTGGGCGGCGGGTATGCCCGCTCCAGCGTTGCGACTATTTCGGCGTTCATGCTTCGATTATTGCCCTCTGCCGCCAATTTTATGCGGTCGCGCATGCCGTCTGGCAGGCGAACAATGAACTGATCCTGTTTCCGTCTAGACGTATCGCTCATGGGCCCCTCGCGTTTCTATCGCCATGTGCGATCATTTTTTGGTTGATGCAATGATATCCATATGCGATACATCGCAAATGGATATGATGGGAGACTCGAATGGCTGACCGACCGCAATTGCTTCTCAGATTGCCCCGAGACCTCAAAGTGTGGCTTGCTGCTCAATCTGAGGAAAATGCATCTTCTCAGAACTCCGAAGTGATCCGCGCCATTCGGGAACGCATGGCCCGCAACGCAGAACACGAAACCAACCCCTAACCGAAAGGAAATCCAATGACCAAAGACCGCGTTTGCGCGACCGATACAGGTTTGCCGATTGCCAGGATTCCCCAATACCGAAGCATGTATACCTCAGGTAGGGTTGATGATGCGTTTGAAAAAATCGTCCAAATCAAGGCCCTTGCCCGCGTGGGCCGCTGCGCTGCGGATTCCGATATGAGTGTAGATTTGGGCGCAGTTGGCTGGGAAGGAATGTTCGAGGTTATCCACCGGCTTTGCGACGAGATATACGGGGAATTGGACGATCTTCATTGCAGGCACCGGATTGGATTTTACGCCAAAATGGGGAAAAATCCTGATGCGGATAGCTAGAATAGTCGCCCGGCTTTGTGGTCTGAACATGAACTACCTGGGCGCGCCTTGGCTTGCCATTGATCGCCGGGAACCCTTGTTCATGCGGGGGAAGTGGCGGGGCGCTTCGGGTCAGTCCGGCCCGCCGAACGCCATCGATGGCGGGTGAATTTCCACGCAAGCCGCAGAGTCCTCGAAGCAGTCAAGCAAATAAGCTGATTGAAATCCGATGGGGATATCAAAAAAGTAATTGACTTGTCCGGACTGAAGAAAACAGTATGTGATAAATCGATTATGCACATAGGTGATGCAGTGGACTTTAAGAAGACTATCCGCACCGGTGAACTGGCCATCCTCTTGGGACGCACAAAAGCGTCGGTTCGTGGAGATCTCGCACGTGGTGTTGTGCCGTGGGACGATGATGGATTCGAAACCAACGTGCAGAGGCGCTATGACGGGCAGCACGTTGTGGCTGGCACGGTCTTGGAAATGGCGCAGGGTGCCGGTTTAACCGCCATTGTCGCGTCCCCGCTGGTGCAGAGACAATGGAGTTACATTGGCGCCTTCTTTGATCGCCTGGACGCAGGGAAACGCGTCAACGATATGAATATTGTTTTCAAAATCGCAGGCACGCACGATGACTTGCATGGGTTTGGGTATAGCGAAATCAGCTACGGCTGTGACCCGACCGAAGCCGGTTGTCGTTTCAACAGCACGATTGAAGCCTTTTTCTCGGAAGGTATCTCCAATCGGGACGTGAGGTTCAACGCGGTCAAGACTGGAGTGGCGCACTTCTCGGTTGTGAACCTGTTGTTTGCTTATCGATATGCCAAAGAACGGGCCTTGGCGAAAGGGTATGTCCTGCGGGGCCGCGACATCTTGAAGGCCAAAAAAGCCGCGCCGATTGGGGCGGATCTGGATGCCTCGGATACCTAAGGGCTTCGAGATGTTTCACACCACTATCAAACTGCCCGACCCCTACTGCGATCTCGAGCTTTTCGAGCTGGTCGAGATCGTCGAGGAAACCGACACGGAAGTGGTTTTTGAAAATCGCTTGTATCGGCCCAGCCAATTCGCTCCGGGGGGCAAGATCCTTGTCCTGCGCGCTGGCAGGAAGTGCGTTACCAAAATTTCGATGGGGCTGGAGCCGGGGCCGAGAGTTGATGGCCCTGGCCACCTGGGCCGCAATCAAAACGAAATCGAGAAATAGGCAGAAAAACCATGTCACAAGTTCTCACTGTAACGACAAAAGAAGCGGCCAAAATACTTGGAGCACCGAAAGCCGTTGTCGAGCGCGTCGCAGAAGAACTTGGACTATTCATACGGTTCGGCAACCGGAAGCGAATTTCGCCAGATGACTTTGAGGAGATTTTGAACGCATGCCGCAGTACGCCAAGGGCCCCCGCCTCTACCGTCGCAAGGACACCGGCATCTACATTATCCGCGACTCCGGTCGCGGGGAACGCTCAACAGGCACTCGAGACAGCAAAGAGGCTGAAAAGCAGCTCAAACTCTACCTTGCAGAAAGGGACCGCCCCCGTGGTCCCGCTACAGCCTCGGAGATGACCGTAGCCGCCGCGTTGGTGACCTACGCCAATGAACACGCCCCAAACGTAAAAGATCCCGCCAGAATCGGCTACGCGATCGAAGCGCTGGTTCCGTTCTGGGGAGAGCGGCCGCTTTCGACCATCACTCGCGAAACCTGCAGGGCTTACGGTCGATCAAGGCGCAAGGTGGTGAAGCAGGATTCGAAAACCAAAGAAGTCTTGGAGACTACGCCCGTTGCACCCAGCACGATCCGCAAGGAGTTGGGTACGTTGGCGGCCGCAATCACCTACTGCCGCGATGAAGGCTATGTTGTGAACCCACCAAAGGTTCATTTGCCTGCAAAGACAGAGCCGAAAGACCGCTGGTTAACCAGGAGTGAAGCAGCACGGTTACTTTGGTCTGCTTGGCGCAATCCAGAGTCCAAGCATCTGGCGAAGTTCATTCTCGTCGGTCTGTATACCGGAACTCGGAAGACAGCCATTCTGCGATTGCGTTTCACGCCAAACACATCGGGCGGTTGGGTCGATACCGAACGCGGCACAATGTATCGCCGTGGGTTGGGGGAAGCCGACACCAAGAAAAAGCGCCCAGCGATCCGCCTGCCCCGTCAGTTGGCCGCGCATCTGCGCTGCTGGGAACAAAGTCACGGTCGGTGGGTCGTTGAATACAAGGGGGCGGGCGTTGGGTCGATTAAGACGGCTTGGGGCACAGCCTTGGCAGAATCTGGGCTGACTGGAACGGGGGTCACGCCTCACACGCTACGCCACACAGCAATCACATGGGCGATGCAAGCCGGGGCGGACATCTGGGAAACTGCTGGTTACTTCGGTGTCAGCATCGAGACCATGCATCGCGTCTATGCCCACCATCACCCCGACCATCAAGACAGTACTGTCAAGGCAATGGAACGTGGAGGTAGGAAGCTGTGAGGCCACACAGTTTGAATGTGAAACAATGTCGTACGGGACGCTACAAAATAGGTGTAAACCATGATCAAAGAGAGAATATCATTGCTTGATCTGTCTTCGGGAGGCAGGGGTCGTGAGTTCGAATCTCGCCACTCCGACCATATTCATCAAAAGCGAACGGATAGCCTGACAACCGGCTTTGGAACGGTTCCGATGTAGCGGTCCCCGGGTCATGGGTTCGTCTGCCCTGTCTTGGTCCGATTGGCTGATGACCCCGGTGCAGATATGCCGACGCTGAGCGGAATGGCCAAACCATGCCAACCCGGCCGCAATCGTCACATTGTGGACATCACGCCCGCCAAACATGATAGTCTGTATTTGAGTTGTCGCAGGTTGCAGAGACGCGGGTTTTGCCAAACCAGCCACTTGAGCCTGCGGTCATACGGGCACAGACATTCGAGTCGAGGAACACAAAGGAACGCAGACATGAAATCTTGGGTGGTCGGAGTCGGCCTGGCCTGCGCGATCCAGTCGGCAGCAGCGCAGGACATGACCAGTTATGAAACGCAACAATCTTTTGACGACGTGATCTTCGGGTTGGAAAGCGCGATCCTGGACCGGGGTCTGGTCGTCGATCATGTCAGCCATGTGGGCGAGATGCTGGACCGCACCCGGGCCGATGTCGGATCGGACGTAAAGCTTTTCGCGCGCGCGGATGTCTACAATTTTTGCTCGGCCAGCCTATCGCGCAAAATGATGGAAGCCGACCGGATGAATATCGCGTTCTGTCCCTATGGCATTTTCGTGGCTGAACTGGTCACCCCGCCAGGACAGGTCGTTGTCGGCCATCAGAATTTTCCGGACGGCGCGATGCAAGAGGTCCAGACCCTGCTGAGCGCCATCGCGCAAGAGGCGATCGAACAGTAGACCTGTTCATCCCTCGCGGGCCGAGGCGCTTTGCCCAAAGTCCCCGTACTAGCGTGAAACCCGTTGTCGGGACAAACAAGAACGCCCGCCGTTCATCGGGCGGGCGTTCAAGAAATCGGGTCTAGGGCAATTCGCCTTGAACCTGTATCACCTTTCGCTGCCTGAAATCCGCGACTTCAACGCGATAGGTGATACGAGATCGATCAGGTCAAAGGCGGAACGCTTTAGTGGACCACCATGTCATCCGGGCGGGGCCGTTCGGACACGCCGACCCGGTCTCCGATGATCAACCCATCACCACCGGCGGTAACCGAAACGGTGTCCCCGTCCTTGATCTCGCCCGCCAGCAAAGCTTCGGCCAACGGGTTCTGCAAGGCACGCTGGATCACCCGCTTCAAAGGCCGCGCCCCGAACACCGGATCATACCCTTCGTCGGCCAGCCAGGTATGCGCCGCGCTGTCCAGATCCAGGTCGATCTTGCGCGCAGCCAACCGCTTTTTCAGCCGCGCCAGCTGAATGTCGACAATGCCATCCATGTTCTCCCGGTTCAGGCGGTCGAAGATGATGGTTTCATCCAGCCGGTTCAGGAACTCGGGGCGGAAATGGGCCCGCACCGCATCCATCACGTCGCGCTTGGCATCCGAAGCGTCCGCGCCATCCGGCAACTGGCTGAGCGCCTGCGCCCCCAGGTTCGAGGTCAGAATGATCAACGTCTGCTTGAAGTCCACGGTGCGGCCCTGACCATCGGTCAGCACACCATCATCAAGCACCTGCAACAGCACGTTGAAGACATCCGGATGCGCCTTTTCGACCTCGTCGAACAGCACCACCTGATATGGACGCCGCCGCACTGCTTCCGTCAGCACGCCGCCTTCATCGTAACCGACATAGCCCGGAGGCGCCCCGATCAGACGGGCCACGCTGTGCTTTTCCATGAACTCGGACATGTCGATGCGCACCATTGCGCCGTCATCGTCAAACAGGAATTCGGCCAGCGCCTTGGTCAGTTCGGTCTTCCCCACCCCGGTGGGCCCCAGGAAGAGGAAACTGCCCAGCGGCCGGTTTTCGTCCTGCAATCCGGCCCGCGCGCGGCGCACCGCATTGGACACGGCACGCACCGCGATATCCTGGCCGATCACCCGCTTGTGCAGGCCATCTTCCATGCGCAACAGCTTTTCGCGCTCGCCCTCCAGCATCCGGTTCACGGGAATACCGGTCCAGCGTTCGACCACCGAAGCGATCTGTTCCGGGCGCACTTTTTCCTCGACCATGACACCGCTGGCTTCGGATTCCTCAGCCAGTTGCAGCTTTTTCTCAAGCTCGGGAATCACGCCGTAAGACAGCTCGCCAGCCTTGGCCAGATTGCCTTCGCGCTTGGCGATGTCCAGCTCGGCGCGGGCCTGTTCCAGGTGCTCCTTGATGTCACGGGCACCGGCCAGCTTGTCCCGCTCGGCCTGCCACTGAGCAGTCATTTCAGCGGATTTTTCCTGAAGCTCGGCCAGATCCTTTTGCAGCGTTTCCAGACGATCCTTGCTGGCGGTATCGTCTTCCAGCTGCAGTGCCTGTTCCTCGATCTGCAACTGCAGGATCTGACGATCCAGCTGATCCAGTTCTTCGGGTTTGGAATCCACCTCCATGCGCAACCGGCTGGCGGCTTCGTCCATCAGGTCAATCGCCTTGTCGGGCAGGAAGCGATCGGTGATATAGCGATGCGACAGGGTTGCCGCCGCGACCAGCGCCGCGTCGGAAATGTCGACCCCGTGGTGGACCTCGTATTTCTCCTTGATGCCGCGCAGGATGCTGATCGTATCCTCGACCGTGGGTTCCTGTACGACAACCGGCTGAAACCGCCGCGCAAGTGCAGCGTCCTTTTCGACATATTTGCGATATTCATCCAAAGTGGTCGCGCCGATACAATGCAGTTCGCCCCGCGCAAGCGCCGGTTTGATCAGATTGGCAGCGTCCATCGCGCCATCGGATTTGCCCGCGCCGACCAGCGTGTGCATTTCATCGATAAACAGGATGATTTCGCCCGCGGCCTCGGTCACCTCGGTCAGAACCGCCTTGAGCCGCTCTTCGAATTCGCCACGGTATTTGGCACCGGCGATCAGGGCGCCCATGTCCAGCGCCAGCAATTTCTTGTCGCGCAGGGATTCCGGCACATCTCCATTGACGATGCGCAACGCCATGCCTTCGGCGATCGCGGTCTTGCCCACGCCGGGTTCCCCGATCAGGACCGGGTTGTTCTTGGTCCGGCGGCTCAGCACCTGCATGGCGCGGCGAATTTCCTCGTCCCGCCCGATGATCGGGTCGATCTTGCCTTCGCGGGCCGCCTCGGTCAGATCACGCGTGTATTTCTTGAGCGCATCATACCCTTCCTCGGCGGTGGCGCTGTCGGCGGTCCGGCCCTTGCGGATGTCGTTGATTGCCTCGTTCAGCTTTTGCGCCGTGACGCCACCGGCATCCAGCGCGTCCTTTGCCTTGGATTTGACCATGCACAACGCCATCAGCAGCCGCTCGACCGGAACAAAACTGTCTCCGGCTTTGGACGCGATGGTTTCGGCCTCGGCCAGAACCTTGCCTGTGGCACCGTCCATGTAAATCTGGCTGGCGTCCCCGCTCACCTGGGGGATCTTGGATACGGCGAGGTCAACGGCCTCGACCACGCGGGACGGGTTGCCCCCGGCACGGGTGATCAGGTTGCTCGCCAACCCCTGATCGTCATCCATCAATGCCTTGAGAAGATGCTCTGGTGCCAGTCTCTGATGGCTTTCGCGCATCGCAATCGTCTGCGCCGCCTGCACGAAACCGCGTGCGCGCTCTGTGAACTTGTTCAAGTCCATCTGTCTCTCCTTTTCAAAGCGCCCGGATTGGGTTGCGCCTGCCCGGCAGCACGCACCCGATGGGCCTCGCATTCAATCTGGGGAATTTGACGGTATGTTCAAGACCCTGGCCCGGCTTTTTGCGTCCAATGCAATTGACATGGACAAGCCCGTCCCGAATTGGTTACTCAGTCCGGACTCCAGAAAAGAGGGAACCCCATGTCCGACGACCGCCTGATTGTAGCCCTTGATGTTGCCGACGCGGTACAGGGGCTGGCATTGGCCGATACCCTGGGTGACACGGTCGGGTTCTACAAGATCGGCCTGGGCATGCTGACCGGCGGCGGGCTGGCATTGGCCAACGAACTGAAACAGGGTCATGGCAAGCGTATCTTCCTGGACATGAAGCTGTTTGACATCAGCGCCACGGTCGAAGCCGCCGTGCGCGGGCTGGCGCAGTTCGATCTGGACTTTCTGACCGTGCATGGCGACCCGCATGTCGTGCGCGCCGCCAAACAAGGCGCGGCGGGCAGCAATCTGAAAATCCTCGGGGTCACCATCCTGACATCGCTGGACCGCGGCGATCTGGACGCCTCGATGATCGTGTCGGGCGATCTGCCCGATCTGGTTGTCGAACGCGCCCGGCGCGCGCTTGAGGCCGGTGCCGACGGGATCATCGCCAGCCCGAACGAAGCCGCCCTGATCCGCGCCCTGCCCCAGGCCCGCGACCGGCTGATCGTCACGCCCGGCGTCCGTCCTGTGGGAACCGATCCCGGCGACCAGAAACGGATTGCAACCCCGGCCAGCGCCATTGCCGCGGGTGCCGATCACATCGTGGTCGGACGTCCCGTGTGGAAATCCGACGACCCACGCGGCGCGGCACAGGCGATTCTGGACGATCTTTCGAAAATCTAGCCTTGGTCTGTGCTCTTAATAGCACATGCTATGCGTGTAATTTGCAGGTCCGGTATTCCAGACTTTCAAAATCATCCCCGTTGGGTGACGCTGGGTCAAGAGATACTCCCCGACGGACCTTTCTTCCTGGGTTCGTCACCTCCCCCCGCCTCAGCAGCGGGGGGCCTTTCGTTTGACGTCAGGGTTGCCCGGCTTGCGCCAGATAGCTGCGCAGCTTCTGGGCGAAATGCGGCACCGCCAGGGGATGATCGCAATAGGCCAGCGGCGACATCAACCGCCACCCGGTGCCTTCATTGCCGAAACGGATGGCGTTCACGGTTCGCGCCGGCAGATGCGCCGCGAAAAACCACACCAACCCATGCGGTCGCCGATACCGGGTGGACCAGACCAGATCCTTGGGGGCGACGGTCAGCCCGACCTCTTCAAAGGTTTCCCGCAAAGCGCAATCCGTCGGCGTTTCCTGCCCTTCACGGCCGCCACCGGGCAAATCCCAGTGACCGGGCCAGGGAATATCGGGCTTGTCATCTCTGCGAATGACCAGCAGATCCTTGCCCAGGAACAAGGCCAGCTTGGCGCCGGAAAATGTCATCTTCGCGCGTCCATCTGTTGAATTGGCGCTGACGCGCCGTTCGATATGCCCTAGTCTTGCCGCTATATATGTAATGGCACGTTAATCGGAAACCTTGCCGCCATGCCCAGCCTGTGCCGAGACTGCCTGACCGGGACCGAAACAACGGCGCTCCGCTGTCCCGGCTGTCGCAGCCCGCGCATGTTGAACCACCCGGAACTGAACCGGTTGACCATCGCGCATATGGATTGCGACGCCTTTTACGCTTCGGTTGAAAAACGCGACAACCCCGACCTTTGCGACAAGCCGGTCATCATCGGCGGCGGGCGGCGGGGCGTTGTGTCCACCGCATGTTATGTGGCGCGCATCCGGGGCGTTCGTTCGGCGATGCCGATGTTTCAGGCACTGAAGCTTTGCCCGGACGCGGTGGTGCTGAAACCGCGCATGCAGGCCTATGCCGAAGCTTCACGCGCCATTCGCCGGATGATGGAGGATCTGACCCCCGCCATCCAGCCCCTGTCGCTGGACGAGGCGTTTCTGGACCTGACCGGCACCGCCCGCCTGCATGGCGCGCCGCCTGCGGTGATGCTGGCGCGGTTGGTCAAACGGATGAAGGACGAATTGGGCCTGACGGGGTCGATCGGGCTGAGCCACAACAAGTTCCTTGCCAAGATCGCATCCGATCTGGACAAGCCACGCGGGTTCTCGGTGATCGGGGTGGCCGAAACCGCCGATTTCCTGCGCGACAAACCCGTCCGGCTGATCTGGGGCATCGGGCCGGCGACACAGGTTGCGCTGAACAAGGCCGGGATTCACAGTTTTTCCGATTTGCTGCGCTGGGAGCGGGCGGATCTGAACGCGCGCTTTGGTGCCATGGGCGAACGGCTGTGGCATCTGGCCCGCGGTCAGGATCGGCGTCCGGTTTCATCCCACGAGCCGGTCAAATCCATCAGCAACGAAACCACGTTCTTCGACGATACCAGCGATCCCGGGCTTCTGGACGGGCACCTGTGGCGCATGGCGGAAAAGGTCGCGGACCGCGCCAAGGCCAAGGCGCTTGCCGGTCGGGTCGTGACCCTGAAACTGAAACGGGCCGATCACAGCAGCCTCAGCCGCCGGGTGGCGCTGCGCGAGCCGACACAGCTGGCCGATACGATCTATCGCACCGCGCGCGGATTGTTTCAGCAGGTCGGCAATCAGGGGCCCTATCGGCTGCTGGGATGTGGCCTGTCGGATCTGTGCCCCGAAACCGAAGCCGGAAAATCCGGTGATCTTCTGGACCCCGATGCCAGCCGCCGCAGCCAGGCCGAACGCGCGACCGACGCCATTCGCAAGCGATACGGAACAGACGCGATCCGCAAAGGCCGCGCCTTGCGTTGAACGCCTATTCCGCGGCCAATGGCATCTGTTGCTGACCAATCGAGGCGATTTCGGCGATCACCCCACGCAACACATTGCGCAAGGCATCGAAATTCGCATTCGGCCGGATGCGTTTTTCGTCCATGTAAATCGAACGATCTATTTCAACCTGCACCGCGTGTTGCCGCCGGGACGGCCGCCCGTATGCCTGGGTTATATACGCCCCGGCGAAAGGCGCGTTCCGGATCACGACCAGACCGGCGGCGGAAAACGCCGCCTCGATCCGGTCCACGATCTCGGCTCCGGCCGCCGCGCCAAAGCGATCCCCCAGGACGATCTCGGGATAGCGGCGGCTCCCTGGTTTCACACCTTCCATCGCCTCATGCGGCATCGAGTGGCAATCCACCAGAATCGCCTGACCGAAATCCAGATGCGCCTGTTCCAGCAACCCCTGCAACGCCCGATGATAGGGCCGCCAACAGCTGTCGATCCGTTTCTGCGCCTCGGACATCGGCAACTTGCCGGAATAGATCGCCCGTCCATTGGCCACGACACGCGGGATCACACCCAGGCCAGACGCCACGCGCGGATTCTGCCCCCGGCGCACGGCCCCGTCGATCAGGGCCGGATCCAGTTCATCGGCGCTGCGATTCAGATCGACATAGGCGCGCGGCATCTTTGCACACAGCAACGGGGCGCCGAATTCGGGCGCGCAGTCGAACAATTGGTCCACGAACGCATCCTCGGACGAACGAATCGCCGGACGTTCAAGCGCGGTCTGGCGCAGAAAGGCGTCGGAATAACAGTGCCCGCTGTGCGGTGACGCAAAAACGACGCCGGACAAGCGGCGTCTTGGCAGGGTCAGGTCGTAAGTGGACTGTGGCATGGCCCCTCCTCGCTGGCCTCAACATAGACCGGATTCGCAAGTTGCCAAAAGCCCTTGATCCCGGTTGCGACTCCTTTTATAGACCCCGCTACCGGCGCGGGATTCCGCGCCCCATTTTATTGGGGCTGGTCTTTCGCAAGGGTATTCATGGGCGCTTAGCTCAGCGGTAGAGCACTTCGTTGACATCGAAGGGGTCACAAGTTCGAACCTTGTAGTGCCCACCATGAATTCACTGTTTCGGGTCCGCCCGAGACACCCGCAACAAAAGGCGCTGGCCCGCGCCGCAGGAACAGGAGATCGACCATGAAGGTCAAGAACTCGCTCCGCTCGCTCAAGAACCGGCATCGTGATTGCCGCATTGTGCGTCGCAAAGGCCGCGTCTATGTGATCAACAAGACGCAGCGCCGGTTCAAAGCCCGTCAGGGCTGAACCACCGCAAGCGGACTTTACACTCCACGATCTGAAATCGCGCCTTTGGGCGCGATTTTTTTTGCCCGACCCCGGGGCCGGCGACCCGGCCCCGCCCTATCCGATCTTTTCTATCAGAATTGGTTTGCTTCACGGCAAAAATCAGATAATTGAGAAAATCAGTCGGAATATACCGCAATTTTCACCATCGAACAGACAGATTGGATCCTGACATGGCAAAAACCTCGACAGCCCTTGCCGCACTGCTGGTTGCCACCATCGGCACCGGCGCGCTGGCCGACGGCGAACTGAATCTCTACTCGTCGCGCCACTATGACACTGACGAACGCCTTTATTCGGATTTTGAAGAAGCCACCGGCATCACCATCAACCGCATCGAAGGCAAGGCCGACGAGCTGATCGCTCGCATGCAGGCCGAAGGTGCGAATTCACCTGCCGACGTGCTGCTGACGGTGGATACGTCCCGTCTGGAACGTGCCAAGGATGCCGGCGTTCTGCAAGCCATCGACAGTGAAACCCTGGAAACCCGCGTGCCCGCCTATCTGCAGGATTCCGATAATCAGTGGTTCGGGTTTTCTCAGCGCTCGCGGATCATCTTCTATGACAAGAACGACGTCACCGCGCCGCCGCAGTCCTATGCCGATCTGGCCGACCCCAAATACAAGGGCATGGTCTGTATCCGGTCGTCTTCGAACACCTATAACCAGACATTGCTGGCCTCGATCATCACCCATACCGACGAAGCCACGGCCAAGGCATGGGCGCAGGGCGTCGTCGACAACATGGCGCGCAAACCCCAGGGCGGCGACACCGACCAGATGCGCGGAATCGTGTCCGGAGAATGCGAAATCGCCGTCGCCAACACATATTATTTTGCCCGCTCGATCCGCACGGACGTCAAGGGGCTTTCGGCTGATCGCGACATGATCGGTTGGGTGTTCCCGGATCAGGACGGCTCGGGCGCGCATATGAACCTGTCCGGCGGCGGCGTCGCGGCACATGCCCCGAACCGCGAGAATGCGATCAAGTTCATGGAATACCTGTCCAGCGATTCCGCACAGGCCTATTTCTCTGCCGGCAACGACGAATATCCGGCCGTTCCGGGTGTCGCGCTGTCGCCGTCGATCGCGCAATTGGGTTTCTTCAAACCGGATGACGTGAACCTGTCCGACGTGGCCAAGAACCTGCCCGCCGCACAGCGCATCTTTAACGAGGTGAACTGGGAATAATAACCCCGGGCACAGCGAATGCGGCATCGGGCGCAGGGGTTTCCTGCGCCCGTTTTGTTGTTTGCGTGCCGCATCATGCCAGAAGCATTGGATTTTTTCACCCAACCTGTCAGAATGAAGGTAAGGAAGACCGGAATACCATTGTGCGTCTGTTTGTGGCATCCACGTTTTTGTCACACACAGCCCGCGCCCGATCGTCCGCGATCCGCCGGACCTGTGATGTCAGACACCAATTTGAACCTGGACCGATTTTGACATGCCCAACGCCAGCGTCTTGATTTCAGACATCACCGGCAGCACCCAGCTTTATGAGGTCGAGAGCAACCAGGCCGCCCTGGCGCAGATCAGCAAGGTTCTGGCCCGCATGCGCCAGATCGTCGAAGACGCGGGGGGCGAGTGTGTCAAATCGCAGGGCGACGACGTGCTCAGTTTTTTCCAGCATCCCGAAACGGCGTTTCAGGCTGCCTGGGCGATGATAAACGAAGCCTGGCCCGCCGGGCTGTGCGTTCATGTAGGCACCTATTTCGGCGAGATCCTGAACCACGAAAACGACATATACGGCAGCACCGTCAACACCGCCGCGCGCCTGACATCGCTGGCCAAGCCCGGCGAGATCCTGGTCGGAGACCAGAGTTTCGACCAGCTTGGCCCCGAATCAAAGGCACGGTTGCAAATGATCGGCGAAATCCAGCTGCGCGGCAAAGCCCGTCCCACACGGGTCTATTCCTGTTCCGTATCGGAACTGAGCGAACAAACCGTGATTTTCGCCAAGCCGGCCCAAGTGCGCAATGGCGGAACCGAATATGCCGAAATCCAGCTGGGCGACAACCGCTGGCAGATCGGTGAGGGCGACACGCTGACCATCGGGCGTTCGGCGGATTGCGACATCCTCGTGGGTCATCCCTGGGTGTCGCGCAAACATGCCGCGCTGTCGGTGCGACGCTGGCAACTGGAATTCACCGATCACAGCAGCGCAGGCAGCGTGATACAGATGGGAAACGGCAACGAAGTGCAATTGCATCGCCGCACCACCCTGCTGAACGGAAACGGAACGATTTATCCCGGCCCCAGCACCCATCTGGACGAATCCAGCGGTATCGCCTTTTTCACCCATGAGCTGTCGCTGATGGAAACGGCCAAGTAATTCTGCTTGCAGGCCCCGTTCGCGTGTCCAAGGAAAACCACGCGTACACTTGGTGCAACGGCAGGTGTGATGGTGGGTGATAAGAGATTTGAACTCCTGACATCTTCGATGTGAACGAAGCGCTCTACCACTGAGCTAATCACCCGCGCTGCGGCTTCTAACGTCACATTCCGCGTTCTGCAAGGGGCACAAGTCGGGTTCGGCAAGGTTCTTTGCACCGCGCCGCGCTTGATCGCGCAACGGATTGCCTTGCATCCCGGGGGTCGCATATGCCCAATGGGCGAAATCAACCGGAGCCGCAACCGATGATCGTCACCCGCCTGCACGGCCGACTGGGCAACCAGATGTTCCAATTCGCCGCCGCGCGCGGTCTGGCGGAACGGCTGCGCACACAGGTGGCGCTGGATGCGCGATTGGCCGAGCGGCGCGGCGAAGGGGTCCTGACGCGGGTGTTCGATCTTACGCTGGCACAGCCGGACGGGCTGCCACCGCTGAAACAGGATTCGCCGCTGCGCTATGTGCTCTGGCGGGCGACCAGCCGCCGCTTTCATCGCGAACGGGGGCTGGAATACAACGCGGAAATCGAAAACTGGGCGGATGGGTCCTATTTGCATGGGTACTGGCAGTCCGAACGCTATTTTGAGCGCATCACCGATCAGATCAGACGGGATTTCCGTTTTCCGGCGTTTTCATCGACCGCAAACGTCGAAATGGCGGCGCGCATCGACGAAAGCCTTTCGATTTCGCTGCACGTCCGGCGCGGGGACTATGTCGATCTGGATGCCCATGTGCTGTGCGATCAATCCTATTATGATGCCGCCCTGGCGCGGATCATGGACGGGCTTGACGGCACCCCCACGGTCTATGTGTTTTCCGACGATCCGGAGTGGGCCAGACACAACCTGCCCCTGCCCTGCACCAAGGTGGTGGTGGATTTGAACGGGCCGGACAGCGACCATGCGGACATGCACCTGATGTCGCTGTGTGACCACAACATCATCGCGAATTCATCGTTTTCATGGTGGGGCGCCTGGCTGAACGACAATGCAGACAAACGCGTCGCGGGGCCGGTCAAATGGTTCGGCGATCCCAAGCTGACGAACCCGGACATCCTGCCAAAGGACTGGATGCGAATTCAGGTCTGAGACGGCGTTTCAGAAATCCGGCACGCGGCGCAGTTTCATCGACGCACCGCTTTCGGGATGCTTGATCCGCAACTCTTCGGAATGCAGCATCATGCGGTCGTGATCCGCATCCGCGCCCTGCGCATAGAGCGGATCCCCCAGAATCGGATGTCCCAGCGCCGCCATATGGACCCGCAGCTGATGCGTGCGCCCGGTTTTGGGCATCAACCGCACCCGCGTCACCCCGGCGCGACGGCGCAGCACGCGCCATTCGGTTTCCGCCGGTTTTCCGGTATCATGGCAAACCATCTGGCGCGGACGGTTGGGCCAGTCCACGATCAGCGGCAGATCGACCGTGCCCGTATCGGGCTGCAATTCTCCTGCCAGCCGCGCCACATAGGTCTTGCGCGCCTGACGCTGTTCGAATTGCCGTCCCAGATGGCGCTGCGCATGCGGTGTCAGGGCAAAGACCATCACCCCCGACGTATCGCGATCCAGCCGGTGCACCACCAGAACCTCGGGGAACACGGCCTGAAGGCGCGACAACAGGCAATCGGCCAGATGCGGCCCTCGCCCCGGCACGCTGAGCAGCCCGTGGGGCTTGTTGACGGCGACAAGCTGCGCATCTTCGTGCAGAACATCCAGCGGAACGTCGGGCGGCGTATAGTCAGAGGATACGGTCATCGCGCCTGACTAGCGCCATGCCAGCCAACAGGCAAGTTCACGTCACGTCGGGCTTGCCGCCCCGGGATCGCGGCGCAATGCTGCGGCGATACAGGCACGGAAGGAACCAATCAGATGCACCCGACCATCATCCGGATTCAAGAAGTCGTCGCCAAGGGCGATGCCACAAAAATTGCCGAGCTTCTGGCCGAGAACGTCAGGTTCATGCCGCCCACATATTTCGCCACCTGGACCGGGCGGGAACCGGTGGCGGCGCTGCTGGGCCATGTGGGACAGGTTTTCAGCGATTTCAAATACCGCCGTGTGATGGGGGACGGCAAGGATTGGGCGTTGGAATTCCAATGCAAGATCGGCGATCTGGACGCCGTCGGCGTCGATCTGATCACGCTGGATGACGACGGTCTGGTCGAAACCTTCGAAGTCGCAATGCGCCCGGTCAAATCGGTCACCGCCCTGCGCGAAGCAATGAACGCACGGGCGATGACAGACCCGCGTTTCCTGAAATTCAAAGACGCGCTGAGCTGAGCGGTTGAAACAGCGCGATCAGCGCACATGCGCGACGCCTGCAACCCTGCGGTGCGGCGGATGGCCTATGCCCTGACCCGTTCGCCCTGGGGGTCATATAGCGGTTTCAGCGACGCCCTTGCCGCAATCCGCGCCCCGCATACGTCGATCTCATAACTGGATGCCAGAACCTGCGCGGCGGTTTCGCCATTGCACGGCACATAGCCCATGCCAATCGCAGCCCCAAGGTGATGCCCATAGGCCCCTGACGACAAATGGCCGACGATCTCGCCATCGCGCAGGATCGGTTCATTGTGGTACAGCAACGGTTCGGCATCGGTCAGCATGAATTGCACCATCCGCGTGTTCAGCCCGGTTTCCTTTTTCGCCAGCACCGCATCGCGCCCGATGAAATCGGGCTTGTCGGTCTTGACCGCAAAGCCCAACCCGGCCTCAAGCACATGGTCTTCGCTGGTGATGTCATGGCCGAAATGGCGAAATCCCTTTTCAATCCGGCAAGACTCCATCATGTGCATGCCGCACAGCTTCAATCCCAGGTCCTGCCCTGCCGCATGCAGGGTCTCAAAGGCATGTTGCGCCATGTCGGACGAGACATAGATCTCCCAGCCGAGTTCGCCGACATAGCTCACCCGATGCGCCCGGGCCAGCGCCATCCCCAGTTCGATTCCCCGGGCGGTGCCAAACGGATTGCCCGCGTTGCTGAAATCATCGGGCGATACCGCCTGCAACAGCTTGCGGGCATTGGGGCCCATGACCGCCAACACAGCTTCGCCGGCGGTGACGTCGGTCAGAACCACGTTGAAATCGCCCTTGTTGCGCCGCATCCAGACCTGATCGGCCAGCCGGGTTGACGCCGGGGTGACCACAAGATAGGCGGTTTCGGACAGGCGGGTGATGGTTACATCCGCTTCTATCCCGCCGCGGGCATTCAGAAACTGGGTGTAGACGATCCTGCCCACCGGCACGTCATACCGGCCAGCGCCGACACGGTTCAGAAAAGCGCTGGCATCCGGGCCTTCAACACGGATCTTGCCGAAAGACGACATATCGTACATGCCGACATTCTCGCGCACGGCGCGGTGTTCGGCGGCGACGTTTTCAAAGAAATTCTGACGTTTCCAGGAATAGGCATAGGCCGCATCCTGCCCCGGATTGGCGAACCAGTTGGCACGTTCCCAACCGGCCAATTCACCCATCACCGCGCCCTGATCCAGCAGGTGTTGATGAAAGGGCGTGCGCCGCACACCCCGTGCCGTGGCTTTTTGCCGATAGGGGAAGTGATCCGCATAGAGCAGCCCCAAGGTTTCGGTGGATCGTTCGGCCAGATAGGTGCGGTTGCCCTGAAACGGTTGCATCCGGGCGATATCGACATCGCCCAGATCAAACGGTTTCTGCCCGTCCTCCATCCACTGCGCCAGGGCCATGCCAGCCCCGCCCGCCGATTGGATCCCGATCGAGTTGAACCCGGCGGCGACCCAGACGTTGTCCATTTCGGGCGCAAGCCCCAGATGATAGGCATCATCGGGCGTAAAGCTTTCGGGACCGTTGAAAAACGTGTGTATTCCGACCGTTCCCAGCATCGGCATCCGACGGACCGCCTTTTCAAGGATCGGTTCGAAATGGTCGAAATCTTCCGGCAATTGATCGAATTCGAACGACTCGGGGATCGGCCCCCAGGGTTTGCTGACCGGCTCGAACGCGCCCAACAGCATCTTGCCCGCATCTTCCTTGAAATACGCGCATTCATCCGGCACCCGCAGCACCGGCATCTGGTCCAGCCCCGGGATTGGCTCGGACACGATGTAAAAATGCTCGCACGCCTGCAGCGGCACATTTGTCCCCATCATGCGGCCAACCTGACGGCCCCACATTCCGGCACAATTCACCACCTGTTCGCACGCGATATGCCCCGGCCCATCGCTGCCTTCATAGGACAGGCCGGTGATGCGGCGTCCCTCGCGGGTGACGCCGGTCACCTTGGTGCGTTCGGCAATCACCGCACCGCGTTGGCGTGCGCCCTTGGCCAGCGCCAGCGCGATATTCGCCGGGTCCCCCTGTCCATCGGTGGGCAACCAGACCCCGGCCTTGATCCCGTCAAGGTTGACATGGTCGTACCGTTTCCTGACTTGTGCAGGCGAGATTTCCTCGACCGGCACGCCAAAGGCCCTGGCCATGGCGGCATTGCGAAACAGTTCCTCTTTGCGTTCGTCGGTCAGGGCGACGGAAATCGATCCAACCTGGCGCAGGCCAGTCGCCACGCCGGTTTCCTTTTCCAGACCGGCATAGAGTTCGGCGGAATAGCGCGCCAGCCTGGTCATGTTGGACGACGCCCGCAGTTGTCCGATCAGCCCGGCGGCATGCCAGGTGGTGCCGCAGGTCAGCTGCTTGCGTTCCAGCAAGACAACATCCCGCCACCCCAGTTTGGCCAGATGATAGGCCACCGAGCAGCCGATGATTCCGCCACCAACGATAACGACGCGGGCATTTCGGGGAAGGTTTGTCATCTGAACTGCTTTCTGTCTGACCAGAGGTGATCATGGGATGCGATTTGATGCGTCCGGGGCATCCTGGGCGCGTATTCTTTCATTGTTCGGGTCCCACAACGGGCGGTCCGGCTGCACGATGGCGTTGCGGCGCGAGCCGTAGATTTCGACCTCGATCCCGGTGCCCGGAACCGCAAGATCCGCCCGCAGCATCCCCAGCGCGACCGAGCCATTGACCCGATACCCCCAGGCGCCCGACGTGACTTCCCCGACGACCTGCCCATCTTGCCAAAGCGTCGACATATAGGGGGCATCGGCATCGGCTGCATCCACCACAAGCGTCACGAACCGCTTGGCGCTGCCCTGTTGACGTTCGTGCAGCAACGCGGCCTTGCCGGGAAAATCCTGCGGTTTGTCGAAGTTGACGAACCGGTCCAGGCCAGCTTCGAGAAGGGAATAATCGGTCGACAGGTCCTGCTTCCACGCGCGATAGCCCTTTTCGATGCGCAAACAGTCCAGCGCGAACATGCCAAAAGGCTTGGCCCCGGCGGCCAGAACCGCCCCGTAGATCGCGGTCATATGTTCGTTGGCGGCATGGATTTCCCATCCCAGCTCCCCGGCAAAGCTGACCCGCGCCAATGCCGCGGGCCGGCCCGCGACCCCGGCCGGCTGGTGCGACAACCAGGGCAAGGTCAGATCGGCCTCGGGTGCCAACTGTTCAAACAGAGCGCGCGACTCGGGGCCGGTGACGATCAGGGTCGAAAAATCGCGGGTATGGTCGGTCAATTCCAGACCGGCCGGCAATGCCGATCTCAACATTTCCCAGTCATGCCATTGCGCGGTGGCGGCGGTGATCAGGGTAAAGAAATCCTCGGCGTGGCGCATCACGCTCATCTCGGTCAGGATCCGTCCCCGGTTGTCGGCAAAATATGCCAGGTTCATGCGCCCGATTTTTGGCAATCCGCCCGTGATACGCGTTCGCAGCCATTCTGCCGCACCATCCCCACCCAGATTGAAACGCGAGAACCCCGGCAGGTCGAGCACCCCAACGTGATCCCGCACCGCCTCGCATTCCTCGCGGATGCGCGCCTGCCACGGGCCTGCCCGGTTCCATGTCTGCGTTGTCTCTTCGCTGGTGTCATCACCCGGTTGCGCAAACCAGTTGGCCCGCTCCCAGCCGTTGTAGGCGCCCATGACACCGCCCAGCTTCTTGACCTTGTCATGCACCGGCGACAGTTTCCTGTCGCGGCCAGCGGGCCATGAATGCCACGGGAAATGCATCGCGTATTCGTGGCCGTAGGTCTCCATGCCCTTGGCAATGCAATATTCGTTGTCGGTATAGTCCGTGTAGCGGCGCGGATCGACAGACCACATATCCCATTCGGTCTGACCTTCGGTGATCCATTCGGCCAGCACCTTGCCCGCGCCACCTGCCTGGGCAATGCCAAAGGTAAAGACGCAAGCCTCGAACGCGTTGGGCACGCCCGGCATCGGCCCTAGCAAAGGCAACCCGTCGGGCGCATAGGGGATCGGGCCATTGATGACCTTGTTGACACCGACCTGCCCCAGCAACGGCACCCGCGCCATCGCATCCTCGATATACCATTCCAGCCGCTCCAGATCGTCGGGATAAAGCTGAAAGCTGAAATCTTCGGGGAACGGATCGTCGGGCGTGATCCAATGCGCCTTGCAGTTGCGTTCATAGGGGCCAAGGTTCAGGCCGGTTTTTTCCTGCCGCAGGTAATAGGAACTGTCCACGTCACGCAGCAGCGGCAGTTTGCCGTGGTCCTTGGTAAACGCTTCGATTTCGGGGATCTCGTCCGTCAGCATGTATTGATGGCTCATCACCATCATTGGCACGGTTCGCCCGCCGTAGGGTTTGAACCATTCACCAACCTTCTGGGCATAATACCCGGCGGCATTGACGACATATTCGCAGCGGATATCGCCCTTGGCCGTATGCACGATCCATTCGTTGCCCGCGCGGCTGATGCCGGTGGCGGGGCAGAACCGTTCAATCCGCGCGCCCAGATCGCGCGCGCCCTTGGCCAGGGCCTGGGTCAGCTGGCTGGGATCGATATCCCCGTCGTTGGGATCATAAAGCGCGCCCTGCAGGTCGTGCAGTTCTAGGAAGGGGTAAAGATCGCGTGCCTCTTGCGGCGTCAGAAGGTCGATCTCCATCCCCTGATAGCGACCCATGCCCCGCGCGCGGGCGAATTCCTGCATCCGCTCCTTGCTGTGCGCCAACCGGAGCGAGCCGGTGACGTGATAGTTCATCGGGTAATCAACCGCCTGGGCCAGCCCACGATAAAGCCCGGTCGAATACCGCTGCATGTTCATGATAGACCAACTGGTGGAAAAGGTCGGCACATTGCCCGCCGCGTGCCAGGTCGACCCTGCCGTCAGCTCGTTCTTTTCCAACAGAACGCAATCGGTCCATCCCGCCCTGGCCAGATGATACAGCGACGATGCGCCCACCGCGCCGCCGCCGATGACGACCACGCGGGCCTGTGTCGGAAAATCCGCCATTGTCCTGTCCCCTTTATTGCGCGTTTTGTGGCAGGCCGTCTGAAATGTCGTAGTAATCGCCCTTGTCCGCGACAAAGATGTGGCGGGCCAGATGCAGACCAGTGGGGGCATCCAGCGCCCCCATCGCCACCGAAATCGTATCTTCATCGTTATGCTGCCAGAACAGAAACGCGCCGCAGGTGCCACAGAATCCGCGGCTGGCTGTTTCACTGGCGTTGTACCAGCGCAAACTGTGCTGCGCCGTCAGGCTGAAATCGGCCTGACGTGTCACAGCCGAGGCCCAGATATGGCCCGATTGCTTGCGGCATTGTCCGCAATGGCAAACGCTGGGCGGTTGCAGCGGCCCGTCGATCTGAAAGGCCACACCGCCGCAATTGCAAGATCCTTTGATCATGGTCATCTCCCGATTTGCGGCGTGCTGCTGATGCCCAGCAACACCCCATAGACAATGAAACAGACCGCCATCGCGCGGCGCACCCAGGCATTGAACACCGCCCCCAGCGCGGCACGCCCCAGAACCGCACCCAACACGGTAAACCCGGTATAGCTGAGCGCCGTGATCGTCAGCGCGGTCGGCATGATCACCGTCATCTGGTCCCAGATCGGCACCGAGGGCTGCACGAATTGCGAGAACGCCGCCAGGTATCCCGCGACGCTTTTGGGGTTGATCGTGGCAATCGCCAGCGCATGCAGATAGACCCGCCGCGCGGGACGATCATCGGCACGGACCGGCAGTTTGGCACGGATCCAGCCACGCACGCCCAACCAGATCAGGAACCCCGCCCCAATCAGCTTGGCGATGAAGAACCCCGTGGGCGACGCCGCGATCAGGGCCGTGACACCCAATGCCGACAGGGTCAGGAACAGGCTGGCCTGGGTCAGAATCGCCAGCACCCCGATCATCGCGCGGCGAAACGGCAGGTTCATCCCATTGGTGATGCAATTGACCGCATTGGGGCCGGGTGTGGTCACGAAAACCACCCAGAACAGCGCAAAAACGGTCCAGGCTTGAAAACTCATGGCGTCAGTACACCGGCGGGGCAATCACCCAGATCGCCACCGCAGGTTCGTCATAAGGGTTGATCCACTCGAATGGCTCGCCCCGGATACGGAAACTGTCGCCCGGGTTCACCGTAAAGCCGCGCCCGGAAATGACGAGATCCAGCTTGCCCGAGATGACATACCCCACCTCTTGTGTCGCGCGGGTCACGACCTCGCCAATGCGTGAATGTGGCTCAAAGGTCGAATGCACCATTTCGAAATCGTCGGTCAGGTCCGGCGACAGCAGTTCCTCGACCAATCCCGCCGCATCCGAACCGATGGTGCGCCGTGCCCCTGCCCGGACGACATAGCCCGCTTCCCCTGCGGGTGTCGGCGCGTGACCGAACAACATCGAGACCGGCACATCCAGCCGGGCCGCGATATGGCGCAGATCGGTGATCGAAGGCTCGGACAGGTCACGCTCGACCTGCGACAGCCAGCCCACCGACCGCCCCAGCCCGTCCGCCAGATCCGCAAGCGTGATGCCCCGCGCCTTGCGCAGCGCCCGCAAATCGGCACCCAGAGTCTGTTGCTGAATGGTATCGGCTTGCAGCATCGATCCGCCGTGAAAAAATGGCTTCAGTTTTCACGCTGCAGCGCGCGGGTGAAAAAATCAACAAAAACTTCACGCAAGATTGCGACGCGCGCCTATTGCCCGAAAACCGAAACCAGGATCTTGTCCATTTCCGCGGCATCCTGCTGGGTGAATGCGTCGGGCTGATCGCTATCAATGTCAAAAACGCCGATCAGCCGGCCCGTGCCATCCCGCACGGGAAGCACCAGTTCGGAACGGGTCGATGTCGCACAGGCAATATGGCCGGGAAAGGCCGTCACGTCCGCCACCAGCTGAATCTGCCCCGTGTGCGCAGCCGCCCCACAAACGCCGCGGGAAAACGGGATGACCAGACACCCGTGCCCGCCCTGATAGGGGCCGATCTTCATCACCTCGGGCGCGACCACCCGATAAAACCCGGTCCAGTCGAACCGGTCATCCGCATGGTGGACTTCGCAAGCGACCGTTGCCATCAGGGCAACGGTATCCGTTTCGCCCTGGGTCAGCGCCGCAATGGTCTGCGCCAGGACCGGATAATCTGCCTGCATGTGCTGCGCTCCGTTCGTGGGCAACAAGGATCAGATCCGTTCGATGGCTATGGCAGTGCCTTCGCCCCCACCGATGCAAATCGCCGCGACGCCCCGTTTCAATCCGCGTTTCTCCAGCGCATTGAGCAACGTGACCATGATTCGCGCACCCGACGCCCCGATAGGATGGCCCAGCGCGCAGGCCCCGCCATTGACGTTCACGACATCGCGCGGCAGGCCCATCTCGTGCATGAAGGCCATCGGCACGACGGCAAAGGCCTCGTTGACCTCCCATAGGTCCACGTCATTCTTGCTCCAGCCGATCCGTTGCAACAGTTTTTGTGCCGCCGGAACCGGTGCAGTGGTGAACAAGCCCGGTGCCTGGGCATGGCTGGCGTAGCCCAGAATGCGGGCGCGCACCGTCAGCCCCCTGCTTTCGGCCACTTCGGCCGAGGCCAGGACCAACGCCGCGGCACCGTCCGAGATCGACGAAGAATTCGCCGCTGTCACCGTGCCGTCCTTGCGAAACGCGGGCTTCAGATTGGGGATCTTTTCGGGGCGGGCCTTGCCGGGTTGCTCATCGACGGTAATGACGGCTTCGCCCGCGCGCGTGTGCAGCTTGACCGGGGTGATTTCGTCGACAAACGCGCCTGTGCGTTCCGCCTCAAGCGCATTGGACAGCGAGGTCAGGGCGTATTGATCCTGCGACTCACGCGTGAACTGGAACGCCTCGGCGCAGTCTTCGGCAAAGGTGCCCATCAGCCGGCCCTTGTCATAGGCATCTTCCAGCCCATCCAGGAACATGTGGTCGATGACCTGACCGTGACCGATCCGCGCCCCCGCCCGCATCTTGGGCAACAGGTACGGCGCGCCGGACATGCTTTCCATGCCGCCGACCGCCATGATTTCGGTTTGCCCCAGAGCGATCTGATCGAACCCGATCATCGCAGCCTTCATGCCCGAACCACACATCTTGTTCAGCGTGGTCGCGGGCACCTCTTCGCCCAGACCAGCGGCGAAACCGGCCTGGCGGGCCGGGGCCTGACCCTGACCTGCCGGCAATACGCATCCCATCAGGACCTCGTCGACGATCGCGACACCGGCCCCCTGCATCGCCGCCGCGATCGCGGCCCCGCCAAGGTCAGCCGCCGGCACCGTTTCGAATACCCCCTGAAAACCGCCCATGGGTGTGCGGGCCGCACCTGCGATAATTACATTCTTCATGGCGATTCCTCCAAGCTTTGGCCACTGCATACAAAATGGTAAGGATTACAGTCTAGCGTCGAGCTGCAAAAAGACCCGTCGAAAGGAAAAACCAGTGAGTTTGACCAGCACTGTAATGGGTTCCGCGCAGATCGTGACCGTCAATACAAACCGGATAGATGCAGCCATGGCAATCCAGTTCAAGGAAGATATGCGTCTGCAGACAGAGGCCGGACCCGACCGGGTGATTCTGGACCTGTCGCAGGTGGATTTCATCGATTCCAGCGGCCTGGGGGCCATCGTGGCCGTCATGAAACAACTGGACGATGGCCGCAGGCTGGACCTGGCCGGGTTGACCCCCTCTGTCAGCAAGGTCTTTCGCCTGACCAGAATGGACACCGTTTTCAAACTGTTCCCGTCGCTGCAAGACGCGACGGCGGCGGAAGTCGGCTGACGGAGTGCGCTCCGGGGATGACATGATGTGACGGACCACGCAGATAAATTCACGCATTCGTTCACTGCGAGCGAACTGGGCACCCGTCGCGCCCTGCACGAGATCGTATCTCGAATCCGGAAATTCGGCGTGGCCGACAACCAGGTGGACGATGTCGAGATCGCCCTGGCCGAAGTGGTCAACAACGTGGTCGAACATGCCTATGCGGACATGGCGCCCGGCAGCATCTCGATTCGCGGAGAGGTCGACAAACACGCGCTCAGGCTGCAGATCACCGATCACGGCCACCCTCTGCCCGAAGGCCGGCTGCCCACGGGGCTGCCCGCCAGCATTGCAGGTCCCCGCGCCGAGCTGCCCGAGGGTGGGTTCGGCTGGTACATCATCCGAACATTTGCGCGGGATATTCACTATTTGCGCAAGAATGGCCGTAACCAGCTGCAATTGACGTTCGACCTGATCCCTCCGGCAGATTGAGCAACCTGCCGCAAAACCGCCCCAATCGTTTCAAACTGCTGCCGGAATGGCCGGGCATCCTGTAACCGTAGCTTCAAATGGCTTCCCTCGGTGTCGCGTGTCATTGCCCCCACCCATTACGCGACACCGGGGCCTTCTGCGGCGTCCCGAAATCTTGCGCCCTGTCTTGGCAATGCCGCTGCGGCCTTCTAGTGTCCCCTGACACCAAGGGGAGACCAACACGATGCGGGATTTTCAGACGCCGGGGCGCTCGGCTGTATTTGCAACAAATGGGATCTGTGCCACCTCGCATCCCCTGGCGGCACAGACAGCGGTTGAAATTCTGAAACGCGGGGGCAACGCAATGGATGCCGCAATTTCCGGCGCGGTTCTGTTGGGCATTTGCGAACCCCAGATGACCGGGATCGGCGGGGATTGTTTCGTGCTTTTCTCGCCGTCCGGCAGCGACGACATTCAGGCCCTGAACGGGTCGGGCCGCGCGCCTGCCCTGGCGGACGCCGACCGCCTGCGGGATCAGGGGTTGACCGCGATCCAGCAGGCCAGCCCGGATGCGGTCACGATCCCCGGTGCGATTGATGCCTTTTGCCATCTCGCGGAAACCCACGGCACCATCGGGCTGGATGCGGTTTTGCAGCCGGCGATTCACTATGCCGAGACCGGGGTGCCCGTGGCCCCAAGGGTTGCCTTCGACTGGGCCAACGACGGATCGGTCCTGAACCCCCGCGCCCGCGAGATTTTCCTGCCTGGCGGTCAGGCCCCGACGCCGGGTCAGATGTTTCGCGCACCCGGTCAGGCCGAAGTCCTGCGCCGCGTGGCGAAACAGGGGCGCGACGCATTCTATACCGGAGAAATCGCCGAAGACATGGTGTCAACGCTGACCGGGCTGGGCGGCGTACATAGTCTGGATGATTTTGCCGCGACGCGCTGCGATTCGGTGACTCCGATCAGCGGGCAATACAAAGACGTCGAACTGGTCGAGCACCCGCCCAACGGGCACGGCGCGACTGCAATCCTGATGCTGAACATCCTGTCGCATTTCGAAATCGCCGGGATGGATCCGTTTGGTGCGCAGCGCGCCCATATCGAAGCCGAAGCCGCCAAGCTGGCGTATGACACCCGCAACCGCTTCATCGCTGACGCGGACCACACCCACCGTCTGGACCATATGTTGGCCCCTGAAACGGCCGAACGATTGGCGGCGTTGATCTCACCCGACCGCGCAATGGCGGCCGCCGCGCCGTTGACCGAGGCCGTGCACAAGGACACGATCTATATCACCGTGGTCGACAAGGATCGCATGGCCGTGTCGTTGATATATTCGATCTTTCACGGCTTCGGCTCTGGCATCGCCAGCGACAAGTTCGGAATCCTGCTGCAGAACCGCGGGCAGGGTTTCACCCTTGAAAAGGGGCACCCGAATGAACTGGGTGGCGGGAAACGGCCCATGCATACGATCATCCCGGGCATGTTGCGCGAAAACGGCCGCGTATCGATGCCCTTTGGGGTGATGGGCGGGGCCTATCAGCCGAACGGACATGCCCGCGTGCTCAGCAATCTGCGCGACTTCGGAATGGAGCCACAAGCCGCACTGGATGCGCCGCGCAGTTTTTCCGACTGTGGGGATATGAAGGTCGAGCGCGGGTATTCTGATGCGGTACGGCAGGAATTGGCCGATATGGGGCACAATGTGTCCATACCTGAAACGGCAATCGGCGGTGCGCAGGCCATTCGAATCGGACAGGACGGGGTGCTGGAGGGCGCAAGCGATCCGCGCAAGGACGGCTGCGCGCTGGGGTACTGACCCCGGCGCTTCAGTTCAGTTGGAAATGCAGCGGATAGGACCCGTCCTGAAATGGGCCGAACATGTCCGGGATGTCCGGATGGTCGACCGGTTCGCCCGAATAATCCGCAACCAGGTTCTGTTCGGACACATAGGCGACATAGTAGGACTGATCGTTTTCCGCCAGCAGGTGGTAATACGGCTGCTCGCGCGCAGGGCGGCTGCCCTCTGGAATGGCTTGATACCATTCCTCGGTATTGGAGAATTCAGGATCGACATCAAAAATCACACCACGAAACGGGTGCTTCTTGTGTCGGACAACCTGTCCCAAGTGATATTTAGCGCGCGTTTTCAGCATTTTCTTGCAGCCCCTACCCTTCAACTCTAACCGCTGCAAGGCCTTGTTGTCCAACAGGCTCAGGGAATTTCCGGGAAACAGTTTGTGAACCAGATCGCGATCCGGCCGCTATTTTCGTCCCCGCGCGCCCTTGGGCCGGGTGACCAACCCTGTGTTTGCGCACAAAATAGTCGGAAAATTGTACCCATCCCGATGCCCCAAATGTGATTCCATCTTGCCGGGGATTGCGTTAGAATGGCGCAAAAACAAGCGAGAGGCAGATGAGCAGAACTCTTCGCGCACTGTTGTTGATGCTGACAGTGGCATCCTGTGGCGGCAGTCATACCCCGCCCAGCAACCTGAACGATGCGTGCAGCATCGCTCAGCAGCGCCCGAAATACGTCAAAGCCTTCAAGGCGACCGAACGCCGTTGGGGCGTGCCGGTGCATGTGCAGATGGCGACGATTTATCAGGAAAGCAGATTCCGCGGCGACGCGCGCACACCCAACCAGTATCTGTTGGGTGTGATCCCGATGGGACGCCAAAGCAGCGCCTACGGATACAGCCAGGCGCTGGACGGCACCTGGGATCAGTATCGCAGGGAAACCGGACGTCGCGGCGCCAAACGCGACCGGATGAGCGACGCAAGCGATTTCATGGGCTGGTACATGTCCCAGAGCCGGGAAAAGAACGGGATTTCCCTGACCGATGCGCGCAACCAGTATCTTGCCTATCACGAAGGTCAGACCGGATTCGCCCGGGGCAGCCACAACGGCAAGAGTTGGCTGTTGCGCGTCGCCGGGCAGGTGGATGCGCGCGCCAACCTGTATGAGATGCAACTGGCCAATTGCCGCGCGTTCCGCCGATAGGGCGTTTCGCGCCCGGCGCGGGGATTTGGTGTGCGGACCGCCTGCAACGAATTATCGGTTCGCGCCCTGCCCCCCGCCGCCCTGGTGGCTGAACAGGTTGCTGCTGAGACGCCCACCTTTTTCAAGCTCGCCCAGAACAACGGTCGTGCGCCCACCGGCATTGTCGTGTATCACCCATTGCCGCAGCTCTGTCGGGGTGTCGTCGAACATCAGGTCAATGCGGCCATAATCCGGATTCTCAGGGTCCTGCGCGGTCACCACGGTTGATGTCCCGTCAAAGCTGTGGCCAACCACCATATTGGCGCGCCCCAGATCCACCCGGCGGTCCAGGATCACCGAAAGCGGCGTACGTTTGAGCGGATAGCTTTCAGGCGGCTGGTTCGACTTGGGATCATGGATCACCACCGCGCCGGCCCCGGCGACGACGGTTGCGGCATTTGGCGGATCATATTCGAACCGCATCCGACCCGGGCGATGCAGATAGAGCGTCCCGGTCGATGTCGAACCATCGTCGTTATACTGCGTAAAGGGCGCTACCACCGTGCTCAGCCCGTTCAGATAAGCCGAGACCTCGGCCAGTGACAGTTTTTCAGCGGCCCATGACCCGGTGGCGGCCAGGCCAAGCGCAATGGCGCAGACGAAATGTTTCATGCCCTGTACATAGGGTCTTGTGCGCCGAAGTGAACCGTCCCGGTTACTGTTCAGGCACAAGAATTTCACGTTTCCCCACATGGTTCGCCGGGGAAACCAGCCCCTGGTCCTCCATCTGTTCGACAAGACGCGCGGCCTTGTTGTAACCGATGGCCAGTTTGCGTTGTATGTAGCTGGTCGAACATTTCCGGTCCTGGATAACGACCTGCACCGCCTGATCGTACAAGGCGTCTTCGCCATTGGTGTTGCCGCCAAGGCCCAGAACCGCGTCGATATTGCTTTCCTTGTCCTCGTCCGGGCCTTCGACCACGCCGCGCATGTACTCGGGCGGACCAAAACCCTTGAGATGGTTGACGACTTCTTCGACCTCTTCGTCGGAAACGAATGGGCCATGACAGCGGGTGATCTTGGCGCCGCCTGCCATGTAGAGCATATCACCCATGCCCAGCAGCTGTTCGGCCCCCATCTCGCCCAGAATGGTGCGGCTGTCGATCTTCGACGTGACCTGGAAGGAAATCCGCGTGGGGAAGTTGGCCTTGATCGTGCCGGTGATCACGTCGACCGACGGGCGCTGTGTCGCCATGATAAGGTGAATGCCCGAAGCCCGCGCCATTTGCGCCAGACGCTGGATGCAGGCCTCGATTTCCTTGCCCGCGACCATCATCAGGTCGGCCATCTCGTCCACGATCACCACGATGAAGGGCATCGCTTCGGGGGCGAATTCTTCGGTCTCGAACACCGGATCGCCGGTTTCGTCGTCAAAGCCCGTCTGCACCGTGCGGGAAAACATTTCGCCCTTGGCCAGCGCATCGTTCACCCGGCTGTTATAGCCTTCGATATTGCGCACGCCCATCTTGGACATCTTGCGATAGCGGTCTTCCATCTCGCCCACGACCCATTTCAGGGCCACGACCGCCTTCTTGGGGTCGGTCACCACCGGCGACAGCAGATGCGGGATGCCGTCATAGACCGACAGTTCCAGCATCTTCGGGTCGATCATGATCAGGCGGCATTCCTCCGGCGTCAGCTTGTAAAGCAGGCTCAGGATCATCGTGTTGATGGCAACCGACTTACCCGACCCCGTGGTCCCGGCGATCAGCAGGTGTGGCATCTTGGCCAGGTTGGCGACAACCGGATCGCCCCCGATGTCCTTGCCCAGAGCCAGCGGCAGACTCATGTTGCTGTCGCCGAAATCGCGCGCGGCCAGCACTTCGCGCAGCACGCACATCTCACGCTTTTCGTTGGGCAGTTCGATACCGATGACCGAGCGTCCGGGCACCGTGCTGACCCGTGCGGACAAGGCCATCATCGAGCGCGCGATATCATCGGACAGACCGATCACGCGGCTGGCTTTCAGGCCCGGCGCCGGTTCCAGTTCGTACATGGTGACCACCGGGCCGGGGCGCACGCTGACGATTTCGCCCTTGACGCCGTAATCATCCAGAACGCTTTCCAGCATGCGGGCGTTTTCCTCCAGCGCCTCGTCGCTCAGGACGTGGCGCTGGATCGACGCGGGATTGGTCAACAAATTCAGCGGAGGCAACTCGAACGCGGTCGCATCTTCGTCGAACGCCAGCGCCGGTTGCGCCTCGGCCTGTGCGCGGCGGGACGGCGCAGGGGATTTGCGGGGAAGGTTCTTGACCACCTTGCGCGGCTCCAGCGCCGGAATGGCCGGCGCGGCCGGTTCCGGTTCCACCAGCGGCAGGGTGTCATCAGCTTCGTGTTCTTCCAGAACCTCGGATTGGAACTGCATCGTTTCCGGCGGTTCTGCGTTCGCAATCATCATCCCCTGTGGTTCCGCAGCAGGCTGATCCGCAGTCAGCGGCGGTTCGGGCCGCAGACCGGACGTGTTCAATACCAATGGATCCGGCCCCCTGCCCCGGCCCCGGGTCAAGGGACGGCTGGGATCATCCTTGGGCTGATCCGGGCGAAGCCGGGCGCGCACCGCATCCGCGATACGGGCGCTGATGCGATCGTCTTCCGGCATTTCATCATAGCCTTCGACCTCTTCGGGGTCGACCAGTTCGGCTTGCGGCATGGGCTCGGGGCGGCGGATCAGCGACGGCATACGCGACAAGAAACCGCTGCGGTCTTCGGCGTCGTCAAGCTCTTCTACGGTTTCGAATTGCACATCATCAGCGGGCATCGACATAGCAGCCGATACATCACCCGCGCGCGCGGCGGCCATGGCGGCTGCCTCGGATCGGGTCTGACGGGCCTCTTCGCGGCGTTCTTCGATCTGTGCGTGCTTGCTGCGGGCCTTGTCCACCGCGGTGCGCGCCCCGCGGCCCAACAGGGTCACCAGGGCACCATAGCCCATGATCAGCCCAATCAGCATGGCGCGGATACCCCGCCCGATCTCGGCCCGGGTAAAGCCGAACACGAAAGCCCCCATTCCCAGCAGACACATTGCGGCCACCAGCGACAGCAGCTTGAGCGCCAGATGGGATCCGATCGGCAGCAGCGTCAGCAGCGCCCCCATCACCGTATCCCCGAACAGGCCACCCAGGCCGAAACTGTGCGTCGCACGCCACTGGGCATCCGGCACCAGCGTCGCGGCATAGATCGAAGCGACGGCCACCGCGATGGGCGCAAAGATCAGACGCCCGACGGCACGATCTTCGCCGCGATGCAGCAGAAACCGAACGCCCCAGACCAGACAGATCAGCGCGATGCCCCAGCTGCCCCAGCCCACGATCATGAACAGCGGTGCCGCGACCGAGGCCCCGATACGGCCCATCCAGTTCTGCACCGGCTCATCCGTCGACACCATCCAGTTGGGATCATCCGGCGTATAGGATGCAATCATCGCCGCAGCCGCCAGCCCCAGGCAGATCAGCGCAATACCGATCAGCTCCTTGCCGCGTTTTTCAATGGCCGCCTGCATGTTGCTGTCCAACAGCGGATCGCGACTGCGTGAATGATATGCCATGCCTACCCTCGGTCTACCTGTACAAGCAGTCACGCAGCCTGATCAGCCCGTCCTGCATTTCTGTTTTTGGGGCCACCATGGCAGCCCGGATATATCCTTCGCCCGGGTTTTGCCCCGGCCCGCCTTGCGCCAGATACGCGCCTGGCAGAACCCGCACCCCGGTTTCCCGCCAGACCTGCAAGGCGGCTGTTTCACCATTTTCCACCGGCAGCCACAGAAAGAACCCCGCTTCGGGGGGCTGATAGCCCTGCACCGGTGCCATCACCTGATCCGCAACGGCAAATTTTTCTCGATACAGCGCCCGGTTTTCTTCGACATGCCCCTCATCGGCCCAGACGGCCGCGGCCGCCGCCTGCAACGGGCCAGGCAGAGGAGCGCCGGAATAATTCCGCAGCTGCTTGATCTGGCGGATGGTTTCGGGACCGCCCGCGACGAACCCCGACCGCAGCCCCGGCAAATTCGAACGTTTGGACAATGAATGGAAAATCGTCACCCGCTCGGGGTCGGCACCGATTTCACGCGCCACCTGCAACGCACCCACCGGCGGCGCATCGCGATAGATTTCGCTATAACATTCATCCGCGAAGATGCGGAAATCATATTGCTCGGCCAGCGCGAACAGATCCGCCCAATACGCCCGATCAGCCACGGCCCCCTGCGGATTGGCCGGCGAACAGACATAGACGATTGCAGTGCGGTTCAGAATCTCGCGTCCGACCCCGGCATAATCCGGCAGATGGCCGCTCGCCACGGTTGCAGGTACGAACACCGGCTCGGCCCCCACCGACAGGGCGGCAATCATGTAGACCTGATAAAACGGGTTCGGCGTCAGGATCGCGGGTTTCTGCCCGTCTTTCTGTTCCGGGCACAGGGCCATGGCGGCATTGTACAGCCCCTCGCGGGTTCCGTTCAGTGCCATGACCTGCGTGTCGGCATCCAGGGCAACGCCATACCGGCGATGCACCCAATCGGCGATCGCGCGGCGCAAGTCCGGCGTGCCGTCATTTGGTGGATAAGAATTGAACCCGGCGGCATTCTCGGCAATCACATCCGTGACCCAGGCCGGAAACGCATGTTTCGGCTCGCCTATGGTCATGTGTACCACGTCGCCACCGGGCGCATGCTGATCCAGCAACGCGCGCAGACGCGGGAATGCATATTCCGGCAGGTTCGCAAACCGATCGGGTAAATTCATGCTGCAGCCTCAAGTCGGGATCATTTTCGCCCCGTTGCGCAACAGGTTACAGACCCGACACCCTCGCGTCCAGAGCAACAGGGCCACGCACGCCAAGTTGTGGCTTTCAGGCCAAAGCGCGTTCCGCCGCCGCCCCCAGCCGCAACAACGCCTCTTCCCCGTTGGGCGTACCCATCAGCGAAAGCCCGCAGCTGGGCACCCCGGTCGGCAGGGTCAGGGAACACAGCCCCATCAGATTGCCAATGCGCGTATTGCGCAGGGTCAGCAGATTCTCGGTGACATAATATTCGCGATCCTCATTCAGCCGCTTTACATTCGGCGGCAGGTTCGGGGCCGTCGGGCACAGGATCGCGTCATAGCCTGCGCAGGTGCGTTCCCAGACCCGGCGCACCGCGCGCAGCCTGGTCCAAGCCGAAACATAATCTGGACCCGAAAAACCGGCACCGGCGCGGAATCGTTCCAGAATAGGTTCGTACATCGCCTGTGGATTGGCTTCGATCACGTCGCGCCAGACCCCGTATGCCTCGGCCGTGTACAACACCGCATTGAGCGTCATCGCCTCTTCCAGTTCCGGCACCTCGATCGGCTCGATGATGGCCCCCGCCGCCTCCAGCCGCTTGATCGCCGCTTCGAACGCGCCGAGCGGTTCGGGGCGAACATCTTCCAGGGCGGAAGTCTGCAAAACACCCAGCCGGCGGCCCCGCAGGGTCGTGCCGCGCAGATCGACAGGCTGGTCGCCTTCCAGCATGGCCAGCATCAGGGCCGCATCCTCGACTGTGCGCGTCAGCGGGCCAACAGTGTCGAATTCCGGGCACAACGGCACCACGCCGTCCAGGCTGATCCGACCAGAGGTGGTTTTCAGCCCCACCAGATCGTTCCATGCCGCCGGAATCCGCACCGATCCGCCCGTATCCGAGCCGATCCCGCAGACCGCGAGATCGAAAGCCACCGATGCCCCCGCGCCGGACGAAGACCCGCCGGGCGCGGCCTGATCGTCGTTGATACAGGGCGGTGTCGCCGTGATCGGGTTCAACCCCAACCCCGAGAAAGCCAATTCACTCATATGGGTCTTGCCCAGACATACGCTGCCCATTGCGGTGGCATTGCGCAGCACCAGCGCGTCCTCGTCCGGTGTTCGGCCCTTCAGCAAGGCCGAGCCGGATTCGGTGACGATACCCGCGGTATCAAACAGATCCTTCCAGCTGATCGGCACCCCGTCGACCAGCGACAACCGCTGTTCGGCCTTGGCACGGGACCGTGCGGCCTCGGCTTCGGACAGGGCCCTGTCATGGGTCACGCGGGCATAGATCCGGTCGCGCGCCGGGTGGACATCGATCGCGTCCAGATAGGCGCATGTCAAATCCACCGGATCAATCTTGCCTGCACCGATCGCGCGCCCCAGATCGCCCGCGCTCATTTTCAACCAGTCCTGCATACCGCCCTCATCCTTTGACTTGCGCGGAGCCTAGCGACAGCACCGCGCATGGACAATCCCGGCCGGTCAATCATATTGCAGGGCATGACACCTGAAACCGATATCATCATTGTTGGCGGCGGGCTGAACGGCCCGACCCTGGCCTTGGCGCTGGCTCAGACCGGGCAGCGCGTCACGGTGATCGACGCGCTACCGGCCGCCACCCGCAGAGACGCGGCGTTCGACGGGCGCGGCTATGCCCTGGCGCTGACGTCACAGCGCCTGCTGGCGGCCATCGGCATCTGGCCCCGGATCGCCGATTCGGCGCAACCGATGCTGGAAATCACGGTCACCGACGGGCATGCGGGCCTTGGGCCATCACCGCTGTTCCTGCATTTCGATCATGCCGAAATCGAAGAAGGGCCAATGGGATATATGGTCGAGGACCGCCATCTGCGCCCTGCCTTGCTGGACGCGATGCGGGATGAACCGCTGATCACGCAGATCGACGGCCGGACCGTTGTGGCGCAATCCACCGACGCGACCGGCGCAACGGTGACGCTGGATGACGGCAGCACCGTCAACGGGTGGTTGCTGGTGGGTTCGGACGGGCGCAACAGCGGCACCGCGCGCCGCGCCGGGATCAAGCGCACTGGCTGGGACTATGGGCAAACCGCACTGGTGTGCGCGATTGGCCATGAAAAGCCCCACAATGGCATTGCGCATCAGTTCTTCATGCCGCCCGGACCCTTGGCGATTCTGCCCCTGACCGGCAACCGCAGTTCGATTGTCTGGAGCGAACGCACCGCGACCGCCTTGCGCATCAACGCGCTGGACGATGCGGGCTATCTGGCCGAACTGCACCCGCGCTTCGGCGATTTCCTGGGCCAGCTGGAGCTGATCGGCCAAAGGTTCACCTATCCTTTGAACCTGACCATCGCCAACAGTTTCATCAGCCAGCGGCTGGCCTTGGTCGGAGACGCCGCCCACGGGGTGCACCCGATCGCCGGACAGGGGCTGAATGCCGGGCTGCGCGATGTGGCGGCCTTGGCCGAAACCCTGGTTCTGGCCGTGCGCCGGGGCGAAGACATCGGGGCACCGGGCGCCTTGCAGCAGTATCAGCAATGGCGGCGGTTCGACACAGCGGCGCTGGCCCTGGCGACCGATGCGTTCAACCGCTTGTTTTCAAATGACAACACGATACTGCGCTTGGGCCGGGATCTGGGCATGGGCCTGATCAACGCCATACCCGGTCTGCGCCGTGGTCTGATCCGCGAGGCCGCAGGATTGACAGGGCAATTGCCGAAACTCCTGCAGGGCAAACCGATCTGACCCGGATCAGTCCAGTTCGCGGGCCTCATCGACCAGCATCACCGGGATGCCGTTGCGAATTGGAAACGCCAGGCCGGCGGACCGGGAAACCAGTTCCTGTCGGTCGGCGTCATAGCTGAGACCGGACTGGGTCTGCGGACAGACCAGCGCCTCCAGCATGCGACGGTCAAATTCCGGTCGGGTATCGCTCATTGCATGGTTTCCTTGCTTTGACCGCCGCGCAGGGCGTATTCCATAAGCGTGACAAGCGTTTCGCGCCGCGCCGACAAGCTGGGGGCTTCCAGCAGGGCCTGCCGGTCCTCGGGCCCCAGATCCAGCAGCATCGACAACGAATTGATCAGCAATTCATCCTCTGCGTCCTTGATCGCGTCCCAGTCGGTCGACAGCTGTTGCGCACAAAAGTAGCGATCCAGCAGCGCCATGAAGGCCGGACGGTCAAAACCCGGGTCGGTTTCCGAACGGCCCAGATCATGTTCGAACGCGTCCCATGCGACATCGCACCGGCGATAGGGCTGGAAACCGTCGCATTCCCGCAAAATGCGAAACCGGGATATGCCGCTCAGGGTGATCATATAACGACCGTCCTCGGTTTCCGAGAACTGGGTGATCCGTCCGGCGCAACCGATGCTGTGCAGCCGATCCTTGCCGTCGGGTTTCGGATCCGGTTGCACCATGCCGATCAGCCGCTCTGACGTTTTCAGCGCATCTTCGAACATCTGCAGATACCGGGGTTCAAAGATATGCAGCGGCAAGCGCGACCGGGGCAGCAACAAAGCCCCCGGAAGCGGGAATACGGAAATCGTGTCCGGCAAGTCTGCGGCATTCATCATGCGCTCCAAACTAGCCCCGTTCCACAACTAGGCAAATATCATCGAACTCAGTTTGCGCCGGCCGTTCAGAACAACCGGGTCGTTGGGTTTGAGCGCATCGAAAATCGTGAACAGCTGGGTCTTGGCTGCGCCCTCGTTCCATTCCCGGTCGCGGCGGAAGACTTCCAGCAATTGTTCCACCGCGTCGTCGGTCTGGCCATTGGCCTGCAACGCCAACGCCAGATCGAACCGGGCTTGCAGATCGTCGGGGTTGGCTTGGACCGATGCGGTCAGTTCCGCCACCGGCCCCGCATCCGCCGCCTGGCGCGCCAATTCCAGCTGTGCGTGGGCGGCTTCCAGTTCGGCGCTTTCAGAAATCTCTGCCGGCGCGCCATTCAGGATCGCTTCGGCCTGTTCCAGATCTTCCAGCGCGATATGGGACCGCACCAGACCGCCATAGGCCCCGGCATGGTTCGGGTCTTCGGCCAGAATGGCGGCAAAGGTCTGGGCCGCATCCACAGCGGCCCCGGAACTGAGCATTTCATCTGCGGCCTCGACCGCGTCGTTCAACGTATCGCCCGGCGCTTCGCCGCCACCCGCCGCGATCACCCGGTCGACAAAGGCCTTGATTTCGGATTCCGGCAACGCCCCCTGAAACCCGTCAACCGGCTGTCCCTTGTAAAAGGCATAGACCGTCGGGATCGATTGAATCTGCAATTGACCCGCGATCGTCTGGGCTTCGTCGACATTGACCTTGACCATCCTGACCGCGCCCTTGGCTGCCGTCACGGCCTTTTCCAGCATCGGTCCCAGGGTCTTGCACGGGCCGCACCAAGGCGCCCAGAAATCCACGATGACCGGTATCTCGTTGGAGGCCTCGACCACATCCGCCATGAACGTACCTTCGGTCGCATCCTTGATCAGATCCGCAGGTGCGGCAGGGCCGGCATTCAATTCAATCATCTGGTCCTCTCCTTCGAACTTGGCGCTCTATATGGAAGCACACGAAACGGAAACCAAGAGCAGAGTTTCAAAAACCTGCGCTAGAGATCGAAACTGGCAAAAATCGGGGCGTGGTCGCTGGGTTTTTCCCATCCGCGCGCATCGCGCAGAACGCGGCTGGAATGGGCGGCATTGCTGATGTCCGGCGTCGCCCAGACGTGATCCAGCCGCCGCCCCTTGTCCGCGGCCGACCAGTCGCGCGCCCGATAGGACCACCAACTGAACAGCGGCCCGTCGGGAATGTCCTGCCGGGTGACATCGACCCATCCGCCCGCGTCCTGGGTCTGGGCCAGATGTTCGACTTCGATGGGGGTGTGGCTGACGACCTTGAGCAATTTCTTGTGGCTCCACACGTCGTCTTCGCGCGGCGCAATGTTCAGATCGCCCACAAGAATGGATTTCTCGGGACGCTCACCCTGGAACCAGTCGCGCATTCCGGTCAGATAGTCCAGTTTCTGCCCGAATTTCTCGTTGACCGCACGATCGGGAACGTCGCCGCCCGCAGGGACATAAAAATTGTGGATGGTAACCCCGTTCTCCAACCGCCCGGCGATGTGGCGCGCGTGGCCCAAGCTGGCGAAATCCTCGGATCCGGCTTCGACCATGGGCAAACGCGACAGGATCGCAACCCCGTTATAGCCTTTCTGACCACGCGCGATCATGTGGGTATAGCCCAGCGAAGCAAAGCCTTCGGTCGGGATCTTTTCGACCGGCGACTTGCATTCCTGCAGACACAACACGTCCGGCGCCTGTTCCCGCAACAGTTTCATAACGATGGGTTCGCGCAGACGGACCGAATTGATGTTCCAGGTTGCTAGGGAAAAAGGCATGGCATTCTCGACATTTTAGGGCAACGCACAGACACTATGCCCGCGTGCTTCCCATTGCCAGCCCTGTTTCCCGGCAGCGCGCCCCCGGCGTCGACCACGTTGCGTTTGGCAAAAAAAGGGCCGGGCAAGTGCCCGGCCTAGTCCAACAGGGAGGTGTATGTCATGACCCGGACATACGCGGGATGGGTTTATTATAGCCGCAATCTGAAGCCGCGTCATTAATCGAGATCGCTTTAATCAACCATAACGTGTAAAGTTTAACTTGTAAATCACTATTCTTACGCCACCAGCCGATATCCGCCGGATTCTGTGACCAGAAGACGGGCGTTGGACGGATCGGGCTCTATCTTCTGGCGCAAGCGGTATATGTGGGTTTCCAGGGTATGTGTGGTAACCCCGGCGTTATACCCCCACACCTCGTGCAGCAGAACATCGCGCGGAACCACGCCGTCGCTGGAGCGGTACAGGAACTTCAGGATGTTGGTCTCTTTCTCGGTCAGGCGAATTTTTCGCTCATCCTCGGTGATCAAGATCTTCATGGCGGGTTTGAACGTGTACGGCCCCAACGCGAAAACCGCGTCTTCGGATTGTTCGTGCTGGCGCAGTTGCGCACGGATCCGCGCCAGAAGAACCGGAAATTTGAACGGCTTGGTGACATAATCGTTGGCGCCCGAATCCAGCCCCAGGATCGTATCGGCATCACTGTCATGACCGGTCAGCATCAGGATCGGAGCCTTGACCCCCTGTTTGCGCATCAGCCGGCACAATTCGCGGCCATCCGTATCCGGCAGCCCCACATCCAGGATGATCAGGTCATACAGCGCTTCTTTGGCCCGACCCATCGCGCCCTGGCCGTCGCCAGCCTCGAATACATCGAATTCCTCGGTCATGATCAGTTGTTCGCTCAACGCGTCACGCAGGTCTTCGTCATCATCGACCAGCAGGATCTTTTTCAATTGCGGCATGGGGTTGCTCTCCAGTCGTTCCATTCACAGATGTGTGTCAGATTGCGATTGGGCAAGAAATGCTGCATCGGTTCACGCGCTCGTGTCCGGGACGGCGGAATTGTTTCACATTCCGGCGAAGAACGCATAGGAAGAACCAAAATCTGAGCGGTTGCCCCATCATGAGCCTGATCCCGGATATCACCGAATTGCTGGCCCGCGCCCGTGCCGATCTGCGCATGGGCGTACCCGTCGTGCTGACAGACGATTCAGGCGCGGTTCTCGCCCTGGCGGCGGAAACCTTGAACAGCGAACGCCTGGCCGACCTTCGCGCCGTTGACCCGACCCCGGTGATCGCGATCACCGCCCGGCGCGCGGAAACGCTCAAGGCGCGGGTGTATGACGGTGATCTGGCCCGGGTGACCATGCCCGAGGATGCGGACCCGGCCTGGGTTCGGGCCATCGCGGACCCGGCGGACGATCTGATCGCCCCGATGAAGGGGCCGCTGAATGCGCTGCGCGATGGCACCGCCGGGCTGTCGCGGACGGCAATTGCCCTGGCCAAGGCCGCGCGCCTGCTGCCCGCCGTGGTGACGGTCACGGTGCCGGACGGCGCTGCATTCGCAGCCCGTCACGGTCTGACCCGGATCGACGCCACCCTGGCCGCACCGCATCTGGTGGATCGCAGCCCCTTGTCCCCAGTGGTCAGCGCACGCCTGCCAATGCAGGTTTCCCAAGCCGGGCGTCTGCACGTCTACCGCCCCGAGGACGGCGGAGAAGAACATTATGCCGTCGAAGTCGGGCGTCCGGACCGCGAAAAGCCCGTCTTGGCGCGACTGCATTCCGCCTGTTTCACCGGCGACATCCTGGGCAGCCTGAAATGCGACTGCGGCCCCCAGCTGCGCGCCGCGCTGGCCCAGATGGGGGCCGAAGGCAATGGCGTTCTGCTGTATCTGAATCAGGAAGGACGTGGCATCGGGCTGGCCAACAAGATGCGGGCCTACTTCTTGCAGGATCAGGGGTTTGACACCGTGCAGGCCAACCATCGGCTGGGGTTCGAAGACGACGAACGCGATTTCAGACTGGGATCGGACATCCTGAAATCCTTGGGGTTTTCTTCAGTACGGCTGCTGACCAACAACCCGGCCAAGATTGCGATGATGGAAAACACCGGCATCCACGTTGTCGAACGTGTCCCCCTGAAAGTCGGCGAAACCGAACAGAATCGCGGCTATCTGGCCACCAAGGCGGCCAAGTCAGGGCATCTTCTGTGAATCCGCAAGACATGGTTCTGACACCCTGCGGGTTGCGATTTCGCGGGGTTCGGTTGCCGTGCAGCATCGGTCGTGGCGGCGTGTCCACCAACAAAAGGGAAGGCGACGGCGCGACACCTGCCGGGTCGCATCACATCACCGGATTGCTGTACCGCGCCGACCGAATGGCGCGGCCGGCCCCCTGGGCCGTACCGATCCGGCCCGGTGATCTGTGGTCGGACGATTCAATGGACGCACACTACAATCACTTGGTGCGCGCGCCCCATGAATTCAGCCACGAATGCCTGCGCCGGGCCGATCCGCTGTATGATCTGATCCTGCTGACGGACTGGAACTGGCCCGATGCGACCCCGGGGCGGGGCTCGGCCATTTTTGTCCATCAATGGCGTCGCCCGGGATATCCGACCGAAGGCTGCATCGCCCTGTCACGCGCGAACCTGCACCGAATCGCCGCGCTGGCACCGCCGGGTACGCGTCTGATCGTGCCCGCGCCGACAATTGGATCCTGACGGGTCCTACGCGGCCGGGGCGGGGGTTCTTTCGCCGAAGATCGCCGATCCGACCCGGACATGGGTGGCCCCCAGGGCAATAGCGGTTTCGAAATCGGAACTCATGCCCATGGACAGACCGTCCAACCCGTTGCGGCGGGCGATCTTTGCCAGCAACGCGAAATGCAGCGCCGGTTCCTCTTGCACGGGGGGGATGCACATCAGCCCGCGCACGGGCAAATCCAACGCCAGACATTCCGCCACAAAGCTGTCGGCGTCACCGGGCAGAACGCCGGCTTTTTGCGGTTCCTCACCGGTGTTCACCTGGATGAAAATGTCCGGGCAGTTGCCGCTTTCCTGAGCCAGTCTTGCCAGCGTTTTCGCCAGCTTGGGCCGATCCAGCGTGTGGATCGACTGACACAGATCGACCGCCTGCCGCGCCTTGTTGGTCTGCAACGGGCCGATCAGATGCAAGTCGATATCATCAAATTTCTCGCGGAAGTCTGGCCATTTCCCGGCGGCTTCCTGAACCCGGTTTTCCCCGAAACACCGCTGCCCCTGTTCCAGCACCGCCTGAACCCGTTCTAACGGTTGAACCTTGGACACCGCGATCAGCGTCGTCGATCCGGGCCGACGCCCGGCGGCGGTTTCGGCTGCGGAAATGCGGGTCTTGATATCTTGCAGCGGCATCTGATCCTCGCAGGTGGTTTGCACCGACAGAAACACCAGACCGGCGCAAAAGAAAAGGGCGGACCACGAAGGCCCGCCCAAAATTCAGGTCAATTGCGGTTCAGCTTAGAAGCTGAAGTACACACCGGCCTGGAACTGCTTCTGGTCGGTACCGCCATTCAGCTTGTTTTCGCTGTCGACATAACCGGCGACGAAGGTGGTTCCGCCACCCAGGTCGTACTGGTAGTTGATACCCCAGCTGGTGCCGTCGGTACCCAGGTCAGCACCACCGTTGGCGAAACCGCCGCCGACAGTGTAGTTGTTGTCGCTGGCATCGTTGATCCAGACCAGAACGTTGCTGGCTGCGCCGATGTCCATGTTACCTTCGATGGTCCAGGAGTCGGTCAGAGTGGTCGAACCGTATGCGATCTTGGCACCGAACTGACCCCAGTCACCGCCAGCGGCGAAGAAGTACAGATCGTTCAGATCCTTGCCGTCAGAGGCTTGCAGACCGTTGTTGGAGTCCTGATAGGCACCGGTCACATAGTAGTCACCAAAGCTGTAGGTCAGCATGATGGCGGTACGCTCTTCGCCCGGAACTGCGATGCCGTTTACCGGATCCCAGCTGGCCAGATCGTCATTGTCGACGCTGTACGAAATGTGGCCGGTGAAACCGCCAACGGTGTACAGGGCTTCGATGCCGTTTGCGCCTTGACCGTCGGAGCTGTACGCGTCCCAGCCGCCGTCTTTGATGGCCAGGCTGTTGAAGCCCATGCCGTCGATACCGGTGCCAGCCGAGCGGGTGCCGGTGGTGTACAGACCAGGTGCGTTTTCAACCGCGCCGATGATGTTGCCGACGTTGACGGCCAGACCGCCATAGGTCACGCCGAAACGGGCACCGTTGAAGCCGTTGTCATTCGGGCGAACAACGATCGGGTTGCCGTTGGCATCGGTGACAACCGCACCGGCTGCGTCACGAACGACGCGGGCGCCGCCGTTGCTTTGGGGCGCGTTGTCACGGCTTTCAGCCTGCATACGAACGCGTGCGTTGAAGCCAACACCGCCGTCGGTTTCAGCCGACATATCCACCTGCAGACGCAGACGCGAGGTGACGGTGGTTTCGTCGACACCGTTGTACGAAGCATCGTTAGGATCGTTGGAGTTGCCGTCGTTCCAGTCCAGGCCGAAACGGCCGTAACCGCTCAGGCGAACGTCTGCTGCTGCCATGCTGCCCAGAGCGATCAGCGCAGTCGTTGCGAAGAGAACCTTTTTCATAGTTTTTCCCTCGGTTTTCAAATCATACGCCCAAACCGGGGAATCCGGCGTGGGTATGACAGGGGTTTCGCTTTTTCAGGCCCGTCTTGGCAAGGGCTGGCGGTTGGGCGGTCGCAAAGTCGTTTCGATTGGTGCAGCTTTGCCACAGTCCGCCGCGCGACCGTTCTGACGCGGACGGCATCTGGGCCATCGCGGGATTGTCGCGCGGGCGCGGTCCCGACTAAGCCCTTGCCCCACATTGCAGGCTTGGGTAGGAACCTTTGCAACTCTGTATCGGGAATTCGTGATGACGCTGCATAACGGACTGAAGGTTGTACTGGTCGCATCGCTTTGCCTGGCTCTGACGGGCTGCGGCAATCGGCGGTCCGGGAACGAAAGGCTGGCGACCGCCCCCGAGCCGACGGATTTCGTGAATCAAAACCCGGAATCGGCCGGTTTCACGGGCGCGGGCGGCTCAACCATATGGGATATCTTCGGGCCGAACACGACAGAACAGACCGTCAATGTGAATCGCTATCTCTGGGCCGCATCGCTGGAGGTGCTCAACTTCCTGCCGGTTTCGGATGTCGATCCTTTCACCGGAGTCATCATCACCGGGTACGGAACCCCGCCGGGCGGGGGCCGCAGCTATCGCGCGACCGTGCACATCAAGGACCCGGCACTGGATGCGCGGTCGCTGACCGTCGCATTGCATACCAAGGGCGGGCCGGTCAGTGCTGGCACCACCCGCGCCGTCGAGGATGCGATCCTGTCGCGCGCCCGGCAGTTGCGGGTCAACGACGCCAGGCTCTGATCCGCCGGACACGAACATAACAATATCGCGCCGGGTTTCTGCCCGGCGTTTTCAGTCAAAGGACCGCTTTCATGTCGCGATACAGCGCCGCCGAAATCGAAGCGAAATGGCAACAGGCCTGGGACAAGGCCGGGATCTTCAGGGCCAGCCGGACCACGGACCGCCCCAAATACTATGTGCTTGAAATGTTTCCCTACCCGTCGGGCCGCATCCATATGGGGCATGTGCGTAACTACACCATGGGCGATGTGATCGCGCGCTACAAGATCGCGACCGGGCACAACGTGTTGCACCCGATGGGTTGGGATGCGTTCGGAATGCCCGCCGAGAATGCGGCCATGGCCATCGGCGGTCATCCCAAGACCTGGACCTATGACAATATCGCCGACATGCGCGGTCAGATGAAACCCTTGGGTCTCTCCATCGACTGGTCGCGCGAATTCGCCACTTGTGATCCCGAATATTATGGCCAGCAGCAGGCGCTGTTTCTGGATATGCTGGACGCCGGGCTGGTCTATCGCAAGAACGCGGTGGTCAACTGGGACCCGGTGGACATGACCGTGCTGGCCAACGAACAGGTGATCGACGGCAAGGGCTGGCGCTCGGGCGCGGATGTGGAACGCCGCGAGCTGACGCAATGGTTCTTCCGGATCAGCGACTTTTCCGAAGAATTGCTTGATGCGCTGGACGGTCTGGAAAACTGGCCCGCCAAGGTGCGGCTGATGCAGGAGAACTGGATCGGCAAATCCCGGGGCCTGGAATTTTCGTTCGACCGCACCGATGGCGGCGATCCCATCACCGTCTACACGACCCGCCCCGACACATTGATGGGCGCGTCTTTCGTCGGTATCTCGCCGGATCATCCCATTGCCCGCCAACTGGAAGCGGGAAACCCGGAAATCGCTGAATTCGTTGCGAAATGCCGCCGGGGCGGCACCACCGCAGAGGCTTTGGAAAAGGCGGAAAAACTGGGCTTTGACACCGGCCTGACAGTCAAACACCCGCTTGATCCCAACTGGGAACTGCCGGTCTGGATCGCCAATTTCATCCTGATGGATTACGGCACCGGCGCGATCTTTGCCTGCCCCGCGCACGACCAGCGCGACCTTGATTTCTGCCGCAAATACGATCTGCCGGTGCGGGACACGTTCCTGTCGCTGGACGACCCCAAGCCGGTCGATGCCGAAGCCTTCGTGCCGCCGAAAACCGAGCGGGTGAAGTGGCTGGATCATTTCGCCGGACTGGATGTGGCGACGGGCCAGGAAGCCATCGACGCCACCATCGAGCTGGCCGAGAAACAGGGCTGGGGCAAGGGCGTGACCAATTTCCGCCTGCGCGATTGGGGATTGTCGCGGCAACGCTACTGGGGTTGTCCGATTCCGGTGGTGCATTGCGACAGCTGCGGCGTGGTGCCCGAGGCCAAGGAAAACCTGCCCGTCCGCCTGCCCGATGACGTGACCTTTGACATCCCCGGCAACCCGCTGGACCGGCACCCGACCTGGCGCGACTGTGCCTGCCCGTCCTGTGGTGGCCCGGCGACACGCGAAACCGACACCATGGACACGTTCGTTGATTCGTCTTGGTATTTTGCCCGCTTTACCGCGCCGCATGCAGACACACCCACCAAAATGGCCGATGCCGAATACTGGATGAACGTCGATCAATACATCGGCGGCATCGAACACGCGATCCTGCACCTGCTGTATTCGCGCTTCTTCGCCCGCGCCATGCAGATCACCGGCCATTTGCCGAAAAAGGCGATCGAACCGTTTGACGCGCTGTTCACCCAGGGCATGGTCACGCATGAAATCTATCAGACCCGCGATGCGCGCGGCCGCCCGGTGTATCACCTGCCCGAAGATGTCACCGACGGCAAACTGGCCGACGGAACCGAGGTCGAAGTCATCCCATCGGCCAAAATGTCGAAGTCCAAGAAAAACGTGGTCGATCCAATCAACATCATCGGCGCCTATGGCGCGGATACGGCGCGCTGGTTCGTGCTGTCCGACAGCCCGCCGGAGCGGGACGTGGAATGGACCGCATCCGGTGCCGAGGCTGCGTTCAAGCACCTGGGACGGGTCTGGTCCCTGTCAGAACGGATCGCCAGCCTGCCCGACGAAACCGGCGACGGCGACGAAGACCTGTTGCGCGCCATGCACAAGGCGATCTTCGACGTGACCCAGGGCGTGGAAAGCTTTGGCTTCAACGCGGCCATCGCCAAGCTGTATGGGTTCACCAACACGCTGGCGAAATCCAAGGCCGGGAAATCCGCGCAGCAGCAGGCCATCAAGACCCTGGCCCAGTTGATGTCGCCCATGACCCCGCACCTGTCCGAAGACATTTGGGCGCGGCAGGGCGGCGAGGGGCTGATCGCGACCGCGCCCTGGCCGGTGGCGGATGAAACGATGCTGATCGAGGATACCGTAACCTTGCCGATCCAGATCAACGGCAAGCGCCGCGCCGAAATCGATCTTCCGCGGGACATGCCCAAGGACGAGATCGAGAAATCGGCCCTGGCCGTCGATGCGGTGCAAAGGGCCTTGGACGGCGCGGCACCAAAGAAGGTGATCGTGGTGCCGGGCCGAATCGTCAATGTCGTTGTTTGACCGCCGCGCAATCCTGCTGGGCGGGGTTGCATTGGCCGCTTGCGGCTTTGAGCCGGTCTATGCGCCCGGCGAGTCGGCAAATGCGCTTTATGGCAAGATAAGGGTCGATGCGCCCGACGGTGTGAACACCTATTTTCTGGTGCGGCGACTCGAAGAGCAACTGGGCCGCTCGGCCGCCCCCGAATATCGGCTGTCCATCGTGCTGGAGACCGGCATTCAGGGCCAGGCGGTGACCGCGTCGGGGGACATCACCTTTTACAGCGTCCTCGGGTCGGCCGGGTACAAATTGCTGCGGCTGGACAACGAACAGGTCGTTACTGCCGGCTCGATCAGCGATTTCACCGGATATTCCGCCAGCGGCAACACGGCGGAAACCCTGGCCGCGCAACGGGATGCGCGTGAACGGCTGATGATCATGCTCGCCGATCAGCTTACCCGCCGTCTGTATGCAACCGTGGATCTGCCGGAATGAAGCTGGCCGCGCGAAACGCAGACCGCTATTTTGCCAAGCCGGACCCCGACAAGGCCGGGGTACTGATCTATGGCGGCGATGCGATGCGGGTCGCGCTGAAACGCCAGCAACTACTCGCCGCGCTGCTGGGGCCTGCCGCCGAAGAGGAAATGCGCCTGACCCGAATTCCCGGTGCCGATCTGCGCGCCGATCCGGCGCAATTGACGGACGCGGTCAAGGCCGTGGGGTTCTTTCCCGGCGCGCGCGCGGTGTTCGTGGAAACCGCGACCGACGCAACGACCCCGGCCTTCCAGGCCGCGCTGCAGGATTGGCGCCCGGGCGATGCGCAGATCATCGTGACAGCGGGCGCGCTCAAGGCCAGTTCGAAACTGCGCAAGACGTTCGAGAACGACCGCAACAGCTTTGCCGTGGGGCTGTATGACGACCCGCCCGGACGGGCCGAAATCGAACGCATCCTGTCACAGGCCGGATTGACCGCAGTGCCCGACGACTGCATGGCCGCATTGAGTGATCTGGCGGCGTCGCTGGGGCCGGGGGATTTCACCCAGACGGTCGAAAAGCTGTCGCTGTTCAAACTGGAAGACACCAATCCGCTGTCGCTGGCCGATATCGCCGCCTGTGCGCCACAATCGACCGAGGCGGGACTGGACGACGTGCTGAACGTGGTGGCCGACATGCGCGCGGGCGAGATCGGTCCGCTGATCCGCCGCCTGCAGGCACAGGGCAGCAATGCGGTGGGGCTGTGCATCGGCGCAACCCGGCATTTCCGCACCCTCTATATGGCCGCATCCGACCCCGGAGGCCCGGCTGCGGGCGTCGGACGGTTGCGCCCCCCGGTCTATGGTGCGCGCCGCGACCAGATTCTGCGCCAGGCCCAGGCCTGGGGGCCGGATCAACTGCAAAAAGCGCTGAGCCTGTTGACCGATACCGACCTGCAACTGCGTTCGGCCGGACAGACGGCTCCGGCGATGGCGGTGATGGAACGCGCTCTGATCCGCCTGGCCATGCTGGGCAAGGCCCGCTGATTGTCTCATGACGCGCAGGGCCAATCATCAGACCACATAGCGAAACCGAAAACCAGGAGCACAGGCATGTACAAAGTCTATGGCGGAACTGCCAGCCGCGCATTTCGAGTCCTCTGGATGCTGGAGGAACTGGGCCAAACCTATGAATACATCCCATGTAAGCCACGCGATTCCACCGTGATCGCCTTGAACCCCTCGGGCAAGATCCCGGTGCTGGTCGAGGGCGATGCCGTGCTGACCGATTCCACCGCGATTCTGAGCTATCTGGCGGATAAACATGACCGGCTGACCTTCGCCGCCGGCAGTCTGGAGCGCGCGCATCAGGACGCATTGACCCATAGCATCATCGACGAGCTCGACGCCGTGTTGTGGACCGCCGCGCGGCACAGTTTCGTGCTGCCCGAAGAACACCGGGTTCCCGAGGTGAAGCCCAGTCTGAAATGGGAGTTCTCCCGCAACCTGGATCGGCTTGCCGACCGGCTGCAGGGGCCTTTCCTGATGGGCGGCACCATGACCGTTCCCGATATCATCGCAACCCATTGTCTGAACTGGGCAATCGGCGCCAAGTTCCCGGTCGGGAACGAAAAGATGGCGGAATATGCCAACACCATGCGCCAGCGCGAGGCGTTCAAACGGGTGCGGCTGCTGGACGGGGTTTAAGCCCCGCATGGGCAGAGGCCGCGCGCCCTGCCCAACGCCCTGTGGCCAGACAGGCGGTCAACAGATATCCGCCTGTCGGTGCCTCCCAGTCCAGCATTTCCCCGGCGCAGAACACGCCGGGCATGGCGCGCAGCATCAGCCCATCGGTCAATGCAGCGCGCGTGACCCCTCCGGCCGTTGAGATTGCCTCGTCCATCGGGCGCAACCCGGCATGGCGCACCGGCAACGCCTTGATCAGCCGCGCCAGGGCGGCGGCATCGGCGGGCAAGGGGCGGCCGAATTCCTGCAACAGGGCGGTGCGCGCCGGTCCCAGTTTCAGAAGCCGGCGCAAATGGTTGGACAGGCTGACCTTGCCCCGGGGCCGTGACAGGCGGTCGATCAGATCCGGGGTGGTCAGATCGGGCACCAGATCCACAGTCAGCGCCGCGCCCTGCCGCACCGCCTTGCTGATGCCGTAAACGCCACCGCCTTCCAGACCACGCCGCGAAATCACCGCCTCACCCCGAACGGTCAGATCACCCGCGCGCATGGCGATCCCTTTCAGCGGTTGCCCCAGCATCGGCTGCATGTGGTCCGACCAGACAACCCGGATACCGGCATTGGCCGCCGCAAAGGGTGCCACAGATACCCCGCGTTCCGCCAACAGACCGGCCCAATGGCCGTCCGATCCCAACCGCGCCCAACTGGCCCCGCCCAAAGCCAACACAGTGACATCGGCGCGGCAAGTGACCTCGCCCTCGGGCGTGTCAAATCGGGCAGCGTCTTGCGCGCCCCATCCGGTCCAGCGCCACCGCGTGTGCCGCGCAACGCCCAGACCATCCAGCTGCGCCAGCCAGGCCCGCAACAGCGGGCTGGCCTTCATGGCAACCGGAAACACCCGCCCGGTGCTGCCCGTGAACAGGTCCTGCCCCAGATCGCGGGCCCAGGCCTGAACCTGCCCGGCATCGCATTCCGAAATGATCGGTGCCAACCAATCCGCCGCCTCGTCATAGGCACCCAGCAGCTGTTCAGGCGGCACGTCCATCGTCAGGTTCAGGCCGGACTTGCCCGCCATCAGAAACTTGCGGCCGACCGAAGGCTTGGCTTCGGCCAGTGACACCGAACACCCCGCGCGCGCCAGTTCGGTTGCCGCCATCAACCCGGCGGGACCGCCACCGATCACCAGAGCGGCGGGCCGCGTCATGTCTCGGACCCTGGCAGGCCGCCCTTCAATTCGATCACGCGGTGCGGATAGGGAATTTCGATGTCGTTGTCCTTGAGTGCGTTCCAGACCGCGAACAACACCTTGGGTGTGAACTTGTTTCGCCCGTCATCTATGCCGTTGACCCAGAATTCGACGGCAAAATCCACCCCGCTGTCGCCGAAGCCGCGCAGCTCGCAGTCGGGTCCGTCGGGTTCCTGCAACACGAAAGGCAGCTTGGCGACCGCCTGTTCGATGATCTCGGGGACCTTGTTGATGTCGGTATCATAGCTGACCGAGAATGGCGCTTCGTACCGGTTTGCCGAGCCGCTGTCGGAATAATTGACCACCCGCGTGGTGATGAAATCTTCGTTCGGCACCACGATCCAGCGCCCGTCAAAGGTTTCCAGGATCGCGGCGCGGGCTGTCATCTTTACGATCGTGCCCGCCTCGCCCCCGTCCAGTTCCACATAATCCCCGACCGTCGCCTGCCCTTCCAGCAGCAGGATGACCCCGGAAATGAAGTTCGAGGCGATCTTTTGCAGGCCAAAGCCCAGGCCGACGCCAATGGCACCGCCCAACACCGCAAGCGTCGACAGGTTGATGCCCATGATATTCATCAGCAGGATGAAGGCGACGCCGAAGATGGTGATTTCCGCCGCCTTGATCGCCAGTTCACGCGTCGCCGGGCGCATCTGCTGTTGACGGCCGATAAAGGCGCTGGACTGGTCATTGGACCAGCGCCCCAGCCAGAACAGCAGACTGCCCGCGATCGCGCCGCGCACCAGCGACATCAGCGAGAACCTGATATTGCCCAGCCCGATCGTGGTTTCCGTCAACCTGGCGCTGACCACATCCAGCAACCCGAACATGTACAACACCGCCAGAGGCAACAACACATAGGTGCCCAGCAGCTTCAAGAAGGGTTCCCTGATGATCTGGCGGACCAGGATTCGCGCGGCCAGGAACAAGAAGACCCGTTTGCCAAAGGCGATCACCGCACCGCTGTCGAACATCGACCGCACCACGCTTTCGCCGATGCCGGTAAACATATATGCCAGCAGCGGCAGAAGCAGCGGCGCAAGGGACAGTACGAAGCGGCGCAGGATGGCGATCAGGCCGCGCTGATCCTCGGGCGGTTCCAGAACCCGGGTCAGCGCCGGACGCACCCGGCGCGCCACCAGCACCGCCACAAGATAGGCGGCAACCAGCAACGCGAACTGCATCCAGGCCGCGGGGCTGAGCAGCCAGCTTCTGCCCAGGTCCCAGCCCTGCAACGCGTATCCGGCGGCCTGCTGTACGATGTCCGGTAGGTTTTCCAGATCGAATTGCATCATTCCCGCCCATACCATGTGTGCAAGACCCCATGCCCGACCCCACCCGCGGGATCAAGTTTGATATCATTATTGCAGTGGCGCGTCGTTTGCGTGACCCCCCGATTTTGCCGGATGCCCCCCGGACCTGCAGTAGTTGACAAATTTTGTAGGGGAAAATAAGTGCGGGCACGAATTACATGAGTCAGCCATTCTTCACAGCCAGCTCGGACAACAAAAAGAAAATAGGATTCCCGAGGGTACTATGTGGAAAACAACAACCGGATGCCTGTTGGTATCGACCGCCGTCTTGTCAGCTCTGCCGGCGTACGCTCAGGATCAGGGCGGCCTGCAACTCGATCCCATCAACGTCGAGCGCGAGGACGATGAGACCGGCCAGCTGACCATTGACAGCGACGCGATCCAGGCGACAGACCCCGCCAACCTGGGCGAGGTCTTTGACGGACAGACCGTTGTCAACAGCGGTGGTGCCCTGCCGGTTGCACAGAAAACATTTGTCCACGGGATCGAAGAAAGCCAACTGAACGTCACGATCGACGGCGCGCGTCAGAACAAGGGCTCATTTCACCATGCGGGCAACGTGTTGTTCGACCCCAGCCTGCTCAAGGCCGTCACGGTCACGCCGGGCGTCGCCACGGCGGACATCGGACCGCAGGCCCTGGGGGGGGCGATCCAGTATGAAACCATGGATGCCCGTGACCTGTTGCAGGATGGGCAGACAATAGGCGGGCGTTTCCGTTTGAACTATTCCAGCAACGGCAACACCTTTTATGGCAGCACCACGGTGTTCGGCCAAAGCGAGGGCTTTGAATATCTGCTGAACTATTCCGGTGCGCGCGGCGACGACTACAAGGATGGCGACGGCAACACCGTGGCCGGCAGCAGCGCCAACAGCGATTCGTACCTGGCGAAATTCGCCTATACATCGGACGCCGGCAAACGGATCGAATTCTCGGCCGACTATACCGAAGACGACGCCCTGCGCCAGAGCCGCCCGAATTTCGGCGGCCTGGTCGGCAGACCGCCCGTTCTGGGACAGGTCCGCTCCAGCCGAACCGGCTATCGTCTGGCCTATAGCGACGAAAGCCTGGATGGCTGGCTGGCTCCTGAAATCGTCCTGGCATATGGTGAACAGAAATACGAGAATGAGCAACGCTCGGGCACGACCACCACGATCAACGGCAAGATCCAGAATCAGTTCCTGATCGGCGGCGGTACGGTTACAGCCGGGCTGGATTTCTTTGACGACGAGGCCACGGGGGGCGATTTCGGCGCGCAAGCCACCGAAAAATCCCGCAATGTCGGCCTGTATGCGCAAGCGCGACAGAATGTCACCGATCGCCTGTCCGTCTCATATGGCGGGCGCTATGACTACCAGTGGTTTACCGGGCAGGATGGCTCCAAGTTCAGTTCAGGCGGTCTGAGCGGCAACGCATCGCTGGACTATGCGATCGACGCCAACTGGACCCTGTCCGCCGGTCTGTCCAGCGTCTGGGGCGGGTATGCCCTGGGCGAAGCCGCCGTGATCGATGCCTTCGGATCCTATTGGACCTATGAGGGCATGGAGCCGTCGCGTTCCAACAGTGCGCGGGCCGGGTTCAGCTATGCGGACGGGCGCTGGGACGGCGGGGCCTCGCTGTTTTATACCGAGATCAAGGGCGCACAATATGTCAACATCCCGACGCGCGGCGCTTCGGTCGATATTGAAACCCAGGGGATCGACGCAACCATCGGATATACATACGGTCAGGGGTCGGTCCGCCTGAACTATACCTATGCGGACGTCACGCAGGACGGCAGCACCCCCAGCACCACCAACGATTATTTCGGAATCCCGACCGGCCATCTTTTCGGATTGCAGGCCATTCACCATCTGAACGACGAATGGCATATCGGGGGCACCGCCTCGATCGCGCTGGAAAACGACAAGACCCAGGGCGTTATCGGCGGGCGCGGCATGGCCATGTATGCGCTGCCCGCCTATGAGGTCGTGGACATCTATGCGGTCTATCAGCCGCGGAACATTCCGGGCTTGACGATCCGGGCCGAAGTCAACAACCTGTTCAACGAAACCTATATGAACCGTAGCTCAAACGGCGGTGGGCAGAACGATCTGATCGTGCCGCTTTATGAGCCCGGACGTGCCATTGTACTGTCCGCCAGCCTGACCTTTTAAACCCTATGGCGGCCCCGCAACGGGGCCGCTCTAATGATGCAGAAAGCCGTTTCATGACTCGCCACATACGTTCGATTGCCTGTCTGATCGCCGCAGCAATGTGTGCGGCGGGCGCGGCCTCTGCACAACAGTCCGCGCCCGCCGCCCCGGCTGCCCCGCCCGTCCCGCAGGCGCAAACGCAACCTGTTGCGCCGCTACAGCCCGATGCGCAAAGCACGCCAGCCGAGTCCGCTGTCGACCCGCTGCCCGCATCCCAAACGGAAACGTCTTCCGAACCGATCATCGCTGAGCCGGAACCGGAACCGTCGTTGACCGAACCCTATTTCGACGCGCTGCGCGGGTATCTGCCCGAAACGGTTCAGGACGAAACACTGGTGCTGCAATCCGCCTCGGACAAGGCCGCCGTGTTCCTGCGTGACGGCGGCCCGTCGATCTGGGCGATTGCCGCCCTTTCGGTCATCACCGTCGCCGTCATCCTGTGGAAAATCTGGCGCCTGGCGCTGATTGGGGCCTGGTCAAAGGGTCGGGCCCGCAAAGCCGTTTCCGCCTATGAAGCCGGAAACACCCGGCAGGCCCGCGACATTGTCGCCGCCCGGCGGGGCGTGCGTTCCAAGGTGGTGCGCGCCGCGATTGCCGCCCGGGACGAAAAACCGGATGATCTGGCGCGCGAAGAAACGCTGCGCGTGGCGAAACACGAACTGGCCGAGGCCGCCACCGGTCTGCGCGCGCTGGAACTGATCGCAACGATTGCCCCGCTTCTGGGCCTGCTTGGCACGGTTCTGGGCATGATCGCCGCATTCCAGGCGTTGCAGGAAAGCGGATCGCGCGCGGACCCTGCCCTGTTGGCCGGCGGGATCTGGGAAGCCCTGCTGACCACCGCGGCGGGTATGGCCGTCGCGATTCCGGCCTCGGCCGCGCTCAGCTGGTTCGAAGCGGTCATCGACCGGATGCGCCGCGATATCGAAGACGCGGTCACCCGTATTTTCGTGGCCGAACCACGCGCGGAATACATCGAAGAACCCGCCCTGGCCGCCGAGTGATCCAGCATGACCGGTCTCGACACGCCCCGCAGGTCCAGACGACCCAGCCTGACGCCGATGATCGACGTGGTGTTCCTGTTGCTGGTCTTTTTCATGCTGGCGTCGCGTTTCGGTCTGGATCAGGTCCTGCCGCTGCCCCTGGCCGGCGCGGGGGGGACCTATGACGGGCCGCCCCGGCTGATCGACGTGTCCCCCGACGGGGTGCGGCTGAATGGCCGGGCGCTGGACGAAACCGCCCTTGCGGCGACCCTGGCCGAACTGGTCAAGACCCCCGACGACATGCTGATTCTGCGGGGACAGGACCAGGCCACGCTGCAACGGATCGTGACCGTGACCGACGCCCTGCGCGCCGCGGGTTTCAAATCCATCGTGCTGGTGGAGTAAGCCATGAACCTGTCCTCTCCAACGCGTCGGCCGGGCGGCGAAAGCATCGTTCCGATGATCAACGTGGTGTTCCTGCTGTTGATCTTCTTTCTGATGACGTCGCAAGTCGCGCCGCCCGACCCGATCGAGATCACCGCGCCCCAGTCCGGGTCCGGTGGCGAACCCGTGGCCGAAGCCAAGCTGTATCTCGACGCAGAAGGCGTGCCCTATTTTGGAGACATCAGCGGCGATGCGGTGTTCGAGGCCCTGACGGCAGAGGTACAGCAGGACCAGCGAGTGTTGCTGGCCGCCGATAGACAGGTCGAAGCCGCGAAGCTGGCGGCCCTGATGCGCCGTCTCGCAGGCGCGGGACTGTCCCGCATCGAACTGATCGTCAGCCCGGACTAGAATCGGCATGAGAAAGACAGCAGAAGCCTTCCTGTTCGGAACCCTGGCCATCGGGTTGCATGTCGCCATCATGGCCGATTGGCCCCAAAGCGGTGCCGATGCAGGCGGTGCCGGCGGCGAGGCGCTGATTTCCCTGGCCGGTGCAACACCGCAGATCGAAACCATGGTGGCGGAATGGACCCGCCCGCCGGAAGTCCGGCAATCCCTGGATGTGACCCAACCCACGGCCCCGGCGGAACCTGACCTGTTGCCGATGGCTTCGGTGCGCATGGATGACGCCCCCAATGCCGAACTGAAGATGGCGGCCCTGCAAGCCCCCAAACCCCCCGAAGCGCCAACCCCGGATACAACGGCGGCACCGCCTCCACCGCCCCCGGAACCCGCGCCACAACCGATGGCAAAGCCCGACACCAAGCCAAAGCCCCGCCCGAAGGTGCAGCCCAGGAAAACGGCCAAGCCCGCGCGCAAGGCACAGCCGGCCACAGCCGGGTCCGCATCGCAGAAAGCAGCGGGGTCCGGTGGTTCGTCCCAGGCCGGAAACAGCGGAAAAGCAAAGACGAAAACGCTGTCGTCAGGTCAGAAGGCCAGCCTGATCGCGACCTGGGGCGCAAAAATCCGGGCGCAGGTGGAACGCCGCAAGAAATATCCCCGGGGAGTCCGCGCCAAGGGCCAGGTCCTGTTGCAGGTCAGCATCAGCCGATCCGGACAATTGCAGTCGGTTTCGGTCCGCAGATCTTCGGGGCATCCGCAGTTGGACTCGGCCGCGGTGAACGCTGTCAAACGGGCGGGCCGGTTTCCGGCCGCACCAAAAGAGCTGACCGCCCCGGTGTTCAGATTTTCCCTGCCGGTGAACATGAAGCCCTGAGATGTCACCGATTCTGATTCATCCGGTTCAGTTTCTGATTCATCCGGTTCAGTCGGTCCATTCCAGCTTGTCGATGTTTTCGCGAAAGGCGAACCGCAGAATGTGGCTTTCGATGATGCCCTGCGCCCTGGGCAGGTCTTCGGGGCTTTCCACATCCACCTCCATGCGGATGTCCGTATCTCCGGCATACAGCCGCGCCGGTCCGGTCGGCAGCGCACAGGTGCCTTCAGAGTCCGAATATTCGACTTCAATCTTATGGGCGAAATGCTTGCACAACTGGCCCAGATATTTCCGGCCGTGCGCTGTGGGCAGAACGGCTTTGCTGGTGATCATTTTCTCTTTCCTTATCTTTTTTATCAACTTAAGGATCGACGCATTCGACCGCAACCGCAATCAGAACTTTGCAAAGGAACCCGCATGAAAACCCGGACTCTGGCTTTCAGCCTGGCCGCCCTGATCACATCGGCATTGCCTGCGGCCTCGATCACGGTGTCTTCAGCCGCAGGCGACGTCACGCTGGAACATCCCCCCGAACGCATCGCCGTCTATGACGTGGCCGCCCTGGACACCCTGCAGGCGATGGACATCCCGGTCGGCGCGCGCGTGCAAAAGGTCTATGTCGACTATCTGACAGACCAACAGGACGACGCGGCATTGGTCGGGACATTGTTTGAGCCGGATTTCGAAGCCCTGCATGTCTATGACCCCGACCTGATCATCGTCGGAGCCCGCAGCGCGACCAAGGCCAAAGATCTGAGCCGGATCGCCCCGGTGATGGAAACCGTTTTCGGTGGCCAGGATCTGGTGGCACAGGTCGACAAGTCGCTGGATACGTTCGGCATCATGTTTGACCGCGAAGACCGCGCGCAAAAGCTGAAGCAGGATCTGGACACCCGGCTGCAAAGCGCGCGCGACGCCGTCCGCGACAAGGGGACCGCGCTTATCGTGATGACCAATGGCCCCAAAATTTCCGCCTATGGTCCGAATTCGCGCTTCGGATGGCTGCATGACGAATTGGGCATCCCCGCCGCCGTCCCGGATATCGCGGACTCCTCGCATGGCGAAGCCGTGTCCTTTGAATACATCCTGCATGCGAATCCGGATTGGCTGATCGTTCTGGACCGGGTTGCCGCCATCGGTCAGGACGGCCAGATGGCCCAGGAGGTGCTGGACAACGACATCGTGCGGGAAACACAGGCCTGGCAGGATGGGCATATCGTCTATCTGGACCCCGCCACGCTGTATATCGCCACCGGCGGCTATCAAGCGACGTCCAACCTGCTGGATCAGATCACGGCTGCGTTCAAGTGACCCCGCGGGCCACGTTTGCATCGCTGTGCTGCCTGTTGGCGCTGCTGAGCGTGGCCTCTTTGCTGGTGGGGGCACAAGGCATCGCGCCCACCGATCTGCTGTTCGATCCCCAGGCCCGGCACCTGTTTCTGGCCGGGCGGCTGCCGCGCACGCTGGCCGTGATCCTGACCGGTGCGTCGCTGGCCGTTGCCGGGTTGATCATGCAGATTCTGGCACGCAACCGTTTCGTGGAACCCGCCACCGCAGGCACCGCCCAAAGCGCGGCACTGGGTATCGTCGTGCTGACCCTGGCCGCGCCCGGCCTGCCGATGATCGCGCAGATGGCCGGTGCAACTCTGGCCGCGCTGACAGGGACGGCCGTATTTCTGGTCATGGTATCGCGGTTGCCGGTTCAGCAACCCATGCTGGTTCCCCTGACCGGGCTGGTCTATGGTGGCGTGATCGGCGCGGCGGTGACCTTTCTGGCCTATGAAAACGACCTGTTGCAGTTCGTCGACACCTGGATCAACGGCGAATTTTCCGCCATTGTGCGCGGCCGCTATGAAATGCTGTGGATCGCCGGGCTGGCAGCCGCATTGGCCTATCTGGCGGCCGATCAGCTGACCATTGTCGGGCTGGGTCGGGATGCGGCGGTGAACCTGGGGCTGGGATACCGCCAGGTGATGGCGCTTGGGCTTCTGGCGGTTTCGGTCGTCACCGCGATAACCGTCGTGACCGTCGGCATGATCCCTTTCGTGGGGCTGGTCGTGCCCAATATCGTCAGTCGGCTGCAGGGGGACAACCTGCGGCAGGCCCTGCCACGGGTTGCACTCGCCGGAGCGGTACTGGTGCTGGGGTGCGATCTGTTGGGGCGCCTGTTGCGGTATCCGCATGAAATTCCGGTAGGGACCGTGCTGGGCGTGATCGGTGCCGGTGTGTTCCTTTGGTTGCTGAATGTCAGACCCCGCCATGCCGGTTAGACGGCTGATCGTCCTGGCCATTCTGACCGTGCTGGCCTGCGTTCTGTTCCTGACCTGGGGGGCGCGGGGCGACATGGGTTTTGTCCTGCAGTTCCGGGGCGGCAAACTGTTGTCATTGCTGACCGTTGCAGCCGCAATCGCACTGTCCACGATGCTGTTTCAGACCGTCACCGGCAATCGCATCCTGACGCCTTCGATCATGGGCTTTGATGCCTTGTTCCTGTTGATCCAGACCGCGCTGGTCTGGACCCTTGGCGGGTCGCGATTTGCCGGACTGGATCCGATGTGGAAATTCGCCGCCGAAAGTCTGGTGATGATGGCCGCGGCGCTGGCGCTGTTTGGCACCCTGCTTGGCCGGGGGCGCACCGATCTGAACAGGATGATCCTGACCGGCGTGGTCCTGGGCATCGGATTGCGCAGCCTGACCGCGTTGCTGCAACGCCTTATTGATCCGAACGAATTCGCGGTCGTTCAGTCGGCCAGCTTTGCGCGGTTCAATCGCCTGGAACAGGATGGGTTGCTGGCCGCGCTCTGTATCGTGGGTCTTTGCGCCCTGGCTGTGTGGCGTATGCGCGAGACGTTGGATGTGGTCGAACTGGGCCGGGAGCGGTCCATCGGGCTGGGCGTGGATCACGACCGCATCGTGATCAAGATCCTGCTGATCGTCGCCGCGCTTGTGTCGGTCTCGACGGCGCTGGCCGGACCGGCGGTTTTTGTCGGGCTTCTGGTCGTCAGCCTGACCCGGGCAATTCTTCCCAGTCACCGTCACGCCATCCTTTTGCCATGCGCGACCCTGATCGCGGCACTGTTGCTGGTGCTGGGTCAGACCCTGTTTGAACGGGTCCTGTCGATGCAAAGCACGCTGAGCGTTGCGATCGAATTTCTTGGCGGGCTGGTTTTCCTGTTTCTCATCATGCGGAGCCGCAGATCATGATATCGGTTCAGAACCTCAGCTATGTCACGGCGGGCAAACGGATCCTCGACGATCTGTCGCTGGATATCGCCCCCGGACAGGTCACCGCTTTGATCGGCCCGAACGGTGCCGGCAAATCCACCCTGCTGGCCCTGATGGCCCGGCTTCTGCGTCCGGACAATGGCCGGATCACGCTTGACGGGCTGGATGTGCACCGCACGGCCACGGCCGACATTGCCAAACGTCTTGCGATCCTGCGCCAGGAACAGGCCCCGCTGGGGCGTCTGACCGTGCGCGATCTGGTGGCGTTCGGGCGGTTTCCGCATCACCGTGGACGCCCGACCGCCGAGGATCATCTGAAAATCGACACGGCTCTGGACCAGTTGGCGCTGAGCGACCTGGCCGGGCGCTTTGTCGACACGCTTTCGGGGGGGCAGAAACAGCGGGTTCTGATCGCGATGGTGCTTTGCCAGAATACCGATGTCGTGCTGTTGGATGAGCCTTTGAACAATCTGGATCCCGCACAGGTGCGCGTGGTCATGGACGCGGTGGATCACATGGCCCGGGATCTGGGCAAGACCGTGATCGTCGTGTTGCACGACCTCAATCATGCGGCCCGCCATGCCACCCGGGTCATCGCATTGAAGCACGGCCGCCTGTTCGCCGAAGGCCCGGCCGGTTCGGTTCTGGCCGAAACCCCGTTGTCGCAATTGTATGAAACCGCCTTTGACGTTCTGACCCACAACGCCCGACCGATGGTCGTGGCCCGCTAAGCGGCCCCGGCCAACGGAACAAGATGGTTGTCGAACTGCAGCTGCACCGCATGGCTGCGCCCCTGCACGACCCCCAGACGCCCGCTGCCAGAGGTAAAGACCAACCCATCGGGGCCGTTCGCCACACCGCAGATATCCGGCTCGTCCAACTGCCGAACCAGCCGGCCCGTCCCCCTGTCAAAAATCTGCATCACCCCACCGCGCGGGCCGGTGATGGCCACCTGCGCATCGGGACCAAAGGCAATACTGCCCGCATATCCGCGCATCCGGCGCTGCTGCGCGGGTTCGGCGCTCAGCAACCGGATCTCCTGTCCCCGCTCATGCAACCCCAGCAGAGGCGGATGCGCCGACGCGGCACCCTGCCATTGCATCGCGAACCCCACCTGCCCGTCCCGCCCTGCTGTCAGGTGACGGATGGAATTGCGTTGCAGCCCGGCCGGTCTTGCCTGTTCCAGAATCCCGCCCTGCGCCGACAGATAGGTCAGATTCGATTGCATCGTGGCCAAATTCAGTTTGGCCCGGCCACTGTCCGGGTGGGTTTCGATCCCGCCATTGGCCACCACCAGATCGTCCGACCCCGGCAAACGCAGGATTTCATGCGGCCCGACGCCGCCCGACTCGAATTCTCCGGCACGGCGATACCCCGCGTCCGCATCCCAGACGCCGATACAGCCCCGCGCGGCGTCGAAATCGTTCTCGGTGGTATAAAGCCAGCGGCCATCGCGGGAAAACGCCCCGTGCCCATAGAAATGGCGGCCCTCAGGGGCCGTCAGCCGGTGCAGCACCTTGCCCGATCCGCAATCCAGAACCAGGGCGTAGACTCCGGGACGGCGCGCAAAGGCCACCGCGTGTGGCCGGTCGGGATGGGCCGCCGCCGCATGTCCCCGCCCCGGCAGCGGCACATGGAAACACTCGGAAAGATCCGCGCCCAGCCCCACCAGAACAAAATCACCCGACACCCGCCGCGCCGCGCTTAGATATCGCGGCGCTCCCAAAGCGGCCCAGCCTGTCGCCGGAACAAGACCCGCAGCGCACAAACCCGAAAGGAACGCGCGGCGTCCAGCGATGCCATGAAAAGAATCAGCCATGTCGTCATCTTGTCCGATGCAATCAGATATTCAGGTGGTCGTGTGACCGAAACCCTTCGCCATCCCTAACCCAATCCTGCCTCGCCGTCACCTCTGGGGCATCCTGGCCATCAGACCGTTTGTCCGATGCGGAAACGCATCTGCCCGTCAGACGGGTTCGACGCGGCATCGCGGAACCGGCACCCCGGCTTCAGCCCGCCAACATCCGCAACCCCTGGGTCACATCCGATCGAACCGCCAGGCGCAGGCCGGGTTCATCGCCGGCCTTGAGCGCCGCGATGATCAGTTTGTGGAAATGCGGTGGCTCGGTGCGGCGCAAACGCCCATACAGCGCGCGCATGGTCGGCCCCAGTTGCAGCCACACGGTTTCAGTTGTCGCCAGCATCGCAGGCGCCTGGGCGCGCAGATAGAGCGTGCGGTGAAATTCAAGATTGGTGCGGATATAGCCCACCGCATCGCGATTGGACACGGCTTCGGCGATGGACTGGTTGGTCATTTGCAGCCGGTCAATCAGCGCCATATGGGCGCGCGGCAGCGCACGGCTGGCAAGTTCGACCTCCAGCAAGGCCCGCAGGGCGGCCAGTTCCTCGATTCGTTCCTGGCTCAGCTCGGGGGTGGACACCCTGCCCGAACTGGACAGGAAAAGCGCGCCTTCAGCAACCAGACGGCGCACGGCCTCGCGCGCGGGGGTCATGGAAACTTCGAATTCCTTGCCGATGCCGCGCAAGGTCAAAGCCTGCCCCGGTGCGATATCACCATGCATGATCCGCGCCCGCAGCGTGCGGTAAACACGGTCATGCGCGGCCACCAGAGTGGGTTCATTGGGACGAGACGTCAGCATGGGCGTTTTGTGATCACAACCGGGCCGCAGGTCAAGCAGATCATGCCTGAAACACGAAGCTGTGCAATTCATTGCCGTTGCGCCGCAACCATTGCCGCTGTGTCTTGTAGGGGCCGTGCAACCGTTCCACGGTGGACCAGAATGCGGCGGAATGGTTCATCTCTGCCAGATGCGCCACCTCGTGGGCGGCGACATATTGCAGGATCTCGGGCGGGGCCAGGATCAGCCGCCATGAATACATCAGCGCCCCCTGCGAGGTACAAGACCCCCAGCGCGACCGCGTGTCGCGCAGTGTAATCCGTGCGTATGGCCGCCCCAACAGAGCTGAGTAGCGATCCGACGCATCGACCAGCCGGTCGCGGGCCAGTTCGCGCAGCCAACCCGCCAGACGCCGGGCCGGGGCATCCTGGGGCACCGCAATTTCACCGTTTCCCACCTGCACGCGCCGCCCCTGCGCCGCAACGACACGGTATCGGTCCCCTTCGATCGGAATCATGGCCCCGAGTCCCACGACCGTCGGCTGGCTGCGGGATTCAAGATGACCGCGAATCCAGCCTTCCTTGGAGCGCGCGAACTCCATTGCCTCGGACTCGGGTACTCCCGTCGGCAGGGTCAGGGTAACCCGCCCGTCCAACTGCGAGATTCGCAATGTGATGCGCCGTGCGCGCCCGGATCGACGCAACGTCACCGTCACGGGGGGCGCACCCGGCAACAAATGTTCCGCCATGTCCTGATCCCCCTGACGTCTTAAAGCTTTGACAGCATCCACCTCATATGGCATGCGACCGGAATCGTCGATCCGACTCAGCAGATAATCAAGGGGATTCACATGCCCAACGAAGAATGGGGCACAAAGCGCCTGTGCCCGACGACCGGCAAACGGTTTTATGACCTGAACAAGGACCCAATCGTCAGCCCCTATACCGGCGATGTGGTGGAAATCGCCGCCGGCAAGGGCCGCATGATTGCCGCAGACGCCGAAGACGCCGCAACCGCGAAGGCCAAGAAGAAGGCCGACGACAGCGATGATACGGTTCTGGAAGATGACGACACGGTCGATGTCGACCTGGATGACGATATCCTGGAAGATGACGACGACGACAACGATGTCTCGCTGGACGAAATCGCCGATGTTCCGGTGGAAGACGACGACTGAGACATCCTTTCTGCGTTGGGCGGGATTTTTTCACTTGATCCCGCCCGGAGTTGCGCCTAGAGAACGGCGCACGGTAACGGGGCCTTAGCTCAGCTGGGAGAGCGCTTGCATGGCATGCAAGAGGTCAGGAGTTCGATCCTCCTAGGCTCCACCAAAATCCACTGGATGACATACATGGGTCTGCGCGCGTCAGCGTCGCGATCACGGGCATCCGCGATGCGGATTTACCACATTTCCCAAGTCCGGTTGGACCGTCGCTTTGCCAGATGGAAATCACTTCGGACGCGGCGTTCTGACTTATGCGTCCGCCGGTGTTGACGGCGTCAGCAAGACGCCCGGTCGGGCACCCCAACCCATCTACGCTGCGGCATACCCATTCTTTCCATGGGTTTCAGGGATTGCGACAGTGCCTGATCGGAGATCGCCTGCGGGGGGCGTCTGCTATCGCCGAAATGGCGCGTGCTGTGCGGCGATGTCAGAATTGGCAAAGTCCGGGACAGCCACAGGGTCTTGAGACGCAGATCCATTTTCATAAGGTATAGTGAGTATATTTTACAAAGAGAGAGAGAACCCATGTCCCTCATTTCGGTTGACGAAACGATAACCATCGCAATGTCGGTCAAAGATCGCCATGCAAGCGCACAGTGGTATGAACGCGTGCTGGGCTTTGAGGTGCTGTATCATGCGGATGAGGCGGGCTGGTCGGAGATCCGGACAAACACGCCCGGTGTCACCATCGGTCTTGGTGAACATGCCAAGCCTGCGCCCGGAAACTGTGTTGCCGTTTTTGGGATCGCGGATCTGGATAGCGCGCGGCAAAGGCTGGAACAGGGCAAAGTCAAATTCGACGGCGAAACGGATGTCGTCGAAGGCATGGTGAAAACCGCAAGGTTCCATGACCCCGATGGCAATGCGCTGATGCTCGCCCAGGATCTGACCAGCGGCCAGTAACAGAATGGGGCTGACACCGGAATTTCCTGCGTTTTCAAAAACCTGAGAACCGGCTTGGTCTTGCTGGCGCGCAAGCCCCGGCTATGGCATAGCAAGACCATGACTCATGATGCCCCTCGCAATACGCTGCCACGGCTGGATGAAAGCCTGTTGACGCATCTGCCGCCGTTTTCACGTCTGGACCGCAGGCAAATCCGCACGATTCTCGATCAGGCCAGTTCGCGCCGATACGACACCGGCGTCCAGATTTTCAACGAAGGTGAGCCTGCGGACCGGTTTTTCATGTTGCTGGATGGATATGTGCGCGTGGTCCGCATTACGGCGACGGGCGAACAAGTCACCGCCCTGCATATCCCGGCGGGTCAGCTTCTGGGCATCGCCAAGGCGTTGGGCCGCGACACCTATCCGGCAACGGCCGTGACGGCGGCGGAATCCATCGCGCTCAGCTGGCCCATGCGGCTGTGGGATGAATTCGTGTCCGAATATGACGGTTTTGCCACTGAGACCTACAAGACTGTCGGCCTGCGCGTCGGTGAAATGAACAACCGGATCGTGGAAATCACCACCAAACAGGTCGAACAGCGAGTGGCAAGCGCGATCCTTCGGCTGGTAAACCAGACCGGCCGCAAGGTCGATGGCGGCATCGAGATCGATTTTCCGATCACCCGCCAGGACATGGCGGAACTGACCGCGACGACATTGCATACGGTCAGCCGCCTGTTGAGCGGCTGGGAAAAACAGGGGCTGGTGCAAAGCAAACGCAAACGCATCAAGGTCCGCGATCCTCATGCGCTGGTCCTGCTGAGCCAGCCCTAGCACCGGCATCGGCTGCATATCACCGGCCTGTGCTGCCGATCGTCAGGCGCGATCCAGCGCCCCCTGCAGTTCAGAAACAAAGGCCTGCTGATCCAGACCGTACGCCCTGCAAGCGTCGGCAATCGTGTGGAACGGGGAAACCGGGCACCCCACGCACAACCGCATATCGTGACGCAGAAACACCGAAATCGTTTGCGGCCAACGGGTCATCACCTCTGACAAGGGCAGATCGGGATCGTCAAAACATGAGGCGCGCATGGCGTGTCCTTTCACGACCATGGTTCACAGCCTCCGGTCTCAAACGTTGTTCCAACGCAAACTCTGACCTTTCCGGCCGCGCTAGGAGTGAGCGATCTGAATGACAAGGGGGCCAGATATGGCGGAATTCCTGACAAAGTCGCGGGCACGCAACGTGTTCTACGGCGGGTCAATCTTTTTTGTGGTCGTTTTCATTGCGTTGACCGTGCACAGCCACCGCTATGTGGTCACGACATCGACGGCCGGTATGGAACTGACGCCAGAGGTGGCGCTGGGCAAACATGTGTGGGAACGGCATTCCTGCATCAACTGCCACAGCCTGCACGGTGAAGGCGCGTATTTTGCGCCCGAGCTTGGCAACGTCATGACCCGATGGGGGGTCATGGATGACCCCGAAGGGGCGTATGAAATTCTTGACGGCTGGATGAATGCACAGCCCACGGGCATCGAAGGCCGCCGCCAGATGCCACATTTCGAAATCACCGAAGAAGAGATGCGCGGATTGGCCGAATTCCTGCGCTGGGCAGATCAGACCGACACGCAGGGCTGGCCGCCCAACGATGCCGGCTAAGGAGGAAAATCAATGAAATACCAATCGCAAAAGGTGGCGCTGGCCTATTTTGTCTGCGCGATGGCCCTGTTCGGCATTCAGGTGTTGGGGGGGCTGATCGCGGGATGGATCTATGTTTCGCCCAACTTTCTGTCGGAAATCCTGCCATTCAACATCATCCGCATGATCCACACCAACGCCCTGATCGTCTGGCTGCTGCTGGGCTTCTTCGGAGCGGCCTATTTTCTGGTTCCCGAAGAATCAGAGCGCGAGATATATTCGGTCAAGCTGGCCTATATCCAGCTGGCCCTGCTGATGGTCGGCACGCTTGGCGCGGTCGGCTCCTATCTTGTGGGCATCCATGGCGGGCGGGAGTTCCTGGAGCAACCGCTTTGGGTCAAGTTCGGCATCCTGGTCGCCGCGCTGATTTTTCTGTTCAACATTTCGATGACCGTTCTGGCAGGCAAGAAAACGGCGATCACCAACGTGTTGCTGATGGGGCTGTGGCTGCTGTCCCTGCTGTGGGTCTTTGCCTTCATCAACCCCGACAACCTGAGCCTGGACAAGATGTACTGGTGGTTCGTCGTGCACCTCTGGGTCGAAGCGACCTGGGAACTGGTGATGGCGTCGATTCTTGCCTTTCTGCTGCTGAAACTGACCGGCGTGGACCGCGAAGTGGTCGAGAAATGGCTGTACGTCATCGTTGCCACGGCGCTGTTCTCGGGCATCCTGGGGACCGGGCACCATTTCTACTGGATCGGCTTGCCGAGCTATTGGAAATGGGTTGGATCGATATTCTCGATCTTCGAGGTCGTTCCGTTCTTCCTGATGATGAGCTTTGCCTTCGTCATGGTCTGGAAAGGCCGCAAGAACCACCCCAACAAGGCGGCGCTTCTGTGGTCGCTGGGGTCCGCGACGGTGGCGTTCTTTGGCGCCGGGGTCTGGGGCTTCCTGCATACGCTGCACGGGGTCAACTTTTACAGCCACGGCACGCAGATCACCGCCGCCCATGGCCACCTGTCGTTTTACGGGGCCTATGTGGCGCTGAACCTGGCCGTGTTCACCTATGCCATGCCGATGCTCAGAGGCCGCGCACCCTATAATCAGGTGCTGAACATGGCCTCGTTCTGGCTGATGACCGGCGGCATGGCCTTCATGACCTTCGTGCTGACCTTTGCCGGAACGATCCAGACGCACATGCAGCGCGTTATCGGCGATTACTACATGGATGTGCAGGAGGGACTGTCGCTGTTCTACATGATGCGCTTTGGCGCAGGCGTGGCGGTGGTGATCGGTGCGTTGCTGTTCATCTATTCGATCCTTGTGGTCCGCAAGCACGAGATCATCGCCCCCGGGTCGGCCAACCCGGCGCTCGGAGGCTGACATGAACATGCAAGCCACACCTTCCCTGCCGTTCTATCAGCCCGTCGCAGATGAATGCGCGCTGTTTGAAACGGCCCATGACAACGGTTTGCCCCTTCTTTTGAAGGGGCCGACCGGCTGCGGCAAGACGCGTTTTGTCGAACATATGGCGGCAAGACTGGGCAAGCCGCTGTATACCGTGGCCTGCCATGACGATCTGTCGGCGGCCGATTTGATCGGGCGCTATCTGCTGAAAGGCGGAGAAACAGTCTGGGTCGACGGCCCGCTGACCCGCGCCGTGCGGACCGGTGGCATCTGTTATCTCGATGAGGTCGTCGAAGCCCGCAAGGACGTGACCGTGGTGCTGCATCCGCTTACCGATACCCGGCGCACCCTGATGATCGACCGGACCGGCGAGGAACTGGTGGCACCACGGGATTTCATGCTGGTTGCGTCCTATAACCCCGGCTATCAGAACGTGCTCAAGCGGCTGAAACCATCGACGCGCCAGCGTTTTCTGTCCATTGCGTTCGATTTCCCCGGAGAAGAGACCGAAATCGCGGTCGTTTCCCGGGAAAGCGGGCTGGAACCGGGGCGCGTGGCCCCTTTGGTGCGGCTTGCGGGCAAGATCCGGACCCTGTCGGGTATGGATCTCGAAGAAGGCGTGTCGACGCGATTGCTGATTTATGCCGCAACGCTGATGGCGGGCGGAATGAGCGTAGATCAGGCCTTTGAGGCCGCCATCGTCCAGCCCCTGAGCGACGAACCCGATGTGGGCATGGCGCTGCGGGATCTGATTGCGACAATCTACGGATGAAGATGATGCGCCTGTCCGATCTCATGGAACCCGAAGAAACCGTCGGAAACCTCTGGCACGACATGGCCAGCGGGATCGGGAAAGGTGTCACCTATCCGCAGGCGGGCATTCCGCTTGGCTCGGTGCGGACCAGCCTGGCCATGCTGTTTCGCGCGCTTGGGGGCGCCGCCGGGGTCGAACTGGCCGAAGCCCCCGCGACCCTGGCCCGCCACCGCCAACCCTATCGTCGCAAGCTGGGGGCGGAGCGGGATCGGGAATGGGTGGCGCAGTTCGACGGCGAACGGCTGTCATTGCCGCCTGTGATCGCGGCTTTTCCCGATCCGCGCCTGAACCGCGCCGCCTATTTCTGGCTGACCGCCCTTGCCGCCGCCAGCGAACCCGGCATGCTGGAACCGGACCTGCACGGCCCTGCGCTGGATTGCGCACAGATCCGGGCCAATGCGGCCGCCACCGATGCGGCCCATGCCCTGTGCCCGGGATTGCGCGCCGACTATGCGCAAATGGCCCGCCTGTGCCGGGATGCCCGGCTTGACCTGATGCGCCCCGCCGCGGAAACCAGCATCGAATCCGCCATCCGGGACCAGCTTTGCGGAACGCTGCCCGATCTTGCGCCCGGCCCCGCCAGGCGCGACCACAAACCCTTTGCCCCGGTGCCGATCTGGTTGCGTTTCGCTGTGCCAGGAACCGGCAATGCGGCGACAGAGGACGGGGCCGATCCCGCCGCTCCGCCGCCCAATGCCGCCCATACCACGCGCAAGCTGGGCCTGCGCAAGGATCAGGATCAGCAGAACCGCAAGGACAGTTTCATCATCCACCGGTTCGAATCGATCCTGTCCTGGGTCGAATCCATGAACATCAACCGCAGCGTGGACGATGACGACGACGAGAACGCCCAGAAGGCCGCCGATGATCAGGACTCGGTCACGCTGTCCAAACATGATCGCAAGGCAGCAACCCGCCTGCGGCTGCACCTTGATCTGTCCCCCGCCGATGCCGACCACGAAGCACTGGCGGGGCAGCATACCTATGCGGAATGGAACCACCGGACGCGCTGCTACATGGACAACCATTGCCGCGTGCTGGATGCCCCGGCCCTGCCCGACGCCGCCCATCCGTACCATGCCGATGAACGTCGCATCCGCGCGGTGCGTCGCCAGTTCGAAGCCCTGCGCCCGCGCCGCATCCTGCAACCGCGCCAGGTGGACGGCCCCGAACTGGACCTTGACGCCGTTTTGACGGCGCGGGCCGATCTGGCCGCCACCGGGCGCGGATCGGACCGGATCTGGCAGGCGTCCCGCCAGACCGACCGCGACCTTTCGGTGGCTTTCCTGATTGATACCTCCCGCTCGACCGAAGCGGCGATCGGCGACAGCTCGGTGCTGGATATCGCCCGCGAAACAATGGCGGCCCTGGCTGCCGGAATTGACGCGGCCGGCGACCGGCTGGGCATCTGGGGGTTTTCCTCTCTGCGCCGGGACAGGGTTTTCCTGACCCGTTGCAAGGATTTCGACACCCCGATGAGCAGCGAGGTCACCGCCAGGATCGGCGCGCTGAGACCCGGTCACTACACACGCCTCGGCGCAGCCATTCGCCACGTCAGCGCGCAGTTGGCAACACAATCCACAGCGCGCAAACTGCTGATCGTGGTCACCGACGGCAAGCCCAACGATCTGGACCACTACGAGGGTCAGTATGGGATAGAAGACAGCCATATGGCCGTCCGCGAAGCCCGGCGCGCCGCACAAAGCCTGCACGGTGTCATCATAGACGAGGACGGGCAAGATTGGTTCCCGCGCATTTTCGGGCGCGGCGGCTTTACCCTGTTGCCCAACCCCGAACGGCTGACCCGCGCCCTGCCGGACATCTACCGCAAACTCACACAGGAGCCATAATCACATGCGCAACCTCATCATTCTGGCCACGTTTTGCGCCACCTCGGCGCAGGCCGACAGCTTTGACCGCCCGATCCCGCAGGCCCAATCCGCCACCGCCGAATTCTGGTATGCCCTGGCCTGTATCGCGCTTGTGGCGGCCATGGTCGCCGTTCAACAGCTTGTTTCCCGCAGATGAGCACCGGCGGATGGTCCACCCTGCGGATCACCCTGGTGCTGTATCCGTTCGGGGCCGGCGCAATGGGTGTCAACGTGTTCTTTGCCGGTCTGATCTTCAGTTGGCTCGGCGCGCCGGTGCTGCCGACATTGTGGTCCTTCGCCCTGGGGTGCGTCATCGGCATTCCGGCGACCTGGGCCTTTGCGCGCCATATTCGCCGCTTGATGGCTGAGGCCGAAGACGCAACCGCCGGGTAAATCCGACGCCCCGTGCAACCCGGTCCCGATGGTGGTCCAAGGACGACCCCACGGCGGTCTTTCTGTCTGGTTTTTTCCGAGAAAATGTCCCAAGAACGACCGGGTTTGCATCCGGCCGGGGTGCGGCACGCGGGAACAGGACAGGGCCAGAATGACGGAAATCGCCGAATTCACCGCAGATGGATCGCGCCGCCGAACCTATGGCGGGGTCAGGCTGCTGTCACTGTTGACCTATGGTGTGGCTGCCGCTTGCCTTCTGCCCATGCTGGCCGTGGCGCTGGCAGCGATGACCGGGGGCACCGACACGATCAGCCATCTGTGGGACACGGTGTTGCCACGCTATTCGCTTACAACGCTGGCATTGGTGACGATGGTTGCGATGGGAACCTTTGCCGTTGGCGTCGGGGCCGCCTGGCTGGTGACAATGACTCGGTTTCCCGGTGTCCGGGTTCTGGAAATCGCACTGGTGCTGCCGCTGGCGTTTCCGGCCTATGTGCTGGCCTATGCCTATACCTATCTGCTGGATCATCCGGGGATCGTGCAATCCACCCTGCGCGAGATCACCGGCTGGGGGCCGCGGGATTACTGGTTCCCAGAGATCCGTTCGATCTGGGGGGCGGCGATCATGCTGATCCTGGTGCTGTACCCCTATGTCTACCTGTTGGCACGGGCGGCGTTTCTGCAACAGGGATCGGCGGCATTTCTGGCGGCGCGGACACTGGGCAACAGCGCCTGGACCGCGTTCTGGAAGGTCAGTCTGCCAATGGCGCGCCCGGCCATCGCGGGCGGTGTGTTGTTGACGGTGATGGAAACCATCGCGGATTTCGGCACGGTTGCCTATTTCAGCGTGCAGACCTTTGCCACCGGCATCTATACCAGTTGGTTTTCACTGGCGGATCGGTCCGGAGCGGCGCAGTTGGCGCTGTGCCTGTTGGGGTTCGCGCTGTTTCTGGCTGTGCTGGAGCGGGTTCAGCGGGGACGGGCGAAATATCACCAGGCCGGCAAAGGGCACAAGGTGATGCCCCCGGCGCGGTTGACCGGATGGCGCGCCGCACTTGCGTTCCTGTTTTGCGCAATTCCGGTGCTTCTGGGCTGCGTGCTGCCGGTTGTGGTGCTGTTCAATATGGGGTTGAGCGGCGAACAGGACCTGCTGGGCACGCGGTATCTGGGTTTTATCCGCAATTCCATTACCCTGGCCGGGACTGCGGCGATGTTGACGGTTTCGGCGGCGATCTGCGTCGGTTTCCATCAACGCCTGCGTCCGGGGCGCAAATCGACCATTGCAACCTATGCCGCGCGCCTTGGATACGCGGTGCCGGGCGGCGTGATAGCAGTTGGCCTGATGGTGCCGTTTGCGGCGTTCGACAATGCGCTGGATGCCTGGATGCGCAGCACCTTTGGCATTTCAACCGGGTTGCTGGTGACCGGGTCGATCTGGCTGCTGGTCGCCGCGTATATGGTGCGGTTTCTCGCGGCGGCATTGGGGGCTTATGAGGGCGGGCAAAGCACGGTACACGCCAACATGGACGCCGCCGCCCGATCTTTGGGGGAAACGCCACTGGGCACGTTGCGGCGGGTGCACCTGCCGATCCTGACGCCCAGCCTGTTGACGGCTCTGCTGATCGTGTTCGTCGATGTGATGAAAGAGCTTCCCGCCACGTTGATCATGCGACCGTTCAACTATGACACGCTTGCGGTCCAGGCCTATCGTCTGGCCAGCGACGAACGCCTCGAAGGCGCGGCGGTGCCGTCCCTGGTGATTGTCGCGGTCGGGTTGTTGCCGGTGATACTGATCTGCCGGCAGGTCGGGCGCAATCGCTGATACACCGGGGGTGCTGCCAACCCGGTGCCTGGTCCCGTCTTGGCGGTCCCTGGCAGACGCCGGGGCGCTTGCCAAGTCTGACACCTCATGCGACCCTGCCCCTGTTGACCGTGAGGAGCCGCGATGCAGACCCAGACGACCACCCATGCAGCGCACCTGCCGCAAGTGATCGAACCCCGCAATCCCGGCATGGATCTTGACATGCACTGGGTCCGCGCAGCGCAGGCGAATACATCCGCAATCGAACGGCGCACGGCGACATTGCCCGGTCGCCGGTCGCTCAAGAAGGAATATCAGGCGGCGTGGTTGCTGCGCGCCATCAGCTGCATTGATCTGACAACGCTGTCCGGGGACGATACCGCCGACCGGGTGCGCCGCCTGTGCGCCAAGGCGCGGCAACCCGTGCGCGCCGATCTTTTGACGGCGCTGGACATGCAGGGGCTGACCGTCGGTGCGGTGTGCGTCTATCACGACATGGTCGAAACAGCGGTACAGACGCTGGCCGGGTCAGGCATTCCAGTGGCGGCGGTCAGCACGGGCTTTCCCGCCGGATTGTCGCCTTTTCACCTGCGATTGGCCGAGATTGGCGAAAGCGTCGCGGCGGGGGCGGGCGAGATCGACATCGTGATATCGCGCCGCCACGTCCTGTCGGGCAACTGGCGCGCGCTGTATGATGAAATGCGCGCCTTTCGCGCAGCCTGCGGCGAGGCCCATATCAAGGCGATTCTGGCCACCGGCGAACTGGGCACCCTGCGCAACGTGGCCCGCGCCAGCCTGATCTGCATGATGGCGGGGGCGGATTTCATCAAGACCTCGACCGGCAAGGAAAGCGTCAACGCGACGCTGCCGGTAAGCCTGACCATGGTCCGGGCGATCCGCGAATATTACCACCGCACCGGTTTTCGCGTCGGCTACAAACCCGCAGGCGGGATCTCCAAAGCCAAGGACGCGATTGTCTATCTGTCTCTGATCAAGGAAGAACTGGGGAACCGCTGGCTGCGGCCGGACCTGTTCCGCTTCGGGGCGTCTTCGCTGCTGGGCGACATCGAACGGCAGCTGGAACATCACGTCACCGGTGCCTATTCCGCCGGGTATCGCCATGCGATGGGCTGACTGGTCCGGCTTGGGACCGAACTTCTGCAGATGGAAGGCGACGCAACCATGACCGTCAAAGAGATTTTCGAAACCATGGCGTATGGCCCGGCCCCGGAGAGCGCCGATGAGGCCCGGGACTGGCTGGCCGAGAACGGGACATTCGGTCATTTCATCGAAGGCGCATTCACGCCGCCGGGTGCCGGTTTTGACAGCCGCAACCCCGCGAATGGCGAAAAATTGGCGACACTGACCCAGGCCACACAGGCCGACGTGGATGCAGCGGTTGCGGCCGCACGCCGCGCACAGGGCAAGTGGGCGGCGCTGGGTGGGCCGGGGCGGGCGCGATACCTGTATGCCATCGCACGGCTGTTGCAAAAGCACAGCCGCCTGTTTGCGGTTCTGGAAACCCTGGACAATGGCAAGCCGATCCGCGAAAGCCGCGACATCGACATTCCGCTGGCGCAACGGCATTTCTATTATCACGCGGGCATGGCCCAACTGATGGAAGAAACCCTGCCGGATGCCGAACCTCTGGGCGTTTGCGGGCAGATCATCCCGTGGAATTTCCCGCTTTTGATGCTGTCCTGGAAAATTGCCCCGGCGCTGGCAATGGGAAACACCGTGGTTCTGAAACCGGCGGAATACACGCCGCTGACCGCCTTGCTGTTTGCCGACATCTGCCGGCAGGCCGGCCTGCCCAAAGGGGTCGTGAACATCGTCACCGGCGATGGCGCGGTGGGCGAAATGATCGTGGCCGCCGATGTGGACAAGATCGCGTTTACCGGCTCGACGGCGGTCGGGCGCAAGATCCGGGAAGCGACCGCAGGCAGCGGCAAGGCGCTGACGCTGGAGCTGGGCGGCAAGAGCCCCTACATCGTGTTCGACGACGCCGATATCGACAGCGCGATCGAAGGTCTGGTCGACGCAATCTGGTTCAATCAGGGGCAGGTCTGCTGCGCCGGATCGCGCCTGTTGGTGCAGGAAAGTATTTCCGAGGATCTCCTGGCCCGCCTGCGCGCGCGGATGGATGGCCTACGCGTCGGGGATCCGCTGGACAAATCCATCGACGTGGGGGCCGTGGTCGATCCGGTCCAACTGAGTGCGATCACCCGGATGGTCAGCGCGAACACGGCCGGGCAGAAACACGTTGCTGCGGTCCCGATGCCTGAACACGGATGTTTTTATCCGCCGACATTGATCGCTGGTCTTGGCCCGTCGGACGCGTTGATGCAGGACGAGATATTCGGCCCGGTTCTGGTCAGCTGCACGTTTCGGACCCCGGACGAGGCCGTCGCGCTGGCCAACAACACCCGGTACGGGCTCGCCGCGACACTGTGGACGGAAAACATCAACCTGGCGCTGGATGTGGCGCCGAAACTGGCCGCCGGTGTGGTTTGGGTCAACACAACCAACATGTTTGATGCGGCCGCCGCCTTTGGCGGTGTGCGCGAAAGCGGGTTCGGCCGCGAAGGCGGTTGGCAAGGGTTGCGCGCCTATACGCGCACCAGGGCCAAGACCAAACCGTTGCCCCGGCTGGAACGGCAAACAGGTGCCGGCGCCGCGCCGGATTCTATCGATCGCACCGCCAAGATGTATGTGGGCGGCAAGCAGACCCGTCCCGACAGCGGGTATTCCGATGCGATTTTCGGCAAGTCCGGCGTGTTGTTGGGCCATGTCGGGCAAGGCGGCCGCAAAGACGTGCGCAATGCCGTCGAAGCGGCGCAAGGCGCGGCAAGCTGGGGCAGAACCACAGCACACCTGCGTGCCCAGATCCTGTATTTCATCGCCGAAAACCTCGGCGCGCGGGCCGACGAATTCGCCGCGCGCATCGACGCGATGAAAGGCGGCCGGCAAGGGGCAAAAGAGGTCGAGGCCAGCATTCAGCGTCTGTTTTCCGCAGCCGCCTGGGCTGACAAATACGATGGTCAGGTACATTCGGTGCCAATCCGCGGCGTCGCGATGGAGATGAAGGAACCGGTCGGGATCATTGGCGCGCTTTGCGCCGATGAAACCCCCCTGCTGGGTCTGGTGTCTGTCATGGCCCCGGCCATCGCCATGGGCAATCGTATGGTGCTGGCCGCAAGCCAGCCGTACCCGCTGGCGGCGACCGATTTCTATCAGGTGCTGGACACATCGGATCTGCCCGCCGGGGTGGTCAATATCCTGACTGGCACCCATGCGGATCTGGCACCGACACTGGCCGCACATCTGAACGTGGATGCGGTCTGGAGCTTTTCGTCGTCCGATCTGTCGGCACAGATCGAGCGCGCCAGTGCCGGGAACCTCAAGCGAACCTGGGTCAACAATGGGCGGGCGACGGATTGGTTCAGGCCACAGACCGGACAGTTTCTGGCTCAGGCGACGGAAACCAAGACCATATGGGTGCCCTACGGCGAATGAGCAGAGAGACCAATGCCATGCTGAAACCGGATTTCTCGGACCGAACCGTTGTCGTGATCGGCGGCACCAGCGGGATCAACCGCGGCATTGCCGAATATTTCGCCGCCGCGGGGGCCAGCGTCGCGGTTGCCAGCCGCAGCCAGGACAAGGTGGACGATACCGTGGCCGCGCTCAAGGCCAGCGGCGCAGCTCAGGCAATGGGCACGGCCTTCGATGTGCGCGACGCACCCGAAGTAAGTGCCGGGCTGGCCGGGTTTCATGCCGCATTGGGGGATTTCGATGTTCTGGTGTCCGGCGCGGCAGGCAATTTCCCTGCTCTGACCGCACGGATGTCGGCCAATGCCTTTCGCAGCGTTATCGACATCGACCTTCTGGGCACCGCGCATGTGATGCAGGCGGCTTATCCTTTCCTGCGCCGCCCCGGGGCCAGCGTCATCAATATCTCGGCGCCGCAAAGCTATCTGGCGATGGAAGGGCAGGCGCATGTCTGCGCGGCAAAGGCCGGGGTCGATCAGATCACCCGCACGCTGGCGTTGGAATGGGGCGGCGAAGGGATCCGGGTCAACTCTGTCGTGCCGGGATTCATCGAAGGAACCGAAGGGACCGAGCGTCTGGCCCCGACGCCGCAGATCCGACAAGCCATCGTGGACGACATTCCATTGGGGCGTATGGGCACGACGCGGGACATGGGCAACATGTGCCTGTTCCTGGGGTCGGATATGGCCGCCTATGTCAGCGGTGCGGTCATTCCTGTCGATGGCGCGCTCAGCGAGCGGGGCGCGGGCTGGCTGGGCAAGCAGATGGGCGACATGCTGCGCGCGATGCCACAGCCGGGCGGCGACTGAGCCTGGCCAGGCTCAGTTCGTGGACTCTGTAATACCGACCGGCTGTCCCACGATCACGAAACGCAATCCGTCGGGATCCAGAAGATCCGCAGCCACGCGGTTTACGTCTTCGACCGTCACGGCTTTGACCTGATCGTTTCGGGTTGCGACATAGTCGATGGGCAGGCCTTCCATCTGCATGCCGGCCAGGATCTGCGCGATCTGGCCATTGCCATCAAACCGCAGCGGGTAGGCCCCGGTCAGATAGGTCTTGGCGTCTTCGACCTCTTGTTCGGTGACGCCCTGGGTCGCCGCCCTGGTCCATTCATCGCGGATCACCTGCACCGCCTCGGCGATCCGATCGTTTGCCGACGCCACGCTGCCCAGATAGACCGCCGCCAGATCCTTGGGGGCCAGATAGGAATACACCCCATAGGTCAGGCCGCGTTTCTCGCGGACTTCGTTCATCAGGCGGCTTTCGAACGACCCGCCGCCCAGAACCTGGTTCAACACATAGGCGGCAAAGAAATCCGGATCGCGGCGCTCTATGCCGGCCTGGCCGAATACCGCGACGGACTGGGGCGTTTCGAACTCGACAACCGTGTCGCCGCCGGTCAGCAATACCTCGGCGGGGCCGGGTATCTCGCGACCCTCTGCCGGCAGCGCACCCAGCAGATCGTCGATCAGCGCGCCCAGTTCTTCTGGCGTGATGTCGCCCACGGCACCAATATAAAGACGGTCCCGCGCGAACACATCGCGATGGGCCTGTACCAGATCGGCCCGGGTCAGGGCCGCGACCGACTCGACGGTGCCCTCGCCGTCGGACCCATAGGGGTGATCCCCGAAGGCCAGTCTGGAAAACACCTTGCGCGCGATACTGTCGGGGTCCTTGGCATCGTTCTGCAGCGACGCGATGATCTGGGCGCGAACCCGTTCGACCCCATCCGGATCGAACCGGGGTTCGTGGATGGCCGCCCGCAACAGGGCCAGCGCCGCATCGCGGTTTTCCGTCAGGAAGCGGGCGGAAATCGACACCGAGTCATCGCTGGCATCAAAGCTGAACGCGGCGGCCAGCGTTTCCTGGGCGCGGGCAAATTCGCGCGCATCCATGTCGGCCGCCCCTTCTTCCAGCAGTGCGGTCATCAGATAGACCGCACCGCGCTTGCCCGGCGCATCCAGCGAAGTGCCGCCACGAAACCGCAATTCCAGGGCGGTAAAGGGGATCGAGTGTTCCTCGACCAGCCATGCGTCAAGACCGGCGGGGGTCGTGATGTCCTGAATTTCGACCTCGGCGGCCGCGGCAAAGGACAGGCTGAACCATGTCAGAACGGCAAGTATCAGTCTCATTGCGTCACCTCGTCCGCCTTCATCAACCAGCCCGTGACCGAGCGTTCAGGGCGCAGGACCTCGCGGGCCGCGGCCATGATCTGGTCCGGCGTCACCGCTTGCAGGATGTCGGGCCAGGCCTGGACATCGGCGACGGTCAATCCGCTGGCCAGCGCCCGCCCATACCGGTTGGCGATGCCGTCCACATTGTCCAGCGCATAGATCTGCGAAGCGCGCAGTTGCATCTTGATCCGGTCCAGGTGTTCAGGATCAACGCCGCTGCGCAGAAAGTCGGCCAATGCCGTGTCCAGGGCTTCTTCGGCCGTTTGCAGCGACACGCCTTCGCTGGGAACCACCAACAGATCAAAGGTGGTGTCGTCCAACGACATGCCCCCATAAAATGCGGCGGAATAGATCGCCACCTGTTGTTCGAACTGCAACCTTTCGGTCAGATACGATGTCGTGCCATCCCCGAGAATACGGGCCAACAGAACCAAAGCCGCCGCCTGTTGCTGATCGCCGCTGTTGCGTTCCGGCGCCAGATAAGAGCGACTGACATAGGGCTGGGCGACGCGCGGATCCTTGTAGGTCAGCCGCCGTTCGGCTGTTTGCGGCGGTTCCTGCGTCCGCATACGTTCAGGCAGATCCGGGTTGGCAGGGATCTGGCCATAGGTTTCCTGCGCCAGTTTCCGCACATCGTCGGGATCGACGTCGCCAGACACCACCACAATGGCGTTGTTCGGCGAATAATATGTGCGATAGAAACCCAGAGCATCAGACAGGCTCAGCGTTTCCATCTCGTGCTTCCAGCCGATGACCGGCACGCCATAGCGATGATTGTAATATTGAACCGCGTTCATCTGTTCATTGAACAGAGCGCGGGGGTTGTTTTCGATCCGCATGTTGCGCTCTTCCAGGATCACGTCGCGTTCGGTGGTGATGTTGTGTTCGGTCAGGCGCAGATTGACCATGCGATCGGACTCCATCTGCATCATCAATGCCAGCCGGTCCGCTGCAACACGTTGGAAATAGGCCGTATAATCATAGCTGGTAAAAGCGTTATCCTGCCCGCCATTGGCCGCAACAGTCGCCGAAAATTCGCCTGATGCCAGTGTATCGGTTGCCTTGAACAGCAGATGTTCAAGAAAATGCGCCACCCCTGAGGCGCCAATCGGTTCATCCGCAGAACCTGCGCGATACCAGACCATGTGCTGCACGACCGGGGCGCGATGGTCCTCGATCACCACGACCTGCAGGCCATTGTCCAGCTCAAAGCTGGTCACGGCATCATCGATGCCTTCCGCCGACAGGGGCAGCGCGAACAGGCATACCGCAGCCACAAGGGAAAAAACGCGCGCCATCAGGCATCCTCCGTCAAGTTTGGCAATAATCTACGCGCCCGCCCTTGCGGTTCAAGGCACATGGCAAAAACGTGAGCGGGATCACTGGTTGGCAGGCGGTGCCGTGGGCGTGCCGAAACCGGACCTGCGGAAGCGTTCGTTGATATAGAACGGTTCGATCGACTCGCGTTTATAGATCTGGCTGTAGCGATCAACCGGGAACAGCTTGAAACCGCTCATACGCCCCTGGCGCTTGCGGAAATCGGCGTCCGACTGGGCCAGGGCCGCCCGGGTGTTGGCAGGCACGCCATACCGACCGGCCGATGCGACCAGCGCACCGTCAGATGACGGCACCCCAGTGCTTTCAAGCGCCGAGGGCTTGCCGCCCAGGGCCGCAATCGCATCCGCCTTGGGGTTCTGGTCGACCAGATTCTTGCCACCCGGCGTGGGGGCGGGCAACACGTCGTAATCCTGCGGAGCCGTCAGAGGCTTGACCGGCAGAACCATGAATTCATCCGGACCCTGCGAATTCGTGCGCAGATCGTGCAACGGCTTGTTCCCGCATCCGGCAAGCATCACGCCTGCCCCCAAAATCATCAGACCCAGCGCAATCCGCACGGTTCGTCTCCTGCCTGTTTGGTTGGCTTCTATCCTATTCAGACAGCGGCGTCACGATACGTTTTTCGGAGATTGCCCGACCGCAACCGCATCCCGATGCCGCACGCCCCACCCTAAGAGCCGGGACTGCGATCCCGTGAATATATTTCTGAAAACAGGAAAACAGGACCGAGTGGTCACTTGCGGACAACTCGCCAAATTGTTCATATGCCCGACATGGCCCCGTGGCTCAACTGGATAGAGCAGCCCCCTCCTAAGGGGCAGGTTGCAGGTTCGAATCCTGCCGGGGTCGCCATTATTTATCATGAGTTTAGATGAATTTTCTGAACACTTCGGGACACAGACTTTCGATTCGTGTCCTGCACCCAATGCCACGCTGATGCGGAGGGCCCTGAGGCTGTCCGAGGCACGTCGGCGCAAGCCTGTCCCATGTGTTGAAGGGCCTGACCGAGCGGGCAGCAGAAAGCGGTTGCGGCGATGAGAGAATGCCCAGAAAGCCAAATGTCGTCTCGGCCAAAGCCGCGAACGGGCGGTCCTGTGTTCTTGTAGGGGTGTCAAAAGGTCGGCGGTGTGTTGACCCAGAGAATGCGCGCTTCGGTGTCGCCGGTATTGCGGTAGCTGTGAGCGAGCGGCGAGTTGAAATGAAAGCTGTCGCCTTCGTTCAGCTTGACGGCGTGTTTCTCGACCGTCAGCTCGACCGACCCGTTCAGGACGAATCCGAACTCCTGCCCGTCGTGCCGAATAGGTTCGACGTTTCCGCCACCCGGCGCGATGACATGGATGTTGACTTGCAACAGCTGGCCGGGCGAGCCGGGCACCAGCCGCTCCAGCGCGATCTGGTTGCCGGTGCCGGGATCGCCGGTCAGCAGCTTGGGCCGGTTGCCGCTGCGGATCACGGTCATCGGCAGTTCGTCCTCCGACGAGTCGGCAAAAAGCTCGCTCATGTTCATGCCAAGCGTTTCGACCAGACGGTGCAGCGTGGCCATCGACGCCAATGAGCGGTTGTTTTCGAGCTTTGACAGGTATCCTTCCGAGACACCTACTCTTTCACCGACTTCCGAAAGCTTGAGGCCGAGCCTGAGGCGGGCGTGCTTGAGTTTTGCGCCGACCCTGAGGGGCGCGCCAACATCCCGATCCTGTGTCACGATAGTTTCTCCGCCACCATATGTCTAAACAGGTCCATTCGCATGTATAAGCACCGCTTGCGCAAGGATCTCGCAGGCGGTCGCAACGTGCGCGGGCTCTGACCATTCCAATGGGTTGTGGCTGATTCCATCGCGCGATTGTACGAAAAGCATAGCCGAAGGCACCATCGTGGCAAGGTTGCTGGCGTCGTGCATCGCGCCGCTTGGAAGAAAGACCGGCTCGGTGCCGGTCGTGGCCTGCGCAGCCTGCCGCAGATGGCCCTGACAGGCAGCGTCGAATTCGACGGGCTCGACCCGCATGGTCTGTTTGATGCTGCCCTGGACGTCCTCCTGCGTTGCGACATCGGCAAGAGTGTCAGACATAAGCTGTTCGAACGCGTCCAGCACCGCGCAAGAGCCGTGGCGCAGATCTATATGCAGGGTGGTCAGACCCGGGACCGTGTTCTGCGAATTCGGGCTTACCTCGACGCGACCGATGGTGAAACGGATATCCTTGTCCAGAGATAGTGCGCCGTCGCGCAACCGCGACGCAAGCACGGCACCCGCCATGAAACTGTCGCTTCTGCTGTCCAGAGGGGTCGTCCCGGCGTGTGCGTCCTGGCCCTGCAATTCAACCTCAAACCACCTGACGCCTTGAATTCCTTCGACGATTCCAACAGCAACATCGGCAGTTTCCAGAACCGGCCCTTGCTCGATATGAAGTTCGTAATATGCAAGAATATCGAAATCCGCCAGCCGCTGCCCCGCATAGCCGATCCTGTCCAGCTCGTCGAAATAGTCGGCCCCTGCTTCGCCCTGGACCGATGCCCTGTCCAGAACGCCGGCAAAGCCTTTTGATCCGGTCAGGCCGGGCTTGAATCGCACACCTTCCTCATTCGTCCAGTTGGCGATGGCGATCGGGTGTTTCGTAGCGATGCCCGCATCGTTCAATGCGCGCAGAATTTCCAGGCCGGCCAGCACCCCCAACACGCCGTCAAACCGGCCGCCATGGGGCTGCGTGTCAAGATGACTGCCGATCAGAACCAGCGGCGCGTCCGGGTCCGTCCCCGGTCGAATCGCGAACATGTTGCCGAACGGATCCACCTGCAGACGGCACCCTGCATCCCGACACCAACCGGCGAACAGATCCCGCGCCTTGCGGTCTTCGTCGCTCAACGACAACCGGCGACACCCGTCTTCGGAGGTCGCTCCGATTTCCGCCATTTCCATCAATGCCGACCAAAGCCGGTCGCCGTTCGTAAGGTACTTGTCCATATGTTCCCTGTTCCGTGGCTGCGCATAAAGCAAGAAGACCGCCAGGTCCGAGATCCAAAGAGCCATCACCGGGAACGTTTCCCGTCGCCCAACGGCTGTGGTGATACCGCCAATCGCGACCTCACCAAGCTGAAAAAACGTGGACCGTTTCCTTCGAAGACCAGGCGTGGCTGCTTGACTAGATGAGAAAACTCTCCGTTTAGTCAAGTCTTTTTCTTTTTAGGCAAGTCCTATTGATTTCAATCATCAGCATAAATTCGCAAAAAATAGAAATCCTAATCTCTGAATTCAAGAATATTATGCCTTATAGGAAAGTTTCTTGACATGCGTATTTCTTATCTCTCATGGTGGCGTCCGAAGGTGCGCTGAAGGAGGCGGCGCTCTTTTCTGAAGGCGCGTGACGGTTGTGTTCAGGTTCCGGCATCGGCCGGGCGATTCACACCAGTGCGCCAATTCACAACTGTCGCTCAGAAGGGGAAATGCCCCTCGCCGATGAAATTTGGAGGAATTAGGAACAATGCCCGGCCACAGAAACGAGGACTCTCGTCTGTTCAACGTCGAACTTTCACCAGAGAGTGCGACCGGAACATGGAAAACATGGAATTTGCTTGCATGGTGGATGTCGGGTTGGCACAGCCTGGGCGGATACACGATGGCCATTGGCCTGTTCGCGCTTGGCCTGACCGGATGGCAGATGATCGTCGCTTTCGCGCTGGGAATCGTGATCCTTTATTTCGCCAACAACCTCAGCGGCGTGGCCGGGCAGCGGGCCAAAGTCCCCTTCCCGGTCTTCGCGCGGGCCAGCTTTGGTGTGACGGGGGCCAATATACCGGCGATCCTGCGCGCTATCGTCGCCATCGCATGGTATGGCATCCAGACCTATCTGGCTTCGGCTGCTGTCATGCTGCTGGTGTTGAAGCTTGCGCCGTCTTCCGAGGCAATGACGCTGAACTCGTTCCTGGGCCTGTCCACACTGGGATGGATCTGCTTTCTGGGGCTGTCGGCCGCACAGCTTGTCGTTCTTTCACGCGGGATGGAGGCGGTTCGCAAGCTGTCCGACTTTGCCGGTCCGGCCATCTGGATCGCCATGATCGCCCTGGCCGTGTGGATTTTGATGCGGGCGGGCTGGACGGTTGATTTCAACTATCGCGCGGTCGAAGGCAACAGTGGCGTCATCGCCATGCTGTCGGCGATGTTCATTGTCGTGGCCTATTTCGCGGGGCCGTCACTGAACTTTGCCGATTTCACCCGCAACGCGCCCACCGAAGAGATGGTGCGCCGCGGAAACGCATGGGGTCTGCTGCTGAACGCGACCGCGTTCGGGGCCATTTCCATCGTCATCGCCCTGGCGTCGGTAAAAGTATACGGAGAAGCCATCCACGATCCGATTGTCCTGCTCAAGGATATCGACAGCATCACCATCCTGCTGCTTTCGATCATCGCAATCGGGGTTGCCACGGCGGGGATCAACATCATCCTGAACTTTGTCGCCCCGGTCTATGACATCATCAACGTGTGGCCGCGCCAATTCACCTTCCGCAAGGCGGGTGTGCTGGTGGCAGTCCTGTCGATTGTCATTACCCCCTGGAACCTGTTTTCCAACCCGATCCTGGTCAATCAGTTCATCGGCGGCGTGGGGGCTTTGATGGGACCGCTTTTCGGCGTCATCATGGCCGATTACTACATCGTGCAGCGCAGCTCCATCGATACCGATGCCCTGTTCGACGACAGCCCTTCGGGCAAATACTATTACAGCAACGGCTATAACATGAAGGCCGTCTATGCGCTGATCGTATCGGGCCTGATCACGATCGGCATGTCCATCGTGCCGGCATTCAGTTCCGCGGCGGCCTTTGCCTGGCCGGTCGGGGTCGCCGTCAGTGTCGTGGTCTATTTGCAGCTTTGCAAGAACGATAGCCGCGCAACCCAGCCTGCGGCGGACGTCTAGCGCAACCCGGCTTTCAGGGCGGTGTCTGTCCGCCCTGAAAGCGACCTGCCGCATGCCGGCCCAGCCCGGCTGAAATCAAATATTCGTACGAGGAGAACAGCGCATGTCGCGTATCGTATCCACAGCCGTCGCCCAGATGGGCCCAATCGCCCGTTCGGAAACCCGCAAGAGCACGGTCAACAGAATGCTCGAAATGATGCGCGAAGCCAAAGCGCGCGGTGCCGATCTGGTCGTCTTTCCCGAACTTTGCCTGACCACGTTCTTCCCGCGCTGGCTGATCGAGAACGAGGCCGAACTCGACAGCTATTACGAAACCGAAATGCCCGGTCCAGAAACCGCGCCGCTTTTTGCGGAAGGCCGCAGGCTGGGCATCGGATTCACCTTTTCCTATGCCGAACTGGTCGATGAAGATGGGCGCAAGCGCCGTTTCAACACGTCGATCATCGTCGACCAGAAGGGAAAGATCGTCGGCAAGTACCGCAAGGTGCATCTTCCCGGACATTCAGAGCCCCAACCGGGCCGCAGCCATCAGCACCTGGAAAAACGCTATTTCGAGCCGGGCAACCTGGGCTTTGGCGTCTGGCGGGCCTTTGGCGGCGTGTTGGGAATGTGCATCTGCAACGACCGGCGCTGGCCCGAGACCTATCGCGTCATGGGGCTGCAAGGCGTCGAGATGATCACGCTTGGCTACAATACGCCCTATGATCATACCGGGCATCCCGACATCGACAGTCTGACGCAGTTGCACAATCATCTGTCGATGCAGGCCGGCGCGTATCAGAACGCAACCTGGGTCGCCGCCGCGGCGAAATGCGGTGTGGAAGAAGGGTCCAACATGGTCGGGCAAAGCGCGATCATCGCCCCGTCGGGTGAAATCGTGACAATGGCCTCGACGCTGGACGACGAAGTCATCTTTGCGAAATGCGATCTGGACATGGGCAAGCGGTACCGCGAGACGATCTTTGATTTCGCTCGCCACCGGGAACCGGACGCATATCGCCTGATCGTCGAGCGCAAAGGCTCGATCCCACCGGAATGAGGACGCATTGTCCCGCCAAACAGGCGGGCCACCGGCCCGTCGGAATTGAACATTAGGAGGAAACCAACCCATGTCGACTGTCATCAAGAACGGAAAAATCGTAGCCGCTGATCGCAGTTATCACGCGGATGTGCTGATCGAGAACGGCAAGATCGCCGCCGTTGGCGAAAACCTGTCCGGCGACAAGACCGTCGATGCCGAAGGCGCAATGGTCATGCCCGGCGGGATCGATCCGCACACCCATCTGGAAATGCCTTTCATGGGCACGACCACCGCTGAAACCTGGGAAAGCGGCACCACGGCCGCGCTGTCGGGCGGCACCACGATGGTGGTGGATTTCATCATTCCCGGCGAAGACGGGATGCTCCAGGCGCTGGATGCCTGGGAAGAACGGGCCGGGCGGCAGGCGACCTCGGACTATTCGTTCCACATGGCGGTCACCGGTTGGGACGAACAGCGTTTCAACGAGATGCAAACCGTCGTCAAGCGGGGGGTGAATACGTTCAAGCATTTCATGGCCTACAAGGGCGCGATGATGGTGAACGACGATGAGATGTTCGCCTCGTTCCAGCGTTGCGCCGAATTGGGGGCGCTGCCCCTGGTGCATGCCGAAAACGGCGACGTCATTGCCTCGTTGCAGCAGAAATTCATGCAGGAAGGCATTTCCGGCCCCGAGGCCCATGCCTATTCCCGCCCGCCCGAAGTCGAGGGGGAAGCGACCAACCGGGCGATCATGATCGCCGATGCGGCGGGGGTTCCGGTCTATATCGTACACACGTCAAGCGAACAGGCCCACGAAGCCGTGCGCCGCGCCCGCCAGAAAGGCATGCGGGTCTATGGCGAACCGTTGATCCAGCACCTGCTGCTTGATGAAGGCGAATACCAGAACAAGGACTGGCTGCATTCCGCCCAGCGGGTGATGTCGCCACCGTTCCGCGACAAGTCTCATCAGGACAGCCTCTGGGCCGGGCTGCAGGCCGGATCGCTGCAGGTGGTCGCAACCGATCACTGTGCCTTTACCAGCGAACAAAAGAAATTCGGGCTTGAGGATTTCACCAAGATCCCGAACGGCACCGGCGGATTGGAAGACCGGCTGTCGCTTTTGTGGACGAACGGGGTGATGACCGGGCGCTTGACCGAGAATGAATTTGTCGCCGTGACCTCGACCAATATCGCGAAGATCCTCAACATCTATCCGCAAAAAGGTGCCATCATCCCCGGTGCGGATGCCGACATCGTGGTCTGGGACCCCAAGATGTCAAAGACCATCGACGCGGCCACCCAGAAGTCGATCATCGACTACAACGTGTTCCAGGGCCACAAGGTCACCGGTATGCCGCGCTACACCCTGTCGCGCGGCGAAATCGTCTGGGGCGAGGACGGCAGCAACGAACCGCGCCCCGGTCGCGGCACCTTTGTCAAACGGCCCGGCTTTTCAGCCGTGAACCGCGCATTGTCGCAATGGAAGGAACTGACCGCGCCGCGCAAGGTCGAACGATCCGCTGAACATATGCCGATCGGCGTTTGACGCATGACCCGCATCGCAAACCTGACACACAACGGAGACCCCAGATGGTGGAAATGGTGAAAATAACGGCCGGCGAGTTTTCATTCGACGGCCGACTCGAGACCGAGAACGCGCCAAATACTGTTGCCGCGTTCAAGAAACGGCTTCCATTCAAGAGCCAGCTTGTCCACGTCCGCTGGAGCGGCGAAGGCGTCTGGGTTCCGCTGGGCGACGAAGATTTCGGAGTCAGCTACGAAAACCACACCAGTCATCCCGCCCCCGGACAGTTTCTGCTGTATCCGACCGGGATCAGCGAAACCGAGATCCTGCTTGCTTATGGGGGCGTCGATTTCTCTTCCAAGATGGGACAGCTTGCCGGCAACCATTTTCTTACCGTCACGACCGGTCTGGAAAAATTGCCCGAACTCGGCCGAAAGGTGCTGTGGGAAGGTGCGCAAGATCTCTGTATCGAGCTGGCCTGAAGCCCCGGCAAAAGGCCCCGCCCCCGGTTGCGTCTGATCGGGGTCAGGGCAATCTGGCACCCAATCCGCATCCCCCGGTGCCACCTGAAACCCATGGTGTCAAAGCACTGGGGGGTCGCGGACGTTTGACGGCAAATGTCAGATGCGAACGCCGGCATCGCGCATGGACGCAAGCGCGCTGTCCAGAGACCCATCCATATCGATCGCCCGGCAGGCGGTCATGTCAACGCCAACCGAATACCCCAGACGCGCCGCATCGACCGCAGAATAGTGAACGCAAAAATCAGTGGCCAGGCCCACCAGGGTCAGATCGGTCAGATCCCGGCTGCGCAGATACCCATCCAGCCCCGTCGGCGTGCTGCGGTCATTCTCGAAAAAGGCCGAATAGCTGTCGATATCGCGCCGGAACCCTTTGCGCAGGATCAGATCGCCATCGGTTCGCAGTCCGGGATGAAACGCGGCACCGGGGCTGCCTTGGACGCAGTGATCGGGCCACAGAATCTGCGGACCATAGGCCATTTCCATCGTCTGGTAGGGATCCGACCCCGGATGCGTTGAAGCAAAGGAGCCGTGCCCTGCCGGATGCCAGTCCTGGGTCAGCACGACAGCGTCGAAGCCGTCGATCATTGCATTGATGCGGGGAACGATCTCGTCGCCGCCCGGAACGGCCAGCGCGCCACCGGGGCAGAAATCGTTCTGGACGTCGATTACGATCAGGGCCTTGGTCATGGCAACCTCCATCATCTCGCGCCCATGCCTAGGCGGGTCACCGGGCCGCGTCAATGCGGGCTCTTGATTGAAACAGCCGGCGGGTCTAGATCGTCGCGCATGTACACGATCGCCGCCCTCTACCATTTTGCCCGGTTTCCCGCTCCCGCAGCGTTGAAGCCCGCGCTGCTGGACCTTTGCCGGGAACACGCGGTCAAGGGTACGCTCTTGCTGGCGCATGAAGGTATCAACGGCACCATCGCCGGTCCCCGGACCGGCATTGATGCCGTTCTGGCGCATGTCCGGAACCTGCCGGGGTGCAGCGATCTGGAATGGAAGATCTCGGCCAGTCCCGAGCCACCTTTCGGCAAGATGAAGGTGCGGCTGAAGAAAGAGATCGTGACCATGGGCCAGCCAGATATCGACCCGCGCACCCGCGTCGGGCATTATGTCCAGGCGCAGGACTGGAACGCTCTGATCCAGAGTCCGGATGTCGTGGTCATCGACACGCGCAATAACTACGAGGTGGAAATCGGGACCTTTCAGGGGGCGGTCAATCCGCAGACCCGCTCGTTTGGGGACTTTCCGGCATGGTGGGACGCCAACAAAGAGCGCTTTCACAACAAACGGATCGCCATGTTCTGCACGGGCGGAATTCGCTGCGAGAAATCCACGAACTATCTTTTGGGGCAGGGTGTCGAAGATGTCTTTCACCTCAAGGGCGGCATCCTGAAATATCTCGAAGACGTGCCCGAAGCGGACAGTACCTGGACGGGCGAATGTTTCGTTTTTGACGACAGGGTCAGCGTCGGCCATGGTCTGCGGGTCGGGCCGCACGAACTGTGCCACGGATGCCGTCGCCCGCTTCTGCCCAGTGACGCGGCGCGACCCGAGTTCGAGGCCGGGGTATCCTGTCACCACTGCATCGACGAAACCACCAAGACCGACAAGGCCCGGTTTCGCGAGCGGCAGAAACAGATTTCCCTGGCACGGCTGCGCGGAAGCGAACACCTGGGCAGCCGGACCTGAACCGGGGCAATCGGACCGCTGGCGGATCGCCCTGTTTCACGCCGGATGACATGGCCTGAACCGGTTGCGACCGATCCCGATTGCGCCATGGCCGCACGAAAATCCAGCGGCGAAACGGCGCGAAACTGTTCAGGCGACCCAAACCAGATCGTTCCCCAGTTCCCCGGCTCCGCAGGCAACCTTATGCAATCAACAGAAATTTGAATTGGTCATGCGCGGGAGTTTCATCCAGAAATATTGAGAATTGAACATGGGAGGTCAAGATGACGAGCTCGGAAGTTGCCGTTGAAGAGAGTCTGAAAGAAATACGCGCGTACCTCGCAAATGGCCTGGATCGGACCAATCTGGAAAAAGCCAAGACTGCTTTGATCGGCCTGGCCTCTCAGCAAGACATGTGGTCCTCCGAAAACTACCCTGATCCCGCCGAAGACGAACAGCAGGCGCGCTATCTTGTTGCCCAGGACGATCCCGAAGGGCTGACGCTGTACCTGAATGTCATGCGCCCCGGAAAAAAAGTCCCGCCCCATGACCACACGACATGGGCTTGCGTGGCCGCGGCATCCGGCATCGAATATAATTCGGTTTTCGAACGCGTCGACGATGGTTCGGAACCCGGAATTGCGGAACTGAAAAAGGTTCGCGAAGTAAAGGTCGAACCCGGCATGGGGATCGCCCTGATGCCCGAAGACATTCACCAGATCGAAATTCGCGGCGATGACGTGATCCGGCATCTGCACATGTATGGCCGACCGCTGGAAACCCTGTCCAACCGCACCATATATGATCTGAAGGCCGGAACCTGTCGCAAGATGGACATTGGCGTGAAAACGCGCCGGTGATCGAATGGCGTTTCTGAACTCAGCCTCTCCGCAATATGTCACGGCAGCGTCGGTCAAGAAAATGCTGTCAGGTTCCGGGGAAATCGCATTTCTGGATGTGCGTGAACATGGCCAATACGGCGAAGGCCATCCGTTCTTCTCGGTGAATTGCCCCTATAGCCAGATTGAAACCGTGATTGCGGAAATTGTTCCCAATCCCGCGGCCCGGGTCATTCTGATGGATGATGGCGATGGTATCTCTGAGCGGGCGGCGCGTCAGTTGAACCAGATCGGCTATGAAACGCTTTTCATTCTCAAAGGCGGTGCTCCCGCTTGGGCTGATGCGGGATATCAGTTGTTCAAAGGAGTCAATGTCCCGTCCAAAGCCTTTGGGGAACTGGTCGAACACGACATGGGGACGCCTTCCCTGTCGCCGGAAGAATTGAAGCAACGGCAGGAAAGCGGCGCGCCTCTGGCCATCTTTGATGGCCGTACGCCAGGCGAATATTCCAAGATGAACATTCCCGGAGCCGTCTGTATCCCCAACGCGGAACTGGGTTTGCGCATCCCCAGCCTGATCGAGGATCCGTCGGTGCCCATCGTGGTGAATTGCGCCGGCAGAACGCGCTCTATCATCGGGGCACAGACATTGCGGGAACTTGGGTTCAAGAACCCGGTCCTGGCGCTTCGGAACGGCACCCAGGGCTGGCAGCTGGCCGGTTTCGATCTGGAATACGGCACGCCCTGGACGCCGATGCCCAACCTGACCGCAACGGACCGGCAGCAAACCAAGCAACGCTACGAGGCCTTTGTCAAATCCCATGCACTGCCAATCGTGGATGCCACGACCCTGACTGACTGGTGCCAGGACGAGGGGCGCACGACCTATCTGCTGGATCCGCGCAGCAAGGCCGAATTCGACGCCGGGCACTACCCCGGGGTGCGTCACGCGCCGGGCGGGCAACTTGTGCAGGCGACTGACCTGTGGGTTGGTGTTCGGAACGCGCGCCTGATCCTGATCGACCCCCTGGGTATTCGCGCCGCGACCACATGTTTCTGGCTGCGCCGGATGGGTCACGACGCCTATATCCTTGATCCGCAAGCGGCGGGGCTGACATCCGAAATTCCCGTTCCGCACACCGCGGACCGGCAAGAGGACACAGCGTTCGCCACGGTATCGGCACATGATGCAGCCGCGCGTATAGCCGATGGCGCGCAGGTTCTGGATCTGTCGCCAAGCGAAACCTATCGGACAGCCCACATTTCCCAGGCGCGATGGGCGATCCGGCCCCGGCTTGATCGGCTGGACATCGACCCGGCGCGCCCGGTCATTCTGACTGCGCTTGATCCGTCTGTCGCCCGCAACTGCGCCAAGGATCTGGTGCAGATGGGCATCTCTGCCCCCCTGCTGCTTGACTATGATCCGCAAAGCTGGCGGGCCGGCGGGCTGGAGATCACCTCGACACCGTCGGACCCACCCGACTCTGAGCGTATTGATTTTCTGTTCTTTGTGCATGACCGGCATGACGGCAGCATGGAGTCCGCCCGACGCTATCTTGAATGGGAAACCGGCCTGATTGCCCAGATGGACGAAGACGAGCTGAGCGTGTTCAGATGCGCGGCGACAACCGCCGCATAGATCCGACCCCATCCAATCCTGCGGCCCGAACACAGGGACTTCGACATGAGCGACAAGAAGAAACTTGGCAGGGCGACACGTCTGGTTCACATGGGGCGAAACCATGCGGACCACCCGGCCTTCGTCAACCCCCCGCTAGAGCGCGGCTCGACCGTGCTCTTTCCCACGGTCGCCATGCGAAACGCGACGCGCGAACGACCCTTTGATCAGGTCTTGTCATACGGATTGAAAGGGGGCCCCACGCATTTTCACCTGGAAGATGCCATCGCCGAGATCGAGGGCGGCACCCGATGCCAAATCGTGTCCACGGGGCTGGCTGCGGTCACGACCGCGCTTTTTGCCTATGTGAAGAACGGGCGGCACGGGCTGTTTCCCGATACCGTATATGGCCCGACCCGGAATTTCCTGACAGGCATGGGCACCGATTGCGGCATGGAATTTACCTTCTATCCGCCCGATATCGACGAAGCCGGATTGCGTGCACTGATGCGTGACAACACGACGATGATCTATTGTGAAAGCCCGGGCAGCCATACGATGGAAATGCAGGACGTGCCGATGCTGTCCCGGATTGCAAAAGATGTCGGCGTCAAACTGGTGATGGACAACACATGGGGTTTTTCCCTGTTCGCGCCCTTCGAACATGGGGTGGATTGCTCGATTCAGGCGGCCACCAAGTATATCGGTGGCCATTCCGACGTGATGCTGGGCGCAATCACCACCAATTCAGATTCTGATTATGAACGGGTGCGCACTGTTTCGACAAGCCTTGGCCATTTTGCCAGCCCCGACGATTGCTGGCTGGCCCTGCGCGGTCTGCGCACGCTGAACGTGCGGCTGCGCGCGCATATGCAGGCCGGTCTGCGCGTCGCCGGGTGGCTGCGGGAACAGCCCGAAGTCGCGCAGGTCCTGCATCCCGGCCTGCCCGACACGCCCGGGCATGAGATCTGGAAACGCGACTTCACCGGGGCCTGCGGGTTGTTCAGCGTGGAACTAACGCCGGACTATTCCTACGACGACATGGTCGCGATGATCGACGGCTTGCAGCTGTTTGGCATTGGCGCATCATGGGGCGGATATGAAAGCCTTGTTCTGCCTGTCACCGGCGCGATCACGCGAACCGCTGACCAGAAATCGGCAGAGCGGCTGATGTTCCGGCTGCATATCGGGCTGGAGGATACAGACGATCTGATTGCAGATCTGAAAAACGGTCTGAAACTGTTGCAACAACATGCGGCAAAGCGCTGAAACACGACGGACCGGGGCTATGTTTCCAACTGAAGGTCGGTCTTGTACTCAAAACTGCCCTCGGGATAGTAGCTGAGCGCCACCTCGATCAGCCGATCATCGGCGTTGTAGAAATTCCGCAAGAATTTGAGCGTCGCCATTTGCGGGCTCAGTTTCATCTGCTTTGCAATCGGCACCGGCAGCGTCGTGCCCGACAGCGTTTGCCGGATCAGAGTCGGAATCTCGCCGCAGTATTCTTCAAGCAGCTGAAAGGTCGAACCCCGCCGCGATCCGATATGTTCAATCACGGCTTTGAAGTCTTGCGGCAGATATATTTCGGTCCAGGACAGTGGCAGATCCGATCCGGGCATGGTGCGATAGGTGTCGACCTTCCACCATTTCTGGTCTTCCTCGACATCGACCAGGCTGCAAAGATCCTTGCCCGAAACAAGTTCATGGCCCACGACGTGCAACTCTGTCTCACCCAGATAGGAAAGCAGCTCGTCCTGCGTTTGCAGCGACAGCCCGTAGCGTTTCTTCCTTCTGGATGCGATGACCCGCGTCCCGATCCGGCGGCGGCGCTCGACCAGCCCCCAATCCGTCAGTTTTGTCATCGCCTCGCGGATGGTGAACCGGCTGACATTCATGTCCTTCATCAGCTGCAGTTCAGGCGGCAGGCTGGAATCCACCGGATAAACACCGGCTTCGATATCCAAGAGAAGGCGGCGGGCGATTCCGTCCGATAGTTTTTCGTTGTTCTTGTGTTTCTCTTTACTCATGAGATCTCTGGTTTCGACTATTTCACCCCTACCAGAGCTTCCCCAAACCCGACCCGGAAAGCCCGAAAGACGTCAGCAATTCGAACCTGTCACCGGGCGCGTATCTAGCCCATGGTCGCTGGGGCCCTGTCGTATTGCAACCAGGATACCCCCCAATGCGCGGCTTGTGCAATCATGCTTGCACAGAGTGACCGGGCATAGCTGCGCACCACATACACGGTAAATTCGGTCTCATCCGTACCGCGCAGGACGGTGACGGAATACCGCCCGAAAAGGCTGCGCGCGACATGACCCTTGAGGAACACGGTCTCCGAAAGATCCACCGGGCATCCCGCCTGCAACAATTCCGCGGCCCTGCGTCCTTTTACCAAAACCCCCACCAGACCGGATGACATATCGATCAGCGCCGACGGTCTGGGCGCAAGCGCCGCCGCAACCCGGTCTTTCACGTCCTGCAATTCCGCGTCGGGTCCATGCCACAACCATTCCCGCGGCGCCATCGCAAGCACCCGCGCCGTGGGCAGCAAACGGGAATGTCGTTCTGGGATTTCGGTCGCCAGCGCCGCCGCCAGCGCAGAACGCGCATCGACATCCCCGGCGGAAAGCTTGATCAACAGTTTGCCCTGATCGCGACAAGGACCAAGAGCGAGCCCGCCTTGCCCCGCATCGCACAGCGGTGCATCCGGAAAGCCCGCAAGCGGGCCGCTGATTTCATTGGGATCAGGCATGCAGGCGTTCTCCCTGGGGGTCGATGAAGACCGGATCGACAATCGTTGCGGCGACGCGGCGTCCTTCCAGCGGTCCCGCCGCCAGAACCTGCGTATCCATGCGGGCGCGCCCGTCCTCTATGGCAGCCAGTGCAATCGAGGACTTCAGATGCGGGCTGAAGACTTGCGACGTCACATGGCCGATGGGCGGCGCGGGTCCGTCGGGTGCGTCCGCGGCAATGATGCTTGCGCCGCGCGGAATGGTCTGTGCGGCATCGACTGGGCGCAACCCGACCAGCTGTCGCCGCCCCGCTCCCGTCACGCCCGGCAATCGCTGGGCCTGTGCGCCGATATAGTCCTTTTTGCGGCTCGCCATGCGGCCAAGGCCCAGATCGTCTGCCGTCATGCGTCCATCCGCTTCGCGACCGACGACGAACAGCCCTTTTTCCACCCGCATGACCCCCATGGATTCAACGCCATAATGGATCAACCCCATAGGCGCACCATGGTCCAGCAACCGGTTCCAAAGCGCCGCGCCGCAATCGCTTGAGACATTGATTTCATAGGACAGTTCGCCCGAAAAGCTGATACGGAACAGCCGTGCATCCAGCCCTGCAACCTTGCCCTGCGCGCAGCCCATGAACGGCAGCGCGTCCGGCGACAGGTCGATATCCGTAAGCCCGGCCAGAACCTCGCGCGCCTTTGGCCCCGCCAACGCGCATGAAAACCAGTTCTCGGTCACATCCGTGACAAAGACATCCGGTCCGGGCCATCGGTCCGCCAGCTGCCGGGTCAGATGTTCATGGACCTGCTGGACCTGACCCGTTGTCGTGCTCATCAGGAAATGCGTCTCGGACAGGCGCATCGTCACGCCGTCGTCAAACACCATGCCATCTTCGCGCAGCATCACGCCATACCTCCCCTTGCCGACCGGCAAGCTGCGAAAGCCGTTCATGTAGACCCGTTCAAGCAACTCGATCGCACCGGGGCCCTGAATGTCGATCTTGCCCAGGGTCGAGACATCGACGATGCCCGCGCCGCTGCGCACGGCGAGAACCTCGCGGTTCACCGCCTCAAGGTCGGTTTCGCCGGGGCGCGGATAGAATTGTGGACGCTTCCACAGCCCCGCATTGGTCCAGACCGCGCCGAGACGTTCATGGGCATCATGCGCCGGACCGCGCCGGACCGGATGATGGGCCTCGCCGTGATCCTGTCCTTGCACGGCGGCAAATGTGATGGGCGTATAGGGTGGGCGGAACGTCGTTGTGCCCAGCTGCGCCACATCCACGCCGCGCAGATCGGCCAGCACGGCCAGCCCGTTCAGATTGCCCAGCTTGCCCTGATCCGTCCCCATGCCAAGGGTCGTATAACGTTTGAGATGTTCGACAGCGGCATAGTTTTCGCGCGTGGCCAGCCGGATATCCGCCATGGTGACATCGTTCTGCAAGTCAACGAATGTGCTTTTTTCCCTGAGACCGGCAGGAATTCCATCGGGCGGAGCAACGGGATAATCCTGTCCGATGACCCGGGGCCGCTCTGTCTGATCGACGGCAAGACCACAGCTGGCCGCGGCGGCCTGTCCGGCCTCGGTTCCGCCTGCGATCGCAGCCGCCAGACCGAACTTGCCCGCACAGGCACCGGCGGAATGAAAATTCGGCGCCTCGTTTCCGGGTACGAACGCGCCAAGCGTCCTGTCGTATTCCAACGGACGCCGCGTATGGGCGTAAAGATGCGCATTGGGCGACCAGCCGCCTGCCATGGCGACCAGATCGCAGTCAACCCGATGCGTCTGCCCGGTTGCGCGGTCCCGAATTTCGGCCCCCGTGACATGCTTCCTACCTGTTGCCGCAACCACGTCCGAAGACGCGATATACCCGATACCCCGCTTCGCAAGCGCCGCCGCCACATCCGGCGCGCAGGTCGCGCGGCTGTCGACAACAGCGCCAATGGATATGCCATGATCCGCCAGGGCACAGGCCGTAAGACACCCGCCATCATGGCTGGTCGCAACGACCGCCTGTTTGCCTGCAAGCACCCCGTAGCGGTCCGCATAGGCCCGGACCGCCGAGGACAGCATGACGCCGGGAAGATCGTTGTTGGCAAAAAGAACCGGCCGTTCCGCAGCACCGGTTGCCATGACGATTTCGCGCGCGCGCAGCTTCCACAATCGCTGGCGCGGCTGCGGAGCATCGCCGTTCAACAAAGGGCGTCGCTCGGTCAGGGTGACAAAGTTGTGATCGTAAACACCCGCAACGGTCGTTGCCTGCAAAATCCTGACGTTCGGCAGGTCTTGCAGGGCGCGCAACATGGCCGCGGCCCAGTCGCGCGGCGCGCACCCGTCGATGGTTGCGCTTTCGGGCAGCAGGCCAAGCCCGGTGTGATCCTGTTCCTCGGCAAGCATGACCCGCGCACCACTGCGCCCGGCTGCCAGCGCCGCCGACAGCCCCGCCGCGCCGCCGCCCGCGACCAACACATCGCAATGGGCGAAATTGCTTTCATAGCGCGCTGGATCCGGCATTTCAGGTGCCTGCCCCAGACCGGCCATGCGTCGAATTATGCGCTCATAAAAGGGCCAGGCCCCTTTTGGTCCCATGAATGTCTTGTAATAGAACCCCGCAGGAAAGAAGGCCGAAAACCGGTTCAACACACCGAAGACATCTGTGCCAAGCGATGGCCATCGGTTCTGGCTGCGCAACTGCAGCCCATCCTGCAGCGGGATCTGGGTGGCGCGTGTGTTGGGTTCCGTCGTGCCGTTTTCTGTGACGGTCAACAAGGCGCATGGCTCTTCGCTGCCGATGCTGATGATACCGCGTGGCCGATGGTATTTGAAACTGCGCGCCACCATATGCACGTCATTGGCCAACAGTGCCGAAGCCACGGTATCGCCTGCCCGTCCGGTGAATGTCTTGCCATCGAACGTGAAAGTCACCGTCGCTTCGGCAAGCATGGCCGCGTCCGATAGATCCGCCTTGCGCGCCATCATTCTTTTCCTTCGTGTTGCAAGAGCGCCTGAACCTGCCGGATTTCATGGGTCAGCGTGTTGCGTTCCACTTCGACCCACTGGCCACAACCATGGCGATGCACCCAAAGTTCGCGGTGCCAGCCCTTGGGGTTGTCGCGCAGGAACAGATATTCCGTCAGCTCGTGCTGTTGCGCATCGGGTGCCGGATAGCCCTGCCCCGCAGCAGCGCCATACACATACTCCGTATCGGCACGAGGGCCGCAGAACGGACAGGTAATCAACATCATGATACCGTTTCCCCTGATTTCGGGTGGAACGCCGAAGCCGCGCCAGCCGGTTTTTTCCCGCTTTTTCGCATCAACAGATCCTCAATGCAGACCGGGGCGGTTGCCCGCGCCGCGCTCGTTGATCAGGGCGTTCCGTGAAAACCGTTCCAGGGTATACGCACGGTTGAGATCATGCGGTGCGTCCTTGGCGATTGTATGCGCAAAGCACCAGCCGCCGGCCGGGGTCGCCTTGAACCCGCCATAGCACCAGCCGCCATTCAGATAGAGCCCGTCAACCGGCAGCTTGGCGATGATCGGGCTGCCATCCATGGTCATATCCACCGCGCCGGCCCATTTGCGCATCAAGCGCAATGATCGGGTTTGCGGGAACAGCGCAAGCATACCGGCGGTGATGTCTTCGATGCGCGCGAAACTGCCGCGCTGGCTGAACGAATTGTACCCGTCCAGTTGCCCGCCTATGACCAACTCTCCCTTGTCGGTCTGGCTGACATAGACATGATGCGCCCCCGAAGACACAACGTGATCCAGAAACGGCTTGATCGGTTCGGATACCATGGCCTGAAGCAGATGCGTTTCGATCGGCAGACGCAGCCCGGCCATCTCGGCAAGATGCCCGCTGTGCCCTGCCACGGCAATCCCGACCTTGGCGGCCGAAAACTCACCCTTCGTGGTTTCCACGCCGGTGACGGCCCCGCCATCCATGCGCAGCCCGGTGACCTCGCAATTCTGTATGATATCAACGCCAAGAGCATCCGCAGCCCGCGCATATCCCCAGGCCACCGCATCATGGCGCGCCGTGCCGGCCCGGCGCTGGATCACGCCGCCAACCACAGGGAAACGCGCGGCGGGCGACACATCAAGGGCCGGCACCAGTTTGCGCAACTCATCCATCGACAGCATGTCCCCGTCGGTGCCGTTCTGCCGGTTCGAATTGTAGCGCCGCGCAAACCCGTCCAGTTCGGCAGGGGAATGGCACAGGTTTATGACCCCGCGCTGGCTGAACATCAGATTGAAGTTCAACTCTTGCGTCAGACCTTCCCACAGTTTCAGGGAATGTTCGTAGAAATGCGAATTCGGCGGCAGGAAATAATTTGCCCGAACAATCGTGGTGTTCCGGGCCGTATTCCCCCCGCCGATCCAGCCTTTCTCAAGCACCGCGACATTGGTCACGCCATGACGTTTCGCAAGATAATAGGCCGTGGCAAGCCCGTGACCGCCGCCGCCGATGATCACCACATCATAATGCTTTTTCGGCGCGGGGTTTTTCCACGCCATGGGCCAGGCCCTGTGCCCGGACAAGGCATTGCGCGCCAGGGCCCAAACTGAGTACCGCATTTGTCGAAAATCCTGTCAGCCGGGTTAAAGAATCTGTCCAAGAAAATCCTGGGTTCGCGGATCCTGCGGATTGCCGAACAGCTCAGCCGGGGGGCCGTATTCGACGATCACGCCCCGGTCGGTGAAATACACACGATCGGCGATCTCACGCGCAAAAGCCATTTCATGTGTCACCAGCACACAGGTCATGCCGTCTTCGGCCAGTTCCCGAATGGCGAAAAGCACTTCGTTGACGGTTTCAGGGTCCAGGGCGGCCGTGACTTCGTCAAACATCATGACCTCGGGACGCATGGCAAGGCTGCGCGCAATCGCGACGCGTTGCTGTTGTCCGCCCGACAGCTCGCCGGGAAAGGCATCGGCCTTCTCGGACAGGCGTACCTTCTCCAGCAGGGCGCGCGCCCGCTGTTCAACCTCGGCCTTGTCCTGTTTCAACACATGGATCGGTGCCATCATCACATTCTGCAGCGCCGTGCGGTGCGGGAACAGGTTATAGCTTTGGAACACCATCCCGATGCGGCGACGCAGTTCCAATTCGTCCAGATCAGGGTCGTTGACCTGGATACCGCAAACATCGATCGAACCCTGATCAATCGGAACCAGCGCGTTGATGCAGCGCAACAAGGTGGATTTCCCCGAGCCGGAAGGGCCAATGATGCAGACCACCTCGCCTTTTCGGACATCCATGGACACGCCTTTGATGACTTCGAGCGCACCAAAGGACTTGCGTACATCCCGCAGAGACACCTGGATTTTTTCATCGGAAGAATTCATTTGGTTGCCTCGTTTCAAGCGTCGACGGCCCACTTGCGTTCAAGATAAACGGTCAAGCGGGAGATCGGAAAAATGTAGATAAAGAAGAGGAACAGGATGTAGCCATACATCGGCAACAGAACCTCTGTCCGCGCCTCTGCCGCGATGATGTCCCGGGTCAGCGTCAATGCTTCGGTGACGCCGACGATATTGCCCAGAACGGTGGCCATGGTGACAATGGCGTAAAGGTTCATCCAGGGCGGCAACATCCGCTTGGCGCATTGCGGCAGGATAATCATCCACAGCGTCTGGCGGCGCGTAAAAGCCAGGGACCGTGCGGATTCCCATTGGGTTTCGGGAATGGACTGCACTCCGCCCCGCACGATTTCCGACACATTGGCCAAAACCGGCAGCGACAGACCGAAGGTCGCCTTGACCCAGTCCGGCAGGATGATGAGATACCCGAACAGGTGAAATTCGAACGGGATCAGATACATCACATAGAACAGCGTCACCAGCCACGGGCTGTTGCGCAGCAACTGCGTCAACAGCCAGGAACCCGTGCGCACCCGGGGCATCAACGAAATCTGACACAGACCCAGCCCGATGCCGACGATAGACCCCAGAACCATCGCAACCGCGCTCATCAACAGGTTCAGCCCGAAACCACTCAGCAAGAGCGGCGTCCATTTGATCAGGGTTTCCAGCATGGTCGCCACCGGCTCTCCGGTGGCCGCCGCAGCGCCACTTGCCATCAGAAACAGGGTCGCGGCGATTATGAAACCATGCCACATGGTCAGGTGAACATAGGGCAGCGCAGTAAAGCGGCAGAACCCCTGTTTGGTTCGGTCAAGCGGCAACAACACCGGCAGGACACCATGCGCCGCACCGTTCCCGGGGATATCAGGTCGGCCGCACGCCCGGTTCTTTTTTCTAATCGGATTCATCATCTTACCAGTTGTAACCAGGGATACGCATGCGCTTGGTGATCCGGCTCATCATCCAGACAAAGGAACTGACGATGACCAGATATGTCACCAGCACCAGGTTCATCATCTCGGGGACGTTGAATTCGACCGCCCAGATCTGATTGGCGACATACAGGACCTCGGCCACGCCTATCGCATAGGCAATGGATGTGGTCTTGAGCAGGTTCACCAGATTGTTCGTCAGCCCCGGCATGCAGATCCGCAGCGCCAGCGGGAAAATGATATGCACATAGGCTTTCCACCGGCTGTAGCCCAGCGCGCTGGCCGCCTCGACGGTGGTTTTCGGCACCGCCTCGATACCCGAACGAAAGATCTCGACGTTGAACGCGCCAGCGAACAGCGTAAGCGCAATGATCGCCCATTCGAAATTGCCGAACATGGGTTCCTGCAGCCCCATGTCATTGGTTATGCGCGGCATGACCGACCCCAGGCCGAAATAGAAGAAATACATCTGGGCCAGCGGCGGCGTGTTCCGGAAGAACTGAATGTAGCAATAGACCACCCACCGCAACGGCGCGAATCTCGAGGTTTGCAGCCAGGCACCGGCAATCCCGACCACGACGGAGAGGACAACGCAGATCACGCACAAATAAAGGGTATTGGTCAGCCCCACCAGATAACGGTTGAATTCCCAACTATCGTAGAAAACGATAAAGTTGAGGCCGTATGCGTCATACAGCCAGTAGAAGAATTCTTGAAAGACGTTCATCGAAGACTCCGATAGCTCGTTTCGTCCGGCCAACATGATTCCGGCCGCTGGCGACGAAATCCTTCACCGCGGTCAGGATCGTGGCCACGGTGAAAGAGAGGTCAGGATACTGGATCAGCTATCCTTGTACTTTTCATGCATGGAGGTCGCGAAAGGGGTGCGCTTTACGTCCCACTTGTCTTCCAGCTCCATGATCTTGCCCGATTTGTGCCAATCAGTGATGGTCTCTTCCATGAGGGCCTTGAAATCAGGATTGCCCTGCTGAATGGCGGCCCCCCATGAAGCATCCATGATGGTATCGACCTTCAGTTCATAGTCCTTGTTCCAACGCTCTTGCGCCAGACGCATTGCCGCCAGGGAGTCGTCGGTCAGAAGGCCAAGACAACGACCATCCATCAGCGCCTGTTCGGTTTCCGCGATCCCGGCAAAAGTCAGCAGTTCAATATTGTATTTCTGCTGTAGATCCTTGTTCCAGAACGCACCCTGGCTGGAACACATTTTCTGATCCTGAATATCGCCCCATTCGTTGATATTCACGGTCTTGAGAGCCAAGATATTGACGCCGGACGAATAGTAATTCGGTTCGATGATATCAATGGTGCGCCGACGTTCGGGCTTGTCTGTCATGGTTGCGATCAACAGATCACACTTCCCGCCTTCCAGAAACTGGATCCGATTGGCCGCGATCACCGGGATCGGGTTCACCTTGATCGCGACACCCAGCTTTTCCTCCAACCGTAACCGGACATCATCGATCAGGTCGTGTTCCAGGCCGATGGGGGTGCCATCGGTGTCGCGAAAGCCGAAGGGCTTGTAATCAACCTTGCTGCACACCGCCAGTTCACCGCGATCCTTGATCTTGTCAAACGCGGCATCGGCAGATGCATCGGTGGCCGCACCTGCTGCACACAGACCTGCCAGGACGGGCAGCGTTCCGTGAAGTATCTTTCTGAACATAGTCGTCTCTCCTCTGTTGATGCCGTTGGAACCGGCGGTTTTTTTACGAACGGTGTCGGTTCAGGAAACCGGCCCGTGGCTTGGCGGCGCTATCGCTGCCCTTGCAGGGTACGATCAGAAATCCATTGGAAACCAATTCAAAATTCTGACCTTTGCATAAGGCAAGGGATAACTGCCGCCCGGTTCTGATGGCAGAACCAAGGGTTCGCCAAAGCGAGTTTCCCGGCTATCCCCCGAATTGTACCGCCCGATGGCCGGAGCCTTTCAGGCCCCCCTGCAACCGGACGAATTGTCATTTTCCAAACGCGGACCGGGCCGCCCGCGCATCGTTGCTGTCGCGGCAGACCAGGCCCTGATCCCCGTCGGCATGGCCGATCGCGCGCGCCATCGCATAGGCGATCGTATTGACCGTTTCCTTGCTGATCCGCACAGGCGCAGGCGGCATGGAGGCCACGTCGGCGGCAATTTCCATCGACCGTTCAAGGGGATCATTCACCACCTCGTCGGCCAAGCCCCAATCCAGCGCCGTCCGGGCGGGCAGTTTCTCGCACAGCACCAGCATTCTTTTTGCCCGGGCCGGTCCTGCCAACATCGTCAGCCGGGGCACCGCGCCCCAGCTCAGGTTCAGCCCGATCCGGATTTCCGGCAGCCAGAAATAGGCGGATTGGCCAAGAATACGCCAGTCGCAGGCCAGCGCGATTGCCGCGCCCGCGCCGATGGCGGGGCCGTTGATCGCGCAGATGGTGATTTGCGGCAGCGACTCGATGGCTTGACACAGCCGCCCGCCAAGGAACGCCGTTTCACGGCGCCGCTCAAGCGACTGCTCTTCATCTTTCCATTTTTCCGGGTCTTTCAGATCGATGCCCGCGGAAAAGACATGATCCGCGCCTGAAATCACCACGGCCCGCGTGCCCAGATCCGTCATCAGTTCGGAAACGGCCATGTTGAAGTCGCGGATCATTTGCTGGCTGATCGCATTCATCTTGGCCGCGCGGTCGATCCGGATAACGGCGATGCCGTCCTGACGCACCAGTTTCAGCGTTTCATATGTCGTTTCAGCCGTCACTGGCGCGGGCCTCCTGTTCCATGAGTTTCCGTTTCAGAATGAACTTCTGCACCTTGCCGGAAGAGGATTTCGGAACCGTCTCGTGGATGAAGATGCGCTTGGGAACCTTGAACGCAGACAGCCTGGCGCGGCAATGCTGCTGAAGCTCATCGCCGCCGGGTTGCGTTCCCGGTACGGGCACGACGACCGCGACCAGTTCCTCGCCCCAATATTCATGGGGCAGCCCCATTATGGCGGCATCGCTGACCTGGGGATGTTCCGTCAGACATTGTTCCACTTCGATGGCCGCGACATTCTCACCTCCGGTCTTGATCATGTCCTTTGCCCGGCCGCGAAAATAGGCAAAACCATCGGCGTCGAATTCCAGCAGGTCGCCCGTTTTCAGCCATCCATCGGGCGTAAAGACATCTTCGGTGGCCTGGGGGTTGTTCCAATATCCGGCAAAGACCGTCGGGCCCCTGACCTGCAGTTCCCCCACCTGGTTCGTGCCGGGCAACACCTGGCCGGCAGCATCCACAAGGCGCGCGGCGACATGGCGCCACACATATCCGATCGACCCGGGGTGATCCTGAATTTCCTGCGTGGTGCGATTCTTGATCGAGGTGACGCAGCTTTCCGTCATCCCGTAGCCCCACCCGAATTCGGCATTCGGGAACACCTTGCGGATCCGGTCTTGCCGCCATTCGCTCAGCGGGGATGCAGCCGTCTGAACATAGTTCACATCGTTGAAACGCAGATCCGCGAACTCGGGCCGGTCTGTCAGTCCGACCCACATCGTGGACAACAGGAACAGATGGCTTGGCTCCGTTGCCTTCAGCGCATCCAGCAACGTTTCCGGGTCATACCGGCCCACCACATGCAGCGTGCCGCCGGCAAACAGAACCGGCCCGTTCAACACACCAAATCCGCCGATATGGAACAACGGGGTGGCAAGGATCGAGCTTGAGTTCTCGGTGATGCCCAGTTCGACCTGATAGTTCATCGCATTCGCCGCAAGATTGCGGTGCGTGAGCATTGCGCCCTTGGGTCTGGATGTCGTTCCAGACGTGTAAAGGATCAGCGACACCTCGTCATCGTCCACCGCACCAACCCGTGCCGTCTGGGTGTCAAAGTCCGGCATCGCATCAAAAAGCGTATCCGTGAGACCAACCCACTGCGTGCCTTCGTCCGCCCCCTGCCGGTAGCCGGAAATCCGGTCCTCGAATTCCGGCGCGTACAGGACCAGTTTCGGGTCACTGTCCTCAAAGACGTGGCAAAAATCGCCGTGATCGTACCGGGTGTTCACCGGGACCAGAATGAACCCGGTCACCGCCGTCGCATAGTACAGCGCCACAAAATCGATCGAATTGTGCATCACGGCACAGACACGATCCCCCCGCCCAATTCCCATGGCCTGAAGGCTGGCCGCAACCCGCAAAACGTGGTGAACAAAGTCCAGGCGGCTCAGCAGCTTGGTGCTGTCGCTGATGGCAATCCGATTCGGGTCTCGCGCGGCGTGAAACACCGCTGTCTGGAAATGGTTCATGGCCACTCCAGTAATGTCCGAACAATTAAATATGGCAAGAGAAAAATTTATTGCAACGATTACAACAAATTAATCAGTGGTTGATTCGCGAATACGGTTCCGGTCGGCAGAAAGCCGGACATCAGGCGGTCAGGCATATTCGCCTGTTGCGGCGCAATCCCCGGTTCAAATCGCCGCGTCATATCCCCGGGGGCGAAACGATCCTTCGCCCCAACACCCGACCCAGCACACGACCGGTTTGTGATGTTCTAATGTATCCAGAAAAGTTTCTAATTTCCCATTTGCCAAAGCAATTCGGATACTCGATGCAAGTCCCCGGCCCCGCGCAAGGGTAAAGCAATTATCGAAGGCCACAGAATGCACAGAACCAACGAAACCCACGACCCGAACCTTCGCTCCTGGGTCGAAAGCGCGAATGATGTCGGTGCCGATTTCCCGATCCAGAACCTGCCGTTTGGCGTCATTTCTCCGAATGGGGTGAACGACGACCGGATAGCGGTTGCAATCGGGGATCAGGTGCTGGACCTGCGCAGTTGCTTTCGTGCCGGTCTTCTCGAAGGGCTTGTCGGTGATGCCTCTCACGCTGTGTTCGAGGCCCGGACGCTGAACCCGTTGATGGCGCAGAATCCGCAGGTCTGGTCCGCGGTACGACGTTGTCTGAGCCGCGGGCTGCGCCAGGGCTCTGCCCAGCAGACCGCACTGTCCCGGCATTTGCTTGCGATGCAAGACATCACGTTGAAGCTGCCGTCGCGGATCGGCGATTTCACCGATTTCTACTGCTCGATCGAACATGCCACGAATGGCGGCAAGATGTCTCGTCCCGACAATCCGCTGATGCCCAATTTCACCAGCCTGCCGGTGGGGTACAACGGACGGGCCTCATCCGTCATTGTTTCGGGGTCCCAAATCGTGCGTCCCTGCGGGCAGTTTCAGAAGGACGACAAGATCGCGTTCGGCCCCTGTGAAAAGCTTGATTTCGAGCTTGAGGTCGGCACATTCATCGGCCAGGGCAATTCGCAGTTCAAATCGATTCCCCTGTCGCAGGCACCCGAACATTTCTTTGGCATCTGTTTGCTGAACGACTGGTCCGCCCGGGATGTACAGTCATGGGAATACCAGCCGCTGGGGCCTTTCCTGTCCAAGGGTTTTGCCACCACGATTTCAGGCTGGGTCATCACGCAAGAGGCGCTGGAACCCTTCCGCATTCCCGCCCGCAAGCGCGACGACGCGCATGGCGAGGTGCTGGGCTATCTCAGTGATGCCCGAAACGATGCCTATGGCGGGCTGGATCTGAACCTGGAAGTGCATCTGCGCACCGCGGAAATGCGCAAGAACAATCAACCCGGCGAAGTCATCGCTTCGACCAGCTTTGACAGCATGTACTGGACCATCCCGCAAATGATCACCCACCACGCATCCAACGGTTGCCCGATGCGTCCGGGCGACCTGCTGGGCAGCGGCACGGTTTCGAAATATGGGGACAAGGCCCAGGGGTGCATGTCCGAAATAACCTGGCGGGGCAGCAACCCGATCCAGCTTGAGAACGGGGAACACCGGGGCTATCTGCATGACGGGGATGAGGTGAAGATGACCGGATATTGCAGCGCGCCGAACGCAAGGTCGATCGGCCTGGGCGTTTGCGAAGGCCAGGTCCTGCCCAGCGGTGCAATCTAAGGATTATTCTGCCCGAAGATGTTCGACGATCAATTCGAACATGTCGCGCACATGCGGCACCGGATCTTCGGCGCCGCGATAAAGATAGTAATGGACATCCGGCAACGGCGGCAGCCCGTCTTCTTCGCTCAGGATGGTGGCGTTTCCGAACAGGTGACTTTCCGTTCTGGCTGTCACGCCCGCCCCCGAGGCAACCGCCAGACGAACGCCCGCCAGGGACGAAGACGTCACCTTTTCCTCGTACAGGATGCCCGACAGATCCAGCGCGCTCAGGGCGATCCTGCGGAACATGCTGGGTTCGTCCGTCAACACCAGCGGAAGCGTCTGCGACAGATCCGTGGACCAGTTTTCGCGCGCAATCCAATGCACCTTCTGGCGGGTCAGGAACGCGCTGTGAAAGGCGTTGATGCGCCGCGTGCTCAACGTCATGTCCAGCTGACCGCGTTCCAGCATATCCATCAGCACGGGACTACGCACAACGTGCAGATTGACCAGAACATTCGGCCATTTGCGTGCATAGGCCGACATCACCGGCGGCAAGAGGTCTTCGGCAACTTCCAGAGGCGCGCCCAGCGAGATGGTTTCGTTCTTGCCGCCCTTGCACACCGATGCGATGGCATGATTGCAGCGGGCGATGATTTCCCGGCTGTCATGCAACAGGGAAACCCCTTCGGGGGTCAGTTCGCGCTTGCGCCCGCGCTTGCGGAACAGCGGCGCGCCCACGACCTCTTCAAGGTTGTGCATCTGCTGCGTGATCGCAGACTGCGTGCGGCCCAGATACTCACCCGCCGCCGTGAAACCGCCCTTGTCGGCAATCGCGATCAGCGTCTTGAGATGAGAGAGCTGAAGGTTATGGTCCATGGTGCCGAGCCCTTGCTGCGCATTGCAATTTATTAGCCGCACACGGAAATAACCACAACTATATTAATTTCTCTTCGCCTACCGACATGTTAATGTCACTGTGACCGGATCGGTCAACGCCATGCAAACAGCTCTATTCGGGGAACGGACAACACGTTTCGGCGGGCGAAGAAGTTGGCTGTCGCGACGGCACCACCTAGGGAGGAAAAGACTTGAATTACTTAGTGAAATCCGTGGCAACCGCAACGGTCGGCGCAGGAAGCCTGTTCTTCGCCAGCGCGGCGCTGTCACAAGAGAAGCTGGGCGAAATCGTGCCCAAGCTTTCGCTCGCGTACTACGCGGCCGATATGGGGCCGGTCTACGAACAATCTGCGCGTGTGCTGTCACAGGAATGGGCCAAGCTGGGCCTGGAATTCCAGATGCGCCCCATTCAGTTCAGCACCTTCGTGTCCGATATCATCGTCGGCGGCAAACTTGAGGACATGGCCGTGTTCAGCGTCGGCGCCGACCCGGACCGGATCGACCCGGTGTTCTATCTGAACAACATCAGCGCCTGCGGGCAGCGTGCGAACGGCTCTAGCTGGTGCAACGAGGAATATACCCGACTGGCGGAAAAACAGCTTACTCAGGTCAATTCCGACGAACGCCGGGAAACCATCCACCAGATGCAGGAACTGTTCCAGTCGCAGATCCCCTGGTGGCCGGTGACCAACACCGTTTACGGCATCCTTTACAACAGCGACAAATGGGAAAACGTCACCAATCCTTCACCCGTTGCCGCGCATGAGAACCTTGTCGATCCGTGGCTGGCCGCGCGCCCGCTGACTGACGACCGCATCATGGATTGGGCATATCTCGAAGATGTAAGCACCTATAACCCGATGTCCGAAGAAGGCGCGACCGGCTGGATGCGCTTTGTCTACGACACGTTCGCCAAGATCGGCGCAGACGGGAAATCCCGCCCTTGGGCAGCGGAATCCTGGGAATTCACCGACGACACCACCGTAAGGGTCACACTGCGCGACGACATGACATTCCATGACGGCGAAGCCGTAACAGCCGATGACGCGGTGTTCACGATCAACAAGATCGTCGAAATCCAGCCCCCCACCATGTCGTCGCGGATCGGTAATATCGCCGGGGCAACCAAGATCGATGACCATACCTTCGAATTCAACCTCAAGACACCTGACGCAACCTTTGAAACGATTGCGATGACCTATCTCTTCATTCTGCCCGAACATCTGTGGGCGGATTACGAAGGTGACATGGTCAACCGCGATGTTGTCGCCGATGGCGTTGCGATTGGCAGCGGACCGTTCATGTTCAAGGAATGGCGCGTCAATGAACTGCACGACCTGCGCACGCACAAGGCGCATTTCGCAGCCCCCGCCTATGACGGCATCCGCCGCCTTGCGCTGGGTCAGGCCGACGCCATCCGTTCGACCATGCTGGACGGCACCGCAGATATCGCAACGACCGTTCTGCCTGTCGCCGCAATGAGCGATCTTGGCATGCAGGAAGATTTCCTCGAATTCATCGAAATCCCCTCCCACGGCACGATGATGACCTGGCTCAACAATACCAAGCCGCCGTTCTCGGATCTGGAATTCCGTCGCGCGCTCAAGACCGCGACAGCACGCCAGCGGGCCGCGATCGAAGGCTGGTTGGGTTTCGCGGTTCCCGCCGGAGAGGGCAACGTACCACGCCAGACCGGGCAATGGTATAATTCCGACCTTGAGCCGGTGGCCTTCGATATCGACGCCGCCCGCAAGATCCTGGAAGACGCGGGATATGGTTGGGACGATGACGGCAGGCTTCACTACCCCGTGAAATAAGCCGAACCCCAAGACCAAAGTGCCGCGGGTGTACGAAACAACGCCTGCGGCACATTTGCCATTTCACGAAAGCAAGACATGCGCGCCTATATCACCCGCCGGCTGCTACAAGCCATATTGGTCGTTTTCGTCGTGACAACGATCATGTTCTTCATGTTCCGCATCATGCCGGCGGATCCGACGACAATGTTCCTGGAAGGGGGCATGACCGAGGAAGCCCGACAGGTCCTGCTTGAGGAATGGGGCCTGAACGGAACCATATGGGAACAATATGTCCTCTACATGGGAAATCTGCTTACCGGAGATTTCGGGAACTCGTTCTTTTATCGCAAACCCGCGTGGGAAGTACTTTTTCCGTTTATCATCAACACGCTCTGGATCGCGGTGCCGGGTCTGTTGCTGGGCGCGTTCATCGGGTCTGCCCTGGGCATGATCGTGGGCTGGGCGCCGCGCGGCGGCAAGGTCGAGCGCAGCGGCATCCTGCTGGCGACGATCATCCGGGGCGCACCCAGCTTTGTGGTGGGCATCGGTCTGCTGGCGGTGTTTTCCAGCTATCTGAACTGGGTCCCCGGCTATGGAATGGGCGATCCTCAGGGCCAGACCGGGCTGATGCGGTATCTGAACTGGGATTTCGCGCATCACCTGATCCTGCCGCTGTGCGCGGTAATCATCTTTTTCATTCCCGAAAACCTGCTGCTGATGCGCAGCGGCGTGGTCGAGGCGCGCACCGAAGATTATATCGAACTGGTCCGCGCCAAGGGCGTTTCCGAAAAACGCGTCGCCTGGCATGCCGGGCGCAACTCGATGCTGCCCCTGATCACATGGCTGTTCCCGGCGCTGGCCGAAACCATCGCAGGCATCGTTGTCGTAGAGATCGTATTCAGCTGGCCCGGCGTGGGCCGGGAACTGGTGCTTGCTGTTGTCCGGCAGGATTACCCGGTTGCGCAGGCCGCGTTCTTTCTGCTGGCGATCATGATCGTTCTGGCCAACCTGGCGGCCGATCTGACCTATTCCAAACTCGATCCAAGGGTGGCCTATAAATGAGCCAGACGATCCATCGTTCAGTCGCCTGGGTGTTTCGGGCGCTGCTTCCCATCGTCACGACCTTCCGCATGTTGATACAGGATCGGTTTGCGCTGTGGGGGCTGTCGATCTTTGGCGTGTTCATCATCGTCGCGATCATCGCGCCATGGATTGCCCCCTATGATCCCTTTGCGCCGATGATGACCGAAACCGGCCGCCTGATGCGGCTGGCACCGCCCTCGTCCGATCATTGGCTGGGAACGACTGCCTTCGGCAATGACGTGCTGTCCCAACTGATCATGGGATCGCGCGTGGCGCTGCGGGTGGGGCTTGTCGCGGCGCTTGCCGTGGGGTTCATTTCAACGCTCGTGGGTGTGATTTCGGGGTATTTCGGCGGTATCATCGACGACATCCTGATGCGCATGACCGATGTGGCGCTCAGCATTCCGACGCTGCCTTTCGCGATCGTCGCCGTGGGGCTTCTGGGGCCAAGCGTTGACAATATCATCCTTGTGATCACGCTGCTGTTCTGGCGCAATGGTGCCCGGATCATCCGGTCCGTCGTGCTGACCGAACGCGAGCGGGTATTCGTAAAATGGGCGCGCGCGGCGGGTGCATCGCATCTACACATCATCCTCAAGCACATTCTGCCCAATATCCTGCGGGTGGTGTTTCTCTGGGTCACGATGTCGGTGGCCTTTGCCGTTCTGACCGAAGCGAGTCTCAGCTTTCTGGGTCTTGGTGATCCGTCGATCACCAGCTGGGGCCAGATGCTGAACACCGCTTTTGCCAGCGGCGCACTGCGCAGCGCGTGGTGGTGGGTCGCACCTCCTTCACTCATGCTGATCGCGCTCATCTCTTCGCTCTACCTGATCGGCAGGGCCTATGAAGAACAGACCAACCCGCGGCTGAAGGACCACTCATGAGCATCGAATTCGAAACCCTGCGCGGGACCCTGGAAAAAAAGCCGCCCGTGCGTTTGCAGGTTCAGGATCTGTGCGTGACCTACAAATCGGCGCGCGGACCGATGAAGGCGATCTCGGGCGTCAGTTTCGATGTGGAACCCGGATCCAATTTCGGATTGGTCGGTGAAAGCGGCTGCGGCAAGAGCACGGTGGTCAAATCGCTGATGCGCCTGCTGCCCGCATCGGCCACGACCAGCGGCAAGGTGCTGCTGGACGGCAACGATGTGCTTGCCATGAATCGCCAGCAGCTGTCGCGCGTCCGCTGGGCGCAGATCGCCCTGATCACGCAAAGCGCGATGAATTCGCTTGATCCCGTCTTTACCGTCGGCGACCAGATCGTGGAATCCATCCGCGCGCATGCAGACGTGAAACATGCAGTGGCGTGGGCGCGCGCAGAAGAGCTGTTTGCGATGGTCGGCCTGCCGCCCGAACGGCTGAAGGAATTTCCGCATCAGTTTTCGGGCGGGATGCGCCAGCGCGCCGTGATTGCCATGGCCTTCAGCCTGAACGCCGGGCTGTTGCTTGCGGATGAACCGACCACGGCGCTGGATCCCATCATGCAGGACCAGATCATGTCGCGTATCCGCGACATTCAGAAAAGGCTGCACCGGTCCATGGTTCTTGTGACCCATGACATCGCCGTCGTTTCGGAAACCTGCGAACGCGTGGCGATCATGTATGCAGGCCGCATCGTTGAAACCGGCCCCACGCACGACGTGCTGAACAAGGCCTATCATCCCTATACGATGGGGTTGCAGAACGCCTTTCCCAAGGTGGTGGCAAAGGGCGAAAAGAAACCGCCCCTGATTTCGATCTCGGGCGGTGTGCCTGACCTGGCGAACCCGCCGGCGGGCTGTCAGTTTGCCCCGCGCTGTCCCTTTGCGACGGCGCAATGCCGCGCCGAAGAACCCATGTTGCGAACGGCCGGGAACAGTCTTGTGGCCTGTCATCACATGGAACGCGCCACCGAGTTCCGGCGCGCGGCACTGAAAGCGGAAACATGGCGCGTCGAGGAGACCCTGCAATGAGCGGCGACAACACCACAGTCATCGAGGGCCGCAACCTCAAGACTCATTTCGAAGGTCGCAACGGTCTGATTTCGGCCATGTTGGGGGGCAAATCAGAAACCGTTCATGCGCTGGACGGGGTCGATCTGCATATCGACAAGAAGGAAATCGTGGGCATTGTCGGCGAAAGCGGCTGCGGGAAGTCGACGCTTGGCATGACTCTTGCCCGTATGTACGAACCCACAAGCGGCCAGATCCTTTTCGGGCAGCAGGACATCACCAACCTTCACGGCAGCAAGCTGAAATCGTATCGGGGCAGCGCCCAGATCATCTTTCAGGATCCTTACAGCTCCCTCAATCCGCGCCTGACCGTGGAACAGATCATCCGCGAGCCGCTCAACATCCACAGGATCGGCAATGAGACGGAAAAAGCGGCCCGGGTGGCCGAGGTTCTGAACCGGGTCCAGATGCCGCCGGAAACCTATTTGCACCGGTTTCCGTCCAACCTTTCGGGCGGTCAGCGGCAGCGTGTGGCCATTGCGCGCGCGCTGGTGTTGCGGCCCGAACTGATCGTCGCGGATGAACCGGTGTCCATGCTGGACGTGTCCATTCAGGCCGGCATTCTGGAACTGCTGAACCAGCTGTCAAAAGAGCTCGATCTCGCCGTGCTCTATATTTCACACGACATCGCCACCGTGGGTTATATCTGCGACAGGGTTGCGGTCATGTATCTGGGACGGATCGTGGAACAAGGTTCAAGCGACGATGTGATGCATTCGCCGCTGCATCCCTATTCCGACCGGCTGATGGCGGCCGTGCCCAGCATTGACGCCACAGCGTCGCGTGAGCGGGTGCACCTGAGCGGAGAGGTTCCGTCGCCGACCAACATTCCCGCAGGATGCCGGTTTGCCGCGCGTTGCCCCGCCGCGACAGCGCTTTGTCACACCGTCGAGCCTGAACTGTACGAGGCACGACCCGATCACAAAGTGCGCTGCCATCTCTATCTGCCCGAAGACCGCGATCTTCGGCCCGATCTAGAGCGGCCCAAGGCACATCCCTTCGCCTGAGGTCTGGCGCGGATTGGCGGCAGAAACCCGTCTGTCGTTGATCGGTCTGGCGCGCCCGCCTAGCCCACAAATTCAAGCCACTTGCGCTGCAGATAGTTGCTTTCTTCCATGATCGTGCTCCAGAACGAAATCGCCGACATCCGATCCTGATAGCTGCCCCCGGCGCGCCGGTCGCCGATATTCACCGATATACGGCCATCCGGACCGGGCAGCGGGGTCGTGGCGGGCTTTCCTTCGTACCAATAGGCCCATTCCGCTGGCGTCAGAACATCGCGCAAGGGTTCCGTCACCGACATGTAATAGCCCTGCCGCGCCAGAATGGCACCCGGAGCGCCGGACAGCCACCAGTTCAGATAGGCATAGGCCCGGTCGCACATGGCAGACTCCAGAGCCGCCGACAGGCACAGACCGGAATGCCAGCCGCGATACCCTTCGATGGGCGTGGCATAGACAAGATCAACGCCACTGGCGCACAGTTCGAAATACGCAGGGGACCACAACGACCCCAGCCCGGTAGAGGGCTGCGCCATGAGCCGGACAGATTCTTCGTGTGTGGGCCACGTTCGGGTGAAATGCCCGGCTTTTCGGCGCCGATTCAGCAATACGAACAAAGCGTCGATTTCCTCGATCGTCAGGTTCGTACAATCCGCAATCTCGACCAACCCGGCAGAGCGGGCGGCCATGGCCACTTCGGTCACGCTGCTGGCCGGGTCTTGCGACAACATGCAACGGGCACCCCAGTTTTGCTCAAGCAGCCAGCCCCAGCTTTCGGGGCCGCTGCGATTGGCGGCAAGTTCGCGACGATAGGCAAAGCCATCGGCATTGCAGACGGTGGGCAGCATGGAAACCTGATGCGTCGGCTCGCGGCCAAGACCGTTGTCGGCTTGCACGAAAAGCACGTCAGCAGGGTCGCGCCCGACGCATTGGCGGCGACCGGGCGCGCCGCTGGCCAGACCCGCGCCACGGTACATCGGTGCCATCTGGTGCCAGCGGTCGATCCGGTCCACCTCGATGGGCATGATCGAACCTGCGGTATGCAGCACGTCGACGGAATGGAACCATTGATCGTAGATGTCGAAACTGTCCGGTCGGGTGACACCCCGCCGCAGACAGGCCGAACCGTCGAGCACGTCAAATTCAATCGCAAAGCCAAGGTCAGCGCGAATGCGGGACTGCACTTCGCTGGAAAGCGTCACGCTGGTTCCGATCACGCGCAATGGGCTGTCCGGCGTTTTTGCCATGGCGGGCGGCCCTTTCAGTGAATGGCGCTCAGCCAGGTGTCGGTGCGGGGCGGCGGCAGCACCGACAACACCCGCAGACGGGCAAGCATCAGCGCCTCGGCCCGGTCCAGATGTATTTCGAGCAGCCGGGCCGCAGCATCCACATCGCCCGAGACAAGGGCGGACAGGATCCGATCATACAGACGCAGGGCCGCCAGATCGTCGCGCAACGGAAAGTTGCGGCGGAAAATCCGCGGCACCACCAGCGGGATCTGGTTGCGGCGGATCGACGCCAGCATTCGCTTGTTCTGCAGATCCTCGAACAGGTTGTGGCAGATGTCATGCTCTATGGCATCGATCCGGGGCGCGGTCACAGCCTGAAAATCCGCAAGCACGGCATCAATCCGGCTGGCAAGATCGGTGAGAAATGCAGACGGCAAACCGTGCGCAACAAGGCGCAGCGCCTGCGGTTCCAGCGCCCGGCGCATTTGCAGCGTTTCACGAATGTCCCGCGCCGAAAGCTGCGGCACGATCCAATGCGACTTGCGGTCCTTGTGAATATAGCTTTGTTCCATGAGACGCCACAACACTTCGCGTGCAACCGTGCGGCTTACGCCGAAATGTTCGCCCAGTTCGGATTCAAGAATGCGATAATGGCCAAAGGGCATCACCGCGACGATGGCGCCGTGAACGATCTGGACGATCCGTTCGGCCGAAACGGTGCGGTCTACCGCGCCAATGCCGCCATTCAGCGTATCGTACAACTGCCGCGAACTGAGGGGCACCGCCGCACCCTTGCCCACGATATATCCTTGGCCATCGGCGGCGCGAATCAGACCGGATTTCGCAAGATTGCGCAGGGCACGGCGGACAGGGGCGCGGCTGGTGCCGACATGCGCGGCAATGGTTCCTTCCTTGAGGGTTGCGCCAACAGGCAGGGCGCCGGACGCAATCTTGTCCTGCAACAGGTCATGGATCATCGCATAGAGGTACCCGCCCCCGCGTTCGGCGATAGGATCGGACGTTTTGCGCGAGGACGACGACCGTCGTTCAGATGAAGGGACCATGCGACCTGGAATGTAATTGCCTCCTGGGCAAGCATATACGGATGGTTTCAACTGTAAAACCCGACCTCCGAAACATCAATAAGATGATTGCATACGATGAACATTTTCGACTAACGTGAATTTGTCCTGAATCGGTAGCCGCCGAACCAACGGGAACCGGGCCAAATAATAATGACTGCATGGTTCGACAAAACAACTGGGAGCAACGTAATGACAGCAAGTAAGAACAATAAGGTCTCCACCGGCATTGACCGCCGTGGAGTTCTGAAAGGTGGGGCTGCCGCGGCGGGCGCGGCGCTTGGCTCTGGCGTGCTGGGCGCGCCGATGATCTGGGCGCAGACGATCCGGGACATCACGCTCAACCAGGCGGGCCCGTCCTATTCGGTGATTTCAGACATCACCGCCCAGGCGAGCGCGGATCTGGGCTTTACCATCAACCCGCAGGTGGTCGACACCGGATCGCTGATGGCCAAAGTGGTGAACCAGCCCGAAACCGTGGATATTGCCGACCTGGAATTCTTCGGCCTGCAAAAGGTCTATCGTTCGGGCAACATCCGCCCCGTCGAAATTGATCGTATCGCGCGCTGGGACCAGATGACGCCGCTGATGCGCGACGGCAAGAGCTTTGACGGCTCGGCCTTGTCCGAGCAAGGCACGCTGCCGTTCAAGGTGATCTATACCGACGACGCAAGCTCGACCAATTTTGCGCCTGAGGCGACGGGTTTCACAACCTGTGTGCCAACGATTTACAACGCCGACACGCTTGGTATCCGCACCGATCTTGTCGAGCGCGATGTCACAAGCTGGGGCGATCTGTTCTCGCCGGATTTCGAGGGCCGCACCGCGCTGGTGAACATCCCGCAGATCGGGATCATGGATGCGGCAATGGCGATGGAAGCGCTGGGTCTGGCGACCTATGGCAACAAGGGCAACATGACCCAGGCCGAAATCGACGTGACCATCGACAAGCTGATCGAACTGAAGAAAGCCGGTCATTTCCGCGCCTTCTGGTCCACCTTCGATGAAAGCGTGAACCTGATGGCGGCGGGCGAAGTGGTGATTCAATCCATGTGGTCGCCGGCCGTTACCGCGGTACGCGCACGCGGCCTTGCCTGTGTCTACCAGGGCTTGCAGGAAGGCTATCGTGGCTGGGGGCTGGGCATGAGCCTGATGAGCCATCTCGACGATATGAAACGCGACGCCGCGATCGACTATATCAACTGGTGTCTCGACGGCTGGCAAGGCGCCTTTGTCGGGCGGCAGGGCTACTATTCCTCGGTGCCCGAAACTGCGCTGGCCGCGATGACCGAGAACGAGCGCGGCTATTGGTACGAAGGCAAGAAAGCGACCGAAACCATTCTCGATCCCTACGGCGCGGTGATGGAAGAGGCCGGGCGCGCCCGCGACGGCGGATCGATCCAGGAACGGATGGGCAATATCGCATGCTGGAACACCGTCATGGATGAAGATCGCTACATGATCCGGCGCTGGAACGAGTTCATCTCGTCCTGATACGCGACCTTCCGGCGGCGGGCCTTCCGGCGCGCCGCCGCAGATCGACCTAAACATCCATATTTTGGGGATTTGCCGATGTCAGGCAGCAAGCTCGTGCCTTATGTGCAGGCGGCACCGCTCGCGATCATCATGTTCACGATGGTCGGGATTCCGCTGATAACCGTTCTGGTGATTTCGTTCTGGGATTCCGATGGCATCTCGCTTTATCCCATGTTCCGCTGGGAAAACTACACCGAGATCCTGTCGCGCGGGCTGGTTTACGATCTGTTTCTGAAGACATTCATCTATGCCGCCATCACATTGGTGCTGACGATCCTGATCGGCTTCACATGCTCGTATTTTCTGGTGTTTCATGTGAAGAACCTGAAATGGCAGATCGCCCTGCTTTTGCTGTGCACCGTGCCGTTCTGGACGTCGAACATCATCCGCATGGTTTCCTGGATCCCGTTTCTGGGACGTGAAGGCCTGTTCAATTCCACGCTGATCCAGATGGGTCTGATCGACGCGCCGCTCGATTTTCTGCTCTATTCCGACTTTGCGGTGATCCTGACCTATGTGCATCTGTTTGCGCTGTTCATGCTGGTCCCGATCTTCAATTCGATGGCCAAGATCAACCCCAACCTGATCGAGGCGGCACAGGATGCCGGGGCCGGGTCGTGGATGATCCTGCGCGACATCATCATCCCGCTGTCCCGAACCGGGATCGCGCTGGGATCGATTTTCGTTCTGACGCTTGTGATGGGCGATTTCTTCGTCGTGCGGGTGATGAGCGGCGGGCAAAGTGCCTCGGTCGTCTCAGCGATGAAAAACAATATCGATCAGCTTTACTATCCACAAGCGAGCGCGATGGCGATCATGCTCATCGCTGTCGTTCTGCTTATCGTCGCCGCCATCCTGCGTGTCGTCGACATCCGTTCCGAACTCGCGAAATAGGAGGATATCATGTCAGCGAGCAACGCCAAACGCGGTGTATCCTTTTATCTTCTGGCGGCGTTCTTTACGTTGTTCGTGGTGTTTCTTTACGGGCCGATGCTGATCATTTTCGTTCTGTCGTTTCAGGGCGAAACGGGGGGGCTTACCTTTCCGATGCGCGGCACGTCGCTGCACTGGTTTTCGGATCTGTTCTCATCCAGCCGCTATGGCGATCTCGCAGGCGGGTTCCGCCGCTCGACCGGGCTGGGCCTGATGAGCATGACGATCACCGCCGTCTGCTGCCTGTTTGCGGGCCTGGCGTTCCGAAGCCGGTTCTGGGGGTCGGGGACGTTGTTCTATCTGTGCATTGTCAGCCTGGTGGTGCCGGGCATCCTGCTTGGTCTCGGGATCAGCCAGTTTTTCCAGATCCTCGGGTTTCGGCTGCAATGGTGGTTGTCCGGCCTTGGTGCGCATCTCAGCTGGACCTTGCCGTTCGGTCTGTTGATCATGTTCGCGGTGCTCAACCGGTATGACAACGCCTGGGACGAAGCCGCCCGCGACGCCGGTGCGACACCGCGCCAGATCCTTGGCTGGGTGACGGTTCCGATCCTGTTCCCCGGTCTGATCGCGGTCGCCCTGTTCGGCTTCACACTGTCCTATGATGAATTGCCGCGCTCGATCCTGACCGTGGGGGGCAAGAACACATTGCCCATCGAAATATCCAACATGACGACAAACGTCACGACGCCGGCCCTTTATGCCATCGGCACTGTCACCTCATTCGTCAGTTTCGCAGTGATCGCACTTGCCTTCGGTCTCATTGCTTTCATCCAGAAACGCCGCGCGCGGGCATAAGTCGCCCCCGGTGCACCCATTTCAACGACCTTCGCCAACCGAAAGGATCCCATGACCGACACCAGCAAGATCGATATCCGGGGCGTCACCAAGAACTATGGCGACGTGCGCGCGGTAAACGAAGTTGACCTTGTGATCGAGGGCGGCTCGTACTGCTGCATGATCGGCCCCTCGGGCTGCGGCAAGACGACCCTGCTGCGGATGATCGCCGGGCATGAAACGCCCTCGGCGGGGCAGATCCTGATCGGGGCCGAAGACATGGCGCATGCCCGTACCGGCAACCGCGGCACGGCGCTGATGTTTCAGAACTATGCGCTGTTTCCGCATCTCAGCCTGACCGACAACGTGGCTTTCAGTCTCAAGGTCAAGGGCCAGCCGACGGCCGAGCGCCGCGAAAAGGCGCGCGAGATGCTTGACCGCGTGCAGCTACTGCATCTGGCCGACCGGGTGCCATCCGAACTGTCGGGCGGTCAGCAGCAGCGTGTCGCATTGGCGCGCGCCCTGATCACTAACCCGCGCGTGCTGCTGCTGGACGAGCCACTGTCCGCACTCGACGAATTCCTGCGTCTGCGGATGCGGGTCGAACTGAAACGGCTACAGAACGAGCTTGGCATCACCTTTGTCCACGTCACCCACACGCAGCCCGAAGCGATTGCGCTGGCCGATCAGGTGGTTGTCATGGACCACGGCACCGTCGAACAGGCCGCCAGCCCGCGCGAAATCTATGACCGCCCCTTCAGCCCTTACATTGCGCGCTTCATGGGCGGGCAGAACGTGCTGGAAGCGCGCGTAACCGCATTGAACGGCGAGGTCGGCGAAGCCACTGGCGCGAACGGTGTGGTCTATGATGTGCATGACACCGCCGGACTGGAAATGGAACAGACCATACGCCTGTCGATCCGCCGCGACAAAATCGCCATGAAGTCCGCCGACCGGCCGGATCGCAACGCGGCGTCGGGCACGGTGATGAACACCGAATATCAAGGGACCTTCGTCAAGGTCTCGCTGCGGACCGAAACGGGCGAAGAGTTCATCGTCTATCAGGATGACGCCGAGTTCTTCGCAAACCCCAGCCATGTCGGCGAAACGGTGAACGCGCATTGGGACGGGGCGCTGAACCATCTGCTGCGCGGGCAGAACACGTCGTCCGGGAATCCATTGGAGGAATAACAACGATGCCCCAGACGGTCGAGATTTTGACAATGGGCAGAATCATCGCGATGATGCCAGGCAAATCCGGCATGGGTCTGCGCGCTGCGGGCGGTGACGCCCGGCCCTTCAAGATCCCACATGACCGTCCCCGGCGTATTGCTTTTGGCCCCGAAGAACCGCCCACCGCGCGGAGGTATCGGCGCGGGGTCGTTTTTCACCGCGCAAAGCGCATCTGTTTTCACCCCATGCGCCAGGACGGGGCAGCCCGGTCCTGTTCGCAAACCTGCCGCATCGAAACCTGAACGGAGTAATGTCATGAGCAAAGTCATCAAGAATGGCACGATTGTCGCCGCCGACCGCAGCTATGTTGCAGACATCCGCATCGAAGGCGAAACGATTGCCGAGATTGGCCGTGATCTGTCCGGCGACACGGTGATCGACGCAACGGATGCCTTTGTCATCCCCGGTGGCATTGACCCGCACACCCATCTTGAAATGCCGTTCATGGGAACCCGCGCGGCCGAGACATTCGAAAGCGGAACCCGCGCCGCCGCGTCGGGCGGCACCACCATGCTTGTCGATTTCGTCCTGCCCGGGCCCGATGGCAGCCTGGTGAATGCCGTCAAGGACTGGCATGCCCGCGCCGACGACCAGATCTGCGTCGACATCGGCTGGCATGTGGCCATCACCGACTGGTCGGAACAGGTGTTCGACGAAATGGCCGAATGCGTGAAGATGGGCGTCAATACGTTCAAGCACTTCATGGCCTACAAGGGCGCGCTGATGGTCGAGGACGACGAGATGTACGCCTCGTTCAGCCGCTGCGCCGAACTGGGTGCGCTGCCGCTGGTCCATGCCGAAAATGGCGCCATCGTCGCCGAGCTGCAGGAAAAATACATGAAGGCGGGCAAGATTGGTCCCGAGGGGCACGCCTATTCACGCCCACCAGAGGTGGAAGGCGAGGCGACCAACCGTGCGATCATGATTGCAGATGCCACCGGCACGCCGCTTTATGTGGTGCATGTCAGTTGCGAACAGGCGCATGAGGCAATCCGCCGGGCACGGCAAAAGGGGATGCGCGTCTATGGCGAACCTCTGATTCAACATCTGACACTGGACGACAGCGAATATCTGCACCCCGATTGGGACCATGCGGCACAGCGCGTCATGTCGCCGCCGTTCCGCTCCAAAGAGCATCAGGACGGGCTGTGGGCCGGGTTGCAGGCAGGCAGTCTGCAGGTTGTGGCAACGGATCACTGCGCCTTTACCACCGAACAGAAACGAATGGGCCTGGAAGGTTTTCCAATGATCCCCAACGGCACCGGCGGCCTGGAGGATCGCTTGTCCGTGTTGTGGACCAACGGTGTGGAAACCGGGCGGCTGACGCCGGAAGAATTCGTCGCCCTTACCTCGACCAACATCGCCCGCATCCTCAACATCTATCCGCGCAAGGGGGCCATCGTGCCCGGGGCCGATGCCGATCTGGTGGTCTGGGATCCCAAACTGTCCAAGACGATCACGGCGGCAGGCCAGCAATCCATCCTCGATTACAACGTGTTCGAAGGCTTCGAGGTGCGCGCCTTGCCGCGATACACCCTTTCGCGGGGCGAGGTGGTCTGGACCCACGGCAGCAACAGCCTGCCCACACCGGGACGCGGGCGCTATATTCCACGGCCCGCCTTTCCCTCGGCCGCCAAGGCGCTGACGAAATGGAAAGCCCTGACCACGCCCCGTTTCGTCCAGCGCGATCCACAGAACATCCCAAGCGGCGTTTAAGCCGTCTACACAGGAGCTATGAACATGACGAAAAAGATCTACTGCGCATTCGGCACCGACATCGATTCCGTGGCCGGCTGGATCGGATCATACGGCGGCGGCGATAGCCCGTCCGACATCCAGCGCGGCATCTTTGCCACCGAAGTCGGCGTGCCGCGATTGCTGCGGCTGTTCAAGAAGTTCGACATGCAGACCTCGTTCTTCATCCCTGGCCACAGCCTGGAGACCTTTCCCGACGAGATGAAGATGATCGTTGACGCCGGCCACGAGATTGGCGCGCACGGCTATCTGCACGAAAATCCGGTGGCGATGACGCCAAGCCAGGAAGAAGAGGTGCTGCTCAAGTCCATGGAACTGATCGAAGGCCTGACCGGCAAGGCGCCGCGCGGCTATGTGGCCCCCTGGTGGGAGATGTCGAACGTCACCGCCGACCTGCTGCTGAAGCACGGTTTCACCTATGATCACAGCCAGAGCTATCGCGATTTTCAGCCACATTACGCCCGTTCGGGCGACGAATGGACCGTGATCGACTATACCAAGACCGCAGGGGAATGGATGCGCCCGCTCAAGCGCGGCGGCGAGATCGATCTGGTTGAGATTTCGGCAAACTGGTATGTCGACGATCTGCCGCCGATGCTGTTCATCAAGAAATCGCCCAACAGCCACGGCTTCGTCGACCCGCGCGTCATCGAACAGATGTGGAAGGACCAATTCGACTGGGTCTATCGCGAAATGGACTATGGCACCTTTGCCATCACCATCCACCCGGATGTGTCCGGGCGGCCACAGGTCCTGTTGATGCTGGAACGGCTGATCGAATACATCAACGGCCACGACGGCGTGGAATGGGCCCCGTTCGAAACCATCGCCGACGATTTCCGCCGCCGCTACCCCTTTGATGGCGCGGAACGTCCGGCCCTGATCTGAGCCATGTGCAGCGCCTGTGGATATCCGCCCGCACCGGGGCATTGGACCGACGCGGGCGCTGTCACTGCGGGCGACAGGTTGCGAAACCGTCTGATGCGGATGACAGTCGTCAACCGGATTCTCGCGCCATACCATCTGAGCGCGCGGGACGACGGGGTGATCCCGGGTATTCAACTCACGTCGGGCTTCGGCGCAAGCATCATCGTGCCCGACCTCGAAATGCTGTGGATCGAAGCCGCGCGGATGGCCGGGCGGCCCATCGACCCGCTGGCCTGCAATGAATAACGCGGACGGGCGCATTCCGCTGACGATCCTGGGCGGCTATCTCGGAGCTGGCAAATCCAGCTGGCTGCGGCATCAGTTGCACGTCGGTGCGTTTTCCGGCGCGCATATACTTGTGAATGAAGCGGCCGAGATGCCGGTGGATCATCTGCTTTTGGCCGGGGCCCAGGGTCTTAGCGTCCTGGCGGATGGCTGCGCCTGCTGCGATGGCGCGGCGCGTTTCATCGCCGCGATGCGCGACCTTTGCGACAAGGGCGTTGCATCCATAATACTGGAAACAAGCGGTCTGTCAGATCCGGCACGCATTGCCGCGCATATCGCAGCGGACGGGGTGCTGGCGCGACGTATCCGTGTGGTCGAAACAGTGGTGGTCGCCGACGCCCAGCACGCTCCAGCGCAGCTGGAAACCGAACCGCTGTGGCTGCGCCAGATCGAGGCCGCGGACCGGATCGTGCTATCCAAGGTCGATATTGCCGATACCAACCTGTTGGCCCGGCTTGCCGCGACCATGAAGATGGTGAACCCCGGTGCAGAAATCTCTGGTTCCGTGCTTGGGTCAGCTATGCAATTGCCTGACACGCGCGGGGTTCTTCCCTTTGCCATCCAGCCGCCCGGCAAGACGGTCGCGCCAATCCGCACGCTGCGTCTGGATGTGGGTATCGCCGCGGGGTGGGCTGCGGTTTCCGTCTGGCTGTCGGCGGTTTTGCAGGCCCATGGCAGCGACCTGGTACGGGTCAAGGGTGTCATCCGCTCGCCGGCCGGGCGGTTGCTGCTGCAAGCGGTTCGCGGCAAGGTACAGCCCCCCGAAATCCTGCCTGACGTTCAGGCCGGGGACGGAACCACAGAAGAATCCGAAAACGTCATCGTCTTCATCGGGCGCGGTCTTGAAAATGACCGGATCGGCCGTTCCTTTCGGATGCTATTGACCTGAGCCCGACGCCGAACCCGGAAATCCGGTCGGCGCATGTCCTGCCGCCCCCGCCATATCGCAAGACCGGCGCGTTGGGCCTTGACCACGCACCCATCCGCCATGCTCTATAGGGTGGCATAGGAAAAACCGTCCGGATCATCGGCCTGCACGATCGACGGCGACCGAGGTTTCAGGTCGCAGGCGCATGAATTGAACACCCGCATCGGAGACAACATGTCGTGACACGCACGCCACCCGAAGTCCCCCCCTCTGGCCCACAGGATGAAACGACCGGCGCGCAGACCGATCCGATTGCCCTGCCCGCTCATGTCGCCGAATCCGGCACGCTTGAACGGTTGGTGGACACCGCCCGCGACTATGCCCGTGCCGCAGCGTCGGACAACACCCTGAAAGCCTATACCAGGGACTGGGCCCATTTCACACGCTGGTGCCGGATGAAAGGCACGGATCCGCTGCCGCCATCGCCTGAAATCATCGGACTGTACCTCGCCGATCTGGCGGCGCCAGCCGGCAAGGGTACATCGCAATCGGTGCCCCGCCCCCTGTCGGTGTCAACGATTGAACGGCGTCTCTCGGGTATCGGTTGGAACTATGCACAACGCGGATTTACGCTGGATCGCAAGAACCGCCATATCGCGACGGTATTGGCCGGCATAAAGCGCAAACATGCCCGCCCGCCGGTGCAGAAGGCAGCAATCCTGGCCGAAGACATCCTCGCCATGGTCGCCACCCTGCCCTACGATCTGCGCGGGATGCGCGACCGGGCCATCCTGTTGACCGGCTACGCCGGCGGGCTGCGGCGGTCGGAAATCGTCAGTCTCGACGTGAACAAGGACGACACGCCGGATTCGGGTGGCTGGATCGAGATCATGGACGAAGGCGCGCTGCTCACGCTGCACGCCAAGACCGGCTGGCGCGAGGTCGAGATCGGTCGCGGCTCGAGCGAACAGACCTGCCCGGTGCACGCATTGGCCCAATGGCTGGATTTCGCCAAGATCGATTTTGGTCCGGTGTTTGTCCGGACGTCACGCGACGGCAAACGCGCCCTGACCGCCCGCTTGAACGACAAGCACGTCGCCCGCCTGATCAAGGCAACCGTGCTGAAAAGCGGCATTCGTCCGGACCTGCCCGAAAAAGACCGCGCGGCTCTGTTTTCAGGACACAGCCTGCGTGCGGGTCTGGCCAGTTCAGCCCAAGTCGATGAACGCTATGTCCAAAAGCACCTGGGACACGCCAGTGCCGAAATGACCCGCCGCTACCAACGCCACAGGGACCGGTTCCGGGTCAACCTGAGCAAGGCGGCGGGATTGTAGAGATTTGTTGATGGCGTGGATGCCTCAAAGCCCTTCACCGTTGCGCAAATCAAACAAGTTATTAATTAACCGGATTCCAGACCCTTTGGTATCGTCCGCGACGCGCAAACTTATATGCTTCTCTACACACAACTAAAAATCCAGATTTTCTACGTTGAGTGCGTTGTTCTGGATGAATTCACGCCTTGGTTCGACGACGTCGCCCATCAGCTTTGTGAAGAGATCGTCCGCTTCGACCATGTCTTCGACCCGGACTTGCAGCAAGGTTCGAGCGTCGGGGTCCAGGGTAGTTTCCCACAGTTGGTCCGGGTTCATTTCGCCCAGGCCCTTGTAGCGCTGAAGGCTCAGGCCCTTGGCGCCTTCGTCCAGGATTGTCTTCAATAGACCAAGCGGCCCATGGATGAGCTGGGTGCGGTCCTTGCGCACGAGGGTAGCGGTGGTGGAGTAGACATCCTGCAGGCCTTTGGTGAAGCTCCCAGTCTTGCGGGCTTCACCCGAGCGCAGCATCGGCCCGTCCAGCGTGCGGACTTCTTCCACACCGCGCAGAATGCGCGCCAGACGGATGCCATGGTCCTGGGTGATGCGGCCCTGCCAGCCCTTTTCATATTCGACGGCGATCAGATCAAGGCGTGCTGCGACCTTGTCGGCGACGCCCTGCAAATCAGCGTCCACCGCTCCGGGCACGAAGGCCCCGGCAACTGCCGCCTGCTCCAGGATGTGGCGCGGATAATGGGTGGGAAAGGCATCCAGAACGCGACGCAGCTGACGGGCCTCGTCTACGATGCGGCGCAAATCAAGGCCGGTGATCTCTTCGCCCGACCCCAGCCGCAGCAACGCCCCCTCTACGCCCTGATCGATCAGGTAGTTGTCCATCTCGGCCTGATCCTTGAGATAGCTTTCCGACTTGCCACGGCTCACCTTGTACAGCGGCGGTTGCGCGATATAGAGATGTCCGTTTTCGATCAGTTCCGGCATCTGGCGATAAAAGAACGTCAGCAGCAGCGTACGGATATGCGCGCCGTCCACATCGGCATCGGTCATGATGACGATCTTGTGGTACCGCAGCTTTTCGATGTTGAATTCGTCCCGCCCGATTCCGGTGCCCAGAGCCATGACCAGGTTGCCGATTTCCTGGCTGGACAGCATCCGGTCGAACCGCGCGCGTTCCACGTTCAGGATCTTCCCCTTCAGCGGCAGGATCGCCTGGGTTTGCCGATCGCGTCCGGTCTGGGCCGAACCGCCCGCGCTGTCCCCCTCGACCAGGAACACTTCGGTTTTGGAGGGATCTTTTTCCGAACAATCCTTGAGCTTGCCAGCCAGAAAATTCACATCCATGGCGGTTTTGCGCCGGGTCAGCTCACGGGCCTTGCGCGCTGCCTCGCGGGCCATGGCGGCCTCTACGATCTTGCCGACGATGATCTTGGCCTGGTTCGGGTTTTCCTCGAACCACTCTGACAGTTTCTCGTTGACCAGCCCCTCGACTGCCGGGCGGACCTCGGAGCTGACCAGCTTGTCCTTGGTCTGGCTGGAAAATTTCGGATCCGGCACCTTGACGGACAGCACACAGGTCAGACCCTCGCGCGCGTCGTCGCCCGTAAAGCTGATCTTTTCCTTCTTGGCGATGCCGCTGGACTGGGCATAATTGTTGATGGTCCGGGTCAAGGCACCCCGGAAGCCCGCCATATGGGTGCCCCCGTCGCGCTGGGGGATGTTGTTGGTAAACGGCAACACCGATTCATGGTAGCTGTCATTCCACCACATGGCGACTTCGACGCCGATATCGTCCCGCTCTCCGGTGATGAAAATGGGTTCATCCATGACCGAGGACTTATGCCGGTCCAGATATTTGACGAATTCCTTGACGCCCCCCTCATAGAAAAGTTCGCTGCGCAGGGCTTCGGCCGGGCGTTCGTCGATCAGGATGATCCGCACGCCCGAGTTCAAGAAAGCCAGTTCGCGCAGGCGGCGTTCCAGGACATCGAAAGAATAATCGAGGTTGGAAAACGTGTCGCCCGAAGCCAGGAAACGGACCTCGGTTCCGGTCTTCCCGTCCGCATCGCCGACGACTTTCAGATGTTCCGCCGTATCGCCACGTTCGAACCGGGCCACATGCTCTTTGCCGTCACGCCAGACCCGCAGTTCCAGCCAGTCTGACAACGCATTCACAACCGAAACGCCCACGCCGTGCAGACCACCGGACACCTTATAGGAGTTGCTGTCGAATTTGCCGCCCGCGTGCAGCTGGGTCATGATGACTTCTGCGGCGGATACGCCTTCTTCTTCGTGGATTCCAACCGGAATCCCCCGTCCGTTGTCGCTGACGGATACGCTGTTGTCGGCGTGGATTCGGACCGTCACCGCATCGGCGTGACCGGCAAGCGCCTCATCGATCCCGTTGTCCACCACCTCATAAACCATGTGGTGCAAACCCGAACCGTCATCGGTATCACCGATATACATGCCAGGGCGCTTGCGGACGGCCTCTAGCCCCTTGAGAACCTTGATAGAATCCGCGCCATACTCTTCTGGTGCGTTTACGTTGTCCGACATCGGAATTTTCCCTGATTTTCTCGCCATTTTATACGACTTGTTGCGGGGGATGTCACGGGCTTGCCCCACATTTTGTGTCATGTGAAAGGAATGACGAGACCCACACAGATCAACAGGACTCCGGCCGTGATATTGGTCCGCCGCACCGCCGCGGCAGAGCCCAGAACGGTACGCATACGCCCAACCAGCGCTGCGATCATCAGATTGCCCAGCAATGGCACCACCTGCGACACCAGCACAATCGCGGCAATGTCCCAAACGGTCAGCGAACCCAGGTCGAAAAAGCCGGGCAAGAGACCCATGTAGAACAGCACTGCCTTCGGATTTCCAAGGATCACCACGACCCCGGCAATGAAACCGGCCCATGCGCCGGGGCGCGTCAGACGGCTGTCGACACCAATGGCGCGATCCGCGTTGCGCAGGGTCAACAGCCCCATGGCCAGGAACATCAGGGACGCCACCAGCTTCAGAACCACAGCAGCGGCCGCGAATTCGGTCACCACCCAACTGGCACCCAGGATCGCCAGAATAGGCCACAGCATATCGCCGAGCACGACACCCAGTGTCAGAGGCCAGGCCGCGGCGAACCCACCGGACATGGAGCGGGCGATCACCGCCATCCAGACCGGTCCGGGGGTGATGAACAGAACGAACACCGCGCTGGCATAGAACAGCAAATCCAGCCCCGACAGCGTCATCCGGTTGTGATCCGGGATTCGCCATCGGCGTCCGCCACACAGACGACCTGTGCCCGTTCGCCAAGTTCCGCGAACAATTCGGGGCCGGTTCCGGTCATCCAGGCCTGCACACCCAGCGCGCAGATCTCATCATACAGCGCCGCGCGGCGTTGCGAATCCAGATGCGCGGCAACCTCGTCCAGCAACAGGATCGGTGCCGCGTGGATCTGCCCGGCCAAGGCACGCGCATTGGCCAGGATCAGCGACACCAGCAGCGCCTTTTGTTCGCCGGTGGAACAATCCCGGGCGGGCACGCCCTTGGCGGCGAAAACGCCATGCAGATCGGCGCGGTGCGGTCCAACCAGCGTCCGGCCGGCGGCCAGGTCGCGAAACCGGCTTTCCGCCAGCGCATCCCGCAGATCCGCGACATTTGTGGGCATTTCGCCCTCGGTCTGAACCAGTTCAAGATCGGCGACCGGAAACGCGGTTTCGGTCTGCGCCTGCGCGCCGTGCAACAGATCCAGCGTCCAGCACCGGTTTCGGTGGATCGCGTCCCCGGCTTCGGCCATCTGCGCCTCAAGCCCCCCGTACCAGGCCTTGTCGCGCACCTGCTCTTTCAGCAGACGGTTTCTTTCGCGCATCGCCTTTTCATAGGTCAGCGTGGCATCCGCGTGATCCGGCACAAAGCTGAGCGTCATCCGGTCCAGGAACCGCCGCCGCCCGTCCGCGCCTTCGATCCACAGGCGATCCATCGCGGGGATCAGCCACAGCACCCGCGCGATCCGTCCCAGCGCCACCTGGCTTGCGGCCTTGCCGTCGATACGAACCTGCCGCGCGGTGCCGTTTTCCGACCAGGTTTCGATTTCATTGACCGCACCGTCAGAACGCATCACCGCGGTCACTTTCCATCCCAGCCCTTCGGGGCGGCGGGTCATGTCGGACGCGCTGGACCGCCGCAATCCGCGGCCGGGCGACAGCAGGGACACAGCTTCCAGGATATTGGTCTTTCCCGCCCCGTTCATGCCGTGAATGGCGACGGGCCGCGCATCAATCCCCAGGCGCAGAGTCTTGTGGGATCGGAAATGCGACAAGGTCAGCTCGGTCAAGGCCGAAGTCATGTTTCAGCCCTTTCCTCTTGCCGGATACAGAATTGCCCGACGCGTCCCGCATTGCGCGTTTCAGACACGCATCGGCATCACCACATAGACTGCACTGGGATCATTGCCCTCGCGCATCAGCGTCGGGTCGCCGGCGGAATTGAACATGAAAACGGCGTTTTCGCGGTCCACCTGGCTGGCGATTTCCAGCAGATACTTGGCGTTGAAACCGATTTCCAGACGCTCATCCCCATAGGCCACGGCCAGTTCTTCTTCGGCGGCACCGCTGTCGGGGGCATTGACCGACAGGACCAACCGGTCTTCATCCAGCTGCATCTTGACCGCGCGCGAGCGTTCCGAGGATACGGTTGCAACCCGGTCCACGGCCTTTGCGAACTCGGCTGCGTCCACTTCCAGCCGTCGCGTATTGCCCTGCGGGATAACCCGCGTGTAATCGGGGAATGTGCCGTCAATCACCTTGGACGTCAGCGTGATGTCCGGGGTGGCAAAGCGAATCTTGGTTTCGCTGACCGACACGGCAATCGCCATTTCATCGTCATCCAGCAATTTGCGCAATTCGCCCACGGTCTTGCGCGGCACGATGACACCGGGCATGTCCCCCGCCCCATCCGGCAAATCCGCATCGATCCGCGCCAGCCGGTGACCGTCGGTGGCCACGCACCGCAGCACCTTGCCGCCTTCGGCATCGGCCACATGCATGTAGACGCCGTTCAGATAATACCGCGTTTCCTCGGTCGAGATCGCGAATTTCGACTTGTCGAACAGTCGGCGCAACATCGCCGCTGAAGCCGAGAAATTGGAATCGTATTCCGAGGTCGCCATGACCGGGAAATCTTCCTTGGGCAGCGTCGCCAGCGAGAAATTGGATCGGCCCGCTTCGACGGTCAACCGGCCCGCTGCGCTGTCCGCCGTCAATGTCACCAGCGCCCCGTCCGGCAGTTTGCGCACGATTTCATGCAATGTGGTGGCCGCCACCGTCGTGGCCCCGGCGCGTTCGACCTGGGCCGGGGCCTTGTCGACCACTTCCACATCCAGGTCGGTCGCCCGGAACTGGACCTGATTGCCTTCGGCTTCGATCAGAACATTGGCGAGGATCGGAATCGTGTTGCGGCGTTCCACAACCGATTGCGCCTGTGACACGGCTTTCAGGAGCGCGCCGCGTTCGATGCTGAGCTTCATTTCCTTCGATCCTCTTCTGGGGCCGGGAACGGCAACCTAACCGTTTGCCGCAGCAGCACAAGTTTTTTGTGAATTTGTCCGCTGGAATGAGTCAGCCGTCAAGGGGCTGCGGCGTGGCGGCTGCAGATACATGATCCGCAAAAGCCGCCAGCCGTCCGCCCCCCCGCAGACAGGGGGCGCGGAACCAGTCCGACGATCAGAACGGCTCAGGCTTCCAGCGTGCGCCGCAGCATCTCCACGTCTTCGGCGATCTGCCCATCGGTCGATTTCAGCTCTTCGATCCGCTTGACCCCGTGCATCACCGTCGTGTGATCACGCCCGCCAAAACGACGACCGATCTCGGGCAGGGACCGGCTGGTCAGCTGCTTGGACAGGTACATCGCCACCTGCCGCGGACGGGCAAAAGAACGCAGCCGCTTGGGGCCGATGATATCGGACAGACGGATATTGTAGTATTCCGACACCTTGCGCTGAATTTCCTCGATGGTGATCTTGCGCTCGCTGGCGCGCAGAACATCGGCCAGACAATCCTGCGTCAGCTCCATGTCGATTTCGCGCCCCACCAGCGAGGCAAAGGCAAACAGCCGCGTCAACGCACCTTCAAGAACCCGCACATTGGTCGAAATCCGTTGGGCCAGGAATTCAAGCACACCATCGGCGATCTCCAGCCCCGGATAGCTGCCGCGATATTGTTGAACCTTTGTCTGCAGGATCCCCAGACGCAGTTCATAATCCGTCGGGTGCAAATCGACCACCAGACCACATTGCAGGCGCGATTTGACACGGTCCTCGAGATCCTTGATCTCGCCCGGCGCGCGGTCGGCGGAAATGATGATCTGCTTGTTTTGATCCACAAGCGCATTGAAGGTATGAAAGAACTCTTCCTGGGTGCTGTCCTTGCCGGCAATGAACTGCACATCATCAACCATCAGCACGTCGACCGAACGGAACAGTTCCTTGAAATCCATCATCTTGCGTTCCCGCAAGGCCTGTACAAACCGGTACATGAACTGCTCGGCGGACAGGTACAGAACATTCAGATCCGGTTTGCGGGCGCGCAATTCCCAGGCAATGGCGTGCATCAGATGCGTCTTGCCCAACCCGACGCCACCGTAAAGAACCAGAGGATTGAACGTCACGGGACCACCTTCGCTGACCCTGCGCGCCGCGGCATGAGCCAGTTCGTTCGGCTTGCCCACGACAAAGGTGTCGAATGTAAAACGCGCGTCCAGCGGCGCAGCCTGCAATGCGTCATGCCGCCCGGCTGCCTCGGGCGCGGAATCGGACTCGGATGCAACAACCCGCGGCGTGGGGCGCGCGGGCGTATTCGCCGCCACCCGGAACGCGACTCTCTGGACCTTGGTTCCGGCGGTGTTCAGTTCATACAGAATCAGGTCGGCAAAATTCTGGCCGACGTAGTTGCCCATGAAATTGGTTGGAACATTAAAGACAGCGACCCCGTCCTTGAGGTCGGCGAACTCCAGCGGCTCGATCCAGGTCGTATAGTTGTTCTGTCCTACCGTCTTCAACAGTCGTTGTCTGAGTTGACCCCATTTTTCTTGTGTCATGCAGCGCCTCACGCATCCCAAATTTCTGGCCTTGTGGCCTTTCCCCTTGTTTGACCGGATATGACCCCGGCAGGATCCACGGCACAGGTCATGGGTGCGCCACCCGCACGGATGGCGCTGCTGACGCCATTGTCCAAAGCGCCGCAGTGTTGAAGCGGCATCAGAAATTCAGCACCCCGACAGGGCGTCCGAACCGACACAACTTCGTTACACACTCATGTTATGACAGGGCCGCAAACCGGTGAGTGGCCGGTTCGGTGCAGCAGGCTGAAGCAGTCGGTTTGGCAGCCGGACCGTTCAACGCTCGTCACCCTTTCAGAGTCTATGCCCGTAGAATCCTATAGGTGACTGCCTGTCCCCCCAAGCTAGTGAATCGCTGTACATAGTCGTAGCAATTTAGAGGGCGAAGCGGCAACGAAACTATGGTGTTGACTCTGGGTTTGGCGGCAAAGAATCTATTCTCGGGCGAAAAAGCCACACCCTTTATGGGTTAATCACGTCAAATCGAATACAACTTTAGGAAGAATCAAAAAGGCGCTGCCCAAGCAACGCCTTTCCCCATCATCGGTTTCAACCGGAACGGTATCGCGGCTCAGCCCAGGGCTTTGACCCGCGAAGACAGCCGCGACATCTTGCGCGCGGCGGTGTTCTTGTGGAACACGCCCTTGGTGACGCCCCGCATCAGTTCCGGCTGGGCCGCGCGCAGTGCAGCGGTCGCCTTTTCCTTGTCGCCCGAGGCGATCGCCTCTTCGACATTGCGCAGGTAGGTCCGGATGCGCGAGCGACGCGCCTTGTTTACGGCAAAGCGGCGCTCGTTCTGGCGGGCACGTTTTTTGGATTGCGGCGAATTGGCCATGGTATCAACCTTTGTTCGAGTTCATTTCAGTTCATGTCTGCAACGCAGCGACAACCCGATCCAGAGACAGATCCATCGGAGTGATTCTAGCCTGAGCGGGCCGCACGCGCATGTATAACCGCGCCTGTTAGACAAGTTTCCCGGTTTTGCCAACCGAAAACATGGGCGCAATCCTACTTGTCGCGGAATTGGGCGGTGCGTTTCTCAAGAAACGCGGACATGCCCTCCTGCTGATCTTCGGTCGCGAACATGGAATGAAAGACCCGGCGTTCGAACAACAGGCCCTCGGACAGGCCGACCTCATAGCTGCGATTGACCGCTTCCTTGGCTGCCATGACGGCCATCATGGATTTCTCCGCGATCTTGGCGGCGGCCCCCATTGCTTCTTCCATCAGTTTCTTGGCCGGGACCACACGGCTGACCAGTCCGCTGCGCTCGGCCTCGTCGGCGGTCATGAAACGGCCGGTCAGGTTCATTTCCATCGATTTGGACTTGCCCACGGAACGGGTCAGACGCTGGGTGCCGCCCAGTCCCGCGATCACACCCAGATTGATTTCGGGCTGGCCGAACTTGGCCGTATCCGCGGCGATGATGAAATCGCAGGCCATCGCCAACTCGCAGCCGCCCCCCAGGGCATAGCCCGCCACCGCGGCGATGATGGGTTTGCGAATCCGCATGATCCGGTCGCTGGTATCGGCGAACAGGTTGATGGTGAACACCTGCCCGAAATTCATCTCGGACATTTCCTTGATATCCGCACCGGCGGCAAAGGCCTTGTCCGATCCGGTGATCACGATGCAGCGCACCTTGTCGTTCGCATCCGCATCTTCCAAGGCCTGGCACAATTCGCTCAGAAGCTGCGTGTTCAGGGCATTCAATGCGTCAGGGCGGTTCAGTTTGATCAGGGCAACGTGGTCATCGATTTCGACGTTGATCGTCTCAAAGGCCATGAAATCTGCTTTCGTTTGTTCCGTTCGGTCCGACTCCTTAGCATGCAACGGTTCTGGATCAAGCTATCTTTGGCATTGCGCACAATAGAAGGATGAGCGCCCGGACTGGGTGATTCGCAGGATGGAGCCGGTACATTCCGCTGTGCGGCAGGACGCGCCTTCGCGCCCGTAGACATCAAAGGAATGCTGGAAATACCCAAGCTCTCCATCGGCTTGGCGAAAGTCCCGCAGCGACGATCCACCGGCGTCGATGGCGTCCTGCAACACCTGCCGAATGATCGGAACCAGCGCCGCCACCCTGTGTGCCGCGATCTTTCCGGCCAGACGACGTGGCGACACCCGGCCCCGGTACAGCGCCTCGCACACATAGATATTGCCCAGTCCGGCAACGATTTTCTGATCCAGCAGCGCCGATTTGACCGGGGTTCGGCGATTGCGAAAGGCTTCGATCAGATGCTGTTCGTGAAAATCATTCCCCAGAGGTTCCGGCCCCAATCCGGCCAGCAGCCTGCATTCGCCCGCCGATGTCGTATCAAACAGATCCATAGCGCCAAAGCGGCGCGGGTCGTTGAACGTGATCCGGGCCCCGTTTTCCATATGCAGAACCACATGGTCATGTTTCTGCGCCGCCGGGTGATCCCGCACGAAACGTCCCAGCGGGTCGCCCGACACGGTCATCCGCCCGGACATGCCCAGATGCACCAGCAGCGTTTCATCGCCTTGCAGATCCGCCAGGATGTATTTGGAACGCCTGCGCAGCCGCAGCACCTGCCGGCCTGTCAGCCGGTCGACCATGCCTTCAGGGAACGGCCAGCGCAAATCGGGCCGGTTGACATCCGCCCGAATGATGCGCTGCCCCTCCATCACGGGCGCCAGCCCGCGGCGCACGGTCTCGACTTCTGGCAATTCCGGCATTTCGTCCCCGTTGGTTCAAGGGGCCGCATTGTGCCCACCCCACAGCGCCGTATAACAAGGACCAAATTGCGAGGCGAGCAAGATCCAATGGCACAGAGCGACGACAAGACCACCCACTTCGGGTCCCAGACCATCCCCGAAACCGAAAAGGCCGGGCGGGTTCAGGGCGTGTTCAACTCGGTTGCGTCAAAATATGACGTGATGAACGATGTCATGAGCATCGGCATCCACCGGATCTGGAAGGATGCGATGATGGATTGGCTGGCGCCGCGCCCGGGCCAGCGCCTGCTGGACGTGGCGGGCGGCACGGGCGACATCTCGTTCCGGTTTCTCAAACGCGCCGGATCCGGCCATGCCACGGTTCTGGACCTGACCGAACCGATGTTGGTCGAGGGGCGCAAACGCGCCGAAGCCGAACAGATGGCCACCAGCCTGGACTGGGTGGTCGGTGACGCGATGGCCCTGCCCTTTGCCGACAATTCCTTTGATGTCTACACGATCTCTTTTGGAATCCGGAATGTCACCCGCCCACAGGACGCCCTGAACGAAGCCTTCCGCGTCTTGCGTCCCGGCGGGCGGCTGATGGTGCTGGAATTCAGCCAGTTGCCCAACGACGGGTTGCAGAAGCTCTATGATCTCTACAGTTTCACCGTAATCCCGCGTATGGGTCAGCTGATCGCGGGGGATCGTGACAGCTATCAGTATCTGGTCGAATCGATCCGCAATTTCCCGGATCAGGACACATTTCTGGATATGGTGCGCCAGGCGGGGTTCGAACAGGCCGGATACAGGAACCTGAGCATGGGCATCGCCGCATTGCATTCCGGCTGGAAACTCTGAGATGCGCGGCCCGCACAACATCATCCGCCTGATCCGCACGGGCGCGACGCTTGAACGGACCGGGGCCATGAACGTGGTGCTGGACGCGTTCGAGGCCCCGCCCCTTCTGCGGTTCGTGTCCCATGCCCTGGGCAAGCCGTTTCAATGGCTGGGGTACAAGGGCGATCCGCAGATGCCCCCGGCGACACGGGCGCTGACCGCACTGGGTCCGGCCTATATCAAGTTCGGCCAGGTGCTTTCGACCCGTCCCGACGTGGTCGGCGACGACCTGGCACAGCAACTGCGGGTGCTGCAGGACAAGCTGCCGCCCTTCCCCACGGAACAGGCCAAGGCAGAAGTCGCCCGCGAGCTGGGACACCCTGTCACCGAGCTGTTTTCGGAATTCGACGAACCCGTTGCCGCAGCTTCGATTGCGCAGGTCCACCGCGCCCGCGTGGCCGCCACCGGGGATGAGGTCGCGGTCAAGGTTCTGCGTCCCGGCATCGAACGGGCGTTCCGCAAGGATGTCGATGCGTTCTATTTCGCCGCCCGCATCATCGATCTGTTTGCGCCGGGGGCGCGTCGGTTGCGGCCGATGGAGGTCATCGAACATTTCGATGGCGTGGTACGCGGCGAACTGGACCTGCGGCTGGAAAGCGCGGCCGCGTCGGAATTCGCCGCCAACACCAAGGATGACGAAGGATTTCAGCTGCCGCAGGTCCAGTGGAACCTGTCCGCGCGCCGGGTCATGACATTGGGCTGGGCCGATGGCGTCAATCTGGGCGACAACGCCGCGCTGGATGCCGCCGGCCATGATCGCCGGGCGCTATCGGAACGGGTCTTGAAACTGTTCCTGCTGCACGCATTGCGCGACGGATATTTTCATGCCGACATGCATCAGGGCAATCTGAAGGTCGCGGCGAACGGCGACATCATTGCCTATGACTTTGGTATCATGGGGCATATCGACGAATACACCCGACGGGTCTATGCCGAGATCCTGTTCGGCTTCATCCGGCGCGATTATCGCCGCGTGGCCGAGGTTCATTTCGAAGCAGGGTATGTGCCCGCAGACAAGGATGTCGACGAATTCGCGCGCGCCTTGCGTGCGGTGGGCGAGCCGATTTTCGGCATGGACGCGACCCAGATCTCGATGGGGCGACTGCTGAACTATCTGTTCGAAGTCACCGAACGCTTCGGCATGGAAACCCGCACCGAACTGATCCTGCTGCAACGCACCATGGTTGTCGTCGAAGGCGTTGCACGATCCCTGAACCCGCATACCAACATCTGGGAAGTCGCGCGCCCCGTGGTCGAGGATTACATCAAGCAATCCATCGGCCCGCGCGCGGTTCTGAACGACCTGACCAGAACCGCCCGTGTTCTGGCCCGGTTTGGCCCACGTCTTCCCGGGCTGGTCGAATCCGCGCTGATCCGGCAGGCATCGGCCACGGAACGACCGCGCCGGGCGATGTGGCCCGCGCTGCTTGCCACGGGGGCCGGCGGCATCATTGTCGGTATCGCCGCCATGCTGATCGTTGCCGCCCTGACCTGACACCCGCCGCATGCAGGGACAGATGCCGGGGCTTACATTTCGCGCAGATAGGCCCAGGACGCATAGCCTTTGAGCCCCCGCGCGTCCTTGAGCGAAACCTTGCACCACCGTGTGCCACCGGTCTGTTCGCAGCTGTGAACCCGCAAAACGGTGCCGTTCGGCAGGCCAAGGATGATCTTGAACCCCGTTCCCGGCCCGGCGCGCATTTTCAGCATGTCGCTTTCGTCCACGCCGAAGACTTCGTAATATCGGCCCGGCCCCGCCTCGGCGGGCGTGCTACCCGGGATCGCCCCCATGAGCGCCGCAACCAGCGCCGCACATACGACTCGGTGCATCGCATTCTCCTGATGTCTGCCTCGGCCGCAGGATATGGCGTGCCGGGGCGCACAGGCAACAGGCTTTCCGCGACCGGTCAGCCGAACAAGGGTGGCGCGCACCACAGCGCAACACATCCTGCATCATCATCGGCAATCAATGTTGTATCAACCTGTATCCGACGCCGCGCACAGAGCGCAGCGGGTCGATCCCAAGCTGCGCCTTGACATGCCTGCGCATCCGGCTGACATGCGCATCGATCGACCGGCTGCCCGGTTTCCAGTCATTTTCCGCAAAAGCCAGGCATTCGATGGATTGGCGGTCAAAGACGACCTGCCCCACATCGAAAAACGGTCCCAGCACGCATAGATCGGTCTTGCTGATCTGGGCATGCGAACCATTGCGATACAGCCGAAACCCCGGCTCATCCAACGTCAGGCACCCGGACCTGCGTTTGCCCCTCAGGGCGCTGGGTCGCTCGCGTCTCAAGACTGCGCGCAGCTTCAGAAAACACTCGGCCGCGCGCCGGTTGCGGGCCTGCACCGCGGTATCATCGTCGCCCGCGGACCGATGGGGAAGCGCCAGTACCGGCAGGGTTTCGGTCACCTGAGCCGTTTCGACCCGGGCGCGGAACCCGATCACATCCCCGCCCGCGTCCTGCACATGCACGACCACATCGGGCCGAAGGGTCCGGATCAGCGCCATGCAGCTGTCGACGTCCGATACATCGGTGCGATCAAACCCGGCCAGATCCAGCGCGCGGACGAGACCATCGGCAAGACCTGTGCGCGCGCCCAGGACCAGCGCCCGACCGCGCCTGTCGGAACCGACCTTGATCAGTTCGACACCCGGTTTATCCCAAAGCATATCCTGCGCCGCGCACGGTGCGCACGGGGTCGTCGCCGCCATGCTGCATCAGCGCCTTGCGCAGCCGCCCCACATGCACGTCCACCGTGCGCGAATCCACATAGATGTCACGCCCCCAGACACGATCCAGCAATTGTTCGCGGCTCCAGACACGGGCGGGCTTTTCCATGAAATTGCGCAGCAGGCGGAACTCGGTCGGGCCCAGTTTGATGGTCTGGCCGTCGCGGGTGACCTTGTGGGTTTCGCCGTCCAGCACGATATCCTCGAACTCCAGCTGGACCCCCACCGCCGACGGACGCGAACGCCGCAGCTGGGCGCGGACCCGTGCCATCAGTTCGACCACTGAATAGGGCTTGATCACATAATCGTCGGCACCGGTTTCCAGCCCGCGAACCCGGTCCACTTCTTCACTGCGCGCGGACAGCATGATGATCGGGATGGCCCGCGTGGCCGGACGGGTCTTGAGACGACGGCAGACTTCGATACCGCTGAGATTTGGCATCATCCAATCCAGAACGATGACATCGGGGGTATCTTCATCCACCAGCATCAGCGCGTCGTCACCGTTTTCGGCCTGGCACACGCGAAAACCTTCGGCGGCCAGGTTATAGCTGAGGACTTCGCGCTGCGCAGGTTCGTCCTCGACCACCAGAACTGTGGGTTGGTCCGTGGACATCTGTGTCGCTCTCCTACAATGACACCGACGTGACGTCGGCCTTGGGACGTTCATCTTCCGGACGCTCGCCCGTCACCAGATAGATCACCTGTTCGGCAATCGACGTGACGTGGTCGCCCATGCGTTCGATGTTCTTGGCGATGAAATGCAGATGCATACAGGGCGTGATGTTGCGAGCATCTTCCATCATGAACGTCAACAATTCGCGGAACAGGGTATTGTACATCTGATCCACCTCGTGATCGCGGCCGATCACGTCTGCCGCCAGTTCCACGTCGCGTTGGATATAGGCGTCCAGCGCATCCTTGAGCATGCGCTCGACTTCGCGCGCCATGCGCCGCATCGCCGCCGGGCTGTCCCCGACCGGCGGCATCTGCGCCAGAACACCGGTTCTTTTGGCCAGGTTCTTGGACAGATCCCCGATCCGTTCCAGATTGCCGCTGATCTTGGTGACGCTGAGAATCAGGCGCAGATCCGAAGCCGTCGGAGCGCGCATGGCGATGACCCGCGCGGCCTCTTCATTGATCATTTCTTCAAGCGCGTCGATGGCTTTGTCGTTGGCGCGAACCTGTTCGGCCAGTTCTTCGTCCCGGGTTTCCAGAGACCGGGCCGCGTCCATGATGGAGACCTCGACCAGCCCACCCATTTTCATGATCCGCGCCTGAATGGTCTCGAGATCGCGGTCGAACGCCGAAGCGATATGTTGTTCCTGCATGATACGTCCCTTTAACCGATACGACCAGTGATATAGCTTTCCGTGCGGGGGTCTTCCGGCTTGGTGAAAATCTGGCCGGTTTCCCCGAATTCGACCAGTTCTCCCAGGTGGAAGAAGGCGGTTTTCTGGCTGACGCGCGCCGCCTGTTGCATCGAATGGGTGACGATGACGACGGTAAAGTTTTCACGCAGCTCATCGATCAGTTCTTCGACCTGTGCCGTGGCGATCGGATCCAGCGCGGAACACGGCTCGTCCATCAGCAGAACTTCGGGTTCGGTGGCCACGGCCCGCGCGATACACAGACGCTGCTGCTGACCACCCGACAATCCGGTGCCGGTGGAATGCAGCCGGTCCTTGACCTCGTCCCAGATGGCGCCACGACGCAACGCGCGTTCGACGATGTCGTCCATATCGGACTTGGATTTGGCCAATCCGTGAATCTTGGGACCATAGGCGACGTTGTCATAGATCGATTTCGGGAACGGATTGGGTTTCTGAAACACCATTCCCACACGGGCGCGCAGCTGCACCGGATCGACCCGCTTGTCATAGATATCCTGACCGTCCAGCTGGATGGCACCGTCCACCCGACAGATGTCGATGGTGTCATTCATCCGGTTCAGACACCGCAGAAAGGTGGATTTACCGCACCCTGACGGGCCGATGAAGGCCGTGACGTTGTTGTTGGAAATGTCCACATTCACGTCCTTGATCGCGTGTGTGTCGCCATAGTGAACATTGACCCCACGGGCCGAGACTTTGGTTTCTGACAACTTTGCGCCCCGCTCAATTGTGCTCATGTCATTCATTTCGGTATCCTTTTGCTGGACGCTTACCATTTGCGTTCAAATTTCTGCCGCAAATAGATCGCGACCATGTTCATCATGACCAGGAACCCGAGCAGAACCAGGATAGCAGCCGAGGTCCGCGAGACAAAGCCGCGTTCAGGGCTGTCCGCCCAGATGAAGATCTGCGTCGGCAATGCGGTGGCGCTGTCAAACGGGCTGCTGGCAGCCGAGGTGATAAAGGCGTTCATCCCGATCAGCAGCAATGGCGCCGTCTCGCCCAGAGCCTGTGCCAGGCCGATGATCGTGCCGGTCAGCACACCCGGCATGGCCAACGGAAGCACATGCTGAAACACCACCTGCTGTTTGGAAGCGCCCAGCCCCAGCGCCGCTTCGCGGATGGACGGAGGAACCGCCTTGAGCGCCGCGCGCGTGGCGATGATGATCGTCGGCATGGTCATCAGGGCCAATGTCAGACCGCCGACAAACGGTGCCGAACGCGGCAGCCCGAACCAGCCGATGAACACGGCCAGCGCCAGCAGACCGAACACCACCGACGGCACCGCGGCCAGATTGTTGATGTTGACTTCGATGAAATCGCTCAGCTTGTTCTTGGGCGCGAACTCTTCCAGGTAGATTGCCGAACCTATCCCCAGCGGAAACGCGATCAGAAAGCAGGTCAGCAAGGCCCAGAACGACCCGACCAGCGCGCCCTTCAGACCGGCCAGTTCGGGAAAGCGCGAGTCGGCGTTGGTGAACAGGGCCCAGTTGAACGGTTTCGAGATGGCCCCTGCGTCCTGCAGATCGTCGAACCACTGGATTTCAGTGTTCGTGACCCGGCGGTTCTCTTCGGGGGTGTCCCGCGCGATCAGCCCCTTGTTCAACTGGTCGAATGGGTCCGAAACCGGGACCGTCATCTGAATGGTCCGACCAATCAGGCCGGGATCGGCCACGACACGGTCGCGCAGTTCGAACTGCGCCCCGTTGGACAGGATGCCTTCGACCGCGCGCGCGGTCTTGCGGTCGCTCATGTCCACGCCGGGCAGCATCTTGCCAAGCGACGCCGCAAGCGCATCATCAAATCCGCCGCGCGGCAGACGATCCTCGGGGATTTCCTCGGGATCGACATAGACGTCAAAGGTGACATGCGTCTGGGTAAAGGCCTGCCAGCCGGTGCTCACCAGTGAACTGACCAGGATGAACAACATCAGGAACGCAATGGAAATCGCACCCATGCCGATCCATTGAAGGCGTTGCTGTTTGCGGTGACGGCGCTTGAGCGAAGCCGCCACAAGATCTGTCGTACTGGCCCGCTGCGGGCCGCCGGGAACGTTTGCAATATCGGTCATGTCCAGGGCCTCAATCGTAGGCTTCGCGGTACTTGCGCACGATGCGCAGCGCGAAAATGTTGATGATCAGGGTGACAATGAACAACATCATGCCAAGCGCGAATGCCGCCAGTGTCTTGGGATTGTCGAACGACGTATCGCCGATCAGAAGAGTCACGATCTGAACCGTCACGGTGGTCACACTGTCCAGCGGGTTGAACGTCATCTTGGCGATCAGCCCTGCCGCCATCACCACGATCATCGTTTCACCGATGGCCCGGCTGACAGCCAGAAGCACCCCGCCCACAATCCCCGGCAGCGCGGCCGGAAACAGAACCGTCGTCATCATCTCGCCGCGCGTCGACCCCAGCCCGAGCGCCCCGTCGCGCAAAGCCCGCGGAACAGCAGACAGCGCATCGTCGGCAAAGGACGAAATGAACGGGATCAACATGATCCCCATCACCCCCCCGGCAGCAAGCGCGGTGTTGGGGGCCACATCGATGCCAATGGATTGCCCGAAGCTGCGGATCGCGGGAGCAACGACGAGAATGGCGAAAAAGCCGTATACCACTGTCGGAACACCCGCCAGGATTTCAAGCACCGGCTTGACCGCCGAGCGCAGTCTGCGCGGCGCGAATTCGTTGAGATAGATTGCCGAAAACAACCCGATCGGCACCGCAACCAGCAATGCGACGATGGTGATCACGATCGTCCCGACGATCACCGGAAGCCAGCCAAACGCGCCTTCGGCGGCGACCTGATCCTCGCGCAGCGGAATCTGCGGCTCCCAGTTTGTACCAAACAAGAAATCGGTCAGCGGCACGGCTTCGAGAAAACGGATGGTTTCATAGGTCAGCGAAACGATGATGCCGATGGTGGTGAAAATCGCCACGGTCGAACAAAAGATCATCAACCCCGAAACGATGCCTTCGACGCCCTGCCGCGCCCGGAATTCGGCGGCAACACGAGAACGCGCAAACGCCAGCAAACCGACCGCCAGAACCGCAACCGCGATCGCTAGAAGCCAGGCCGCCTGATTGCTGAGCTGGACGAAACGTTCGCCCGCGGCAATTTTCCAGTCTTCAGGCGTTCCAAAAACCCGGCCATTCGCCAGGGACTTGATTTCGGCCAGAACCAGCTGAGTGGCCCCGGAATCCAGGTCATCCAGTGCACCGTCCGGCAATCCGCCCATGACCATGCGATCAATCACGGGACCCTGAAGCACCAGCCACAGCAGGATGAAAGTCAGCACAGGCACAAGGATCAGCAGCGCCGAAAACATCCCGTGGTAGCCTATCAGCGAATGTAATCTGTCCCCACGGTCACGGATCGCGCCGGCAGCCATCCGGTTGATGACATATCCGGCCATGACGGCGGCTATAAGCAAAAGAAATGGAAGAGCTGTCATATGCCTGTTCTTTCCGAAAAAGCCCCGGGACGCCTGACGGCACCCCGGGATACTGGGTCAAAGCACAGGGCTTATTCGGGCGCAGTCATCGCAGCGCCGTTCAGAACCGCATCCTGAAGCTCGACACGACGGTCCTCGGACAGGGCAACCAGGCCGCGTTCGGACAGGTATCCGCCAGCTTCCAGCGCGTCATCGGACATGTACTCTTCGATGAACTCGTTGAGGTTCGGGATGACACCGCGATGCGCGTTCTTGACGTAGAAGAACAACGGACGCGACACCGGATAGGACTTGTCGGCAATGCTGTCAGTGCTCGGCTCGACACCTTCGATCATCACGCCTTTCAGCTTGTCCAGGTTTTCGTACAGGAACGAATACCCAAAAATGCCCATGGCATTCGGGTCTGCTTCCAGACGCTGAACGATCAGGTTGTCGTTTTCGCCGGCTTCCACGAACGGTCCGTCCGTGCGCATGCGCGAGCAGTTCTCGCCAACCCAGTCGCCGTCAAATCCACCATCATGCACATATGCCAGCTCTTCACAGCCCGCATGCATTGCCAGTTCGACAAAGGCGTCACGGGTACCCGATGTCGGCGGAGGCCCATAGGCCAGGATTTCGACGGCGGGCAGATCCGCGTTGATCTGGTCCCAGGTCTTGTATGGGTTGTCGACCCATTCGCCATCAACCGGAACCTGTGCGCCCAGCGCCAGATAGATCTCTCCCAGGGTCAGATCCCAGGCAAAGTCATTGGCGCGGGACACGGCCATGGACAGACCGTCGAAACCGATCAGGGCTTCGGAGATCTCAGTCACGCCATTCTGCTGGCACAGCTCATACTCCGAGGCTTTCATCGCGCGCGATGCGCCGGTGATGTCTGCGTGCTGCTCTCCGATGCCGCCGCAAAAGATCTTCATACCACCGCCGGTGCCAGTGGATTCGACGATCGGAGAAGGCGCGCCAGTGTTGTTGGCGAATTGCTCAGCTACGGCCTGCGTGTAGGGAAACACGGTGGACGAACCGACGATGCGGATTTCGTCACGGGCAGCCGCGGTCGTGGCGGACACGGCAAAAAGTGCCAGCGCCGACACGGAAAACTTGGTGAAGGACATGATAACTCCTGATTGACATTTTGGGCCGGAGCAAACGGCCGCTGCGGCATGGCTAGTCGGATTCCGTGATGCTTATGCAAAAGTTATGTGACGGTTTTATAACAGTCCGCTGCACCGCCGCATTGGCGTACGCCCCATTTCAAACCGGACTGTTGCGCCGCCCTGGCAGCAATCGCGCGCAAGGGAACCGGATCCGCAGACGATCCCGAATGACGCGCAAAACCTGGCAATGTCTCATGACATCGTCAGGCGTGCAGAGTATCGGCGCGGTTTCTGAAGCAAGAGGATCGAGGCCAACCCGCTCTTGGTCCGGGCCATGCCCCGGGCCGGCGACCTGCTATGCTTCTTTCGTCCCCCCGGAATGGGCGGCCGCAGGTGCAACTGGTTCCCCGCCGTCCCGGGCAAGAAAGATGGATGATGACGGGATGGCCAGGCGGGCTCCGTTTGCCGCGACAATCGCACGAATTTCGAACAGGATTTGTTCTTGGATGGCGGTGTATTCATCCATGCTGTTGGCGGAAATATTGGCATAGATGTCAACGACGATGGAATACTCGCCATATTCCACAAGCCGCACACGCAATGGTGTCTCAAGAACACGGGCGTGCGCTTGCAAATAGTTCTCCACCGCTGCGATGATCGCCTTGAGCGTCTCGGACGGGGTGTCATGGCGCAATCGGATCTTGTGGCGGAACATGAAGGCTTCGCGCTTGCTGTAGTTGACGATCTTTCTCTTTGACAGATCGGCATTGGCAACCGTGATAAGCGTCTGATCCAGCGCGCGGATTCGGGTCGAACGGATGCCGATTTCCTCGACCGTGCCGGCCAGGTCATCAAAGGCGCAGAATTCACCGACCCGCACGATTCCGTCCGCATAAAGGATCAGACCGCCGATAAAGTTCTCAAGCGTCGGCTGCGCTGCGAGCGCGATGGCCAGGCCCCCGACCCCCAGGCCTGCAATGACGCCGTAGATCGGAATGCCGATATGGGTTGCACCATACCCGAGGACCAGAATTGACACGCCGAATGACAGCGCCCGGAACCCTGTCCGCAACAGGCTGGCATCAAGGCTGGTGCGGTTCAGGGACTGGTTGCGCACGGCGCAGATATAGATGAATTGCAGGACCTGATAGGTCAGCCAGGACAGCGCAATCCAGAAAACCAGGCTTCCGACCGTCGTGATGAAAAACATCGGCGCGCCGGTGATGTTGAACTGATGGTTGCAGATATACTCTGCGACCTTCACCGCCAGTATCAACAACAGAGGCGAAACGATGCGGCGCAATTGCCTGCGTGGCAGGCCAAGAGGCAAGGGCCGACGCGCGTTCCATCGCGCATAGAGAGCAATCAGAGACAACAGCGTCGCCAGCAGCACCACCAATCCGATCCACTGCCAGACGGTCTGACCCGCGATTGGCCACATCAGCCAGTCCGGGCCGTCCATGATGATTTCATACCATTGCGGGGGGATGAAATTTCCCGGCGTGTATATGTAGTAAAGATATGTATCCTCGGTCGTGTCCGCAACGATAGGCAGGGCCGCAAGGGTCGCGTAATCGCTTGGAATGCGGTCGACGCTTGCCGCGGTGAACAGGTATTCCCCTTTTCTGGCGCCGTCCTCCTGACGTTCGATCGTCAGGCCCGTACCGGGAATGATCCATTTGGTCTGTGTGCTGTCCGCCGCCGCCCTGCGTGTGGCACCGGCGCCGACACCCGGAATTTCATCCAGCTCGGGCAGATAGATCCGATCCAGTATCTCCTGCAGTTGCAACGCCAGTTCGATGGATTTCTGATCACGGGCCGAGACAGGGATCCCGGACAAGTCAAACGTCAGCACAGCCTTGTCGATCAGCGCGTTGACCTTCGTGACATTCTGGGTTTCCGCAGCGTCCAATCGCAGATCGCTACCACTCAGATAGTGGTCGCGGGTGTCCAGCCAAAGGCTACTGGCTTCGGCCATGATCAGCAGGAAACTGCCCAGTGTCGCGCGTGGGCTGCGCGTATCGGGCGGTGAGATCGGATTGTGCACGATGCCGTCATACCGGTCCCGCAGGGCGCGACTTTGGCTTGCCTGGTCACGGATGGCTGCAACCAAACGCGAGGATGTGACACCCGTTCCCGCTTCGTCCGCAGCCAGAGGATGTTCGCCGGTGTCCGTTGACGCGGGATCGGTGGTCTGCGCGTCGCCGAATACCGGGGCCAACACACAGGCCAGCACCAGGATCGAGATCCGCGAAATCAGAAGGAAATGGATGGCTGGGAAAAATCGCCATGCCACAAGGAAGTCTTTCATATTTTGCCCTGGATCGTGTGAGAGAATTTGGCTTTCGAAGGTTGGGACCGCGTATCTTCCATGGTCTGCTTTCGCAGGCGCTGCTTTGCTGCCTTGGAACCTTGAATGTTAAACTATTAAATATTCCTTCATTTTCCCTGCAGTACTCCCTGTTGACATGCAGACGACACAGCAGCCGCGAACCCCACAGCCATGGCCAATGAACCCACAGGGTTCTGCAAGCTGCGTCATGGGGCAATTCTCCTGCGCTTCATGTCCTTGGGTTGACGCAACACAACTATAGCGTTCAAATTAGAAAATTAACACAATTTTGGAGAGAGATTATTCCAAAATCGGGCAAACCAACATGAGCAATCTCAGCGACACCCTGTCGTTTCAAACGACAAACAGTTGCTCGCAACGATGGTCGACCACTGCGCTGGCAACGACCTTGGCCGCATTTGTTGGCTTGTGGCCGACAGAGGGACAGGCGGGATGTGAGGTTTCGGACCTACAGGCGTCCTGTTCTGGCGCGGACATAGAGAACATCGATTCCACCGGTGCCACCTATACGGATGTGACTTATTCTCAGGTGACCGCTGATTTCGGCCCGACCAGCGATGATGGGGAATATGCCCTGCGGCTGACCTCGACCGGAAGCCCGGGCAAAAGCGGGGTCGACGACCACCACCACGATGGTCAGGATGGCGGGGACGGCGTGACACCGCGCGATCTTTCGACGACTATGTCCTTTGATCTGGGCTATGGCATCGCCAGCGCCACCGGTGGCATCTATCTGGGCGCGACGGGCGGCGACGGAGGAGCGGCGAACGAGGACAGCAAGACCTGGAAGCACGCCACAGGCGGCACAGGCGGCCGCGGTGGAGATGGCGCCACGCTGACTCTCACCGCGCAAAGCGATGGCGGCGGCAAGACACCGGCGGCGATCATTACCCAGAATGGCGCCGGCCTGATCCTGGACACAAAAGGCGGGACCGGTGGAAAAGGCGGCAAGGGCACTGTTCAAAGCATCTTTCACCAGGGACAAGGCGGTCTTGGCGGCGCAGGCGGCGCAGGCGGCACGATCTCGGTTCAGTTGAACGACGGGCATCTTGTGAACGCGACCACCGGTAACTCGGCCGGGCTTGGATTGTTCAGTATCGGTGGAACAGGCGGTCAGGGTGGCGAAGGCCTGTCGGGCGACGAAGGATTCGGCGCCGATGGCGGTGCGGGCGGAAACGGGGGCGCAATCACCTTTTCCGCTGTTTCGTCGGACAATACGATCGCCACCACCGGCGATGAATACCACGGAATCGTGGCCATCAGTGAAGCCGGCGATGGCGGCAAGGGCGGAAAAGGACACGGACCCAGCAAGGGCGAAGGCGGCAATGGTGGCCAGGGCGGCGCTGGCGGTGATGTAGATGTCGAATACTCTGGCACCGTTTCCACCGATGGCGCGCAAGCGCAAGGCGTCTTCATTCAAAGCATCGGCGGGGCCGGGGGCGACGGGGGTGAAGGAGACAGTGCCTTTGAGGGCAAGGGTGGCGCGACCGTCGGTCCCGGCCCGGCGGGCGGCGTATCATTCACGCTTGATACCGGCACGATCACGACAAAGGGCGGCGAATCCAACGCGATCCTGATGCAAAGCATCGGTGGGTTTGCCGGCAGTTCCCGCGACGCCGACGGCTTTGTCGCCTATGGCGCAAGCGGCCAGAGCGGCGGCAATGGCGCTGACGTGAACGCAACGTTCGACAGTGCCACATTGAAAACGCAAGGTGATTACTCTGGCGGGTTGGTCACGCTCAGCGTTGGCGGCGGCGGGGGCACCGGCGCGAAAGACGCGGGCTTTACCGCCTTGGGATCCGATGGAGGCGCTGGCGGAAATGGCGGCGATCTATCCATCGCGCTGTCCGGCACCAGCAGTATCACCACGCAAGGCAAGGACGCTTCCGGCCTGATCGCGCTCAGTATCGGTGGTGGTGGCGGCGTCAGTGGTGCCAATGACGGGGTCGTCGCCCTGGGCGGACAGGGCGGCAACGGCGGCGACGCGGGCAGCGTCGGGCTTGTCAACGATGGCGGCACCACGATTGCGACCGGCGACGACCATGCCGTTGGCATACTGCTTGGCAGCGTCGGCGGTGGCGGAGGAAAATCAACCTCGCCCGGGGCGGCATGGGCCTTTGGCGCACAGGGCGGGGATGGCGGCCAGGGCGATGACGCAACGCTGGCGCTGAACGGCGGGACGCTGAAGGTCAGCACAACCGGAGAGAACGCAGATGGTGTCGTGGTGTCTTCCATCGGGGGGGGCGGCGGCCATGGCGGTGGCACGGTCGAAGCGATCGAGATCATGGAGCCTGCGATTGGCTCATCCGGGGGCAGCGGCGGTGATGGCGGGAACGTCGCGGTCACATCGGACGGCGGCAGGATCGATGTTGCAACGCTTGGCGCCAAAGCCACGGGGTTTCTGGCGCAATCCATCGGCGGCGGCGGCGGCGCTGGCGGCTATGTGGTGAATGTCGAAATCGGCATGACGTTCAACCAGCAAACAGGCGCCCAGAACACAGCCAGCGGGCATCACGGCGGGACCATCAGCATCGGCGACAAGGATACCGCGGGTCTGGCGGGCACGATCAAGACCGAAGGCGACAGTGCCGCCGGGGTTCTGGTCCAGTCCATCGGTGGCGGCGGCGGCGTTGCCGGAAACAGCATCGAAGCGGGTGCCGCGATCGAATTCAACCAGAACATGGGCAGCAATGGTGGTGCCGGCGGGGATGGCGGCACGGTGCTGGCCAACATGAACGCCGATGTCACCACCACGAGCGTGCATGCCGACGGCATCGTCGCGCAATCCGTTGGTGGGGGCGGTGGTCATTCCAGCAATATAGTCAATTCCGATGTTGCCGGTCTGGAGATCAGCCAGTTTGTCGGCAACCAGGGGGCGGTCGGCGGTGATGGGGGGAACGGCGGGTCGGTCACCCTGCGCAGCGACGGCAGCGTCAAGACCGTCGGGGACACCGCATCGGGCGTGCTCGCACAGTCGGTTGGCGGCGGGGGCGGCAAAGGCGGCCACACGGTTGACGCGGATGCCTCGGTCGAGGTCGCATCCGTCAAGCTGGGTGCCACCGGCGGTGCCGGCGGGGATGCGGATGACGTGGATCTGACCGTTTCAGGAGAGATTGAAACCCGGGGTCATCTGTCGGCTGGCATCCTCGCCCAAAGCATCTCGGGCGGCGGGGGGCAGGCCGGAACGACCATTTCCGGCGATGTGGGTATCAGCCTGGACTACGCACATGGGGGCGATGGCGGGGATGGCGGCCAGGCAGGTGCTGTCACGACAATGAACCAGGCCAGCGTTCAGACCTCGGGCGACTGGGGAATTGGCGTTCTGGGCCAGAGTATCGGCCATGGCGGCGGCGTTGGTGGGCTGATGTTTTCGGGCAAGCTGTCCATGGCCGAACTGAGCATCACGCATGGCGGCGATGGCGGTGACGGCGGTCGCGCCGGTACGGTGACGCTGACCAATTCTGGTGACATCGCTACCTCGGGCAAGAATGCGGTCGGCGTGCTGGCGCAGTCCATCGGCGGCGGCGGCGGCACCGGCGGGGTGGCTTCGTCGGCGTCGATCACCGTTGGCGAAATGTCAGGCGCGGTTGATGTCTCGATCGGCGGCGACGGCGGAAAAGGGGGAACGTCGGATGATGTAGCGCTGACCAATTCCGGTGCGCTGACGATCAGGGGCTACCAGTCCGCGGGCCTTGTTGCCCAGTCCATCGGTGGAAATGGCGGAGCAGGCGGCGCGGTCCATGCCGGCATTGTCTCGCTGGACGCCGAAGGCAGCGGAACTGTCAACGTGGTTGTCGGCGGGGATGGCGGTGACAGCGGCACCGCAGGGGATGTTTCGATCATCAACGACGATGGCGGCGATATCGATGCCAGCGGACACTACTCCGAGGCGATTTTCGCGCAGTCCGTGGGCGGCAACGGTGGCGTTGGTGGCGGCAGCTATGCGTTCAGCCTGAGTGCAAACAAGGCCAGCTCAATCGAAAGTTCCGTCACGATCGGCGGCAGCGGTGGCAGCGGCGCTGTCGGCGGCGATGTCAGCGTCGACAATCGGGCCAAACTGTCGACTTCGGGCGGCAATGCGCATGGGCTTAGGGCGCAATCCATCGGCGGCAATGGTGGGACTGGCGCCTACGGGTTCCTGTTTGCGGGCGAATATTCGCAAAAACCCGCCAGCGGCAACATGCAGATCAACCTGGACGCTTCGGTCGGCGGCAGCGGCGGGGCGGGATCGGATGCGGGCAAGGTCAGCGTGGTGAACTCTGGTGATATCAGCACGGCGACAGAGACCTCCTATGGCATATTCGCCCAATCGGTCGGCGGCGGTGGCGGAGACGGCGGAAGCAGCGGCGCCCACAGCTTTGGCTATACCAAGACACAGCAAAAGACCGATCCCAAGTACAGTTTCGCGCTGACCTTCAATATGGGCGGATCCGACGGCGCGTCGGGAGACGGCGATGACGTCAGCGTGCAGCACTCGAAGGGCACCATCAAGACCGCAGGCAAGGCATCCTATGCGATCTATGCGCAATCGGTTGGCGGCGGCGGCGGCACTTCCGGCAATGGAACCGCAGATGGCAAAGGCTGGATCGCCGATATCAAGGAAGTCGCGGAATGGGCGGATGACATTTACGACACATACGAAGAAATTACCGGGCTGCTGAAAGGTTCGGTCAGCATCGGCATCAATATCGGTGGCAAATCGGGCGCGTCCGGCACGGGCGGCGATGTCACGGTGGAGAACGATGGGACGCTGCACACCATCGGCGACAGCGCCACGGCGATATATGCACAATCCATAGGTGGCGGCGGTGGCAACGGCGGAGATGCTGCCCAAGGCTTGTTGACCTCGCTGACCATCGTGCAATCGGGCAGCGGCGGCGGGGATGCGGGCGATGTTGCGATCGTCAACACGGGCGCGATCAAGACCGAAGGCGACGGCGCAATGGGGATCTATGCGCAATCGGTCGGCGGTGGGGGCGGCAGCGGGGGCGACATGGAGGGCAATCTTGTCACCGGATTTGCCGACTTCCTCGAAACAGCGGGTGCCGAAATATTCGGCACCGATGACGGCGGCGCAGGTGGCAGCGGGGGCGACATGACGATTTCAGGGGCTGGCGACATTGCCACCACCGGCAAGAACGCACATGGGATTTGGCTGCAGACCGTCGGCGGGGGCGGTGGCGCGTCGGGCGTGCTTGACACCCAGGCCGCCGACGGCAGCTACACAAACGCTATCGGCAGCGCGGGCGCGGATGGCGACGGTGGAAATATCGACCTGACCGTGGATGGCAAGATCGACGTCCAGGGCGAAGGATCGCATGGCATCTTCATGCAAAGCGCCTCTGGCGGGGACAGCTATTCGGGCGGTCTCAAGCTGCATGTTTCAGGCAACGTTTCGGCAGCCGGCGACAACGCACGCGCCATTCTGGCGCAAACCTCGGAAACCGGAACCGACGATCCGAAAGGCGACGAAACCACCAGCAAGACCTGCGATCATGCAGATACCCAATGCCGAGGCACGTCGCATATCTATGTGGAAGCGGGCGGCCTTGTCGAAACCACCAGTTCAGCGTCTCATGAAACCATTGCGATTGCCGGTGGTCGAACGAAATTCAACTCGGACGGCACGATTCACTATTCCAACCTTGTCGAGAACACCGGCACCATTCAAAGCGCCAACGCGGATGCGGTCGTGATTGCCAACGATGCCCAGGGCGGTCTGCGGATCCACAATCTGGACGGGGGCGTCATCCGGGGATCCTTGCAATTGAATGATGCGAACCGGACCGAGTTCGAAAACCGGTCAGGCGCCACGTTCGCTGGCGGTTCGACCATATACCTGGGCCAGTTGGGAAACTATCTCGGCGCAAGCGGCAGCACCATGTCCGCATATGGCACCGGAACAATCGGCACCAGCGTGGTAAGCTTTGGCGGCGTGTATTCCGAGGCCGGGACTTTGCATGTGGATGCCGCGCTGGACTCGGATGGCGCCGCTTCCAGCGATCAGCTGCAATTCAAAGGCCTGGATGCGTCGGCCAAGGTCGATTTGACCGGCAGGGTCGAAACCGTCTGGTCGGGTGCCACCAAATTTGCCTCCGGCGACACGGGAAAATTGCTGATCGCCCGTCTTGATGACAATGCCACTCTTGACAGCGTCAGTGCCTCGGCGACCGATACCGCCACTGTCAGTTACACGCTGGAAACCGATACGGACAAGAAAAACGTCTATGTCAATTACACGGTCGACTATTCCGGGGGTGCATCGGGTCGGTCCATGGGGGTCAATGCCCACGCCTATGCAGACTATTTCAATCGGGTGATGAAAACCGCCCGGACGGATGCGAACAATGCAAAGTCCGAAAGCCTGTCCGCATTGGCCACGGACCTTCTGAATGTCACCACCATTCGGGAATTGGAAACCATCTTTGGACACCACGCGCCAGATGAATATCTGGTGTCCGCTTCAGATGCGTTCAGCAGTGCGATTGCGCTGCACCAGTTGCTCAACAGCTGCCCCACGATCGATGCCGCAGCCGGGGTCGGTTTTCTGCACCAGAACGACTGCAGCTGGGTCATGGGTATAGGCGAGCGCCTGCAACAAAAGGCCGGTTCCGACAGCCCGGAATACAACGAAACCTCCTGGGGCCTGGCGTTGGGCGCACAACGTGAAGTGGCCGGCGATACATTCGTTGAAATCGCCGGAATGATCGAAACGGTCGATATCGCCGGTGAAAATTTCGAATCAGATGGCACCCGGTATGCAATGGGGATTGCGCTCAAGCACGAGATTGGTCGCTATACGTTTTCCGCGACTGCCGCAGGCGGCATCTATTCCATGAGCAACGCGCGCGACTACCTGGTCGGGAACAACCGCCACACAGCCCAAGGCGACGTGAACGGGCGCTTTCTTGGCACCGAACTGCGGGCTTCTGCAGTGTTTCAGGGGAATGCTGGCTACTATCTCAAACCCGCGGCGGCACTGTCATATACCAGTGTCCGGCAGGACGGGTTTTCAGAAACCGGAACTGGCCAGCTGAACTGGAATATTGCCGATGTGAACGAAGACTGGGTCGCCTTTACGCCTTCGATCGAATTCGGACGCGCCTATGTTGCGGGCAACCGTTCACAATTGGCCTTTGTCCGGGCCGGCGTCACTGTCATTCTGGATGACCCGACGACCCGCCTGTCAGGCTCGTTGATTGGCGTGGATGCGGCGGCGGGCGAATTCAACGGCGTATTGTCGACCAACCGCTACCAGGGCGAACTGCAAGCGGGTCTGCACATGGATCTTGGCAACCGCCTGATGCTTTCGCTGACCGGGCAGACCTCGGTGGCCAGCGATCGCACTGATTTTGGCGCACAGGCGAAACTGGAATGGCGATTTTGACCCCGACGATCCGGATTGGCATGGGGGCTGTCGGGTCTGACGGCTTTCCGCCCCGCCCCAGTGTGAATTTTCGCAAACCAAGACCCGATCGCGCAGATCAACGCAGAACCCCGGTGCCCAGCGGGCCCATCGCAATCGAACCTGAACCCAGGTCCGAACACTGACCAAAACAGAGAAAAAAATATGTTGGCACTCATCCACTCACTCCGCAAGCAAGCCCTGATCTTTATGTTGACAGCGTGCTTTCTGTTGCTCTTCACAGCGCCGGTTTCAATCGCCCAGGAAGAAAAGGCGCACCTGATTGTCGGAGTGCACGACAGCCCGCCCTTCGTGATGTCCGAAGATGGAGAATATACCGGACTCGCAATCGACCTTTGGGAATATGTGGCAGAAAAACTGGGTTATCAGTTTGGCTATCGCGAATATGAAACGGTGCGCGAAATGCTGGCCGCAACCGAGGCCGGCGAAATTGCGGTCGCCGTCACCAATCTGACCATCACCGAGGAACGCGCAGCACGCATAGATTTTACGCAGCCCTGGTATGACTCGGGGCTCAGGATCATGGTGAACGACAATTCGGCCTCCGATTTCTGGAGCCTTCTGTCGGGATTGAAGGATTCGGGCTTCCTGCACGCCTATGGCTGGCTTGCATTCGCCATCCTCGCCGCATCTGTCGGATTCACCTTGTTTGACCGCAAGTTCGACAAGGATTTCCCGAAAGACATTCGCGAAGGACTTGCCGAAAGCTTCTACACGGTCATGACGGTGGCAACCTCCGGAAAGCCCCCCAAACGCAAGAATCTGTTTGGCTGGATGGGCCGGGTTTGGCAGGGTCTGTGGTTGGTGTTTGGCGTGGTCGTGGTCGCGTTTGTCACCTCCTCGGTCACCAGCGTCATGACCACGCAGAGCATCAGGAACGATATCCGCAGCGTGTTCGATCTTCCGGGTCTTGAGGTTGCAGTCACCGAAGGCAGCACCGCGGAAACATTCGCGGCCAAGAATGCCCTAGAAGCGATCGCCTATCCCAGGATGTCCGCATCGGCCGATGCGCTTCTTGGCGGTGAGGTGCACGCGGTGATCGGCGACAAACCGGTGCTGGAATACTATGCGGAAATGCACCAGGGTGAACCGTTGACCGTCGTCGGTGCCGTTTTCAATCCTGAGAAATACGGCTTTGGGCTGATCAAGAACAGCCCGCTGCGCAGAGAGATGACGATCGAAGTGGTCGGTGCCCGCGAAGACGGTACATTGCATGAACTGAGCACGAGATATTTCGGGCTCAATCCCTGACAGGATATTCAGGCACAGCCAAGGCAACATCGGCCCTGACAGCGCCCGGTTCAGGTGGCGCCAACCCCGTTCTGGCAGTTCCGGCCAGCGGCGCGCCATCCATGCCCGGATAGGTTCCGGACGGCTGGAACCCATCCGTCCGTCTGCCCGATCTTAACTGTTTTGTCATTTTGTTTGGCCAAGTTGCGACTGCGGCGTTCGCCTCAGTGAGCTTCCGAAAATATGAAGGATTACAATGCTTAGAAAACGATTTCCCGGGTTTCTGTCAGCTGCGCTGATAGCAAGCACCGCCCTTTATGCCCCCGTCGCCGACGCATGTACCCGCACGCTTTATGTTGGTGCAAACAACCAGGTTGTGACCGGGCGCAACATGGATTGGGCAGAGGACATGAGCACCGATCTCTGGGTGTTCCCACGCGGCGTGGAACGCACGGGAAATGCCGGGCCGGGTTCCCCGACATGGACCTCGAAATACGGCAGCGTCATCGCCTCGGCCTACAATATCGCCTCGGCTGACGGCATGAATGAAAAAGGCCTGGTGGCCAACATGCTGTATCTCGCAGAATCCGACTATGGCGATGCCAAGGACCATGCGCCGATATCGATCGGGCTGTGGGCGCAGTATGTTCTGGACAACTATGCCAGTGTTGACGAGACGGTAAAGGGCTTGACCGACAAGCCCTTGCGCATCGTTGCACCCGCGTTGCCAAACGGCTCGGCCGCGACATTGCACCTGTCGATCTCGGACCCGACCGGCGATTCCGCGATCATCGAATATATCGGCGGCAAGCTCGAGATCCACCACGGCAAGGACTATGTGGTGATGACGAACTCGCCGGTCTATGATCAGCAATTGGCGCTCAACGCCTACTGGAAGAACATAGGTGGCATGGCCTTCCTGCCAGGCACCGTCAGCGCCGCGGACCGGTATGTGCGCGCGTCTTTCCTGTTGGACACGATGGTCAAGGAAGAAGACAAGAACTACATCGTTGCGGTACCGGATCAGAGCTATCCCAACCAGGCAGTTGCCCAGTCACTTTCGTTGCAACGTGCCGTGGCGGTGCCGCTTGGCATCAGCGCCCCGAACGAACCAAACATCGCCTCGACCTTGTGGACAACGGTTTCCGACCAGACGGATCTCAAGTATTTCTTCTCGTCAGCGACGACTCCGAACGTGTTCTGGGTCGATCTGAAGGCGGTCGATTTCAGTGCCGGAACCAACGCCCGCAAGCTCGCGATCGCGGGGGGCAAATACTATGCCGGTGATGCCACCGATCAGTTTGTCGAAGCTGAACCGTTTGATTTCATGGATGCCACCGCGACACATTAAAGTGAAAGCAGAGCGCATTCATTCCGCCCGGGATCCGGCAGCGACAAGATCGGTTCCCGGGCATCGCCGGCCTGTTTGCGTTCTGGCGTTTGGTCAAGCGACGGGCATGAAAATGTCCGCCGCTTCGCCATGCCTGATCAGCGGGCCATATGTGGGCGAAATCGACTTCTACACGGTTCAGGCGTCGCCTCACTTGTCTTCAGCGCGGTGTGGCGGCCAGCCGGACGCCTGTTCGGAAACGGGGTGGCGCTGTGGCCCGGTTCAGTTCTGAATCAACCTGGCCCCTTCCCAGGCACCGTTTCTCACAGACTCTGAAACCAGTTCGATCACGAGATCGGCCATCTTTTCCCGCAATACGGTCGGACGGGCGTCAAGAGCAGATACCAGTTGCAGCGTCCGAACCGGGCGCGGGTCAGTCACGGGCCGGGCGACCAGATCGCCGCCGCTCAGCCCGTCGCTGACAAGAACCTTGGGCGCCAGCGTACAGGCAAGCCCTTCGTTCAGAGCACCCAGTGTCCCGGCAATCGACGCGAGTTGAATCCGTGCATTCGCTTCAAGCCGGGCAAGCTCGGCAGGTCTGTCAACGAGGGCACGCGATAGCGAACCGCTTTGCAGCAGCGCCACCGGCAGATCCGCCATGTCCTCAAGACGGATCGGCCGCTCGGTATCGCCGACAATATCGCGATGGCCAATACAGAACAGTTCCTCTTCAAGCAGCGGCAATCTTTGAGTCTGAGAATCCGTCGGAGGGTTGAAGATCAGCGCCGCCTCGACTTCGCCGGCTCTGAGCGCGTCATAGGTGACCCCCGACAGCCCCTCGCGGATCAGCAGCCGCACACGGGGGTATTCCTTGACAACCTTTCGCATCAACGCACCGCCGATGACCTTGATCACTGAAAACGGCATTCCGATGGCAATGTTTCCGGAAACTTCTGCCTGCCCGTTCTTGATCTCGGCCGCCGCCGTCTCAAAGGCCGACAGGATATGCTGCGCGTGCGCCAGCAACGTGAGACCTGCTGCGGTGGGCTCCATGCCGCGGGGTTTGCGTATGAACAGCTTTGTTTCCAGTTCGGTCTCCAAGCTTGCCACATGATGGCTGAGCGCCGAAGCCGCCGTGTTGCAGTGATCCGCGGCATGCGACAGGTTCTTGAACTCGCAAACGGCGACGAAATAGCGAAGTTGCCTCGTATCCATGCGATCATTCTAAAATTAAGAACGGTCCTTTCGAAAGGATATTATTTTTTGACGTCAAGAATCCTGTCATCGTGGAACTCAACCGGGACACAGGGAGGATCCGATGACATCCGCGCTTCCATTGGACGGTATCCGCGTTGTTGAAATGAGCCATATGGTGATGGGGCCTTCGGCTGGGATGTTCCTTGGGTTTATGGGGGCCGAAGTGATCAAGATCGAGCCTCCGGTGGGCGACAAGACCCGCAATCTGACCGGCATGGGGGCGGGGTTCTTTCCGACCTTCAACCGCGGCAAGAAGTCCGTGACGCTGGACATGAAAGACAAGGCTGAACAGGCAAGGCTGCATGCCCTTCTCAAGACGGCGGATGTCTTTGTGGAAAACTTCCGCGATGAGACGCTTGCCAAAATGGATCTGGCGCCCGCGCAGTTGCGCAAGACCCATCCGGCTCTGATCATCGCCTCCTGCAAGGGCTTTCTCAAGGGGCCGTATGAACACCGCGCCGCGATGGACGAGGTGGTGCAGATGATGACCGGCATGGCCTATATGACCGGTCCGGCCGGCCGGCCATTGCGCATCGGGTCTTCGGCCAATGACATCATGGGGGGGCTGTTTGCCGCCTACGGTGTCCTGGCGGCCCTGATCCAGCGCGGCACCACAAACAAGGGGGCCACGGTCCGTTCCGGGCTTTTCGAGAATTGTCTGCTGCTTGTGGCGCAACACATGGTGCAGTTCGATATCGAAGGCACCGAGTCACCGCCGATGCCCGAGCGTGTGTTTTCATGGCCGGTCTACGATCTTTTCCCGACCAGTGACGGGCGCCAGATTTTCGTCGGTGCCGCCACCGACGGGCAGTGGGACAAGCTCTGCAAGGGTCTTGGCCTGAACCATTTGCTGGACGATCCGCGATTGCAATCGCGTCCCGACCAGATCGCGGCGCGCGGCTGGACGCTGCCTCTGATTGCCCAGGCGATCGCACGCCACCCGTACGACGAGATGCTACAGATCATGGAAAAGAACGGCCTGCTCTTCGCGCCGGTGTCACGCCCCTCTGAGATGTACGACGATCCGCATGTAAATCGCCCGGGCGGGCTTTTCACGTCGCATTATGCCGAAAAACAGGATTTTCGTGCGCCAGCCCTGCCGGTCGAGATCGACGGAAAGCCGGTCGTTCCGGACAGCGTCGATATTCCCGCGATTGGCCAGCATAATGAAGAAATCCTCGGGGACCTCAGGGTTGAGGCGATAGAGTAATCATGGCCGACGTTTTCACAGCCTACCCCCGGAATCGCATCGCCATTCGCGAAGTCGGATTGCGCGACGGCCTGCAACTCACGGCGTCATGGCCATCGACGGAACAGAAACGCGACTGGGTGAAACGCGACTACGCCGCCGGTATCCGCCATTTCGAGGTCGGGTCCTTTCTGCCTGCCGACAAGGTGCCGCGTTTCGCCGACGTGCGCGAGGTGGCCGAGGCCGTCGACGGGCTTGGCAATGCACATGGGATAGCGCTGGCGCTCAATCAACGCGGCGCCACGGATGCCCTGTCCACACCTGTCGGCGAGATCACCGTGGTTGTTTCAGCGAGCCAGGCCCACAACGCGGCCAATGTCCGCCGCACCCAGGAACAAAGCCTGGCCGAAATCGCCAATGTGGTAAACCTGCGCGATACGGCCGGCAAGCGCACCATCATCAACGCCGGCATTGCCATGGCCTTTGGCTGTTCGCTTTCGGGCGAGGTGCCGGAAGACGCGGTGATGCGCATGGTCGATCGCTGTTTCGAGGCCGGTGTCGACATGGTGGGGCTCGCGGATACGGTGGGCTATGCCGGGCCGCGCCAGGTCGCTTCGCTTTGCGCCCGCATGGAGCGCCACCTTGGCGGGCAGCCCTATGTCATCCATCTGCACGACACGCGCGGCATGGGAATCGCAAATGCCGCCGCCGCGCTGGATGCCGGATGCCGGATATTCGACGCCTCGCTTGCGGGCCTCGGCGGTTGCCCTTTCGCGCCCGGTGCGACCGGCAACATCGTGCTGGAGGATCTGATCTATCTCGCCGAAATCCAGGGCTTCGATACCGGCATCGACATCGAACAACTCATCGCAACGCGCCAGATCCTGGCCGAGGCGCTGCCGGACGAAACGCTTTGCGGCACCCTGGCAAAAGCCGGCCCCCCGCAAACGCTGAACTGGCGCGCGGGGGCGGCCTGATGACGTCGCCGACAGAAAAAAACGGGCACACGCCCGCAAGCCACACCCTGACATGAACGCAAATGGGAGGAACCTAGACATGAGAACCAAACTTATTTCGACCGCCTTGGGCACAGCACTGACGTTCAGCGCGGTTGGAGCCGCCAGTGCTGAAACGCCGATGCGCTGCAGCCATCAGCTTCCGCCCGCGCACAACGTGGCACAGGTGATCGATCGCTGGGCCGAAGAAGTCGAAACGCTTTCCAATGGCGAGATCGATGTGCAGATCTTTGGCGCGGACAGTCTTGTCGGCGCCAAGGAAAACATCGTTGCAACGGCCAAGGGCGACATCGAATGCGCCTTTTCGGTGCAGTTTCAGTGGGGCAAGACCCTGCCGATCATGACCGTGACCACAGCGCCCTATGCTTTTGCCGACATCAATATCTGGAAGAACTGGGATGGTTCCGACGCGGCCAGCCTGCTGGAAGACAAGCTGCGCACCAAAGGGGTGGAAAACGTCGTCTGGCTTTTCCAGACCAACAGTTCTGTGTTTACCTCCAATGGCAAATTCATGCGGACCCCGGCCGATTTCGAAGGCATGAAGGTGCGCGGTCTGACCCCGGCCTTTGACGCCGGGCTTGAAGCTCTGGGCGCGGCCCCGACCGCATTGCCGGGGTCGGAAGTCTATCAGGCGCTTGCAACCGGCGTTCTTGACGGCGCGATGACCGGTACGGACGCTGCCGTTTCGCGCAAGTATTACGAGGTTCAGGATCATTTTGTCGTGTCACCTGTGATCTCGGTGTTCTTTCACGGCTATGTGAATCCCGACTTCTATGCCGGGCTGTCCGACACCGCCAAATCGGCGCTGGATGAAGCAGGCCGCAAAGCCGCCGTTTGGGCCGTCGAGACGGCAGAGGCCGAACTGGCCAAAGCACCGGCAGTGCTGGAGTCCAAAGGCATGAATGTCCATATCGCAACGGACAAGGAAAATGCAGCCATGGAAGCCGTGATGCGCCCCGCCTTTGACAAGGCATTTCAGTCTGACGACTCCGACAACGAGAAATTGCTTGATCTGATCGACCAGCTCCGTTCGGGTTCATGACAAATGTCAGTCAACCCGGACAAGGAAGGGGCGGCTTCGGCCGTCCCGCTCATAGAAAGGCTCTTGACGCCATTTGTCTGGGCCGGCGGCGCAATCAGTGCGCTGCTCATACTCGCAGCCCTGGCTCTTACGTCCTACTCGGTCTTCATGCGGTATGTCATCAACAAGCCTGTGATCTGGGTCGACGAATTCACCGGATTCCTGTTGGTCGGGCTGGTCATGATGGGTGTCGCCGAAGCCTATCGGCGGGGCAATCACATCTCGATTGATCTGTTTACAGGCCACTTGTCCGGAGGGTGGCACAGATTGCGTCTTATCTGGAGCGATCTCTGCGTGCTGGCCTTTTCGGCTGTGCTGGCTCTGAGCACATGGGAAGCCATCGGGTTCGCACATGGTTTTGGGTCATACACCTCGGGTTCCATTGAGATCGCGTCCTGGATCCCGCAGGTGCCGATCCTGGTCGGCGCGGTGCTTCTCGGCTTGTTCGCAATCGCGCGGCTCATCGGCCATGTCTCTGGAAGATCGCAGAAATGACAGCCGTTCTGATTTTTTCAGGGCTGATCCTGTTGCTTTTGACCGGTATTCCGATCTTTGCGGCGCTTGGTCTCACCGCGACGGTTATCCTGCTGATTTTCGAGGGCAACATCGGCTCGGTGGCGGATACTGTCTATGCGCATCTGAACAAGCCGATCCTGACCACCATTCCGCTTTTTGTGTTCATGGCCCAGGTCATGATCCGCGCAAAGGCAATGGATGATCTGTATGAAATGGCCAACACGGTGGTCGGTCACATCCGGGGCGGGCTTGGGATCGCGACCGTCATGGCCTGTACGATCTTCGCCGCGATTTCCGGATCCTCGGTTGCGACAGCCTTGTCCGTGGGCCAAAGCGCCATTCCACAGATGAAACGTTTCGGATATCCGCGTCATGCGGCGCTTGGAGTGGTCGCCGCGGGGGGCACGCTGGGCATCCTGATTCCGCCGTCCGGCCCGATGATCCTGTATTCGATCGTGTCCGAAGCCTCTATTGGCGCGTTGTTTCTGGCAGGGATCATTCCGGGCCTGCTGCTTGCGCTGCTCTTTGCGGGCTATTCCGTCGTGGCAGGCATTCGCAGGGGTGGAGACCGGGCGCCATCCGCGGCGGGCTTGCCGAAAATCCTGAGGGCCATCCGCAAATCGATCTGGGCGATTCTGGCCCCGCCATTCGTGATGGGGGGCATCTATTTTGGTGTGTTCACCGCCGCCGAAGCGGCAGCCGCCGGTTCGATCTATGCGCTGCTGGTCGCAACGCTGGCCTATCGGAATTTTGGCCTGCAAGAGCTCTGGGATTGTGCTTACGAAACAATGCGGACATCGATGATGGTCTTCATGATCATCGCAGGCGCGGCCATGTTCGGCCACGCGATCACGATCATTCGACTGCCGGTGGGCGTGACCGAAATGGTGGCCCAGATGGGGCTTGGACCGCTCGCCTTCATGCTGATCGTCATGGCGATGATCTTCGTGATGGGAATGTTCTTTGAATCGATCGCGATCATCCTGATCACGACGCCGATTCTGCTTCCGACCATGAGCGCACTGGATATCGACCTGATTTGGTACGGGGTGCTGCTGATGATCAACCTTGAACTGGCGATGATCACACCGCCCGTGGGGATGAACCTGTTTGTGATCAAGGGCGTCACCGATGCCCCCCTCAGCGAAGTGGTTCGCGGGGCTTTTCCCTATGTACTTCTGATGCTGCTGGGGCTTGTCATATTGCTTTTTGCGCCCGATCTTGCAACCTGGCTGCCCTACAAGGCCGGTTTCGGACGCTAGGATCAGGGCAAGATCGCCACCCATGCCAAAATTGCAACCTGCTGCGCCCGCAACGCTGGGCTGAAAGGACCGAAATGACTTATTCCCTCGCCATTCACGGCGGTGCCGGAACCATTCTGAAATCGAACATGACGGCTGAGAAGGAAGCCATCTATCACGCCGGGCTTGCCTGCGCGATTGCGGCGGGCCAAGCAGTACTGCGCGACGGCGGCAGCGCAATGGACGCAGTTGTCGCCTCGGTCTGCGCGCTTGAGGACGACCCGTTGTTCAACGCCGGGCGCGGCGCGGTCTTCACGTCTGATGGCAAGCAGGAAATGGACGCCGCCGTCATGGATGGCAGCGATCGCCGCGCCGGATCGGTGGCCGGGATCTTCGGGCCGAAAAATCCCGTGCGGCTTGCCCGCGCCGTGATGGACCGGACCGCGCATGTCACCCTGATCGGCCCCAATGCCCTGACACAGGCCAAAGATGCCGGGCTGCCATTTGCCGACCCGGACTATTTCTTTACCCAGTCCCGCTGGGACGCATTGCAGGAAACCCTGGACATGCGCGCACGCGGCGAAGTGTCGGACGACTCCGCGCGCCGTCATGGCACGGTGGGCGCCGTTGCGCGCGATCTGCATGGGAACCTTGCGGCGGCGACATCGACTGGCGGCATGACCGCCAAGGCACCCGGCCGCGTGGGCGACACCCCGATGATCGGCGCGGGAACTTTTGCGGACAACGACACCTGCGCCGTATCGGGCACCGGTCATGGCGAAGTCTTCATACGCTGGACCGCAGCCAGCGAAATCGCCGCGCGCATGCGTCATGGTGGTGAAACACTGCGCCAGGCCGCCGATCACGTCGTGATGAACGACCTTGGCCAGAACGACGGCTCCGGCGGGGTCATCGCGGTGGACCGGGCTGGCAACATCGCCATGCCCTTCAACTGCGAAGGCATGTATCGGGGCGCGGTGCGACAAGGCAGTGCACCAGAGATCAGAATCTACTGATCCCTGCTTGCACCCGCTGCTTGATCGTCGGGCTGATGTTGCGATCCGTTCGTTGGGTATCACCCTTCAAAACCGTTGCAAATTGACGAAAACACGCGACGATCGAAGACCGAACCGCACGATCAGGCCTGCCATGATCAGGCGGCGCGGCTCAGACAGTCGCGGCCGGTCGTTCGACCGCTCTGCCAAGTTTCTGAACGCTGGCAACGGTGCGTATCGGTTCATCTTGGACCCGATCCAACAGGTGCCGGGGCAGCGTATTTTTCGGCGCGTCTGCGGCCTGTTTTCAGATTTTCATTGACAGAACGGGTCACTTGGCCACATTTTTGGTAATCGATTACCAAAAATCTGAAAATCGTAACGGGGAGAGAGATATGACTGGCAAGTTCAAGGCGACCTGTGTCGCTGCCGTACTGGGCGCAACGGCGGTTTCCGCCTCGGCCGAGGAATTCACCATCGGGCTGTCGAACGGATGGGTCGGGTCGGAATGGCGCACCCAGATGATCGCCGAGGCGGAAGAGGCCGCCAAGCTCTGGGCCGACAAAGGTGTGACCGTTACCACCCAGGTCCAGAGCGCCAACGTCGATGTTCCCGGCCAGATCGCCCATGTGCGCAACTTCATCAGCCAGGGCGTTGACGCGATCATCATCAACCCCAACAGCCCCACGGCCTTTGACCCAGTGTTCGCCGAAGCGGCCGACGCCGGTATCCTCGTGATTGCGACCGATGCCGAGGTGTCGAGTCCCGATGCGATCTATGTCGGCATCGACCAGAAAGGCTGGGCCGAGATGTCAGCGCGCTGGCTGGCGGAAACGCTGGACGGAAAGGGCACCGTGGTTGCAATCAACGGTGTGGCCGGGCATCCGGCGAATGAAATGCGCGTTGCGGGCTATCAGGAAGTCTTCGGCGAATTCCCCGACATCGAGATCGTGAACGAAGTGAACGGCAACTGGGATCAGGCGCAAGGCCAGCAAGCGATGCAGAACATCCTGGCCACCTATCCGGATATTGACGGTGTCTGGGTGCAGGATGGTATGGCCGCCGGTGCCTGGCGCGCGATGCAGGATGCAGGTCGCGACGACATCTATGCGACCGGCGAAATCCGCAAGGACTTCATCGACATCTGGTCGGAAAACAACCTGAAATCGGGCGCTTCGGTGAACCCGCCGGGTGTGATGGCCTCGGCCCTCAATGTGGCCGTGAACATGCTGCAGGGCAAAACCCTGAAAGAGCCGGCCACCGCAGGCGTTTACGGCAATGCGCTGTACCTGCCGATCCCGTTCATTTCGGACGAAAACCTGGGTGAGGTATCCCAGGCGCTGGACGGTCAGCCCGGCTATGCCTCGTTCACCTCGGCACTGTCGATCGAAGAGGCTTCGGCGCTTTTCGAATAACACTCCGAACCGGACTGTTTGACCATACATCGGACCCAATTGCGGTCCGATGATCCCAGCCCTCTTACCGTTTGACAGCCGATGCCACACCTGAAAATGACCGATATGAACAAGACCTATGGCGCGACCAAGGCATTGACGTCCTGTCGGATCGAACTTTTCCCGGGCGAATTGCACGTCATCATGGGGGCCAACGGGTCAGGCAAAAGCACGCTGTGCAAGATCTTGGCCGGATCGGTAAAACCCGATAGCGGCACGATCACGCTGGATGGCCGGAAGGTCGATATTTCCGACCCCAAAGCGGCGCGCAATCTGGGTGTTTCGATCTTCTATCAGGAACTCAGCCTGTCGCGGAACCGCACGGTCGCCGAGAATATTCTGGCCAAGGATTTGCCGACCCGCGCGGGATTTGTCGACGTCAAAGCGGTGATGGCACAGGCGGCGCAGGCATTCGCGCCGTTCAAGGAGGTGGCCGGCGACGGGTTCGATCTGTCGGCCCGGGTGGGTGATTTGCGGCCCGATCAGCGCCAGTTGGTCGAGATCGCCAAGGCTTTCGCGGGCGATGCGGACATTTTCATCTTCGACGAACCGACCTCGGCGCTGGACCGCGCCCAGACCGAAGCGTTCTTCAAGGAACTCGACCGGCGCAAGGCCGAAGGCGCGGCGATTGTCTTTATCTCGCACCGCATGGAAGAGGTATTCGAGATCGGCGACCGCGTGACCGTGATCCGCGACGGCGAAAGCGTATCGAGCGCGTCGCTGGCCGATACCACGCGCGACAGGATCGTGGCCGAAATGGTCGGCGGCGAAAGCAATACAGGTGTTTTTGCCGACCCGCCCCAGGCCCCCGCCCCCGGCAAGGTGCGGCTTGCGTTGCAAGACCTGTCATCGCGCCGCCTGCGTGATGTGTCGCTGACCCTGCACGCGGGGGAAATTCTGGGCCTGGGCGGGCTGCATGGGCAGGGTCAATCCGATCTGCTGCGTGCGCTGTTCGGGTTGGAGCCGACAACAGGCGATGTATTGCTGGACGGGACGCCCATCGCCCTGCACTCGCCCCGGCGGGCGATCCGGGGCGGATTCGGCTATATTTCGGGTGACAGACAGACCGAAGGCGCGATCACGGGGCGGTCGATCTTTGAAAACGTGGTGCCGATCCACCTGTTCAAGTCGCGTCAACACATTCTGCGGCGCAAGACGCTGCAGGCTGACGTGGACCGGGTGTTGCAGATTCTGGCAACACGGCATGGTGGCACCGGGCTGCCGATCAGCTCGCTGTCGGGGGGCAACCAGCAAAAGGTCATCATTTCGCGCTGGCTGATGGACGACACCGAGGTGCTGCTGCTGGATGACCCGACCAAGGGCATCGACCTGAAGACCAAACTGGAGTTGTTCGAACTGATCCGGTCCCTGGCCGACAAGGGCATGGCGATCCTGCTCTACACATCGGAAGATGCCGAATTGCTGGCCAACTCCGACCGTATCCTCGTGTTCAACAACGGCCGCATCGTGCGCGAATTGGCGGGCGCGGACCGCACCCGTCTGATGTTGACCCGCGCCGCGTTCGAGGCTGCGTGACATGATGAAACGTCCCTTTCTGCGCGCCATGCCGCCCTATCTGCCGGTGCTGGTCATCTTGATCTGCATGTTCGCGCTGAACGGGCTGGCCGAACCCAACAGCCTGTCGGCCTATGCGCTAAAGGGGCTGGTCAGCACCTATCTGGCGCTGATGTTCCTGGCCGTCGGACAGACCCTGGTGATCTTTGCCGCCGATATCGACCTGTCGGTGGGCGCGATACTGGGGCTGGTCAATGTCACGCTTGTCTCGTTGATGCAGGCGCTGGGGGATACGGCGGGCGCGATCATGCTGTCGATGCTGCTGGCGGTGGGTGTTGGCGCGGCTTGCGGGGCGCTGAATGGCGTGCTGGTGGTGATCCTGCGGTTGCAGGCGATTGTGGCGACATTTGCCACCTCGGTTCTGTTTCTCGGCCTGGCGCTGTTTGTGATGCCGGTGGCGGGGACCCCGGCGCCGCGCCTGTTCTGGCGCACGTTCGGAGGCCGGATCGCGGGTATTCCGTTCGCCTATTTCGTGCTGGCCGCACTGTTGCTGATGATCTTCCTGCTCGCGCGCTCGCGCTTCGTTCAGCGCTTGCTGACCGTGGGCGACGATCAGCTGGCCGCGTTTCAGACCGGACTGCCGGTCAATTCGATCCGGGTGCGCGGTTATATCATGTGTGGCGTGTTTGCCGCCCTGGCCGGGCTGTGCATCACCGGCGATACCGCCAGCGGCGATCCGAACGTGGGCGGGCTGATCACGCTGAATTCGGTTGCCGCGACGGTTTTGGGCGGCGCGGCCTTGTCGGGCGGGGTCGGCACGCTGTTCGGCTCGGTGCTGGGCGCGTTGGTGATCGGATCGGTCGGAAGCCTTGTGTTCTTTCTTGGTACGCCTTCGGAATGGCAGAACCTTGTGCAGGGGCTGACGGTGCTGGCGGCGCTTATGGTCGGCATCCTGTTCAGCGGAAAGGCCCGGGCATGAGCGGCGCATTGAAACCGATCCTGATCGCCGCCGGGCTGGTCGTGCTTCTGATGATCGCTGGCGAAACGGTCTCGCCCGGGTTCGCCTCGCCCGAACAGATCCTGCGGCTGGCCATTGTCGCGGCCTTGCTGGGTATTGTCGCCGCCGGACAGAACCTTGTGATTCTCGGCGGACGCGAAGGGATCGACCTGTCGGTCGGTGGCGTGATTTCCCTGTCGGCCCTGGTTGCGGGCAACGTCATGAGCGGCAGTGACGCCGGGCTGTTCCCCGCAATTCTTGCCTGCGTTGCGGTGGGTGCCGCCATCGGTCTTCTGAACGGGCTGGGCGTGACCTTGCTGCGCATTCCGCCACTGGTGATGACCTTGGGCATGTTGGGCGTTGTGCAGGGGCTGCTGGTGGTGGCGCGCAACGGCATCCCTTCGGGACGGGCCGCGCCGGTTTTGTCGGATTTCGTGTCACGGCCGCAATGGCTGGGCCTGCCTGGTATCTTGTGGCTGTGGCTGCTGATCGGCCTGGCGATGGCCGGGCTGCTGAACCGCACCGTATTCGGCCAGCGCATCTTTGCGATTGGCGCCAACGAAGGCGCAGCCCGGCTGGCCGGAGTACCGACGCAACTGACGCGCATGATGCTCTATGTGCTTTCGGGCGTATTTTCCGCCATCGCGGGGCTGTGCATTCTTGGCTATTCCGGATCCAGCTTTGCCAATGTCGGCGGGCAATACATGCTGTCGTCGATCATCGCCGTCGTGCTGGGCGGCACGCCCCTGTCCGGCGGGCGCGGCGGCTATACCGGCACCATGATCGGCGCGCTGCTTCTGGTGGTGCTACAGGGCCTGCTGACCACGCTCAGCATCGACGAATCAGGACGCCAGATCATCTTTGGCAGCGCTTTGATCGTGCTGCTTCTGTTTTATGGCCGCAGCCGCGGATTGCAAAGCTGATGGCCCGCAACGTTCGCATCAAGGACATCGCCGAGGCGCTTGGTCTCTCGACCGCGACGGTCTCGCGCGCGATCTCGACCCCCGCCCGCGTGGCTGAACCCACCCGATCGCGGGTACGGGCCAAGGCGGCCGAGATGAATTACCGCCCCAATGTACAGGCCCGGTCGCTGCGCACGCAGAAATCCATGTCGATCATCATGGCGGTGCGTGACATCGGAAATCCCTTTTACCTTGAGGTGTTCAAGGGCGCCGAAACCGCCGCGCACGAGGCGCAATATACCGTCCTGATGGGCAATACGGAAGGCAACCCTGCACGCGAGGCGGAATATTTCGAGATGCTGCGCGACGGCAATGCCGACGGGATGATCCTGATGACGGGCAGCATCCCGGATGGCTGGAGCGGTCCGAACAGCGCGGTCGTGGTGGCGCTTGAGATGATCGAAGACGGCGGCTTGAGCCAGGTGTTGATCGACAACGCCGGTGCCGCACGGACAGCGGTGGACCATCTGGTTGCCCAAGGCCACCGCCGCATTGCCCATATATCCGGCCCCGAGGGCGAAGGCATGAGCGCACGGCGCAAGGCCGGTTTCGTGGCGGCGATGGCGGCGCATGGGCTGAACCTGCCGCGGGGCTATCTTCAGCCCGGCGATTTCGGGTTCGACACCGGGCGCGAAGCCACCCGCGCGCTGCTGGCGCTGAATGAACCGCCCACCGCGATCTTTGCCGCCAACGATGAAATGGCCTTTGGCGTTCTGCACGAAGCGCAGCACCAGGGCCTTGGAATTCCCGACGACCTTTCAGTGATCGGGATGGACGACATCCATCTCAGCCGCGCGGTGTTTCCGCCGCTGACCACCATCAGCCAGCCCCGACAGGACATCGGACGCCACGCGATGGAATTGCTGCTGTCCCAGCTGGGCGGCACCAACAATCCGCAGAAAACCCTGCTTCCCACCACATTAATCGAACGCGCCACAGTGGCGCGCCCAAGGAAAGAAGGCTCTCCAACATGACATTTGCCCCCAAGGACACGCTGCGCATCGGGATCATCGGCACCGGTTTCATCGCGGAATTCCACCTGCGTTCGATGATCGGGGTGCGCAACGTCACCGTGCAAGGCGTCTATTCCCGCAATGCCGAGAATCGCGACCGTATCACCGCATTGTCCAACGAACTGGATCTGGGGCCCTGCCCTGGTTTCGGCTCGCTGGAAGAACTGGTGCAAAGCGATCAGATCGACGCGCTGTGGATTCTGTCGCCCAACCACACCCGGCTGGGCGTGATGGAAACAATCCATGCCGAGGTCAAGGCCGGTCGGTCCTCCATCCGCGCCGTGGCCTGCGAAAAGCCGCTGGCCCGCACCCTGCGCGAGGCACGCCGCATGGTCGAACTGGTCGAGGATGCCGGGCTGCTGCACGGCTACCTGGAAAACCAGGTGTTCTGCACCCCGGTCATTCGCGGCAAGGAAATCATCTGGCGCCGGGCTGCCCGCGCCACCGGCCGCCCCTATCTGGCCCGCGCCGCCGAGGAACACAGCGGCCCGCACGCGGCCTGGTTCTGGCAGGGCGACAAACAAGGCGGCGGCGCGCTGTCAGACATGATGTGCCATTCGGTCGAGGTCGCCCGTCACTTGCTGACCGACCCTGAAAAGCCGCGCGAAAGTCTGAAGGTAAAATCGGCGACCGGCAAGACGTCGACCCTGAAATGGTCGCGCCCCACCTATGCCGACGAACTGGCCGAACGCTATGGCGCCGAGGTCGATTTCCGCAACCGCCCGACCGAAGATTTCGCCTATGGCCAGGTGCTGCTGGAAGACGAGGACGGCAACGAGATGGTGATCGAGGCGACAACCTCGTGGGCCTATGTGGGGGCCGGTCTGCGCATCAAGCTGGAAATGCTTGGACCGGAGTATTCGATGGAATTCGATTCGCTTTCCTCGGGGCTGAAAATCTTCATGTCGCGCCGGGTGTCGGGGGCCGAAGGCGAGGATCTGGTGGAAAAGCAGAACTCGGAACAGGGCCTGATGCCCGTGCTGGAAGACGAAGCAGGGGTCTACGGCTATACGGACGAAAACCGCCACATGGTCGATCGCTTCCGCAAGGGCCTGATGCCGGACGAAAATTTCCACGACGGTCTGGCCGTGGTCGAAATCCTGATGGCGCTGTACCTGTCGGCCGAAACACAGGCGACGGTCACCTTCCCCTGTACCGATCTGGATGATTATGTGCCGCTGGTCGCACGGGCAAGCTGACATGACCGGTACCTTGCTGGTGGGCGATCTTGGCGGCACCAATTGCCGCCTGGGTCTGGTCGCCCCAGGCTCTGGACGGATCGAGGATGTCCGCTCGCTTGCCAATGACTCGGCCACGGATTTCATCGCGCTGGTACGCGGGTATCTGAACGGACGCACGATGGACCGGCTGACCCTGGCCATCGCCGCCCCGGCGGACGGCGACCGCATACCGCTGACGAACCGCGACTGGGTGATAGACCGGGCTGAAATCAGCGCCGCCTTCGGACTGCGCGAGCTGCGTATCGTCAACGATTTCCAGGCCTTGGGTCACGCCCTGGCCCGGGTCGAGTCGCTGGATTGCGTCACTGTCAAACCCGGCGAGCCATCCAGGCAAGGCACGCGGATCATTCTTGGCGCGGGAACCGGGTTCAACTGTTCCGCGCGGCTGGCCAATGGGTCGGTCGTGGTTTGCGAGGCCGGGCACACCACCTTTGCCCCGCTGACCGAACTGGACCGGCGGCTTCAGGCCGCGATGTCGGCGAAATACACACGCTGTTCGGTCGAACGGCTGCTGTCGGGGTCTGGTTTGCGCGAAATTCACGCACTGACGACCGGGGGCGACGCGGATCAAATCGACGGTGCGCAACTGATCGCGCAGGCTATGTCCGATCGCGATCCGGCGGCGCGCGCCAGCTGCGAAACCTTCGCACGGCTGCTGGGGCAACAGGCGGGCGACCTTGCGCTGCTGTTTCAGGCCACCGGCGGCGTCTGGCTGTCGGGCGGGCCGACTCGTGCGCTGCGACCGCTGATCGAAACCCGTGACGGCCCGTTCCAGCGCGCCTTTGCCGCCAAGGGTCGGATGCGCCCGATACTAGAGCGCCTGCCCGTGCATCTTGTCACCTCGGATCAGGCGGCAATCGCCGGCTGCCTTGCACTTTCCAATACCGGAGCCTGACATGACCATCGACCAACCCACCCCCGGATCGCTGATGCGCGCAGAGGCCGCCGAGGCCCCCGGCGTGATCCTGAACCACCTTTCGCGAAATCTTTCGCGGCAGGATATACTTGGCCCGCTGGACACGCCCCGCGCAATCTATTCCGTCGCGCGCGGGTCGTCGGATGCCGCCGCCACGGTGTTCAACTATGCCGCCATGGAACGGCTGGGTCTGCCCGCCACCACTTTGCCACCGTCGGTGTTTTCGATTGGCACCGGCGTGGCGATGCAGGACGCCCTGGTGTTTGCAATATCGCAGTCGGGCGCGAGCGCCGATCTGGTTGCCGCCACGCGGGGCGCAGCGCAAGGCGGCGCAAGGGTCGTGGCAGTCACCAACGTCGACGGATCGGAAATCGAAGCCGCCGCACACCACCGCATCCCGATACTTGCCGGACCCGAACGCGCCGTGCCCGCCACCAAGTCCGTGGCCGGGGCGATTGCCGCGGGCGTGACGCTGATTGCCGCGCTTGATCCGGACTATGCTGAAACCCAGGCCGTCTTTGCCGCAAACACGGGCCCGGACGATTTCGGGCATATCGAAACCGATGTGCCACTGGCCCAACGGATCACCGAAGCACAGCATATCTATGTGATCGGGCGTCAGCAGATGTATGGCGCGGCGCAGGAAATCGCGCTGAAGATCAAGGAATGTTGCGCCATCCACGCCGAGGCTTATTCCGCCACCGAGGTCTTGCATGGCCCGCTGCAACTGAGCAGCACGCGCCTGTTGACGCTGATCCTGGATAGCGGGGATTCGCGCCTGCAATCAGGGCTGGATACCGCGCAGGCCCGGTTCACGGCGGCGGGCAGCCAGGTGCTGCGACTGCGCTCGGGCCTTTCGCGGCGCGGCAATGCAGCCGCCTGCGGGGCGATCCTGGCCGCCGAGCTGTTGACCGGGCTCTACCCCGAAATCTGTTCTGCCGCGCTGATGCTGGGGCACGACCCAGACAGCCCGAACCTGTTGAACAAGGTCACCCAGACCACCTGACCGGGTGCGGCAAAACACCGTCAGTTCGGGCACCAAACGTTGCGAAACCGGGTTCTGCTGGAATGCTGCTCCTGTCCCGGCTTTCGCGGCCGTGAAAACCGGTAACAGGGCAGTTGCGAATGAAATGCCCGCCACAAGGGCGGGCATTTAAATCATTGTTTCAAAGGCTTTTTATTCTGCGCACTTGCGCAGCGCAGCGCCATCGGGGCCATTGGGGGTGCGCCCAAGGTTGAAGGGCGCCGATGCGTCCCGCCACTGCGCATAGTCCTCAAGATACTCGACCATGCTGAGATATACTTTGGCCGAGTTCGGGTTTTCGCACGCGGTTTCGACGATAACCTCGTTCGCCATTTCCTGAACCTGGGCAAGTGTTTCGTCGTCATAGCGATTGATCTCGACGGCCTCGTCGAACTTGGCATAGGCTTCCGTCGCACGCTTTTCGGTGAATGCCAGCGACCACAGCAGCGTCGCATCAGCCGCGATTTTCAGCTTTTCCTGCGTCTCGGCGCTCAGCCCGTCCCATGCGGACTGGTTGATCATGACGCCGAACACAGATGCGGACTGGTGCCAGCCGGGCGTGGCCCAATAATCGGTGACCTGTTGAAAACCGCCCGACCAGTCAACGTTGGGGGTTGAAAACTCGGCCCCGTCGATCACGCCACGTTCCAGCGACTGATAGATTTCGCCACCGGCCATCGAGACCTGATTGCCGCCCAGCCGTTCAAGCAACTTGCCCTGCTCAAGCCCAGACAGGCGCAGCCGCTTGCCTTGCAGATCGTCCAGCGTGACAATCGGCTCGTTCGTGCGGAAACCGGATTCGTTGTTGGTGACGCCGTAGGGCAGATAGACCATGCCGAACTGCCCGTAGATCTCGTTATAGAGCTCTGCACCGCCCCATTGCTGAATCCAGTTCACATAGTCGACCGCGTTGAACAGGCTCGGCGTCGTTGCCAGCGGCGAGAATGCTGAATCGCGCCCGGCCCAGTAACCGGGCCAGTCGGCACCCGCCTGAATCGTTCCGGATTCAACCGCGCCGAACACTTCGCCCGAAGGTACGAGCGAACCACCATCGAAGAATTCGATGGTCAGTTCACCTTTGGTCAGCTTGTTGGCCAGATCGACGAAATGCTTGTCGGTCTCGATCAATTCCAGCGATGACGGCCAGGTTGTCGTCATCGTCCAGTTCTCTTGTGCGGCGGCCTGTCCGGCCAGCGCAACCGCGGTGGCAGCCACGAGCGCAAATGTCTTGGTAGTCATGGTATCTCCCTTCTCCATGGATACGGTTACTTGGTATAAAGAACGTCCGGCAGCCAGGTCACCAGCGCTGGAAACGCGGCAACGAATACGCACATCACGACGATCAGCGCGATGAACGGGAGTACGCCGTAAATGATCGAACCGGTGCGCAGCTCCTTCGGCGCGATTGCCCTGAGATAAAAGAGCGCATACCCGAACGGTGGGGTCAGGAACGAGGTCTGAAGCACAACGGCCATCAAGACGACGAACCAGACAAGGTTCACATCAGGCATTTCCTGAATGATTGGCAGAAAGATCGGAAACGACAGCAGAACGATCCCGGTCCAGTCCAGAAAAGCGCCGAGAATGAAGACAATTCCCATCATCATGGCGATCAGCAGCCATGGTTCCATATCAAGCGTCCGTATCAGTTCCTGCGTCGCGCGAAGACCCCCGGTGATGTTGAAAACGCCGGTAAAGGCGGTGGCCCCCACGACGATGAACAGGATCATCGCCGAGGTACGCCCGGTTTCAAGCATCGCGCTGTAGAACGTCGCCAGTTGGAAACGTCCACGCGCGATCACGATCAGCAGGGCAAGCGCGGCCCCGATCGCCGAGGCTTCTGTTGCGGTGGCGATACCGGCCAGAAGCGAGCCAAGAATGCCGAAGATCAGCACCAGCGGTGGCATCGCTTCGACCACGAGCATCTTCAAAAGCGTTGCCCGCTCGACCTTTTCGTCGGGTTCCACCGCCGGGGCGAGGTCAGGACGCATCACGGAGACCACATAGACATAGACCGCGTAGCTGAGCCCCAGAAGCACACCCGGAATCATCGAACCGGCGAAAAGTTCGCCTACCGAAAGCGGTGAATAGCTGGCCATCAGGATCAACATGATCGAGGGCGGGATCAGGATGCCAAGACAGCCCGACGCCGCGATCACACCCGCGGTGAGCGACGGGGCATAGCCGTATTGCAGCATCGGGCGCAATGCCATCACGCCCATGACGGTGATCGACGCACCGATAATGCCCGTTGTGGCGGCAAGCAGGATCGAGATGAATACGACCGCCAGCGCAAGCCCCCCGCGCACCTGGCTGAGCATCAGGCGCAGGGTTTCGAACATTCGGTCCGTCACCCCCGAATCCGACAGAAACCTTGCCATCAGGATGAAAAGCGGAATTGCGATCAGGGTGTAATTGTCCAGAACATCGCCAAAAATCCGATTGATCACGATGCCCAAGACCAACGGCTTGCCGGCAATAATGGCCGTCAGAACCGCAGTACCGCCCAGCACAAAGGCCAGCGGATGCCCCAGAAAAAGACCCATCAGAAGCAACCCGAACATCAGGACAGCGATCAGTTCGGGATTCATTCGGACATCTCCTGTTGGTCGAAAATGATTTTCAGAACCTCGGCGATCCCCTGCAGCAGCAACAGCGCCGCCGCCAGACACATCGCCATCTTGAGCGGATACACAGGCATCTGAATGGCACCATATGTGACCTCACCCTGTGCCCACGACCGCGCCGCGAATTCCCAGGAGCGGGTCAGAAACACCCATGCGAAGGGGAAAAAGAAGATGATATAGCCCAGAAGCCCCGCGATCCGCTGACCGCCCCGGCCCAGCTTCTCGGTCAGAATATCGACCCTCACATGCGCACCATGTCGCAGCGCATACCCGCCAAGCAGAACGAAATAGAATCCGAAAAGCTGCTTGGAGACGTCGAAAGCCCATCTTGTCGGTTCGCTGAACACATAACGCAGGGCGACGTCATAGATGATGATGGCGGCAAAGATCACCGCCAATACGCACACGATCCGTCCAACAGCTTCATTCAATCCGTCGATCACACGCACGATCATTGCGGAAACTCTCCCCACCGTTTGGTAAACGCCAACGCACTCTCCCACAACGTCGCTGATTTCCGGGCGAACATCGCCTGTTTGAATTGGAAGTGCAAGTGATCACAACGGCCAGGGACACTGTCGAGATACGGCTCCGTACCCGAACCCGATCGGCATCATGTCCGTGTCGGCAAAGAGGAATCAACCAGCTGATCGGCACACAAAATTCGATCGGCAGACCCGTTCGGCCAGAAACTCTTTGGTCATCCAAAGGGACGCGGGCAACTGGAAATACCGCCCCGCATCACATCATTCCAACCGCCGCAATCGCCTTACTGCGCGGTTCGGATGGCCTCCAGCCTGGTATTATCGAAATGGCCAAGACATCTTTCGATCTCTGCTTTGGTGTCAAACAAACACGCCGCCGTCGAAAGCGCATCTGCCATTCCCGCCGATGGTGCGGAAACCGAGATTTCGCGCCAACGCGCTGGAACGGGCACGCCCTGTTTCGGGTCCAGAATGTGACTTGCGCCATCCGTGCCCGGCCCGAAGGTCGTCCCCTTTGGCGCAGACGTTGCAAGTGCGCGCGCGATCAAAGGCACCTCGCCGCCGGATGCCAGTTGAACGGGCCAGGCGTCGCCACGCGGATCTGCGCCCAGAGAGCGGAATTCACCCGTGTCGATCAGGACATTGTCCAGCCCCTCTGCGGTCAGCAGATCGGCAATCCGGTCCGCAATGACCCCCTGCGCGACACCATTGAGCGTCAGCGCCATGTTGCGGTCAAGCGTGATCCTGTCGGACGAGAAACCCACTCTGCTCCAGCCGACCGTATCGCGGGCCGCCCTCAGGTCGGCGGGGTCTGGTGCGCGACCGGCGATGGCGGCATCTGCATGGACACGCCAAAGCGGTTGCACTGTCGGATCGAACCGGCCCCCGGTTGCGGTATGCACGCGATCGACCAGGGACAAACACTGCAAAAGCTCGAAAGGCGGTGTGTTCAAGACGCCCTGACGGTTGAGCCGGGACAGCGCGCTGTCCATGCGAAAGAGACTGAACACGTCTTCCAGCCGGTCGATTTCGGTTGCGACCCGGGCCGAGATGGCGGCCGCGTCGGGATGGGCCAGCCGCAACGTGGCGCGCGCGCCCAGGGCCCGGCCTTCCCAGGTATGCAATTCCGTGCGCGCAAGGGCCGATGCGGGCAAGGCGGTTGTGGCGGCCAGGATCGTCAACATCCGGCGTCGGGACAATGTGGTCATATCAGTCATCCATCCTGTTCGATAGGGCGCGCAAGCGATCCTGAAACGCGCTGTCATCGCTGTTCTGGTCCAGGTCGACCGGCGCAAGGACTGCCGCATCTGGAATCTCGTCCAGCGTCATGACGGCACCGCCGTTGGCAGCGGCAAAACCCTGCGCAGCGCCGCGGTCCGCAAAGGGCACCAGTTCGGGTGCCCCCATGCCTCCGACGACATCCGCGCCAACGACATAGACTGCCGTTTCCGCGTCGATCCAGTTCTGCGCCCCCGGGGCGGCCCAGCTTGCGCCCTCGGCCCCCATGTCGTTGACCCAGACGGCCGAGATCTCGTGGCTTTGTTCCGGCATCCGCAGATATGCCACCACATCCCGCACCTGGCTGAAAAAGAGCGGCGCGCCGGGCAGCCCGTTCAGATGTGCCTGCGCCTTGGGTCCGTCGTGTTCCAGCAGGTTCATCTGACAATAGTGCCCCACCGCATCGGCGTTCAGGGCAACGGGTGTCGTGTCCTGCGCGATCTCTGTCTTGCAGGCGGCAAACGCCAGACAGACAAGGATGACCCAGAGGCGTTTCATGCATCCACCTTCCTGAACACCTGCGCGGCAAGGATCAGGGCCGCGATCGGCCAGACCACCACCGATGTCAGCGATTGCCACTGCGGAATCATCCCAGCGGCACCGGCCACACCCGAAGCGGCAGCACCGGCTTCGGCGGCGCTTAGATTGAAAAGACGAAAGGCATCCGCCGGATTGGCCAGCAGGGCCACGGGAAACAGTTGCGTGGTAAAGAACCCGCCTTCGTCGGCAACGACGGCCGCCAGAAGCCCCAGATCATACAGCACAACAAGCCCAAGCCAGACACCAACGGCAAGCCCCGCCGCCCCCGACGCCCGTCGCGACAGGGCCGACACTGCATAGCCGATACCCAGGAATGTGGCCCCCAACAGAACCGACGTCCATGTCAATCGCCACAACGCGCCCAGACCGGCCATCGCCTGGGGGTCGGTCAGGATGGCGACCAGGGCGGCCGCACCATAGCCTGCGGCCAGGGCCACGATCAGGATGAGCACATGCGCCAGCAACTTGCCCGCCAGCACCTCCCAGCGTGCGACGGGATAGGTCAGCAGCAAGGGCAGCGTGCCGCGTTCGACTTCTCCCGCTATGGCGTCAAAGGACATCAAAAGCGCCACCAGCGGCACAAGATAGACTGACAGCGACGTGAGCGAGGCGACCACGACCGACAGCCGGTCCGCGCCAAGCGCGCCGGTCGGCGCGGATCCGGCCGCCGAAAGCACCAGCGAGAACACCACCATCAACAGCACCGCGATCAGCACCCAGCGGTTGCGCCGCGCGATGTTTGCTTCGATCCGGGCGGTGGCAAGAATACCCGCGATCATTGGCCGTCTCTCCGGCTGAAATGGCTGTAGATGTCTTCCAGGCTGGGCGGAATGACCTCAAGATCAGCGACCATGCCACGCAGATCGGAAATCCGCGCCAGCGTGGCCAGCTTGTCATCCTGTGTACAGGTCAGGTTCAGCCCTGCATCGGTGCGGATCGCGTTGGGGAAAGCCCCCATCAGTTCAGAAACGTGACCGTTCATCGCCGAGATATGCAATGAAACCGGCAGGGCCGCCTTGCTGCGCAATTCATGCAGCGAACCTTCGGCCACCATGCGCCCACCCGACAGGATCAACAGCCGGTCGGTGCGCGCCTCAACCTCTGTCAACGCGTGGCTCGACAGCAGGATGGCGGCCCCGTCGGCGGCCAGCCCGTCAAGCAGTTCGTAGAAATCGCGCCGCGACACCGGATCCAGCCCGCTGGTGGGTTCGTCCAGAACCAGAAGGCGCGGATGCCCGATCAGCGCCTGCGCCAGCCCGACGCGCTGCCGCATCCCCTTGGAAAAGGTTCCGATCCGACGCGTCGCGGCATCGGCCAGCCCGACCCGCGCCAGCAGGTCGTGCGCGCCCCTGGGGTCGACGTTGCGCAAACGCATGTAAAAGCTGACTTGCTCCAGCCCGGTCAGCGCGGGATGAAAGGCCACGTTTTCCGGCAGATAGGCCACTTTCATGCGCGCCTCGGCATCGCCCGGCGCTGCGCCGCACACGGTGATGTCGCCGCTATCGGGCGCGATCAGGCCAAGCATGATCTTCATCATCGTCGACTTGCCCGCGCCATTATGGCCCAGCAACGCAACCCGTTCCCCCGGGGCGACCGAGAGCGAGACATCGGACAGGGCATGCACCCCTCCGAAGCGCTTAGTGAGATGAGAGATCGTCAACGTCGATGTCATTCATATCGCTTTCATCACGGCGTGCGATGGCGTCTGCCTCCATCGCCGCATATTCATCGGGCACCGCGATCTGCGGTGCGGTCATCAGGGGGGCGCTGTCCACGACACCGCCGGGCAGGGTCGCGGGAAAACTGGATTGCGCCCAACGGATCAGTTGCACCGCCGGCGCGCCGGTCAGCAGCCGGGCGGCGGGCTGGGACCACAGGATATGGTCCATCAGGTCATTGGGACGGAACGGGCTGTCGGCGATGCCGTCACCATCAAGGTCGAAACCCGGATGGTCGGACCAGAAATTGCCACGCCCTTCAAAGCTCCATTCGATATCACGGGTGCCGACGTATTTCACCTGTTCGCGATTGCCGATGAAGGCGTTGCCGGTCAGCACATTGCGTTCGGACCCCGCGGTGAAATGGATGCCGATCTCGCAGCCCTCAAAGCGGTTGTCATAGATCAGGTTCTTGTGCGCATTGTAGATGAAGGTGCAGCGGTTCGTATCGCCGCGCACAAGGTTGCCCGAGATTTCGGCATTGTTGGCATAGTTCAGCATCACGCCGTGGCTGATATCCGACAGGCTCAGATTGTCCTTCACGATGATGTTGTTGGAAAACATGATCGCATAGCCCAACCCATTGCCGATCGACAGGTTGCCCGACACTTCGGAATCGTTGGTGTACATATAATGCACGGCAAAGCGCAGGTCGCGGAACAGATTGTTGCGATAGGTGCCCGTGCGCGAGGCGTTGGAAAAAATGCCGTCGCGGCCCCAGCGCACGGAATTGCCCTCGACCAGCGTGCCGGGCGAGTTCCAGACATAGATGCCGTTGCCCCGATCGTTGACACGTCGTTGCCGTGTGCCTTCGATCGTGTTGCCGATTACCCGTGCATCGCGCCCGCCATGCACATCGACACCGTGCAGATTGCCCACAACCCGGTTGTGTTCAACGATGGCGCGGTCGGCACCCTTGAGGATCTTGATGCCCGCATCAAGGTCTTCGCTGGTCATGCCCGACCCGGTCACGGTCAGGCCGCGCACGGTCACATCCGGCGCGTCGATGGTCAGGACCGTACCCTGGCCCATACCGTCGATCACCGCGTCGTGACTGCCGGTCAGGGTCAAGGGGCGGTCGATGACGATGGCACCTTCAAAGCGGCCGTCTTCCAATTGCAGCACATCGCCGGGATCGGCCCCGGCGATGGCGTTGGCAAGCGTACCCTGCCCCGCTGGCACGGCGATTTCGGCCGCCCAGACGGGCAACGCGAACAGCAGGACCAGACTCTGGGTCAGGATACGCATCATGGCTCAGCTTGCCTTTGGTTCGACGAACATCCGGCCGCGCATCTCCATGTGGAGCGCGTGGCAGAACCACTGGCAATAGTACCAATAGACCCCCGGCTGCGCCGCGTTGAATGTCACCGATGCCGTCGCCTGCGGCCCGACTTCCATCGCGACACCGTGGTTGCCCATGGTAAAGCCATGCGTCAGGTCATCGATGTCATCGAGGTTGGTCACGATCACCGTCACTTCGTCGCCCTGCTGAACAGTGAACTGCTCAAGCGCGAATTGCGGGGCCTGGCTGGACATATAGACCCGGACCTTGTTGCCGTCCCGGATCACCGTGTCCTGCCAGTCGTCCAGATCGATGCCATCGATCTCGGCCTGACGCCGCGCGTCTTCCCACATCACGTCGTTGCGATCCCAGACCGACACCGGGTTCACCTTGGACGGATCAACGATGATCGAGTCATGCGGCTCGGCAAAGGTCGGGCCATCGTGGATCAGCGTCATCTCGTCCCCGTCGATGGCGAACAACTGCTCGTTCTCCGGCTTGAGAGGCCCGACATTCAGGAACCGGTCCTTGGAGAACTTGTTCATTGTCAGGTAATATTTGTCGGTCGCCTCAAGGGTTTCGCCCATCACCGTCGAGTTGTGCCCAGGCTGATAATGCACGTCCTTCTTGACGATGATCGGATCCACATCCTCACCCGCGTACAGCTGCTTGGCCTTGTCGATGTTCCACTTGACCACCTGGCTGTCGAGGAAAAGCGTCGTATAGGCGTTGCCCTTGCCGTCATAGCAGGTGTGAAGCGGCCCAAGACCCAGTTCGGGTTCAGCGACAACCACGCTGCGTGGGTCCGCATCGCTTTCGAACAGGTCATCCAGCTTGCGCACATCGATCACCGACACGGTCGGAGACAGCTTGCCCGCGATGCAAAGATGTATCTTGTCGGGTGCCATGTTGATGCCGTGCGGGTTGTTCGGGATCGGGACATAGCGGGTGTATTTGTTGTCCTGTCCCTTGCGTCCGTCCAGAACCTTGACGCCGTTCAGTTCCTGGAAATCGCCGGCTTCAATGCCTTTTTCGATCTCGGCGATGTTGAACACCACGACATGGTCCATGTCCTTTTCCGTCATCCCGGCCAGGTCCATCGCCATTTCCGAGTTATACGACGTCGAGAAGGCGTATTTGCCGTCGTAATCGGTGTCGGTGTTGTCAAGGTTGCCCGACACCATCACCTGCCACGCGACGGTCATGTCATCGGCGTTGATGGCGGTGTAGAAGTTGACGTATTTGTCGGGCTCATCCAGGATCTGACCATCATTGACCATCGGCACTTCGTCTTCGCCGTTGCAGAAGACATAATTGGTGCGCGGCCATTTTTGCGGGCGCAGACCATGGATCGCCTTGGCGTTGGGGATCTCGATGATCTTGTCGCATTTCATCACATCGCAGCGCACACGGGCGACGCGCGTGTTGGCCTTGTCGTTCATGAACAGATAGCGCCCGTCATAGGTGCCTTCGGTGAAGGACATATGCGGGTGGTGCAAATCCCCGTTGGGCGGGAATTCGTGCCCATTCGCGGCCAGGTATGCCTTGGTCTTTTCGGTCAGACCCTCGGTCAGGATCTTCTTGGATTCATTGGTGATGCCCCAGCCGGTGGCCGAGCAGATGTTGAACACCGGCACACGCATCAGTTCGCGCATGGACGGAACGCCCAGAATGCGCATCTCGCCGCACTGACCCGAGGACCAGAAGCCATAATATTCGTCCAGCTGCCCGGGTCCGACCTCGGCCCCCGTGGCGGCGCGTGCGCTGGTGGTGCCGGCAACGGTGGCCGCGCCGACAGCGGCGGTTCCGGTCAGCATGGCGCGGGCGCCGAACCCGCCGGCCAGCGCCGCACCTCCGGCGGTTGCACCCAGCAGGCCGCGCCGTGTGATGGGCAGTTTTTTTCCCTCAGACATGAAAATATCCTTTCAGTTGGTCAACTTGGGTTTTGGTTGGTTTGGATGCCCGGTGATAAATCGTTCCGGACCCGAGGCGGCCGCGTCCCGCGCCCGGCGTTTCATCTTCTTGATGACGACCGGGCATTGCGACGTGGATTGATAAAGCACCTGGCAATGCAGACAGTTGATGCATTCGTTCGGGTTGATCTCGCCGGTGGGGTGGATCGCCTGCACCGGGCATTGATGCGCGCAGGTCTGGCACGGGTTGCCGCATTCGCGGTATCGCTTGAGCCAGTCGAACATGCGCAGCCGCGCAGGGATCGCCAGCGCCGCCCCGAGCGGACACAGGTAGCGACAGAAGAACCGCTCAACGAACAACCCGGCGATGATCAACGCTGCTGCATACGCAACGAATGGCCAGGCGCGCACGAAATTCAGGATGATAGCGGTCTTGAACGGTTCGGCCTCGGCCAGGATCTCGGCCTGTTCGACACTGACCAGTGAGACACCGAAAAGCCCCAGGAAAATCATGTACTTCACCGGCCAGAGACGTTCATGCAGGCCCCAGGGCAGCGTCCATTGCGGGATGTGCAGCGCGCGCGCGATGCGATTGGTCAACTCCTGCAGCGCACCGAAGGGGCACAGCCAGCCGCAATAGGCCCCTCGCCCCCAGAACAGCAGCGCGGCAGCCACGGCAAACCACAGGATGAACGTCAGCGGATCAAGCAAGAAGGCCTGCCAGCTGAACCCCGTCGTCAACGAATTGAACAGCGCGATCAGATTGACGACCGACAGCTGCGCATTCGCATACCAACCCAGATACAGCAGCACGACGGTCAGGAAAGTCATGCGGAACCAGAAGAAGGCGCGTTCATTCCGGGTGGCGATGCCCTGGAAGAAAAACACCACCGTCAGCAGGAACAGCATCGCGCCAACCACCACGATCTCGACAGTCTTGTCCGCCCAGATTCGTTTCCAGAGCGCCTGATGGGCCTGGCTTTCGCTTTGCGTCGTCACCTTGCTTACCGCGGCGGGCACCTCGACAGCGGGCGGAGGCGCAACAGGTTGCAGATACTGGTCGGGCAATTGATAGCCCAGATCGAAGGTGGTGAAGATCTTCTCGATCGCGCCCACTTCGCGCTGCACCAAAAGCTGGATACGGAAGGGTTCGGTCGGGTCGAACCCGGCATCGGCGGGGATCTTGAACAGATCCGCCTCGTTGAATTCGGGTGCGCCTTGCGCGGCGATGCCGTTGATTCGCTGGTGCATCCGATCCCGGAACCGTACCGAAACGTCGTCCTGGATCAGCACGATCCGATCAAAGATGCCGCCGCGCACATAGCCCGACCCCTTGAAGGAATACAGCCCCCGGCCAAAGATCGCGATGGCGTGTTCGCCCTCTTTCAACCAGGCCGCAAGGTTCTGGGCCGGGGCCTCGCCCAGCAGCGCCCGGGCAATCGCGGGATGCGACACCAGCGCGGTCTGCATTTCGATAAAGGTTGTCTCTGGCGCTTCGGTCAGCGCGCGTTTGACAGCGCGGGGATCATCCATCGCGGCAAAAGCGGCGTTGACCTGCCCCACGTCCAGCGACAGCCGCCGCAATGTGCCGTCGCCCTCCAGCGTCATCCAGTCCTGCGCGGCCTGCGCGTCCGGGTCGATTTCAAACCGGGGTCCGGTTTCAACCTCTACGGCCAGACCACCCAGCCCCAGTTGCCGCGCGACCTTGAGCCCGGCGCGCACGATGGAATCGTCGATCACCATGATCGTCACCGTCGCGCCCGATATAATATCCAGTTCGTGCGTCGTTCCGCCGGATTCCGCCTCTGCCACAAGGTCGAGCCCGCGGTAGTCCGCGACCAGCGCCTTGACCTTGGAATCGGGTATCCCGATCAGGACAATCGGTTCAGAATGTTTGACAAGTTCGACACCTATCACCTGTGCCGCATCGTCTACGGCAACCATCGTGTGAATCGGCTTGCCGGAATAGCCGGTGGTCGAAACGAAATCCGACGTGATGAAGGCCCAACCGATCCGCTCCTGGTCGCGCAACACCTGGACGACGGGCAGATCGCTGTGCATCGGGCCAAAGTCGGTCGCGCCCTCGACCAGCTCGGATGCCGAAATCTTCGGCAAAAGACGTGTAATTTCGTATTGTCCCGGCGTGCTTTGCGCGGACAGGAGCGTTCCGAAACAAAGCAGGACAGCCCAGAGAAGCGAGCGGAATTGGATCATGAGAGGATGTCCGTCTGGTGCATCCACCCAACCCGCGAAACCGGAGGTCCGCGCGGATGGGCAGAGAGATAGTCAGGGAAAGAGATCGGCGCGACAGCGGCGATGGCGGCCAGATCTTCGAAAGCAGGCACTGTCGTGTGTGCCGGGGTGTCGGGAATCAGCCCCCCGGCCGCCAGCATGCAACAGGTATGCGCTGCACCGCAGTCCGCGTCCGGCGTCACCGGCTGGCCGTCAATCCCGACCGAAACAGACTGCACCACGCCATCGATGCACAGCTGCATCATCTGGCTGCCAGGCACCGCCATGGCCCGCGACACGGGGCCGGCGAAAACCAGCGAAAGCGACATGAAAACCAGCGCGAATATGGAGCCAAAGGACCGCATGGACCATAACGTAGCCGCCGTGCGCGGCACGAACCTTGATCTAGAACAAATGGAACTATACAGGGCATGCGTCTTGACGCAAGGTCAGCGAAAAAACCGGGCGCGGCGTCTGAAACGCTTGGGGAATTTCATGCGCGGGAAGGCGGGGGAACCTGCGTCGATACCCGCAAAGCAGCGGGCCGCGCTTGATCGGGTTCTGCCGTCGCCCGCCTTTAGCGCCTCAGGCGGAACCGCCGGTTTCTGAGTTGTGTGGGCCAAGAGGCGCTGCCGGACGCGAAGATCGGATCCCTGATGTAGCGGTCTCGGTCCCCACGCGTGCCCAAGTCCCTGAATTCAACGCTTCCAACAACAAGAAGGCGCCGCCCTTGCGATACCCACCGGTACCGTCATTCCTCTGCTTCGCTGCGCCCGAAACGAAAAATCTGGGACGCGTATCTGGCGGAAATTCCATGTGCGAACGCGGAAACCACCACAGCGGTGATCGCGATCACGACGATCTCGTTGATGTGTTCCACGCCCTTGAAATCCATCGCCACAAAAACCGCGAAGAGCGCTGTCGCCAGACCGCGCGGCCCGAACCAGCCATAGAACAGCCGCTCGTTGGCCTGTGTCGGCGTTCCGATCAGCGACAGCCAGATCGCGACCGGGCGCACCAGCACCAAGGACGAGACAACGATGGCGAAGCCGGTTGGCGTCAGGAAGGTCAGCGCCTCGGGCACAAAGAGCGCCCCGATAAAGAAAAAGCTGAGCATCGCCAGGAACTGCCCGTCCCCTTCAAGGAAATGCTGCGCGGGAAGGGCCGATGCCTTTGCCGCATTGGTATAGGCGATCCCGGACACAAAGACCGCGACAAAGGCGTTGCCGCCAAAATGCTCTGCCGCGAAGAAGATGAAGCCGACAAGAACCAGCATCGCGACCTGGCCCAACTCCTTGTCCATCAGCTCTCTCTCGATCACGAAATTGCGCAGCTTGCCCGACGCATAGCCGCCGAGAAGGCCGACCGCGGCGCCGACGCCGATCTGAACCGCAACCAGCTTCAGCAACCCGCCATCGCCCAGCGTCGGGTCGGCGTCTCCCACCGCGAGACCTGCGAAAAAGATAACGAACGGCAACGCAAGACCATCATTCAACCCGCTTTCGGCATTCATCGCATCGCGAAAGACCTGCGGAATGCGTTCGTTGGATCGTATGGATTGCCCCAACGCCGCATCGGTCGGCGACAGCAGGGCCGCCAGCAGGCAGGTTTCCCAGATCGGCCAGCCGGGCAGCAGCACGAAATTGATGAGCGTGCCGAACAGGATGCACAAGGGCAGACCGACAAGCAACATGCGCCGTGTCCGCTGGCCGATGCAGGTCAGTTGCTTGCGGTGCAGTGTGGTCGCATCCGCGAAAAGAAGCAGCGCCAACGTGACCTCGGCCAGATGATGAAAGGTGGTTGTCGCCTCCGGTGTCAACACCGGGCCGCCGATCCCGACGATCACACCAAGCCCGAGACAGGCCATGGGCATGGTAACGCCAAGCGCACCGATCCTGGCCGAGAACAGGCAGAACAGAAGCAGCGCAAGGGCGATGTAAACGAGATAGTGTTCCATGGTATGTTCCAGCACTTTCTCTGCGCGCACCGCTTCGAATCGATAGTGCTCAGGCTTGCCTACCACATCCGCGCGTCCCGTTGGTCCGCCGAGCGAGGGCGAAGACGCGGATTGTAAATATCCTGTGGCATAGATCACCACCCCGGTGGTTCTTGACGCCGATTGCAGGGCGCATCCCGGGCTTCGCGGCGACTGCCGTAACGCCCAAAGGCATGAAAAAAGTTCTCGTTTGAGGGCAGCGTGACGGGGTCGCCAGCCTCTTGCCGCAGAAATGTGCGGTGCCTTCTGTTCTATGGCATCAACAATCCGCGCGCACACGAACCGTGAATACTGGCCGGTTCGCATTGTATGGCCTATACCGCTCTCAGATTGTATAAGATGGACAACTTGCACGATTGCGACATGGCGCTTGCACTCCCCGACCGTAACGCGCAGGGGGTACTGACTTCGGGCTGAGGAGGTCTTTGACGTGACTAGAACTGTATTGATCGCCATCACCGCTGTGGTGATATCCGGTGCGGCCCCGGTTGCCGCCGAGGACGAGAACCTGGTCTTCACCAATCCCAACGGCTGGACCACGACGTTCTACGGTCAGCTCAACATGACCTATCAAGGTGTCGACGACGGCACCGAGACGTACAATGAGTTCGTAAACAACACCAATTCGACATCCCGGATCGGGCTTTGGATCGACTCGCCTGCCGGCGGCAACAGCTTGCGTTTCAATTTTGAAACGGCATTGGGCATTCTCGCAACGGCGGAAACAAACCAGATCGCCAACCCATCCTATCTCGATTGGCAGCGAACGGATATTCGGAAGCTGGAAATCATCTATTCCGGCAATTTCGGTACGATCTGGACGGGCCAGGGTAGCATGGCCGCCGATGGGATTGCTGAGTTCGACAAGTCGGGCACCAGCATCGCCGGGTACTCGGCGCTCGCGGACGCGGCAGGTGCGCATCTGTTCCGGGTCAACAATCGGCTGAGCACAGTACCCGTCGGTGCCGTATTCAGGAATTTCGACGCAGGACGGCGCATGCGTATCCGATACGACACCCCGGAGTTCTCGGGATTCAAGGTGTCCGCGGCCTATGGCCAGGACGTTCTGGCGACGGCAATCGACGCGAATTACTACGATATTGCAGCGCGATATGGGTACGAAGCCAATGATATCTCGTTCAGCGCCGGACTTGGATATAGCTGGTTTCAGCCGGAAAATGGGCTGGATGAAGAGCATCTGTTCGGATCCGCCTCGTTGCTTCACAAGCCGACGGGGCTCAACCTGAGTGTTGCGGCCGGTGAGAATACGCTGGCGTCGTCTGAATATGTTTATGCCAAGTTCGGCTGGATCGGTCAGATCTTTGACATCGGTCCAAGCGCGATCTCGGCCGACATCTATCGCGGAACGGATTTTCTTCGGGACGGCACGGACTCGGATGCCTGGGGGATCCAGGCTGTCCAGCACATCGAGAGCCTGCATCTGGAAGCCTATCTGAGCTATCGCAATTATGCCTATTCCGGCGTCGCCACGACCTATCAGGATGTGGATGCCGTTCTCTTCGGGGCACGCTGGACATTCTGATCTGGCGCTGGACGCCCCGGGCTGTGACAATGCGGCCGTTGCCCCGAATCGGTGCGCGTCCCGAACAGCACGGCGTTTTCCAGCACTCCCTTTGAGCATGTCGAACAGTGCATGAGCCAAGGATAAATCATGCCCGCACGGCGCTTGCGCCCCACACCGTTGCAGTTGAAACTAATTCGGTCTAAATCTGGGGAGAGAGGCGCATATGAAGCTTGAAACCCATTTTCCCTACCAGCTGGCGGTCGTCGCCGAGGCGTTTTCGCGCAACCTCACCCAGGTCTATGGTCGCGATTTCGGCCTTGGCCGCGAAGAATGGCGGCTCTTGCTCCTGCTGGCTGACGAAGACGCGGTGACGTCACCCGAGCTTGCGCGGCGCACTACGCTTGACAAGGTACAGGTCACCCGGGCGTCGCAGCGGCTGGAGGAAAAAGGGCTTATTACCCGCAAAGTTGACGACAATGACCGTCGCCTGCGGATCTACCGATGCACCAGGAAAGGCCGCGCTTTGTTTGCAAAGGTACAGCCGGCGGTGGAAAAGCGGGCCAAGCGGATTCTGGATGAAATGGCGCCCACAGATGTCGACGCGTTGGTACAGGGGTTAGAGGCCCTGCAGTCCGCGATGACACGGATCAAGCAAGGCAACGATCGAAACGCCGGGTGAAATCATTCCCGCCGGTGTCGAGAGCCGGGGATCAGGCGGAACGGGTTGCGGACCTGTCCATAACCGACCGCCGGGGCGCTGTCGGATCGTTGTCCAGCACAGCGTGCAGCTTTTCCGCGATCTCATAGAACCTTTCCAGTTCCTGCGCGGAAAGCGCATCCAGCAGCTTCGCTTCGAACTCCAAAGCCGATGGAAGAATTTCGCCCAAAACCGCGCGGCCCTGTTCCGTCAACGAAATCGCGACAAGGCGGCTGTCCGCCTTGCTGGTTCCCTTTCGCGCCAGCCCGGCTTTCTCAAGCCCTGTCACGGCCCGGCTGACGCGCGGCTTTTCCAGGTTCACACAATTGTGGATATCGCGCACCGACACTTCCCTACCGTGCGCCAGATGCACCAACACCCGCCATTCCGCCACCGAAATCCCGTGGCTGCGCGCATATTCAAGCGAAAGACACTTGCTGATTCGCTCGGACAACACTGCAAGCCTATAGGGTAGAAAGCTCGATAGATCGAATGAAATCATGTCGATAGCTCCGCGGGCATATTGTTTCATATGAAATGATATTGACTTCCATTACAGATGCAACGATAACAAAATAGTTTCAAATGTAACGGATAGCGTATCTGGCGTTCGGCCAGCACAGACAATGTGAACACGGCGCTTCGGGAGGGGGGCCACATTCATCGAGATTTCCGCGACCTGACAGCCGGCACTGCATACGCCGGACTGTGATCGCGAACCCAGCCAATTCATCGCTGGGCACTGTGTGAGGCTGCAACAGGCGCACGCATTCAGCGCCGTATTGCCGGTTCTCGTCCGGGACCCGGCCCCGACGCGAAACCGCGACATGCAAAACCGACGACACGACGACATTCCAAAGGAGGAGCACCATGAAATTCACCAACTTCGCACAGCTGCTTGCAGGCGCCGCGCTTGGTCTGACGATGACCGCGACAGCGGCGCTGACAGACACCACGCTGGTCATGTCCAGCTGGTTGCCGCCCCGGCATCCGATCGTTGTCGGCGCGCTGAAGCCATGGGCCCGTGAGATCAGCGACGTTACCGACGGCCGGGTGTCCGTTCGGGTGCTTGCAAAACCGATGGGCCCGCCGCCTGCGCATTTCGACATCGCCGCCGACGGCATTGCCGACATCACGTATGGCCTGCATTCCTTTACTACCGATGATCGCTTTGCGCGTTCGCGGATCGGCCAGTTTTCCTTTATCGGCGATGACGCGGTCCAGGCGTCCAAAGCGTTCTGGAACGTCTATACCGACCAGCTTGGCGCGCAGGACGAACACGAAGGCGTGAAGCTTCTGGGTCTCTTCGTTCATGGGCCCGGTGTCCTGCACAACAACATCCGCAAGATCGAGACGGTCGACGACATATCGGGGCTGAAAATCCGCGTGCCGGGTGGTTATGTCGCCGATCTGATGGAAGATCTCGGTGCCACGACGCTTTTCATGTCCTCGGGTGAAGTTTACGAAAAGCTGTCGCGCGGCGTCATCGACGGCGTCACCTTCACCTATGAAGCTCTGACCGCCTTCAAGCTGACCGACGATCTGAAATACGCGATGCGGGTACCGGGCGGGATCTACAACACCACATGGTTCGTGGTGATCAACGAAGACAAGTGGAACGAGATTTCCGCCGAAGATCAGGCCGCCATCGAGGCGATTTCCGGAGAAGCCTTTGCCGAACGCGTGGGCGCGGCCTGGAACGCGGCGGACGAAAAAGCCATCGAAAAGATCAAGGATGCCGGGATCGAGATCCATGACGCACCGGCCCCGGTGGTGGATGCGATCAAGACCGCGGCGGCGGCCCATGAACGGGCCTGGTCCGAAACCATTACCGAAGACGGTTTTGACGGGGCCGCGGCACTTGAGTCGCTGCGCGACCAGACCGGTGTGGCGTTCTGATCCATGGAACGATTGCGCAAGCGTTTCAAATCCGGCCCCCCCCTATGGCGGGGGGCTGGATATAGGACCGCTCCTGGAATGGTCCATCGGACTCGGTGCGGCGCTGATCCTGTTCTGTCTGGTGTTGATTACCTGCGTCGACGTGGTCGGGCGCTACATTCTCCAGGCACCGCTGGCCGGTGCTTTCGAACTGACCGAAATTCTGCTGGCCGCGCTGGTGTTTCTGGCGCTGCCTCTGACCACCGAGCGGCGAGAGCATATCGAGGTCGATCTGCTCAATGTGTTGGGCGGCCGCATCAATCGACTGCTGGCGGCCTTTGCCGGGCTGTTTTCCGCTGCGCTGCTGGCGACCTTTGCCTGGCGGCTGGCCTCGCATGCCTGGAAGGCCGCAGAGGACGGCGCGGTGACCAATGCGCTTGAAATTCCTCTCGCGCCATTTGGTTTCCTGGCCAGTTTTTCCTGTCTGGTCTGCGCCTTTATCGCCTTTCTGCGCGGCATTCAGCCACCCAGCAGCCTGGACAACACCCGAGCAGAGGAGCGCGCGCCGTGACGGAATCTCTGATCGGATTTGCGATCCTGCTTGGCCTGATCCTGCTGCGCGTGCCCATTGCCTTTGCGATGGCGGCGGTCGGCGGCATCGGCTTTGCGCTGATGCGCGGCTGGCAGCCGGCCTGGGCGATGACCGGGCAAGTGGCCTTTGATACGGCGCTGTCATACAGCCTGTCGGTGATCCCTCTTTTCATCTTCATGGGCAACATCCTGGCGGCCTCGGGCGTGGCGCATGGGTTGTTCGCCGGGGCGGATCGTCTGTTCGGGCGGATGCGCGGCGGGCTGGCCATGGCTTCAGTCTTTTCCTGCGGCGGTTTTTCGGCGGTCTGCGGATCGTCGTTGGCTACGGCGGCGACCATGTCCAAGGTGGCCATGCCTTCGATGCGCAAGTTCGGGTACGATGATCGGCTCGCGACCGGTTCCATCGCCGCGGGCGGTACGCTTGGCATCTTGATCCCGCCAAGCGTGATCCTGATCATCTATGGGCTGCTGACCGAGACCAACATCGCCAAGCTGTTCATCGCCGGGATCATTCCGGGACTCATCGGCGTGGTGTTCTACCTGCTGGCGGTCAAGGGTGCGGTGCTGGTCAACCCCGACCTTGCCCCGGACAATGAAAAACCCGAACCGATGTCGCGCAGCGATCTTGTCGGCGTCTTCGCGGTGCTGGGGCTGTTCCTTTTCATCATGGTCGGGATCTACGGCGGGTTCTTTACCCCGACCGAAGCCGCCGGCATGGGTGCCGGGGCAGCGGTTCTGATCGCGCTGGCGTTGCGGACGATGACATGCCGACAGTTCCTCGAAGCGACTTTCGATAGCGTGCGGGCCACCGCGATGATCTTTGCGGTCATTATCGGGGCCGAGCTGTTCACCAATTTCGTCAATTTCGCCGGTTTGCCGGACGCGCTGGCGGTTGCGGTGCTGGAATACGAGATGCCGGCCTGGATGGTGATCGGTTTCATCATCGGGATCTATCTGATCCTTGGCTGCGTTCTGGAAAGCCTGTCGATGATCCTGCTGACGGTGCCGGTGTTCTACCCGTTGATGTACGAATTGCCGTTTCAGAACGAACTGCTGCTCGATCCCGAGAACGCTTTGATCTGGTTCGCCATCGTCGTGGTTGTGGCCACCGAGATCAGCCTGATCACCCCACCGGTGGGGATGAATGTCTTCGTTCTGAAGGGCGTCCTGCGCGACGTGTCCCTGGGCACGATCTTCAAGGGCGTGCTGCCCTTCTGGATTGCCGACATCTTCCGGCTGCTGCTGCTGATCACTGTGCCCTCGCTGTCGCTGTGGCTGGTGGGGCTTATGTAAGACCTTCCCGGGCGGAAAGCTGCCCGGGAATATTTTCGTTGCAGACGCAACGATTCTCCGGCCCTGCCCCGGGCCGATCTGCACCCCAGACGACCAAGGAGACAGAGATGGCCAAGGCATTCGCATCCCAGGGGGGTATGACTCAAAAGGAGACCTCTGTTGCCGAGATCGCCGAGGTTGCAGGCGGCCACAGCACGATGACCATCATCGCCAAGGCGCGCGCCGCGATGGCCCTGCGCAGGCAGAATGAGCGGGACAGCGACGTCCAGCGTTTTCCCTGCTCATCGAAGACGATGAAACCATCCCCGGCAAAGCCCCGATCAAAGGACCGATAGGGATTGCAGGTCACGAACGGGCGCCGCCCGGGATAGTTTGAGGAGGAAAAAAGAAGATGTTCGATGACAGGTACACCTTGGCGCACAAGGTCTATCCCTATGAGAAATCCCCCGATCAGGACAAAGCCGAAGCGGTCCGCCATCCGGTCGTCATCGTGGGCGGCGGTCCGATCGGCATCGCGACTGCGCTGGATCTTGGCCAGCAGGGCATTCCTGTCCTGGTGCTTGACGATCACGAAGGCATCGGCATGGGGTCCCGCGCGATCTGTTTCGCAAAACGCTGCCTGGAAATCGCCGACCGCTACGGCTGCGGCGCGCCGATGCTGGACAAGGGCGTTGTCTGGAACCTAGGCAAGGTTTTCCACCGTGACGACAAGGTATTCGAATTCAACCTGCTGCCGGAACGGGGTCACAAATATCCCGCGTTCATCAACCTACAGCAGCCTTATTTCGAACAATACATGATCGACCGCCTGCGCCAGCTACAGGCAGAGGGCGCCCCGATCCAGCTGCGCGGCAAGAACCGGATCGATGCGGTTGCGGTTCAGGACCGGCATGTGGTGCTGGACGTGATGACCCCGGACGGGCCCTACAAGGTCGAGGCCGATTACCTGGTGGTCTGCGACGGTGCCAGTTCGCCCTTGCGCGACATGCTGGGCCACGCGTTCACCGGCAAGGTTTTCCAGGACAGTTTCCTGATCGCCGACATCAGGATGAAAGGCGATCTTGAGTTTCCGACCGAACGCTGGTTCTGGTTTGAACCCTCGCACGGGTCCGGTGCCTCGACGCTGCTGCACAAACAGCCCGACGGAGTATGGCGGGTAGATTTCCAGATCGGCTGGGACGTGGATCGCAAGGAAGAGCTGAAAGAAGAGAACATCCGCCGGCGACTCGACGCGTTTCTCGGCGATGTCGAATATGACATGGTATGGTCTTCGATCTATACCTTCCAGTGCAAGCGCATGGAAACATTCCGGCATGGTCCGGTGTTTTTTGCCGGTGACGCGGCGCACCAGGTTTCGCCCTTTGGCGCGCGTGGTGCCAACTCGGGCATGCAGGATGCCGACAACCTCGGCTGGAAGCTGGGTCTGGTGATCCAGGGCAAAGCCCCTGAAACGCTGCTGGACACCTATTCAGAGGAACGGGTCCATGGTGCCGACGAGAATATCCTGAACTCGACCCGCTCGACCGATTTCATCACGCCGAAATCCGAGATCAGCAAGACGTTCCGTGATGCTGTGCTGACCTTGGCGGACAAGACCAAATTTGCCCGTCCACTGGTCAACTCGGGCCGGTTGTCGGTGCCTTGCGTCTATGACGGGCTAAGCCTGAACGGCCCCGACGCCTTGCCGGGTGGGCCGGAACGGACCCGCGTCGGCGCGCCGATGGTCGATGCGCCGGCAGGCGACAAGTGGCTGTTGGAGCTGCTCGGCGGCAGGTTCCAGATATTGACCATCGACACCGACGCGCCCGACGCGCTGGATGTCGACGGCATCCGGGTGACGCGCGTGGCGCTCGCGGCCGACGGCAACCCGGAACTGGCCGATCGCTACCTTGGCGATGCGCGCACGGCCGTCTACCTAATGCGCCCCGATCAGCATGTTGCGGCGCGCTGGGAACAGTTCGACGAAGCGGAGCTGCGCAAGGCCCTGAAAACTGCAACCGGACGCGGATAAGGAGAACACCCAGATGAGCACCTTAAACACCGACCCCAATATCCCCGGGCCGGACGATTTCTATGCGCGGCTGCTGGCGGCGCATGAGAACAGATCCAAACAGGAAAGCGATGCGCTGAACGCGCGCCTCATCCTGATCCTCAGCAACCACATCGGCGACGTTGACGTGCTTGACGAAGCCATTGCACTGGCGTCCGACGCCTGACTGAAACCTAAACGCAACCCAAGGAGAACAAGATGAAAATCGAGAAAATTCACCACGTCGCCTATCGCTGCAATGATGCGAAGGAAACCGTCGAATGGTACGGCAAGATGCTGAACATGGATTTCGTCCTTGCCATTGCCGAGGATCATGTGCCGTCCACACACGAGCCAGACCCCTACATGCATCTCTTCCTTGATGCGGGCAACGGCAACGTGCTGGCCTTCTTTGAACTTCCGACCAAGCCGAAAATGGGGCGCGACCCCAACACACCGGAATGGGTCCAGCACATTGCCTTCCGGGTCAAGGACCGCGACACCCTGCTGAAGTACAGGGATCACCTGGAAGCCAATGGCGTCGAGGTGCTGGGCGTCACCGACCACTCGATCTTCCACTCGATCTATTTCTTCGACCCAAACGGCCACCGCGTCGAACTGGCCAGCCCGGATCCGGAGGAAGAGGCGCTGCTGAAACGCATGGACGCGGTCAAGTGGGACATGCTGGAGGAATGGTCGAAAACCAAGAAGGCTCCGAAACACGCCGAATGGCTGCACGCCAAGGAACTGCAACACGTCTGATACCGCCGGGCGGCTGGGGAGCCAGCCGCCCGCCTGTTCAAAAAGCGCGCCGCGACGGCCTGTAGAATATCCTGACTGGGCAGATCGGCGGTAGCTGCCGTAAACGGGTGAACAATCTGGGGGTCATCGCCGGTCTGAAATCCATGACACCCGGCCAGAACGAAACGGTGGTCCGGATGAATCGCCAAAGCACGGGCGCATCCGGATACCATTTCCCGACAGTGGAAAGGCGGCCGCGGCTGGTTTCACTGCATGTCGGAAATTTCCGCCGCACATGTGCGGACTTGTCCGATCAATCCGTCCGTTGGATCCAGTTGATTGTGATGCCCGGAAACATTGATCGCACCGATGACATGGCCCGATCGATCATAAATGGGGGCGGCAATGGCAACCGTACCTTCCGCAAGCTGAGAGGCTTGCGCGACATAGCCGCGCTGGCGGTCTTCCAGCAGCGCCGCTTTCAGCGCCGACAGGGATTCAATTGTCTCGTCCGTGAATTTCTCAAAGTCATACGTCTTGAAGCGGCGCTCCAGTTCGTCTTCCCCGAGATCGGCCAACATGACACGGCCCATTGACGTCGCAAACGCCGGAAGACGGGAGCCAACCGGGATGTTTGAAACCATCGGGCTGGCTGACATCGCCCGGTATATATAGACGGCTTCCGTATTCTCAAGCACGGCAACATGGACCGAGAACCCCGAAATATCACGAAGCTTGCGGGCGTGGACGGCTGCGACGTCCCCAAGATCAAGCGACTTGATATAGCTGTACCCCAACTCCATCACGCGCGGTGCGAGCCGAAAGCTGCGGGATCTTTCATCTTTGATAAGATACCCTTCCTGCTCCAGCGTATGCACAAAGCGAAAAGCGGCGGAACTGGTAACCGAGATCTCCTCGGCAATCTGAGAGAGCGTCATCTCGGCTGTTCCCGCGCCGAAGGCTTCCAGAATTTTTAGCCCTCGAAGCAGCGAGTTGGACTGATATTTCTTGTCCTTGGTCATGCAGACATCATAATTTTTGCGCCAATCGCTGCATGGTGGAAACATAGCTGGCATCTATGGCGTCTTGCTGAGGATGCTGCCCGTCGGATATGACCCGGGCTCCGGCAACATATACTGCGGAAATGTCGGCCTTCTGGCCGGAAAACATGTGGAAATCCAGCACGGCTTCGGCTGAAACCGCTGCCATGATCCCATTCTGGTCGAAAGCAACCTCAACAAAATCGGCGCGATGGCCTGCGGCAATCCGCCCGATAGCACGCCCGGCAGCGCGCGCACCCCCCTGGGCGGCCTTCTGCCACAGGTAGCTGCCGACATTCGGCAATTGTTCGGAACACAGGATGTTGCGCTGTCGGTGCAGCAGGCGTTGACTATATTCCAGCGTGCGCAGCTCCTGCATGGCCTGTGTGCAGATGTTGCTGTCAGACCCGATACCGAAATGACCGTCCGCGGCCAGAAAATCGACGGCTCGGAAAATTCCGTCCCCAAGGTTCGATTCCGTCAGCGGACAAAGACCCACGGTGGCACCAGAATTGGCGATGGCCGCAACCTCGTCGTCATCCAGATGGGTTGAGTGGATCAGACACCATGCCTTGTCCACCGGGGCCTGATCCATCAGGGCAGCAACAGATCGTTTCCCGCTGTGCGCAATACTGTCATCCACTTCCTTGGTCTGTTCTGCAACGTGGATGTGAACCGGACAATCCGGCAGCATGTCGTTCCGCAATTCCAGTAGCCAGTTCATTTCCTCTTCGGTGACAGCCCGCAACGAATGCGGCGCAACACCCAGATTGTGACCCGTTTTCTGGCTTTTGAGCGCCTCGATCAAACGCACATATTGTTCCCGCGAGTTGATGAAGCGCCGTTGCGCATCTTGCGGGGCGACGCCGCCGAAATTTGCGTGCGCGTAGAACACGGGAAGATGCGTCAGGCTCAACCCGGTTCGGGTCGCGGCCGAAAGGATCGCCGCCGACAGCTCTTCGGGGGTCGCATAATACCCGCCATCCAGATCATTGTGCAGGTAATGAAATTCGACAATCTCCGTATAGCCGCCCTTGAGCAGTTCCATATAGAGTTTCGCGGTGATCGCATGCAGGTCTTCGGGAGAGACGTTGTGAGCGAAATAATACATCTTCTCGCGCCAGGACCAGAAGCTGTCTACCGGGTTGCGGCGCACCTCGGACAGGCCCGCCATCGCGTATTGGAACGAATGGCTGTGCAGGTTTGGCATGCCCGGAACGACCGGTTGTGCAATCTCCGGATAGTTGTTCGGATTGTCATCCTGCACCAGCGTTCCAAAATAGCCGGTATCCGAAACCGCGACGGATACATTCTGTTGCCATCCCTGATCGGTCAGCGCTTGTTTGAAATGAAAGCCGGTTGGCATCTGATTTCCTTTGCTTTCAGGCAGGTTGTGGAATCCGTGGACTGCGGTCAGACCGCCTGCTCGGCCTCTTTCAGCACGGCAGAAACGAATGTCTTGATGGTTGCGGACAGCCGGTCCGACTTGTCACGCACCAACGCCCAGGGGGCTTGTTCTTGCATATAGGTCGATTGTGCAATTTCCAGCTGCAACGCATGAATGTTCTGATCCGGGTTCCCGTAATGCCTTGTAATGTGGCCACCTTTGAAACGGCCGTTTTTTACAAAGCTATAGTCTGTCTTCCGAAGTGCGGTTTCAGCACAGTCTTCGAAACGGGCGGCTGTGCTCGTACCACTGTTTGTGCCCAGATTAAGGTCTGGCAACACGCCGTCAAACAATCTTGGCACTTCCGAGCGGATGGAATGCAGATCGATCAACACGCAGATGCCGAACTGCGCCTTGATCCGGTGAATTTCAGCGTTCAGCGCGTGGTGATATGGGGCCCAGTACCTCTGGATGCGCGCTTGCGTATCCTCGGCGTCTGGCTCCTGCCCGTCCTTGTATAGAGGGCGGCCATCAAAATCGATCTGCGATATCAGCCCGGTTGTCGGCCCCGCATATAGAGGACTGTCCTCAGCCGAGCGGTTCAGGTCTATCACATAGCGCGAATATCGGGCCGCCACGACACCCACACCCAATTCAGCGCATGGCATAGCCAGCTGGTCCATGTGCCAATCGGTGTCTTTCAATTCGAGTGCATCGCTGCGCAACCGGTTTCTGATGTCGTCCGGCAACAAGATACCCGCATGGGGAACATTCAGCAGAACGGGTTTGGAACCCGCCACGAACGTCATCAACTCTGAAGCAGCCATGGGGCACCTTTTTCATCACTGAAATTCATCTTTGACATTTGAAATAAGATCAGTCAATGATCCGCAAGCCGGGTCGCGAGATATTTCCCGGTTGGAATCAACAGGAGAACAAAATGTTCACTCGCAGAACTCTTATGCTTTCAGCAGCAGCGCTGCCTTTGGCTGGGCTTTCCGGAAAGATCGCCAATGCCCAGACACGTTCATTCTTTGGCATTGCGACCGGCGGGACAGGCGGAACCTACTATCCTCTGGGTGGCATGCTCGCTCAGCTGATCTCAAACACCGCTGAATTGCCCGACACGAAACTGTCCGCGACAGCCGAAACCGGAAATGCCTCGGTGGCGAACACCAAGCTGCTTGCCCGCGGCGAAATTGAAAGCGCGTTTGCCGCCGCTGACATCCTGGACGCGGCCTACAAGGGCACCGGCCAGTTTGAAGACGGAAAGATCGACAACATCCGCGCAATCGGTGCTCTTTATCCGGAAACGGTGCAGCTGGTTGTACGCGCTGATTCCGGCATCGAGAAATTTGAAGACCTGGCCGGAAAGTCGGTGTCTTCCGGTTCGCCGGGTTCGGGACAATGGCAGCTGCTGGGCGATCTGATCGAAGCCCATGGAATGTCGCGTGACGACGTGTCCGAAGATTATTCTTCCTTCTCGCAGTCGGTTGAAAAGATCAAGGATGGCAATCTGGACGCGTCGCTGATCACAGCGGGTGCGCCGACGTCCTCGGTGACGGAACTGGCCAATGGTCATGAAATTCGAATTGTGCCGCTGAACGGTCCCGCCATCGCCAAACTTCAGGAAAAACAGCCGTATTACGTCAGCACTGTTTTGCCTGCCGGGTCCTACAAGGGTGTTGATGAAGATGTTGAAACACTGGCTGTTCGCGCAATCTGGGCAACCCACGAAGATGTTTCAGATGACATCATCTATGCTGTGACCAAAGCCCTGTATGAAAACACCGAAACCCTGGGCAAAGTGCACCCGAAGGGCCGTGAAATCGCGGCAGAGACAGCTTTGCAAAGCGTTTCCATCCCCGTGCACCCGGGTGCTGCGAAATATTACGCAGAAATCGGTGTTGGGCAGTAAACCGCACCCTGCTGAATCCTTTAGGCTCGCCTTTCTGGCGGGCCTTCTTTTGGTGTCGCAGCCCGCAAAAAGCGCACAAGCTGCCGATTACCTGTGCCTCTATCAAGGCCGAACCGACACTGAAGTCGCAAGATATGCGACTGACCCTGGTGGCAGATTTTCGCTATCCTTCATCCATTCCGTATCGCTCACGCCGGTCGTGGATCACTACGAAATCAAGGCAACCGGGATTCACCAGACCGCTGAAGTGTTCGAAGCCCACGGCGCCGGGCTGCCCTCCTTTGCCGGGGACGTCGGAGAAACCGGTTGGCGGCTGGAAGACGGCAAATTCGTTCTGGAAATGGATCGACAGTTTCAAAGAATTCAACTGCGGATACAGAGAGAATATCTGAATTCACTTCAAATCGCCGGTCAGGAAATCGTACTTGCAGACCTTGGAGCCAACGCGATTGGTATCGAAGTTTGTGGAAACTCGGGGAACTAATGCATGAAACAGCAACAAGACAAACCAGCGCTGACCGAGGTAGAGGAAGCATTGTCGCCCGCCGAAATCGAGGCGATGATCAAGGAGTACGACTCCGAATCCAATTTTCGCAACATCGTGGGTCCGGCCGCCATTCTGGTGACGGTGACCTCTGTGGTTCTGTCACTGTTCCATCTCTACACAGCGGGTTTCGGCCTGTTGAACGAAGTCATGCACCGGACGGTTCATCTGGCATTCGTCATGGGTCTGGTCTTTCTGGTATTTCCGCGCAAACGGGCGGCACCCACACGATCCATGTGGCGCACGTCGATCATATTCGCCGCCTTCTATCTATTCCTGATCATTGATCTGTTCGCTCAACTGCCTGCAACGATATCGACCTACATCTTTAGCGCGGGAATGGTCGCATTGGCGGCCCTGACCCTGCCCATCAACGGCACGGGCGCGAAGCCGGGGAAAATCGCGCTGCGCGATTGGCTCTTTGCGGCACTGGGCGCAGGATTTTCTGCATATCTGGCCGTGTTCTTCAAAGATATCTTCATCGTGAATGTGGGTGAACCGCGCCCTCAGGAATATATGATGGGGCTGATCGCCATCATCATGACACTGGAGGCCACGCGCCGCACGATGGGGCCGACGCTGGCCTATATCGGCGCGCTCTGTATCCTCTACGCCATGTTCGGCCCCTATATGCCGGGCATCCTGGCCCACCGCGGGTATGGGATCGATCGTATCATCAACCACCTGTTCGTCGGCACCGAAGGCATCTATGGCGTCGCCGTTGGCGTTGTCGCAACCTATGTCTTCCATTTCGTACTGTTCGGCATCCTGGCGCAAATGAGCGGTCTGGGACAGCTGTTCATCGACCTGGCAACGATAATCGCGGGCCGTCAATCCGGCGGGAGCGCAAAGGTTTCGGTGGTGTCTTCGGGCTTTTTTGGGATGATTTCCGGCTCACCCATTGCCAACACCGTCACGACCGGCGCGTTCACCATTCCCTTGATGAAGCGCATGGGGTTCTCGGGCCGCTTTGCTGGCGCTGTGGAAGCCTCCGCATCCTGTGGCGGCCAGGTCACGCCACCGATCATGGGGGCATCGGCCTTCGTCATGACCGAGATGCTTGGCGTTCCCTATAATGAAATCATCCTGATCGCCATCATTCCCGCCGCCTTTCACTATCTGGCCATCCTGTTGATGGTGCATCTTGAAGCCAAAAGACTGGGCTTGGCGGGCATATCTTCTGACAAGATTCCCCAAATCGCCCAGGTCATGAAACGATCCTGGCATTTGCTGGTCCCTTTGGGCGTCATGGTGGCATTGCTGTTGATGCAGTATACACCATTTCTTGCCGCGTTCTGGGGCATCCTGCTGACCATCGGCTTTTCCTACATCCCGTTCTTTGCACATAAGATGGGCAACCGGGACATGGATCTGGACACGGTGCTGACCCCGACGAAACTGATTGTCGGCTTTGAGGATGGCGCCAAGTTCGCTTTGGCAATCGGTGCGGCCTGTGCCTGTGTGGGGTTCCTGCTTGGGATCACGACACTCACCGGTCTTGGCTTCAAGTTTTCGGCCGCGGTCGTACAGCTGGCCTATGATCTCGCGGCGATTGTGACATCGCTGGATTTCACCGGCCTTTTGTCTGAAAAATCCATCGCGTTGTTCTTCGGCCTCTTCTTTGTCGCTATTGCCTGTATCCTGATGGGGGCCGGAATTCCGACAACGCCGACATATATCATCCTGGCCTCGATCGCTGCACCTGCGCTGACAGAGTTTGGCGTCCCGCTCATCGCGACCCACTTCTTCGTGTTCTATTTCGGCGTCCTAGCCGATGTGACACCCCCGGTCGCCCTTGCAGCCTATGCCGCCGCCGGTTTGTCCCGGGCCGATCCAATGCGCACCGGCACAACGGCGTTCAGGCTGTCCATGGGCAAGGCATTGGTGCCGTTCATGTTTATCTATGCCCCGAGTCTGCTTTTTGTGGATTTCTCGCCGCTGGAGTTCGTGCTGGCCCTGACAAGCGGTGTGCTTGCGATACTCGCCCTGTCGGCCGCCTATATCGGCTTCTGGAAGCGAGACCTTGTTCTGGCGGAAAAGATCCTGCTCACCCTTGCGGGGCTGATCCTGATTTCCAACAGCTGGGTGGCCATCGCAATCGGAACACTTGTCGTTGTCGGCATTCTGGCAAGGGCTGGCGCATCCTCACGCACAGTGGCGCATCAGGCGCAGGACTCATAGCCCATAGATGCCGAGGACGGTGCAGACAACGCCAGGATTGTCTGCAAACGCGACCATCCTTCAGTATCCCGCTGCCGGATCACACATATTCTGCAGCGGGCTACCGTTCATATAGCGTCGCAGGTTTTCTGCGAAAAACGCCGCCGACGCAGATTTCCAGCCCTCTGCCGCATCGGCATAGTGCGGTGAAATGACGACCCCCGGCAAATCCCAGAACGACGATTCAGCAGGCAACGGTTCCGTTCGGAATACATCCAGATAGGCCCCGGCGATCTGACCCGCGCGCAATGCGGCGACAAGCGCGGCTTCATCCACCTGTGCCCCACGGGCGGTGTTGATCAAGCGCGCGGTGGGTTTCATCCGCTTCAGAAATGCCGCATCGACAAGGTTTTGCGTTTCATCGGTATTCGGCACATGAATGCAGACATAATCCGCCCGTGGCAGCGCATCGTGAAGGTCGGCCATGGCGATCTGTTCATCGACATCCGCGCAGGGACGCAAAGATCGCCGCGCGCCGATCACATACGCCCCGAAGGTCCGCAACCGCTGCGCCACAAGCGTGCCAATTCCACCCAATCCGATCACAAGAACCGTCTTCGATGACAGGCTTTCCCAAGGCAGCTTTTCCCAGACATGCGCACGCTGCTGCGCGAAATATTCGGGGAAACGGAAATTCATCATCAGGATCGCGCCTGTCACCGTTTCGGCCATGAACCGGCTGGATACGCCGGCACTGTTGGTCACGGTGATGCGTTCCGGATCCCACGCCGGCAGATGGTCGATTCCAGCACCGCCATTGTGCAACCATTTCACCGAGTCGCACCCAAGCGCGACCGCATGGCTGAAGGCCGGATAGGTCGGGCAATGCAGGCCAAAGACGATCTCGGGGCGAACACGCGCCAGCGCGTCCTGTACCTTTTCTCCGGCGTCACAGCCATGAAAGACGCAGCCCGGCACGGTGTCGCGCAGGCGTGGCAGATAGGGTTGCGCGCTGTCGTCGATGATCAGCACGGATGTTTGCTCAGTCATGTGCCGCCGCCTCGCGGGCGATCAGCACGCTGATCGCGACCGCCACCGCCGCGCGCACCGGATCGATCACGATCGCACCTGTCGCCGCCTCCAGCCGGGGCTGATGCCGCGACATGCCTGCGCAGGCCGTGATCAGCACGTCGGCCTTGTCCTGCTCGGTCAGCTGGCGCGCGACCTTCTCGATCATCTCGAAGGCGTCGGCGTTCTGTGTATCCGCCACGCTGAAACCGAGCGGTCTGTCGCCTGCGCAGCGCGCATGAATATCCCGGGACATCATGTATTGCGCATGCCGCGCCACAGACCAGTCCGAAACCGAAATGATGCCAAACCGATCCCCCAGCGCCAGCGCCGTGGAAACAGCGGCCTCACCGATGCCGATCACCGGTTTGTCCGTCACCTGGCGCGCTTCGCTTAGCCCCGGATCACTGTAGCAGGCGATGACAAAGACATCGGCCTCGGCGTCGTTGCCGACCGCTTCGGCCACAAGCGGTGCGACCTGTGCGATATCTTCATCGCTGGCCACGCCCGCCGGTCCCTTGCTCAGCGTGACGCAATCAATCCGGTATCCGCTGCGCGCCGCATAGGGTGCCAGCGATTGGGCCATCTTGTCGGTGATCGCTTGTGTCGAATTCGGGTTAATGACTCGTATCAAGCCCATCGTCAGTTGATCTCCGCACCGAAATTCCACGCCGGGTCGAGCTCGGGCGTCTGCGTTCCCGGATAGCCGGTGAAATCAGGACGCTCGCGGTGGATGAACCTGCCGCGACCCGGTTCGGCCACCAACGCGCCGTTCTCGATCACCGCCTCACCGCGCGACAGCACGGTGACCGGCCAGCCGGTGACTTCGCGGCCCTCGAACGGGCTGTAATCCATGTTGTCATGCTGGTTCTCGACACTGATCCGCCGCGTTTCCGACGGATCCCAGATCGCGATATCCGCGTCCGACCCGATGGCGATCGTACCCTTGCGCGGGTGCATGCCATAGATCCTGGCCGCATTGGTGGCGCTCAGCGCCACGAACTGGTTCAGGGTGATCCGCCCGCCATTCACGCCTTCGGAGAAAAGCAGCGGCAAGCGGGCTGCAATACCGGGCATGCCATTGGCGATCTGCTTGAACGTGGCCTCGGGGCCATTCGCCAGTTTCCCTGTTTCATCAAAACGATAGGGCGCGTGATCCGACGACACCACCGAAAAGGTGCCGGCCTGCACATGGCGCCAAAGCGCGTCTTGCGTTGCGGTATCGCGCAAGGGCGGCGAGCACATGAACTTGGCCCCATCCATGCCGGGGCGGTCCAGATCCTCTTTGGTCAGGAACAGATACTGCGGGCAGGTTTCACCAAAGATCTTCGCCCCCTCCAGCCGCGCACCGGCCACCAGCCCGGCGCCTTCGGGCGTCGAGACATGGACGATCAGAAGCGGCGCGTCGACAAAACGCGCCAGGGTGATGGCGCGATTGATCGCCTCGGCCTCGGCTGCGGCCGGATGGCTGATCGCGTGATATCGCGGCGCGGTATGCCCCCCGGCAATGAGCCGGTCGGAAATCCATTTGATGATGCCCGAGTTCTCAGCATGCACCATCGTCAGCGCGCCGTGGCTTCTGGCGACGGACAGGATATCAAGAAACTGGCTGTCGTCGATCTTCATCAGATCGTAGGTCATGAAGACCTTGAACGACGTCACGCCGCGCGCAAAGGCGGCGGGCAGCTCGTCCTGCAGGGCCTTTTCGGTCGGATCGGCAACAATCAGATGATAGCCGTAATCGATGACCGATGCGCCCTCGGCGCGGCTGTCGTACAGATCCAGCGTTTCGGTCACGCTCATGCCGCGATGCTGTGCCGCGAATGGCACAAAGCTGGAATTGCCGCCAAATGCCGCGGAAATCGAACCGCTGCGATAGTCGTCCGAGGTCATTCCGCCCGTCGCGCTTTCCTGGGCGATATGGCAATGGGCTTCGATCCCGCCGGGCAGAACCAGCTTGCCCTTGGCGTCGATCACCCGCTCTGCAGCGCCCAGATCATGACCAAGCGCCACGATTTTCCCGTCGCGGATGGCGACGTCCGCGTCGAACGTGTCACTTGCCGTGGCGATCGTGCCGCCGGTTATTATGGTGTCGAATTGAGCCATGACAACAAGGTTCCTCGTGTTCAGTTCATCAGGATGCCGGGCAGCCAGAGGCTGATGGCGGGAAAGGCGACCAGCAGGATCAGCACCACCACATCACAGGCCAGGAAAGGCATGCACCCCTTGTAGACCTGTTCAAGCGAGATATGCATGTCCTTGGGCACAGCGCCCTTGATCGCAAAGACGTTCAATCCCACAGGCGGCGTGATCGCGCCGATCTCGGTCAGCTTCAGAGCAATCACACCGAACCAGATCGGATCATACCCGAGACTTGTCAGAATCGGCAGAACCACCGGCAGGGTCAGCGCATATATGCCAACAGGCACCATGATCATGCCCAACAAAAAGAAGATCACCATGATCCCGATCAGGATTGCCAGCGGTGGCAGCGTCGAATCCTGCAGCATGGTCGTCAGTTCTGTTGGCAGCCCCGTCACCGCCAGCACCCGGCTGTAGAAAAGCGCGCCCACATTGATCAGGAACAACATCGCGGTGATGTTCGCAGCATCGCGCATCGCGCTGGTGACATCCGAATACTTGGTAAACGCCTTCAGATACCACGCGAAAAACAGCGATACCAACGCCCCGGCCGCCGCTGCCTCGGTTGGCGTGAACACGCCAGAGTACAGCCCGCCCAGCACGACGAATGCGATCATCAGCACGGGCCACATGCGACCCACTTCGCGGCGCTTGCTGATCTGTGCCCGCAGCCGCTTGTCCATCTCGGGGGCCAGCGACGGATTGCGTTTGACCATGATCACGATCAGCACGGCATAGGCCAGGGCGGTGATCACCCCGGGCAGGATACCGGCGGCAAACAGCTTGCCGATGGATTGCTGGGTGAAAAGCGCATAGATGATCATCATTATCGACGGCGGGATCATCGACGCGAAGGTGCCCGCCGAAGCGATCACGCCGATGGTGAGCGACTTGTCATATCCCAGCCGGTTCATTTCCGGCAGCGCCATGCGCCCGAAAATCGCCGTGGTCGCAATGGATGAACCCGAGATCGCGCCAAACACCCCGCAGGAAAAGCAGGTGGCAATCATCAGCGAGCCGGGCAGACGATGCGCCAGCGCATGCACGCCATCATAGGCACGTTGCGCCAGCCCCCCGTTCGATGCGAATGCCCCCATCAGGATAAACAGCGGGATAGCGGCCCATGTCGGCGTCGCGATCGAAAAATACGAAGCCTGCCCAAGCAGCGAGATCGAGCTGTCAAAACCAAGCAGCATGAACGAGACAACGAACCCGCTGAGCAGGAAGGCAAGCCCGATCTGCAGCCCGATGGACATCAGGATCAGCAGCAAAATGATGCAGATCGCACCGGCAAGGATGAAATCCATTCAGCTATCCTTTTGGATCTTTTGTTTCATCGTACAGGGCTACTCGAACCCGCCGTCGGGCCTGTCCACCTCGCCGCGCTCCGGCGGCTTGGCGATGTTCAGAATGGCCTGCATGAGAAATGCCACCAGTCCCAGAACCATGATGAACTTGGTGGGCCATGTCGGAATCTGCACGGCCCCGGCGATGGCCTCGTTCTGCACATAGGCTTTGCCCGCATTCTTGGCGACAGCATAGAGCAAAAGCCCGACGGTCAGCACCGCAAGGATCTGCGAAAACTGCAACAGGCGGCGGCGCATCCCGTCAGGTAACCTGTTGGTGATGAACTCAAGCCCGACATGTTCGTGATGCTCTTCGCAACGGGAAAAACCCAGATAGACCACGATCATCATCACGAAAACGGAAAGCTGCGCCATGTCCTGCAGCGGCAACCCGAACAGGCGCGCCACGAAATCGGCGACCAGAATCAGCATCATCGCGAACATCAGCCAGCCGGTAAATCCCGACAGCACGGCATTGATTGCGGAAATCACTCGTTGCATTCTTGGCCCCTCTTGCAACTTGGGGGCCACGCATCCCATAACCCGAAATGCGCGGCCAGTCCGTGTCTACCGCTGCATGGCTTGGGCGTGCAACTCGCGCATCTTGGCCATCACCTCATCGGCGTTTTCCAACCCCACGGCCTTGGCATCCTCGACCCACGCGTCCTGAAGCACGGTCAGCTTCTCTGCATCCGACCATTTCGCGATATCGTCGTCCGACAGTTCCATGATCGCATAACCGGCCTCTTCCTGCTCTGCACGGACGGTGTCGAATGCCTCTTGGTAGACTTCGGCAAACTGTGCCTCGGCATGGCGCGAGGCGTCCTGGATCTGCTGGCGCGTCTCGTCGGACAGCCCGTCATAGACATCCTTGTTCATGAAATGCACGAACGGTGTTGCGTACCACAGGTTCTTCGAAATCATGATGTTGCTTGCCACCTCGTCGAACTTCATCAGGTGCATCCCGTCATAGTTCGAAAAGACCCCGTCGATCGTCCCGGTCTGCAAGGCCACATATACATCGCCCCAGGGCACCGAAACCGGCTGCGCGCCGGCGGCTTCCAGATAGCGCAGCAGCCATTTGCCGCCCGCACGCCATTTGTCGCCCTCGATACCGGAAAGCCCCGTCAATTCGTTCTTGCCGAAGAATGCGCCCGGCAGGCCCGCGGTGATCATCAGCGGAACGACACCCGCCGCCGCCAGTTCATCCTTCAGCGCCGGGATCTGTTCATAGGCCTGGTTGTACAGCCATGCCTGATCCTTGAAATCCTCGGGTCCGGTGGGGAACATTGCAAAGACAGAATGCGCCACCATCCGGTTCGGGTAGTGCCCCGGAAACGCAAAACCCATCTGTGCGATATTGTCACCGACACCGCCAAGCACTTCTTTCGACCCCATCAATGTGCCGCCAAAGAACGGCCGGATCTTGATTGCGCCGTCGGTGCGTTTCTCGATCTCTGGAAGCCAGACATTCTTGACGAAGTCCGTCCGCATCCCGCCCGTGGCGTCATGGTCGGAATATTTCAGCGTATCTGCCTGTGCCGACAACGCTGTCGCGGCGAACAGCGCGCCGGCCAGGCATCCCTTGATCCTGCGTGTGAAAATGGTCATTTGTCACCTCCTGTTGGTTTTGTTTGGTTTTGATTGCGCAGCATTCACACCCCTTCGGGCACCACGACACCGGTCTGGCTGCTGATGATTCCATAGTGCTCGATGCGCCGGTGCTTGGCGTAATTGAACACCGTTTCCTTGCCCATCTTGGCCAGGTCGAGATCACAGGTGGCCACGATCAATTCATCCTCGACGGTCGAAGCCTGCGCGAGTATCTCACCCGACGGCTGAACGATGCAGGAACCGCCGATCAGCATGCAGCCGTCCTCGATCCCGGCCTTGGCCACCCCGACGACAAAGGTCGAGTTCTGATAGGCGCCGGCCTGCATCGTGAGATGGTTGTGGAACATCCGCAAATGGTTCGGTTCCGGCGCAGCGGTGTTGCGGTCAGGCGTGTTGTACCCGAACATCGTCAACTCCACCCCCTTCAGCGACATCACGCGATAGGTTTCCGGCCACCGCCGGTCGTTGCACAGGCCCATGCCCATGATGCCACCCTTGCAGCGCCAGACCGGCCAGCCCAGATCGCCGGGTTCGAAATATCGCTTCTCCAGGTGCTGCCAAGGGCGTTTTTCGTCCAGTTCCGCGTGGCCGGGCAGGTGTATCTTGCGGTATTTGCCAAGGATCTTGCCCTTGTCGACCAGAATCGACGTGTTGTAATGGTGCCCGTCCGGCGTCAGTTCACAATAGCCGAGATAAAAGGCGATATCGGCCTCCCGGGCCGCCTCAAAGAGCGGACGAACGGCGTCATTCGGCATCTCGCGCTCAAAATGATGATCCATCCTGCTGATGTCTTCCTCGTAGTAGCGCGGGAAGAAAGTCGAGAGCGCCATTTCCGGAAAGACGACCAGCCCGCAACCCCGGCTCTTGGCTTCGCGCAACAGCTCGACCATGCGGGCAACGGCACTTTCACGGCTTTCGCTGGGCTGGATCGGCCCCAACTGGGCACCTCCTACGATCAGTTTTCGGCTCAAGTCGTTCTCCTTCCATCACTGTCTTTCGGCCTCGCGGAGCGTTCGGCCGTTCTGGCCGTCCAGTCCGGCCTATTCAAATGCCCTGGCGATCAGTTCGGCATCCACATTGCCGCCCGAACACATGACGATCGCCGTGCGCCCATTCAGCGCAACACGCCCGGCGCGCACCGCCGCCAAAGCCACCGCGCCACCCGGCTCGATCAGTACTTTCATCTCTTCCAACGCGAAACGCATCGCGCTGAGCACTTCGGCATCGGTTACCGTAAGAACACCGGCCAGATGCCTGCGGTTGATGCTGAACGGCAATTCCGCCGGGATCGGCGCCAGAAGCGCATCGCAGATCGACCGCGCGGTGCGATCCGGGATGCCCACCCGTTCATCCGCCACCAGCGACCGTTCGGTGTCGTTGAACGCCACAGGCTCGACCGCAAATAATTCGGTGTCCCTCGAAACGGCGTCCAGAACGGTTGCGCAGCCCGCGCTCAGCCCGCCGCCGCCGCAGGGCGTCAAAAGCACGTCGGCCATCAGCCCCAGTTCCTGCAAGTCCTGCACCGCCTCAAGCGCCGCCGTTCCCTGCCCGGCGATGATCTTGGGATCATCCCCCGGAGGCACGATCACCCCGCCCTGATCGGCGCAAATCCGCGCCGCGATCTCTTCGCGGGACTCGGTGCTGCGATCATAAAACCGGATCGTCGCCCCGGCATCCTGCGCGCGCGCGATCTTGGACTTGGGCGCATCCTTGGGCATCACGATCGTCGCCTGCAGGCCAAAAATCCGCGCCGCCGTCGCGATGGCCTGCCCGTGATTGCCCGTGGAATAGGCAATGACCGCACCCACGCCTTCGTCGGCCAGCCGCGAGATCCGGTTGACGGCACCGCGAAACTTGAACGCGCCAGTGCGCTGCAGGCTTTCGAGCTTGAGAAAGACACGCCCGTTGACGCGCGCATTCAGCGCGGGACATTCCACCAGTGGCGTGCGCACCGCAATCCCGTCGATGCGCTGCGCCGCGCTGAGCACGTCCGCAAAGGTGGGGGGCGGGCCAAGCCGCACATTCAGGTCAGCCGCATCCTTCATCGTGTCAGGTTCCCATCGTCAGGGGCGCGACAAGCCGTTCAAGCGTCGCCATCACCGACAGCGGCGTAAGCTGCCCCGTGGCCGGATTTTCGGCGCTCGGGATGTTTTCGACCTTTATCTCAAGGCGCACGGCACCCGTGTCGACAAGAACCGTATGCGTGTTGCGGTCAAGCGCGGGGTCGGCCCACACTTCGTATTCGGTTTTCTCAGGCCCCCAGCCCGCCAGGGACAGCGCAACCGCTACATTCACATTCGCCGGAAATTTCTGCGCCGCCTCGGTCACCGAGCCCGCATAAAGACATCTGGCTTCGGTCAGCGCGCCCAGATCCAGCCCCGCCGCCTTTACGAAGGGCGCATTGGCAAGGCTGGCGGGCGGTTTGCGTGTGCGCATCACCACGCGGCCCTCGGGTCCTTTCGCCGCGGCGCGCACCGCATCAAGCCCCGCCAGCGCGCCGGTCGCACCAATGATCCGCGCACCCGTTTCGCGCGCGCGCTCGACAAGATCGCGATTCTGCAGAAGCTGGGTCATTGAAACGACGATCAGCGTCTTGCCCGCCTCTATGGCCGGGCGCGCCAGATCCGCGAAAAGCGACGGCGGCAATGCCTCGACCACGACGTCGGCATGGTTCTGCAATTCATCCAGAGGCACGGCTTTCGGCGGCTGGGCAAAATCCCGCGTCAGCATTTCGGCCTTCTTCACCGAAGATGACGCAACCGCCGCAAGACGCAGGCCGGGTTGCCCCTGATCAAGCCATTTTGCGACCGGCTGCCCGATCGCACCAAGCCCCCCGATGGCGATGCGCAGATCATCTGATTCAGCCATCGCCGATGGTTTCCATATCATAATAGCATGTCATGAAATTCAGTTTAGCGCGCAAGATACATAATTTCATATGACATTTGATGTTTTTATATAATAAAAACGCATATTATGAAGATGCGCCATCTCGAAGTAATCCATGCCGTCGTCACCCATGGCGGCGTTGTACCCGCCGCCGAGGCGCTTTCGGTCACGCAACCGGCGATCAGCCGAATGCTTCACAGTGCCGAAGCCGAATTGGGACTGACATTGTTCGAAAAGGTCGGTCGCCGCCTGATGCCGACAGAAGAGGCCGAACAGCTTTTTCAGGAAATCGATCCGATCATCGCGTCGTTTACCTCGGTGCAGGAACGTATCGTCGATCTCAGAGAAGGACGGCAGGGTGTGTTGCGTATCGTCGCCACACCGGGCTTGGCGCATTCGGTCGTACCAGCCGCGCTGGAACACTTGCTGCGCAGCCGTCCGAACATGAAAACCTCGCTCGACATCCGGCGTCGTGAGCATGTTCTGCAAATGGTGCGCGCCAATGCCGCCGAGATCGGCATCGGTCTGATGCCCACCGACGCCCCCGATATCATATCGACCCCGATCGACAGCGGGCGCATCATCTGCGTCAGCCCGGCCGATCACCCCCTTGCCTGCAAAAGCCGCGTAGAGGCAAGCGATTTTGCCGGCCTGCGCCTGATCATGATGACCCGCGGTTCCCCCCTGCACAACCTGATTGCAGGGGCCTTTCAGGCCGCGCGCCAGCCTCTCGAATGGTCGGTCGAAACGCCTTACAGCGCCTCGGCCTGCAACCTTGTCAAAGCCGGATTCGGGGTCGCCCTCGTCGACAGCTATGTGACGCGCCAAATCGAGATGAGCGGCCTTGTCATCATGCCGTTCGAACCCGAAATCAAGGTCAAGGCCCATCTCTATCAGGCGCGCCACCGCCCATTGACCAAACTGGCCAGGCTGTATGCCGCGATTCTGACGAACCGCAATCAGCCCGACACCTGATGTGGTTCAGGCGCGGTATCTGTCGACCATCGCGACGATCCGCCGGGCAGCAGCCACCGAGGCCTGGTGATCTTGCGAGAAATTCAGCCGGATGCAATTTGCCGTATGAGGCGCGAACTCGGTCCCCGGTGTCACGATGACGTCGGCCTGCACCCTGAGCAAACGCACGAAATCGTCATAACCCACCCCAAGCGCCGGCAGGGCGGGAAACAGGTAGCTTCCCGCTTCCGAGGCACGCACGGAAACACCCTCGCAGCCGCGAAAGACCTTGACCAGATCATCGCGGATCGCCTCATGCTCGGCGATCCGGGTATCCATCCAGCCCTCCGGTTCGTTGAACCAGGTCCGCAAGACGGCCTGTGAATACCCCCCCGCACGCAGCGACACGATGGCCTGCAGTTTCTCCATTCGTGTGATGATCTCTGGCGCGCCAAAGGCCACGCCCAGCCTGTAACCACTGAGAGACTCAGTCTTTGACGGTCCCATGATCGTCACCACATTTTCGGCGTCGATCGCCTGGGCCCGCAAATGGGTATAGTCCGTGCCCGAATATCGCAGCCGTGAATACAGCTGATCCGCGATCACCGTTGCGCCATATGTCTTGGCCAGACTCGCGATGCTTTCGATTTCGGCCTTTGAATAGACGGCGCCGACCGGATTGTTGGGATTTGAAAAGATGAAGACGCGCGCCCCGTCCTTGAAGGCCGCTTCGAGCTGACCAAGATCCAGCCCCGCCTCGCCGCTCTTGTCCGCATAATCCATGCGCACGGGCATGATCTCGCCTTCGTAGAACTCGACCAGCTTGCGGTTGGCGAAATAGTCGGGCTGCACGATCGCCACCTTGTCCCCGCGCGCCACCGTCGCCGCGACAGCCAGGAACAGCGCGCCCTGGGTTCCCGGCGTGATGATCATGCCATCGGCGGCATCCACTGGTGCACCGGTAAATTGCGCCAGACGCGCCGCGACACCTTCGCGAATTTCCGGATCGCCGCGATATTCGGTATAGGCCTGCCGCCCCCCCGCCGCGACACCTGCGGCGAACACGTCAAAAGATCCGGGCGTCGGCGTGAACGCATCCACGTCCCCATGCGAGAAATCGACCATCCGCCCCGACAGCGCATCGCCTTTCATCAGGCTTTCGAGTCCACCGGTGTTATGTCTTTGCTCCTGCCCGGGGGCATTGTCGGTTGCAAGCTTGCGAAATTTTTCGGCGATGGTCATGGGCGTATCCTTGGCAGCATTGGGTTTGGCGCAATCCTATCTGCCCGTGATGAAAATGGAAATTCGGTTGTATCTTTCTTCAAAAGATAGAAAAACTATTGAATGGATACACGCTTTCTGGAAAGTCTCGTGATCATCTCGGCCTCAGGCTCGATCGCCGAAGCCGCGCGCCGGCAGAACCTGACTCCGGCGGCGGTGGCGCAGCGCATTGCGCGACTGGAGGCTGAGATAGGTCAGCCACTGATCATGCGAGAAGGACGGAGCAGCCAGCTGACACAGGCCGGATTGGCCATCCTGCCCCATGCGCGCACCATGATCCGAAACGCACGCGAGCTGGAGTCAATCGCAGGCGGCGATGCACCGGCAGGGCAGCTGCGGCTTGGCGCGACGGCGACCGCGCTGACCGGGCAGATCCCCGGTATTGTTGCAGGGTTGCGTCAACGGCATCCACAACTGGATTACTTTCTTCAGCCGGGCTCATCGGTCGATCTGTATCACTCTGCCCTGTCCGGAGACCTGGACGCTGCGGTGATCATGCAGCCCCCTTTCACCCTGCCCAAGATGCTGCATTGGCGCACCCTGCGAACAGAGTCCTTCGTATTGTTGTCGCCCGGCGATTGGCCGCCGGTCCAAGGCCCCGGCGCGCTGAATGATCGGCCTTTCATCCGCTACGACCGGAACCAATGGGGCGGACAGATCATCGATCGCTATCTCAGAAGCGAAGAGATCGCGGTCCGCGACTTGCTTGAACTGGATGCGCTCGATTCCATTGCCGCGCTTGTCAGCCGGGGGCTCGGCATGGCGATTGTTCCGGATTGGGCGCCGCCCTGGCCCGAAGGGCTTGCGATCAGAAAGTTGGCACTGCCCGCGATCGGCCAGCGCAAGATCGGGGTTCTTTGGCGACAATCCGCGCCGAATCTGAGGAATATACGCGCCTTCCTTGATGTTTGCGACACGCTTTACCCGGCTGGCGGATGACCGTTAACCCCCCGGCAGGTCCGGCCTGATACACTGACGGCGGCCCATAGGCCGCCGTCAGGTTTTACCCAGTCAAATGGTGCCGCGCCGGGTCGGGCGCGACGCAATGACAGCCGGTTCAGATCATTTCCACTTGGTATGGAAAAACCGCGGCAATTCATCGACAGACGGCGTGAACTCAAGCCCTTTGTTGTAAGCATAGCCCATGACGACCGTATGCATCGGCACCCAATAGGCACGCTCGGTGATCAGCCGGATCGCGTCCGAGTACAATTGCTTGCGCTTTTCCTGATCCGTGGTTGCGGCCGCCTCTGAGATCAGTTCGTTGACTTCTTCATCGCCAAAGCCGTCATTGGTCGATCCATTGAAGAAATTGCCGATGGATGCGTCGGCATCCCCGATTGAAAACGAACCGGCATCACCGTACCACAGGTCGATCTTGGCCTCGCGCCAGGCCGAGAACGATGCCCGGGCCTGGAGCATCTCCAGATCGGCACTCACGCCGATTTCCGACAGGTAGGATTGAACGGCCTCGGCCCGTGGACGGTCCCGATACGACGACATTTCAAAGCTCAGCCCATCTGCATAGCCCGCTTCTTTCAACAGGGCGCGCGCCTTGTCCGGGTCGTAATCATAGACAACGGCGGCATCGGTTTCACATCCGAACTGCGCCGGATAGCAAGGCACATCAAGCCGCACACCGTCACCGCCGACAAGCGCCTTCACGATCGTATCGCGATCGATCGCGTGGTTCAGCGCCTGGCGCACACGAAGGTCCGCCAGCGGAGAATCGGGATTCTTGCGCGCAGCCGCATCGATCAGGATCATGGCAATCCGCATGGTCGATCCAAGTTCAACCTTCAGGGTCGGCACGGCCTGCAATTGAGGCACCTGATCCGCGGGCAGGTTCCACATCCAGTCCACGCTGCCGCCGATGACCTCGGCAATCTGTGTGGCGACATCCGGGATGGTACGGATTTTAAGCGTTTCAATGGCAGGCGTCCCTTTGCCGCCACCTTCGTAGTAATCCGCATGCGCCTTCAGCAGGAGTTCGTTGCCGCTGCTGGATTCGATACGATACGGGCCCGTTCCAACCGGTTTTTGGCCGAACTCTTCCATGCCGACTTCCTGATAATAGTCGGACGGATAGATCGGCAGGGAATTGGCAATATATTCCAATGCAACCGGAAACGGCGTCTTGGTTATGATGCGAACCGTGTAGTCATCGACTTTCTCGACACGGTCGATCCAGTCAATGCTCGACATATAGCGGGTGCCGGTTTCAGGATCGCCATATTTTTCCAGCGTAAAGACGACATCATCGGCCGTGAACGCCGACCCGTCATGAAAGGTCACACCCTCCCGCAGCTTGAATTCCCAGGTCAGATCGTCAACCTGGTTCCATTCGGTGGCCAACAACGGCTTGTAGTCAAAGGTCGCCGGATCGCGATAGATCAGCATGTCATAGATATGACGCGTCAGCACGAGCCCGTCGCGCGACGCGTTGATATAGCCGTCGAAATTGGGAAACTCTTCCTTCAACGCAACGGTCAGCGTCGAATCGGATTTTCCGGCAGTGGCCGGAACAGACCCCAAGATCGACATGGCGACCGCGCTGGCAAATAGAACTGATTTCATGGATTGGACCCCCTGTTTTTGGTTATGGTTCTGGTATCGTGACGTCAGGCAGCGTCACGTTTCTCAAGACTGTCCGGACCAAGTTCGGCCGTCACAAGCGACACCCAATAGGCAATGCCCAGTGGAATGATCTGATCGTTGAAATCGTACAGCGGGGTGTGAAGGTTGTTGAACTTGCCGTTCTCACCGGTCCCGTTGCCGATCATCATGAAACAACCCGGACGCTTTTGCAGCATATAGGAAAAATCTTCGCCTGCCGTGATTGGCGCAAGCGCATCGGTCACCTTGTCCTGCCCGACCAGATCGGCAGCGACACCGACAGCGATCTCCATCTGTTCCTGGTGATTGATCAAAGAAGGATAGCCGCGTTCAAAATCCAGTCGCGCGGTGCAACCATAGATTTCGGCCGAGGCGGTGGCGACTTCCTGCAGCCGCTTTTCCAGCAAGACCCGTACATCGGCATCAAAACTGCGGGCGGTGCCGCAGACGACCGCCTCGGACGGGATGACATTGGTGACACCCGGTTCCCCGGCATGCACATGCCCGATACTGAGAACGGCACTTTCCAGCGCCGGCACGCTGCGCCCTATGATCGACTGGACCGCCAGGATGAAATGCCCCAGAGGCATGGTCGGATCGGTGCTCAGGTGCGGGCCGGATCCGCCATGGCCGCCGGTGCCATTGAACGTAACCGTCCAGCTGTCGGTATTGGCCAGCATCGCGCCCGGACGTGTTGCAAACTGACCTGTCGGAATGCCCGGTTTGTTGTGCAGCCCATAGACCGCATCCATCGGGAAGCGTCCGAAAAGATCCTCTTCCACCATGACGCGGCCGCCGCCCAACCCTTCTTCGGCAGGCTGGAAAATGAAATGGACGGTGCCGCCGAAATCGGGTTTTTCAGAAAGGTACTTTGCAGCGCCCAGCAGCATCGCCGTATGGCCGTCATGGCCGCAGGCGTGCATCTTGCCCTTGTTGCGCGACGCATAGGGCAGATCGGTCTTCTCGACGATATTCAATGCGTCCATATCGCAACGCAGACCGATTGCCCGCTGCCCCGGACGCTTGCCTTTCAGCGTGCCGACGACCCCGGTGGTCGCGATCCCGTCGGTTACGGCGATCCCCCAGCTTCTGAGCTTTTCCGAAACCAGCGCGGCGGTCGCGTGCTCTTCGAAGCCGGTCTCGGGGTTGCTGTGAATCTCATGCCGGATATCACGGATTTCGGGAAGCAGGTCCTCGATTTCCTTCATCAGCTTGGTCACCGGAACTTTCCTCTCATAGATCTGATTGCGGGTCATACCGACCAATTCGCGGGGTTGAGATTGCCCATGGAACTTCATAAAGGCAAATAAGTATATTCATCACCTCCATGTCCAAAACTTATACACCCCCAGAAAGCAAAATCTGACAAAAACGCCCGATTATAAGGCGAACAGAGAACCAGGGTCATAACATTTCTGCATGACGAGATGTAGATTAACTATTTGACCTAATGGAAAGACCGTCTCTAGTATCCACGGAAAAGACAGCCGCCATGGCATCCTGCCGATGGTCAATCCGGCTGAGACCACGCCCGAGGGGCTACAACGGGGGACCACAATGATCAGAAAATGTTTGAATGCTCTTGGTACGACGGCGCTTGCACTGGCTGTCGGTACGGCTGGCGCCTGGGCGCAGTCCATAACGATCGCGATCGGTTCAGAGCCGTCCACGCTTGATCCGCAACTGCGGGACGACGGGGGCGAACGTCAGGTGAATGACAACATCTACGAAACCCTGATGGCGCGCAAAGCCGATGGCGCGCTGATCCCCGGTCTTGCGGCGGCTGCGCCGGAACGGGTTTCGGAATCCGCGTGGGAATTCGTGCTGCGCGAAGGGATCGAATTTCACAACGGAGAGCCATTCAATGCGGATGCCGTGGTCGCCAGCGTGGAACGCATCATCGACCCGACCAACAAATCCGAACAGCTTGCGTATCTGGGCACCATCGTCAGCGCTGAAAAGGTGGATGAAACCACGGTCCGCATTCTGACCGATGGCCCGGACCCGATCCTGCCATCGCGCATGTACTGGATGAAAATGATCCCGCCGCAACACGCCCAAAGCGGCAACCTGGACGAGCAGCCTGTTGGCACCGGACCCTACAAGTTCGTCGACTGGCAGCATGGTTCGGAAATCCGTATCGAAGCGAACGAAGGCTACTGGGGCGGTGCCCCCGAGATCGACGAGGTGACGTATCGCTTTGTCACCGAATCCGGCACCCGCCTGTCGGGCCTGATGTCGGGGGAATTCGACGTCATCACCAACCTGCTGCCGGAATATACCTCGGCGGTGCCGAAATTCGCAGCGGTTGAGGGGCTTGAAACCTCGGTGTTCATTCTGGGGGCGGACAATGCGCTGACCTCGGACCCAAAGGTGCGCGAGGCGCTGAACCTTGCCATTGACCGCGAATCCATGGCCAAGAACCTGTTCGGCGGATACGCAACAGTGGCGAAAGGCCAGCCGGTCAATCCCAAGGCGTTCGGCTACAACCCGGATCTGCAACCGTATCCATATGATCCGGAACGGGCCAAGGCGCTGATCGCCGAGGCCGGAGCAACAGGCAAGACACTCAGAGTAAACGGTGAATCCGGTCGTTGGCTGAAGGATCGCGAACAGATCGAAGCTGTCGCCGGCTATTGGGCCGAGACCGGTCTTGAGGTCGATATCGTGATCGAGGAATTCTCGCAGTATCTGGACAGCCTGATGGGTGACGGACCGCGCCCTGACTCGATTTTCCTGGCGAATTCGAACGAACTGCTGGATGCGGACCGGGAATCCACCTTTCTGTTGCATATGAACGGCCCGGCCTATTCCAACTCGGATACCGGTCTGACCGAAAAACTGAGCAAAGCCCGCACAATGATCGACGAACAGGAGCGGCAAGCCCTGTATCACGAAGTCTATGAATATGTGCGGGGCCAGAACTATCTTGTGCCGCTGTTTCATCTTCAGGACATCTACGGTCTGTCCGAACGCATGGAGTGGACTCCGCGTGTGGATGCCAAGCTGCTTGTTTCTGAAATGTCGGTGACCGAATAACCGGCCCGGGCGTTCGGGTCCGGGGTCTGTGATCCCGCCCGGGCGCCCCCTTTTTCCAGATGGAAATGAATTCAGGTCGGAGTGACTTGCCATGGGCAGCTATATTCTGGGCAGGCTGGCACAATCCGGGCTCGTGGTGCTGGGTGTGACGACCGTCGTCTTCATCGTCACCCGTGTTTTCGGGGACCCGGTCAGCCTGATGCTTCCGCTTTCGGCTACGGCTGAACAAAAAGCTGCCTTTGCGCATCAGATCGGCCTGGATCAGCCCCTACTGGCGCAATTTTTTGCCTTTGCCGGCGATCTTGTGACCCTTGATTTCGGTGAAAGCCTCTGGCAGCGCCGCCCGGTCATCGAGGTGATCGCGGACTGTCTGCCCAATTCTCTGCTTCTGGTGAGCGTCGCGCTTGCCGCGGCCACGCTGATGGCGGTTCTGCTTGGCGCAATCGCCGCCCTTCGCCCAGGGGGCGTCATAGACAAGGCGATTTCCGGCATCGCGCTTCTGGGTCTTTCGATGCCGCAATTCTGGGTCGGGCTTCTGCTGATCCTGGTCATGTCCGTCTATCTCAAGCTGTTGCCCAGTTCGGGCATGGGCAGCGCGGCGCATCTTGTGCTTCCGGCCATCACACTGGCGCTGACGCCTCTGGCGCGGCAAACCATGCTGCTCAGATCATCGATGATCGACGAATTGAACAAGCAATACGTCAGGACCGCCCGCGCAAAGGGCATGCCTTTTGCGCGGGTTCTGATCGTCCATGCGCTGCGCAACACCTGGATTCCGTTTCTCACGCTTGCCGGGTGGGAATTCATTCTGACCCTGGCCGGGTATTCGGTTGTGGTCGAAACCGTATTTGCCTGGCCCGGGCTTGGACTGACGGCGATTCAGGCGATCCAGCGCGGCGATCTTTTCCTGGTGCAGGGGGTGGTCTTCACCATTGCCGTTCTGATCGTCACCGTGAACATCGTTCTCGACATCCTGTTCCGGGCGATCGATCCGCGTATCGGGCTGAACTGAGAGATGTCCATGACACAGCAACAGGCCCGGAATTCGGCACAGGCCACATGGCGCGCAAATGCCAGCGCCCTGGCGCAGGAGTTGTGGCGCGACAAGACCGGGCTTGTCAGTCTGATCATTCTGGTGGGTATCGTTGCCATGGCGCTTTTCGCACCGCTGATCGCGCCCTTTGATCCGGCAGCCCAAAGCCTGTCGCACCGGCTTACGCCGCCTGCCTGGCTGGACCGGGGCGTTTGGACCCATCCGCTTGGCACCGACCACCTTGGCCGGGATATTTTGTCCCGTATCATCTGGGGGGCCAGGCTGACCCTGCTGATCGGAAGCTGCGTCGTGCTGTTCGGGGGCGCGCTTGGCACCGCCGTCGGGCTGTGGGCCGGATACAATGGCGGCAGGACGGACAATATTCTCATGCGTATTGTCGATATTCAGGTGTCGTTTCCGGGTATTCTGCTTATCCTGCTGATTGTTTCGGTCATGGGCACCAGCGTCGTGACCCTGATCGTCGTCCTGTCGCTGACGAACTGGATGGTCTTTGCCCGTTTCGTTCGCGGGACCGTCATGTCCCTGCGCCAGTCCGCCTATGTCGAAGCGGCTGAAATCGTTGGCTGTCATCCCGCAAGAATTCTGTTCAGGCATATCCTTCCGAACCTGATCACACCGCTCCTGGTTCTGTCGATTCTCGAATTCACCAACATCGTCCTGGCCGAAGCCGCCCTGTCCTTTCTCGGGCTGGGCATTCAGCCCCCCGCCACAAGCTGGGGTCTCGATATCGCAAGCGGCCGGGACTACATCTATATCGCCTGGTGGCTGGTCACCTTTCCCGGCATCTGCATCGTTTCGCTTGTGTTGTCCTTGAACCTGTTTTCAAGCTGGGTTCGCATCACGACCGATCCGCAGGAACGCGAAAAACGCTTTGCCCACAGCTATATGAGCCGCAGGGGCAAACGATCATGAACCGTCGCGATACCCCGCCCTTGCTTCAGATCAAGGACCTGAAGGTCCAGTTCGCCACCCGCGCGGGCATCGTACAGGCGCTGCGCGGCGTGTCGCTTGCGGTTCGTCCGGGCGAAACGCTTGGGTTGGTCGGTGAATCCGGTTCAGGCAAAAGCGTCACCTCGCAGGCCATCATGGGCCTGATCAGCCCTCCCGGCGAAATCATCGAAGGCCAGATCGAATGGCGCGGCCAGCCTTTGGTCGGCGCGCAACACACGGCCCATGGCGCTGGAATCTGGGGCAAGGAGATTTCAACGGTTTTCCAGGATCCGATGACGTCGCTCAATCCGCTGATGACCGTCGGTGCACAAATCGGCGAAGTCCTGACACATCACCTGAAAATGACCCGGGCGCAGGCCCGGCGCCGCTCGGCCGAGCTGCTGGCGGCTGTCGGCATCTCGGCTCCAGAGCGGCGGCTGGACGAATATCCCCACGAATTGTCAGGTGGCATGCGACAGCGGGTGATGATCGCCATTGCGATTGCCTGTGAGCCGGCGCTGCTGATCGCGGATGAGCCGACCACCGCGCTTGATGTCACGATTCAGGCGCAGATCCTTGAATTGCTGGTCCGTTTGCAAAAAGAGCTGGGGCTGGCGATCATCTTCATCACGCATGATCTGGGCGTTGTCGCGGGCCTGTGTCATCGCACCTCGGTGATGTATGCGGGACAGATTGTCGAAACCGGCGAATCCGACTTCATCTTTGAACATCCCGCCCACCCCTATACGCAGGGTCTGCTGGGATCGACGCTGCGGCTTGATGTATCCGAAGATGAACTGCTTTACATCGACGGGCTGCCGCCATCGCTGATCTCGCCGCCCGATGGCTGTTCTTTCCGGCCACGATGCCCCCTGGCAAGCGATATCTGCCGCAAGGCCCCGACACATGCGATGACCGGCGGCGGCACAGCTGCGTGTTGGCACGCGAAAACACCAGCCTGGGACGGCATGGACCGATGAGTGCTAAAGCCGAACACACGACACCGCAGCAATCGCCGCTTTTGCGCGTGCGCGATCTGAGCGTGAATTATGAAATCAGCGGTGGTGGTTTCTTTGCCAACCGGCGCGTTCTTACCGCACTGGAAGGGATCAACTTTGACCTCGGCCCCGGCGAAACGATAGGGCTGGTCGGGGAATCCGGGTCGGGCAAGACCACGCTGGGCCGCGCGATCCTGAGACAGGTGAACGCCGCGTCCGGCACGATCAGCTTTGACGGGCAGGACATTACCCGTACGAAGGGCCGCAGCCTGCGCAGGCTGCGCAAGGGCATGCAGGTCATCCTTCAGGATCCCTATGCCTCTTTGAACCCGCGCATGCGCGTGGCGGACATCGTGGCCGAACCCCTTCAGGTGCACGGGATTGTCCGTTCCCGCGAAGACGCGATGCAATCCGTGCTTGAGCTTCTGGATCGGGTGGGCCTGCCCGCCGACAGCGCCCAGCGCTACCCACACGCATTTTCCGGCGGACAGCGCCAGCGCATCGGAATCGCGCGGGCCCTGGCGCTGAAGCCCAAGCTGATCGTCGCCGACGAACCGGTGTCGGCGCTGGATGTGTCGGTTCGCGCGCAGGTCGTCAACCTGATGCGCAAGCTTCAGAGGGATATCCAGCTGAGCTATGTCTTCATCGCGCATGACCTGTCCATCATCCGGCACATCTCGCATCGGGTCGCCATTCTGTATGCCGGTCAAATGGTTGAATACGCGGACAAGAAGGCGCTGTTCAAAAAGCCGTACCATCCCTACACCGAGGCGCTGCTGTCGGCGGTTCCCGTCCCCAATCCATCGGCACAGAAGCGACGCCGCAGGATCGTGTGCGACGGGGAATTGCCCGATCTGCTGCATCCCCCGGCCGGCTGCCGGTTTCGCACCCGCTGCCCGCTGGCCAGCGAACGATGCAGCAAAGAAGCACCGCCATTTGAACAAAAGGCACCCGGCCATTGGGCTGCGTGCTGGAACAGGTAAGCCCGTGGCACATCTGACATCAATCATTGGGCCATTGCCGCTGCTGGCGGCGCTTGTGGCCATTATCTGTGCCGGGATCGTTCAGGGCGCAACAGGGTTCGGTTTCAATATGGTTGCGGCACCGGTACTGGCGGTGATCGATCCGGCGTTTGTTCCGGTTCCCATGATCCTGCTGGCGCTTCTGGTCAGCATCTGGGGCGCACTGCGCGAGTACCGTTCGATCGACCGTGTCGGATTGGGATATGCCCTGACCGGAAGGATCGTGTCGTCGGTTCTGGCGGTCATGTTCCTGAGCTATCTGGACGAACGGACCTTTGCCATCGTGTTTGCCGGGCTCGTTCTGTTTGCCGTCGGGCTGAGCCTGGCCGGAATACGGGTCAAGGCAACGCCACGCAATATTCTGGCGGCTGGCGGAATATCGGGGTTCATGGGCACATTGACCGCCATCGGCGCGCCGCCCATGGCGATGATCTATCAATCCAGCCCCGGCCCTGTAATCCGCTCGACCCTCAGCGCGTATTTCATGATCGGAACCACGATTTCGCTCATTCTGCTGGCCATTGCCGGCCATGTCAGTTGGACCAACATCGGTTTGGCGCTGATGCTGGCACCATTTGCCTTTGTCGGCTTCTGGCTGTCCAACGGATTGAAGGATTTCGTGGATAACGGTCGTGCCGGACAGGTGATCATGATCACCTCGACCGCGTCCGCGGTGCTGCTGGTTATCAAATTTCTCTACTAGGGGACGGGACAAGACATGACCCAATCAGACATCAAACGCGTCATCCTGATCACGGGCACGGCCAGCGGCATCGGTGCCGCCTGCGCGCGCCGGCTGGCGTCACCTGAAACGGCGCTGGTCCTGACGACGCGCTCGAACCAGGCCGATATGGAAACAGTCGCCCGGGAATGCCGGGACATGGGGGCCGAAGTCTCCACGATCACTGCGGATCTGACCGACCCGGATGCGGCCAAGACCCTGGTCGATCACGCCATACAGACGCATGGCCGTCTGGATCAGATCGTTTCCAACGCGGGACGTGGCGACAAGCGCCGGTTTGGCGCCTTTGACAGCAATGATCTGCGGCAGGCCTTTGATCTGAACACGGTGCCGTTTCTGGAACTGGTCAATTGTGCCGCGCCGCATCTGGAACGCTCGGACCGGGGGCGCATTGTCTTTATCAGCTCGTTCGTGACCTATAATGTCGGCGTCAACGACACGATCTTTCCGCTGACCGCCGCATCCAAGGCCGCGACCGAAGGGCTGGCCTCGACGCTGGCCTATCAGCTTGCTTCCAGCGGAATAACCGTGAATGGCGTCGCGCCGGGATACACCAGGAAAGAAGGCGGGCACGCCGCCATTTCGCCCGAAGCCTGGGAGGCCGCGGCCAAGGCGACCCCATCGGGGCGTATCGCGGAACCCGCCGATATCGCAGCGGCGGTCGCCTTCTTTCTAAGCGCGGAAGCAAGCCATGTGACAGGGCAGATCCTGCGTGTCGACGGAGGGCTTTCACTGGTATGACACAGACAGAAAAGACACGGCTGCACACCCTTACCGTCCGGGAACTGACGCGCGGATATGCCGAAGATCGGTTTACCCCGCAGGATCTCATCGAAGACGTGTTGCAGGCCGCCGCGCGTGTCGACGCGCAGGTCAATGCCTTTTGTCACATTGATACCGAAGGTGCGCGGTCTCAGGCAGCGGTCTCGACCCGGCGCTGGCGCGAAGGCAAGCCGCTTGGTCCGCTGGATGGCGTTCCGGTCTCGATCAAGGATCTGATCCTGACGCAGGGAATGCCGACGCTGCTCGGGTCCGTAACAACCGATGCCTCGCAGAAATGGGAGGTAGACGCGCCGGCGGTCGCCCGTCTGCGCGCGGGCGGTGCGATCCTCTATGCCAAGACCACGACGACCGAATTCGGCGGCAGCGCCTTTTCGCGCAGCCCGCTGACCGGCACCACATACAACCCCTGGAACCGCACCTATGGCTGTTCGGGCTCGAGCATGGGCGCGGCCGCACATCTTGCCGCCGGACTGGGCCCGCTTGCGCTTGGCAATGATGCTTCCGGTTCTATCCGCATGCCGGCCAGCGTTACGGGGGTATTCGGTCTGAAACCCACATTCGGCCGGGTCGCCGGGTATCCGCCTGCTTCGGCGGGCATATTGGAACACACCGGCCCGCTCAGCCGGACAGTGGCGGATGCGGCCACCATGCTGGCAGTCATCACCGGCCCCGATCCGCGCGACGCCTATGCGCTGCCCGACGCAAGCCTTGATCTGTCCGCCCTGGATCGCGGCGTCGAAGGCTTGCGCGTGGCCTACTCACCGACGCTTGGCCTTGCGGAACCCGATCCAGAGGTCCGCGCGGCAACTGATCGCGCCGTGACCCTTCTGCGGGACATGGGCGCCGTCGTCGAAGCGGTGGACCCGGACCTGCCGGGGCTTCTGGATGCCTACAACACCTTGCGGATCTGCAATCGCGCCGCGTCCTATCGCGCGGCGGGGGGCGATGCAAAGAAGATGGACCCGGTGGTCGCGCGCGTTCTGGAACAGGCTGCGGCCTATTCGACAGCGGATTATGTGCACGCCGACAGAACCCGCGCCGACCTGCAGGTCCGAATGCAGCATTTCCATCGGCAATGGGACATACTGGTCACGCCGACGCTTGCGATCCCCCCCTATCCGGCCAAGGCCGACAACGGGCCCAAGGATGAACACTGGTATATCCTCAATTCCAGGTTCTGGTCCCCCTATACCTTTCCGTTCAACATGACCCACCAGCCCGCTGCAAGCCTGCCCTGCGGGTTGACCGGGAACGACAGCCGCGAAGCGCCAGGCCTGCCCATCGGGGTACAGTTGGTCGCAGCGCCCGGCCGTGAGGATCTGGTGTTGCAAACCGCGGCCGCGCTGGAACGCGCCGCGCCCTTCCCCTTGTCGCCGATGGCCCGCCGGGAGCTTGCGGAATGAAAATAGCAGTTGCCGGATTTCAACACGAAACCAACAGCTTTGTTGCGGGTCACGCCGATTTCGACGCGTTTCAGGCACCTGGAGGCTGGCCTCGGTTTTCGCGCGGAAACGCCGTGTTGGACACTCTGCCGGATTCGGCGGCACCGATGTCCGGAGCCTTGCGGGTTGCCCGGGCGCATGGCTGCCGGATCGAACCCCTGTTGTGGTGCATAGCCCTGCCCTCGGGACCCGTCGACGACAGCGCGTTCGAACGTATTGCAGGCGATATCGAAAGCGGTTTTGCCAAGCTGGTCGCTGCGGGCGCGCTGGACGGGCTGTATCTGGACCTGCACGGTGCGATGGTCACCAGCCGCCATCCCGATGCAGAAGGCGAACTGCTGCGCCGGCTTCGGCAGATCGCGCCAGATCCGTTTCCCATCGTCTGCAGCCTGGACCCCCATGCCAATGTGTCCAGGGCAATGGTGGACCATGCCACGTTGCTGGACGCCTATCGCACCTATCCGCATGTCGACATGGCCGAAACCGGCGGACGCGCCATGGAGCAGCTTGTCGCGATGATTGCCTCGGGCGCGCGGCCGCAGAAACTGTTCCGACCGATCCCGTTTCTGGTGCCTCTGGACACACAATGCACGCTGACAGACCCGATGCGCAGCCTTGCCGACCTGAGGCACGATCTTGCACGAACAGAGGGAGTTGACAGCATTTCCCAGTGTTTCGGGTTTCCGCTGGCGGATATCAGCGATACCGGACCATCGCTGATCCTGTACGGAGAAAACCGCGACGGGCTGGCCCAGGCGGCGGATCGGCTTGAATCCGCATGGCTGGAGTCCGAACATGCCTTTGGGCGGGCGCTGCCGACGGCGAAAGATGCAATCGCGGATGCCCTGGCCCGGCTTGAGACAGACCCCACCGGCCCCGTGGTGATTGCCGATACGCAGGACAATCCCGGCGGCGGCGGCACCGGCGACACGGCCGGGATGCTGCGCGCATTGCTTGAGGCGAACGCGTCAGGTGCGGTTCTGGTGCATATCGCCCAGCCCGACGCGGCCCGGGCCGCCCATGAGGCCGGGACCGGACAGAGTCTGGACATCAGCCTGGGGGGACAGCTGACGCCCGAATACGGCGCGCCGGTTTCAGGCCCGTTTCGCGTTGGTGCCCTCGGGGATGGGCGCTTTGTCGGCGTGGGGCCGATGTATCACGGCAATCAGATCGACCTTGGGCCTGTTGCCCTGCTGGAAAAGAATGGCGTTCTGGTCATTGTCGCGTCGCGAAAGATGCAAGCCTCGGAACCTGCCCTGTTGCACCATCTGGGACTGGACCCGGCCCGGTTGCCGATTCTGGTGGTGAAAAGCTCGGTGCATTTTCGCGGTGCCTATCAGGACATGGCCGACGCTGTCATTCCGGCCCTCGCACCGGGACCGGTGACCGCCCGGCTTGACACACTTGGCTACCGGCACGCCATCCGCCGTGTCGCCGGGGCTGCTACGGAGAACGAACATGCTTGAATTCACCCTGAAACGTCTGGGGCTTGGGGTGCTGGTGATCCTGATCATCTCTGTGATCACCTTCATTCTGTCCCATGTGGCGATTGATCCGGCGCTTGGCCTGTCCGGTGACAGCGCCACGGCGGAAGATATCGAAGCCATCCGCCAGCGGTACGGTTTCGACCGGCCTCTCATGTTGCAGTATTTCGATTATATGGGGCGCCTCTTGCAGGGCGATCTGGGTCAATCCTATCTGTCCGGCCGACCCGTTTCCGAACTGCTGGCCGAACGGTTCCCCGACACCGCGCTGCTGGCGGTTCTGTCCATCGGCTTTGCGATGATCGTCGCCATTCCTCTGGGTGTGATCGCGGCGCTCAAGCCCAACACGCTTGTCGACCGGGCGGCGTTGTTCATTGCGGTCTGCGGACAGGCAATCCCGAACTTCTGGGCCGGGCTTCTGCTGATCCTGCTGTTTGGAATCTATCTGCAATGGTTGCCGATTTCGGGCAGTACAAGTTTCGTCCATTTCATCATGCCGGCGATTGCGCTGGGGTCCTATGCCATGCCGGCCCTGATGCGTCTCGTGCGGGCCGGGATGGTCGAAGTCCTGCGCTCGGATTATATCCGGACTGCGCGTGCCATGGGGGTCCGTCGGCGCACCATCCTGTTCAAATACGGCCTGCGCAACGCGATCCTGCCGGTCATCTCGCTGATCGCTGTTCAGTTCGGCTTCATGCTGGGCGGTTCCATCGTCATTGAATCGATCTTTGCGATCAACGGCATCGGCTATCTGGCATGGCAATCTATGAGCCGCGCGGACATGCCCGTCATACAAGCCATCGTTCTGATCATTTCGATGATCTACGTCGTGCTTACCCTTGCAGCCGATCTGTTGAATTCTCTGATGGACCCAAGGATCCGGATTAACCGATGAGCGATATACCTCTTTCCGGCCAGACCGAGGCCGAGCATCTCAGAACCTTGCGCAAGAAAGCGCGGCGACGTGCCGTCCTTGCACACCGCGGGCTGATTTTCGGGCTGACGGTGGTGCTGCTTGTGGCCTTCGTCGCCGTGTTCGCACCGCTGCTGGCCCCCTATGACCCGTTTGCCCAGAATCTGTCGCTGCGCCTGGCACCGCCGTTCTGGCATGACACCGCAAGCCCGGAACATCTTCTGGGAACGGATCAGCTGGGCCGGGATTATCTGAGCCGCCTGATCTATGGGGCGAGGATCTCCATGGGAATCGGCTTTGGCGCCATTCTCATTTCCGGTCTGATCGGCTGTACCCTGGGACTGCTCGCGGGATATTTCGGCGGCAAGGTCGATGCTGTTATTTCAACCATCATCACCGTGCGTCTGTCGATGCCGATCATATTGATCGCTCTGGCCGTCGTCGCGGTGGCAGGCGCTTCGCTGAAGATCGTGATCGCGGTCATCGGCCTTTTGTTGTGGGATCAGTTTGCGGTTGTGACGCGCACCGCCACGCTTCAGGTGCGATCACTGGAATACATACGGTCGGCCCAGGCCATCGGGTGTTCCCTGTCACATATCCTGATCCGCGAGATCCTGCCCAATATCCGCGCACCGGTGATCGTGGTGGCCACTGTGGAGCTTGCCCATGCCATCCTGCTTGAGGCTGCGCTGTCCTTTCTCGGGCTGGGCGTTCAGGCCCCTTTGCCTTCCTGGGGGTTGATGCTGTCAGAGGCCAAGACCTTCATGTTCTTCAGCCCGTGGATCATAACCCTGCCCGGCGTCTGCCTGTTCATTCTCACACTTGCGATCAACCTTCTGGGTGACGGGTTGCGCGATGTAACGGCGCGAGGCAAATAAGATGACACTGCTTTCTGTCAAGAACCTGCGGGTCAACCTGCGAACCGATGCGGGACGGCTGCGCGCGGTGCGCGGTGTGGATATTTCCGTCGAACGCGGGCAAACCCTGTGTCTGGTCGGTGAAAGCGGGTGCGGGAAATCCATGGCCGCGCTCGCCATGCTGGGTCTTTTGCCCCCTTCGGCGGAATGGAGCGCCGATGAAATGAAGCTGGACGGCGTCAGCCTTCTGAACGCCGGGCAATCCACCCTTTCGAACATTCGCGGCAATCGGGTTTCCATGATCTTCCAGGAGCCGATGACCGCCCTGAACCCGACGTTCACCATTCGCGACCAGCTGTGTGGCGTCTATCGCCGGCACAAGGGGGGAAACCGTGCACAGGCCCGCGAACGTGCGATTTATCTGCTTGAAAGAGTGGGGATTTCCAATGCCCGCAACCGGCTTGACCAATATCCCCACGAGTTATCCGGTGGTCTCAGGCAGCGGGTGCTGATCGCGATGGCGCTGATGTGCGAACCCGAGCTGATCATTTGCGACGAACCGACGACCGCGCTGGATGTCACGACCCAGGCGCAGATCCTCGTCCTGCTGGCCGAGCTGCGTGAAGAACTGGGCATGGGCATGATATTCATCACGCATGATCTGGGCGTTGTGTCGCGGATCGGTGATCATATCAACGTCATGTACGCCGGGCGCGTTGTCGAAAGCGGCACGCGCGATGCCGTTCTGGGCTGTGCCTCGCACCCCTATACGCAGGGGCTGTTGCGCAGCGTCCCAAGGCCCGGAGTGAACGGGCTGCAGTCCCGGCTGGGAACGATACCCGGCACCGTACCGTCGTTTTATCAAGCCGATCCGCTGTGTCCGTTTCGCGGGCGTTGCGAACGCAAGCTGCCGATCTGCGCCAGCCAAGCGCCCCCCGTTCGCAGCGGCGCAGGGCATCACAGCGCCCTGTGCCACAACACCGAGATTTCATCCATCGCAGGAAACAGCGCATGACCATGTCCAAACCGCTGCTGCGCGCCAAAGGGCTGGTGCAAAGCTACAGAGTCAAATCGGGCCTGCTGAGCGGCGCCCGGGAGCTGCACGCGTTGAAAGGTATCGATCTGACCATAAACCGGGGCGAAATCGTCGGTCTGGTGGGGGAATCAGGATGCGGAAAATCGACATTGGCCCGCATTCTTCTGGGGTTGGAACAGCCGGTATCCGGCACGGTGGAAGTCGACGGAGTCCCCGTGACCCAGGCCGACAAACGCGCCCGCGCGCGGCGTATCCAGCCGGTATTTCAGGATCCCTACGGGTCGCTCAACCCCAGCATGATCATTCGCGATATTATCGCCCTGCCACTGAAGGTGCACCAGATCTGCCCGGCGGATGAGCGCATGCGCCGGGTGGCCCGGCTGGCGGACCAGGTGGGTTTGCCCGCACGGTTGCTTGACGCAGTGCCCGGCGAACTGTCCGGCGGCCAGCGTCAGCGGGTCGCCATTGCCCGCGCACTTATCATCGAACCTGAATTGCTGATCTGTGACGAACCGACCTCGGCGCTGGATGTTTCGGTCCAGGCGCAGATTCTGAACCTGTTGATGGACCTGCGGCGCGACACCGGTGTCGCGATGCTGTTCATTTCGCACGATCTGGCAGTCGTCGAATACATGACGGACCGGATGTTTGTCATGTATCTGGGCCAGATCGTCGAAACCGGCCCAACGGCCGATGTGTTCTCGGCGCCGGGCCATCACTATACCATGGCCTTGCAACAATCGGTTTTTTCGCCGGATGATGATGCGGGACTTCCGACGACACGGTTGAAAGGAAACCCGCCCAGCCCGCTTGATCCACCCACGGGCTGCGCCTTTCATCCGCGCTGCGAAGCGGCGACCGGGACCTGTCGCGAGATATCGCCCGAACTTGTCGACCTCAGAAAGGGGGGGCTTTGCGCCTGCCACTTCCCACTGGGGGTGGACAGCGGTAATACACCCCTGACCCGATCAGACCCACACGCCTTAAGAGAAAGCGGATGAACCAACGGCAGATTCAAGCCTTTCGGCAGGTGATGCGACACGGTTCGATAACCGTCGCGGCGCAGGCTCTCAATGTTTCGCAACCGGCCGTCAGCCGTCTGGTTGCGGAACTGGAAAGAAGCCTGGGATTTCCGTTGCTGGTGCGTGAAGGCGGCAAGATCACTCCGACAGCCGAAGCCATCGAGTTCGAGCGCGAAGTCGATCATATGTATTTCGGCCTTGAACGGCTTGCCGAAATCGCCCGTGAGATCAAGGAACTCAGGCGTGCCAGCCTGTATATCGCCACCATGCCCATGGTCAGCTTTGAAATTCTGCCCCGGGCGCTAAAGGGGTTTCTATCACGTCATGAAGGAATCCGCGTGACCCACAACGTCCATACATCGGCGCGTATCGTCGATCTGGTGTCATCGCGGCAGGTGGAATTGGGCATTACCCAGACACATGGCCGGCGCAGGGATATCGATGTTGTCGGGTCATATCGTACTTATTGCGTCTGCGTGGTTACGCCCGATCATCCGTTGGCCAGGCGCGCGTTGGTCACGCCAAACGACCTGCAGGACGAAAAGATGGTCGCGTTGGCGCATCATACCCTGACCGCCAACTATGTGACCCGCGCCTTTGCCGATGCGAATGTCCGCACCGACGTCACGATCGAAAGCCAGCCCTCTTATGCCGCCTGCAGCCTGGCCGCCGCCGGCCTTGGCATTTCAATCGTGGATCCGATGACCGTCAGGGTATTTGGCGATGTTCTTGTCGCCATCCCTTTCGAGCCGAAAATCCCATTCGATTTCCACCTGATAAAGCCCGGAGGCGTGAAACTGTCCCGCGCCGCCGAAGCCTTTGCACAGAATATAATCGAGACGCTGGATTCGATCCCGGACACGCATTTTCTGAGCGCCTGACGCCATAAGTTTTAGTCATGTAAGCGACAGGTATTTGTATTTGTGTTTATGACCTGGGTTTCGTTCAATCGGGATAAGCAAGTCAGGGGAAAGTACATGAAACACATACTCGCCATACTCACTTTTATCGCCTTGATGCTTCCGGCGCATGCTGCGGATGTCACGCTCCGGGTGCACACTCTGGTCAAATCGCCTCATCCCTACAATGACATGGCGAGCTTCATGAAATCCGAGCTTGAAGAGAAAAGCGATGGCCGTATCGCGGTCAAGATTTTCGATGCGGGCCAGTTGGGTCAGGACCCCGCGGTGCTGAGCGAAATGGCGCTCGGGACGATTGACGTCATGATTTCGACCACCAGCAACGCGGCCCAGGAAATACCTGAATTCGCCATCTTCAACATGCCCTACCTTTTCGGCAGCATCGATGAAATGGCCGATACCGTTGCCCCCGGCAGCGCGGTTCACCAGCATTTCGAAACCGTCTACCAAGACCGTGGCGTCGGGATGAAGCTGCTGGCCCTTGGCGGGTCGGGCACCCGGAACCTTGCCACGGCGGATGTCACCGTCACCTCTCTGGACGATCTCAAGGGGCTGAAAATGCGCACACCGCCCTCGCCCATGGTTGCCCGGACCTGGGCTGCTTTGGATATGCTGCCGGTGACTGTCGCCTGGGGTGAACTGTATGCCGCCATGCAGACCGGCGTTGCCGAAGCGATGGAAAGCTCTCTGGCTGGCTATACCGGGTCCAAGCTGTATGAAGTCGCGCCCAACCTGGCCCTGACCGGGCATACGGTTCAGGCCAATCACATCTCGGTGTCCGACGTGACCTGGAAAAAGCTGCCGGATGATCTGAAAATGCTGTTGCAGGAAACCGCCGAGGCGGCCAATCGTCATGGCGTGGAAAAGGCCAAGGAATATGACGGCGCGCTGGTCGATCAATTGGCCCAGGAGCATGGCGTCAATGTCTCTCGCCCGGATACGTCGCTGTTCATCGCAAAGCTGAAACCAAGCCAGATCGCCTTGGCCGAAGAAATGGACCTTGCCGAAGAATACGCGCTGATCACGGGCAACTGATCACCAGAAACGGGTCGTCAGCTATAAGTTGGCGGCCAGGCCCCTGAAAACACCGTCCCGATCATGGGACACTGAAATCACCCCAGCCCCGGACATCCGGGGTCTGGTTCGCCTTACGGCCGCATGTCACCGCTATACTGAGTCCGATATGAGTTACCATGCCTGCATCACGCGCCTGACACGACTGATTGACGCCCTGCTGGCGGCCGGGTTTCTGGCACTGATCGTCACAGTCGCGGTCCAGGTCGTCGCGCGCGGCGTGTTGAAGATACCGCTGATCTGGACGCTCGATCTGGCGCAGCTTCTGTTTTCCTGGCTGATCTTCATCGGTGCCGCCGTCGCGTACCAGCGCCATGCTCACTATATCGTCGACCTGCTGCCCGAAGCCTGGTTGGGCTTCAGGCGGCTGTGCGATTATCTGGCCGTCATCGCCGCACTGATCGTCATCTACCTGCTGGTTGTCCATGGTTGGAAACTGGTGGATCTGCGGTGGTCGGGCAAGGTTCAGACGCTTGGAATTTCAAGGTCCTGGATGTTCGTTCCGATGCCGGTGGCTGGCGTGCTGATCGCGTTGTTCCTGGTGGATCAACTGATCCCCACATCACACGAACCCACATCAAACGAAGCGCCGTGATGCATCCTCTTGTTCTCTTGCTTGGCACCTTCTTTCTGCTGATCGCGTTGCGCCTGAACATCGCCTTTGCGCTGATCGCGTCATCCTTCGTCGTCATGATGACCGAGGGTTTGCCGCTGACATCCGTGGTCAATCAGATGTATTCCGGCATAGACAGCTTTACGCTTCTGGCTGTGCCATTCTTCATGTTCCTGGGCCGGGTCCTGAACGCCAGCAGCATAACCGAACGCCTGTTGCGTGTTGCCGACGCCACCGTCGGCCATGTGCGCGGCGGTCTGGGCCACGTCAATGTATTCGTGTCCATGGTGTTTGCCAGCCTGTCGGGGTCTGCCGCGGCGGATACGGCAAGCGTGGGATCGATCCTGATCCCCGCGATGAAAAAGGCGGGTTACAATCCGGCCTTCGCGGTGGCGCTGACGGCGGCCTCTTCGACACTGGGGGTCGTCATCCCGCCCTCGATCATCCTGATCGTCTATGGCGCGTTTGGAAATGTCTCGATCGGTGCCCTGTTTCTGGCGGGTATCACCCCCGGGGTGCTGATCGGCCTGTTCATGATGAGCTATACCTATGTACAGGCCCTGCGACATGGGTATCCGGCCAATCCATTTCCCGGAATGCGCGCCACCGTGCGCGCTGTAAGGCGGGGGTTCGCCCCTCTCTTGATCCCTATTCTGGTGCTCGGAGGGATCGTCGGGGGCTTCTTCACCCCCACCGAAGGCGCTATCGTCGCTGTTTGCTGGGCGCTGTTTCTTGCACTTGGTCTGTATCGGGACATCCCGCTGCGCGCGATGCCAGGTATTCTTGCGACAGCCGTGACCGAGTTCTCGGTGCCCCTGTTCACCGTGGCCGGAGCCGGGATCTTTGGCTGGTTGATCTCTTATCTGGGCGCGGCGGAAATTGTCGTGACCTTCATTACCGCGCAGACACAGAACCCGTATGGCATCATGCTGTTGCTGATCGGTTTTCTGCTGCTGGTCGGCACCGTCCTGAACCCGATTTCGGCAACGCTTATCTTTCTGCCGATCATCCAGGCGCTTGGCACTGTCGCGGGCTATCACCCGGTGCACCTGGGTGTTCTCAGCACCATCGTTCTTTCGGTCGGGCTGATCACGCCCCCTTATGGCATCTGCCTGCTGATCGCCGCGCAGATCGGCGAGGTCCGTCTGATCGACGCCATTGTCGCAGTGGCGCCGATCTGCGCCCTGACGATCCTCGTCGCCTGTCTTTCACTTCTGTTCCCTCAAATCATCCTGGCCCTGCCGCAGTGGCTCGTGCCGCAACTTTTCTAGGAGACACACAATGGCCCATACCAAACCCAAAGGTTCTTTTGTCGCGCTCGTCACCCCCATGAACGAAGATGGCAGCATCGACTTTGAAGGATTCCGCACGCTGCTGAACTGGCACGAAGAGAACGGAACCGAAGCCGTGCTGATCATGGGATCCACCGGCGAGGTTTCGATGCTTACCCCGGAAGAACGCCGCGAGATCATCACCCATACCGCAAAGATGAAAACCGGCAAGATGCTGTTCTATTATGGCTGCAGCGGCAACAACACGGCGGCAACCATCGATTATGTCCGGTTTGCCAAGGCCCAGGGCGGCGACGGCGCGATCATTGCCGCGCCGGCCTATATTTGCGCCGACAACGACGCGATTTCCGACTATGTGCGCGAGGTCTGCGACGCCGAGGATTTCGCCATCGGGTTCTACAACAACCCGCCGCGCGTGAAGACGGACCTGCATTGGAGCGATCTGCTTGAACTGGCCAAGCATCCCAACCTTGTGGTGCTGAAGGAATCGACCACGCGGGTTGGTCAGGTCGCGCAGATGTGCGCCGGCCACCCGGATCTGTCCATCATGTGCTGCTGCTCGCCCAATCTGGGGCTTGTCATTCCCACCATGGCCCTGGGCGGACACGGAACCGCCAATATGACCGGCAATCTCATACCGCGCGAAATGGCCGTGATTTCCAAACCATGGGAAAACGGCGATGACGCATTTGCCTGTCGGGACGCCTGGCTGACCAACCTGCCCGTGCTTCATTTTGCGTATTCCGCGATCAACCCGGTTGCGGTCAAATCTCTGATGCGGCTGGTCGGCCTGCCATCGGGGCCGCTGCGCAAGCCATTGAAACCCATCGACGGCGCGTCGCTTCAGCTGGGTCTGGACGCATTCAACCAGCTGGGGCTGGCGGAACGCTACGGGTTGAAATCCGTGCCTTCGGTGCTTGCCGCCGAATAAGCCACGTCCGCAGAATCCGGCAAAGCCCCGGTTCCCGGGGTTTGTGCAGGGCGACCGTCGCGGATGGTCGTCTTGCGCCGCGGAATACAGCACCAACACAACCTTGGCGGAGACAGAACATGGATCTGAATATCGAAGGTCGCAAAGCCCTGCTTTTGGGGGCAAGCCGGGGAATGGGCCGGGCCTGCGCCATTGCACTGGCGCGCGAAGGCGTTTCAGTGACGCTGGTGGCGCGCGGCGCGCAGGCGTTGGAAGAGACAGCGTCCGACATCCGCGCCAACGGCGGTGTCGTGTCCTGCGTGCAGGCCGATGTCACGACCGCCGAAGGCCGTGAAAAGGCGCTGGCTGCCTGCCCCGAACCCGACATCCTGCTTTGCAACGCAGGCGGAAAATCGCCCGGTGACTTTCGGGACTGGACGCGCGAAGACTGGATATCCGCCATCGATCTGATGATGCTGCCCCCCATCGAGATGATGAAAGCCACCGTGGACGGCATGATGGACAGGGGCTTTGGCCGGATCGTCAATATCGTGTCGCGCAGCGTCAAGATCGCACAGCCCGAGCTTGGGCTTTCCAACGGCGCGCGGTCCGGGCTGGTGGGTTTCGTCGCCGGTCTGGCGCGTCAGACCGTGGCGCATAATGTCACGATCAACAATCTGCTGCCGGGCATTTTCGCAACCGACGCACAGCGCGAGCATATCGCTGGCATGCTGAGTCCGGACGGGCCCGATTTTGACACGATCTGGCGTCAGCGCGCGGAACAGAACCCGGCGGGGCGCTATGGTCAACCCGATGAAATCGCTGCATACTTTACCTTTCTATGCGGCGACAGATCGGGTTTCATCACCGGACAGAACCTGCTGATTGACGGCGGCGGATATCCGGGAACCTACTGAAGGAGCCAAGTTCTGCGCATCATCGTCATCGGAGCAGGCGTCGTCGGCGTAACAACCGCCTGGTATCTGCAGAAAGACGGCCATGACGTCACAGTGGTCGAACGCAATTCAGCGCCGGCGCTGGAAACCAGCTTTGCCAATGCCGGCGGGATCTGCCCCGGTTTCGCCGGTCCCTGGGCCGCGCCGGGAATGCCGCTCAAGGCGTTGCGATGGCTGTTTCAGGACACCGCCCCGCTGAAAATCCGGCCGCAGCTTGATCTGGCGCAATGGGCATGGCTGGCGAAATTCACCGCCAATTGCACAAAGGCGCGTTTTGACCGCAACAAGGCACGCATGCAGGCCATGGCCCACTACGCCAAGGCGTGTCTGGACCAGATCACCGAAGAAACCGGAATTGAATACGACGCGGCGCAGAAAGGCATATTGCATCTGTTCACAACCGAGTCCGAGATGACGCTTGGGCATCGCTCGGCCAAAGTGCTGAGCGATCTGGGCATCGCACACCGGTTGCTGAGTTCCGACGAGATCGCCGCTGTCGAACCGGCTTTGGGACAAGGGAACGAAACCTTCACCGGCGGAATTCATCTGACAGAGGATGCAACCGGCGATTGCAGGCTGTTTACCGACCGCCTTGCCGATTTGGCCCGGAAGCGCGGCGCCAGATTTCATTTCGACACCAGCGCGACGCGCCTGACGGTTGCGGACGGCCAGGTCACTGGGCTGGAAACAACCGCCGATCGGTTCGAGGCCGATGCCTATGTCGTGGCGGCAGGACCGTTTTCACGCGCATTGCTGGCCAGCGCGGGCATTTCGGTGCCGCTATATCCGGTCAAAGGCTATTCCCTGACCTGTCCGATTTCAGACAGTTCAGCCGCCCCGGTGTCCAGCATCATGGACGAGCATTCAAAGATCATGATCACCCGGTTGGGCACACGTTTGCGCGTGGCTGGCATGGCTGAACTGGAAGGTTTCAACGCCAACATTGGACAGCCCGCCCGAACCTTCATGCTGGATCGGCTGAAAACGCTGTTTCCCGCTGCGGCACAATACGAACAGGCCGATTGGTGGTGCGGGTTCCGTCCAATGACCCCGGACGGCGCCGTTCGTCTTGGCCAATCGGGGCTGTCAAATCTGTTTCTGAATGTCGGGCACGGGTCCAACGGCTGGACACAGGCCTGTGGCACGTCGAAAGTTCTTTCGGATCTCATCGCGGGCCGCCCGCCAGAGCTGGCGTGGCATCACCACTGATCCATCAGCATGTTGATATGTCAGCCCGGACTCATCCCGCGCAGACGTTCCGAACGCCGCCGCAACAGTTCCACCACCGTCAGCAGGACGATCGAAATCGCGACCAGAATGGTTGCCACCGCCAGGATCGTCGGGCTGATCTGCTCGCGCAGGCCGGTAAACATCTGCCAGGGCAACGTCTTTTGTCCCGCGGAGCCGACAAACAGCACCACCACGACCTCGTCAAACGAAGTGATGAACGCGAACAGCGCACCTGATATGACCCCCGGCATGATCAGCGGCATCTGCACCCGAAAGAAGGTGGTCACGGGATTTGCCCCCATGTTGGCCGCAGCGCGGGTCAATGAGCGGTCAAACCCAACCAGCGTCGCCGTCACGGTGATGATCACGAACGGAATGCCCAGGGCGGCGTGGGCCAGAACCACGCCCAGATAGGTGCCTTGCAACCCGATGCGCGAATAGAAGAAATACATCCCCGCCGCGGAAATGATCAGCGGCACGATCATCGGTGAGATAAGCATCGCCATGATCGCGCGGCGGAACGGCACATGCGGCTGGCTCAGCCCGATTGCCGCGAGCGTCCCGAAACTGACAGACAGAAAGGTGGCTGCCGGTGCGATCATGACCGAATTGCGCAACGCATCCTGCCAGACCGAGTTGGTCAGGAAATCCCGGTAATGTTTGAGCGAATACCCCGCCGGATCGAACCGCAGCATTTCAGGCGTGAAGGTAAAGAAGTTCTCGGCGTTGAACGAAAGCGGCATGACCACCAGGATCGGCGTGATCAGGAACACGAAGATAGCGCCGCAGATGACCCGGAATGAAAAGTGCCACAACACCTGGAAGGGCGTGAGATAGGGTGCCAGTCTCGCCCGGTAGCGGCCCTCGTACAGCCAGAAGGTGAACCACCCGAAGAACCACCCAAACAGCCCGCCGACAACGGCACCGGGGAAACCGGCCATTGCATAGCCACCGATCAAGAACAGCGCCACAAGCGTCCATCGGCCGGCTTTTTCGCTGGGCAGAACCCGTGTCAGGATAAGCGATATCAGCGCCATCAGACCTGCGCCGTAAAGCACGCCAGCCCACGGAGCACCCTGTGAGGTCCCCACCAGCAATCCAGCAAAGGCCCCGGCTGCGGCAGTAACCGGCAGATAGAACGATACGGGCGTCCGGGAAATCGGTGTCAATGCCGCCATGATCTCAGCCCCCCAACTTGACGTTGTCGATGCCGACGATCTTGTCGTAGGCGTAATAGAGCAGCAGGACCACCGCCAGAAGGATCGCGCCCAGCGCCGCTGCCAGCCCCCAGTTCAACGAACTGGAAATGTGATAGGCGATACGGTTCGAGATGAATGTACCGGTGTTGCCGCCGACAATCTCGGGCGTGATGTAATACCCGATGGACAGGATGAAGACCAGAATACTGCCCGCACCGATCCCCGGTACAGATTGCGGGAAATAGACCCGCCAGAACGCCGTCCAGTTGGTCGCGCCCAGCGACTTGGCGGCGCGCAGATATGTCGGCTGAATGGTTTGCATCACCGAATACATCGGCAAAATCATGAACGGCAGCAAGATATGGGTCATTGCAACAATGGTGCCGAATTGGTTGTTGATCATCACCAGCCGCGCATCGTCGCCAACCAGCCCCAGCCAGACCAGGACATCGTTTATCACCCCCTGTTGCTGCAACATCACCTTCCAGGCGGATGTTCGTACCAACAGCGAAGTCCAGAACGGCAGCAACACCAGAATCATCAACAGGTTGGCGGTACGCGTCGGCAAGTTCGCCAGAATCCACGCCACGGGATAGCCCAGCAGGATGCAGGACCCGGTGATGACCAGACTCATGAACAGGGTGCGCCCGAACAATATCATATAGATCTGCTGGTTCTCGGGGCGCGCTTCGGGTCCGTCCGGACCTTTCTGCATATCGACCGCATTCAGGAAATACCCGTTGGTGTATTTCGGCGAATAGGTCAGGATGGTGTTCCAGATTTCGGGTTCGCCCCATTTCTTGTCGATGCCGATAAACGCTTCCTTGAGCGATGCGTCCCCTTCCGGATCCATCTTCTTGACGCGACGGCCCGATTTTCTGAACAGTGACGACGCGCCGGTCATTTCATAATTCAGCCGCGTTCCCAGGCGGGTGTGGGTCTTGGCCTTGACAGCGACCTTCAGATCAGCGGCCAGCGCACGAAAGACCTCTTCGTCTGGCACTTCGCTTGCAGACGGGTCCCAATCGGCCAGTGCCTCGACGGTCTGCGGCAACGTATCCTGCACGATCTGGTTTTCGACCGAACGGAACAGCATATCCGCAATCGGCGCGATGAACGTGATCAGAACAAATAGCAGCAAAGGGGCAATCAGGGCCAGGGCGCGCAATTTCTGCATCCGCAATGCGCGTGCCAGACTGCGTTTGAGCGGTGTCCCGTCGGCGGCGAGAACGGGGCCGGAAGTGGTTTGATCGCTCATGGTCCGTCAATCCTTGCTGGGTCGCGGGCCGGGTCGGTCTGTCCCGGCCATCGGATCCAGAGGCGGCGCACCGCCTCTGGCATATGCTCAGCTCGACCGTTTACTTGGCCAGCCACGCCTGGAACTTCGCGTCGATATCGTCGCGATAGTCGGCCCAGAACTCATAGTTGTAGAGGAACGTGTTCTTGGCGTTGGCCGGGTCGGTGGGCATATGGGGTCCCATCTCGATGCCCAGTTCGGCATGCTTGCCAACCAGCGGGGCCGAAGAGGCGCGCGCCGGGCCATAGCTGATGTATTTGGCCTGATCCGCCAGACGCTGGGTGTCGGTTGCGAACATGATGAAGTCCAGCGCCCGTGCCAGACGGTCCTCGGGAAGCCCGGCGGGAATGATCCAGCCGTCCAGGTCGAACACCTGCGCATCCCACAGCATCGCGACAGGTTGCTTCTGTTCTTCGATGACGCTGAACAGGCGGCCGTTATAGGTCGACCCCATCACCACTTCGCCATCGGCCAGCAGTTGCGGCGTATCCGCACCGGCAGACCACCAAACCACCTGATCCTTGATCGTGTCCAGCTTCGCCAGGGCGCGTTCCTGACCTTCGCTGGTGCCCAGCACATCATAGACTTCGTCCTTGGCGACGCCGTCGCAGAGCAAGGCCCATTCCATGGTGTTGATCGGACGCTTTTCCAGAGACCGCTTGCCGGGATAGGCTTCCAGATCGAAAATATCGCAGATGTCATCCGGCGGCGTGTCGCCCACCAGGTCGGTGCGATAACCTACGGTCGTTGAATAGACGATTTGCGGGATGAAGCAGTCCGAAACCAGCAGGTCGCCGAAATCCTCGGCCGCCGAGGTCCCATCGGGTGCCGCCGCCAGCATCGTATCCGGGTCGATTTCCATCGCCAGGCCTTCGTCACACAACCGGATCGCATCCGAAGCGACAACGTCAACGACATCCCAGGTCACGTTTCCGGCTTCGTTCATCGCACGCAGCTTGGCGACCGCCTCGTTCGAACTGGAATCCCAGGTGGCGCTGACCTCGGGATGCATTTCCAGATAAGGCTTGAGATAGGCCAAATCCTGACTCTTCTGATAGGCCCCACCCCATGACACAAGCGTCATGTCGTTGCTCATCTCCTGGGCGGTGGCGAAGCCGGCCGCAAAGGTCAGCGCGGTCGTCGCCAGAATCGTTTTCGTCAGTGTCATACAAACATTCTCCCTGTGTACTTCCCGTTCTCGGTGTGGAGTCAAGGCCGGCATAACGGGCAACCGTCCGGCCCCTGTATCCGTCGTCCCACTCAGCCGGGACGACGTGTGTTTCCGCTAGGCATCAAGTGCGCGGCAATCCTCGGGCAGCCAGCCGATTTCGATCTGCGTACCCGGCCGCAGACGTACCTGATCGGGCGCGTTCCGGGTCTTGATGACAAAATCCTCGTTTCCGGCCACCCGCAGGCGGGTGCGGAAAATGTCGCCCATATAGATGAATTCCAGAACCTCGGCCTTCAGCGTGTGGGCGTCCTCATGCAGACGTTCCTTGTTGTATTCGACGCGCTCGGGGCGAATCGACACCCGCGTACGCTCTCCGGGCTGGGTCACATTGATCGGCTTGCAGTCGATCAGCTCGCCATCGTCCAGCCGCACAAGGGCGGTATCGCCCTTGATCTCCTTGACCACGCCCTCAAGCGTGTTGTTTTCGCCAATGAACTGGGCCACAAAGCTGTTTTCCGGCTCTTCATACAACTTGTCCGGCGGCGCAAGCTGTTGAATCCTGCCGTCGTCGAACACCGCGACGCGATCCGACATCGTCAGGGCCTCGGTCTGGTCGTGCGTCACATAGACCACCGTGATACCCAGATCGTCGGCGATGCGCTTGATTTCGAACTGCATATGTTCGCGCAACTGCTTGTCCAGCGCGCCCAGCGGTTCATCCATCAGAACCAGTTCGGCTTCGAACACCAACGCGCGGGCCAGCGCGATCCGCTGCTGCTGTCCCCCGGACAGCTGCGCCGGACGACGGCCACCGAATTCGCCCATCTGCACCATGTCCAGTGCGCGCTTGACCTTTTGCTCGCGCTCGGATTTGCCCATCTTGCGAACTTCCAGCGGAAAGGCCAGATTTTCGGCCACGGTCATATGCGGGAACAGCGCATAGTTCTGAAACACCATGCCAATGCCCCGCTTGTGCGGCGGAATGTTGTTGATCGATGTGCCATCCAGACGAATATCGCCATGCGTGGCGGTTTCAAAACCCGCCAACATCATCAGGCAGGTTGTCTTGCCCGACCCGGAAGGCCCGAGCATGGTCAGGAACTCGCCCTTTGGCATGATCAGATTGAGATCCTTGACGACCAGATTCTCGCCGTCATAACTCTTCTGGACGCGTTCGAATTCCACGAACGCTTCCGACGATTTCATATCAGCCAAATCGGCTCCCCTTGGACTTCTTCGCAGTTTAATCTGCGTTTTGACGTCCAAGTGTAAGCACATCGCATGGGGAGGTTGCAACCGAATCGCTGAAATTCCTTGTTTTGCGCCGGGATTTTGACGTTTGCCGCGCCAAAAACAGACAGATTTCAGAGAATTATCATACGATTCCGGCGTCAAACGCGCTAAGAGTCCCGAACAATGCAACGTGTCGCCAATGGTCATGATGGAGGTGTTTGATGGTTTTGCGGGGTTCATCCCTTTGCCTTGATGCGGCGCGGTCCGCTTCTTGGCCGGGCACCCATCGATACGCCACGGGCGCACAGGATCGGATCAGACCAGCCCTGCCGCCAGCGTTCGGTTTCCCCCGGCCCGGGCTGAAAGCACCATGAACGCGCGGCTGCGGGATACAGCGGATCTGTTGGCCCGCCTGATCGGCTATCCGACAGTGTCGGCGGACAGCAACCTGGCGATGATCTCGGACCTGGCGGCCCGGCTGGAAGACTGCGGCGCGCGCGTGGATCTGTTTCAGGATGCCGGCGGCACCAAGGCCAACCTGTTTGCAACGCTGGGCCCGGATGAACCCGACGGCCTGCTGCTGTCAGGCCACAGCGATGTGGTCCCGGTTGCGGATCAGGACTGGCACAGCGATCCGTTCATTCTGCGCGAAGACAACGACCGGCTGTACGGGCGGGGCAGTTGCGACATGAAAGGCTTTATCGCGGCGGCGACGGTCATGGCGCAGGATCATCCCGTCAAAACCTGGCGCCGCCCCATGCATTTCTGTTTCACCTATGACGAAGAAGTCGGTTGCCTGGGGGCCCGCGCCCTGACGCCGGAACTGCGGCGGCGCGGTATCCGGCCGGCGATGGCAATCATCGGCGAACCGACCAGCATGCGGGTGATCGAGGGCCACAAGGGCTGCTGTGAATACACGGTCCGGTTTTCCGGGCTGGAGGGACATGGATCGGCCCCCCAGAAAGGTGTCAACGCGGCGGAAATCGCGGTGCGCTATGTTCAGGCCTTGATGGAACTGCGCGGCGCGTTGATGCTGCGCGCCCCCGCCGATAGCCGCTTTGAGCCGCCGTGGTCCACCCTCAACCTGGGACGGATTTCAGGAGGCGTGGCCCATAACGTCATCGCCGGCAAGGCCGAGGTCGAATGGGAAATGCGCCCGGTTCAGGAAAGCGATGCAACCTTTGTCAAATCCGAACTGGAACGCATCGTTCAGCGCGATCTGCTGCCCGGCATGAAGGCGATTCATCCCGACACCGATATCGTCACAGAGGTGATCGGCGAAGTGGTTGGTCTGGAGGTCATGCCGGAAAACGCCGCGCGCGACCTGGTTGCCAGCCTGCTGGGGGCCAACGGTGCCGATGTCGTATCCTTTGGCACCGAGGCCGGATTGTTTCAGCAACTGGGCATCGCCGTGACCGTCTGCGGACCGGGATCGATCGAGCAGGCACACAAGCCGGATGAATTCATCAGCCTGCAACAGCTGGACATCTGTCTGGACATGCTGGCCCGCCTTGGGCAATCCACAGCCCTGACCGGCGGTGAAGGTTAGCCGGACTCCAGCTGTGTGCGCAATTCGCGCAGGACCGGCAGAACCGTGCGGACCTTGTCGGACCCCAGTTCGCCGACCACCTGGTTGATCATCGGCGTCAGGGCCGAGATCGCCTGTTCACGGGCTTGCCGCCCGGCCGGGCTGATCGCCACCATCTTGCGGCGCGCATCATCCCAATCCGGACGGATGTGCACATAGCCCGCCCATTCCAGTTTGTTCAGTGTATTGGTCATTGCGCCGCGTGTGACGTGGAAGGCGCTGGCCAACTGCGCCGGGGTGCGTTCCTGACCCACAAAAGCCAGATGGTTGAGCACCGAAAAATGCGAAATCTCCATCCCCTTGGGCAGCACCCGGGACAGCCGGTTGCGCAACAGCTGATCCGCCGTCAGGATTTCGCTGAACAGCGTCACGGCCAGGGCGTTGACGTCCTCGCTCATCCGCGTGCGACCGGCTCGGGGGGCGTGAACGGGCGTGTATGCTGCAGCGACGGAACCTTGCGCCGGGCCGCGTCAATGGCCTGCGCATCCATGTCGAACAGATAGACGCCGGGCGCTTCGCCTGCGTCCAGCAATACCTCGCCCCAGGGTGACACGGCCAGGCTGTGGCCATAGGTCCGGCGTTGCTGACCGCGCGTGGCGACGTGCTGTCCGCATTGCGCCGGCGCCAGAACGAAACAACCCGTTTCGATCGCCCTTGCCCGCAACAGTGCGTGCCAGTGCGCCGCGCCGGTCACATGGGAAAATGCCGCCGGAACCGTCAGGATTCGCGCTCCGGCCTGGGCCAGGGCCCGGTGCAGATACGGAAAACGCACGTCATAACAGATGGTCAATCCAACCGCGCCAAACGGTGTATCGGCAACAACCGCCCGATCTCCCGGTCGGTATCCGTCTGATTCGCGATAAGTTTCTTCGGGTGTGACCTGGACGTCGAACATGTGGATCTTTTCATAGCGCGCCCGCACCGATCCATCCGGCGCGATCAGAAACGAACGGTTCGCAAACCGCCCGTCCGCATCCCCGGTCTTAAGCCCCAGTGATCCGATCAACAGCCACACCCCCAGGTCCCGCGCTTGCGCGCGCAGCGCGGCCAGGGTCGCGTCATCCCCTTCCAGCGTCAACATGCGGTTCTGATGGGTCCGGCTGGTGGACACGCAATTGGTGACCTCGGGCGTCAGCACGAATTCGGCACCCTGCGCCGCCGCATCGGCCACCATGGATTGAACCATCGGCAGGTTTTCCGCCGGATCATCGCCAGACGTCAGTTGCAGCAGCGCCGTCCGGGTCATGCCGCCAGCAGGGCGTCCAGCTTGCCCGCCCGTTCCAGCGCAAAAAGATCGTCGCAACCGCCGACATGAATATCGCCCACAAAGATCTGCGGCACGGTGCGCCCGCCGTTCGCGCGCTGAATCATCTCGGGCTTGCGGTCTGGCTGGGCCAGAACGTCAACCTCGGAAAAGTCGATGCCCTTCTGGTTCAGCAATCGTTTGGCGGCATGGCAATAGCCACAAAGCGGTGAGGTGTAGATTTCAACAGATTGCATGTCCGGATCCCTTCCGTTGTGTGGTGTTTGTCGGAGATTTAGGGATCCTTTGCAACACGCGCCAGTGTCAGCACGCAAACGTCAGCAGCACCGGCATCCAGACAGGCCTGCGCACAGACGCCAAGCGTCGCACCCGTGGTCATCACATCATCCACCAGCAGAACCCGCCGCGCCGCCAATCGGTGCCGCCGTTTCGGGTGGACCGAAATAGCGCCCGACAATTCTTCAAACCGCTGTTTCGCCGTGCGCCCATCCAGCATCGCAGTCTTACGGGTCCGCACCAGCAGATCGGGACAATGTGCCAGGCCGGTTTCGTGCGACAGGGCCCGCGCCAGCACGGCGGACTGATTGTAACGACGTTTCAACAGCCGGGTCCAATGCAGCGGAACCGGAGCAATCAGCATGGTGTCGCGCAACATCGGCCGCGCAACACGCGCCATCCACAATGCCGCCGGACGCGCGATTTCCGGCCGATCCCCATGTTTGAGCGCCAAAACCATGCGGCGGGCGCGATCCTTGTACAACAGCGCCGCGCGGCCATCGGACCAGGGACGGGTAACTTTCATGCAATCATCGCATTCGATCCGAAATCCGTCGGCGGCACCCTGCACCGGCGTACCGCAGCTTTCGCAAACGGTGCCGCCGATAAAGGGCGTGTCGCGCCAGCAACTGCCGCACAGGCCGAAATCACTGTCGACCAGCGCACCGCAGCCCAGACAGCGCGGCGGGTACAACAGCGAAACTGCGGTTTGAAACCTTGCCAGCATTTCCCTAGATAGCAGCCATGAACCACGCACCCCGGATATTCGACCGCCCCGCCCTGATGCAACATCGGTTGCGGGCGCGCGGCGACGACCTGTTCCTGCAACATCTGGCCATCGACGAGGTGCAGGATCGCCTGTCCATGGTTAAAAGATCGTTTACATCCGCCGCCGTGGTGACCGGATTCCCCGATCTATGGGCCGCAGCCTTGCCCAAGGCCCATCTGATTGCCGATGGCGAAACGCTGGACCTGAAGGTCGGCGCGCATGATCTGGTCATCCACGCCATGGGTCTGCATTGGGCCAACGATCCGATCGGCCAGATTATCCAGTGCCGGCGCGCGCTCAGGCCGGACGGGCTGTTTCTGGCGCTGTTTCTGGGCGGGCAGACCCTGTATCAGTTGCGCGCCGCCCTAGCCCAGGCCGAAAGCCGCGTCACCGGGGGTCTTTCGCCGCGTGTCGCCCCGATGGCCGAAATCCGTGAAAGCGGCGCGCTGCTGCAACGGGCGGGTCTGGCCCTGCCCGTGGCGGACAACACCACCAGCGTGGCCCATTACCGTGATCTGACCCACCTGATGCACGACCTGCGCCACATGGGCGAGACCAACGCCCTGTCCGACAGGCTGCGCCATCCGACGCGCCGTCAGGTGTTCCAGACAGCCCAAACGCTTTACCGGGATCAGTTCGGCACCAAAGACGGCCTGCTGCCAGCCACGTTCGAACTGATCTGCCTGACCGGTTGGTCCCCGGATGAAACCCAACCCAAACCGCTGCGCCCCGGTTCAGCCCGGGAACGGCTGGCGGATGCGTTGCGGACAACCGAAACAAAGCTGCCGGATTGACCTTGTGGCCAAAGCCTCTATCTGCAGTTCTGTCAGCTAGATCAGGAACTCCGAATGCAAGCCAATCAACCACGCCATGCTCCCGCAGATCATCCGGCCCTGCCCGGTGAAAAAACCGGCGTACTGCTGGCGAACCTGGGAACGCCGGACAACTATGACTATTGGTCAATGCGGCGATATCTCAGCGAATTCCTGTCTGACAAGCGGGTGATCGATTACCCGTCGTGGAAATGGCAGCCCTTGCTGCAGCTGGTCATCCTGAGCAAACGGCCCTTTTCCAGCGGTGCCGCCTATAAATCGATCTGGAATCACGAAGCGGGGGAAAGCCCGCTGATGACGATCACCAAACAGCAAAGCGCCAAGATAACCGACAGCCTGCAAGAACGGTACGGTGACCGGGTCATGGTCGACTACTGCATGCGCTATGGCAATCCGTCCACCAAATCCAAGGTCCGGGCGCTGATCAAAGCAGGATGCCGCAAGATCCTGTTCTTTCCGCTTTATCCGCAATACGCGGGGGCAACCACCGCCACGGCGAACGATGCGTTTTTCCGGGCCTTGATGGATGAAAAATGGCAGCCCGCATCCCGGACCGTACCGCCGTATTTCGATCAGCCAGCCTATATCGAAGCCCTGGCGCGATCAATCGAACGGCGCTATGCCGAATTGCCCAGCCGCCCCGATATCCTGGTCTGTTCCTATCACGGCTTGCCGATCCGGTATCTGACCGAAGGCGACCCCTATCATTGCCAGTGTCAGAAAACCACGCGACTGCTGCAAGAGCGTCTGGGTTGGGACGATACCCGGATCACCACAACCTTTCAGTCCCAGTTCGGACCCGAAGAATGGTTGCAGCCCTATACGGTGGAAGAGGTCGCGCGGCTTGCACAGCAGGGCAAAACCAACATCGCCGTCTGCGCGCCGGCCTTTTCGGCCGATTGCATCGAAACGCTGGAAGAAATCAACGAAGAGATCAAGGACAGCTTTGTTCAGGCGGGCGGGCAGTCCTTTACCTATATTCCCTGCCTGAATGACGATGACGATCATATCGCGGCGCTGGTCGATGTCATTGACCGGAATCTGCAGGGCTGGGCGGTCTGACCCCCGGCCAACCGGCCAAACGACCGGCCATCGGACAACAAAAAAGGCGGTGGAAAACCACCGCCTTTTTCGATCTTGTATCGACCAGCTTAGCTGGAAGCGACAGCGGCACCAACCAGAACCAGCAGGATCAGCGGCAGCCAGATGCCGCTCGACGAGCTTGTGGTTTCTTCAACGATGACCGGTGCTTCAACAACCGGCTCGGCCAGGTTGCCAGCGGTAGCGGACGAAGCAGCAGCAGCCAGTGCAGCGGCGAGAACGAGTTTCTTCATGTTAACCTCCAGAGTTCGCGCGGCCCATACATACGGAACCACGCACCAAGACTTACCTCGTGAGTTTTTTCTAACCAGCAATACACAGAGATTGCAATTGCTTGTTGCTCCGGGTCAACTCCGGAACACGCGGATGTCGTCAAATTAGCAACACTTGTGTGCCGACCTTGGTCATCGCGAAAAGCTCGGCGATGTGCTCGTTGTACAGGCCGATACATCCGTTGGATGACTGCCGCCCGATCTTGCGTGTGTCATGGGTGCCATGAATACGATAGTATTTCCAGCTCAGATACAGGGCGTGGGTGCCAAGCGGGTTGTCCGGACCGGGCGGGACGTAGGACGGCCATTCCGGATTGCGCTTGCGCATCGACGGAGTCGGGCTCCAGCTTGGGCCTTCGACCTTGCGAATCACACTGGTGCGGCCCCGCCGGGTCATTTCCTCGGTCAAGGGCACGCTTGAAGGATACAGCTTGTAGGTGCTGTGGTCCGGCCCCCAGTAATGCAACGCCCGCGACGTGGTATCGACCAGGATCGCGCCGTTGGTCAGCGAACTGAAATAGGGCTGCCAGTCCAGACCGCGAAAGCTGGAAATGTTATTGCGAACAGGGGGTTCCGGTTCAGGGGGCGGGCGCAGGGGGTCGTATTCCTCTACGTCCTGCGCCAGCGCCGGCGCTCCGACAAAGGCCGCGCCGGCCGCCAGGAACGAACGACGGGTCGGGTTCATGAAATGCTTGGATGCCATGTCTGTGTCCTCTGTCGGTGCGGTTTGCGTTTGGCTGGTATATTATTGCCGGAATGTCGCAGTCGCAAATCAAACCGGCAACACTGCAAGAGTTGCCACATTTGCCCATTTGCGCCCGGGGCCGTCTCGGGGTATTTGCTGCGGTGATACAAAGTTCTCAAGGTGAAGCATGGCACGCGTTCTTTCATTCCTGTTGATCGGTCTTCTGGTTCTCGCCGGGTGCGCCGAACAGGGAACAACAATCGGCGCCGATGGCCGACCGCTTCCGAAGGCCTACAAGATCAGGGCAAGCGACGAATCCAAGATTCAGTATCGCTTTCTGGATTCCGTCAACGCCCTGCGCACCGCAGCCGGTGCGGCACCGGTGCAGCTGAACGCGCAGCTGACCGCCGCCGCCGCCACCCATTCGCGCGATATGTCCGTGCAACAGCGCCCCTGGCATTTCGGCTCGGACGGGTCATCCCCGATCGACCGGGTCCAGCGCGCGGGCTATCCTGGCAAGATGCTGGGCGAAAACATCTCGGAAACCTACGAAACCGAACTTGAAACCCTGGCGGCCTGGATGGATTCTCCGGGCACCCGACAGGTCATCATGAACCCCAAGGCCATCAATATGGGATTTTCCTGGTATCAGGAAAGATCCGGCAAGATCTGGTGGACCATGGTGACGGGAAACTGACCGCTCAGGCCCGCAGCGTGATCAGCGTGCCCCGGTTCACCATGGCGTAGATCTCTTCGATCTCGTGATTTCTGACGGCGATACAGCCGGCGGTCCAATCCCGGCCCTTGGCCTTGGAATTGTTGGGCTGGCCGTGAATGAAGATATCGCCGCCAGCTTCCTTGCCCATGGATCTGGCAAAAGCCAGATCGCGCGCGTTGGGATAGGAAATGCCCACCGACAGGTGATAGGCGCTGCGCGGATTGTGCCGATCCACCAGATATGTGCCTTCCGGCGTCTTGCCATCGCCGCGAAACTGCTTGTGCCCGACCGGGGCGAATCCCAGATCGAATTTGTAATCCCGCAGGATTTTTTCATCGTGCAGCAGATACATCCGCCGCGCGCCTTTATTGACCACAATCGATGTGACTTCTGGCCCGTTATAGGTCTTGAATTTGGAACTGGTGCTACACCCGGTCGTGGCCAAAGCCGCCATCGCCCCCAGTCCGAATACACGCCGTTTCATCTGCCGCTCTCGTTTTTTATGTGCCTCGGTTCCGAGATACCCAAGGATGGTTAATAAATGAAATCACTTTTTGCGACCGGGCGCAAATTCAACGTTGATCCGGTCTGACAAACGACGCCGCCAGCTCGATATGCGAAGACCAGCGAAACTGATCCACCACCTGCACAGGGCCCAGGACATACCCGGCAGCGACCAGCCGTGCCGCATCCCGCGCGAAACTGACCGGATTGCAGGACACATATGCGATCCGGGGCACGCCGGACTGTGCCAGCTGCGCCACCTGTGCCTCGGCCCCCGCGCGCGGCGGATCCAGCACGACCGCGTCGAACCGGGACAGTTCATCCGGCATCAGCGGGCGGCGAAACAGATCGCGGGTTTCTGTCGTCACCTGCTTCAAGCCCCGGGCATGCCGCCATCCCCGGTCCAATGCTGCGATCATGTCTGCGTCACCTTCCACGGCATGAACCCGCGCACCCTGCGCCAAAGGCAGCGCGAAGGTTCCGCAGCCGGAAAACAGATCCGCAATCCACGCAGCGCCCTGTGTGATGTCACGCACAACAGCCAGCAACGCGGCTTCACCATCGGGTGTGGCTTGCAGAAAGGCGGCGGGCGGCGGCACGACACTGGCCCCGCCCATCGCTTGCAGGGGCGGTTCGCGCAGCGCGATGGTTTCGCCATCCCAGGTCAGCCGGGCCAGCCGGCGATCCCCGGCCTCTTGGGCCAGGGCCGCGCGCAACGGTCCATCCAGGGGTTTGCCGCCGGATACCGCCACATCCAGCCCCGCAAGCGATGTGGTCAAGGTAACGGACAGCTCGCCCTTGCGGCTGGCGCCCAGCACGGCCAGGGCTTCGGCCACGGGCAGGCCGTCCAGCAGCTCGGGCGCCAGCAAGTGGCAATCGGGGATCTGCACGATCACATCCGAAGCACGGGCATGAAACCCGACCAGAGCCCCCTTTTTGGTTCGCCGCGTCGAAACCGTTGCCCGCCGCCGGGATCGCGGCAGTGACGTCACGATCGGCGGCATGCAGGCAGACAACCCCTGTGCGGACAAGGCGGACGAGACCACCTCTTGCTTGAACCGCGCGACGAATTCGTCGCTGGCATGTTGCAGCTGACAGCCGCCGCAGGACCGATAGTGCCGACATGGCGCAGCCACCCTGTCAGAAGACGGCGTTTCGATACGCAGATCGGTCAACTGCGTGCCCTGAATCACCCCGCTGACCGACTCGCCCGGCAGGGTGCGCGGCGCGTACAGCGGCCCGTCAGCGATGCCATCGCCCATATGGCCAAGACGCCGGATGATATGGTGCTCACGCTCCATGGTTCCCATCATTCCGCCGCTTCGGTGCGAATGAACCCGCCCGATTGCCGGTTCCAGAACTGCGCGTACAGCCCGCCTTTGGCCAACAGGCTGCTGTGGGTGCCGACTTCGGCGATGCGCCCTGCATCCATCACGATGATGCGATCCATTTCGGACAGCGTCGACAGGCGATGTGCGATCGCCAGGACCGTCTTGCCGTGCATCACCCGATGCAGCGCCGTCTGAATCGAGGCTTCGACCTCGGAATCCAGCGCGCTGGTGGCTTCGTCCAGCACCAGAATCGGCGCATCCTTGAGAATGGCACGGGCCAGCGCAATCCGCTGCCTCTGGCCACCCGACAGCTTGACCCCGCGTTCGCCCAGAAAGGCATCGTAGCCGCGTCGGCCCTTGAAATCCTGCAAATCGCTGATGAAATCATCCGCTTCGGCAAGGCGGGCCGCCGCGATCATGTCGTCTTCGCCCGCATCGGGCCGGCCATAAAGGATATTGTCCCGTGCCGAGCGATTGAACATGGCGGTTTCCTGGGTGACCATACCGATATGGCTGCGCAAACTGTCCTGCGTAACACGCGTCACGTCCTGCCCGTCGATCTTGATCCGCCCATCTTCGGGGTCATACAGACGCAGCAACAAGGCCACCAACGTCGATTTCCCGGCCCCGGACGCCCCCACGATACCCAGCTTTTCGCCCGGCTTTACCGTCAGATTCACGCTCTGAACGCCCCCCACATCGCGACCATAGGCGAACACGACCCCGTCAAACACGATCTCGCCGCGCGGCACCTGCAAATCATCCACATCCGCCGCGTCGTCGATCCGGTTGCGCATCGCCAGGGTTCGCATCCCGTTTTCCACCTCACCCACATGGGCATAGATCCCCATCAGGGTGAAGCTGACCCAACCCGTCATCTGTGCGATGCGGATCGAAATCGCCCCGGCGGCCACGATATCGCCCGTCGTCGCCACCCCGTCACGCCACAGGAAAAGGGTCGCACCGATCAACATCACCGGCAGGACACCGGCCAGCGTCATCAGGGCAAACCTGAAACTCGCGGACAGGCGACCGAAATCCAGCGCACGCCCGCGCAGATCCGCCATCGCGTGACGCGCGGCGTCGTCTTCGTTCGTTGCATGGGCAAACAGCTTTACGGTCTTGATATTGGTAATCGTGTCAACGATCTGGCCCGTGACCATCGCCCGCGCCCCTGCCCGCGCCGCCGACCGCGCACGGATGCGCGGCAAGAACCAGTAGATCAGCGCAAAATAGAACGCCAGCCAGCCAATGAATGGCAGCATCACACCCGGATGGATCGAGCTGAGCAGAACCAGTGACCCGGCAAGCGATGCAAACGAGAACACGATGGCGTTGATGACATCGGACACGATCGACGTCAGCGCATTGGCGGTCTGCATCTGCTTTTGGGCAATGCGCCCGGCGAAATCGTCATCAAAGAAACTGACCGATTGCCCCAGCGTCCAGCGGTTCAGCTTGGACAGGACCAGCGGGGTCACGTTGGGCATCACGATATAGTTGTTGGTCAACGAGGACAGCCCGAACAGCACCGGGCGAACCAGCATGAAAAAGGCCACGGCGACCGCGATCCGTATCAGGTTCTGCCCTGAAAACAGATCCTCGGGCGCCGCCGCTGTTGCGGTATCGATCACCATGCCCAGTATCCATGCGGTTCCGGCCTCCATCGCGCCGGCCAAACCGGAAAACAACGCCGCCGCAAACAACATTGGCCAGGACCCGCGCAGGCACCAGCCAATGAACGCCGGCAGCCGCTGCGGCGGCGGCGTGTCCGTCGGAACAAAGGGATCGATCAGATTTGCAAGTTTCACGCGGTCGCCTCGGTATTTAGAAACCCGCCGGATTGACGGGCCCAGAATTGCGCATACAGGCCGGACTGAGCCAAAAGCGCGGCATGGCTGCCCTGCTCCACGATACGGCCCTGATCCAGAACCAGAATGCGGTCCATCTGGGCAATCGTAGACAGCCGGTGCGCAATCGCAATGACCGTCTTGCCCTGCATCATGCCATAGAGCGTGTCCTGAATCGCCGCCTCGACTTCGGAATCCAGCGCGCTGGTGGCTTCATCCAGCAGAAGGATCGGTGCATCCTTCAAAATCACCCGCGCCAGCGTCACCCGCTGACGTTGGCCACCAGACAGTTTCACACCGCGCTCGCCCACATGGGCATCATACCCGGTGCGCCCTTCGGGATCGGCCAGATCAAGGATGAATTCATGCGCTTCGGCCTGCTTTGCGGCAGCGATCATCATGTCTTCGGTGGCATCCGGACGGCCATACAGGATGTTGTCGCGCACCGAACGGTGCAACAACGCGCTGTCCTGCTGCACCATGCCGATGTGGCTGCGCAGGCTGTTCTGCGTCACCTGTTTGATATCCTGCCCATCCAACAGGATTTGCCCGTTCTCGGCATCGTAAAAGCGCAGCAGCAGCTTCACCAAGGTCGATTTTCCCGCACCGGAACGTCCAATCAGACCGATTTTTTCACCGGGCCAAATGGTCAGGTTGATCCCGTCCAGTCCGCCGCTCTCACGGCCGAAATGATGGGACAGATCGCGCAGTTCAATCTGTCCGTCACGCAATTGCAATGGCCGGGCCCGTTCATCATCCACCAGATCGATGGGCTGGGCGATGGTCTGCATGCCTTCGGCAACCACACCGAGTTGACGGAAAAACGTGGTCAGCGCCCACATGATCCAGCCGGTCATCCCGTTCAGCCGAAGTGTCAGCGCCGTCGCGGCGGCAACGACCCCCACGCTGGCCTGACCGTTGTACCACAGCCAGATCGTCCAGCCGACAACACCGACGATCAGCAGCCCGTTCAACGCGACCAGCGTGATGTCCATCTTGGTGAAAATCCGCATCTCGGTCTGAAAGGTGCGCCGGGAATTTTCGATCGCGTCCCGTGCATAGTCCAGTTCACGATCATGATGCGCGAACATCTTGACCGAATGGATGTTGGTATAGCTGTCCACGACGCGACCTGTCACGACCGAACGCGCATCCGACGCCGCCTGAGACGCCGGTCCCACCCGCCGAACCGTCCAGCGAACCAGCGCGGCGTAAAAGATCATCCAGATCAGCAACGGTATCAGCAGCCGCGCATCCGACGCCGTCAGCAGGATCGCGGCACCCACCATATACGCCAGCGAGAAAGAGATCGCATCGAACACCTGGAAAACGACCTCTCCGGCCGCCGGAGGGGTCTGCATGATACGGTTGGCGATACGTCCGGCAAAATCGTTCTCGAACCAGCCCACCGACTGGCGCAACACATGCTTATGCGCCCGCCAACGGATCAGGGTGCCAAAATTCGGCAGGATCGCATTGTTCAGCAGCGCCACGTCAAACATATGCAGGGCGGGACGCAACAACACGATGAAAACCGCAACAGCCAACAGTTCAAGCCCGTGATCGGCCATGACCTGTTGCGGTTCGCCGGCCAACAGATCGACGATGCGCCCCATGTAGTAGATCAGTCCGATTTCGATTGCCGCAACCAGGATCGACAAAAGACCGGCCCAGACAAACACCCGCCGGAACGGGACGCCGTATTCCCGCAGAAAAGGCCACAAACGGGTCGGCGGGCGGTCCTTTTGCGTATAGTCGCAATAGGGGTCAACGAGATTTTCAAAGAAACGAAACATGGCGGATGCTCCTGATGAGCGATAGTTCAAAATGCAATGAGGGCGTCGGCTTGCGATCCCCCCAGACGGGTCGGGGATATCAGCCGTGGCTGTTCCAGATCCCGTAATACATTCTGCATCCTCCAGTTTTCGTGCCATTTGGGTATCGGATGATCCGTGGTTTGTCACGGCAAAATGTCATGCAGCCAACAGCTGGGCCCGATTCAGCGTGAAATCCGACGCGATCCAGACGGACTCGAGCCGTCTCAATTCTTCGCCCAGCGCCGCGCCCGTAAAGCGCGGCATCAAATCTTTTGCCCGGACCGGAAACGTGGCGGCGGCCCCCTTGCGCAGCAATTTCGCGGCATCCTGCGGCCAAGGCTGTTCGGTCCAGACGCAACGCAACAGCAGGGCATCGCGCGCCTGATCCACGGGCAACCTGTATCCGAGTTCGGCAATCCCGGCCCCGGAAGCCGCCCCGTCGCGCAGCGCGGTCAGCCGTGTCGCCTGTGCCTTGCCAAGCCGAAGCCGCGCCGCCACATCCGAACCGCCGCCAAGCGCCGCAAGCCGACGCAACGGATCCGGTTCCGCGTCTGCGGCACCTTCAAGATGAATCAAGGGTGCCAGCGCTCTGTCGTCGGCCCCCGGCAGCAGTTGCGCCAACACCCCGGTATTGCGCATGGCGGCCAATGACGGCGCCGGATCCGGCGCGGCCAGCAGCTTTTGCATTTCGGCACCGACCCGTTCGCGCGACAAGGTGCCCAGCCCGTCCAGATTGGCGGCAATCGCGGCCAATGCGTCTGCATCGAACCCGGCCTGCGGATCACCATACCAGGCATGAAACCGAAAATACCTGAGAGTGCGCAGATAATCCTCGCGGATACGGTCTTCGCCCCGGCCTATGAAGCGCACGCGCCGCGCATGCAGATCCGGCAAGCCGCCCAACGGGTCGATCACCGTGCCGTCCGGACACGCATACAGGGCGTTCATGGTGAAATCGCGCCGCATCGCATCATCCGTGATGTCATCCGAAAACGCCACGACCGCGCGCCGCCCATCGGTGGACACATCGCGCCGAAAGGTGGTGACTTCATGCGCCAGCCCGTCCTTGACCAGTGTGACGGTGCCGTGATCGATTCCGGTGGGCACCACCCGGATCCTCGCCGCCTTCGCCAGGGCGGTGACGGTTTGCGGATTGGCCGAGGTGGCAATGTCGATGTCGCTGACCGCCACCCCCAACAGCGCATTTCGTACACATCCGCCGACAAAAAGAACCCTGGCACCCTGCGCGGACAAGGCAGCGCAAACCGCCTGTGTCGCCGGGTGTGAAATCCAGTTGTCGCGGATCCGTGTCACGCCTGCATCCGTGTCGCAAGACCGTGCATCATCCGCGCGGTTGCGCCCCAGATGTAGTAGGGTCCAAACGGAACGGTATAATAATACCGGCGTACCCGACGCCAGCGACGCGATTCGATCAGATAGTTTTCCGGATTCATCAAATGTTCCAACGGCACCGGGAACACTTCTTCGACTTCACCCGGTTCCGGCACGATCCGAAAATCGCGACGCACCACGGCCACCACGGGCGTAACGCGAAACCCGGTGACCGTTTCGTGCTCTGGCAGGATGCCCAGAACTTCGGGCAGATCACGCGGCAATCCGATTTCCTCATGCGCCTCCCGCAGGGCGGCATCGACCACATCCCGGTCGCCTTGGTCCTGCTTGCCGCCGGGAAAGGCGATCTGACCCGGGTGATGTTTCAACGCAGAGGATCGTTTGGTCAGCAGGATCTGCGGTGTCGGACCATCCAGCCTGACCGCGATCAGAACGCCGGCGGGGCGCAGCCTGCGATCCTGCGGCACGACGGTTTCGGGATTGAGATCAAAATCCGAAGAACCCTGGCCCGATCGCGTCAACGCGGCCTGAAGCCGTGCAACGATGTCAGTCACCCTGTCGCCCTTTCGCCTCGAACCCCAACGTGGCTGGATCCAGATCGTAGTGGGCACCACAGAACTGACAATCCGCGGTTACCCGGCCTTCGTCCGTGGTCATCGATTCGATATCCCCGGACGAGTAGATCGACAGGCTCTGGCGCACGCGGTCTTCTGAACAGGTGCATCCGAACCGAACCGCCTGGGCATCGAATACGCGTGGCTGTTCTTCGTGAAACAACCGTATCAACAGATCCGTCGGCGGCACCACCGGGCCGATCAGTTCCAGATCGTCGACCGTGTCCAGCAGGATATTCACCCTGCTCCAGTTTTCACCTTCCTGGCCGCTGACCAGATCGTCGGCTGTCATCACCTCGCCGCTGCCGGCTTCGGTGGCCACAAAGGGTGACGCCTTGGGCATGTGCTGCAACATCACACCCCCCGCGCGCCAATGTTCTGCAACATCGGGTTCACAAGAACGCCCGAAGCTCAGCGAGAAGCGGGTCGGCAGTTGTTCGGACTGTGCAAAATAGGCCTCGGCGCAAGAGGTCAGCGATTCCGCCGTCAATGGCGTGATCCCCTGGTAAGGCGCCATCCCTTTGCCCTGATCGATCAGGATGGCAAAATACCCTTCGCCAATCTGCGCGAACGGGGTGTCCTTTGTCAGTTTTGCCGCATCAAAGCTGGCATAGGCGCGGATCTGCGCGGCTTCGCCTTCGTTCTGCGGCGCATAATAGTCGGTCGCGATCATCCGCACCGCGCCTTTGGACTGAACCTGAAGGGACAATTTCCAGCGCAGTTTGACCGTCTGTCCGATCAGCGCCGTCAACAGGGCCATCTCGGCGACAAGGGCCTCGACCTGGGGGGGATAATCGTGCTGCTTCAGAATTCCGTCCAGCACACCGTCCAGCCGGGCCACGCGACCCCGAATATCGGAAGCATCCAGTTGAAAGGGCAGAACGGTGTCGTCCCACGCTATTTTCGATCCAAGGGTCATGGGGTTTCCTTACGCGCCGCAGATTGGAATACTGCGGCTATATAGGTGCCACAACTTGTGATGTAAGAGCAAACCGATGATCCCACGCTTTGGCCGTCCTCCCATCGCCGCGCGGGACTATGTCCGCCGCGCTGGCGCATACGCGCTGCTGCCGCGCGGCAAAACGCTTCTGGTGACCTGCCAAAGCAACCCGCACCCGGATCTGCAACTGCCCGGCGGCGGAATCGATCCGGGCGAATCCCCCATCGCCGCCTTGCATCGCGAGGTCTATGAAGAAACCGGATGGCGTATTTCAACGCCGCGCCGGGTCGGGGCCTTTCGCCGGTTCGTCTATATGCCGGAATACGATCTCTGGGCGGAAAAGATCTGTTTGATCTATATGGCCAGACCGGTCTTGCAACTCGGGCCCCCGACCGAGCCCGATCATACCGCCCGCTGGATGGACGCACACAGCGCGGGCAAAATGCTGGGAAACCCGGGTGATCGGCATTTCGCGGCGCAATATGCCTTGGGTGTCTAGCGGCCGTTGTATTCGAACAGGGTGGCGGACACGTCGTCTTCCAGGCCATCCTGGGATGACATGACCTGGGTCAAGGACCAATACAGGTCATCCAGAAACTCGCGGCCCGATTGTCCCGGCCCTGCCTTGGCCACCAGGTCAACCAGACCCTCTTCCTCCAGCATGTTTCCATCCGCCAAACGCGCCTCGGTGAAGCCATCGGAATACAGGAACAGACGGTCCCCCGGAGACAGCTGCAGCTCAAATTGCGAATACGCAATATCAGGCAAAAGCCCGATCGGCACGCCACCCTCGCCCACGAATTCCGCGCCGCCATCCGCGCGCAGAAGCATCGGGTGCGGGTGTCCGGCCTGCACCATCTTGAGCAGCCCGGAATTCAGATCGACCACGGCATAGGCCATGGTGAAATATTCCTCGATACCGGTATCGGCCAGGAGTCTTTCGTTCAGCATGGCGGCCACTTCTGCCGGTTCGCGCAACGCATAGGTTCCGTTCAACAACCGTTCCATGCCCAGATTCTGGTCGAAATAGAAACTGCTGAGATACCCGCCCAGCCGCGCGGTCATCATGGCCGACGTGATACCATGACCGGATACGTCAATCGAATAAATCGCGATCTGATTCCGATCCGGCGAGAACATTCCGACCAGGTCGCCACCGATATGCCCGCAAGGCTTGAGCAACAGGCTGACCCGCGATTCACCAAAGCTGCGTGACAGTTCCGGGACCAGGGATTCCTGGATTTTCTTGGCCTGAATAAGATCCTTGTCGATCGTGTCATAGGCCGCTTGCAACCGGTCAAGCGTCTCCGTGATCACCCGGTTCTTGTCGGACAGCTGACGTTGCATGTCCAGAATGCGCGCCCCGGCCGAAATGCGCGCGCGCAATTCATCGGCGTTGACGGGTTTGGTCAGAAAATCATCCGCGCCGGCGCCCAACCCCTCGGCCACCTCGTTCTTTTCGCTCTTGGACGTCAGCAGAATGAAATACCCATAGCTGTCGACGGGCATCTCCCGAAATGCGCGGCAGAATTCGAGCCCGCTCATCCCCGGCATCATCCAGTCGCTGAGCACCAGATCGGGCGAGGATTCCTCGCAGATCGCCATCGCGGCCTCACCGCTGTCGGCCTCGATAACCTCAAAGCCCCATTTTTTCAGGGATGCGACCAGAATGCGCCGCTGCAAACGACTGTCGTCCACCACCAACACGCGCCGAATCGCACCCAGATCGGATGTAGCTGCCGATTCGACCTGCCTGCCAGGCGTGGGTTTGGACATGCTTGAACACTCTATACTTCGACGTAACCGCGCCACTTTCGCCGACCTGCCTTAACTTGGAGTGAAGGATCGAATTTTGCGCAACCCGCGGCAATCATTAACCCGGCCTTTACGACGCGCGTGCAACTTCTGTACCCGGTGGCGGCGTAAAGTCAGTGAGTAGCTAATGATTGATTGGTCAAGGGTCAACGAATTGCGCAACGAGGTTGGGCCTGAAGATTTCGAAGAAGTCATCGACCTGTTCCTGGAAGAGGTCGGCGAGGTGATTTCCCGCTTTCGGCACAACCCCGACCGCACGCGCCTGGAACAGGATTTGCATTTCCTGAAGGGCAGCGCGCTCAGCCTGGGCTTTGCGTCCTTTTCGAAACTTTGTCAGGATGGCGAACGAAAATCCGCACAAGGCGACGCCGAGGACGTGGATATCGGCAAGATCGTCGCCGAATTCGAGGCGTCCAAGACATCGTTCCTGTCCGAAGTCATGCAGCGCATCGCGGCCTGAACTGCACCGTCAAATCAGGAACTGGGCCAGGGTTTCATCATTGGTAATGTCACGATAGGTAAACCCGGCATCCTCCAGATGCGCGAACAGACGTTCGAAATTTTCCGCCCGTTTGGTTTCGATGCCTATCAGAACCGAACCGAAATTTCGGGCCGACTTCTTCAGGTATTCAAACCGGGCGATATCGTCGTCCGGTCCCAGCACCGACAAAAACTCCTTTAGCGCACCGGGCCGTTGCGGCAGGCGCAAAATCAAGTATTTCTTGACCCCCGAGTACCGCTGTGCCCGTTCCTTGACTTCGGGCAGGCGTTCAAAATCGAAATTTCCCCCCGACGTCACACATACGACTGTTTTCCCCCGAATTTGCGATTGTACCTCGCTCAACGCCTCGACCGAAAGCGCGCCGGCGGGTTCCAGCACGATGCCTTCGACGTTCAGCAGCTCGATCATCGTGGTACATATCCGGTCTTCGCTCAGCACGATCACGTCCGAAAGCGCGGTATCGCGCAACAATTGAAACGGCCGCTCGCCGATGCGCCCGACCGCGGCTCCGTCGACGAACGTGTCGACATGGCTCAATGTTGTCGGACGACCCGCCGCCAGCGCCGCCTTCAGACATGCCCCGCCTTTGGGCTCGACAAACAGGCTGCGGCTTTGCGTTCCGAAATAGCTGGTCACACCGGACGACATCCCGCCCCCGCCAACCGGCAGGATGACCACATCGGGCGACCGTCCCAGCTGATCCGCGATTTCGACTGCGACCGAAGCCTGGCCTTCGATCACGTCCGCATCGTCAAATGGCGACAGAAAATAGCCCCCCGACCGCGCACACCAGTCCTGTGCCGCGGCAAGCGTATCGTCGAAATAGTCGCCAACCAGATGAATTTCCACGCGGCTTCCGCCAAACATCCGGGTCTTCTGAATCTTCTGCTGTGGCGTGGTGACCGGCATGAAAATGACGCCTTTGACCCCAATATGCCTGCACATGAACGCCACGCCCTGCGCATGGTTCCCCGCGCTGGCGCATACGAACAGCTTGTGTTCGGTCCGTTTGCGCATGGCGTTGAGAGCCCCGCGGATCTTGTAGGACCGCACCGGGCTAAGATCTTCGCGTTTCAGCCAGACATCGGCCGCGAACCGATCCGACAGATGCACGTTTCGCAACAGCGGCGTTTGCGGAAAAACGTCGCGCATCGCGGCCTCGGCCGACCGGGCCTTGTCCTGAAAATCGCTCATTTCGCATAAATGACCCAGCCGCGTGGGCTTCACAAGCCCCGGCATCTTGCCCCTGCGAACAAAAAAAGTTATCGGCCTGCTGTCTACTGATGAGGAATACCCCATGTCTGCGCCCAAAAAAGTCGTTCTGGCCTATTCAGGCGGTCTTGACACGTCGATCATCCTGAAATGGCTGCAAACCGAATATGGCTGCGAGGTGGTGACCTTTACCGCCGATCTGGGTCAGGGCGAAGAACTGGAACCGGCGCGCAAGAAAGCCGAGATGATGGGCGCGAGCGACATCTATATCGAGGATCTGCGCGAGGAGTTCGTCCGCGATTTCGTGTTTCCGATGTTCCGCGCCAATGCCGTCTACGAAGGGCTGTATCTGCTGGGAACCTCGATTGCCCGCCCGTTGATCTCAAAACGTCTGGTCGAGATTGCAGAGGAAACCGGCGCGGATGCGGTTGCGCATGGGGCAACCGGCAAGGGCAACGACCAGGTTCGGTTCGAACTGGCCGCCTATGCGCTTGATCCGGACATCAAGGTGATTGCACCCTGGCGCGAATGGGATTTGACCAGCCGCACGAAACTGATTGAATTCGCAGAGAAACATCAGATCCAGATCGCCAAGGACAAACGGGGAGAAGCGCCGTTTTCGGTTGATGCGAACCTTCTGCACACCAGTTCCGAAGGCAAGGTTCTGGAAGATCCCGCCGAAAATGCCCCCGACTATGTCTATCAGCGTACCGTAAACCCCGAAGATGCCCCGAACCAGCCGGAATTCATCGAAATCGGCTTTCAGGCGGGCGATGCGGTCAGCATCAACGGCAAAACCATGAGCCCCGCCGAAATCCTGACCGAACTGAACGAACTGGGCGGCAAGCACGGGATCGGACGGCTGGATCTGGTCGAAGGCCGGTTCGTGGGGATGAAATCGCGCGGGATCTACGAAACCCCCGGCGGTACCGTGTTGCTGGAAGCACATCGGGGCATCGAACAGATCACCATGGATCGCGGCGCGATGCATCTGAAAGACCAGCTGATGCCGCAATATGCCGAACTGATCTATAACGGCTTCTGGTTCAGCCCCGAACGCGAAATGCTTCAGGCCGCCATCGACAAAAGCCAGGAGCATGTCACCGGCACGGTTCGTCTGAAACTGTACAAGGGTCTGGCGCGCACCGTCGGGCGATGGTCGGACCGGTCGCTGTATTCCGAAGAGCACGTCACCTTCGAAGATGACGCCGGAGCCTATGACCAGAAGGACGCCGCCGGGTTCATCAAGCTGAACGCGCTGCGGCTGCGGCTGATCGCAATGCGGAACCGTCGCCTGAAATGAGTTCCGACTGGCCAGACGAAACCGACGCCGACCTGTTTCTAGAGGCGCAGGATACGGTCTGGACTGCAGTGGTTTCGGAACTCACGGCGGGCCGCAAGACCAGCCACTGGATGTGGTTCGTTTTTCCTCAGCTGGCCGAATTGGGTCGTTCGGACATGTCGCAACTGTACGGCATTCATGATCTGGCCGAAGCGCGCGCCTATCTGGCGCAGGATGCCTTGCGCGAACGTCTGGTCCAGGTCAGCCGATTGATACTGTCGCATGATGGCACCGAGGCGCAGACCATACTTGGCAGGGTCGATGCGAAAAAACTGCAATCCAGCATGACGCTGTTTGCGGCGGTTCCGGATGCAGACCCTGAATTTGCGCGGGTTCTGGATGTGTTTTTCGACGGGCAGCCCTGTCAGGCAACGATGCAGGCCATCGCTTAGAGCGCGACCGCCCTGAGCCGGTCATAATACGGCATGGCCTGCGCCAGCACATCCTTCAGATGTGCGGGTACATTTGGCAAAGCCCCTTCGGCAGCATCGAACCCGGTGCTTTTCCAGACCGACCCATACCAATGCGGTGCCCAGGCGCCATCTTCGGGATGTCCCCCCGCCGGCCAGGACAGCATATCCTGTGTGAAGGACAGGCCGATGGATTTGCACAACCGTTTCAACATCCGCTCGGGGTCCTTGCGAATGTCCGTGCTGTCGATCACCACCGGGCTGCCCTGCCAACTGTTGATCAGATCGAACAATTCTGCCTGCTGCGCGAAACCGATGTCCTGCAGGGTCGGGTTTTCCCGCTTCGCCGCATAACTGGCGATGACCCGGGCCGGATGGCGGATCAGGAACACATTGATCATCTGCCGCATCCAGTCGCGCGGCATGTCCGGCACCATATGATGGGTCATGTGCTTCTGATAGAAATGCGTCTTGTCTTGCGGAATTGGACCCATGATCTGATCCACCACCTGCACCGCATTTGCAGGCTGAGCGGCAAGGATCGCATCCCGCATCGGGTGATCCAGCCCGGTTTTGACCAGATAGGCGGCATAAAACGGTTCATCCACAACCGCACAATCACCACGCGCGCCAAAGGAATACATCATCGCCGTCGACAGATTGCGCGGACCGGACCACATGGCAATCCGCATCAGAGCGTCTCCTGCTCGATCAGGTTCTTGTACAAACCGCGCAGCTTTTCGGTCATCGGTCCCATCTGGCCGGTCCCGATTTGCCGCCCGTCGATCTCGCTGACCGGCGTCTGCGCCCCGAATGTGCCGGTCAAGAAGGCTTCGTCGGCACCATAGGTGTCGACCAGACTGAAATTGCGCTCGTGAACGGGGATACCATTGGCACGGCACAGGTCGATCACCTTTTGCCGGGTGATCCCGTTCATGCAGTAGTCGCCCGTGCTGGTCCAAACCTCGCCCTTGCGCACGATAAAGAAATTGCATGCGTTTGTCGTGTTTACGAAACCGTTCACATCCAGCATCAGCGCCTCATCCGCGCCGGCCTTTTCGGCCGCGATACAGGCAATGATGCAATTCAGTTTCGAATGGCTGTTCAGCTTGGGATCCTGGGTCATCGGCAGGCCGCGCATATGGGGCACGGTCGCCAACCGGATCGGACGTGGCAGGCTGGGCCGGGAATGTTCCATGATGATCGCAACGGTCGGCCCCGACTGGCTGAGTGCAGGATGCTGAAACGGGCGCACCTTTGTGCCACGCGTCACCATCACGCGGGCGTGGACATCGGTCTGCATGTCATTTGCAGCCTGGGTGTCATAAATCGCCTGAACCACGCCGCTGCGATCCAGCCCGATATCCAGGTCGATGGCTTTTGCGGCCTCGAACAGCCGGTCGATATGCGCATCCAGGAATGCCCAGGTTCCATTGTAAAGGCGCAGCCCTTCCCAGACTCCGTCTCCCAGCATGAAACCACTGTCATAGACGCTGACAACCGCCTGAGCCCTGGGGACGATCCGACCGTTCAGATAGATCAGGATATCCGCGTTGCGCGCATCTTCGGCGGCTTGATGCGTGGTCATTTTTTCGGTCATGGCATTCTCCCGTCGGGGCCTTTTGCGTCAGGCGCAGGCTAGGGCCGCCGCGCTGCAAGGCCAAGCGGTAAAATGCGGTCACCTCGGCGTGACATTTCATGTCGGCCACTTGCGACACCGCGGATGTCGCGACAGCATCGACAAAAATGGAGAACACCATGAACGTATTGGACAATGTAAAGCCGCTGGTGCTGTGCGCCCTGATCGGGATCGCCGTGGTGGTGCAATGCAAGACAGCACATGCCGCCGCGTCGGAAACATTGACCGTCGCCGGTGGGTGTTTCTGGTGCGTCGAAGCCGATTTCGAAAAGGTCGAAGGCGTGTCCGAAGTCGTTTCCGGATATACTGGCGGCACGGTGGAAAATCCGACCTACAAGCAGGTGACACGCGGCGGCACCGGTCATTATGAAGCGGTCGAGATCCATTTTGATCCCGATGTCGTCAGCCGCGGTACCCTGTTGGAGATGTTCTTGCGCTCGGTCGACCCGACCGATGCGGGGGGACAGTTCTGCGACCGGGGGGACAGCTATCGAACCGCCATTTTCGTATCAGACGCCCCTGAACGCGCCCTGGCGGAAACAGCGATCAAAGAGGCCGGCGCAGAACTGGGCCAATCGATCGTGACACCGGTGCTGTCCGCCGGAAAGTTCTATCCGGCGGAAGCCTATCATCAGGATTACTACAAGGGCACTGGTCTGGTATTGACCCGGCGCGGTCCGAAATCCCAGGAATCAGCCTATGAATTCTATCGTCAGGCCTGCGGGCGGGACGCGCGCGTGAAGCAATTGTGGGGCGCTGACGCCCCGTTTGCAGGCAGTTGATCCGCCCTATCCGATCTTGCAGGATGCCAGAACCGCCATGTTCAGGATGTCATTGGCGGTGGACACGGACGAACAGATCTGAATCGGCTTGTCCAACCCGGACAGGATCGGCCCGATCACCGTGGCCCCTCCCATTTCCTGCATCAGCTTGACCGAAATGCTGGCCGAATGCCGCGCCGGGACCACCAGAATATTGGCCGGTCCGGTCAGGCGTGAGAACGGATAGGCCGCCTGCGATGTCGTGTTCAGCGCCACATCGACGGTCATTTCGCCTTCGAATTCGAAATCCACGCCGCGTTGTTCCAGCACGTCAGGGGCACGGTTCATCTTTTCCGCACGTTCGGACACCGGATAGCCGAAAGTCGAAAAGCTGACAAAGGCCACGCGTGGCACCAGCCCCATATGGCGCGCCACATCGGCGGCGCGTTCGGCAATGGTTGCCAGGTCTTCGGCATCGGGCCATTCATGCACCAAGGTATCCGAAATCAGCACGATCCGGCCCTTGTGCAACAATGCCGTCACGCCCGCCACGCCATGCGCCGCATCCGCATCAAACACATGGCTGATCCGTTCCAGCACATGGGCCGATTTGCGCGTCGCACCTGTGACCAGCCCGTCGCCATGCCCATGCGCCAGCATCAGCGCGGAAAACACATGCCGGTCGCGCGCCGCAAGCCTGTGGATATCCTGTGCATCAAACCCTTTGCGCTGCAGGCGGCGGTATAGAAACGTCTTGTAGCTGTCCAGATGTTGGGTGTTGGCCGCATTCACCACTTCCAGTTCGCGGGCGGCATCGCCCAGACCGGCGGCGTCCAGCTTGGTCTTGACGTCATCCATACGGCCAACGACCAGCGCCTTGCCCAGACCAGACCGCTGATAGCTGACAGCGGCACGCAACACCCGCAGATCATCGCCTTCGGCAAAGATCATCCGGGCCTGTGCCGACCGCGCCCGAGCGTTCAACCCGCGCAGGATGCTGGCGGTCGGATCCATCCGCGCCTTGAGCGTCAGCTCATACGCATCCATATCGATGATCGGTCGCCGTGCGGCCCCGGTGTCCATGCCCGCACGCGCCACGGCTGGCGGAATGCGGTGGATCAAACGCGGATCGAACGGCGTCGGAATGATATAGTCCCGCCCAAAGCTCAGGTTTTCGCCATAGGCCAGCGCCACTTCGTCCGGCACATCTTCGCGGGCCAGTTGCGCCAGGGCATGCGCGCAGGCGATCTTCATCTCGTCATTGATGGCGCGGGCGTGAATATCCAGCGCCCCCCGGAACAGATAGGGAAAGCCGAGAACGTTGTTGACCTGATTGGGATAGTCGCTGCGCCCGGTGGCAACGATGGCGTCCACGCGCACCTCATGCGCTTCTTCGGGGGTGATTTCCGGATCCGGGTTGGCCATGGCAAAAATCACAGGATTGTCCGCCATGGATTTCACCATGTCCTGGGTCACAGCACCCTTGACGCTGACCCCAAGAAACACGTCGGCGCCTTTCATTGCGTCTTCGAGCGTGCGCGCCTCGGTCTTGATGGCGTGACCTGATTTCCACTGGTTCATGCCTTCGGTACGACCCTGCCAGATCACACCCTTGGTGTCGCACATGATGCAGTTCTCGTGCCGCGCACCCATGGATTTGAGCAGTTCAAGACAGGCAATCCCGGCAGCGCCGGCACCGTTCAGCACGATCTTGACGTCTTCGATTTTCTTTTTCGACAGATGCAGGGCATTGATCAGCCCCGCCGCGCATATCACCGCGGTGCCGTGCTGGTCATCGTGAAACACCGGGATGTCCAGCTCTTCCTTGAGCTGTTGTTCGATGATGAAACAGTCGGGGGCCTTGATGTCTTCCAGATTGATCCCGCCAAAGGTCGGCGCCATCAGCCGGACTGCCTTGCAGAATTCGCTGACGTCCTCGGTGTCCAGTTCGATGTCGATGCTGTTCACATCCGCGAACCGTTTGAAAAGGACGGATTTGCCTTCCATCACCGGTTTGCTGCCCAATGCACCCAGATTACCCAGACCCAGAACGGCGGTGCCGTTCGAAATCACCGCCACAAGATTGCCCTTGTTGGTATAATCATACGCGGTTTCGGGGTTCTTGGCGATTTCCTCGCAGGGCACCGCCACACCGGGCGAATAAGCCAGACTCAGGTCGCGTTGGGTGTTCATCGGCACGGTGGCCTGGATTTCGAACTTGCCGGGGGTCGGCTCCAGATGGAAGGTCAGAGCCTCTTCTGCGGTGTATTTCGTCTTGGCCATCCCGAACGCCCTTTTTTGTATGTTGTTTGCGCGTCATACCCTGTGACCGGGATGGTCTCAACAGCAATGCGTTTTCGCCTTTCGCCGGGTGCGCGCCATTTGTAAGGTCGCCCTTGATCCGAAAACCGGGGGACGTTTCGTGGCCAAAACGACACCGATGATGGCGCAATATCTGGAAATCAAGGCGGACCATGCAGACGCCCTGTTGTTCTATCGCATGGGTGATTTTTACGAGATGTTCTTTGATGATGCCGTCGCCGCGGCCCAGGCGCTGGACATCGCCCTGACCCGGCGCGGCAAGCATGATGGTGCCGACATTCCCATGTGCGGGGTCCCGGTGCACGCCGCCGAAGGCTATTTCCTGACCTTGATCCGCAAAGGGTTTCGCGTTGCTGTCTGCGAACAGATGGAAAGCCCCGCCGAAGCCAAGAAACGCGGGTCAAAATCCGTGGTGCGACGCGAAGTCGTGCGTCTGGTCACGCCCGGCACCCTGACCGAAGACGCATTGCTTGAAGCGCGTCGGCACAATTTCCTGGCCGCGTTTTCCGAAGTGCGGGATCAGTGTGCATTGGCCTGGGCGGACATTTCCACCGGTGCCTTTCACGTCATGCCGCTAAGCCGCGCCCGGCTGGTGCCCGAGCTGGCCCGGCTGGCCCCCTCCGAACTGATCGTGCCCGATGCGGCAGAACCGCAACTGCATTCGGATGCCACGGATCTTGGGCTTGCCCTCACGCCTCTGGGCCGCGCCAGTTTTGACAGCACGACGGCGGCAACGCGCCTGTGTGATCTGTTCTCTGTCGGAACCCTGGATGCCTTCGGGGCCTTTGAACGGGCCGAGATTTCGGCGATGGGCGCCCTGATCGATTATCTGGACATCACGCAGAAGGGTAAACTGCCCCTGCTGCAAAAACCGCAGCGCGAAGCCGAAACCCGCGTGGTGCAGATCGACGCCGCGACACGGCGCAATCTGGAACTGACGCGTTCCCTGTCCGGCAGCCGCGCCGGATCCTTGCTGTCGGCGATCGACCGTACAGTGACGCCCGGCGGCGCCCGCCTGCTGGAACAACGTCTGTCCAGCCCCTCGCGCGATCTGGATCTGGTGCAATCCCGGCTGAATGCAGTCGGGTTCATGCTGGAGAATGACAAGCTGGCCAGCGATCTGCGCGTGGCATTGCGCAAGACCCCCGATCTGGACCGTGCCCTGTCCCGCCTGTCGCTGGATCGTGGTGGACCGCGCGACCTTTCCGCACTGCGCACCGGACTGGCCCAGGCATCCGTCATCGCGCAGCAATGCCTGGCCGCCGATCTGCCCGACCTGTTGGCCGCCGCGACCCGCGATCTGACCGGGTTCGATGAGCTGACCGCGCTGCTGGACACGGCATTGGTTGCAGAACCGCCCCTGATGGCACGCGACGGCGGCTTCATCGCGACCGGGTTCGACCCCGATCTGGATGAAAGCCGAACCCTGCGCGACGAAGGCCGTTCGGTGATCGCGGAAATGCAGCAAAGATATGCCGAACATACGGGCATCAGCAGCCTGAAGATCAAGCATAACAACGTGTTGGGCTATTTCATCGAGACAACGGCGACGCACGCCACCAAGATGCTGTCTGCACCCCTGTCGGAAAGCTACATCCACCGCCAGACCACCGCCAACCAGGTGCGGTTCACCACCGTCGAGCTCAGCGAAATGGAAACCCGCATCCTGAACGCCGGGAACCGGGCGCTGGAGATCGAGAAACAACTGTTTGAACGCCTCAGGACCGCGGTTCTGGAGCAAGCGGCGCGCATCGGCCTGGCTTCGCGCGCCCTGGCAGAGCTGGACCTTGCCACTGGGCTGTCCGATCTGGCGATGGCCGAGAACTGGTGCCGCCCTAAGGTCGATGAAAGCCGCGCCTTTGCCATCACCGGCGGGCGTCACCCGGTAGTAGAACAGGCATTGCGGCAACAGGGCGGCGACAGTTTCATTGCCAACGACTGTGATCTTTCGGCTGGTGACGCGGCCAAGATCTGGCTGTTGACCGGCCCCAACATGGCGGGCAAATCCACGTTTCTGCGGCAGAATGCGTTGATTGCCCTGCTGGCGCAGATCGGCAGCTATGTGCCCGCTACTTCGGCCCATATCGGGCTGGTCAGCCAGTTGTTCAGCCGGGTTGGCGCGTCGGACGATCTGGCGCGCGGACGCTCGACCTTCATGGTTGAAATGGTCGAGACCGCCGCGATCCTCAATCAGGCCGACGACCGGGCGCTGGTCATACTGGATGAAATCGGCCGCGGTACCGCAACCTATGACGGGCTTTCAATCGCGTGGGCGACACTGGAACATCTGCATGCCTCCAACAAGAGCCGCGCATTGTTTGCCACCCATTATCACGAACTGACCGCCCTGGCCGGCAAGCTGGACGGGGTCGAAAACGCCACCGTGGCCGTCAAGGAATGGCAAGGCGACGTGATCTTTCTGCATGAGGTCAGGAAAGGTGCCGCCGACCGATCATACGGGGTGCAGGTGGCCCAGCTGGCCGGATTGCCGCAATCGGTTCTGGACCGCGCACGCGTGGTCCTGAAAGCGCTGGAAAAAGGCGAACGCGAAGGCGGTGCGACCCGGAAGGCGCTGATCGACGATCTTCCGCTGTTCTCGGTGGCCCCCGCGCCACCACCGTCCGCACCGGCCAAGGTATCGCCCGCGCTGGAACTGCTGGACAGCATCCACCCGGACGAACTGACACCCAGAGAGGCGCTGGACCTGATCTATAAAATGAAAGAGACGGCCAGTTCCTGACCGTCTCTGAATCCTGCGAACCCCGTGCACCGATGGGGCGCGCCGACCTTACGACGCTGGCGTCGAAGACACCCCGACCTGGGCCGGGCGCAACAGCCGATCATGCAGCATGAAACCTTCGGCAGAGACCTGAATGATATCCCCGGCCTGCGTACCGGGCACCGGTGCTTCGAACATGGCTTCATGCATCTGCGGATCGAACCGATCCCCGATGTCGGGCGCGATCACCTGGATGCCGTGTTTCCCGAAAACATTGACCAGTTCGCGCATGGTCAGCTCGATCCCTTCGATCAGGGCGGCAGAGGCCTGTTTCTGCTCGTCGGTGACCGCGTCCAGCGCGCGCTTCATGTTGTCATAGACCGGCAACACGTCACGGGCCAGCTTGCTGCCGCCATATTGCTCGGCTTCCCGCCGAGAGCGGTCCGAGCGCTTTCTGGCATTTTCGGCCTCGGCCAGAGCACGCATGTAGCGGTCACGGTATTCATCCCGCTCGGCCCGCAGGGAATCCAGCTCGATTGCCTCTGGCTCAAGTTCGGCCTGCTCGTCCGCCATCTCTTCGGCTTCCATTGCCGCCAAATCATCCAGAAAATCGTTGTTCTTCGACTCTGTCATCTTTCACCTCTAACTGCGGTCGGAAATCAACCGTCCCACCAGCTGCGCCGTGTAGTCCACGATCGGCACGATCCGCCCATAATTCAGGCGCGTCGGGCCAATCACGCCCACCGCGCCGATAATCTTTCGATCAGAGTTCATATATGGAGACACAACCAAAGAGGAACCCGAAAGTGAGAAAAGTTTGTTCTCCGAGCCGATAAAAATGCGCACGCCTTCACCTTCCTCGGTGAGTTGCAGGAATTCCTCGATGTCACGCTTGCGTTCAAGGTCGTCAAACAGGGTCCGGATGCGTTCCAGCTCTTCGCCTTCATCCTCTCGCCCCAGCAGATTCGCCCGGCCACGCACGATCAGACGGTCGGATTCCTGTCCATCCCCCTCCCAGACGGCCAGGCCGCTGTCGACCATCTGCCCGGCCAGGTCATCGATTTCACGACGGCGCCTTGCAATTTCGATCTGGATCGTGCGGCGCACCTCGCTCAGGGTCTTGCCTTCAATCAGGGCGTTCAGAAAATTGGCGGCCTCGCGCATCGAACTGGGTGTTTGTCCCGCTGGCGGTGTGAACAGCCGGTTCTCTACATGGCCATCGGAAAAGACAATCACGACCAGCGCGCGATCATGCGCGAGCGACACGAATTCAATGTGCCGTATCGCCGCCTCATGTTTCGGGGTCAGCACCAGCGATGCGCCCTGGGTCACCCCGGACAGTGCCGCGCCCAACCGGTCAAGCATCCCGCCGACATCCGAAGAATTGCGATCCAGTGTCTGATCCAGCTTCTGGCGATCCGACGCGTCCAGATCACCGACTTCAAGCAAGCCATCGACGAACATCCGCAACCCCATCTGGGTCGGAATACGCCCCGCGCTGACATGAGGGCTGTCCAGCAGACCCAGATATTCAAGGTCCTGCATGACATTTCGAACGGTGGCCGCGCTGACCTGTTCGCTCAGCGTCCGGGTCAGAGTCCGGCTGCCCACGGGATCGCCCGTGTCCAGGTAGGACTCGACCACCGACCGAAACACCTCGCGGGAGCGGTCGTTCAGTTCTTCCAGAATTTTCGTAGCACTGTTCATGTGCACCATCCTTGGCCGGATCGCCATTAAAGTCCACTGGTACCAAAGGTCAATCGGGGTTGCATCATCACGGCGTGCAACGGTATTGCGGGCCTGACAACAAGGGGATTTTCCATGCGACCTTCGGGACGAGATTTAGGCGAAATGCGTCCGGTTTCAATCGAAACCGGGTTCACAAAACATGCGGAAGGCTCGTGCCTGATCAAAATCGGGGAAACACATGTGCTGTGTACCGCCACGATCGAAGACCGTGTGCCACCCTTCATCAAGGGATCCGGGCTGGGTTGGGTCACGGCGGAATATGGCATGCTGCCCCGCGCAACCAACACCCGGATGCGCCGCGAGGCAGCGACCGGCAAACAAGGCGGCCGCACGGTGGAAATCCAGCGCCTGATCGGACGCGCATTGCGCGCCGGGGTCGATCGTGTCGCCCTGGGCGAACGCCAGATCACCGTCGACTGCGACGTGTTGCAGGCCGATGGCGGCACCCGCTGTGCATCCATCACGGGGGGCTGGGTTGCCCTGCGGCTGGCCGTGAATAAGCTGATGAAAGCCGGAGATGTCATTTCCGACCCGCTGATCGATCCGGTCGCCGCAGTCAGTTGCGGCATCTACGCAGGCCAGCCGGTACTGGATCTGGATTATCCCGAAGACAGCGAAGCCGGGGTGGACGGCAATTTCGTCATGACCGGGTCCGGCAAACTGATCGAAGTCCAGATGTCCGCCGAAGGTTCGGTGTTTTCACGCGATCAGATGAACACCTTGATGGATCTGGCCGAAAAAGGCGTGGCAGAGCTGGCCGCGGCACAAAAGGCGGCCACATGACACGAAAATTCATCGGCGACCGGCTGCTGATTGCCACACACAACAAGGGCAAGCTGGAAGAAATGGCGCATTTGCTGGAACCCTACGGGGTTTCAGCCGTCGGTGCCGGTGAAATGAACCTGCCCGAACCCGAGGAAACCGAAACCACCTTTGTCGGGAACGCCAGGATCAAGGCCCATGCCGCCGCAAAGGCCACCGGCCTGCCCGCCCTGTCCGATGATTCAGGCATCGAGATCGACGCCCTTGGCGGCGCACCCGGCGTCTATACCGCCGACTGGGCCGAAACCCCCACAGGCCGTGATTTCGTAATGGCCATGCAACGCACCCATGACGAACTGGAGGCCAAGAACGCCCCCCACCCCCGGACTGCCCGGTTCTGTTGTACCCTGGTCCTGGCCTGGCCGGACGGGCATGACGAAGTCTTCGCCGGCGTGATGCCCGGCCGCGTCGTTTGGCCGATGCGGGGCGATCAGGGACACGGGTACGACCCGATTTTTGTTCCGCAGGGATATGACATCACATTCGGCCAGATGGATCGCTGGGAAAAGAACAGGATCAGCCATCGCGCCAAGGCCGTGAACCTGTTCGTCGCGGGTTGTTTTGGTTGAGGATTGGCAACACGGGGGATTTGGCCTCTATGTGCATTGGCCATTCTGTCAGGCCAAATGCCCCTATTGCGACTTCAACAGCCATGTATCGCGAACCATCGATCATTCCGCGTGGAAAACAGCCTATATTTCGGAACTGAACCGCGTTGCCGCCCTGGCACCCAACCGGACGCTGCGGTCGATCTTTTTCGGCGGAGGTACCCCCAGCCTGATGGACCCGGACACGGTTTCACAGATCATTCAGGCTGCGTCGCGCCACTGGAACTTCGCCAATGACATCGAAATCACCCTGGAAGCCAACCCCGGATCGGTCGATGCCGGGCGGTTTGCGGATTTCGGAGATGCCGGGGTCAATCGCGTCTCAATGGGAATTCAGGCGCTGAATGACGCGGATTTGCGACGTCTGGGTCGGCTTCACAACGTTGCGGACGCGCGCCGGGCCTTTGATATTGCCCGAAACTGTTTTGAACGGGTCAGTTTTGATTTGATCTATGCCCGCCAGGATCAGACCCTTGATCAATGGCGGGCTGAACTGACCGAAGCCCTGAACATGGCGGCGGACCATTTGTCACTGTATCAGTTGACGATCGAGTCAGGGACAGCCTTCGGGGATCGTTTCGCCGCCGGAAAGCTGCGCGGCTTGCCAAAAGACGATCTGTCGGCGGATATGTACGATCTGACGCAGGATCTGTGCGAAAAGCACGGGTCGCCGATGTACGAGGTTTCCAACCACGCCCGCCCCGGGGCGGAATCGCGGCACAATCTGATATACTGGCAGGGCGGCGACTATGCCGGGATCGGTCCGGGTGCCCACGGACGTATGACCATCGCAGGTCAAAGATATGCCACCGAGGCCCATCGCAACCCGCAGAAATGGCTGTCTGAAGCCGCCTTGGGAAACGGCGACACGCTGAAATCAGCCCTGAGCGGTCTGGAACAGGCTGAAGAATACCTGATGATGGGCCTGCGGTTGAAAACCGGCCTGGACATCAGACGCTATGAAGCGATGGCTGGCAGACCTCTCGGCATCGCGGCGCGAAACACGCTCATGGAATTGGGCATGATCTCGGTGCGAGACGGATATTTATCCGTTAATAAACAAGGGTTTATGGTTTTGAACGCGATAATATCCGAGTTTCTGACCGCTTAGGACCCGCTGAGCATCCGGCATAGCGTATCAAGGTCATCCAGTGATTCATACTTGATCGTCAATTCGCCGGCTTCCTGACCCGGTTTGTGCGACAGCGACACTTTCATCCCCAGATTGGCCGAAAGATCGCCTTCCAGGGCTTTTGTATCCGCGTCTTTTTCAACCGGCCTGGTCTTGACCTTGGGCCGCGCCGGGGTCGGATTCATCTGTTTCTTGACCAACGCCTCTGCCGCACGAACGGATAATCCGCCCTGCAGAATGGCCTTGGCCAATTCAGAAGGGTTCGGTGCCGTAATCAGCGTTCGCGCATGTCCCGCCGACAGTTTGCCGCTTTGCACCAAGGATTGCACATCATCAGGCAGATTCAGAAGCCGCATCAGGTTCGCGATATGGCTTCTGCTTTTCCCCAAGGCTTCGGCCAGTTTCTCCTGGGTATGCCCAAAACTTTCCATCAGCTGCCGATATCCGGCGGCCTCTTCGATCGCGTTCAGATCCGCTCGCTGGATGTTCTCGATAATCGCAACTTCAAGAACTTCGACGTCATCGAAATCCCGCACGAGGACCGGCACTTCATGCAACTGGGCCTGTTGCGATGCCCGCCAGCGCCGCTCGCCGGCAACGATTTCGTACATTCCATTGGGTGCCGGGCGCACGATCAAGGGTTGCAGAACACCCTTCTCCTTGATCGAGGCCGTAAGGTCGTCCAGATCGTCCTGAACAAAAGAACGACGCGGCTGGTTTGGATTGGCCACCAGTTTTTCGATCGGAACAAGAATGTCCGGATTGCGACGCCCATCGGACCGTGGTTCATCGTCGGTCGTCACATCCGCCATCAAGGCTGACAATCCGCGGCCCAGCCCCCTGGGTTTTGCCCTTTTTTCCATTCGTTGCTCTCCTCAGGCAGCCATCTGTTTGTGGTTGCTTAAAATTTCCAAAGCCAGGTCCCGATAAGCCTGTGCACCCTGCGAATTGCTGTCATACGCCAGCACAGGCATCGCAAAAGACGGTGCCTCGCTCAGCCTTACATTTCGCGGAATCAAAGTTCGAAAGACCAGATCGCCCAGGTTCTCACGCGCGTCTTGCTCAACCTGATGCGAAAGATTGTTGCGCCTATCGTACATCGTAAGCACGATTCCTTCGATACGAAGGTCTGGATTCGCCGTTTGACGCACTTCGCGCAGGGTAAGCATCAGTTGTGACAGCCCTTCCAATGCAAAAAACTCACTTTGCAGCGGCACCAGAACCGAATCCGCCGCGACCATGGCGTTGACTGTCAACAGGCTCAGTGAAGGTGGGCAATCAATAAGGACAAAATCATACCCCAAACGATCCATCTCCGGCTGTCGCAGTGCTTTTTTCAGCAGAAAGCTGCGGTTCTTATTTGAAATCAAATCGATATCGGCCGAACTCAAATCAACGGTGGCCGGTATGATAGAAAGATTCTGAACGCTGGTCCGCTGAATCGCATCATTCAGTGGGATATTCTCAACCAGCAACTCATATGTTGTGTATTCGCGGTCAAGAACCTCAACACCTAGTCCGGTAGACGCGTTTCCCTGGGGATCCAGATCGACGACCAGCACTTTCTGGCCAACCTCAGCAAGCGCGGCAGCCAAGTTTATCGATGTAGTGGTCTTTCCCACTCCGCCTTTCTGGTTTGCCACGGCAAGAATTAGCGGACTATGAGGGCGTGAACGTTCAGACACGCGATACTCCTGTGATTCTCAAGACAACTGATCCCTCTTCAGTCACGCTGCTAATTGGATTCACATCAAAATGCCATGACTTCCGCGCGTCTTCGACCTCTTTTTTCCAGGTTGCGCCTTTGGGAAACAGCGCAGTCCCGGTTTTGTCAAGATGCCGTTCCGCGAACTCTAGCAAACTGCTCAGATCGGCCAACGCTCGTGCAGACAAGACCGATGCCTTTTGCGGCTCAACCTGTTCGATTCTTTCTGACAAAACGCGACACAATACGCCGGTTTCCCGCGCCACAGTTCGCAAGAACACGCATTTTCGCTGATCGCTTTCAATCAGGGTAACTCTTTGATCTGGAGCCTTTTCTTTTGCCAGGATAGCAACAACAAGCCCCGGAAACCCGCCACCACTCCCGATATCAACCCAATCTCCGCTACGTTCCGCCACTTTAAACACTTGAATGGAATCCAGGATATGTCTGTTCCAAAGGTCATTCAGGCTGCGGCGTGATACAAGATTGATTTTCGGGTTCCACTTCTCAACAAGGGACTCGAAGATCTTCAACCTCTCCAATGTTTCACGTGAAACATCCGCTCCTCCGCCATGCAATCTTTGGGTATCCGTCATGCCTTCATGGCTCTTCTATCGCGCCGCAAATACGCAAGAATCAAAGCCAAGGCCGCTGGTGTCATCCCCTCAATTCTGGCTGCTTTCGCGAGATTATCGGGTCGCGCTTCGATCAACTTCGCACGCAATTCGTTCGAGAGACCCGCTACTGAGCTATAATCGAAATCCGAAGGGATAGCCTGTCGCTCATCGCGCTTTAATGCATCAATATCCTGGGCTTGCCGTTCAATATAGTTGGCGTACAAGGCATCCCGCTCTACCTGTATGCAGGTGTCGCGATCTAGCTCGGCTAATTCTGGCAGGAGCCCCAACAAGTCAGAAACCCCGACATCCGGAAAGGCGAGAACATCCAGCCCGTTCCGCTTCTTACCGTCTTGACCCACGCGAATGCCCGCGTTTGACAACTGCGTTGGGCTGTAGCGCGTGGTTGACAATATCTCGCGCGCCGCGCTCAGTTTGTCCATTTTCTCCGAAAATCTGGTCTTTCGGACATCTGACACGCATCCCAGTTCCAATCCCAATGGGGTAAGCCGCTGATCGGCGTTATCCGCGCGTAATGACAGGCGAAATTCAGCACGAGACGTAAACATACGATAGGGTTCACTAACACCACGAGACGTGAGATCGTCAATCATAACACCGATATAGCTCGCGGATCGCTCAAACGAGACGGGCGGTTCATCCCGGATATCCCGAACCGCATTTAGTCCCGCAACCAGCCCCTGAGCCGCAGCTTCTTCATATCCGGTGGTTCCGTTGATCTGTCCAGCCAAATACAGGCCTTCGATATTCTGCACCCGTAGGCTGCTTGTCAGAGACCTTGGATCGACATAATCGTACTCTATCGCATAGCCAGGTTGCAAAATCTTGGCCGATTCCAATCCCTTGATTGAATTCACATACGATTCTTGGACTTCAATCGGTAGCGAAGTGGAAATCCCGTTGGGATAGATGACATGATCGCTCAAGCTTTCCGGTTCCAGAAAAATTTGATGGGATTCTTTCTCGGCAAACCGTATGATCTTGTCTTCTATCGAAGGGCAATATCGTGGCCCAATCCCATCGATATGTCCGCCATACATCGCTGATTTTTCCAGGTTTTTCTGAATAATTTCATGCGTTTCCGGATTAGTATGCGTGATGCCACACGATATCTGGCGCGCCTGAGCAGTGTTTGACAGGAATGAGAACAACACAGGGTCTTCATCGCCCGGCTGTTCTTGCAGATCCGACCAATCGATCGTTCTTCCATCCAATCGCGGCGGTGTACCCGTTTTGAGTCGCCCCATTTCAAGCCCGAAAGAATCGACTCTCTCGGCAAGCTTTACCGACGGATTATCCCCCATTCGACCTCCGGGCCGGGAAATATCGCCAATATGGATCACTCCGCGCAAAAAAGTGCCGGTTGTCAAAATCACCGCGCGCGACAGGATTTCCGACCCATCACCAAGCACGACACCCTGCACGCGATCGCCGAGCACAACAAAATCCGTCACTTCTCCTTCTATGATGGATAGTTCGGGTCTCATTTCGGTCTCGCGCAACATCTCGTCACGATAGATCTTGCGATCAGATTGCGCACGCGGGCCCTGCACCGCGGGCCCTTTTCTTCGATTCAGCAACCGAAATTGAATACCCGCCTTATCTGCAACGCGGGCCATCACACCGTCCAGCGCATCAATTTCACGGACAAGGTGGCCTTTCCCCAGGCCACCAATTGCCGGATTACAGGACATGACCCCGATTCCGCTTCGCTTCAGCGTTACCAGTGCGGTCTTGGCACCCATCCGCGCGGCCGCATGAGCCGCTTCGCAACCAGCATGACCTCCCCCGATAACGATCACTTCAAAATGTTTCACGTGAAACACTCCTCACTTTCCCAAGCAGAAACTGGAAAAAATCTCATCCAGCAAGTTCTCAACGTCGACCCGTCCAACCAACGATTCCAGAGATCTTATGGCAGATCTTAGCTCCTCTGCCGCGATTTCATAACAGTCGCTACCATTGTCCAGAAGTGCAGATGCTGCTTCAAGAGAATCCTTCGATCTTTCCATCGCATTTCTATGACGTATCCGCGTCGCGAGACCCGCACTGGCCGCTCTGGTTTTCAGGACCTTTGAAATACGAGATACCAAATCTGATACACCCTCACCAGATGTTCCAGACACGGCGTTTTCCTTGTCTACCCGCAGATCCGCTTTGGGATGCACAAGAATATCACCATCTCGGTCCGGAACATCAAACCCATTCATAGAGTCAGCCAAGAACACCCTGAGATCGGCGTTATTTGCACGCTCCACCGCCGTGAAAATTCCTATTTCCTCAATGATATCAGTTGTTTCCCGTAATCCTGCGGTATCAAGAAAAGTAACTGCCAAACCGTCCAGATCCATTCGCACCTCGATGACATCGCGCGTCGTTCCCGCAAACTCCGAAGTAATCGCAGCTTGTCGTCCAGCCAGCGCATTCAACAAGGTGGATTTTCCGACATTTGGTGCCCCAATGATCGCGACTTCGAAACCGGACCGAATACGTTCGGCGACTGCGACACCAGCCGTCTCGCGACTCAGATCCTCACGAACCTTGCCAATCAGGGTTTTGACCTCGGGCGTTACATCCGTCGGGATATCTTCATCCGCAAAATCAATCGTCGCTTCAATCAACGAAGCAGCGCGGATCAAGTCTTTTCGCCAGGATTCGGCGGCTGCGCCCAATTTTCCCGCCAGAACATTCTGTGCCTGGCGGCGTTGGGCCTCTGTTTCAGCATCTACAAGATCCGCAAGACCTTCTACCTGGGACAGGTCCAGCTTGCCATTTTCCATGGCCCGCCGCGTGAATTCCCCCGGCTCTGCCATGCGTAGACCCGGGATATCCGACAAGACACGCAATGTTGCAGCCACGACAGAGACACTGCCGTGCAAATGCAGTTCCACCACGTCTTCGCCGGTGAAACTGGCGGGCCCGGCAAAGGTCAGGACCAGCGCCTGATCCAGCTGAAGTCCGGCCAGATCCGTCAGGATGCAAACCGTCATTCCACGGGGTGGCAAGGGTTTGTTGCATATCGCCTGCGCCGCGTGACGTGCGTGATTGCCCGAAATGCGTATGATCGCCACACCCGCCTTACCTTGGGCTGTCGCCAAAGCAAAAATGGTATCCATATCGGTACCCCGTGCGGGAGCTTCAGTATCAGGTATTCATGGAATCGAAGAAATCGCTATTGGATTTGGTCTGTTTCAGCTTCGAAATCAAGAACTCGATGGCATCCGTCGTCCCCATGGGGTTCAGGATTCGGCGCAGAACAAAGGTCTTCTGCAGGTCCACCTTATCGACCAGCAGATCCTCCTTCCGTGTGCCGGATTTCAGGATGTCGATGGCCGGGAACACCCGCTTGTCCGCGATTTTCCGATCCAGAACAATTTCCGAATTGCCCGTGCCTTTGAATTCTTCAAAGATCACTTCGTCCATGCGGCTGCCGGTGTCGATCAATGCGGTCGCAATGATGGTGAGCGACCCGCCCTCTTCGATATTCCGGGCAGCACCGAAAAATCGCTTGGGACGTTGCAAGGCGTTCGCATCAACACCGCCGGTCAGAACCTTACCGGAAGACGGTACAACAGTGTTGAACGCCCTACCAAGTCTTGTGATAGAATCCAAAAGGATAACAACATCTCGTTTATGCTCGACCAGGCGTTTGGCTTTCTCGATCACCATTTCGCTGACGGCGACGTGACGGGTTGCAGGTTCATCAAAGGTTGACGACACCACCTCACCCTTGACCGAGCGTTGCATGTCGGTGACTTCTTCGGGGCGTTCGTCAATCAATAGAACGATCAGATAGCATTCCGGGTGATTTTTCTCGATCGAATTGGCGATATTCTGCAAAATGACTGTCTTACCCGTTCTCGGGGGTGCGACAATCAGCGATCTCTGCCCTTTCCCGATCGGAGCGACCAGATCAATGATGCGGGCTGTCCGGTCCTTGATGGTCGGATCTTCGACCTCCATGTTCAACCGCTCATCCGGGTAAAGCGGCGTCAGGTTGTCGAACGCGATCTTGTGCCTGGCTTTTTCGGGGGCTTCAAAGTTGATCTGCGTGACATTTGTCAGTGCAAAATAGCGTTCATTGTCATCCGGGGCCTTGATAACGCCGTCAATGGTGTCCCCTGTACGCAAACTGTGCTGGCGGATCATCTCGGGCGAGACATAGATATCATCTGGACCCGGCAAATAGTTGGCCTCGGGCGAGCGCAAGAAGCCGAAACCGTCTTGCAGCACTTCAAGCACCCCGTCACCGGAAACTTCCCATCCATCATCCGCCCGCTCACGCAGAATCTGAAACATCATCTCGCCCTTGCGCATGGTCGAGGCGTTCTCGATCTCGAGATCCTCTGCCATTGCAAGCAGGTCTTTTGGGCTTTTGGCCTTGAGGTCAGAAAGGTTCAACTTTTCAACGGTCATGATGGAACAGCCTGTCCGCAGCCAATCGATGTTGGGTGCATGAAAGATAGGGATGGGAAACAATATGCCCGGACGGGCAGACGGCACAAAGATAATGAAGGTCGGAACCAGAGTCAAACGGTGTTAAAAACGGATCACGACAGACAGCACGATTACAACCATCAGCAGGGTCGGGAGCTCATTCATCATGCGAAACTGCCGCCCGGTCCAGGTATTGGTGCCGTTCAACAGATCCTTGCGTCTCCAGCCCAGCCAATGATGGAACCAGGACATGGCCAGAACCGCGATCGCCTTTGTCCATGGCCAGATCTGTGCCCAATCCACGATACCCGGTGTAAAGACCAAACACAGACCAAACAACCAGGTCGCCACGAAAGCCGGGTTCATGATCGCCCGCAGCAGTTTGACTTCCATTGTTTCGAACACTGACGCCATCTGTGTGTCCGAACCAGCCTGTTCGACGTGATAGACAAACAGCCGGGGCAAATAGAACAGACCAGCCATCCAGGTGATCACAGACATGATGTGAAATGCCTTGGTCCAAGGATAGAGGGAAATCAGGAAGTCAGTCATGGTCAAGGCCCGGATCTGTATGGGGTCTGTCTAATAATAATATAGAGAGAAAGAAAGGTAGATGGTTTTGTAGGTATGCTTGGTTTGTGTGGATTATTTGCTTGTCCTGATGCTTGTCCACACCTTGCCCGGCTGTTGGGAAAATTCTGCTCGTGCGCCGGGATAGATGATATTTACATATAAAAACAATATGTTGGTGAAAATTTTCACCCTACAACCCTGAGGATAACTCAGGAATAATACCCAATCAGAGAAGATATCCTGGATTGCAGGTTATTCTTATCCCGCCTGTATTGAATCGGGTGGAATCCGCGAAACCTGCCGGTTTTCCCCGGACTTGCATGTCAAGGGAATTTCCCTACAACACACCCCGATACCATACCAAGGTTTGCTCACGCGGTTGTCCACATGCCTGTCCCCGTCATTCTTGCATCCGGTTCAGGGATACGCGCGCAAATGCTGCGTCAGGCGGGTGTCGCATTTGACATACAACTACCGCGCATAGATGAAGAGACGGTAAAAACCGCCTTGATCGCAGAACAGGCCAGACCGCGCGACATTGCGGATACATTGGCTGAGATGAAGGCCAGAAAGATCAGCGACAAGAACCCCGGTGCAATGGTTATCGGATGCGATCAGGTTCTGGATTTTTCGGGAAAGCTGCTGTCCAAGCCGGAAACCCCCGACGAGGCGGTCAGACATTTGTCGGACATGCGTGGGCAGCGGCATATGTTGCTGTCGGCCGCCGTGATCTATCAGGACGGTCAGCCGGTCTGGCGTCACGTCGGTCAGGTTCGTCTGCGGATGCGACAGGCAAGTGATGCCTATCTTTGCGGCTATGTCCAGCGCAACTGGGACAGTATCCGGCACGCGGTTGGTGCCTACAAGCTGGAGGAAGAAGGCGTGCGGTTGTTCAGCTCTATTGACGGGGACTACTTTAATGTCTTGGGTATGCCCCTGCTGGAGCTTCTGAATTTTCTGGCTTTGCGGGGGGTGATCGAACAATGACCGAAGCACGTATTCCTTTGGCCGGGGTCATCGGGTCGCCGGTTGCACATTCACGGTCGCCACAATTGCATGGACACTGGTTGCGCACATATGGGATTCAGGGGTTCTATATTCCCATGGATGTGACGCGCCAGGATCTGGAACGGGTGATCCGCACACTGCCTTTGATGGGTTTTGTCGGCATCAACGTCACGGTCCCTCACAAGGAAGACGTGCTTGAGATCGCCGACAAGATTACCGATCGCGCGACATTGATCGGCGCTGCAAATACGCTGATATTCCGCCATGATGGAACGATTCATGCCGATAATACAGATGGTTACGGGTTCATGGAAAACCTGCGCGGCGGTGCCCCGGACTGGCAGCCAGAAGATGGGCCTGCTGTTGTTCTTGGGGCGGGCGGGGCCGCGCGCGCGGTGATCGCGGCGCTGTCGGACGCCGGTGTGGCAAATATCATCCTGACCAACCGCACGCGCGCCCGGGCCGAACGGTTGCGCGATGATTTCGGTCAACGGGTTCAGGTCGTCGATTGGGTTCAGGCCGGAAACGTGCTGGAGAACGCGTCACTTGTGGTCAATACGACATCCCTGGGCATGACGGGACAGCCCGAACTGCGGGTGCCGCTGGACGGGTTGCAGGCTGGCACGGTGGTGACCGATCTTGTGTATGCGCCGCTGAAAACCAGACTGCTCTGCGAAGCCGAACAGGCGGGCTGTACCGTGGTCGATGGTCTGGGGATGCTGCTGCATCAGGCCGTGCCAGGGTTTGAACGGTGGTTCGGACATCGCCCGACAGTTGATGACGCCACGCGCGCGGCGGCATTGGGATGAGTTTCTGCCTGGGGCTGACCGGCTCGATCGGCATGGGCAAAAGCACGACTGGCCGTCTGTTCATTGAACAGGGTTGTAAGCTGTGGGACGCGGACGCGGCGGTGCACCGGCTATATGGTTTACATGGTGCGGCGGTGGCACCTTTGGCGGCTGCATTTCCGGATGCCATTCGGGATCATGCGGTTGACCGGGGTGCACTGATAGACATCATCGCAAGAGATCCCCAAGCCTTGAAGCAGATCGAATCCATCGTTCATCCGCTTGTGGCGCAGGATCGTGCCCGGTTCAGGGCGCGGGCTGGTTCGGACATTCTGGTGTTCGATATTCCGCTGTTGTTTGAAACGGGGGGCGAGACAGAGATGGATGCCGTCGCCTGCGTGACAGCACCGCCCGAGGTACAACAGGAACGCGTTCTGGCACGGGGTACGATGACCCGCGAACAGTTCGAAATCATCAGGAACAAACAGATGCCTGACGCGGAAAAACGGGCGCGGTCGGATTTCGTGATCGTGACCGACACGCTGGACCATGCCCGCGAACAGGTGCGTGATATCGTCAATCGGATCAGAAAGGGGCAGGCGGATGCGTGAAATTGTGCTGGATACAGAAACCACGGGGTTCGATCCGCAGTCCGGCGACCGTATCGTCGAAATAGGCGCCGTGGAGCTGATGAACCATGTCGCCACCGGGCGCACCTATCACCAATACATCAACCCGGAACGCGCGATGCCGCAAGAGGCGTTCGAGGTGCACGGATTGGGTGACGATTTCTTGCGCGACAAACCGAAATTTGCCGAAATCGGTCAGGCGTTTCTGGACTTTGTTCAGGATTCCCGGCTGGTTATCCATAATGCTGCCTTTGACATGAAATTCCTGAATGCCGAGCTGGAATGGATGAAGCTGCCGCAACTGCCGTGGGAACAGGCGCTGGATACATTGGCGATCGCGCGCAAACGCTTTCCCGGTTCGCCCGCCTCGCTGGATGCGTTGTGCCGGCGTTTCAACATCGACAACTCATCGCGAACCCTGCACGGGGCGTTGCTGGACTCGGAAATTCTGGCCGAGGTATATCTGGAATTGATTGGTGGTCGGCAACCCGATTTTGCCCTTTCGGCCGAACCGACAGAAGCTGAAAACACCGACAGCGCCGGGTGGCGACCGCCTGCGCGCAAGACTCCGCTACCCCCGCGCATCACCCAAGCCGAGCTTGAGGCCCACAAGGCGTTTCTGGACAAGCTGGGCGACAATGTCCTGTGGCGCGCCTGACCGGGTGCAGGCGCGCGCATGGGATCAGGCGTTTGCGGTTTGGTCGCCCTGTTCGGCCTGACGCCGGGCCAGCTCTGCACGATAGATCTGGACGAAATCGATGTTTTCCAGATTCAGTGGCGGATAGCCGCCATCGCGCGTCACGTCGCTGACAATGCGACGCAGGAACGGGAACAACATCCGCGGACACTCGATCAGCAGGAACGGATGCAGCTGATCCTCGGGCACGCCTTCAATATGGAAAACGCCGCAATATTCGATTTCCAGCAGAAAAAGCTGTTCGCCGCCAGCTTTGGCTTTTGAACTGACGTTCAGCTTGGTGATTACCTCGAACTGATGTTCGGCGGCGCGCTTCTTTGCGTCCAGATTGACCTGAACGTTGATGTCAGGTTGTACCTCGCCGGCGGCACCCTTTTGCGCCATCACGTTTTCAAAGGACAAATCGCGAATGAATTGTCCCAGAATGTTCATCTTGATCTGCGGGGGTTGCTGGCTGCCGTTTGCGCCTGCCGCACCATTTTCTGACATATGATTGCTCCTGGTTCAGATTTGGCCGCTGCTTAGCAGCTTGCCCGGATCACCTCAATGGCGGTTGGGCGGCTCAACCCAGCCCGAAGGCGGCGCGTCAGGATCGCGATCTGGCCATACTTCTTCGAATTCGCCGTCGATCACATCGCGGTTGTGTGGGCGCGTCCGGCCCGGACCCATCTGAAAATCATGAACCACAACGCGGGATCGCAGATAGCGGAACACCCGGCTGCGGACCGGCGGCATCAACAGCGCAAAGCCGACCGCATCGGTGAAGAACCCGGGCGTCAGCAACAGCGCGCCGGACAGCAGGATCATCGCACCATGGGCCAAAGGCTCGGTGGGGTCGTCCAGTTCGGAAAAGGACCTGCGCAGTTGTCCCATCGCCAGCCTGCCCTGACTGCGAACCAGCCAGGTCCCCAGAACGGCCGTAAATATCACGATGGCCAGGGTCGGCCACAGCCCGATCAGACCGCCAACCTGTATGAACAGGGCGATTTCGATCAGCGGAACCATCAGGAACGCCAGGAACAGGTACATTGCGTCTTTCCTTTCTGCTGCGTGGAACGGTAGACTTGGCCCCACCCGGCACCTACATAAGGGCCATAGGCACAGCTTACAAAGCCCATCGCAGTCAAGAGGTCCAAATGAATTCGCCCATTATCCAACTTTTGGTGCTGGCAGGTATCGCCATCTTCCTGATCCTGCGCCTGAAAAACGTTTTGGGCACGCGCGACGGGTTTGAAAAACCTCGGGTGCCGGAACAGCCGGAAAAGAACGCACGGCAAGGTTTTGAAGTGATCGAAGGCGGTCCCGACCGCGATATCACCGACCATGTGCCCGAAGACAGCCCGCAGGCGCAGGAGCTGGCGGCGATGAAACGGGTCGAACCGTCGTTTTCCGTCAGCCAGTTCGTGCAGGGTGCACGCGGCGCCTATGAGATGATCGTCATGGGGTTCGAGCGCGGCAACCTGGACGAAATCCAGCCCTTCCTGGCGGAAGATGTGTTTGAAACTTTTGTCGATGTCGTCGCCGCACGCGAAGATCAGGGACTTCAGATCGAGGCCGAGTTCATCGGCGTGCGCGAAACGACGCTGCAAGGTGTCAGTTTTGACAAGGACACCAACCGGGCCGAAATCACCATGCGGTTTGTCGGCGAATTGACATCGGTTGTGCGGGACAAGGACGGCGAGATCGTCGAAGGCAGCCCGTCGCAGGTCAAACGGCAAAAGGATACATGGACATTCGCGCGCAGCATGGGCGAAGACGACCCCAACTGGTTGCTTGTCGCCACGGACGGATGAGCCTCGCGGCGCGGGTCCTGGTCTCGCCGGTGCGCCAATTCCATGACGGAATTCTGGCGTCGGTCAGTGATGCCCGCGCGTTTGGCCCGGGCGGCATCTGATGTCGCGTCGACGGCTTACTCCCGAAGAAATCGACCTGTGGCACCGGGTGGTGGAAAAGGCGGATCGACTGCATCCCGGCAGCCACCCCGCGCCCCCCAAGCCGGAACCGGCCCGGCAGCCATCCCCGCCGCGCGCGTTCGGGTCGCCCGCGCGCCAGCCCAGTGTATCAGCCCCGGCCGCGTCGCCTGCGCTTCAGATGGATCGCAAGGCGTTTGGCCGGCTGAAGCGCGGCAAGCTGGCACCTGAAGCGCGGATTGATTTGCACGGCATGACGATGGAACGCGCCCACCCGGCACTGTCCCGGTTCATCCTGTCATCACATGCCAAGGGACGGCGGTTGGTTCTGGTGATCACGGGCAAAGGGAACCGCGAAGCCCAAGCATGGCCCGCCCCGGCACAGCGCGGAATATTGCGGCGCAATGTGCCTATGTGGTTGGCGATGCCGCCCCTTGCCCAGTCTGTCCTGCAAGTGCAACAAGCCCACGTCAGCCATGGCGGTGAAGGGGCGTTCTACGTCTATCTGCGCCGCACCCGTTAAGGCGCAAGATCCAGGCGAGCGCGCCCGATGCCGATCCGCATGAAACCCGTGGAAATCAGGAAATACACTGCAATTCCAATGAATTGTTTTTCCAGCCCCAGACCCATATCGATCAAGAACCCGGTTATTCCTGGCCCGATGGCCGATCCCAGAACCATGACCGCCGCAGCCATTGCCTTGATCGCACCGATATGGGCAGTGCCGTAGAATTCAGCCCAGAACGCGTTTGGCAGTGTCGAATTGGCACCGGTCGTCATCGCCAGAAAAAAGAAACCCGCCAGTGCGGCGGCCGGTTCGACGGCCATGGAAAAGATCAGAAAGCTAGCGACCAGCGGCAGTTGATACCAGGGCATCAATCTGGCCGTTCCCAACCGGTCCAGGGCCCATCCCGATCCGATCATGGCCGCGATCGACAACCCGGTATAAAGCGGAAACATCGCGACAAGTTCCACATGCGTCCACCCCTTGATCTGGGCGAAATGGACCTGATGGAAAAAGAAGGCGGTGTTGAAGGCGGAGGGCCCCAGAACCGCGGGTACCATGAACCAGAACAGCGGATGGAACAATGTATCGCGCCGGGTCCAGTGGCGGCCCTGCATCCCGGTGCTGGAATGTTCCTGGGCCATACTTTGGGGTGTGCGTTCGTGGCGCAGCAGAAGCATCAGAACGGGCACTCCGGCCAAACAGAACACACCGGCCAGCACCCACAACTCGTGCCAGTCGATCACGATCATCGCCGCCACGAAAGCGATCGGAAGACAGGCTTCTCCCAGGGCAAACCCCAGTGTCGCGATCGACAGCGCCCTGCCACGGGTGGCCACGAACCAGCGTGTCATGGCAACCACGGCGGTGTGGCTGCTCATGCCTTGGCCGAACAGACGCAGCGCAAAGATCACGACCGGCAAGGCCCAGACCGCCGGGTTCAGCGCCATGGCGATACAGGCCAGCGCCAGGCCGATCAAAACAACCGGACCCAGGGTCCGAACCCGGAATATGTCGGTCAGCGATCCGGCCCAGATCATCACGACCGCAGACAGCGCCGTTCCCAACGAATACAGACCGCCCCATGCACCGTGGGTCAGCCCGAATTCAGCGCGGATTTCGCCTGCGAAGACGGATATGAAAAAGGTCTGACCGAAGCTGGACAGAAACGTCAGCAATCCGCCGGCCGCCAGCCAGGGTGCATTGCGTGACATAAAGGTGAACAGGTTCATGAAACCGGCTTTGCCTGCCCAATGCGTTTTGGCAAGCAAATTCTGGCACCATGACCTTGGTCTGTACTGTTCATCGATCCGTTCGGCAACGCGATCGTGTTCAGTGCTTTGAAGGACCAAAAAAGTAAGGGCGATGACTAAGTATTATTGACAGCGTGGGTGGCTGAATATTACTTAGGAGTATGGCTAAGTTTGATTCGACCCTCGATCAATGTTTCTCTGCGCTCGGTGATCCGACGCGTCGGATGATCCTGCAACGCCTTGCCCGTGGCGAGGCAAGCGTCAGCGAGTTGGCTGCGCCGCATGACATGGCGCTTCCATCCTTCATGGGGCATCTGAAAAAACTGGAAGACGCAGGGCTGGTTTCATCGGTCAAGCGGGGCAGAACACGCATCTGCACGCTTGCACCGGATGCTTTCACACCCGCCAGAGACTGGTTGAGCGAACAAAGCGCGATCTGGGAGGGACGGCTTGACCGCTTTGATGACTACATCACCAATCTGATGAAGGAACGCGAAACATGAACCTGAACCCCGAAACCGATCTCAGCTTTACCCGCACACTCAACGCGCCCCGAGCGCTGATTTGGCAGTGCTGGACCGCGCCAGAGCACATCATGAATTTCTTCATGCCCAAACCCCACAGTCTTGACACCTGCGAGATTGATCTGCGGGTGGGGGGCAAATTCAACACGACAATGAACATCGATGGCAAACAAATCGAAAACAAGGGGGTCTGGCTAGAAGTCGTGGATGGCGAACGCCTTGTATTCACCGACGGCTACAGCGAAGGCTGGGCACCGGCACCCGACCCGTTCATGACCGCCATCGTCGAGTTCAAAGACGATGGCAACGGCGGCACGATTTATACGGCAATCGCCCGGCATCGTTCGCCGCAGGCACGGCAAACCCACGAAGACATGGGTTTTTTCGATGGCTGGGGCACCGTTGCGACGCAGTTGGAAGAATATGCACAATCGCTTGCCAAACGTTGAAAGGACTGGCTGATGTCTACATCCGACTCACAGAAGCCGGTCAAAGGTCCGGCATCGTATTTTCCGGCTATTGAAAAGAAATACGGTCGTCCGATCTCTGAATGGAAATCTCTCATTCGGGAAAGGTCCGGGGAAAGGCATATGGCACGTGTTGCATGGCTTAAGGAAGAATATGGCTTGGGCCACGGGCACGCCAATGCGCTGGTCGCTCACACTCTTGCCGAAGACAGGAAGAACGGCGGCTAGCCCGGAATGGGTTCGACCGGATCGAGGTTTCCAGCACATTGGCGCGTGGTGGCTTGACGTCAATCTGCTTCGATAGACGCAGGCACCTTTTATACACCGCCGCCAATGCGGGCGCAGTATTTCGTCCCAAGGGATGCCCCGGCACCGCTGTGTGCCCATCCACGAGGTGCGCGGCGGTTTTTGTTACAGGACGTACTGGCTCAGATCGGTCGAGCGGGTCAGCTCGCCCAGGTTTGCGTCGACAAACCCGGCATCTACTGTAATCTTGTCGCCCGCCCGGTCCGGCGCGGCGAATGACAGGTCCTCGAATACCCGTTCCATTACCGTATACAGCCGCCGCGCGCCGATGTTTTCAACCGATGTGTTCACCTCGGCCGCGATCCTGGCCAGGGCGGCGATGCCATCGTCGGTGAACGCGACCTCGACCTGTTCGGTGCCCATGAGGGCTGTGTATTGCAAGGTCAGGGCATTGTCGGTTTCGGTCAGGATGCGGACGAAATCGTCTTCGGTCAGGGCCCGCAGTTCCACCCGGATTGGCAGGCGTCCCTGCAGTTCGGGCAGCAAATCGCTGGGCTTGGCGATGTGGAATGCGCCGGACGCGATGAACAGGATATGGTCGGTCTTGACCGGGCCATGCTTGGTGCTGACCGTGGTGCCTTCGATCAGGGGCAACAGATCGCGTTGCACGCCTTCGCGGCTGACATCGCCACCGCGCGCGTCCTTGCGGGCACAGACCTTGTCTATCTCGTCCAGAAACACGATGCCGTTCTGTTCGACGGACTCCAGCGCGGCGCGGTTCACGGTTTCATCGTCCAGCAGCTTGTCCGCTTCTTCACCGATCAGGATCTCATAGCTTTCGGCGACGGTCATCTTGCGCCGCACGGTGCGCCCGCCAAAGGCTTTGCCGAAAATGTCACCCAGGTTCATCATGCCCATATTGGACCCCGGTTGCCCGGGAATCTCAAACGTGGACATGGGGTTGGATGTATCTGCCAGTTCCAGTTCGATCACGGTGTTGTCCAGTTCACCGTTCTTCAGTTTCTTGCGGAACATTTCGCGTGTGCCGTCCCGGGCATCTTCGCCGGCGATGGCGCTGATCACCCGTTCTTCGGCGGCCTTGTGTGCATTGGCCTTGACCTCTTCGCGCATGAATTCGCGGGTCTGGGCGATGGCGCTGTCCACCAGATCGCGCACGATCTGTTCGACGTCGCGGCCCACATAGCCGACTTCGGTGAATTTGGTGGCTTCGACCTTGATGAAGGGCGCGCGCGCCAGTTTGGCAAGGCGGCGGCTGATCTCGGTCTTGCCGACGCCGGTGGGGCCGATCATCAGGATGTTCTTGGGATAGACTTCGTCGCGCAGGTCATCTGATAGATGTTTGCGCCGCCAGCGGTTGCGCAAAGCGACGGCAACCGCGCGTTTGGCGTCCTTTTGCCCGATGATGAACCGGTCCAGTTCGCTGACGATTTCGCGGGGGGTGAGGTCGGTCATTTGGAAATCTTCTCCACGGTCAGCTTGCCGTTGGTGTAAACGCAGATGTCGGCGGCGATGGCCATGGCCTTGCGGGCGATCTGTTCGGCGGAAAGCTCGGCCTCCATCAGCCCGCGTGCGGCGGCCAGGGCGAAATTGCCACCCGATCCGATCGCGGCCACGTCATGTTCCGGCTCCAGCACGTCGCCTGCGCCGGTGATGACCAGAATATCCGTGCCGTCGGACACGATCAGCATGGCTTCGAGTTTTTGCAGGTATTTGTCGGTGCGCCAGTCCTTGGCCAGTTCGACACTGGCGCGCGCCAGCTGGCCGGGGGTCGCTTCCAGTTTGGCTTCGAGACGTTCAAGCAGGGTAAAGGCATCGGCGGTCGATCCCGCAAACCCGGCCACCACCTCGAAACCGCCCGGCGACAGGCGGCGGACCTTGCGCGCGCTGCCCTTGATGACGGTCTGCCCCAGAGAGACCTGCCCGTCACCTGCGATCACGACCTCGTCGCCTTTCTTGACGCCGATTATGGTGGTGCCGTGCCAGCCCGGGAATGACTCGTTGCTCATGGGTGTCTCCTATCGTTGGCTGCCTATATGGAGTCACGCGGCACGCGGCACAAGGGCACGACCCCCGGATGTGAAAAGGGCGCCCCGCCGGGACGCCCTGTCGATAATCATCTGTCCGGGTTTCAGATCGATTCGTCGATCCAGCTTTGCAGCGCCGCTTTGGGCTTGGCTCCCGCGATATTGGAAACGACCTGACCATCCTTGAAAATGAACAGTGCCGGGATGCCACGCACGCCCATGGCAGCGGCCGAATTCGGGTTGCTGTCGACATCGACCTTGGCGATCTTGACCTTCCCGTCGTATTCGGCGGCCAGTTCTTCGAGAGCCGGGCCGATCTGTTTGCAGGGACCGCACCATTCGGCCCAGAAATCGACCACGACGGGGACTTCGGAATTCTTGACTTCGGCGTCAAAGGTGGCGTCCGTGACGGCAACGGTGGACATATTCTGGCTCCTGGATGAGTGTCTGTGTTGGAAAGCGAACCTATGAACGCGCAGGGGTGGCGTCAAGGCATGGCGCGCGCTGCAGGGCTGTTGTCACCAGATCGTGTGGCAGCGGCATGAGCGTTCCATCATGTGTCCACAGAATCGCGGTTTCAATGTCGCGCCCCGGATAGATCCGCGCCAGCATCGCGGCATAGGCGCCCATTTGACGCAAGATGCCTTCGGGACAACTGTTCGCGGTTTGGGGAATGGTTCTGTTGGATTTGAAATCGATGGCCTGGATACGGTTCGGCGCGACGATCAGCCGATCGATCACACCATGCAGGCGCAGGCCGTGGATTTCGGCGGTTATCGGAACCTCGGCCAGTGTTTCAGCATTGAACAGCTCGGCCAATTCGGGCCGGGTCAGGACATTCTGCGCCTCTTGCAGCAACAGGGCGCTTTCGGTTTCGTCAATATCCGGCAGCAGGCCGCGCGTGGCGGCGGGCCATTCGGATTGATCCAGCAGGGGCAAGTGTTCCAGCAGCAGATGAACCCGCGTCCCCCACAGTTTGGCCGCGTCCTCGGGCAGTCCGGCATCCCCGGCCAGGGCCTTGGCCCCGCCCAGATCGACCGAGGGGCTCAGGGTTGTCGGGGCGGTTTTCGGTTCCGGGGCCGCCCGGTTCATGATGTCCGGCAGGGTGATCGACGGCTGGATCACGGTCCGGGACGTCTGCAAGGGCGGGGCGGTCCAATCGCCGTGTTCCAGGCGCAAACCGGGGCCGCCCGGGAAATCCTGCGCGGTCGCATCGGCCCGTTGCAATCCTGCCTGGATCATCTGGTACCAGCTTTCCCCGTCCTTGCTCAGGTCTCCGGCCGCGGCGACGATCAGCCACTTTTCCGCCCGTGTCAGTGCCACATAAAGCAAACGCAGGCGTTCGTTCATCTGGTCCTGCCGTGCGGCATCGCGCGCGGTCACCATGGCGTCCGGCATCTGGTCCGCTTTCATGCGCCATACGGGTGTGCCGTCAAGCAACATGATCTCGCCGGGCTGGGCGGCTTTGCGCGGGCCGGTATCGGGAAGGATCACAATCGGGGCTTCCAGCCCCTTTGATCCATGCACCGTCATCACCCGGATCATGTTGCCGGCACTTCCCATCTGGCGTTTGATTTCCAGATCATCGGTTTCCATCCAGACCAGAAACCCGGTCAGGCTGGGGATGTCGCTGCGTTCATAGGCCAGCGCCTGCGACAGCAGCGCGTTGATGCCATCCTCGGCTTCGGGGCCAAGGCGGCTCAGCAGTTTGCGCCGCCCGCCATGGCGCGTCAGGATGCGCTCGATCAGATCATAGGGGCGCATGAAATCCGTCTGGCTGCGCAGGTCGTTGAGCACACGCATGGTTTCGGGAAAGTCATGGGCGCGGTCGCGCAGGGCCGGCCACAGAAAGCGGCTGGTGCGGCGATGGGCCAGATCGAACAGATCCTGTTCGCTCCATCCGAACAGCGGGGATTTCAACACCGTGGCCAGGGCAAGACTGTCTTCGGGTGTGGCGAGAAACCCCAACAGTGCCGCCAGATCCTTGACCGCCAGTTCAGCACCCACTTTCAGCCGGTCGGCCCCGGCAATGGGCAGTTCGGCGGCCTTGCAGGCGCGGATGATCTCGGCAAACAGGTCCGACCGGCGCTGCACCAGGATCAGGAAATCACCCGCGCGGACCTGCCGACGCGCCACAAGCCCGGCAGACGCGCCATCGATCGGGATCGTTTCGCCGTTGTCGATCATTGTGCTGATGGCGGTGGCGATCCGGTTTGCCAGAACCACGTTGTGGTGTTCCGGGCTGGGCCGGTCGACCGGATCGGTCCATTCCCGGTCTTCTTCATCCGCGACCTTTTCCACCACCGGCCACAGATCGACCCGCCCCGGCAAATCGGATTTGAACGCCCTGTGCCGTCCGGTTTCCGGAAACCCGGCATGGGATTTTCCGGCAAAGACCAGATCCACCAGGCGCAGGATTGCGTCGGAGGACCGAAATGAAAATTCCAGGGACAAGTCCTGCAAACCCGCACCGGAATTGGACAATCTGCGACCGAATTCGGCCTGCATCCGGTCAAATGCCGCCGGATCTGCGCCCTGAAACGAATAGATCGACTGTTTCTTGTCGCCCACGACAAAAATTGTGCGTTGCGAATTGTCGCGTGCGCCCAACCCGCTGGTGAATTCCTGTGCCAGTTTTTCGACCACATCCCACTGTACCGGGCTGGTGTCCTGGGCTTCGTCCACCAGAATGTGGTCGATACCGCCATCCAGACGATACAGCACCCAACTGGCCACGGCCGGATCGTTCAGCAACTGGCGCGCCTTGAGGATCAGATCGTCGAAATCCAGCCAGCCCCTCACCTGTTTGCGCTGGGCGTATTCGGGCAGAAACACGGCAGCGAACGCGTGCAGCGCGCGTGATTTGTGCAACGCGTTCAACGTCAGCCGCAGGGCGCGCGCGTCTTCCACGCGCCGCATCAGGTCATCAACCTGGGGCATCATGTCGTCAAATGCGCGCTGCACAGCCTTGGTCGGAAAGCTCCCCAGCTTGGCGGTGAAAGGTTCCTTGGCACCGGCGCCGGTCAGGAAAACACTTTCCAGCAAGGGCAGATCAGACAGGGATGGGGTGCTGATGTTGGCCAGCTTGGCGGCGTTCTTCTGATCCGTGACCGACCCGGTCTGCAAGGCTGCGCGAAGCCGTGCCAGCAATTTTGTCTCGTTGCCCAGAAAGACCCGGCGTTTCAATTCCGTCTCGTCAAAACCGTCCGGCAGGTTGAAGACCTGGTGCAGATCAATGACGGCATGCGGATCGAACCGGTCCCGCCTCTGAACAAGCGCCTTGGTCAGGGTTTCAAACCCGGTGTCGGTGATATGATGCGATACTGCGTCGATGACATCCGCATGCGGCCCTTCGGCAAAATCCTCGACGATTTCGGCCTGCAACAGTTCGGCGGCGCGATCCTCCATCTCGGTGAATTGCGGACTGACCCCGGCCTCAAGCGGAAAGCGGCGCAGCAAGGCGGCACAGAAAGAATGGATGGTCTGGATTTTCAGACCGCCCGGCGTTTCAATGGCGCGGGCGAACAGGGTGCGCGCATGGCTGAGCCGCCCGGCTTCGGATACCGCCCCGGCCCCCAGTTCCTGCAAGGCGGTGGCCAGGCTTGTGTCGTCCAGCATGGCCCAGTCGCCCAGACGGCGAAACAGCCGGTTCTGCATCTCGCTGGCAGCCGCCTTGGTGTAGGTCAGGCACAGGATATGTTCCGGGCGCACGCCGTCCAGCAGCAACCGGGCCACCCGGTCGGTCAGCACGCGGGTCTTGCCGGATCCGGCATTTGCCGCCAGCCAGGTCGAAGCATCCGGCCGCGCGGCGCGCATCTGTTGCTGGCTGGCCTCGTTCGGGGGGATCATGTCAAATCCTCGGATGTCGGCAGCGTCGTACGGTCCCATTCGCCAAACCGGGCCAACTGGTCATAATCGCTGATATCGGTGTCTTTTTGCAGCATCCGGCGTGCGGTAAAGCCCTGATCCGGGTCCAGATAGGCCGCAATCAGGCTGCGCAGTTCGGCCAACACCTTTTCGGTCGGTTCGCTGTCCAGCGGTGCCGGTACATCGTTACCGGGCGACCCTATGCGAATGAACTCGGCGGCGGCGACATCGGCGGGGTCAAGATCCGCAAACCCGCCTTCTTCGGCGATCGCCGCTTCGATCAGCAATTGCTTGTCAAACAATGCCTGTTCCTTTTTCGACGGCGGCGCGCCTGTCTTGTAATCATAGATCCGCAACGCGCCGGTGTCGTCCCGGTCCAGCCGGTCCGCGCGCCCGGTCAACGTGAAATCCAGCGGCGTCAGGGGAAAGTCGAGCCGGGCCTCAAAGGCAACCGGCCGCGCAACGGCCTGGCGTTGGCGTTCGTTGTCCAGAAACCCGGACGATACCCGATCCAGCCGCGCCAGCCACAGACGCCGCGTCGCAGGCCAGGGAACCGCCTGGTTCAACACCTCTTCTGCCATGCGCAGAAAATCATCGCGCGACAACACCGCAGGATTTGCTACGCTGGCCTTGATGAATGCTTCCAGAAAGTCATGCGCCACGATGCCGCGCAACAGAGGATCCGGTGCCTTGACCAGCGGATCCAGCGGCCTGAGCCGCAGCACATGCCGGGCATAGATCGCATAGGGGTCGCGGATCAGCTTCTTGATCTCGGTCACCGACAGCCGACGCGGACGGGCATTGGCCGGTGGCCGGGGCGAAGGCCGCGGGGCGGGGCGGGACGTTTCCACCGCATCCAGTTCTGCGGCCCAGTTCAGCCAGGTTTGGCCGCGCGCCGCCATGGCCTGAAACAGTTCCGGACCATTTTGTTCCGGCAGACCGTTGAGCAGGTTGGTCACCCTGTTCAACCACCGGGAAGGAACCGTTTCCGCGTCCTCTGAACGCAGCGCGCGGGTCAGCCAGACCTCTGGCGCGTTCGCGGCCTGTTGGAAATCATGCGCGGCCAGACCGATGCGCCGTTCCGGCAACAGCAATCCCGCCTTGTCGCGCATGGCCCGGTTCAACCAGGGATCGGGGTTGGGGGCTTCGGGCCAGCTGCCTTCGTTGAGCCCCCCCAGGATCAGCAGATCCGCGCCCTGAACCCGGGCCTCCAGCGTGCCCCAGATCATGATCCTGTCATGGGGCGCGTCGCGGTCGCGTACCTCTTCGCCGCTGAGCAGCGAACCCAGAAGATCGGCGAATTCACGCGCGGTCATGGACCCGCCATGGGCCGCCTCGGCCTGCAGATCGTCAAGAACCGCCAGCGCCTTTTGTCCGGCGTTCTTGTCCCAAAGCGTTCCGCTGCCCTTGATGGCGCTGCCTGCGGACAGGGCTTCGGCTGTGTGCCGCAACATCGCGGCCCAATCGGCAATCGGGCGTGTACTGGCGATGTCGCGTTCGCAGAATTGGTCCTTCAGCCAGTCGACCCAGCTTTGTGGCGGCGGATTTCCCAGGGCGGCGCAGGCTTCGGCCAGGGTTGCGGCGGTCGGAAAGGGCGGGCCATGGCGGCGCAGGCGCAATTCCAGATCGCGCCCGTGCAGCATGTGTACGTTGCGGTCCTTGCCGGCGTGACACAGCGGGTGTTTTATCAACGTCAGCAGCATTTCACCCGTCAGTCGATGGGCGAACAGGTTGGCGACATGGCGCAGGAACCGACCCGGCGGAGACAATTGCAGCGGTAAACCGGCGCTGTCATCGGGCAGGATATCCCAGCGATCCAGCGCGGCAGCCACCTGTCGGGTCAACATCCGGTCCGGCGTGATCAGCGCGGCGGTCTGCCCGGTTTCCGCCGCCTGACGCAGCCGCAGGGCAATGGCCAATGCCTCGCTGCGCGGATCGGGGGCCTGCACCAGGGTGACATCACGCAACGCCGAGTCCAGATCGGCCAGCCCGGGTCCTTCCGCCAGCCAGGCATCGGTGACGGGTGCGGGGCGCAAGGCCAGGGAAATCAACCGGTTGCGGGCCGCAGAAGGGGCAGGGGCATCGGTCCATGGCCGTATATCGCAAGGCGCTATGCCCATCATCTGCATCAGGCGTTTGAAGCGGTATTGCGGATGATCTTCCGAATGCAAAGCCCGTTCCAGCCCGTCCCACACCGCGTCGGGCTGGTCAAAATCATAGCCGGGCAGTACGATGGCCCCCTGCGGCAAATTCGCGATGGCCGCCATAAGCAAAGCCGTCGTGCCGCGTGAACCGGTCGATCCTGCCAGGATGACGGGATGCTTTGGAGGCGCATCCTGCCAGCTTGCGATCAGTCGCTGAACCGCAAGCCGCATCCGGGCCTGGGAATCCAGCGCCCGGCCATCCAGTTGTTGCAGATAGGTTTCGGCAATATCAAAGAACCACTGTGCGCGGGCCCAATGACCGGACATGTCACTGACATCCAGCTTGCGGATCACTTCGGGTGCAACGCCTTCGCCCTGCATTTCGTCCATCAGTTCGGCCAACCCGTCGGCCAGCGAATAGATCGAAGACCGGGCGGCCAGATCGGGTTCTCGATCCAGCAAATGACTGATCAGCTGTGCAAGCTGGAGCCTGCGGCGCAGCGGCGACATGCGCGGCGGCAGGCCGGTCACGCCGATATGGCGGTCGATTTCGGTCAGCAGGCTCACACGCGGCAGCAGGCGGGCCGGGCCGGCGTCAAACAGTTCGCGGATGCAGCGCGCCATGCGGCTGGTGTTCACGATCAGTTGCACCCGGGCCAGAGCCTCGGGCGGTTGATCGCGGAACCGGTCGATCAGCCCCTGAACCAGCGCCTGCGGAAAATCCGTGCCCGGCGGCAGACCAAAGACACGCGGAATCGGTGAAGGATCAAACATTGCTGCCCTTCAACATGGTTTCGGCCAATGCAATACCTTCGGGATGACCCACATCGCACCACCGCCCGGGATATGGCAGACCAAACATGCGCTGGTCCGACAGCAACTGATCCCAAAGCACGTTCAGCGAAAAGATGTCTGCGTCAATCGCGGACAAGCGATCCGTCTTGATGATCTGTACGCCGCCATAGATCCATCCGGGGCCGCGCGTCAGATGCCCGTCCTGCGCCAGGGTGAAATCTCCGGGGCTGTCGTGGCCGATCGCCGCCTGCGTCGGCACGCAGATCAGCAAGGCGTCCATCCGGTCGGGGTCCCACGCGCTGTGCAGCAATGCAAATGGGTTGGGTCCGCTCCAGATTGCATCGGTATTGGCGGTGAAAACCGGTCCGGATCCCAGCAGGGGCAGGGCGGCTTTCAGCCCGCCGCCGGTTTCCAGAATTTCCGGCTGTTCAGGCGCAAGCAAGATCCCGCGTGGACGCAGATGCGCGTCGATCTGGTCCGGCAGGTAATGCGTGTTGGCAACAATTCGCGCCGGGGTCACGGCGGCGACCAGATCCAGCGTGTGATCGATCAGGGCGCGGCCGGCGACCTGGATCAGGGGCTTTGGGCGGTGCTGGGTCAGCGCCCCCATCCGGGTGCCGAATCCGGCAGCGAACAGCATGACGGCTTGGGGCGAGGTGTTCATGCGGCTTTGAGCCTGAGCAATCGGTCGGGGGTTGGCGCGGGCAGGGTGTCGCGCAGCAGGTCTGCCACTTGCCCAAGTGCAGGATGATCCAGATCCCGCATCAGATGGCCCCAGACCCGAGGGATCAGGTCCACATACCGGGGTTTGCCGTGCTCAAGGCTGAGCCGGGCAAACACGCCCAGGATACGCAGATTGCGCTGGGCCCCAAGGATGGCGTAGGCGGCATTGAATTCCTCGGCACTCAAATCGCTTCCCGCGAGATAGCGGGCGATCATCGCTGTTTCGATTTCCTGCGGAACGTCCCGTCTTGCGTCCTGAAGCAGAGACACCAGATCATAGGCCGGATGTCCCGCCATCGCGTCCTGAAAATCAAGCAATCCGACGCGCGCGACACCGGACCGTTCTGGCAGCCACAACAGGTTCTCCGCATGATAGTCGCGCTGAATGAGAACCGGATGATCCGGCGTCACACTGTCCAGTGCCCGGGCAAAGGCATTGCGAAATGCCGCTTCGCCGTCGGTGTTGCCGGTCAGTCCGAACCGGTATTTGGCATAGGCAAGAGCGGCCAGATCGGTCATCAGGCCGGTGTCATAGCTTTCCAGTTCCGGCATCGGTGCGCGGTGCAGCGTCAGCAACACGTCCGTTGCGGCGGCATAAAGCGTCTGTTCCAGTTGCGGCTGTTGCGGGATGAGACGCGCGAACAGGCCATCGCCAAGATCTTCGATCAACAACAAGCCGTGTTGCGTGTCTTCGGCCAGTATCCCGGGGGCGCTCAGTCCGACTTTGCGCAGATGGCGCGCGATGCGTAGAAATGGGCGCACGTCTTCACCCCTTTGGGGCGGGGCATCCATCAATATGGCGGTTTGACCGCTTGCGGGCTTTGTCAGTCTTTCGTACCGCCGGTTCGAGGCATCCCCCGCCAATGGCGCACGGCTGGCCTCGGCCCATTGCGTGCCCTGCAAAAAGGTGCGGATCAGGCCTTCATGTTCAGGCATTCTGTAACATCTCCAGTTTGCTGTACCATTTCGGATCGCGCCAGGTCAGTTCGAGATGCCGTGTTTCTTCGGCATGGCTGTCCGGGGAAAATTGCAACCCAAGAGCGGACTCCGGGGTCAAGGAACCCAGTGTGTCGGGCCATTCCACCAGACAGATCGCCGTTTCGAACGCGTCGGTCAGCCCCAGTTCCTCGATTTCGTCCACCGTGCCAAGCCGATAGAGGTCGGCATGCCACAATTCGCCTGCGCGGGTTTCATAGGTCTGAACCAATGTGAAGGTCGGCGATGGAATGTCTTCGTCCTGCAGCAAAAGCGAACGGATCAGATTGCGGGCAAAATGGCTTTTCCCGGCGCCGACCGGGCCGTTCAGCAGGATGCAATCGCCGGGTCCGAGATGCGCAGCAAGAGAAACCGCCAGCTTGGCGGTTTCTTCCGGGGACGTCAGGGTCAGCATCAGCGGAGCGGAATTCATGTCGCCACAATGCAGGGACGCAAATCCGGTCGCAAGCGGGTTTGTCAGTCGGCGGTCAGGGCAAGCGTCTTGTTCCGCCGGGCCGGGGCATCTGCGGGGGTGCGCGTAAAGTTGATCATCGTCGCCCCATTCAGGATCGGATGGATGCTGCAGATCAGGGATTCACCGGATTTCAAGGTTACTTTGGCCCACCATTCCGCGCGATCCTCTTGCGATGCGACAAAATCGCGGATGTCCCCCCAGACCGGCGTTGCGGCACAATTGTCCTGCCAGATCCGGACCGAATCCAGAATGGATGTCTGGGCAAAACAATTTTCGGGGTCGACATCCCACAACGCGTGATAGGCCGCGTTCGAAAAAGTCAACGTCCCGTCCATCGAGAACACCGCGATTGCATCGTCGAGCCGGTCGAAAATCGCCTGTCCCATTTCCAGATCCGACCGGAATCGGCGGGTCAGCGTGATTTCCGCGGTGATGTCTTCGAAAAGAAAGGCCACGGCCCCATCGGGATGCGGGCGTCCGCTGACCGAATAGACCGATCCCGAGGCGAGCGACCAGGTTTCCTGATACCGCCCGTCCGCGGCAGCGGCTACCAGATCGGCCAGTTGATCGCGCCAGCTGCCGTAATTCTTGGGCTCGGGCATCATGCGTTGATCGCGTAACCGGTCAAAGAACGACAAAAGCGTCGGCCGCGCGCTGAGAAAGTCGGCCGGCAGCGCGGTCAGATCGATCAGCGCGGGGTTGAACAGAACCAGTTGGCGGTCGCGATCAAAGATTGCCAACCCGATCGAAAGCTGGGCAAAGGTCTTGGCCAATGTCTGTACAAAATTGCGTTGGGCCTGTTCGGCATCCACCACGGCGTTGATATCGACACCATAGATCAGGGTGCCGTTTTCGTATTCTATGATGGTGACATCATACCACAGCTTCTTGCCGGTTTCGGGAATCGTGACGCTGCGCCGGCCCTTGCGCGTCGGGATCGGCACTTCGTAGGGCGCGCTGAACAGGGCGGTATCGGGACCGGGCTTCTTGCCCAGAACCGACTGGCACAGCTCTTCATAGGCCTTGTTGTACCAGATTACCTCGCCTTTTTCGGTGACACGCCAGACCGGGTAATGGGCATTGTTGACGGCAAAGCGCAGCGTTTCCAGCTCTTTCGAAGCGGCAGACAGCACCTGGGTCGGGTCGGCCTGCGGTGCGGCATGTTTCTTGCATGTCCGCAGTTCGACGCGGGTGATGCCGCCGATCCATTCGAACGCCATTTCGGTGGGTTCGGCGCATTCCAGGGCCGGTGCGACCAGGGTTGTGGCCCTTTCCACGTCCTGCGGTGATTTTGGCATTGTCGGATAGCCGGTGCAAAACGTGTGATACAGATCGTCCCAATGCTGTGGCGCATCGGTGGGGCCAAGCAAATGGCGTGCCGGTGCCGTGGCGTCCACCAGGTCGGTTCCGTCAAATATCCAGATCATGTCATCGGTGGCTTGCGGACCGGGCCGCCTGCGTTGCATCCGTGGTGAAAGCAGCCCGACGGCCACTGCCGCGGCGGACAGGCAAATCGCCGCCAGCGCGATCCATTCGATGGTCGAAACTCCCTGCATTCTGCAGCCTTTCCCCAGAGTGGGCCCTTTGGCACTCTGGGTTCAAATGGTTAATGCCCACTTAATCCCGGGTGGCCGAGTTCAGATCTCGATTGGTTTGTTGACGCCGATCGGAACAGCGTTTTCGCCCAGCTGTGCGTCGATTTTCCCACGGGGCCAGACGACTTCGACGATGGCACCGCGCTTTTGCTTGCTGTGCGGGCCCGTCTGATAGGGGTCGGTGCCGTTGGCGAAACTCAGCTCGGCGCCGGACCGTTCCAGCAGGGTTTTGGCGATGAACAGCCCCAGCCCCATACCTTCGTATTCGGGGCGTTTCCTGCGTTCGGACTCTGATCGGCGCTGGCGCATGAACGGGTCACCGATCCGGCCAAGCATGTGCGGCGGATACCCGCGACCGTCATCCAGAATGCGAACCGAAATCGCATCATTGGTCCAGCTTGTTTCGATCCAGACATTGGCGCGCGCGAAATCCACGGCGTTCTGTATCAGATTGCGCAGGCCGTGAATGATTTCGGGCTTGCGCAACACCGAAGGTTGCTGAGCGCTGCTGTCCGGTCCGGGGCCTTCTTCGAAATGCAGCTGTTTGCCCCGGTGCATATGCGGTTCGGCGGCTTCGTTCACAAGCGTTCTGAGCGGAGCCTGACGCAAGTGCAGATCATCCTTGCCGGCGCGTCCCATGTCACGCAGGATATCACGGCAGCGATCGGCCTGCTGGCGGATCAGTTCTGCGTCCTCACGCAGATCGGGGCGGTTGCCGAGCTCTTCCACCAGTTCACCGCTGGCCAGCTTGATGGTCGCAAGCGGAGTCCCCAGTTCATGTGCCGCTGCGGCCACGACGCCGCCCAGATCGGTCAGTTTCTGTTCGCGCGACAAAGCCATCTGGGTTGCAACCAGCGCGTCATTCATCGACCGCATTTCCGAACTGATCCGTCGCGAATAGGCCCCCATGAATACGATCGCGATGACGATTGCGGCCCAGTTTCCGAAAATGAACACGTCCGCAACCCGCAGCACGAACCCCTGTTCGGTGCGCAACGGTATATAGAACTGGGCCATCAACGTCACAAGAATGATCGCGGTGCTGCCGATCAGCACCGTCGCACGCAACCCCATGACACTGGCGGAAACGGTGACCGGCCCCAGAAGCAGCAAGGCGAACGGGTTGTTCAGACCGCCCGCCAGATAGAGCAGAAAGGCCAGTTGCAGCAGATCGAACAGGACCATCAGGAAATTCTCGGTTTCCGTCAGGCGCTTGTTCTGGGGGAATACGAAGATGGCGACAAGGTTGGCAATGATCGAAATGCCGACGCCCATATAGCACAGGCCGACTTCCAGTTGCAGATGATAAAGATGCTGGGCCACCGTGATCGCGGTCAGTTGCCCGGCAATCGCGAACCAGCGCAACAGGATCAGCGTCCGCAGCCGGATCCAGTTGCTGCGCGGCTGTCCGCTCAGAAGGCCCATGTCTAAATCGGTCATTGGCGTCTCAACCCGGTTGCAACGGCTGATCAAGTTGATAGGAGTACGAGCCGAAACGTCAACCGCTCTCGGTTTCGGAGATCCCCGACATGACACGCATCTACGCCATTATCGCTGCCGCTGTTCTTGTGGTTCTGATCGGGGGGGTATGGCTGCTGACGGCGGCGCGTGCGCCAGAAGATCGTCTGGCGCAATGCCGTGCCACGCAGGTGGCCGGTGGGTCGGATCAGATTGGCGGCCCTTTCGAGTTGGTGAACGCGCAGGGGCAGACGGTTACCGACGCCGATGTTCTCACCCAGCCGTCGCTGATCTATTTCGGGTATACCTTCTGCCCGGATGTGTGTCCTCTGGATGTGGCGCGCAATGCCGAGGCGATCGATATTCTGCAAGAGCGCGGGCAGACAGTCACGCCGGTGTTCATTTCGATCGATCCGGCACGGGACACGCCCGAGGTGGTGGGCGATTTTGCCTCAAACATGCACGAGCGGATGATCGGGCTGACCGGGTCGCCCGAGCAGGTCAAAGCCGCCAGCCAGGCGTATAAAACCTATTACAAGGCCCATGAGGCCGAGGACGAATACTACCTGGTCGACCACTCGACGTTCAGCTATCTGGTCTTGCCGGAATACGGGTTCGTCGAATTTTTCCGCCGCGATGTATCGCCGGATCAGATGGCAGATCAGATCGAGTGTTTTCTGGACAAGATCTGAAACCAAACCGCGTTTGACCTTTGTGGCCGCGCCGCTAATACTCTGTCAATCGCACATGGTGCGTTGACAATTCTGGAGAACCCGCATGGTCGAACCAACAGCCTATGAGATCGGACCGGACAAATCCCTGTTGCTGGTGGATGACGACGAACCCTTTCTGAGGCGGTTGGCCAAGGCCATGGAAAAGCGCGGTTTTGAAATTGAAACCGCTTCGTCGGTTGCCGCGGGCAGGGCGATCGCTACGGCGCGCCCGCCGGCCTTTGCGGTGGTGGATTTGCGTCTGGAAGACGGCAATGGTCTGGATGTGGTCGAGGTTCTGCGCGAAAAACGCCCGGACAGCCGGGTAGTGGTCCTGACCGGATATGGCGCGATTGCAACGGCGGTGGCGGCGGTCAAGATCGGGGCGACCGACTATCTGTCCAAACCGGCCGATGCCACCGATATCACCAACGCCCTGTTGGCAACCGGCGATGAACTTCCGCCGCCACCGGAAAACCCGATGAGCGCGGACCGCGTGCGATGGGAACATATCCAGCGCGTCTATGAGCTGTGCGACCGGAATGTCAGCGAAACCGCGCGGCGGCTGAACATGCACCGCCGGACTCTGCAGAGGATCCTGGCCAAACGAAGCCCACGCTAGGCGTCAGCCCATTTGCCGCAGCAATTCATCGTGGCGGCGGGTATAATCCGCGCGCACATCGATTGGCGGGCGCAGCCGGATATCCAGATCGTCAATCAGGGCGGGGTCGGGCTTGCCGAAAAACCGGTTGGCTTCGGCGGTTGAAAATCCGGCGATGCGGGTGGCTTCCATCCAGGCGCTGATCCGGTCGGCTTTCTTGATCTGGCGCTTGATCGTCATGGGAACCGCTGCCGGCAGGCCGAACCTGATGTGAATCGCGGCTACCAGCCGATCGTCCAGTTCGCCATATTCCGGACCGACCGCCGCCTTGACCGGTGAAATCATGTCCCCGATCACATATTCGGGTGCGTCATGCAGCAATGCGGCCAATCGCCATTTGGCGGGGGCATTTGGCGCGATACGGCCGAACAGGGTTTCCACCAGCAGGGAATGTTCGGCGACAGAATAGGCAAAATCACCGATGGTCTGCCCGTTCCAGCGCGCGACAAAGGCCAGCCCGTGGGCGATATCTTCGATTTCGATGTCCAGCGGCGTCGGATCCAGCAGGTCCAGGCGGCGGCCCGACAACATGCGTTGCCAGGCGCGGGATTGTTTGGCCATGTGGCATTTCCTCTGTATCGGTATTCTCATGGGCGCGTCGTTCATCCCACGAAGCCGAGGGCCTGAAAACCGGTATTTTCGTTGGGCGTTGAGAATGCACCATGAACCTGATACGGCAGCGCCAACAGTTAGCAAAAGGTGCCCAAATGGCTCAGGATTATATCGTCAAAGACATCGACCTTGCAGGATATGGCCGAAAGGAACTGGACATCGCCGAGACCGAAATGCCCGGCCTGATGGCACTGCGCGAGGAATATGGCGAAAGCAAGCCGCTGAAGGGCGCGCGGATCGCGGGCAGCCTGCACATGACGATTCAGACAGCGGTTCTGATTGAAACGCTGGTGCATCTTGGGGCCGATGTCCGCTGGGCGTCGTGCAACATCTTTTCGACTCAGGATCATGCGGCGGCGGCCATTGCGGCCACCGGAACGCCGGTGTTTGCCGTCAAGGGCGAAAGCCTGCCCGAATACTGGGATTATGCCGACCGGATTTTCGACTTTGCCGACGGCGGCGCGAACATGATCCTGGACGATGGCGGCGATGCGACGCTGTACATTCTGATGGGTGCCCGCGTCGAAGAGGGCGAAGAAGACCTGATCGCGGTGCCGACCTCGGAAGAAGAAGAGGCCCTGTTCGCCCAGATCCGCAAGCGTATCGCCAAGACACCCGGCTGGTTCGTGAAGCAGCGCCAGCTGATCCAGGGCGTGACCGAGGAAACCACCACCGGTGTCCACCGTCTGTACCAGATGATGGAAAACGGCCATCTGCCATTCCCGGCGATCAACGTGAACGACAGCGTCACCAAGTCGAAATTCGACAACAAATACGGCTGCAAGGAATCGCTGGTCGACGGCATCCGCCGCGCCACGGATACGATGATGGCGGGCAAGGTCGCCGTGGTTTGCGGATATGGCGACGTGGGCAAGGGCTCGGCCGCCAGCCTCAGCGGTGCCGGCGCGCGGGTCAAGGTCACCGAGGTCGACCCGATCTGTGCGCTTCAGGCGGCGATGGACGGGTTCGAGGTCGTGACGTTGGAGGACGCGATATCCACCGCGGATATCTTCATCACCACCACGGGCAACAAGGACGTGATCCGCATCGAGCACATGCGCGAGATGAAGGATATGGCGATTGTTGGCAACATCGGCCATTTCGACAATGAAATTCAGGTGGCTGCGCTGAAGAACCACAAATGGACCAACATCAAGGACCAGGTGGACATGATCGAGATGCCGTCAGGCAACCGGATCATTCTGCTGTCCGAGGGCCGTTTGCTGAACCTGGGCAATGCGACGGGGCACCCGTCCTTCGTGATGTCGGCCAGCTTCACCAACCAGACGCTGGCGCAGATCGAATTGTGGACCAAGGGCGATCAGTACAAGAACGAGGTCTATGTGTTGCCCAAGCATCTGGATGAAAAAGTGGCGCGTCTGCATCTGGCGCGGATCGGCGTGAAACTGTCTGAACTCAGTTCGGAACAGGCGGCCTATATCGGGGTTACGCCCGAGGGTCCGTTCAAACCGGAACATTATCGGTACTGATCCCAAGGCATGGCCGCTTCGGCCGGTGGTACCGGGGCGGCTGATTGCTTGCGGGGAGGATTCCCGACATTTTCCCTTTTTATCCGCCGGACAGGCGGCTACCCTTTGCGCGGGCCGGCGTGGCCCGGTTTGCAAGGTGGGAGTTATCGATGGGCAAACGGGATGATTTGATCGCGCAATATGCGGATGATCTGAAGAACAAATGTGGCGTGACACCCGATATGGACCTGTTGACCAAGGTCACGATCGGCTGCGGGCCTGCGATCTATGACGCGGACGCATCGACGGTGGCCGGATCGCAGCCATCCGAACTGGAAACGGTCAAGAACAACTTTCTGGTCAAGAAACTGGGTTTGCCCGATGGTCCCGATCTGATGAGCGCAATCGATACCGTTCTGGAAACCTATGGCAAATCCGAGCGCAACAAATACCGCGCGGTGGTCTATTACATGCTGACCAAGCATTTCGGCAAGGAATCCGTTTACGGCTGACCGGACAGTTTCGGTCGATGATAAACGCCCGGCATCGTGCCCGGGCGTTTATTATTTGAAACATATCCTTTGGGCTTTGAAATTGCAGAATCGGCCGACGATGGGGTACGCCTTTCTTACGGCCAGGACGGTCGTGACCTGAGATTTCAATACGCGTGTGGTGAGTAGGGAGCACGCGGGGTGAGAGGGAGGGTCCAGATGCGTCCGGACCCTCCCGCTTTTTAGAACACAATCCTTCCAACATCATCGGAATGCCGTATCGGACAGCCCAAAACCCATGTGGCTGCCGCGACGGCATGTAACATTGCCACGGACGACCATCCTGGCTGTGTTCTGTTTGCTCTGCGGCGACCGGCAACCTGAACCTGCTGGAACCCTGCCTTCAGCCGGTGTCCGGTGCGGCGCGAAACGCGTCAGGAACAATCGCTTAATCCGGGTTTGTCTGCCCCATGTCACAAACGATCCGCCATTCGTGCTCTGTGACCGGCTGCACCGACAGGCGTGAATTCTTGACCAGCACCATGTCGGCCAGGCGCTCATCCGCCTTGATCTGGTCCAGCGTTACCGGATCTTCGAAAGGGCGCACCGCCTTGATATCCACGCATTCCCAGCGCGGATCGTCGGTTGTGCTGTCCGGATGGGCCGCGGCGCAAACCTCGACGATGCCGACGATCTTGCGATCCTTCTGGGACAGGTAGAAAAATCCGCGATCTCCCAGCTTCATGTCCCGCATGAAGTTTCGCGCCTGATAGTTGCGCACCCCATCCCATTCTTCGCCGGCCTCGCCCTTGGCGACCTGTTGCTCCCAGCTCCAGGTCGAGGCCTCGGATTTGAACAGCCAATATGCCATCAGCCGACCACCTTCTTCCAGGCTACCAACTCGACCGACTGGAACAACCCGGCCTTGGCATAGGGGTCATTGTCCGCCCAGGCCTGCGCCGCCGCCATGTCCGGCACATCCAGAATGACCAGGGATCCGATCATCTGTTCGGTATCGTCCAGCAATGGTCCGGCCTGATACACGATGCCGGTGCTTTCGATATAGGCCAGATGAGCGTCGCGATTGTCCTTGCGCAGTTGCAGCGCGCCGGGCTTGTCCCGCGCAATCAGAGCGATCAGCATGTCATTCCTCCTTGAGTGGACGCGCCAGCAGTTCTGCCATTGCGTCTTGAATTGTCAGATCACCGTTCAGCAGGGCAACGACGGAACGCGTGATCGGCATATCCAGCTGCCAGTCGGCGGATCGGGCGGCAACGGCGCGGGCGGTGGCAGCGCCTTCGACCGTGATGGTCGGATCATATGGTTCGCCACGTCCCAGTGCCAGCCCCAGCCGGTAGTTGCGGGACTGATCGGATGTGCAGGTCAGGACCAGGTCGCCAAAGCCGGACAGCCCGGCCAGGGTTTCGGGCTGCGCCCCCAGGGCGACCGCCATCCGTTGCATTTCGGCGTTTCCGCGTGTCATCAGGGCGGCGCGCGCGCTGTCGCCCAGACCGGCGCCCATGACCGCGCCGCAGGCAATGGCCATCACGTTCTTGAGCGCACCGCCCAATTGTGTGCCGGTCACATCGGTCGTGCGATACAGCCGCAGATTTGCGGTGGTCAGTTCCTTTTGCAGCGCGCGGCCCAGATCGTCGTCCGCGCAGGCCAATGTCAAAGCGGTCGGAAGACCGCGCGCGATGTCCTGTGCGAAACTGGGGCCGCTCAACAATGCCGCAGGTGTTTTGGGGTGGGTTGCGTCCAGAACGTCAAGTGGACCCAGACCCGTGTCCAGTTCGATCCCCTTGCAGCACGCGATCAGAACCCGATCTGAAACCGACGCGCCGTGTTCGTTCAGAAAATGCCGCAATTGCTGCATCGGAACCGACAACAGGATGGTTTGGCAATCCGACAGCCGGGTGATGTCCGACGTGACCGACAGGTTCGCGGGCATCTCTATGCCCGGCAGACGCGCGGTGTTTTCGCCGTGGTCCTGCATGGCGCGGGCGTGTTGAGCTGAGCGGGCCCACAAACGGACGGGCCCGGAACCGGCCAGTGAAATCGCCAGGGCGGTGCCGAATGCGCCCGCTCCGATGACGCCGACGGTCATGCCTTGGCGCCTTTCCGACCACTTCCCAGCAGGCTGGGACTGACACGATCCAACGGCCAGCGCGGGCGTGCGGCCAGGTCCAGCCCGTCACGCGCGCCAGACCGGAACCGTTCGATCCCGGCATAGGCGATCATCGCGGCGTTGTCCGTGCACAAGGCCAGCGGGGGCGCGATGAAATCGACACCGGCTGTGGCGCAGACAGATTGCAGGGCGGTGCGGATGGTGGCGTTGGCCGCCACTCCGCCTGCAACCGCGATTGTTGGCCGGGCCGGGTTGTCCTGCAGATACAATCCCAGCGCGCGCCGGGTCTTTGCGGCCAGCACATCGGTTACAGCCTGCTGGAACCCGGCGCAAAGATCCGCCCGGTCCTGACGGGTCAGCCCGCCCTTTTCCGCAACGATCCGGTCGCGTTCCCGCAGCAAAGCGGTCTTCAGCCCAGAGAACGACAGATTGCAATCCGCACGGTCCAGCAGGGGGCGGGGAAAACGATGACGGTCAGGATCTCCGTTGCGGGCTTCGGCCTCGACCGAAGGGCCGCCGGGTTGGGGCAGGCCCAACAGCCGCGCCGTCTTGTCGAATGCTTCGCCCGGCGCGTCGTCGATGGTTCCGCCCAGCCGGACAAAATCGTCCGACCCGCGCGCGATCAGGTATTGGCAATGGCCCCCGGATACCAGCAGCATCAGGTATGGATAGCCGATATTGTCGGTCAGGCGCGGGGTCAGCGCATGGCCGGCCAGATGATTTATGCCCAACAGCGGCAACCCGGTCGCCGCACTCAGCCCCTTGGCGCACATGACGCCGGACAGGACACCGCCAATCAGGCCGGGTCCGGCGGTCACGGCAATCGCATCCAGATCCGCCAATGACGCCCCGGCTTCCTGCAGGGCCTGTCGCACACAATGATCCAGCTTTTCGGCATGGGCCCGCGCCGCCAGTTCGGGCACGACGCCTCCATATTGGCTGTGCAGGTCGGCCTGCCCATAGACAATCGATGACCGGATCTGCGCAGGGTCCGTGCCTGTTTGGCACACCACGGCAGCGGCGGTGTCGTCGCAGCTGCTTTCCAAGCCCAATATGGTGAGTGACTGCGACATCAGGCCGACCGTTTCATGCTGTTCCGCAATCAGGTAACATCCTATGGTTTGGCGAACAATCCCGGCGCGAAGGTTTGCAATGCAAAAAACAACCCTGTTGATGACCCGACCGCAGGCGGCGGCAGAGCGCTTTGTTCAGGCTTTGCCCGCCAACCTGCGGGACCGTGTGGACCCGTGCTATGCGCCCTTGGTGGAAATTGTGCCGATCACCGTCGAAATTGACCTGGCCGGTGTGAAAGGCGTTATTTTCACTTCGATCAATGGTGTCCAGGCCGCATCGGCCCTGACTGCGAGACGCGACGTGCGGGTGTACTGCGTCGGCAGCGCCACAACCCGGGAAGCGATCGGATCAGGCTGGAATGCACGGATGATGGGACAGGATGCGGCCGAATTGATCCCCGCGATGACTGCAGAAGCCGTGGATGCGCCATTGTTGCATCTTTCGGGCCGTCATGTCCGCACGGACATCGCCAAAGAGCTTTCCGCCCTTGGCTACCCGTCCCGGCGGCAGGTGGTGTATGATCAGAAATTGCTGACGTTCGACAAGGCGGTGCAAGACCGGATCGCTGGGCCGGCACCGGTGATCGCGCCGGTGTTTTCGCCGCGAACGGCCGAACAGCTTGCCGCGCAAAGCCCGGAAAACGCGCATATGCAGTTGATCGCGCTCAGTTCTGCGGTCGCGGAACCCTTGGCGCGGTTGCAGTTTTCGCCCGTCACCATCTGCACCCGCCCGGATGCCCAGGAAATGGCGCATCAGGTGGAAAAGGTGTTGAACCTGTTATGCCGGGTTGAGAGTGTCGGGGGCGCGAAGTAACATCATTGCTGTTCAGGGTATTGATTGAACTGAGAATCGAAGAGGTATTGCAAGGTGGCTGCGAAGAAACCGTCTGACAAGGATACGACTGCCGAACGGGAAGCCAAGTCGCGGACTTCTGAGGATTCGACCGACAAAACCGAACCCTTGACCGAAGCCGAAGGTCCCGAAGACCAGACTGCCGCCCCCGAAAAAAAGGCCAGCCAAAAACCGCTTGTCCTGACGGACCCCGAGACGAATTCTGAGCCTGAGCCTGAGCCTGAGCCTGAGCCTGAGCCTGAGCCTGAGCCTGAGCCTGAGCCTGAGCCTGAGCCTGAGCCTGAGCCTGAGCCTGAG
>JAEKDP010000001.1:0-353843 GCA_016521575.1 Rhodobacteraceae bacterium F11138 | reverse complement strand
GCCTGAGCCTGAGCCTGAGCCTGAGCCTGAGCCTGAGCCTGAGCCTGAGCCTGAGCCTGAGCCTGAGCCTGAGCCTGAGCCTGAGCCTGAGCCTGCACTTGTCGAACGGTCCGAAAAGGTTGTCGAAACGCGCAGCGGCTTTGGATCGGCCCTGTTGGGGGGCGTGGTTGCTGCGGCCCTGGGGTTTCTGGCCGCAAAGTCGGATGTTCTGGACCCGATCCTGCCTCAGTTCCTGAAATCGGAAGATCTTTCGCAATCCATCGCCGATCTTGAGACCCGGCTTGCCGATCAATCCCGGTCTTTGACGGATCTGGCCGACAAGGTGTCCGCAATCCAGATCCCGGATGTGTCTTCACTGCAATCAGACGTGAGCGGGCTGACCGGGCAGGTTGCGTCGCTCACGGAAGACCTGGATGCGGTTCGGGCCGCAGAGAACGACCTGGAGCCACGTTTCAGCGAATTCGATGCGCGTCTGACCGAGGTTGAAAAGCGGCCGATTTCGGAAGGTGTGTCCGATGCGGCAATCGCTGCTTATGAACGCGAACTGGCGGCGCTGCAAAAGGCCATGGCCGAACAGCGCGGCGAAGTCGAAGACCTGATTGCCGATGCCCGCAAGCTCAAGGGCGAAGCGCAGGAATTGGAAGCAAATGCAGCCGCCGCCGCGCAGCTCGCTGAAAACCAGACGACGCTGGCGCATCTGCGGGCGGATCTTGAGGCCGGCGCGCCCTATGCCGAATGGACGGCAAAGCTGGCCGAAGGCGGGGTTCAGGTGCCCGACGCGCTGAGTGCGCAGGCGGACACGGGTGTATCCACGTTAAGCGCGCTCAACGTGGCCTTTCCACCCGCCGCGCGCGCCGCTTTGGGCGCTGCACGGACGCAGGACACGTCTGATCGCGGCGTCGGTGCGTTCCTGAAAAAGCAATTGGGCGCCCGTTCGGTTGCGCCGCGTGACGGCGATGATCCGGACGCCGTGCTGTCCCGCGCCGAAGCGGCCGCGAATGACGGTTACCTGCAGGCCGCGCTTGATGAAATCGCCAAACTGCCCGACGCCGCCCGCGCTGCCATGAATAAGTGGGTGGAGTTGGCGCAAACCCGCGTGGACACGGTAAACGCCGCCGATACTTTGGCCACAAGCCTGAATTCGAATTGAAGGACCTGCCATGCTGTGGTCACTGATCAAGATCCTCGTTTTTATTGCGATCATCGCGCTGCTTGCCATCGGTGCTGGATACCTGATGGAATCCGAAGGCGGGGTGCAGATCACGCTGGCGGGGACGGAATACACGCTCAGCCCGCTGCAATCCGCCATCGCGGCGATCCTGCTGGTTGTTCTGGTCTGGCTTGGCCTGAAGCTGCTCAGCCTGCTGGTGGCGACGTTGAAATTCCTGAACGGGGATGACACCGCCCTGTCGCGGTATTTTGACCGAAACCGGGAACGTAAAGGGTATGAAGCTTTGTCAGAAGGGCTGTTGGCGCTGGCTTCGGGTGAAGGCAAGCTGGCGATGTCAAAGGCGTCCAAGGCCGAAAGATACCTGCACAAACCGGAATTGACGAATTTGCTGACCGCGCAGGCTGCGGAATTGACGGGCGACCGCACCAAGGCGGCAACGACCTACAAGCAACTGATCAAGACCGATTCCACGCGCTTTGTCGGGGTGCGCGGAATAATGAAGCAGAAGCTGGCCGACGGGGACACGGACACTGCCCGCAAGCTGGCGCAAAAAGCGTTCGAACTGAAACCCCGGCACGAAGAAACCCAGGACGTTCTGCTTAAACTGCAGGCCCAGGCGCATGATTGGGCAGGGGCCCGGAACACCCTGAATGCCAAGCTGAAATCCGGAAGCCTGCCACGGGATGTCTATACCCGGCGCGAGGCGGTTCTGGCGCTGTCCGAAGCGCGGGACATCGTCGCGCAGGATGCAACGCTGGAAAGCCGGGAACAGGCGATCGAGGCAAACCGCCTGTCACCTGACCTGGTGCCTGCGGCTGCGATGGCGGCGCGCTCTTATATTGCCAAGGGCAAACCGCGCAATGCGGTCAAGGTTCTGAAAAAAGCCTGGAGCGCACAGCCGCATCCGGATCTGGCGGCCGCCTTTGCCGAAATTGAGCCCAACGAAACCCCGGAACAACGGCTCAAGCGGTTTGCCGCGTTGACCAAGATCCAGCCGCAACACCCCGAAACGCGGCTGGTTCTGGCTGAACTGAACATCGTTGCCGAAGATTTCCCCGAAGCGCGCCGCGCCCTGGGGGATCTGGTGAATTCGGATGGCGATGCCCGTGCGTTCACCCTTATGGCCGCGATCGAACGCGGCGAAGGCGCGTCCGACAGCGTCGTGCAGGGATGGCTGGCCAAGGCGCTGAATTCTCCGCGCGGGCCGCAATGGGTATGCGAGTCCTGCCATCATATCCATGTGGCGTGGGCCCCGGTCTGCGAGCAGTGCGACAGCTTTGACACCTTGGCCTGGGAAACACCGGAAGCCCCGGAAATCGGCAGTGCGACCGGGGTGCACATGCTGCCCCTGATCGTGGGAGAATCCGAAGGGACCCCCAAGCCTGATGCGGATACAGACACAGGCGTGATCGATGTCACCGTGACCAAGAACGGGCCAGAGCCGACAGAGGGGCGCAAGGAACCCGGCTGAACGCGGTCATACGGTCACTTGCAACCGTTCCTGTTCGCCCACGTCGAAGATTCGCTTGTATCGGGCGATCTCGTCTGCCGGTCCCATTGCCTTGGCCGGGTTGTCCGACAGCTTTACGGTGGGGTTGCCATTGGCGCTGACCGCCTTGCAGACCAGAGAAAAAGGCGCCAGGCCGTCGTCGGGGACCAACCCGCGAAAATCGTTGGTCAAAAGCGTGCCCCAGCCGAATGACACATTGGTGCGCCCCAGAAACTGTTTTTGCAGCTGGATGATCGTGTCCACATCCAGCCCGTCGGAAAAAATCACCCGTTTGTCCATCGGGTTTTCACCGCGCGATCGCCACCATTTGATCGCGATTTCCGCACCCTTGGCCGGGTCGCCGCTGTCGATCCGCATCCCGGTCCAGCTGGCCAGCCAGTCCGGCGCATTGTCCAGAAAACCCTGAGTGCCATAGGTGTCCGGCAGAATGATGCGCAGATTGCCATCGTGTTCGTCATGCCAGTCCGACAACACGTCATACGGTGCCTGCGCCAGGGCCGCGTCGTCCTTGGCCAGGGCGGCATAAACCATGGGCAATTCATGGGCATTGGTGCCGATTGCCTCGACCTCGCGCCGCATTGCGATCAGGCAATTGGATGTCCCGGTGAATTTCGGCCCCAATCCTTCCAGCATGGCCTGAACGCACCAATCCTGCCACATGAAGGAATGACGCCGCCGGGTTCCGAAATCGGCAATGCTCAATGGCTCCAGCGGTCGCAGGCATTCGATCTTTTCCCAGACGCGGGTCATCGCGCGGGCATAGAGCACCTGCAGTTCGAACCGGCCCATCCCGTCCAGAACCGCCCGTCCGCGCAGTTCCATCAAGACTGAAAGCGCCGGGATTTCCCATAACATCACTTCCGGCCAGCTGCCTTCAAAGGTCAGTTCATATTGGTCGCCGCGTCGCTCCAGATGGTAGGCGGGCAGTTGCAGCCCCTCGAACCATTCCATGAAATCGGAACGGAACATCTGGCGTTTGCCATAGAATGTATTGCCGCGCAGCCAGGTGCTTTCGCCGCGCGACAGCGACAGTGATCGGATGTGATCCAGCTGTTCGCGCAATTCCCCTTCGTCGATCAGTTTCGCCAGCGGGATGTCCGTGGACCGGTTGATCAGCGAGAACGTGACTTCGGCATCCGGCTTGTTGCGGAACACCGATTGGCACATCAACAGCTTGTAGAAATCCGTGTCGATCAGGGATCGAACGATCGGGTCGATCTTCCACTTGTGGTTATAGACGCGGGTTGCGATGTCCACGGCAGGCTCCTTGCGGTTTTCCCTGTTAGATCAAGGGGCCGGAGCGTTGTCCATATCCGGATGATCCGAACAAGCGCGAATACCGCCCTCCTGTGCAAGAGCGGCTGAACGGATGGGGCTCGCGGACCCGCGCTGCGACCGGGGTAGGGGCCTTACGCCGCTGCCAGCCCCAGAATATCGCGCGCCTGTGCCGGGGTGGCGACGGGGCGGTCGTACTTGGCGCAAAGCTCGGCGGCGCGGCGGACCAGCGCGGCATTGGACGGTGCCAGCGTGTCGCGGTCCAGCCGGACGTTGTCTTCCAGACCGGTTCGGGCGTGGCCGCCGGACGAGATGGCCCAGTCGTTCAGCGTCAACTGGTGTCGACCGATCCCGGCGGCGCACCACGGTGCATCATCACCGAACAGCCGGCGCACGGTATGGATATAATAGTCAAAGACATCGCGATCGACCGGCATGGCGTTCTTCACGCCCATGACGAACTGTACATAGGGCGTGCCGACCAGCTGGCCTTTGTCGGACATCTCTTTCGCTTTCAGGATATGGCTCAGGTCGAACGCCTCGATTTCGGGCTTTACGTCGTGTTCCACCATTTCTGCGGCCAGCCAATCCACCAGATCGGGCGGATTTTCGTAGACGCGGGTGGGGAAATTGTTGGACCCCACCGACAACGACGCCATGTCGGGCCTCAGGGGCAGCATGCCGCCACGGGTCCGGCCCGCGCCGGAACGGCCACCGGTCGAGAACTGGATGATCATCCCCGGGCAGTGTTTCTTCAGACCCTCCTTGAGGCGGGCGAATGTCTCGGGGTCCGAGGATGGCGTTTCATCGTCATTGCGCACATGGGCGTGGACGATCGAAGCCCCGGCTTCAAACGCTTCCTGTGTGGATTCGACCTGTTCCGGGACGCTGATCGGCACCGCCGGGTTGTTGGCCTTGGTCGGCAAGCTGCCGGTGATGGCCACACAGATGATGCAAGGTTTGGTCATGTCAGATATCAAAAAAGACGGTTTCGTCTTCCCCCTGGATGCGGATGTCAAAGCGGTAAACCGGTCTGCCGTCGCGTTCGGTTCTTTTGGCAACAAGTGTCGGACGCCGGTTTTCCCATTCGATCAGGTTGAGCACGGGGTCGGCGGCGTTGGCCTCTGTTTCGTCGTCAAAATAGAGACGGGTGTTGAGCCCGATGTTGATACCGCGCGCCACGATCCAGAGCGAGATATGCGGCGCCATCATCCGGCCGTCACGTCCCATCACTGCGCCGGGCTTGATCGTGTCAAACCCCCATTCGCCGGTCTTGAAGTCGGTGATGATCCGCCCCCAGCCGCGAAAGCCGTCTTCGACCGGGCCGCTTTCGGGATGGGCGTAATTTCCGTCTGCATTGGCCTGCCAGGTTTCCAGCATCACGTCCTTGATCGGGTTGCCTGTCCCGTCGATGACCAGACCTTCGACGCGGATGCGTTCGCCTTTGGCATGGGGGCCAATGATATCCTTCCCCAATTCCTGATCATAGATGTCAAAACCGGCCGCCCCCGGTGCCAAACCGATATGCACATAGGGACCCGCCGTCTGCGAGGGCGTTTCCTTGAGGTATTCCAGCGACTGGCCCATCAGTTCCCCTCCAGCCGGTTTTCAAACAGGGTCGACCGCCGCCCGCGCAGCACGATGTCGAACCGGTAGGCGACGGAGTCCAGCGGAATCGTGGCGTTCATGTCAAGCTTGGCCGTCAATTGGTCGATCGCATCCGGGTCCGCGATGGTCTGTACGATCGGGCACAGCGGAATCATCGGATCGCCTTCGAAATAGAGCTGGGTGATAAGACGCTGGCTGAATGATGTTCCAAAAACGGAAACATGAATATGGGCCGGACGCCAGCTGTTCACATTGTTGCGCCAGGGATAGGCGCCGGGTTTGACGGTGCGGAAGAAATAATACCCCTGCGCATCGGTCATGGTGCGCCCGCATCCGCCAAAATTGGGATCAACCGGCGCAAGATAGGTGTCGTTCCTGTGCCGGTATCGCCCGCCGGAATTGGCCTGCCAGACCTCAAGCAGCGTATTCGGCACCGGTCTTGCGTTTTCGTCCAGCACACGGCCGTGCAAGATAATGCGTTCGCCGATGGGGTCGCCGTCGCTGGCGTAGTTCCGGATCAGGTCGTGATCCAGTTCACCCAGATCGTCGTGGCCAAAGACCGGTCCGGTGATTTCGCTGGCGGATTGTTGCAGGCTGATCAGGGCAAGACGCGGGCTGCGTGCCACCGAGGTCTTGTATCCCGGCGTATAGGCCGCAGGGTGGCGGTCATGGTCGCGCTGATAGAATTCCGCGGGCTTCATGGGTGCTCTTCCTTTTCGATCTCCGCAAAGGTCTGTTTGGCCAGTTTGATAGCGTGGTTGGCTTTTGGAACGCCAGCATAGACGGCAACATGCATGAAAGCCTGAAGAATGTCTTCGGGTTTGGTCCCGGTATTGCGGCTGGCGCGCACATGCATGGGGATTTCTTCAAAATTGCCGGTGGCGGCCAGCAGGGCCAGCGTCAGCATGGACCGCTCGCGCCGGGAAATCGTGTTGTCCGCCCACAGCGTGCCCCAGGCCCCTTCGGTGATAAGCGTCTGGAAGGGCCGGTCAAAGTCGGTCTTGGCGGCCTCGACGCGGTCCACATGGGCATCGCCCAGCACCTGGCGGCGTACATTCATGCCCGTTTCAAATCTATCCGTCATTGCTGTGCTCCTGCTGACATCAATAGGGCAGTCCGACATAGTTCTGCGCCATCGCCACCTGTGCGGCCTCGTTCGTGCGCAGGAACTCCAATTCCGCGATCTGCATCTTCAGGTCGAATTCCGATTGATCCGGATACCGGTGCAAAAGCGACGAGAACCACCATGAAAACCGTTCGGCCTTCCACACCCGGCCCAGCGCCTTTGCTGAATAGGTGTCGATGCCGTCGGTGGTATTGTCGCGATAGAAAGCCGTCAGCCCCTGATACAGATAATATACATCCGACGCGGCGGTGTTCAGCCCCTTGGCCCCGGTCGGTGGCACGATATGCGCGGCGTCGCCGCACAGAAACAGCCGACCCCAGCGCATGGGTTCGGTCACAAAGGACCGCAGCGGCGCGATGCTTTTCTCGATCGAAGGACCGGTGACCAGGCTGTCGGCCATATCTACCGGAATCCGCCGTTTGAGTTCTTCCCAGAACGCGGCGTCGGTCCAGTCGCCGGGGCTGTCGCTGAGCGAACACTGGATGTAGTACCGGCTGAGATGATCGTTGCGCATCGAACACAGCGCAAAGCCGCGCTTTGATGTGGCGTAGATCAATTCGTGATGCACCGGCGGGGTTTCGCTGAGGATGCCCAGCCAGCCGAAGGGATAGATCTTTTCGTACTCGCGACGCACCGCGAGCGGAATGGTCTGGCGGCTGACACCATGGAACCCATCGCATCCGGCCACGAAATCACAGTCGATCCGGCAGACATCGCCCCCCTTGCGATAGGTGATGTGCGGCACCGTGCCATCGGCATCGTGGATGACCACATCCTCGACGTCGAACACGATGCGTCCGCCCGCCGCCTCGCGCGCGGCATAAAGATCCCGGGTGACTTCGGTCTGACCATACACCACAACCGATGCCCCTGCCCGCGCCTTGAAATCGATCCGGAATATTTCGTCGCCATAGGACACTTGCGTGCCATCGTGCACGAAACCTTCGGCATGCAGCCGGTCGGCACAACCCGCTTCTTCGAGCATCTTCACCAGGCCCTGTTCCAGCACCCCGGCACGGATACGGCGCAGAACATAGTCCTTGGTCTTGCGTTCCAGAACGATGCTGTCGATGCCCTTGGTATGAAGAAGCTGCGCCAGCAGCAGACCGGATGGCCCGCCCCCTATGATCGCCACCTGGGTTTTCATTGTGCTTTTCCCCATCGGTGCTTGCCCCCCTGTCCGGGAAAAGCTTCGCATATTGGCTTGGATAAGAAAAATGACTTGTCTTGCAATTTGGTTACCTGTTTTGGTAACTGAATGGACCGTCGTATCAAGTTTCGCCATCTCGAAGCGTTCAGCACCATTGCCCGTGCGGGCAGTCTGAAACGCGCTGCCGAGCGGTTGCATCTTACCCAGCCGGCGATTTCACGCACCCTGAAAGAGCTGGAGGACATCACCGGGGCGCGCCTGATGGAGCGCAGCCGGTCCGGTGCCGGTCTGACCCCGGAGGGTGAAGTTTTCCTGCAATTCGCCGAACAATGCATGGACGCGCTGCGCAATGGTCTGCGCAGTGTCCGTGCCGGGGCTGGCGCTGCGGGCCTGCTGCGGCTGGGGGTATTGCCCAGCGTCGCGACCGGCCTGCTGCCGCGCGCCGCCCGGCATTTTGCCGATGCCAATCCCGATGTCCTGCTGGAGATCCACGAAGGTCCGCACAAGGATCTGACCGGCAGGCTCAGAAGCGGCACGCTCGACCTGGTGATCGGTCGGCTGGGCGCGCCGGAAACCATGGACGGGCTTTCGTTCCGACAGCTGTATTCCGAAGACGTGGTCGTCGTGTGTCGGGCCGGCAGCCCGGCGGCGGGCATCACCCGGTTCGCGGATCTCGAAGCGATGCGCGTGCTTTATCCGCCGAAGAACTCGGCGATCCGCTCGATGGTGGCGCGTCTTCTGATTGCGCAATCGGTTCCGCTATTCAGCAACCGAATAGAATCCGCTTCGTCGTCCTTCGGGCACGCGATGGTCTTGTCCGATCCGCAGACCGTCTGGTTCATCAGCCGTGGCGTGGTCGCAGCCGATCTTGCCGACGGACGGCTGGTATCGCTGGACATGGATACCGGCGCGACAATCGGGGCGGTCGGTATCATGATGCGGGCCGAGGATATTCCGTCTGCTTCGGCGCGCGCATTCACGAAAGTGCTTTCCGCACAGGCAAACCGCGGCACCACCCGTCCGCAGCCGCAAGCCTGATGCCCGGGCCGGATCCTGTCACGCCTTTCGTGCCCGGCTGGCCGGTTCGAACACCACCAGACCGATGGCGCCGATGAAAATGAACACATCCGCAAGGTTGAACACGAAGGGATTGTTGATACTGCAGCAGGACATATTCAGAAAATCCAGCACATAGCCGTACAACAGCCGATCGATCACATTGCCCAGGGCCCCTCCGATCAGGAACCCGCCGCAGATCTGCATCCACACCGAATTGCCGTGCTGACGGTTCACCCAGATCCAGACCGCCAGCACCACGATCAGCGAGAAACCGATCAACAGCCAGCGTGTCAGATCCGAATCCCCGTCCAGCAGGCCAAAGTTGATCCCCCGGTTTTCCCCGTAGCGAAAGGTCAGGAACGGAGGCAGGACGTCGATGGACAGCCGCTGCCACAGGCTCATGGCGTGGATTACCACATATTTGCTGGCCTGATCGGCCAGAAATGCCGCCAGAACCGACCAGAGCAGCGCTGTACGCATTCTTGCCCCCTAGTGCCGGAAATGGCGCATGCCGGTAAAGACCATCGCCAGCCCGGCCTCGTTCGCGGCGGCGATCACCTCGTCGTCGCGCATCGAGCCGCCCGGCTGGATCAATGCGGTGGCGCCGGCTTCGGCGGCTGTCACCAGCCCGTCGGCAAAGGGAAAGAACGCATCGGACGCCACCACGGACCCTTGTGTCAACGCAGCGGGCAAGCCCAATGTCCCGGCCATGTCCTGTGCTTTGCGCGCGGCGATGCGGGTGCTGTCGACGCGGCTCATCTGACCGGCGCCGACACCGACCGTCGCGCCGTCCTTGACATAGATTATAGCATTGGATTTCACATGCTTGGCCACGGTCCAGGCAAACAGAAGATCGGCCAGTTCCTGTTCGCTGGGGGCGCGTTCGGTGACGACCTTCAGATCATCGGCGGTGATGAACCCGGTGTCCTTGTCCTGAACCAGCAACCCGCCCGACACCTGGCGCACGGTCAGGGCGGCGGCACGCGGATCGGCCAGCCCGCCGGTGGTCAACAGGCGCAGGTTTTTCTTGGCGGCAAACACCGCACGGGCCTCGCTGTCGGCGTCGGGCGCGATCACGACTTCGGTGAAAATCCCGGTTATCTCTTCGGCGGTTTCCCGGTCCAGCGGCTGATTCAGGGCGATGATGCCACCAAAGGCGCTGGTGCGGTCGCAATCGAACGCACGCTGATAGGCCTGTTTCAGGGTCTCGCCACGCGCCACACCGCAAGGGTTGGCATGTTTGATGATCGCGCAGGCGGGGCCGGTTTCGGGGGCAAATTCGCTGACCAGTTCAAAGGCCGCATCGGTGTCGTTGATGTTGTTATAGCTCAACTCCTTGCCCTGATGCTGGGCCGCTGTGGCGACACCGGGGCGGTCGCTTCCGTCGGTGTAGAACGCCGCCTGCTGGTGCGGGTTCTCGCCATACCGCAGGGTCTGGGCCAGGGTGCCGGCCACGGCCCGGCGGCGCGGGGCGTCCACCCCGATTGCACCCGCCATCCAGGTCGAAACCGCGGCGTCATAGGCCGCTGTACGGGCATAGGCGGTCTGTGCCAGGGCGCGGCGGAAACCGATGCTGGTGCCGCCCCCGTTTGCATCCATGTCCGCCAGCAGGGCATCATAGTCCTGGGTATCCACGACCACGCTGACAAACGCATGGTTCTTGGCGGCGGCGCGGATCATCGCAGGGCCGCCGATGTCGATGTTCTCGATGCAGGTGTCGTAATCCGCGCCCGCGGCCACCGTCGCCTCGAAAGGATAGAGGTTGACCACCAGAAGGTCGATTTCGCTGATCCGGTGCTGTTCCAGCGCCGCGACATGCGCCGGGTTGTCGCGCAGCGCCAGAAGACCGCCGTGCACCATGGGATGCAGCGTCTTGACGCGGCCGTCCATCATTTCCGGAAAGCCCGTGACTTCGGCCACGTCCACGACCTCGAGACCGGCGTCGCGCAGGGCCGTTGCGGTGCCGCCGGTGCTGAGCAGTTCGATACCGCGCGCGGTCAGGGCCTGGCCCAGTTCGACCAACCCTGTCTTGTCTGAAACAGAAAGCAGAGCGCGGCGGATGGGGCGGGTGTCGGTCATGATGGATCCTTGATGATACAGCAGATGCGCGCGGCATAGTCCAAAACCCGACGGGATAGAACCGCCTGTTTTGTCGCGATCACGGTAAAATGTGACGGTTGATCCGGTTCAGGCCTCGAATTCCATCTCGTCCCGGACCAGATCGCGCACGGCAACACCGGTTTCCTGGGCTTTTGACAGCGACCACCGGATACGGGTGGAATAATCCAGCGCCCGCCCCGACAGCACGATCTGCCTGGATGTGCGCGGTTTCAGACGTCCGTTTTCCAGATAGACGCTGGGGCTAAGGCTCAGCTGGAACCGGGCGTCGTGGCGAAACACCCAGACTTCGCCGCTTCTCAGCGACATGGACACCGCAGCGCCGCCCAGATCCAACGTGGCATCGACGTCGGGATGCAGGTGGAACCGGACATCAAAGGCAAGTCCGGCCAGTTTGGCGCGGTCCATCGCCCCGTCAAAGCGTCGCCTGGCGTCATCGTCAATCGCCAGCAACAATTCCTCGCCTGCCAAGCCGCGTCCGTCAAACGTCAGATCCAGGGTCCGTGCATGGGTCAGGCCGAAATGCTGGGCATACCCGTCATGCCCGCCCTGAAAACTGACGCCGTCGGGCTGTTCGGTGATCTCGATGGGCACATGGCTGGCACCATCCACCAAAGCCTCGCGCCCGGTGCCAGCTGTGGGTTCGGTCAGCCGCGCGCAGGAATACCCGCTCAGGCAAAGGGTGGAATGGGACGGGGTGGCGCGGCCTGCCCGCCGCCATTCGCTGCCGAATGACGCGCCCGATCCGCAATTGACGATCAGCGGACGGCGGCCCGAGGTCAGCTCAAAAGCCAGCGTCGAGGCATGCGCGTTGAACGACGCGGCACCGGTCGGGGGGCGCGCTGCGTCGATGATGACGCTGGTGCGGCGCGCGGACAGCCGTGCATAACCCATGGCCGGCGCGTGGGCGTGCTGCGGCTTGACGTGGCTGGCGGCCAGCGCCTGTTCCAGACGCCCCTCCAACCCGCGCCCGCCCCCGTGAAAGCGTGCCAGCCCGCCATCCGCATGGCGCAGGGTCCGCAGCGTGGGGGCGATGCGTTCGATGGCGGCGGCATGGGCCTGGGTCGTGCCGCGCCCGGCTTCGTGCAAGGCATGTGCGGTCCAGGTCAGCAGGGTGAACACCTCAAGCAGTTCTTCGGGATTGCGCGTCGGCAGCCCCCCCTGGGCATCGATCTGCGTTTCGCATTCATGGGCCAATGCGCGCACGGCCGGATCGGCCAGCGCTTCTTTGCCTTCAAGTGAAAGGCCGGCATAGATCAACCCGGCAAGCGCTTCGAACCGGGGCAGCCCCGGCGCCGCGCCGCGCCAGCGCCGGGCAAGAAACCAGCTTTGTCTGGCCAGCGACCGGTAAAAGGCGTCGCTGGCCGCCTTGTCCTTGCCGCGCAGCAGAAAAATCGCATGGTTGATCCAGCGGATCATGCGCCGCCCGGTCAGTTCGGGCACCCAGCTCGGCCCGTGACCGCGGCCAAAGGTGTCAATCCAGCCCCACAGCCATTCTTGCGCCAGATCCCGCGCTTGCGGCCCGCCCACGGCGGCCAGATCGTCCAGCCACGCAAATCCGTGGCGTTCGGCATCAAAGGCCGGGTTGGGGGCGGGTTCGTCCCACAGGCTGGATTGCGGGGACTGGATCAGATAGCCCGCGAACATCAGGTTTCCGGCCATCAGCTGGCGGCCGCGCGCCAGTGTGCCGATGGTGCGGGGCTCGGGTTGCGACACAAACCCGACGGCCGCTTTCTGCCGGGTCGACAGGCGGGCAAATATGCGGTTCAGGACCCGGTCGCGCCGGTTTGCGAATGTATCCGGGGTGGACATGCGCGTCGCCTCTACGCTCTGTGGCGTTTGCCCCGAGCGTAGGGCGCGCATCGCCGCAAGTCACCGCAGAAATGCCGATGTCAGGCCGCTTTGCGCAAAGATGCGATATAAAAACCATCCATTCCGCCCAGATCCGGCCAATAGTCCGGGCGCAGGCGCAACCCGCCTTCGTCGGTGATCCACGCCGGATCGATCCCGGGCCGGTCCAGCGCCGCACGATCCACCGTCATGTCGGGATGCGCGGCCAGTGCCTCGTCGATCTGGACCTCGCCTTCGTCCGGCAACAGCGAACAGGTGCAGAACACCATCCGCCCGCCGGGGCGCAGCAGGGTCCAGGCATGGGCCAGCATCCGTGCCTGCAGATCGATCAGATCGCCGAAATCCGAACCGTCCTTGGCATGTGGCAGATCCGGATGACGCCGTATTGTGCCGGTGGCCGAACAGGGGGCATCCAACAGGATGGCGTCAAACATGCCCCGGGTCTGCAGTGCGTCCTGAATGTGTACCTCGGCCCGCAGCCCTGTGCGCGACAGGTTTTCGTGCAGGCGTTTCATCCGGTGCGCGGAATTGTCCACCGCCGTGACCCTGGCCCCCGCCGCCGCCAGTTGCAGGGTCTTGCCGCCCGGTGCGGCGCACAGATCCAGCACCGATATGTCGGGACGCGGATCAAGGATGCGGGCGGGCAGGGCGGCGGCGGCGTCCTGCACCCACCATGCTCCGTCTTCATACCCGGGCAATGCGGACACCTGACCCGGATTGGTCAACCGCAGCGATCCCGTCGGCAGCGCGACACCCCCAAGAGCCGTCAGGTCGGCACCGGGTTTGCCGGTGATATCCAGCGGCGCGCCGGCAAAATGCGCAAATTCCATCGCGCCGACCGTCTGGCTGCCCCAGGCTTGTGCAAGCGGAGCGCGCAGCCATTTCGGCAGACGCGGAGCACGCAACAGGTTCCAGGCCTGAGGGCCGTCCGCCGCGATCTTGCGCAGAACCGCGTTGACCAGACCCTTGAGCGCGCCGTGTCGTTTGTCCGCGCCCACGATCTGCACCATGGCATTGACCACGCCATGTGCCGCTGTGCCCTGGCACAGCTCTGTCGTGCCCAGCCGCAGCGCGTTGCGAACGAACAAGGGCGGTGATTTACGCAGATGTTTCTGCAGCAGGCGATCGGCGCGTTCCATGCCGCGCAGCGTTTGCGATGCCAGCCGCTGCGCCCTGGCCCGGTCTTCTGCGGGAAGATGATCCAGTGCCCCTGCGGACAGGCATTCGGCCATCAGACGGTTCTCTCCGAGAACCTGATCCAGCAGGTGAACGGCGCTGCGCCGCGCGCCAAGACCTGTTTGCGCCATGTTCGGTCGTCCTTGTTGTCCCGGGTCGCGGTTCTTGCATGATGCGACCGTCGGCGTATATCACGCTTGTGACACAAAGGAACCCGCCATGACCAAGAACGATCGCCGCGATCTGCCCGCCGCAGCCCAAAGGGCGCTGGCAGAAGCCGAGGAGCGGCGCAAGGCAGCCGAAAACTCCCAGCCCCTGCCAAAGGAACTGGGCGGGCGCGACGGTCCGGAACCGGTCAGATATGGCGATTGGGAAAAGAAAGGCCTGGCGGTCGATTTCTGAGCCAAAGGCCGTTTGCTCTGCGGTCGCGGGGTCGACCGGATCGCGGCAGCGCGAAGCCAGTGTTCCCCCGGCGACGGGAACTTGCCGTTCTGCGGGACCTGTTCAGGGGCGTTCGCCGGCAGAGCCTGTCGAGGTCGTTGTCACGTTGATGCCGTCGCTGTCATCATCCAGAATGACCGGCAGCAACACCACCGTCGCCACGATTGCGGCTGTCGCTTGCGGTGTCAGTCCGGTAACCCCCAACTGATTTGGAACCCGGGTCTGCTGTTCGCATGTCACCCTGATCGATCCGTTTGGCAAGGTTTCTGCGCCGACGACGCGCCCTGTGCCGCATGCCAGTCTTACACGCGCCTGGGATGCCGCGGTGCCAATACCCTGGGCGCTTACTTCGGCGGTGAACCCGGTGGCCAGCACGCCCGCTGCGATCAATCTCAGAAATTTGCCCATGGCCCCACAATCGAATCCTGTTACAATAAGGTTAACAATAGCGCGGAATGTCGGCTTGGGCAACGTGACGCGCGCCCGAAATTTTTGACAGCAGGAGTTCATTTCATGAAAATCGCATTGCAGGGTCTATGTGTTGCCGTCGCTGCCGGGTCGGTCGCGTTCTCGGGTGTTCCGGCGTCGGCCCAGGCGGTGTATACCGTGATCATTCCAGGGGGCGGTTTCGGTTCGCAGGCTTTCACCGATGTGGTCGCAGGCGGCATAGCGGCGGCACAGGCATTTTGTGGCGAGTTGGACGACGATTCCTACAAGGTGGACTGCCTGGCGGAACGGTTGGGTCAGGTCGCCAAGGATATCCCCCGTGACAGCGACTATGCCGAGGTCCAGCAGATCCTGAAAGACACTGCGGATCAACTGGCGGATCTTGCGCGCGCCAACCGCGATCCCAATGGGGTGCGCGGCCGCGCCGTCAGCAAAGGCGAAACCCCCGTGACGACGTCCCGCCCGCTGAACCCGGTGGCCCCCGAGGCGCTGCCCAGCGTCAACCAGCAGGCCAGCGCGATTCTGGACAATACGCAGACGCTGTTGCTGCGCAGCGCCGAAGGATCGGAAAGCAAGGCGTTGCAGTACAGCCGCATCGCTGATGCGTTGGGGTCCAGCAAGGTTCTGTTGCGCTCGGCCTGAATGCGGATTGCATCGCTGCCGCCGGTGGGCGTCTGGCGGATTACAGGCCCAGAACGTCCATCATGTCATACGCGCCCGGAGCCTGACCCTGCCCCCACAGCGCGGCGGTCAGGGCTCCGCGGGCAAAGACGGCGCGGTCGGTTGCCTGATGGCGCAGGACGATGCGTTCACCCGGAGCCGCAAAAAGCACGTCATGTTCACCGACGATGTCACCACCCCGGATTGCGGCAAAGCCGATATGGCCCTCTTGCCGCGGCCCGGTGATGCCATCGCGGCCACGATCCGCGACCTCTGACAAGGCCACGCCGCGCCCCCGTGCGGCCGCTTCGCCCAGCATCAGGGCCGTTCCCGATGGGGCGTCGACCTTGTGGCGGTGGTGGGATTCGATGATTTCTATGTCGAAATCGGTATCCAGCGCCGCGGCAACCTTTTCGGTCAGCCGGGTCAACAGGTTGACGCCCAGGCTCATGTTGCCGGCGCGCACGATGACGGCGTGCCGTGCCGCCGGTTCCAGGCTGGCAATCTGATCCTCGGTGAAACCGGTGGTGCCGATCACATGCACCAGCCGCGCCTGTGCCGCCAGGTTGGCAAATTCGACTGTGGCCGCAGGTGCGGTGAAATCGATCACCGCCTGCGCGCGGGCAAATGCTTCGAGCGGATCGTCGGTCACGGTCACACCCAGATCGGCACCGCCCATGGCCTGCCCCACATCGCGACCGATCCAGTCGTGGCCGCTGCGTTCGACCACGCCGACCAGCAGCGCGCGGTCACTTTCAGAGACGGTACGGATCAGCATCTGGCCCATGCGGCCCGAAGCCCCGGTCACGACGATTCCCGGTTTTGGTGTCATTGGCGGTCTCTCCTGTGTTCCCGTGTTGGTTACCTGTTCGTGTCGCGCTTGGCAAAGCCCGTCATTCGTCCTAGATCAGGAACATGGCAAAGAACAAATTTCACGACGGTCCGGGTCCTTCTCAACGCCAGCTGCGCGTTGGTGAATTGATTCGCCGATCCCTGTCGGACGTGTTGATGCGCGGCGATGTGCATGATCCCGATCTGAACCGCCTGTCCATCACCGTGGGAGAAGTGCGCACTTCTCCCGATTTGCGGGTTGCGACGGCCTATGTGCTGCCGCTTGGCGGTCAGGGTCAGGACGAAGTGTTGAAGCTGCTGGCCCGCAACAAGGGCGAGTTGCGCCGTGTGGTGGCCAAGAAACTGGCCCTCAAATTCGCCCCCGATCTGCGGTTTCAGCTCGACGAAACCTTCGATCGGATGGACGATACGCGCCGGATGCTGAATCAGGACGCGGTGCGGCGGGATCTGGACGATTGATCCGCTGGGTGCTCGGCTTGTGGATTGCGCTCAGCGCCGCGCCCCTGGCCGCACAGGATTGCCGCGACCTGGAGTACATGGGCAACGGCTATACGCTGTGTGAGGTCGACGCTGCTACTGCCGACCTGCGGCTATTCCTGAACGACGCCGATGGCGAACTGCTGGGGCAGTTCGGCGCGATCGACGCCATGCTGGCCGAACAAGGCAAGCGGCTGAGCTTTGCGATGAATGCGGGCATGTACCACGACGACCGTTCACCGGTGGGATATTACCTGGAGAACGGCACCGAAGTCATGCATGTGGTGTCCAACCCGGGGCCGGGTAATTTTGGCCTGTTGCCCAACGGGGTGATATGCCTGCGCGCCGGGCGGGCCGAAGTTGTCGAGACCCTGGCCTTTGTCGCGGCGAACAAAAGGTGCGACTATGCCAGCCAGTCGGGTCCGATGCTGGTGATAGATGGCGCGCTGCATCCCCGGTTCCTGCCGGACAGTACGTCGCGCTATGTGCGCAACGGTGTCGGGACCAGCGCGGATGGCACAAGGGCGGTGTTCGTCATATCGCGCAACCGGGTCACGTTTCACGAATTCGGCAGTTTGTTCAAGGATGGTCTCGGCCTGCCGAATGCGCTCTATTTCGATGGGAATATCTCGCGGTTGTATGCGCCGGATCTGGGCCGCAACGATGCCGGGTTCCGGATGGGGCCGGTGGTTGGTGTGGTGGTGGACGCGCAATAGCGCGGCACGGGCAACAGACGTTTGACAGACTGAGTGGCTTGGGCTAACCCGCCGCCTTCACGAACAGGCGCGAGGCATCATGGGACGCAAACGCAAAGGCCGCGACATCTCTGGCTGGCTGGTGATCGACAAGCCCGCCGGGCCGACGTCCACCGCCGTGGTCAACAAGGTCCGCTGGGCGATGAACGCGCAAAAGGCGGGCCACGCGGGGACGCTGGATCCTGACGCAACCGGCGTACTGGCCATTGCGCTGGGCGAAGCGACCAAGACGGTTCCCTATATCACCGACGCGCTCAAGGCATATCGGTTCACGATCCGGCTGGGGCAGGCGACCAACACCGACGATGCCGAAGGTGAAATCCTGGCACAAAGCGACCTGCGCCCGGATGAGGACACGATCAAGGAGGCTCTGAACCAGTTCATCGGCGAAATCCAACAGGTGCCCCCGCAGTTTTCAGCGGTCAAGATCGACGGTCAGCGTGCATATAAACGCGCCCGCAGCGGCGAGGAAATGGAACTGGCGGCGCGCCCTCTGTGGGTCGAGGAACTGGTTCTGGTGGATCGCCCCGATGCGGACCATGTGACGCTGGAAATGACCTGCGGAAAAGGTGGGTATGTGCGCAGTATCGCCCGGGATCTGGGGCAGGCGCTGGGCTGTTACGGGCATGTTCTGTCCCTGCGCCGGATCTGGTCGGGGCCATTTGATGCCGCCGATGGCCTGACGCTTGAGCAGATCGAAGAGATGGCCCGTTCCGAAGAGCTGGACCGGTTTCTGCGCCCTCTGGAACAGGGGCTGAGCGATCTGCCCGAACTGCGCTGCACAGCCGAAGGGGCGGCGCGTCTGCGCAATGGCAACCCGGGCATGGTGCTGGCGGCGGATGCGGAGTATGGCGATGAATGCTGGGCGTCGCATGATGGGCGCGCGGTGGCGGTGGGCGTGTACAAAGCAGGCGAATTGCATCCCAGCCGGGTTTTCAACCTCTGACGCGGCGTCCGAGTATTGCGCTTGGCAAGGGCGCGGGGCAGAACATTGCGATGATTACCCGAACCCACACCAAGGGCGATGCGCCATCGACCGCGGTCTATTCCGACTGCGAACGCTACCGGTACAGCCTGACACGGATCTGGGAGCCGGAAGGCCGCCGTGTCCTGTTTGTGATGCTGAACCCGTCAACCGCGACCGAAGTTCAGAACGACCCAACGGTCGAACGCTGCGAACGCCGCGCCCGTGCCTTGGGGTTCGGCGCGTTCCAGGTCACGAATATCTTTGCCTGGCGCGACACCGATCCACGCAAGATGCGCGCGGCCGCGGATCCGGTCGGGCCTGAAAACGATGCAGCGATCCTGTCCGGTGCACGCTGGGCGGATCAGGTGGTGGCCGCCTGGGGCACGCATGGGGCGCATCTGGATCGGGGCGCACAGGTGAAATCGCTGCTGCGCGGCTGTGGCATGCCCTTGTACCACCTGGGGCTCAGCAAGGCGGGGCATCCAAAGCATCCGCTCTACATTGCCTATGCGCAACAGCCGGAACCTTGGGACATGCCCGCAACCGGCTGATCCTGTGCGGGGGTCGATCCCGGGGCGCTGGCGTTGTTGCCGGTGTGGTGCGCAAGGTTTCAGGCGCGTTTTTCGCCGATCGTGATCACGCCCAGCACCGCCAGCACTTTTTCTTCTATATGCGCGGCGTTCATTCCGGCGGTTGCGTACATGTCCGCCGGGGTTGCCTGATCGATGAAGATGTCCGGCAATACCATCGAACGGAATTTCAGGCCGGCATCAAACACGCCCGCATCCGACAACAGCTGGGCCACATGGCTGCCGAACCCGCCAAGCGCACCTTCTTCGATGGTGATCAGCGCCTCGTGGTCCGCCGCCAGTGACAGAATCATGTCGCGATCCAGCGGTTTGGCAAAGCGGGCATCGGCAATGGTGGGGGTGATGCCGCGCGCGGCCAGGCCTTCGGCGGCTTTCTGAATTTCCGCCAGACGGGTGCCAAAGCTCAGGATCGCGACGCGCTTGCCCTGCTGGATCATCCGGCCCTTGCCGATTTCCAGTATCTCACCGTGTTCCGGCATTTCGACGCCGACCCCTTCGCCACGCGGATAGCGAAACGCGATGGGGCCATCGTCATGTGCGGCTGCCGTGGCGACCATGTGCATCAGTTCCGCTTCGTCCGCTGCCGCCATGACGACGAAACCGGGCAGGTTAGCAAGATAGGCAATGTCGAAACTGCCTGCATGGGTCGCCCCATCGGCCCCGACCAGACCGGCGCGGTCTATGGCAAAGCGTACGGGCAGGCGTTGAATCGCCACATCATGCACGACCTGATCGTAACCACGTTGCAAAAAGGTGGAATACATCGTGCAGAATGGCCGCAATCCGCCCGCTGCCAGCGCGGCGGAGAAGGTCACGCCGTGCTGTTCCGCGATGCCGACGTCAAAGCAGCGGCTGGGAAAGCGTTCGGCGAACAGGTTCAGGCCGGTGCCGTCGGGCATTGCAGCGGTGACGGCAACGATCCGGTCATCCTGCCCCGCCAATTGCGTCAGGGACTTGCCGAACACGCTGGTATAGCTGGGCGCGTTGCTGGGTGCCTTTTTCTGTTCGCCCGTCACCACATCGAATTTGGCGGTGGCGTGGCCCTTGTCGCGCGCGGATTCTGCGGGCGCATAGCCCTTGCCCTTTTTGGTCAGCGCGTGGATCAGGATCGGTTCCCGCGCGCGGGCCTTTACGGTGCGCAGGACGGGCAGAAGCTGATTCAGGTCATGCCCGTCGATGGGGCCGACATAGGAAAATCCCAGCTGTTCGAACAGGGTGCCGCCCACTGCCAGCCCTTTCAGCATGTCCTTGGCGCGCTTGGCGCCGGTCTGGAACGGTTCGGGCAACAGCGACACCGCGCCTTTTGCGGCGGCCTTGAAATCCTGGAACGGTTCTTCGGCATACAGCCGTGACAGATAGGAAGACAGCGCGCCGACCGGGGGGGCGATGCTCATTTCATTGTCGTTCAGGATGACGATCAGCCGCTTGTTCAGGTGTCCGGCGTTGTTCATGGCCTCAAAGGCCATGCCCGCGCTCATGGCCCCATCCCCGATCACGGCGATCGCATCGCCCAGCCCCTCGGGGGTCACGCCACCAAGATCGCGCGCCACCGAAAACCCCAGCGCCGCGCTGATCGAGGTGCTGGAATGCGCCGCGCCAAACGGATCGTAAGGGGATTCGCTGCGCTTGGTGAATCCGCTCAGCCCGTCCTTCATGCGCAGGGTGCGGATGCGGTCGCGACGTCCGGTCAGGATCTTGTGAGGGTAACACTGGTGGCCGACGTCCCAGATGATCTTGTCGCGCGGCGTGTCAAAAACCGCGTGCAGCGCCACGGTCAATTCGACCACGCCCAGCCCGGCCCCCAGATGGCCCCCGGTCACCGACACCGCGGATACGGTTTCCGCGCGCAATTCACTGGCCAACTGGATCAGCTGGGTGTCGCTTAGCCGTTTCAGATCGGCGGGGCGATCCACCTGATCCAACAGCGGCGTATGGGGCGTGTCGGGCATCAAGGCCTCCTTGCGGGACCGTGTCAGTTGTCGCGCGCAATAACGAAGCGGGCGGCCTCGCGCAAGGTTTCCGCCTGTGTGCCATAAGGCGACAGAGCCGCGCAGGCCTGTTCCACCAACGCGGTGGCGCGTGATTTCGCCCCCTCCAGACCAAGCAGCGACACAAAGGTCGCCTTGCCTGCCTGTGCGTCCTTGTTCAGACGTTTGCCCGCCTTTTCGGCATCGCCCTCGACATCCAGAATGTCATCGGCAATCTGAAAGGCGAGCCCCATGGCCTGGGCATAGCGTTGCAGCGGCGCCGGATCGGCCTGTGCCAGATGGGCCCCGGCACAGGCCGACCACTGGATCAGCGCACCGGTCTTGCCTGCCTGCAAGGCCGTGATCTGGTCCAGGGTCAGCGCGGTTTCAGCGGTTTCCGCCGCCATGTCCAGCGCCTGTCCCAGCACCATCCCCTGTGCCCCGCTGGCGCGGGCCAGCGACAGGGCCAGCTCGGCGCGCACCTGTGGCGGGCCGGTTTCCGGATGGCTGACCAGTTCGAATGCCAGGCTGTGCAGCGCATCCCCCGTCAGAACCGCAAGCCCGTCGTTCCATTTGACGTGCACGGTCGGACGGCCCCGGCGCAGGTCGTCGTCATCCATGCAGGGCAGGTCGTCATGAACCAGAGAATAGGCGTGCAGGGCCTCGATCGCCGTGGCGGGCCAGATTGCGCGCGCGGGGTCAACCCCGTGCAGGCGCGCGCTTTCCAGAACCAGAAAGGCGCGCAGCCGCTTGCCGCCCTCGGTCGCATAGCCCATGGCCTGCACCACGGGCACCGGCTCAAGATCCGCCAGAACCCGGGTGAACTGGGCCTCGATGCGCCGCGCCGTATCGGCCAGCCTGTCGTGAAACATCTACAGGCTTTCGACAGGCGTGGTTCCGGTCGGGTTGCCTTCGCCGTCCAGGGTGATCGCGGCGACCTTTTCCTCGGCCCGTTTCAGTTCATCCTCGCAGCGTTTTTTCAAAGCCGCGCCCCGTTCGTACAGGGTGATCGATTCATCCAGCGCCACGTCGCCGCGTTCGAGCTGGTCGACCACGGCTTCCAGTTCTTTCATGGCCTGTTCGAAACTCATCTCGGATAGGGGGGTGTCGGTCATGTCGCGGCCTTCATCAATTCATGCACATGCGCCCGCGTCGCGGCGGACAGGGCGTTCAGATCATAGCCGCCTTCCAGAGTCGAGACCACCCGCCCGCCGCACACATCTGCCGCCACGGCGCAGATTTCCGCGGTCAGCCAGGCAAAATCGTCTGTGCTCCAGTTCAGTTGCGCCAACGGGTCGTCGGCATGGGCATCGAAACCGGCCGATATGATGATCAATTCGGGATCAAAATCGCGCAGCCGGGGCAGCGCCTTGTCCCGATACTCGCGGCGCATCAGGGTTCCTTCCGAATTCGGTGGCAACGGCAGGTTGCAGATATTGTCGAACGCGCCGGTTTCATTGCTGCGCCCGGTGCCCGGGAAAAGCGGGATCTGCTGACTGGAAATGACCAGCGCGCGGGGTTCGTCCCACAGCAGATCCTGCGTGCCATTGCCATGATGGACGTCAAAATCGACCACCGCGACGCGGTTCAGCTCATGGAAATCAAGCGCATGTTTCACCCCCAAAGCGGCGTTTCCGAACAGGCAGAACCCCATTGCCGTATCCGTTTCGGCGTGATGGCCCGGCGGACGCACGGCGGCGAATGCGTTGGGGGCTTCGCCGCCCAGAACCATGTCCACGGCGCGCACCATGGCCCCGGCTCCGCGAAAGGCCGCGTCCAGGGACCCCGGAGACATCCATGTATCGGCATCCAGCGCGCGCTGTCCTTCGTCCGGAAGCGCGCGGCGCAGATCGGCCAGATAGCTGGCCGGGTGAATGCGCAGGATGTCGTCGTCGGCGGCAAGCGGTGCGATTTCCCGCGCCAGGTCCAGTGGTTGCAGCGCGTACAGCACATGTTCGAGACGGGCGACCTGTTCGGGGTGCCCGTCGGGCGTGACATGAGTCAAGCAATCGGGATGGGTGAGCAATGCGGTTTTGGGTGTCACGATCATGTTCCTCTTGCCAAGAATGCGCCCGACAGGACCCGGGCGCGCTGTCTGACGCTTCAGTCCGGCGCCAGCATGTATCCCGCCCCCCGCACCGTCTGCAGGTATCGCGGCTGTTTGGGGTTGGCTTCGATCTTGCGCCTCAGGCGGGTGATCTGCACGTCGACGGCGCGTTCCTGCGCCTGACCACGGTCGCGGCCCAGATCCTCGACCAGTTTGCTGCGGGTCACGGCTTCGCCGGGGCGGGCCGAAAAGATCCGCATCAGCTGACTTTCGGTTGCGGTCAGCCGCACCAGTTCATCGCCTTGCCACATCTCGCCGCGCTCGATGTCATAGCGGATCGCACCCAGGTGCAGGATCTTGGGTACCGTGTCTTCGGGCGGGGTTTCCGGCACCCGGCGCAGGATGGCGTTGATCCGCAGCAGCAGTTCCTTGGGTTCGAACGGCTTGGGCAAATAGTCGTCGGCCCCGGCTTCAAGCCCGGCGATGCGGTTCTCGGTTTCGCCCCGTGCGGTCAACAGCAGGATCGGCGTCGTGTGGGTTTCGCGCAGACTGCGGGTCAGGCTGACGCCATCTTCGCCGGGCATCATCACGTCCATCACCATCAGGTCGAAATCCAGCCCTGCCAGAACCCGCCGGGCATGGGCCGCGTCCCGTGCGGTGGTGACCAGAAAGCCGTGACGCATCAGGAATTTCTTGAGCAATTCGCGAATGCGTTCGTCATCATCGACGATCAGCAGATGTGCGTCCAGATCCGCCATCAGCCGCCATCCCGAAGGTTGACGTAGGCGTGGTGCATGTCGGTGTCCATCATCGCTTCGAGCACCTGTTTGAAACCGGCCACGGCTTCGGGTCCGGTTTTGCGGAACGCGGCCCGCATTCTGGCCCGTTGCGCATCGCTGAGCTGGCTCTCGAGCGCCTTTCCCGCTTCGGTCAGGAACAGGTGGCGTTCGCGTTTGTCGCTGGTGCCGACGCGGCTTTCGACCAGCCCGTCCGCGACCAGGGTGCGCAAGACCCGGTTCAGGGACTGCTTGGTGACGCCCAGAATCACCAGCAGGTTGTTCACCGTGGTGCCGGGGGCGCGGTTGATGAAATGGATCGCCCTGTGATGGGCCCGGCCATAGGCCATTTCCGCCAGGATACGGTCGGGATCGGCGGTAAAGCCGCGATATGCGAAGAACATCGCCTCGATGCCCTGCCGCAACTGCTCGTCCGTGAGAAACAGCAGGCTTTCGCCGCCATGGACCTGTGCCGTGCGTCCGTCCGACATGATGTTCTCTATGTCCTCTTCAGCCGTTTTCAGGCAGCATATGTCAGCCTTGTTGACTTTCCAAGTGCGAAGCGGTATCGAATCTCAGCTTTGGCGTAATATTGTGTCGATTAGTCGGCATGTTTTGCAACAAACGGAAAAATGGTTGCATGTGAGAGGATGAATTATGTCGGGATATGATGACCGCGACGGCAAGATCTGGATGGATGGCCAAATGATCGACTGGCGGGATGCGAATGTGCATATCCTGACGCATGCCATGCATTATGCCAGTTCGGTGTTCGAAGGTGAACGGGCCTATAATGGCAAGATCTTCAAATCCCGCGAACATTCCGAACGGCTGCGCAAATCCGCCAATCTGATCGATTTCGAAATCCCCTATACCGTGGATGAAATCGAAGCCGCCAAGGTCGAGGTCCTGGCGGCCAGCGGTCTCAGCGATGCCTATGTGCGCGCCGTGGCGTGGCGTGGCGCGGGCGAAGACATGGGTGTGGCCAGCGCCCGCAATCCCGTGCGGATGGCGATCGCGGCCTGGGAGTGGGGCGCCTATTATGGCGACGCCAAGATGAAGGGCGCCAGGCTGGACGTGTCCAAATGGAAACGCCCCAGCCCGGAAACCATCCCCAGCCATGCGAAGGCGGCCGGGTTGTACATGATCTGTACCATGTCCAAACACGCGGCCGAGGCCAAGGGATGTTCGGATGCGATGATGTTCGACTATCGCGGATATGTGGCCGAGGCGACCGGGGCCAATATGTTCTTCGTCAAGGATGGCGAGGTGCATACACCGGATCCCGATTGTTTCCTGAATGGCATCACCCGCCAGACCGTGATCGGCATGCTGAAGGATCGTCAGATCAAGGTGCATGAACGTCACATCATGCCCGAAGAACTGGAAGGGTTCGAACAGTGCTGGCTGACCGGCACCGCGGCCGAAGTGACCCCCGTGGGCCAGATCGGGGACTATAATTTCGAAGTGGGCGCCCTGACCCGTGACATCGCGCTGGGGTACGAAAAGCTGGTGCGCAGCTGATCCACGACGGCCCCGCGACGGAAAAACTGTTGCATATGTTTCACGGGGCCGTCGGAAAAGAATTACAAGGCTGCTGTTTCTGCCTGGCTATTCAGTCAAGCAAGGATAGCAGCCATGACCAAACTGATCCGCCCCTCGCGCCGCGCCGTTCTGGCCGGAGGTACCGCTTTTGCCGCCAGCCTGGCCATGCCCGCGATCAGCCGCGCGGCGTCGCGCCCGGTCTTCACCCACGGTGTTCAATCCGGCGATGTCGGCATGTCCAGCGGCATGATCTGGACCCGCACCGATCGCCCGGCACGGGTCATGGTCGAGGTGTCCACCACCGAGAGCTTTGAAAATGCGCGCCGTCTGGCCGCGATGGATGCGGTTCCGGCCAGCGATCTGGCGGTCAAGCGTCTGGTGCGGGATCTGCCTTCGGATCAGGACATCTTCTATCGGTTTACCGCCGCCGACCTGAGCGACATCAACGCTGTCAGCGAACCCGTCGTCGGCCGGTTCCGTACCGCACCGTCGGCCCGCCGGGACGTTCGTTTCGTGTGGTCGGGCGACACCGCGGGTCAGGGCTGGGGCATCGATGATGACGGCATGGCCACCTACGCGACCATGACCCGCCATCAGCCGGATTTCTTCATCCATTCGGGCGACACGATCTATGCCGATGGCGCGATGGAGGACGAGGTGACTCTGGCCGACGGATCGACATGGAAAAACACCGTCATGATCGACGAAAAGCGCAAGGTTGCGGAAACGCTCGACGAATTTCGCGGGCAGTGGAAATACAACATGATGGACGAACATGTGCGTGAGATGAACGCCATGGTTCCGACCTATTACCAGTGGGACGATCACGAGGTGGTCAACAACTGGTCCGCGTCCAAGGATCTGACAGCGGATGACCGCTATGCCGAAAAGTCGGTTTTCGTACTGCAATCGCGCGCGGCGCGTGCCTTCCACGAGATGACCCCGATCCGCTATACCCCCGAAGAGCCGGGCCGCGTGTATCGCAAGGTCGCTTACGGACCCATGCTGGACGTGTTCTTTCTGGATCTGCGCAGCTATCGCGGTGCGAATTCGGAAAACGTCCAGACCGAAGCATCCGACGCCACGGCCATTCTGGGTCAGGAACAGATGGCCTGGCTCAAGCGCGAACTGGCCCAGTCCCGCGCGACCTGGAAAGTGATCGCCTCGGATATGCCCATCGGGCTGGTGGTGCGCGATGGTGACACAAGGTTCGAAGCCGTTGCCAACGCCGATGACGGCGCAGCCAAGGGCCGCGAGATGGAGATCGCCGAACTGCTGAGATTCATCAAGTCCGCCGGCATCACCAATACGGTCTGGTTCACCGCCGACGTGCACTATACCGCCGCGCATTACTATGACCCGAACAAGGCCAAGTTCCAGGATTTTGAACCGTTCTGGGAATTCGTGTCCGGCCCGCTGCATGCGGGCACCTTCGGGCCGAACGCGCTGGATGGAACCTTTGGGCCGGAACTGAAGTTCGTCAAGGCCCCGACCGAAGAGCAGGGCGTGAACCTGCCCCCCAGCGCGGGTTTGCAGTTCTTTGGCATCGTGGACATAGATGGTGCCACGCAGCAGATGACCGTGCGCCTGATGGATCGCGCGGATACCGAGCTGTGGTCGGTGACTCTGGACCCGGTGTCGGCTGCGTTCTGACCGATTTCACCGTGCCATCTCGAAGGCCTCGGCAAATGCCGGGGCCTTTGCGGTGTCGCGCGTTCTACGAGCTTTTGTGATCGGTGACGGAACGCGCCCTGGCCCGTTCCAGCCCAAGCTGATGTTCGCGCCAGATCACCAGAATGTTGCCGGAGATGACCAGCGCCGCGCCGATCAGCATGACGGTTGTCGGCAGTTCGCCAAACCAGACATATCCGATGATGATGGCAAAGATCATCGACGCATAGTCATAGGGCGCCAGCATCGACGCCGGGCTGAACCGATATGACGAGGTCACCAGGATCTGGGCCACCCCGCCGATCACGCCGGACAGGATCATCAGGGCGATCACGTCAGCCCCCGGCAAGGTCCAGCCAAACGGCAGGGTCAGCAGGGAAAGCGCCGAGGCAAAGGCCGAGAAATAGAAAACGATGGCGGCGATGCGTTCCGTTTGCACCATCTGCCGGATGTGGATCTGCACAAAGGCCCGGGCCAGGGTGGACAACAGAATCAGGATTGCGCCAAGGGTTGCGCCATCTTCCAGCCCCGGACCACCGCCCAGGCGCGGCCAGATCATGATCAATACGCCCACCAGCCCCACCAGCACGGCAAAGATGCGGATCATGCGGATGGTTTCGCCCAGCATGACCGCCGCCAGGATCACGGTGAAGATGGGTGCGGCATAACCGATGGCGGTGACTTCGGGCAGGGGCAGCAATCCCAGACCGGCGAATGTCAGGCCCATCGCGCAGGTGCCCAGCAGGCCGCGCCAGAAATGTCCCATCGGATTTGAGGTCAGCAAACCCTGGCGCAGTTGCCCCTGGGCGATCAGCCATATCAGGATCACCGGGATGGCAAAGAACGAACGGAAAAACACGGCCTCGCCCGGCGGAACATCGTCTGCGGTGGCCTTGATCAGGGCCGACATGATCGTGAACAGAAAGATCGCGCTGAGCTTCAGAAGGACAGCCAACCCGGGTCGATGCGATGTTAAGTTTTCCGCCATGGCGTGAACCTGCGCTGCCGCCGCGCAAAGATCAATGGTGCGCGGTCAGAACGGGCAACAGGAACCGCGTTGATGGCAAAAAAGCCGCCCGCCCGTCACAGCGGTCACGGATCAGCCGACCGTCCCGCGGTTTTCGCCGACCTGTCCGCGATGCAAAAGCAGATGGTCAAGGATGACACAGGCCATCATCGCCTCGCCCACGGGCACCGCGCGGATGCCGACGCAGGGATCATGGCGGCCCTTGGTGATGATCTCGGTCTCTTCGCCCGACTTGGTGATGGTCTTGCGCGGGGTCAGGATCGAACTTGTGGGTTTGACAGCAAAACGGACCACCACGTCCTGTCCGGTGCTGATGCCACCCAGAATCCCGCCCGCATGGTTGCTGGAATAGGACGGTTCGCCGTTGTTGCCCATATAGATTTCGTCGGCGTTCGTTTCGCCGGTCAGCATCGCGGCGGACATGCCTTCGCCGATTTCCACGCCCTTGACTGCGTTGATGCTCATCATTGCGGTGGCAAGGTCGGTGTCGAGTTTGCCATACACCGGCGCGCCCAGCCCGGGGGGGACGCCGGAGGCGGTCACCTCGACGATGGCCCCGACCGAATTGCCGGATTTGCGCAGGTTGTCCAGATAATCGGCCCATTTGATCGCCGCGTTGGCATCCGGCACCCAGAACGGGTTCTGGTCGACCTGCGTCAGGTCGAACCGGTCGCGGTCGATCCGGTGCGGTCCCATCTGAACCATGTAGCCGGTGATCTGCAGTCCGGGGATCAGCGTCTGGATGGCCTGACGGGCCAAACCGCCCGCGGCAACGCGCGAGGCGGTTTCGCGGGCCGAGGACCGGCCACCGCCGCGATAGTCCCGGATGCCGTATTTTTGCCAATAGGTGATGTCGGCATGACCCGGGCGGAACTTGTCCTTGATATCGCCATAGTCCTTGGAACGTTGATCGGTGTTTTCGATCATCAGCTGCACCGGGGTGCCGGTGGTGACGCCTTCGAAAACGCCGGACAGGATGCGCACCTGATCCGGTTCGCGGCGTTGGGTCGTGTATTTGTTCTGCCCCGGTTTGCGCCGGTCCAGCCAATGCTGAAGCATCGCTTCGTCAACGGGTACGCCGGGCGGGCAGCCGTCAACCGTCGCGCCGATGGCGGGTCCGTGGCTTTCGCCCCATGTCGTGACGCGAAACAAGTGGCCAAAGCTGTTGATCGACATGGTCGGGGCTCCTTTTGGCATGTGCTTAGCCGGGCCATCGGTTCGTCGCAAGCGGTTGTCGGGTTCCGCAGGTTCTGTCCGGGCAGGGCGCTTGTCAATCCGTCCGGCGCGAACTAGGTGTGAAGTCACCTCGGGGGGCCTTGGATGGCTGAGACGCGATGCGGACCCGTTGAACCTGACCCGGCTAACACCGGCGTAGGGAAGGTCTGGAACATCCTCCAACCCTGCCCTGTCGCCGCAACAGGAGGATGCCATGAAGTATCTTGCGATTGCAGCGGGAGTTTTCTGTGCCACGGCGGTTGCCGCCGAGACACCGGAATTGACCGTTTATACCTATGACAGTTTCGTTTCCGAATGGGGCCCCGGCCCGCAGATCGAAAAGGCGTTCGAGCAAACCTGCGGCTGTGACCTGAAACTGATCGGGGCCGGCGACGGCGCGGCCCTGCTGGCCCGTCTAAAACTGGAAGGGGCGCGCAGCGATGCGGATGTGGTTCTGGGGCTGGACACCAACCTGACCCAGGCGGCTCTGGATACCGGTTTGTTCGCGCCCAGCGGTGTAACGGCAGAGTATGATCTGCCGATGGCTTGGGATGATGACACCTTTGTGCCCTATGATTGGGGATATTTTGCCTTCGTCCACAACGTGGGCATGGATGCGCCGGGCGATTTCCGCAGCCTTGCCGCCAGCGATGCAAAGATCATCATTCAGGACCCCCGGTCATCGACCCCCGGACTGGGATTGCTGCTGTGGGTCAAGTCCGTCTATGGCGACGAGGCACCGGAAATCTGGGCCGATCTGTCCGACAATATCGTCACCGTGACCAAAGGCTGGAGCGAAGCCTATGGGCTGTTCCTGGAGGGCGAGGCCGACATGGTGCTGTCCTACACCACCTCGCCTGCGTATCACCTGATCGCGGAAGAGGACGACGGCAAGACGGCGGCGGTTTTCGACGAAGGGCATTACCTGCAGATCGAAGTCGCAGCCCGGCTGGCCAACAGCGATCAACCCGAATTGGCGGAAACCTTTCTGAAATTCGTTGTATCCGATGCGTTCCAATCGGTGATCCCGACCACGAACTGGATGTATCCGGCAGTGATTCCCGAAGCGGGTCTGCCAGCGGGATTTGAAAAACTGAGCCAGCCGGAAAAGGCGCATCTGGTGCCTTCGGCCGATGCCACGGCGGTGCGCGACGAGGCGCTGGCGGAATGGCTGACGGCGCTCAGCCAGTAGGCCACCGCGCCGGTCTGGTCGCGGCGGTACTGGTTGCGGCTCTGATCCTGGGCTGCCTGCTGGCGGTGTTTCTGCGGGCCGAGACGGGCCGCGGCATGGCGGCGGCGGATTGGGCCGGGGTTCGCTTCACCGTGGTGCAGGCGGCGTTGTCGGCGCTGTTCAGCGGGGTGCTGGCCGTGCCATTGGCCCGTGCCCTGGCGCGGCGGCGTTTTGCAGGGCGGCGGTTGCTGATTGCGCTGCTGGGCGCGCCGTTCATCCTGCCGGTGATCGTGGCCGTGCTGGGGATGCTGGCGGTGTTCGGGCGCAATGGCTGGGTCAGTCTGATGCTGGGTTGGCTGGGGTTGCCGCCGTTGCAGATCTATGGCCTGCACGGGGTGGTGCTGGCGCATGTGTTTTTCAATCTGCCGTTGGCGACCCGCCTGATATTGCAGGGCTGGCAGGAAATCCCTGCCGAGCGCTTCCGGCTGGCCGCACAGTTGGGGGCAGGGCCGCGCGCCATGTGGCAGTTGCTGGAACTGCCGATGCTGCGCCGGGTCCTGCCCGGCGTTCTGGCGGTGATCTTCGCGATCTGCCTGACCAGCTTTGCCGTGGCGCTGACATTGGGCGGAGGCCCCGGGGCCACGACCATCGAATTGGCCATCTATCAGGCGTTCCGGTTCGATTTCGATCTTGCCCGCGCGGCGATGCTGTCCTGCATCCAGATCGTGCTGACCGGATGCGCCGCGCTGATTGCCCTGCGCGTGTCGCGCAACGACGGCTTTGGCAGCGGTCTGGACCGTCCGGTACAGCGCTGGGATGCGGCAGGCATTGCCGCGCGGGTGCTGGACGGCGGGATCATCGTGATGGCGGCGCTGTTTCTTCTGATGCCGCTGGCTGCCATTGGCCTGGCCGGGGCACCGGGATTGCACCTGTTGCCGGGGTCGGTGGTCGTCGCGACCCTGAATTCGCTGCTTGTTGCGCTTGCCAGCACCGGGGTGACGCTGTTGCTGTCGATGCCGATGGCCATAACGATTGCATTGGGGCGCGGACGGGCAGTGGAACTGGCCGGGTTGCTGGGCCTGGCGGCATCGCCGCTGGTTATCGGGACCGGCTTGTTCATCGTCATCTATCCGCTGGCGGATCCGTTCGATCTGGCGCTGCCGGTGACGGCTTTGGTCAATGCCGTCATGGCGTTGCCCTTTGCGCTGCGCATTCTGGTGCCGCGCGCGCAGCAGGTGGTGACGCGATACGGGCCGTTGGCGCTGTCTCTGGATATGGCCGGGGGTCCGTTCCTGCGGCGGGTTCTGTTGCCCCGGATGCGGGCGCAGATCGGGTTCGCGGCCGGTTTGTCGGCGGCCTTGTCGATGGGGGATCTTGGCGTGATCGCGTTGTTTGCCGATCCTGAACGTGCGACCTTGCCGTTGCAGGTCTATCGCCTGATGGGGGCCTATCAGATGCAGGCGGCCGCCGGGGCGGCGCTGCTGCTGCTGGTCCTGTCAATGGCCCTGTTCTGGAGCTTCGATCGCGGAGGACGCTGGCATGCTGAAGCTTGAGCAGGTCGAAATCGACAACGGCGGTTTTGTATTGCGCGCCGATCTTGCGGTTCCCGAGGGCGGGAAAATCGCGGTGATCGGTGCTTCGGGCGCCGGAAAGTCGACGCTGATCGGGGCCATCGCGGGCTTTCATCCGGTGGTGCGGGGGCGGCTTTCCTGGCGAGGCGAAATCCTGAACGATGCGCCCCCGGGCCAGCGCCCCGTGGCAATGCTGTTTCAGGATGGCAACCTGTTTCCACATCTGAGCGTGGCGCAGAATGTCGGGCTGGGTCTAAACCCCGATTTGCGGCTGAACGCGGCGCAATCGGAAAAGGTGCGCGAAGCCATCGCGCGCGTCGGGCTGTCCGAAATGGAAACACGCCGCCCGGCGGCGCTGTCGGGCGGACAGCAGAGCCGCGCGGCCCTGGCGCGGGTGCTTGTGCAGGGGCGGCCGCTGTTGTTGCTGGACGAACCGTTTGCCGCACTGGGGCCTGCGCTGAAGAACGAGATGCTGGATCTGGTACAGGATCTGGTACGGGAAAACGGTGCGACGCTGCTGATGGTCAGTCACGATCCGATGGATGCCCGGCGCATCGCAAGCCAGGTCATCCTGATCGAAGGCGGCACGGCGCATCCGCCACAGGCGACAGGCGAGCTGCTGGACAACCCGCCTCCGGCCTTGCGCGCCTATCTCGGTTAGGCCGCGATCCGGCTCCGCGTCTTGCCGACGGCCAGCGCGGCACGGGCGGCTTCGCGGCCCTTTTCAACGAAATGTGCCTGATAGATGGCGTTGTGATGATCGGTTTCCTGATACTGATGCGGGGTCAGCGACACCGACAGGACCGGCACCCCGCTGTCCAGACCGGCGCGCATCAGCCCATCCACGACCGCCTGGGCCACAAAATCGTGACGATAGATGCCGCCGTCGACCACGAAAGCGGCGCAGGCCACGGCCCCGTACCGTCCGGTCATCGCCAGATCGCGCGCTATCAGCGGCATTTCAAAGGCGCCGGGCACGTCAAACACATCGACCTGGGCGGGCGGTATCAGTTCTTGGAACCCGACCAGTGCCTGATCGACGATATCGGCATGCCACTGGGCTTTGACAAAGGCGTAACGGGTGAGTGTCATCTGTGATCTCCTTTGGTTTCGACACGTCCACCCAAGGCGATCACGGGCATTCGCACCACGAATGCGGCGCGCATGCTCGTCCTCTTTCATCCGGACTGTGACCGTCGGCTCTGGCCTCTCACCAGAATCTGCTGACCAAAGGGTATCCTGCGGAAACCCGATGCGCTCGCGGGCTCGCAGATCGGGTCTGCATACCGCCGGTGGGGAATTCCGCCCCGCCCTGAGAACAGCGGCAGTCTTGCCAACACCCGCGCGGTTCTGCAAGAGCCTGCAGCAACAAGGGAGACCAGAATGCATCCGAACCCGGTTTTTCACACCGCCCAAGCGCAGGACAATCTGGCCTTTGCGCGCGAACGCGGGTTTGGCGTTCTGGCGGTTCAGGCCCAGGGTGCGCCGATGCTGTCGCATGTGCCGTTCTTGTTGCAGGGAATGACCGTCGATCTGCACCTGGTGCGCAGCAACCCGATCGTGCGCGCCCTCAAGTCCCCTCTGCCGGCGCGGATCGCTGTCAGCGGGCCTGATGCCTATGTGTCGCCCGACTGGTACGGGGTGTCGGATCAGGTGCCGACCTGGAACTATGTCGCGGTGCATCTGACCGGCGTGCTGGAACGCCGCCCGCAGGATGAATTGCGCGCCCTTCTGGACCGCCAGTCCGCCCTGTTCGAAGACCGTCTTGCGCCCAAGACCGCCTGGACCACCGGCAAGATGGACGCCAACGCGCTGGAACGGATGATGCGCATGATCGTGCCCTGTCGGATGCAGGTGCGCGATGTGGACGGGACCTGGAAACTGAGCCAGAACAAACCCGACACGGCCCGGCAGGCGGCGGCAGATCAGATCGAGGCCTATGGCATCGGTGCCGAGACGCGAATTCTGGCGGCGCTGATGCGTGGGGCCGATGGACAGGGCTGATTCCCATGCTAGGGTCGCACGGCCAAAACACGGAACCCTGCCATGAAACTGTACCATTCGCCCGCGTCCCCCTTTGTTCGCAAGGTTTGTGTGTTGCTGCACGAACTGGAACAGACGGATCAGGTCGCCCTTGAACCGGTGACGACCACCGCGCTCAGTTCCGCGGACATCCTGATTGCCAGCAACCCGTTGGGCAAAATTCCGGCGCTGGAACGCGACGATGGCCCGACATTGTATGACAGCCGGGTGATCTGCGCCTATCTGGACCACAGGTTCGGCGGCGGCCTGTATCCGGATGGACCGGCGCGCTGGGAGGTTCTGACGCTTGAGGCCACGGGAGACGGCATCATGGAAAGCGGCGTTTCCATGACCTATGAAACCCGTCTGCGCCCACCGACCGAACAATCTCCGGCCTGGATCGAGGCACAGTGGGCCAAGGCCGAACGGGCGGTTGCAGCCCTGAACCGGCGCTGGATGGGCCATCTGGCGGGATCGCTGGACATGGGGCATATTTCGGTGGCGTGCGCGCTGGCCTATCTGGATTTCCGGCATCCGCAGCGGGATTGGCGCCGCGGGAACACGGATCTGGCGGCCTGGTTTGCCGGATTCGAATCGCGTCCGGCCATGCAGGCAACAGTGCCACCTGCGGCCTGACGGGTGGCGCAACGGGGTCGATCCGGGTTAAGTGGGGGTGCGACAAGGGCATTCAAACCGACGCAGTTGCGACACAGGCGCACGGTTGCGGCCTCCTGCGCGCCTATGACCGCTGGACGAACCAAATCGACCTCGGTAATACGCGCCATGAGTTGCCGCGCAAATCAGCGGCCCTTAAGCACGTTTGCCCATCCCAGGGCGCAGGAATTGGAGTAAACCTCGTGTCCCACGCAGAAGACCACGAAGGCACCCGGAGAGACTTCCTCTACTACGCCACTGCTGGCGCCGGTGTTGTTGCAACAGGGGCCGCCGTCTGGCCGCTGGTCAATCAGATGAACCCGTCCGCAGATGTACAGGCGCTGTCCTCGATTCGCGTCGATGTCAGCGGCGTCGAAGTCGGCACCCAGATCAGTGTGAAGTTCCTGGGCAAGCCGGTGTTCATCCGTCGGCGTACCGAAGAAGAAATCGAGATGGCCCGCGCCGTGTCGCTGGCCGACCTGCCGGACCAGCTGGACCGCAATGCCAACAAGCCGGGTCTGGACGCGACGGATCAGAACCGCACGCTGGACGAAGCCGGTGAATGGCTGGTGATGTGGGGCGTCTGCACCCACCTGGGCTGTGTCCCGCTGGGCGACGCCGGAGAGTTCCACGGCTGGTTCTGCCCGTGCCACGGATCGCATTACGATACCGCCGGGCGGATCCGCAAAGGTCCGGCCCCCGAGAACCTGCCGATTCCGACCGCCGAGTTCCTCGACGCTTCAACGATCAAACTGGGATAAGGAAACCACCAATGGCCGGAATTCCGCACGATCATTACGAACCCAAGACCGGTGGTGAGAGATGGCTGAACAGCCGCCTGCCCATCCTTGGTCTGCTGTACGACACCATCATGATCCCCACGCCCAAGAACCTGAACTGGATGTGGATCTGGGGTATCATCCTGACCTTCTGCCTGGTGCTGCAGATCGTCACCGGCATCATTCTGGTGATGCACTATACGCCGCATGTGGATCTGGCCTTTGCCAGCATCGAACACATCATGCGCAACGTGAACGGCGGCTATATGTTGCGGTATCTGCATGCCAACGGTGCATCGCTGTTCTTTGTCGCAGTCTATATCCACATCTTCCGCGGTCTGTACTACGGCTCTTACAAGTCGCCGCGCGAAATCACCTGGATCATCGGCATGCTGATCTATCTGGCGATGATGGCGACCGGCTTTTTGGGCTATGTTCTGCCCTGGGGTCAGATGTCGTTCTGGGGCGCCACGGTGATCACCGGCCTGTTCGGGGCGATCCCGTTCATCGGTGAACCGCTGCAGACCTGGCTGCTGGGTGGACCGGCTGTGGACAATGCCACGCTGAACCGGTTCTTCAGCCTGCACTACCTGCTGCCTTTCGTGATCGCAGCACTGGTGGCCGTGCATATCTGGGCCTTTCATACCACCGGCAACAACAACCCCACCGGGGTCGAAGTGCGTCGCGGTTCGAAGGCCGAGGCGGAAAAGGATACGGTTCCGTTCTGGCCCTATTTCGTGATCAAGGATCTGTTCGCCCTGGCGGTGATCCTGGCGATTTTCTGGGCTGTGGTCGGGTTCATGCCGAACTATCTGGGCCATCCGGACAACTATATCGAAGCCAACCCCCTGGTGACGCCGGCGCATATCGTGCCTGAATGGTACTATCTGCCGTTCTATGCCATCTTGCGGGCCTTCACATCCGAAGTCTGGGTCGTGCAGATCGCGTCCTTTGTGACCGGGGGCATCGTTGACGCCAAGTTCTTTGGCGTGGTGGCCATGTTCGGCGCGATCGCTGTCATGGCGCTGGTGCCGTGGCTGGATACGTCCAGCGTGCGGTCGGGCCGGTATCGCCCGATGTTCAAATGGTGGTTCTGGCTGCTGGTGATCGATTTCATCGCCCTGATGTGGCTGGGTGCGATGCCTGCCGAGGAGCCCTATGCCAGCTTTGCGCTGATTGCGGCCGCGTATTGGTTCGCCTACTTCCTGGTGATCCTGCCATTGCTGGGCGTGATCGAGAAACCCGACACCCCGCCCGCGACCATCGAGGAAGATTTCGAGGCGCATTATGGCAAGAAGGCTGAGGCAGGTTCGGACACCTCCACAGCCCCCGCCGAATAAGAAAAGGATCGGGACAGATGTTCAAGAAACTTGCAATCGGTGCCGTCTTTGCTGTCGCCCTGTCCCCCGCTGCCGTACTGGCCGCGGGTGGCGGAGAGCAACACATCGAGGATTTCGCATTCTCGTTCGAAGGCCCTTTCGGCACCTATGACCAGAACCAGCTGCAACGCGGCCTGCAGATCTATACCGAGGTCTGTTCAGCCTGCCACGGCCTGAAATATGTGCCGTTGCGCACGCTTGGCGACGAAGGCGGGCCACACCTGCCCGAGGACCAGGTGCGGGCCTACGCAGCCGACAATTTCTCGGTCTATGACCCGGAACTGGACGATGACCGCCCGGCCACCCCGGTGGATCATTTCCCGGCCAACACGGCGGCCGGCGCACCGGATCTGAGCATGATGGCCAAGGCGCGTGCCGGATTCCATGGTCCCTATGGGCTGGGCATCAACCAGTTGTTCAAGGGCATGGGCGGCGCGGAATACATCGCTTCGTTGCTGACCGGCTATACTGGCGAGGAAAAGGAATCCGCGGGCAGCATCTTTTACGAGAACACCGCGTTTCCCGGCGGTTGGATCAGCATGGCCCCGCCGCTGTCGGACGAACAGGTCGAGTTCGCCGATGGGCATTCCAATGATCTGCACCACATGGCACAGGACGTTTCTGCCTTCCTGATGTGGGCGGCAGAACCCAAGATGATGGCGCGCAAGCAGGCGGGTTTCGTCGGGGTTCTGTTTCTGACCGTGCTGTCGGTTCTGCTGTATCTCACCAACAAGCGGATCTGGGCACCGATCAAGGGCAAAAAGATCAGCTGATCGGGGCAAGACTCCGAAAATCAGACCCCTGCACCCTGCGGCTGACGCATTCCGGGATCTGGGACACAAACAAGACGCCTGCCGGGATTTTCCTCGGCAGGCGTTTGTTTTTACGGGTTACTTGGTGTTGTCACTTCAGCTTTGAGCCCGCCAAGAAATGCTGACGTTCAGATTTCAAGTCGCTCCAGTGGCGGCAATTCAGGCGTCAAACGTTTCGAGACGGTGATATCTGATTGTTAAGGCGAAGCGAAGGCGATCCCAAGCTGATGCGCCGGATCGACGAGTTGCATATGGCGTATCCGTTCGCGGGTAGCCGGATGATGAAAGGGCTTTTGCGCCACGAAGGCTTCACCGCCGGGCGATTGCACGTGGCGATCTGCACGAAGCGGATGGGTATCCAAGCGCTCTATCGCAGGCCGAACACGCCGAAACGGGCACCGGGTCACAAGGTCTTTCCGTATTTGCTGACAAAGCTCGCGGTGACGCGCCCGAACCAAGTCTGGGCCATGGACATCACATACATCCCTATGGCCCGTGGGTTCGTTTGTCTGGTCGCCGTGCTGGACTGGTTCAGCCGGAAAGTTCTGGCCTGGCGGCTGTCGACCACGCTTGAGACCGGCCCGTGCATCGACGCCTTGAACGAGGCAATGCGCCGCCACGGCAAACCAGAGATCATGAACACGGATCAGGGCAGCCAGTTCACGTCCATCGACTTTATCGAGGCGCTGAAGGATGACGACATCCAAATCAGCATGGATGGCAAGGGCGCGTGGCGGGACAACGTCTTCGTTGAGCGGCTGTGGCGGACGATCAATACGAAGAGGTCTACCTGCGCGTCTACGGCAGCGTCTCGACCGCGCGCGCAAGCCTGCGCCGGTATCTGGCATTCTACAACACGCCGAGACTGCATTCATCGCTGGACCGGCAGACACCTGATCAAGCATATCTCAAACCGTTGCGACCAATCCCGGTGGCGGCGCAACCGAGCGGGAAATCCACTTACGAAACGGCTCGAAACTGTTCGGACAAACCGAGCCACCTCACGACGCGTTTGACGCCTGGATTGCTGCCACCGGAGCCACTTGAAATTTGAACATCAGCATTTCTTGGTGGGTTCAAAGCTAAAGTGACAACATCAGACCGGTTGCATCAACCGTTTCATCGGCTGTTCCCAAACCTTCCCCGACCGACCTGATGATATCGTTACGCACAGCGACATCGGCTCTGAAAGTATCCGCCGCCGTGGCAACGATGCCACCTTTGATGATCAAGTCAAAATCCGACATATAGATTTCCGGTCAATACTTGTCGCGCAGGCGGATCAATTCGCCAATAGCAACCAGGGCAAGGTTTCCCACGACAATCAGAATCGCAAGCGCATCAAGCGTAGGTGCGATGTTGAAACGGAAATCCGATGCGACCAGAACGGACAGGGGCTGTTCGCGACCGCTGACAAATGACGTCAGAACGAATTCGGATGTCGATAACACAAATGCGATGAAGAAAGCCGCCATCATACCATTTTTCATCAACGGCATCGTCACTCGACGAAAGGCGCTGAACCGCGAGGCACCAAGGTCGGCCGCTGCCTCTTCAAGCCGCGGATCTATCCGAATGAGCACCGAAGCGATGATCAAGGAGGCAAACGGCAGGATGATCACCGTTTGCGCGGTAATTACCGTGATCAGGCTGCGTTCCACGCCGAGCTCAGACAGCAAAATCAGCTGCGCCATTGCCAGAATAGCCTTGGGGATAAGAAATGGAATCAGTAACAGCACCAGAAAGAACCGGCGAAAGCTTGTCGCAAACCGCGTCAGCGCCAGCGCTGCCAAGGCCCCCATCAGCGTCGAAAGGATCGACACGGGAAGCGCCACCATCATGGTAATTCCAAACCCTTTGGCGAGACGCGCATCGCTTAGGACATCCAGATACCACTGCAGAGTAAATCCCTGCAGGGGAAAAGCAAATACCTCGGAGTTGTTGAAAGAAAAGATCAAAACCACCAACACCGGCAAATACATGAATGCATAAATCAGGCCGATGAACCCCGGCAGAGCAACTTTAGTCGGAACTTGCATGCTCACTCCCCTCCCACAACAGCACGCGCCCAATTGGTGCGGCCCAAAACAACTGCTGACGCAGCAAAGAAGAACCCCAGGATCGCCAACATCGTCCAGGCAATTGCCGATCCAAGAGGCCAGTCAAAGGCGGTTCCAAACAGATCGTTGATGGCGCTGATGATGGTTATGCCCGAAGCACCGCCCACCAGTTGCGGGGTCAGATATTCACCCACCGCCATAACGAAGACCATCAGCCCGCCAGCAATCAGACCCGGCGCTGTCAAGGGAAAGGTGACTCGGCGAAAGGCGGACATCCCGCTTGCGCCGAGATCCCCCGCTGCCTCTAGAAGGTGGTCATCAAGGCTTTCATAAGACAGCCATAGACCCAACACCATGAATGGCAGAAAATTGTAGACCAACACGACATGTGTTGCGAGAGGACTGAATAGCAGCGCTTCGATGGGCACGTCGATGACACCGACCCAAAGCAGAAGAGTATTGAGCGCCCCTTCGGTACCCAGCAACACACGCCAAGCAAAGATCCTCACAAGATCCCCAGTGTAAAGAGGGACAAGCAGCAAGACAAGAAAGGCCGATTTTGCACTTTTGACACGCTTGGCGATGAAATAGGCGACCGGATGACCGATCACCCCGGTAATGCAAACCACAACCAGTGCTGACAAAAAGGCCTGTGCGATTAGCCCCCGATAGGTCGAGCTGGATGCAATGGTCCAGTAATTCTTGAATGTAGGCTCCTTAACAATGTTCACAAAATCCACTGAAAAAAAGGAGAAGAGGAAAAGTATGGCAAGCGGTGCAAGGCAAATAGTGGCAATAGCCGCTACAATCGGCGCCGCAAGCCAGTTGCCGATAGCAGTTCTTGACATCAGGCTGCTCCTTCGTGGGGATTGGCGGCAATCCAAGCGGTCTCGGCGTCGAAACCAACCGCTACGGTTTCTCCAATCAGTGGCAGCCTCGATTTCGGTGCCAGGTATGTTACGGTTGTGTCATCGCGCGCCCGCGCTTCCACTATCCAATCTGCACCCTGAAAAATCGTATGTGTAACCTGAAGCTCCAGCCCATCGGCTTGCGTCGGACACAGCTGTTCGGGACGCAGACACAGGACTGCTGGCGCACCGGCAGACAGACCTTTGGCGCATTTTGCCCGATACTTGCCAAGCCCGGTCTCAATAACACCGACACCGTTGGCAACCTCGCTCATTCGACCCGCGATACGGTTCGCACCACCGATAAAATCAGCAACATAGGCATTGGCCGGTTGGCGATAGATCTGGGCTGGCGTGCCCTGTTGTTCGATTCGCCCCTTGTTCATGACAATGATCTTGTCCGAAAGCGCAAAGGCTTCTTCCTGATCATGGGTCACATGCAGGAATGCCATGCCAAGACGTTGCTGAAGATCTTTTAGTTCGATCTGCATATCCTTGCGCAATCTGCGATCCAGGGCCGACAGCGGTTCATCCAACAACAAGATCTTTGGTTCGTTGACGACGGCGCGGGCAAACGCGATTCTCTGCTGTTGACCGCCCGACAACTGCCGCGGCCTGCGGTCAGCCATCGCCGACATTTGCACCAGCTCCAGTGCCGCGTGCGTTTTTTGGGCAATCTCATCCTTGCTAAACTGGCCATAGGCGAGCCCGAAAGCCACGTTCTCGGCAACTGACATATGCGGGAACAACGCATAGTTTTGGAACACCGTGTTGATCGGGCGTTCATTCGGCAGCACGTTGACAAGTGACTGACCGCTCAATTCCAGCTCGCCAGAGGTAACTGTTTCGAACCCGGCAACCATCCTCAGAATTGTTGTCTTGCCACAACCAGACGGGCCAAGAAGAGTAACGTAACTATTTTCTTCGAGGTCAAAATCAACACCGGTTACAGCCTCGAAGCTGCCATAGGACTTTTTAAGCTGATTTGCGCGCAGAAGAGTGGCGGAGGGCCTACGCCCTCCATTTAAAGGCTGCTTATTGGGAATCGACTGCATCTCAGCTGGCCTTTACTTCATTCCAAAGCGCCACCCATTCGTTGTATCGTGGTGGGTTTTGCTTCCAGACGAAAGTATCCATGATCGACAAATCCTTGACGAAGATTTTTTCTTGCTGGTCAAGCGGCAACTGATCGCGAATGAGTGACGTGCTCGTGGCATAGGGGCCACCATAAGCCAGTTTTTCGCCGTATACCGGGCCCAGCAGGTAGTTGATCAGATCATGTGCGACCTCCAGCTTCTGCCCTTCGACACCGGCAGGAACGGCAACTGTATCACACCAGCCGATAACCCCGGCCTCAGGTAGCGCCATGCCCATTTCAAGGCCGCGCGCACGCAACTCGTGATAGGGGGGCACCCAGGAAAAGGCACAGACCACTTCGCCAGAAGCAAACAGGTTGGTCAGATCACTAATCGAGTTCCAATAGGTGCGAAGCTTTTTCTTCTGCGCGATAAGGGCCTTCTTCACTTCGCCCAATTCGGCGTCATCCATGTGGAACATCCTGTCCTGTGGAATACCCAGGTACATCGCCGCGATCATGATGCCCTCCAAGGCGTAATCACGCATAGCCAGTTTCCCGGCATGCTTGTCGCCTTCAAAGAACACCGACCAATCGGGTTCTCCGTCCATCAGGTCGGCACGGTAAACAATGGGGTTGATGCCCCAATAGAAGGGAACGCCATAGGTTTCACCGTTCTTCTTGCCGAGCGGCGTATTGCGGAACGTGTCATAAAGTGCGGCGGCATTTGGCACGCGATCCAGATCGACTGGCTGAAGCAGCCCGGATTCGACATAGAATTCCACCTTGTCCAACCCCGGCGTGATCAAATCGACCGATGAGGCCCCCCCGGCTCGGAGTTTAGCGAATTGTTCGTCATCCGTGCCGATAAAGTTCTTGCGAAGGTCGATCGGTGAAGCGGCTAGAAGTTTGGCCAGATAGTCATCCTTGGCCAAGTTTTCCCACGTCATCCAGACGAATTCATTTGATCCTGCGAGCGATGGCATTGCGCCCAAGGATCCAAGCGCAGTCGCCCCGCAGAGCGTCTGCAGCAGACTTCGACGGGTCATCCGATTTTTCATTTTATTCTCCTCCGTTGGCTTGTAATTGAATGGCGTTCCATCACCGGTCTTTGGACGCACAGATCGGGCTGTAATCTTCAGGTTCACGGTGCAGGGAAAAATTGAAGACATTGTCTCGGAGTTCGCGACAGCGGTCCAAATCCACTTCTGCGGTGATGACTTCGTCGCCCACACCCTGAGCCTGGGCCACGATTTCACCCGTAGGGGCAATGATGCAGCTACCACCAATCAGGTCACAGCCTTCTTCCCTGCCAGCCTTTGCCGTTCCGATCACCCATATCCCGTTGGCGTAGGCGCTGCCCTGCATGCAAAGGTGGTTGTGAAAATACTGCAGGTGGTCATGTTCCGGGGCTGGCGGATAATGCAGTGGCGTGTTGTAGCCCAACATCACCATTTCGGCGCCGCGCAACCCCAACACACGAAAGGTTTCAGGCCAGCGACGGTCATTGCACAGGCACATCCCCATCCTGCCACCGAATGCTTCGAACACAGGAAAGCCCATATTGCCATGTTCGAAATAGCGTTTCTCCAAGTGCTGGAATGCGCGCCACGGTTCGTTGTCCCGGTGCCCGGGTAGATGAATTTTGCGATATTTTCCAACGATCTTGCCGGTACTGTCGACAATGATCGACGTGTTGAACCGGCGTTTTCGGCCATCTTCCGTCGTCAGTTCCGCATAGCCTAGATAAAATCCGATCCCCAAGTCACGCGCAGCGTCAAACAAGGGCTGAACTTCGTCATTGGGCATTTCGGTTTCAAACCAGGAGTCGATTTCAGCATCATCCTCGGTATACCAACGTGAAAAGAACGTGGTCAGTGCCAGTTCGGGAAAGACCACCACCTCGGCGCCGCGCCCGTGCGCTTCGCGCATCAAGGCAACCATCCGGGCAACTGCTGAACTGCGGGGTTCGTCCCTAGCGATCGGGCCGAGTTGGGCCGCTGCGGCAATAAACCTGCGTTTCATTTAACTTACTCCTTACCGGCTGGTGCCAGCCTCGTTCAAAACAACCTGCATCAAGACATCAACGCCGGCTCCGATCTGTTCGGGTGCGGTGAATTCATGGATGTTGTGGCTCAGCCCGTCGCGAGACGGGACAAAAATCATCGCTGTCGGACAGTTTGGCGCGAACATCTGTGCGTCATGCCCTGCCCCCGATGGCATCCGTCGTACGGTATGACCAAGCGCACTTGCCTGTTCCTCAACTGCCGCTACCAGGTCCTGATCGAATTCAACGGGCGCAAAGCGCGCAAGACTGCGTCGTCTGAGCGTACAATCCTCAGCCGCAGCCACTGTCTCGGCGAAAGCATTCAGCCGCGTTTCTGCATCAAGCAACAGGGCATCGTCGGTGTTCCGCAGATCCACCGTCAACATGGCCCTTTCGGGAACAACATTCACAAGGCCCGGCGACAACTCGAACATGCCTACTGTCGCTACCTGCGGTGCACCAAAGTCATCAGCAATGGCTCGGGCCTCGGCAGCAATGCGCGCGGCAACGACTCCCGCATCCCGGCGCATCGTCATGGGAGTTGTTCCCGCATGGCTTGACCGACCCTCGACCACATACTCGGTCCAAGAGATACCTTGCACCCCCGTGACCGCTCCAATTGCCACGTTCTCGTTTTCCAGAACCGGCCCCTGTTCAACGTGAAGTTCTAGAAAGCAATGCGGCCGAAGGGCCATCACCGGCGCCGTGCCGGCATACCCGATCCGATTCAGCTCCTCGCGCACGGTCGTGCCGTCAATGCCGGTCACCGCCAGCATTTCGTCGAGATCAAGCGCTTTCTGAGCGACCCCCGACCCCATCATGTCCGGAGCAAATCGTGCGCCTTCTTCGTTGGTGAAAAAGGCCATTCCGACAGGACGCTTGGTCGGAATGCCCGCATCATTCAGCGACTCGATGACCTCAAGCCCCGCCAACACACCAAGCACTCCGTCATAAAGCCCACCGGTGGCCACGCTGTCGATATGGGACCCCATTATGACAGGTGCATCATCTTCCCGTCCTTCACGGATCCCCCAGGTGTTGCCAATCAAGTCGGTCGTCACCGTCAGGCCGGCTTCGGCCATCCAGCGACAAACAAGATCTCGGCCCATGCGGTCTTCGTCAGTAAGCGCTAGCCGCTTAACGCCGCCCTTTTCGAGAGCGCCGATCTTGCCCAATTCCATGATCCGGCTCATGAGGCGGTCAAGGTTGATCTGGACAATCATGCCGCACCTCGCACCGCATCGCCCTCGCAACCAACCAGTTTCTTATACAGCACTGGATCGGTATCACCTTCTGTGCCAAAAACCAGAATGCGCGCGTTTTCATCAAGCCCGAGCTTTCTGCGCGCCTCATCGTTCCCGGCGCAGCCCAGCAACGCCGCCAGCCCTGCCACGGCGGATTCACCGGCGACGATCAGGGGATCCCCCGTTTCCGGATCGGCCAGGCGCCGCATCAGTGCCACCGCGTCCTCATCAGCGACCGAAACAACCGCATCAGCGGTTTCCCGCAGGATGTCCCAGGCAATAAGGCTGATCTCACCACAAGCAAGCCCCGCCATCAGCGTATCAAGATCGCCATGCACTGAGGTTGGTGCACCCAGGCGGATACTTTCGAGCCAACAGGCAGATTTATCCGGATCGGCCAAAACGACCATCGGTCTATCGCTCGCATACCGGCGTTTGAAATGCGCTGCGACAGCAGCAGCCATACCCCCTACTCCGGTTTGCAGAAAGATATGGGTCGGCGGCACATCCAGCGCGTCACAGGCCTCGGCCGCCATGATCTCGTAGCCCTGCATCACATCCTTTGGCACTTCGGTATATCCCGGATAGGACGTATCAGAGACTACAAACCATCCTTCACGCGTGGCGGTTTCCTGCGCTTCACGCACGCTTTCGTCATAGTTGCCTTTGGTACGGATCACCTGCGCGCCATAGGCTTCGATCGCTTGCTTGCGGCCTTCGCTGACGGTTTCATGAATGAAGATCACACATTTGCAGCCGAAGGTCCGGGCCCCCCAGGCAACCGATTTCCCATGATTGCCATCTGTAGCGCAACAAACAGTGGTTCCCTCGATGACATCTGCATGTTTGCGGTCCAGAATTTCCCTGATTGGCGGCAGAGGAAGAGACTTGATCCGAGCCACTTCGCGGCGCAACAATTGTGACACGGCATACGCCCCCCCGAGCGCTTTGAAGCTACCGAGCCCAAAACGCCGGCCTTCATCCTTGTAGTGAACGCTGGTGACACGCGCCTGTCTGGCCAATGCTGGCAAGGAGACCAACTGCGTCGCCCCATAGCCGGGCCAGGCGGTGATGGTCTCCAGGGCCTGTGCAAAGGCAGCGTCATTTAACACGGCTGATTGCTCCTGCCCGTAGGCTGCGTCACGATCAGCCAGATCGTTGATCAACAGCTCGTTCTCGCAGCCCTGGCCAAGATTATTTTTTATGCGCATGGTGCTCGTCCTCTTGCTATTTGAAGTATCTCGATCGACAGGGCGCGAGCTTCATCGCTGCCGCTGCGGCCGTGTGAGGTATAAACCAAACAGCAGATCCCGATGGCATGGTTACGTCACCCTCTCCGGTTTGAAAATCAGATTTCACTCGTTTGAAAATCAATTATCATGTTGATACGTAGTTTTCTGTATGTCAACTTCAACGAAAATAATTTTTCATTCCCGTATTCTGAGAAAGGAAGAAAATTGGCGCAGGCCCCTGAAAAGGATGACAAAAATATCCGACCCCAAGGGTCAATAGTCACTGCCATTCACAAGGTGTATGACAAGTTCAGTGCCCAGGAAAAACAGGTAGCGGACCTTGTCCTCGAATCGCCGGGAGAGCTTTCTGTCTATGCGGCGTCCGAGCTGGCGCGACTTGCCGGAGTGTCCAATGCCACCATCACGCGCTTTGTGCGCCGGGCCGGCTTTGGCAACTACGAAGAAATGCGAATTGCAGCAAGAGACGCGCGAAACTGGGGCGCACCGCTGTTTCAATCTGCCGCTGCTCCCCATCAGGGCGAGGTCGAGAATGATACATTCCTGTCCCGTTTCGCCGAAGCAGAGGTGCGCAATCTTACCGAAGCACTCAATGGGCTGAAACCGGACGAAATGAACGAGATCACCGACGCGCTGGTGGGTGCGCGCAACTTGGTATTCATGGGGTTCCGCAATAGCTATTTCTTGGCCAGTTATGCCCGGACTCAGTTCCTGCATTTTCGGGGCGCCACGCGGATCGTGCCAGGACCGGGCGAAACAGTAGCAGAACGCACATCAGACTTAGGATCGGAAGATGTCATCGTGATCATTGGTCTACGGCGTATTGTGGGCCTTTTGAAACAATATATGAAATTGATGCATGATCGCGAGGTCCCAATTCTTCTAGTCACCGACTCATCGGCCCGTGTCATTCCCGCATATGCACGTTGGATTATTACATGTCCGGTGGAAACGCCCCATATCTTCGACAGCTATTCGGGTGTTCAAGCGGTCTTGCGCCTGCTCGCCTACGAAAGTTATCGCAAACTTGGCAAGGCGAGCCGCACCTATATGGAACGGATGGAAGCGCTGCATTCAGAGTTGGGTGAGTTCGAATAGACAGCCGCAGTTCGTTTGAAATTAACCAGAGGGGGTGAACGGTGTTGTCACATTAACTTTGAACCCACCAAGAAACGCTGATGTTCAGATTTCAAGTTGCTCCAGTGGCGGCAATCCAGGCGTCAAACGCTTCGAGACGGTGATATCTGATTTTCAAGGCGAAGCGACGGCGAGTTGGAACACTGAAGCAATTCCGAACGGCTGAACAGATAGCCACAAACCCTTGCAACCCGCCCGGAGACCGATGGCCTTGCATCGTCCGTTCTCGCTTTCGAAACGGTAGACGGCTATTTTCGGCGCGGTTGTTGAGGCCCTTGTGCGACCAATGATCCAACCCCGGCGCGACCTCTCGCTTGGCAGCGCCATATGAGCGCAGTTTGTCCGTGATGATCCGCTTGGGAACAAAACCAAGACGCTTAGTCAGGCGGCGCAACAGCCGTTTTGCTGCGCCTTTATCCCGTTTCGGTTGGAGTATTTCGTCCAGCACAACACCATGTTGATCGACCGCGCGCCAAAGCCAATGCTTGCGACCAGAAATTCTCACGACAACCTCAGCCAGATGCCAGACATCGCCGGGACGGTCTTGTCGCTGTCGCAATTTGCGAGCGATCTACGGCTTGAACTTTATGACCCAACGCTGGACAGTCTCGTAAGACGTGCCGATCCCACGCTGCAGCAGCATCTCTTCAACTTCGCGCAGGCTTGGATTGAAACGAACGCATAACACACTGCATGGGCGATGATCTGAGGGGGAAATCGGTGACGCTTGTAGCTGATAGGCGATGAATTCATCGGCGCCGTCTACGTCCTATTCCAGGCAAGAGCAATCGAACAGCGGTTAACGTGACATCACCATCGGGTTTAATACAACTGGTTCGAGCCACGGCAATACCTCGGGCCGGGATCGTCCGAAGTCGTTCAAGTTCCAAAGCGGTGATCTACAAATCCCGGAATGCGTCACCCTGCGGCGCGGGGGTTTTCGTTTGCGCGACCCCGCTGTCGGCAATCCCATTGTTGCGCATGTGGCTTGCGGGTGGCGCTCAGGCTTGCAGCTGGTTTCCGGAAACCCCGGAAATTGCTGCGGTGACGATCCGACCTTCGGGCTGGGGTTTGCCAAAGGTGACCTCGGCGAATTGTTCGGTCCGGCCCATGTGCGGGTTTTCCATCAGGATGTGGTGGGTCTGCCCGACCTGCGCGGAAAGGTGGCGCGCGACCTGCTGCTTCCCGGCGGCCCTCAGGCGGGCGGCGCGGGTCTTGATGATTTTGCCATCGACCTGGGCGGGGATGCGTGCGGCAGGGGTGTCCGCCCGCCGGGAATAGGGAAAAACGTGCAGCCAGGTCAGGTCGCAATCCCGAATCAGCTTGAGCGAATTCTCGAAATGATCGTCCGTTTCGGTCGGAAAACCGGCGATGATATCCGCGCCGAAGGTCATGTCGGGGCGCAGTGAACGGGCGGTTTCGGCAAAACGGATGGCATCGTCGCGCAGGTGCCGCCGCTTCATTCTCTTCAGGATCAAATCGTCGCCATGTTGCAGCGACAGATGCAGATGTGGCATCAATCGGGGCTCGGTGGCGATGGCCTGCATCAGGTTCTCGTCTACCTCGATGCTGTCAATGCTGCTGATCCGCAGGCGCGGCAGATCCGGCACCAGCCGCAGAATGCGCATCACCAGATCGCCCAGACGGGGTTGTGATGGCAGGTCCGCACCCCAGCTGGTCAGATCCACCCCGGTCAGCACGACCTCGTTGTATCCGCGCTGCACGAGCCGTTTGATCTGATCCACCACGACCCCGGCAGGTACGCTGCGCGAGTTGCCGCGACCATAGGGGATGATGCAGAAGGTGCAGCGGTGGTCGCATCCGTTCTGGACCTGCACATAGGCCCGGCTGCGGGTGCCGAACCCATCGATCAGATGCCCTGCGGTTTCGGTCACGGACATGATGTCATCGACCTGCACCGGCTCGGTTCCGAAATCGCCGGCAAGACCGGCCCAGGTGGCGGGTTGCATCTTTTCGGTGTTGCCGATGACCGCGTTGACCTCATCCATGGCCGCAAACGTGCTGGGTTCGGTCTGTGCCGCACAACCGGTGACGATGATCTGCGCCTGGGGGTTTTCCCGCCGCAGTTTCCGGATCTCTTGGCGCGCCTTGCGCACTGCTTCTGCCGTGACGGCGCAGGTATTGACGATGACCGCGTTTTCCAGCCCCGCCCGCGCGGTCAGATCCTTCATCGCCTCGGTTTCATAGGCGTTCAGGCGGCAACCCAATGTGGTGAATTTGGGCGCGCTCATGTGATGCTGGCCAGAAATTCGGGGGTCAGCCTGCCCGAAGCGACATGCATGGTGGGTCCGGTCATCCAGACGCCGTCCTCCTGCCACGCGACCTGCAATGTGCCACCATCCAACTGGATGCTCACCTGCCGGCCGGTCAATCCGCGCCGCGCCGCCGCCACGGCGGTCGCACAAGAAGACGACCCCGAAGCCAGGGTGATGCCGACCCCGCGCTCCCAGACGCGCATGCGGATCTGGTCCGGACCTGTGATCTGCGCCACCTGAACATTGGTGCGTTCCGGATAGAGCGGATGAAGTTCATACCGCGCACCGAATTCCGCCAGCGGAATGGCTTCGGCGTCTGGCACGAAGAAGGTACAATGCGGATTGCCCATGCCGGTTGCTGTGGGCGAGCCCTCGATCGGCAATTCCAGGGTTTCCATCTCTTCCGCCAGGGGGATATCCTGCCATTCCAGCTGCGGGGCACCCATGTTGACCGACGTCAGCCCGCCGCCCATGTCCCGCGCAGCCAGTTCGCCGCGGTCGGTGGTCAGGGTCAGCTGCACCTTGCCTGTTTCGGCAATCAGATATCGCGCGATACAGCGGGTGGCGTTGCCGCAGGCCGCCGAGGTTGAACCGTCAGCGTTATAGAACGTCAAATGGGCATCACCGGCGCCCCGGGAAATCACCGCCAGCTGATCGAATCCGATTCCGCGATGGCGATCCGCGATGGCTTTTGCCAGGGCCGGATCAATAGCATATTCATGCGCGCGGGCATCCACGACAAAAAAGTCGTTGCCCAGCCCATGCATCTTCATGAAGGGCAAACCGGTGTCCGAAAGGTTGCGCATGGCCGCCATATAGCGCCGCGTGCAGGGTGAATCCAGAGCGTGATGCGGAAACTTTCAATCGGGGCTTGACCCGCCTTGGCGACTTTTCTAGGAAGGCCGCCATGTTCGGCTTCGGGAAAATCGAAACCAGAACGGAAAACCGCGTTTTTTACAGTTGATCCCGCCGGAACAATTGGAATAGACAGCGCCAGGGATCGCAGCGCCGAACCCTAACAGAGTGGGCCGTTAGCTCAGTTGGTAGAGCAACTGACTTTTAATCAGTGGGTCGCAGGTTCGAATCCTGCACGGCTCACCACTGATCATAAAATTTCCTTTCCCTGCTTGGGTTTGGTGTCGGATTTCACGAACCGATTGGGAAGGTTCGTCAAATTGCGCTCGCCATTCGGGCGGGCGACGAGTTTCTCAATCGCGGAATCGGCCATGCCTTCGCGGCCGGCGGCCCCGGTGTAGCGCTGGATCAGCGCCAGTGTTTTGTGGTCAGTGACCGCGCCGATCTCGTGCGTGGTGGCTCTGGTCTCGGCCAATCGGCGCGCGCAAGCCTGTCGCAGCCCGTGAGAGGAACACTGGGGCACGTTCGCTTATAGAGAAAGGCAGGCTCGGGAGCCTGCCGTCCAATAAACATGAAGATGCCTGACGTCCTGTCCGAGAATTCAAAGTAAGTAATTGGTATTAATCAATAAAATAAAGGAAAAGGCTTTTGTTGTTCGACACCTGAATATTGCAATTTGGGCGCCTTGTTGGCAAAAGTATAGGCAAACCAATTTGGCCCGGAGGAAACCATGGGCAAGGACGTATTTCTAAGTGTCGGTGGTACGGCCAATGACGCACAAGAAGAATTTGTCCAAGCCGTAGAAACTCGGCTTAGAGCAGAAGGACTTGTACCCAATACGGTTGGCCGAAATACTTTCTCAGTCGACGCCCCCTAAAGACAGTAGAAACCCTGATGGATCGTTGCGTCGGCACCATTGTGCTTGCACTCGAACGCACACATTTTCCAACGGGAACTGAACGTCGTGGTGGAGATAAAGAGAAAGCTCTTTCTAACACTGTGCTTGCGACGCCTTGGAACCAGATTGAGGCAACAATGGCTTACAGTCGTGGACTACCTCTATTGGTTATTGTCGAGGAAGGCGTCAAGCACGAAGGCCTGCTCGAACCCGGATATGACTGGTATGTTCAAACGGTTCCATTGAATAAGGACTACCTGAACTCGACCGAGTTTAATGGCGTATTAGCAAGCTGGAAGACCAAGGTCAGCGGCACCAAGCCAAATGGAAATCGCAGCAAAGAGGAAAAGAACATCGAGAAGATGTCAGTGGCTCAGTTGATCGGCTCTCTCAAGCCCGCTCAACTTTGGTCGGCAGTCTTGGCGCTTTGCGCTGCCATTGGTGGGGCGTTTTCATTGGGAGCAAACCTCATACCCTGATAGCTCCCACCTCGCGCGTGCCCATGATCGGGGGAAGTATCGCCTCCGTGCTCGAAGATCATATCCTTTTTATCGTCCCAGGAGCGACCCGCGCGGACGATCTTACCCTTTTGAAGGCTCTCGTGCAGCGTAGCGCGGCTGATGGTCCCGCTCAGGTAAAGCTTGATCTGCTGCTCGATCATTTTGGGTTCACGCTACCCGCGGAACGCGCCGGCAGGGCGTTGAACCAGATCATCGCATGGCGCGGTGCGCTGCGAACCATTCGAGTCGACAACGGTCCGGAATATATCAGCGGCACCCTTATGGAATGGGCCGAAAACAAGGGCATCGCCTTGGTCCATATTCAGCCGGAAAACCACAGCAGAATGCTTTTGTCGAATGCTACAACCGGACGGTCGGGCATGAATGGCTGGATATTCGAAAGCATCGACGAGGTGCAGCAGATTGCCACCGCGTGGCTCTGGCCCTACAACAACGAGCGTCCGAACATGGGCAACGGCGGGATGACGCCAGCACAGAAACTGAAGATGCCTGCGTGAATCCTGCGCCCAAACCTTCGCAAAAAAATGGGCGGATTACCATGTTATCGCAGGCGGCTCAGCAGGTTCAATGACGCATACCCGTCGGGTGTCAGCCCTGACGCGACTTGATATGCGCGTACCGCGTCGATGGTCAGCGGACCGATCCTGCCGTCTATGCCCTGGGTGTCAAACCCGCGTGCGGTCAGGCGCTGCTGCATTTCCTTGCGTTCCTTCAGGGTCAGGGCGCGGTCTCCGCGTGGCCATGGGGCCTGAATGGCAGCGCCTCCGGCAATGCGATCGGACAGGTGGCCGACTCCGATGACATAGGCATCCGCGGCGTTATAGCGTTCGATCACGCTGAAATTCTTGAATATCATGAACACGGCCCCGCCGCTGCCGGCGGGTGTCAGGATGGATGCCGGGCCGTGATCGGGCACGGGTTTGCCATTCACACCAACCACGCCCATACGGGACCATTCGGTGGCGGATTTGCGTATTTTGCGGTCTGCGAGCTGGAAATCGAAATCGTCGGGCAGCTTGATCTCGACGCCCCAGGGTTGACCCTTGGTCCAGCCGAATCGCGCCAGATAGGCGGCGGTCGAAGCCAGCGCGTCGCTGGGATCGTCCGACCAGATGTCGCGCCGACCGTCGCCGGTGAAATCGACCGCGTAATCCAGATAAGAGGTCGGAATGAACTGGGTATGCCCCATTGCCCCGGCCCAGCTGCCGGTCATGTCGCGCGGCGCGGTGTCGCCGCTTTGCAGGATTTTAAGCGCCGCGATCAGCTGGGTTTCGAAGAACGCGCTGCGACGGGCATCGAACGCCAGCGTGGACAGGGCGCGGACGATATCGGTGTTGCCGCGATACGTCCCGTAGGCGCTTTCCAGACCCCAGATCGCAACCACGACTTCCTTTTCGACCCCATAGCGGGCTTCGATTGCGTTCAGGCTGCTGTCGTGTTTGCGCAGCGCGGACTGACCGTTGCTGATGCGGGTTTGACTGGCGGCGCTATCCAGATATTCCCATATGGTTTTGGAAAATTCGCTCTGGTTGCGGTCGCGTCGGATGATGTTCGCATCATAGGTCACCCCGGCAAAGGCCCGGTCCAGAACCGCCGCGCTGATGCCTTGCGCCTGTGCCCGTGGCCTGAACGTTTCTACCCAGTCCTGGAAACGCTGGTCGGCTTCTTGTTCCATCACGGGGGACTCGCTGGTTTTGATCGACCGAGGGCGCAGGACAGGGCGCAACGATGTGTCGATATCTGCCGATGCCATGCGGATTTCGGCGGGTGCCGCATCTGCCCGGCTTTCCGGGCGTATTGAATTGTCGATGGTTTCGTCTGCCAGACTGCCTGTCATGGCCAGGATCAGAATCCCGGCGCTTGTGCAAATACGCATCGTTGTTACCCCGATTGCCTGCTCGGCGCCATGCTACTGCAAATTCGGGAATCACGAAAGCGTTGTATCCGCCGGGCTGCAATGTTCCGCCAATCTGGCCTCTTCTTTGAATGACGCTATGGCTGTGCGCAGCAGGGGGACACGTTTGGGGCGGAAACTTTCTTCGGTCACGCGCAGGTCGGTCATGCGATCCAGCCGGAAGGTCCGGAAGTCCTGTCGCAAATGGCACCATGCGATCATCACCGTCGAGCGATCCATGTAGGACAGCCCCAATGGGCTGACCCGCCGCCGGGTGCGTGCGTTCCTGGCGTCGGAATAGGAAAACTCGACAATCATTTCTTCCCATGTGGCGCGGCGCAGGGCGGCAACCGGGATTGTCGGCGGGGCCGGCGGGCTGAACCGGTGTGCGGAAAGGACGGAATGGGTCAGGCGATGGGCCTGGCGTGGAGGCAGCCGACCCTGCAGTTTGGCCAATGCGGCTTTGGCGGCTTGTGCCAGATCGGGGTCGCCGACCTGTTGCACTTCGCGCAGCCCCAGCACAAGCGCCTCAAGTTCCTCGTCGTTGAAACCCAGCGGCGGCAGCGTGGCGTCTTCGATCAGGGTGAAACCGAACCCGGCCGCGCCGTCGATCACGGCGCCAAGGCTGCGCAGCGTATCAATATCGCGATGGATGGTCCTGGCCGAAACCCCCAGGTCGTGCGCAAGATTCCGGGCCGTGTGCGGTGGCGCACCGGCGCGCAGGCTTTGCATCAACTGGAAAAGGCGGGCGGTTCTGGACATGGCGTACTCTAACCCGGGTATAATGACATTTCATGTCATCAGGCCAGCCCCGCTATGCGCGAAATGGCCGGGACAGTTCGTTTCCGCCTGTCCCGGCCAGTGGTCTTGTTCCGTGGTCTTGCCGTTGGTCTACTTGCCCGGCACCGGGGTCAGATCATCGATCGGCAGATCCGGGTTTGCCAGCGTCTCGTCCTTGTGGAAGACCGGATAGATGTACAGGAATGCTGCCGCGATCAGGTATCCCATGCTGACGGTGCTGAGCTGGGGCCAATGCAGGCTGGCACCGTGGATCACGCCGAGCGAGGACATGATGCAGGCCGCCAGTGCAAACCCCCCGGCATTGCGGAACCGTCCGTCAATGACGCTGGCGACAATTGCCCCCCAGATCAGCCCGGTCAGGATCGCGCCCTGGCTCAACGCCAGGTGTCCCTGGAAATGGGCACCCTGCTGCAATAGCGCGGCGGTCAGCTCGGGGTCGCCCAGTTGCGGCAACCCGGTGGCCCCGACCGCCCCCAGCGCACCCAGAAGAGCCCCCCATTTGAGGATCACGAAGGCGGATACATGCGGCATCATCGCGATGGTTACGGCCGCCATGTGGTCGGTCTTGACCGCGTGGGCCGTGTTGGTGATGAGCGACAAGGCGACGAAGACCAGAACCGGAGCGGCGGCCGCCACGGGGATCAGATTGTTGAGAAACGCCAGCAGCCCAAAGAACGCGGCAAGCGGGATGATGGTGGCGACACCGATGATATACCCGGCATGCGCGCCCATCCGCTTATAGGCCGGGTGACCGATATAGGCTGTCGTGGGAAAGGGCGATCCGAACACCGCGCCGATCATCGTACCCAGCCCGTCCGTGATCTGGCAGGTCGCCACCGGATAGTGATCGCCCACCGCATCGGCACTTTCGACGTTGTTCATGGTTTCGATGAAATTGTAGATCTGCACGGGAACCAGCACCAGGAACAATTCCGGGTTGGCGAACAGATGCTGAATTCCGGCGATCAGATCCCCGATATAGGGCAGGGGCGGATAAAATCCGACGCCTTCGAACGTGATGCGTGCTTCGCCCACCAGCAGTGCCACCAGCGTGCCGACCCCCAGCGCCAGCAAACCCGCCGGGATGTTGAACGGAAGACGGAACCGCCCGACCAACCCCCAGAGGATGATGATCATCGACGCGAAACCGATCAGCGGGTTTTCGAATACCGTGGCCAGAGGCACGGTCCCAATAAACACCAGAGCGATGCCGCACAGCGTGCCCAGCATCCCGGCGCGGGGTGTCACGCGTTTCAGCCAGGGGCCGATGATGGCGCCAAATGCGGCCACGATACCGCCCATGAAGCCCGCGCCGATGCCCACCTGCCAGGCCAGCATCGGATCTTCGGTGGCCCAGTAGATCGGCCCGATGACGCCGAACAGATAGACGAACATCACCGGCGTGCTGATGCCATAGGGCAGGGCGGTGACATCGCGCCCGGTCCGTTCCGCGGCGCGTTTGGCCAGTAGCACATAGACCGCGATTCCAGCCAGAATGGCCACTGCCGCTCCGGGCACGATGCGGCCGTACACGATTTCGGCAGGCATCTGGAACACGAACTGGCAGATACCTGACAGGACGATCAGGTTGATCAGGTTGTCCGTGAACAAGGCCCAGAACGCGCTGAAATCATGGCGCGAGAACAGTTTGTAAGTATAGCTTGGCGCGGTCATCCCGGCCTCCTCCTCCAGAATGGTCGCGGAATCAGATTTTTGTCCGCCTGATCCCTGCGTCCCGTTTGTGGTCCCTTCCGGACCGTTCGGTGTCCCCTTGCGGGGTCGTGACGGCAGTTTCAGAGGTCAATTCGGCCATCAGTTCCGCCACCACGAAGGCAGCGATGACGCCGGGCCGCTTGTCGCGGCTGCCGTTTGCCCCGATGGGGCAGATCAAGGTATCGATGGGCAGGCCATCGCATTGGCTGTTGCACCAGTTGCGGAACTTGATGCGCTTCGTGGCCGAGCCGATCATCCCCACATAGGCCGCGTCTCCCCGGGTCAGCGCGGAACTGGCGACCAGGAAATCCAGCGCGTGATCGTGGGTCAGCACGACAAAGGCGCTGCCGGGCGGGGCGCGGTCGATTTCGGCTTCGGGGATCGGGGTCAGGCGGGTTTCGACCGCTGCCGTGCATTGTGCCAGTTCGTCGGCGCGCGGGTCGACCATGATGGTGCGCACGGGCAGATGTTGCAACAGATCCGCCAGCGCCCGGCCCACATGACCCGCACCCATGACATAGACATGGGGCTGCGCCGCATGGGCTGCGTCATGGCGGGCAATGGCGTCGCGTTTGTCGCCCTGGCCCATGCGGGCCAGTGTCATTTCCACCCGTCCGCCGCAGCATTGCCCGATTTCCGGGCCAAGCGGGATATCCAGCGTGGCGCTGACTTCGCAGTCGTCGAACATCTGGCGGGCGCGCTGGATGGCGCGGTATTCCAGCTGTCCGCCGCCCAGGGTGCCCCATTGGGCGTTTGGCGCGACGTACATTTCAGTGCCGGTATTGCGCGGCGATGATCCGCGCACCCGCGTCAGCACCAGCCGCACCACGCGGTCGTGCCGGGACAGGAACCGGGCCAGCGTCACGATGGGTCTTTCAGGCGCTGTACCGCCATCAACACCCGTTCGGGTGTCGCCGGGGTATCCAGACGCGGACAGGTCTTGTAATCGCCGACACTTGCCACCGCCATCGACAGCGCTTCGAGCACCGAAATCCCCAGCATGAAGGGCGGTTCGCCCACGGCCTTGGACCGCTTGATGCTGCGTTCCTTGTTTTCCGACCAATCCGCCAGGCTGACGTTGAAGATGCGGGGCCGATCCGAGGCCAGCGGGATCTTGTAGGTGCTGGGGGCATGGGTGCGCAGGCGGCCGTCACCGTCCCACCACAGTTCTTCAGAGGTCAGCCAGCCCATGCCCTGTATGAACGCGCCTTCGACCTGGCCCTTGTCCAGAATCGGGTTCAGGGATTTGCCCACATCATGCAGAATATCGGTGCGATCCACCCGGTATTCGCCTGTCAGCGTGTCAATGGACACCTCAGAGCAAGCCGCGCCATAGGCATAGTAGTAGAACGGCCGGCCTTTGCCGGTGGTCCGGTCCCAATGGATTTTCGGCGTCTTGTAGAAACCGGCCGCCGACAGTTGTACCCGCGCCATGTACGCCTCTTTGATGAAGGCATCAAAGCTGAGGCTGGTATCGCCGATCTGCACCATGTTGGGCAGAAACAGAACCTGATCAGGGGCCACATCCCACTTGGCCGCGGCAAATTCGATCAGGCGCGCCTTGATCTGTTCGCACCCGTCCAGCGCCGCCATGCCGTTCAGATCGGTGCCCGAGGACGCGGCGGTGGCTGACGTGTTGGGAACCTTTTCGGTCGTGGTCTTGGTGATCTTGATACGGTCGAAATCGACCTGAAACGCTTCGGCCACGACCTGGGCGACCTTTGTGTTCAGCCCCTGCCCCATCTCGGTGCCGCCATGGTTCAGATGGATCGACCCGTCGTTGTAGATATGGATCAATGCCCCGGCCTGATTGTACCAGGTAGCGGTGAACGAGATGCCGAACTTGACCGGGGTCAGGGCAATGCCCTTGCGAATGACCGGCGAAGCCGCGTTGAACGCCAGCACCGCCTTGCGCCGGGCCTGATAATCGGTTGCCGTTTCCAGTTCGCCGATCAGGCGATCGAGAATATTGTCCTCGACCTGTTGATGGTACGGTGTCACGTCGCGCCCGTCGGCCCCGTAGAAATTCGCCTTGCGGATTTCCAGCGGATCCTTGTCCAGGGCATATGCGATCTCTTCGATCATGCGCTCGGCGGCGACCACGCCTTGTGGCCCTCCAAAGCCGCGGAACGCCGTGTTGCTGACGGTGTTGGTCTTCATCGGATGACTGACCAGCCGCACATGGGGATAGAAATAGGCATTGTCGGCATGGAAAAGCGCACGGTCGGTGACCGGGCCGGACAGGTCGGACGAAAATCCGCAGCGGGCGGCAAAACTGCCGTCCACGGCCTGAATGCGCCCCTCATCGTCAAAGGCAACGTCATAATCAATGACAAAGTCATGCCGTTTTCCGGTGGCGGTCATGTCCTGGTCCCGGTCGGGGCGTATCTTGACCGCCCGGTTCCATTTCTTGGCTGCAATGGCCGCCACGGCGCAGAACAGGTTCATCTGGCTTTCCTTGCCGCCAAACCCGCCACCCATGCGCCGCACGTTCACTGTGACCGCATTGGACGGCACGCCCAGGGCATGCGCGACCATGTGCTGGGCCTCGCTGGGGTGCTGGGTCGAACAGTGCACGATCACGTCGTCGTCTTCGCCGGGCATGGCAAAGGCGATCTGACCTTCGAGATACATGTGGTCCTGGCCGCCCACGGTGATCCGCCCCTGTATCCGATGTTCCGCCGTGCTCAGACCGGTCGCCACGTCGCCGCGCTCCAGTTTCAGGGGGTCGGTGACATGCGGATACCCCGCCTGCTGCGCAGCGACCGGATCCAGCGCATGGGGCATGGTGTCATAGCTGACCTCGGCCCGTTCGGCGGCACGGCGCGCCATATCGCGGGATTCCGCAATCACGGCGAACAGGGGCTGGCCGTGGAATTCGACCTTGTCGGTGGGGAAAATCGGTTCGTCATCGCGGCCCGTCGGGCTGATGTCGTTGACCCCAGGGACGTCGTCGGCGGTCAGAACGCCGATCACACCGGGCGCGGCGCGCACCGCGGACAGATCCAGTTTTTCGATCCGGGCATGGGCCACTGTCGAACACCCCAGATAGGCGTGCAGGGTGCCGACGGGTTCGGTGATGTCATCGGTATAATCGGCGCGCCCGGTGACATGCTTGATTGCGCTGTCATGGGCGTGGTCAGTGTGGGCGCCGCCCTTGATGGTCACATTGTCCTTCATCGCGGTATCCCTTTCTCAGGCTGTGGCCAGTTGCACCGGCGTGTCCGTTGCCGCGTCATGTTCCAGGTAGAACCGCAGCAGCAGGTTTCGGGCCGACAGCATCCGATACCCGGACGAGGCCCGCATGTCGGTCATCGGGGTAAAATCGTCACCCAGGGCCTGTGCCGCCGCACGGAACGCGGCTTCGCCCCAGGGCTGTCCGGACAGCGCGGCCTCGGCCGTTGCCGCGCGTTTCGGGGTGGCCGCCATACCGCCAAAGGCGATGCGGCAATCCTGAATGGTGTTGTCGCGGACGGTGACACTGAGACCGGCAGCAACCGAGGAAATGTCCTCGTCCCGCCGTTTCGAAATCTTGTAGGCCGCGTCCAGTTGCCCCGGCGCAGCCCGTGGGATGTGGATGCTTTCGACGAATTCCCCCGGTTGCCGGTCCTGTTTGCCGTAATCGATAAAGAAGTCCTGCAACGGCATGTCGCGCCGGTCATTGCCACACCGCAGGGTGATCTGCGCACCCAATGCGATCAGGACCGGCGGCGTGTCTCCGATTGGCGAGCCATTGGCGATATTGCCGCCCACGGTGCCCATGTTGCGCACCTGCCAGCCCGCGATGCGGTCCCAATAGGCGGCCAGGTGCGGGAACATCCCGGTGATTGCATCCTGACATTCGGAATATGTCACCCCGGCACCGATGGTCAGCCCGCTGTCTGTGGTCCTGATGGATTTCAGTTCATCGAGATGTCCGATGAAGACCGCCGGGCTGATCGGGCGCAGGAACTTGGTGACCCAAAGCCCCACATCGGTCGATCCGGCGACAATGGTGGCATCGGGGTGTTCCCCCAGCACCCGCGCCAGATCGTCCACATCGGCGGGCAGGATGCCCAGGTTTTCGGCAGGGCCGGTCACGACCCGCCGGCCATCCCGCAGAGCGGCCAGCCGGGCGGTGACGTGATCGCGTTCGGTGTTCAGGTGATCCGATGCGGGCGTGCCATATCGGCTGACGGCGACGGCGGCGCGCACGATGGGTTCATATCCCGTACAGCGGCAAAGATTGCCCTGCAGGGCGCTTTCGACTTGTTGTTCGGTCGGCTCGGGCGTCTGCATCCACAGCGCGTACAGCGACATCACAAAGCCCGGTGTGCAGAACCCGCATTGGCTGCCGTGGTGGTCGACCATTGCCTGTTGAACCGGATGCAGCCGCCCGTCGGGGCCCGACAGGTGCTCGACCGTTACCACATGGCAGCCGTCCAGCATGGCCAGGAACCGGATGCAGGCATTGACCGTTTCATAGCGCAATTGCCCATCGTGCAGACGGCCCACCAGAACCGTGCAGGCACCACAGTCGCCTTCGGCGCAGCCTTCCTTGGTTCCGGTCAGGCGACGATCCAGCCGAAGAAAGTCCAGCAGGGTCTGCCCGGCGCCCACATCGTTCAGCGCGATGTCGCGCCCATTCAGCAGGAAACGGATTTCATCGCGGTGTGTCATCGGACCTCCGGGTCGGTTTCGTCGCTACGGTCTGGGATTGATATGACCGTAGCGGATTTCATTTCTTCTGGATACGCCGCCATTCGAAAAATTCTTTCAACGATCTGTTGATAATGGTCCAGATGGGCTATGCTGGTTGTGAAAACGCACACAGTTCAGGTGAACAAACATGCCCTATGTGGAAAGCCTGCGGGTTTTTGCCCGTGTGGTCGAACTTGGCAGCATCACGTCGGGGGGGCGTGATCTGCGCCTTACGCCGGCCGTCGCAAGCAAGCGCATCAAGGAGCTGGAAAAGCATCTCGGAGTGCGGCTGTTCAACCGGACCACGCGGTCTCTGTCGCCGACGGAGGTGGGCAAGACATTTTACGATCACGCGCTCAAGGTGCTGGACTCGATCGACAACGCCGAAGCCGTGGTGGCCAATTACTCGGGGTCTCCGCGTGGCGTGATCCGCCTGACCGCGCCTTTGGGGGCCGGGCGGCGTATCATCGCGCCGCTGGTTCCGCGTTTCGTCGAAGCCTATCCCGACACGCGGGTCCAGATGCGCCTGTCGGATCGTGTGGTGGATATTCTGGCCGACAAGCTGGATCTGGCATTCTTTATCGGTGCGCCACGGGATTCGAACCTGAAGCTGCGCAAGATCATGGATTGCCGGCGGGTTCTATGTGCATCGCCCGAATATCTGGCGCGATGCGGCGTGCCACAAACCCCGGATGACCTGCTGTCGCCGGACCATAACTGTCTGTTGTTGCGGTATCCAAGATCGCCGGAATATTTCTGGGTTCTCGAGACCGACGCCGGGCCGCGCAAGCTGGACGTGGCGGGAAAATTCGACGCGGATGATGGCGACGTGCTGACCGACTGGGCGCTGGGCGGACGTGGTATTGTCAACAAGCCCCGGTTCGAAGTCACCCAACAGCTGCGCGACGGGTCGCTGATCGAAGTCCTGCCCGATACGCCACCAGTGTCGGCGATCTTCGGATGCCTGTATCCGCACCGCAAGCTGCAGGATCCGAAAATCCGCCAGTTCGTCGATTTCGTGATCAAGAATACGGCCCGGCTGGCCGATACCGGCCGGTCCTAGGGGGACCGCATAAAAAGCTATTGAATTTTCGATTCTCGGGTTATGATAAAAACATCCGAAATACGAGAATCATATGCAAGAGCGCCTGATCCTGTTGCTGGAGGCCATTGCCGGGGCAAACGCTCCGGTCACCGTGGCCGAGCTGACACGGGTCACCGGCTTCCCCAAGGCCAGCATTTATCGCAACATCGGATCGCTTGTGGACTGCGGGTTCGTCGAGGAAACGGAAGACGGCAGCCGGTATGTGCTGGGGATGCGGTTCGTCAAGATCGCATTGACCGGAAAGTCGGATGCGCATGTGATCAAAGCCGTGTCTCCCTTGATGTACCGGGTGGCAAAGGACACGGCCGAGACCTCTTTTCTGGCGCGGTTTCGCGGCGGGCGCGTGGATCTGGTTCATGTGGAAATGCCCACCGACCCGACCGTCTCTTTCATCTATCCCGGTCTGGGTGCGCGCCCGGCGCATGCCTGTTCTTCGGCCAAGGCCATTGCCGCCTTTATCCTGCCTGAACTGCGCGAACAGTTGCTGGACGCTCAGATGGATCGGTTCACGGGCCGGACCATCACGACGCGGTCCGATTTCGACCTTGAACTGAACCGGGTGCGGCGGGATGGCTATGCGCTGTGCGACGGCGAGATCGACGAAGGTGTCACCAGCGTGGCGGTTCCGATCGGGATCGAGCGCCTGGGCGCGGTGTTTTCGATTGGCGTGGTCGGTCCGCAAGCGCGGATACTTCCCAATCTGCAAGACCGCATTCTGCCGGTATTGAATGCCGAAGCGATCCGCGCGGCTGCCGCGATTCAACATTGTTCTGTCACCGAGGCCGAGACAACCAACCGGGGTGCTCTGTCTGATGTGAAACCCAAGGATGAACACATGCCACACTGAACTGAAACCAAGGGAGGAAACCATGAAAAGACGTGAATTCACCGGGCTGGCTGCGGCCGCATTGGCAATGGGCGGGCTGCCGTTGCGCGGTTTTGCGGACGAAACCTGTCAATCGCCCTACATGCCGATGATCACCGGCCACGAAGAATACATCTATGTCTGGACGCTGGGTGTCGAAGGCATGGGCGATGAACAGGACAAGCTGGTCACTGTCGACGTGCGCCCCGGATCAGACACGCGCGGCGAGGTCATCAACAGCGTCTCGGTCGGTGGCCGGAACGAAGCGCATCACGGCGGGTTCTCGGCCGACCGGCGCTATTTCTGGGCCGGGGGACTGGACACCAACCGGATCTTCATTTTCGACGTGCATTCCGACCCTTCCAACCCCACGCTGCACAAGGTCATCGATACGTTCGTCAAGGACAGCGGCGGAGTCGTCGGCCCGCACACGTTCTTTGCGCTGCCCGGCCGTATGCTGATCACCGGCTTGTCCAATGACGACGATCATGGCGGGCGCACCGCGCTGGTCGAGTATAACGACGATGGCGATTTTGTAGCGACCCACTGGATGCCGACCGAGGCCGATATGCAGGGTGCGGTCGCAGTCGATGGCGCGGTCGCGGACGGCTACGGGTATGATATCCGCGCCCTGATCCGCAAGAATATCATGCTGACGTCTTCGTTCACCGGCTGGTCCAACTACATGATGGATTTCGGTCAGATGCTGGGCGATCCCGAAGCCATGAAACGGTTCGGCAACACCATCGTGCAATGGGATCTGCACACGCGACAGCCGCGCAAGGTGTTCAACGTTCCGGGCGCGCCGCTGGAAATCCGCTTTCCCTGGGGGGCCAACGCCAATTATGCCTTTTCCACCACCGCGCTGACGTCGAAACTGTGGCTGATCTATGAGGATGACACCGGCGAATGGCAGGCCAAGGATGTCGGCGACATCGGCAACCCGGCGGATGTTCCGCTGCCGGTGGATATCTCGATTGCCGCAGACGATCAGACCCTGTGGGTGAACACCTTCATGGATGGCATGACCCGGTTGTTCGACGTATCCGATCCGCACAACCCGCGCATGGTCTATGAAAAGGTCATCGACCGGCAGGTGAACATGGTCAGCCAAAGCTGGGATGGCGAACGGGTCTATTTCACCTCGTCGTTGCTGGCCAACTGGGACAAGAAGGGCGACGACAATGCCCAGTATCTGAAGGCCTATACCTGGAACGGCAGCGAACTGATCGATGATTTCGAAATCGATTTCAATGCGTTGAAGCTGGGGCGCGCCCATATCATGCGCTTTGGCAGCGCCGCGCTGTACGCCTGAGAAACGGATCGCGGGAACCGGTGACGGTTCCCGCTGTCGTGGCTTTGCAACGAGAGGTGGCGACGTGCGACTGAACCTGATCGTGCCCGCGCTTGTGTCCGTGCTTGTGCCGGCTGTTTTCCTGGTGCTGGCAGGTTGGCAATTCGGATGGCTTGGTGCCAGCAGCCCGGCTGCGCCCTATGCGTCGGTGTTTCCCCCGGACGAGTCGTTCCAGTTCGACCCGCCCCCGGCGGGCAGCTATGATCTGCCGGTCATCAAACAGGCACCGGACGGTCGGGTGCTGGATATCGACGGCCAGGTCAGATCGTTGTCGGGGATCACCGGGGGCAAGGTCTCGCTGGTCAGTTTCGTCTATCTGACATGCGGTGATGTCAACGGTTGTCCTCTGGCCATGTCGACGCTGTTCGACATCTACTATGCCAGCGGCGAAATCCCCGGTTTGCGGGACCGGTTGCAATTGCTGACCATCAGCTTTGATCCGGAACGCGACACGGTCGAAGCCATCGACGCGTTCGCCTATCCGATCCGGAACGACGGCGAGGCGGATCAGAGGGTGCCCTGGCAGGTTCTGACCACGGCGGGTCAAACAGATCTGCAACCGATTCTCGACGGCTATGGGCAGGTGGTCGATCGTGCGCCGGATCAGGACAGCATCAGCCACCTGCTGCGGATCTATCTGGTCGATGGGCGCGGGCAGATCCGCAATGTCTATGGTCTGGGTCTGATCGATCCGCGGCTGCTGATGACCGATGTCGAAACCCTGTTGATGCAGGAGAGCGGCACATGAAGCACATCGGCGTTCTGTCGCTGGTTCTGACGGTTGCGACCGCCGCCGTCTGCGCCGAAGAATACGGACCGGCCCGGGGGCAGATCGATCCGGCATCCTGCGAAGAGTCTGATAATGACTGGGCCGAAAACGCATTGGCGCGCAGCTTGTCCAGCCCGCTGGGATTGCCTTTGGTGCCGCATCCGCCGGACAATCCGCCGACAATCGAAAAGATCGAACTGGGGCGCAAACTGTTCTTCGACCGCCGCCTGTCGATCAACAAGACCATGTCATGCGCCATGTGCCATGTTCCGGAACAGGGCTTCGCAAACTGGGAGTTGCGTACCTCGGTCGGTGTCGAAGGTCGCAGCGTCAAACGCAATGCGCCGACGCTTGTGAACGTGGGCTATATGGAGGTTCTGTTTCACGATGGCCGCGATCTGGCGCTGGAGACCCAGTTTGTTGCGCCAATGGTGGCCCGAAACGAAATGGCCAACCCGTCGGTCGGCACGGTGGTCGCCTTTCTGAAGACACAGCCGGAATATCGCGCCTTGTTCGATGCAACATTCGACGCGCCGCCCTCTCTGGATCGGATCGGAATGGCATTGGCGGCCTATCAACGTTCGCTGGTATCCGGGAATTCGGATTTCGACCGCTGGTATTATGGCGGGGACAGCGCGTCCATGACTCCGGCGCAACAACGCGGGTTTTCCGTGTTCACCGGCAAGGCGGATTGCGCCAGCTGCCATCTGATCGACGAGGATGCGGCCCTGTTCACGGATCAGTTGTTTCATGACACCGGCTATGGCTGGACGCGCGAACAGGACCGGCAGAACCCACCGTCCACCACCCGTGTCCAGGCCGCGCCCGGTGTTTATTTCGACGTGCCGGCCGCGATGGTCGCCAGCGTTTCGGGGCCGCGCGAGGCGGATCTGGGGCGCTACGAAGTCACCGAGGATCCGGCCGATCGCTGGAAGATCCGAACGCCGTCGCTGCGCAATGTCGCGATGACACGGCCCTATATGCATGACGGCGGATTGACGACATTGCAGGAGGTGGTCGAGTTCTACAATGATGGCGGATCGGGACATGCCCGTCAGGACCCGCGCATCCGTCCTCTGGGGCTGAACCCGGGCGAAATCGCCGATCTGGTCGCGTTTCTGCAGGGCCTGACGGGATCCAGTCTGAATTGTCTGGCCGCCGAAGCCCGCAGCGCGCCGCCCGACAATCATTGACCTCAGTGTCGCGGATCGGGTGAAATGGCGTTTGCGGTGTCCTGCAACGCGGGAACGATGGTTTCGCGAATGCGGTCTTCGCTCCAGCGCGAGGCCGAAACCGAGCATTGCACCGCTGATCGTGCGGCTCCGCCTGCGGGGCCACGGATTGCCACGGCGATGCCGATTTCATTGGGCATGACTTGTTCGTGCGCAATCGCGAATCCGTCCTGCTGTGCCTGCACGATCTTCTGTGCCAGCACGGCGCGGTTCATTTCGGTGCGCGGCGTGAACCGTTGCAACGTCCAATCGGCCACGGCCTGCGATCTGTCCCGGGGGTCATGCGTCGCCAGCATCACCAGGCCGGAAGACGCGCTTAACGCCGGAACGCGGCGGCCGATGACGCTGGCGGCGAAATAGGTGTGCTGGCTGGGCAGGCGGGTGACATAGATGACGTGTTCACCCGACATTTCGGCAAGATTGATGCTTTCTCCCAGCCGCTGTGACAGGTCGATCAACTTGGGCATGGCGATGGGCAGCAATGCGTCGGACCAGTAGTAGGCATAGGCCAGTTGCAGCCAGGCATGGGACGGGCGGAAACGCCGGGTTGTCGGGTCCTTGTTCAGCATGCCTTCGATATGCAGGGTGTTGGCAAGGCGCTGCACCGCGCTGCGCTCCAGGCCAGTGCGGGAAATGAGCTCGGACAAGGTCAGCTCGGTATGGCTTTCATCGAACGCGCGCAGCAATTGCAGACCCTTTGCCAGCGAGGACACGAACAGAGTGTTTTGTCTGGATTGCATGGGCGAATATCTTCCTGATGCCGGCTTTGGGGTGCGTTCGTTCACAAAAGGGGTTGCCGAGCCGCTTTGAAGTTGCTTACGTTGTTATATATCAATGATAATTATTACAATATAATACCATAGCCAAGAATGCCGTCCAAACCGGCGCTGACACCAAGGGAGTTGACATGACACATCTACGATCGAAATGGACCACGGCCGTTGCCGCGCTTGGCATGGTCTGCGCCGGGGCCGCATGGGCCGGCAAGGCGGACGACACGCTGAACGCCGCCTTTACCAAGGAACTGGAAAACGTCGACAGCTATTTCAATTCGTCGCGCGAGGGCGTCGTGCTGCAGCGGGCGATCTGGGACGGGCTGATCTATCGCGATCCGGTCACCAACGAATATGTCGGCAATCTGGCCACGTCTTGGGAATGGATCGACGATACCACGCTGGAATTCAAACTGCGCGAAGGCGTCACCTTTCACAATGGTGAACCGTTCAATGCCGATGACGTGGTGTACACGGTCAATTTCGTTGCGGATGAAGCCAATGGCGTGAAAACCCAGCGGAATGTGAACTGGATGAAATCGGCCGAGAAGGTCGATGACCATACTGTGCGGATTCTGCTGAAAAAGCCGTTCCCGGCCGCGATCGAATTCCTGTCTGGCCCGGTATCCATGTACCCGAACGAATATTATGCCGAGGCAGGCCCCACCGGCATGGGCCTGAAACCGGTCGGAACCGGCCCGTACAAGGCCGTCGAAGTCGTACCGGGCGCGCATTTCGTTCTGGAAAAGAACGAAAACTATCACGACAGCCCCAAGGGGCAGCCCGAAATCGGCAAGATCGACATCCGCACGATTCCGGATGTGAATACTCAGATCGCCGAGTTGTTTTCCGGCAGTCTGGACCTGATCTGGCAGACTCCGGCGGACCAGGCCGAAAAGCTGGCGACGATGGATCAGTTCACAGTTGCCAACGAAAGCACCATGCGGATCGGGTATCTGACGCTGGATGCCGCCGGGCGCACGGGTGAGGACAACCCGTTCACCAAGCTGAAGGTGCGGCAGGCCGTGGCCCATGCCATCGACCGCGAGGCGCTGGTCAGCGCGTTGCTCAAAGGCAAGAGCCAGGTGATCTCGACCGCTTGCTATCCCAGCCAGTTCGGGTGCACGCAGGATGTGACCAGCTATGAATACGATCCCGAAAAGGCCAAGGCGCTGCTGGCCGAGGCCGGGTATCCCGATGGGTTCTCGACGGAATATTACGCCTATCGCAACCGTGACTATGCCGAAGCGATTGCATCCTTCCTGAACGCGGTCGGGATCGAAACCAACTTCAACATGCTGCAATATTCGGCGCTACGCGAATTGCGCATGAAAGAGGGCTCTCCGGTGTCGTTCCAGACCTGGGGCAGCTATTCGATCAACGATGCGTCGGCCATCACCAGCCAGTTTTTCAAATTCGGTTCTCTGGATGACTCGCGCGATCAGGAAATCAAGGACTGGCTCGATATTGCGGACAGCTCTACCGATCCCGAAGAGCGCAAGGAATACTATTCCAAGGCGCTCAAGAAAATCGCGGATCAGGCCTATTGGGTGCCCATGTTCAGCTACAACACCAATTATGTGTTCATCAAAGACGTGAGCTATACCCCCACGCCCGACGAAGTGTTGCGCTTTACCACGATGCGCTGGAACTGAACCCCGCGGGGGCCCGACCGGGCCCCCGTCTTGATGGACAGGGGCATCACGCGTGCTGCAATTCATTCTGAAACGACTGGGTCTGGCGTTGCTGGTGGCGCTGACCGTATCGATCATCAGCTTTTCATTGCTGTTTCTGTCGGGTGATCCGGCGGCAGCGATCGGCGGAGAAACTGCGACCGATCAGGACATCGAAGCGATCCGGGTGCTGTATGGATTCGACCGCCCGTTGCCGGTGCAGTACTGGGACTGGCTGTCCAGCGCGCTGGCGGGTGATCTGGGCGAAAGCTATTACTTCAAACTTCCGGTTGCGACCCTGATTGTCGATCGGTTGCAGATCACCATGCTGCTGGGCGTCTGCGGGATCACCTTTGCGCTGCTGACGGCGGTTCCGCTGGGTGTCGTGGCGGCGATCCGGCCGAATTCATTCATCGACCGACTGGCGCTGTTCCTGTCCGTGGCGGGGCAGGCGATGCCTTCGTTCTGGTTCGGTCTGATCCTGATCGTGGTCTTTGCCATCCAGCTTGGCTGGCTGCCGCCATCCGGCACGGCCAGCGCGGCGCATTTCGTGATGCCGACCATAGTTTTGGGATATTATGCCATGCCCGCCATCATGCGGCTGACCCGGGCGGGGATGCTGGACGTGTTGTCGTCTGACTATATCCGGACTGCACGGGCCAAGGGCGCGCCCGAGGGCCGGGTGCTGTTCAAGCATGCGTTGCGCAACGCGATCATACCGGTTGTCAGTCTGGCGGCTGTCCAGATGGGGTTCATGCTGGGCGGTTCGATCGTCGTGGAAAGCATTTTCGCGCTGCACGGTGCCGGCTATCTGGCCTGGGAAAGCATCGCGCGCAATGACCTGCCGACAGTACAGGCGCTGATCCTCGTGTTTTCGCTGTTCTATATCATTTTCACCTTCCTGTCCGATGTTCTGAACGCCTGGCTGGATCCCCGCATGAGGGCCGGCTGATGAGCGACATGACCACAGACCCGCTTCTGGCTCAGATCACGGGGCCGACACCGGGGCAGTTGCTGCGGCGGCGCATCTTCGGCCACCAGGGATTGTTGATCGGAGCCGTCGTGCTGGCGCTGTTGGTGCTGGTTGCGCTTTTTGCGCCTGTCCTGGCGCCGCATGATCCCTATGCGCAAAACCTGCTCGAACGGATGCAGCCGCCGGTCTTTCTGGGGGGGACATGGAATCATCCTCTGGGCACGGATCATCTGGGCAGGGATTATCTGTCCCGGCTGATCTATGGCGCGCGGGTGTCGCTGTTGATCGGCACCATAGCGGCGCTGATTTCCGGACTGATCGGCACCGCCATGGGCGTTGCCGCGGGGTATTTCGGGGGTCGTGTCGATGCGGTTGTCACGTTTCTCATCAACGTGCGCCTTGCAATGCCGGTGGTGCTGGTGGCGCTGGCGGTGGTGGCGATCATGGGCGGATCGCTGCAGGTGGTGATCGTGGTGCTGGGCCTGTTGCTGTGGGACCGGTTCGCGGTGGTCATGCGGTCCAGTACATTGCAGGTGCGGGGGCGCGAATATGTCGCCGCCGCACGCGCGGTCGGGTGTTCGACGCCGCGAATCCTGTTGTCCGAAATCATGCCCAATATCGTCAACAACCTGATCGTGGTGGTGACGCTGGAAATGGCCCATGCGATCCTGCTGGAGGCGGCATTGTCTTTCCTGGGGCTTGGGGTGCAGCCGCCCACGCCCAGCTGGGGCCTGATGGTGTCCGAGGGCAAGAACATGATGCTGTTCGAACCCTGGATGGTGCTGATCCCCGGGGCCGTGCTGTTCGTTCTGGTGCTGGCGATCAACCTGATGGGCGACGGGCTGCGCGATGTCACCGCACCCGAAAACCGGAGCTGACCCGATGCCAGACCCTTTGTTGCCAGAACCCTTGTTGACCGTGCGCGGCCTGACCATCGACATCCCTGTCGGCGGCGGAACGCTGCACGCCGTGCGCGGTATCGATTTCGACGTGAACCGCGGTGAAACCCTGTGCATCGTCGGAGAAAGCGGATCCGGAAAATCGCTGACCTCGCTTGCGCTGATGGGGTTGCTGGGCGGGCGGATCGACCGGCGCGCGGCCCGGATGGAATTTGACGGCATCGACCTTACAGGCGCCAACAAGCGCACCATGCGCGCGTTGCGCGGAGATCGCATGTCGATGATCTTTCAGGAACCCATGACCTCGTTGAATCCGGCCTACAGCATCGGCGATCAACTGACCGAGGCCCTGTTGCTGCATCGGGACATAAGCCGCGATGCTGCCCGTGCCCGCGCTGTCGAGCTGCTGGAAAAGGTCGGGATCACGGCTGCCGCCAGCCGCCTGGGGCAATATCCGCACCAATTGTCCGGCGGATTGCGCCAGCGGGTGATGATTGCCATGGCGCTGATGTGTGAACCCGAACTGATCATCGCGGATGAACCGACGACCGCGCTGGATGTGACCATTCAGGCCCAGATCCTGCGCCTGTTGGTGGAGTTGGGGCGCGAGATGAACATGGCGATGATCCTGATCACCCATGATCTGGGCGTTGTGGCGCGGGTCGCGGACAAGGTGGCGGTGATGTATGCCGGCGAGCTGGTCGAAACCGGCAGCGCGGACGAAGTCTTCAACGCGCCCATGCACCCGTACACGCGCGGCCTGTTGCGCTGCATTCCTCAACCCGGAAAAACCGAACGCGGCGCGCGTCTGGGCACCATTCCCGGCATCGTACCCAGCCTTGTGGGAAAGGTGTCGGGGTGTCCGTTCCGCACCCGTTGCGATCAGGTGGTGGATGCCTGCCGCCAAGATGTGCCCCACCGCCACCCCGGCGCAGGCGAGCATGCGTTCCGGTGTGTACATGAAAACGGATTGCGCGCGGGGGGCGAGGTCGTGACATGACAGCAACGTCCAAAGCAGAAACACCGGTTCTGGAACTGCGTGGGGTCACCAAGACCTATAGCGTCAAGCAGGGCCTGTTCGGCACCGCCAAGCCGCTGACGGCGGTCAACGACGTATCCCTGTCTCTGGGCCGTGGCCAGGTTCTGGGCCTGGTGGGGGAATCCGGCTGCGGCAAGTCCACTTTGGCCAAGATCCTGCTGGGTCTCGAAGCGCCGACCCAGGGCGAAGTCCGCGTCGATGGCGAACGTATCGACGCCGCGGATCGCCGCAAGCTGGCGCGCCGCATCCAGCCGATCTTTCAGGATCCCTATTCTTCGCTGAACCCGCGCAAAAGCATCGAAGACATCGTGTCCCTGCCGTTGCTGGTGCATGATGTCGGCGATTCTGCCAGCCGCAGCAAGGCGGTGCGCGAAATTCTGGATATCGTCGGCTTGCCCGCGCGGGTCATGCAGACCTATCCCAGTCAGATGTCCGGTGGCCAGCGCCAGCGCGTCGCCATCGCGCGGGCCCTGATCATGAAGCCGGAAATCGTGATTTGCGATGAACCGACCAGCGCGCTGGATGTATCGGTGCAAAGCCAGATTCTGAACCTGTTGGGCGACCTGCGGGCGGAATTCGGGTTGACCTATCTGTTCATCAGTCACGATCTGGCGGTGGTCGAGCATCTGGCGACCCGCGTGGCGGTGATGTACCTGGGCCGGATCGTCGAAGAGACGCAGGTCGCCGACCTGTTCGACACGCCGCGCCATCCCTATACACAGGCCTTGCTGAAATCGGTGTTGACGCCCGACCCCGGCCAGGGCGTGCCCGATACGGAACTGGGCATGGAATACCCCAACCCGATCGCGCCTCCGCCGGGATGCCATTTCCATCCCCGTTGTCCGGTTGCGATGGACAAATGCCGCACCGACCGGCCGTATCCCGTTGCCACACCGGATGGCCATGTGGAATGCCACCTGTTTGGCGGCGAGCAGACACAACCCACGAAGAGTGCATGATGCTTTCAAACTTGTCCGATACCCAGTCCATCACCAAGACGGTGATCGAAACCACCGGCGGTGTCGTTGCCGCCCAGCACAGCCGGGCCGCCCGGATCGGGGCGCAGGTTCTGGCCGCTGGCGGCGATGCGGTGGATGCCGCGGTGGCGGTTTCCTTCGCCATCGGCGTTGTCGAACCCTGGATGTCCGGCCCTGCGGGCGGCGGTGCGATGATGATCTGGCGCGCTGACGAAGGTTGTGCCCATGCGCTGAACTACGGAATGCGGTCCCCAAAAGCGTTGAACCCCGCCGACTATCCCCTGTCGGGCGAAGGTATCGCGGGGGACCTGTTCCCGTGGGAGCGCGTGGTCGACGATCGCAATGTTCAGGGCGCAACGGCCATTGCAGTTCCCGGTCTGGTGGACGGGGTCGGGCAGGCTCATGACCGGTTCGGACGGATGCCTTGGCGCGATCTGCTGTTGCCTGCCGTCGAACTGGCCCGCGAAGGGTTGCATGTGGATTGGTACGCGGCGCTTATCATCGCTTCGACCACCCGCGCGCTGGCTCAGGACCCGGATGCGGCGGACTTGTTTCTGGAAGACGGACAATGGCCGACCATAGCGGGCTGGACCAGCCTGTCGGACAAGCGGCTGGACATGAGCGCCATGGCGACGTCCCTGTCCGAACTGGCCGACAAGGGCGCGCGCGAATTCTATGACGGGGATATGGGTGCGGTGTTGGCTGCTGACGTGCAGGCCAAGGGCGGAAGCCTGTCACATGACGATCTGCGGGCCTATCGTGCCCGGTTCCAGACCCCGCTCAGCTTTGCCCACGGCGCGGGCGCGTTTCACGTCATGCCGGGGCTGACGGCCGGCCCCACGTTCCGCGACGTGTTCGCCGGGCTGGGTGACATCGGCGGCCAGGTTCCGGACGCGCGCGCCTATACAGGCTATGCCGCCGCGCTGAAATCGGCCTATGCCAAGCGGCTTTCGGGCATGGGGGACGATGGTGAAACCCCGGATGCCCCTGGATGCACCACCCATTTTTCAGTGGTGGACCGTCATGGCAATATGGTGGCGCTGACCCAGACTCTGCTGTCGATCTTTGGCAGCCGTGTGGTGTCACCGGGCACAGGGTTCCTGATGAACAATGGCATCATGTGGTTCGATCCGGTTCAGGGACGCCCGAATTCCCTGGGGCCGGACAAGACCTGCCTGATGAACGTCTGCCCGGTGATCGGTGAAACCGAAGACGGCGCGCGGTTCGCTTTCGGTGCGTCGGGCGGACGCAAGATCGTTTCCGCGATGTCACAGCTGTCGTCTTTCGTGATCGATTTCGGCATGGATGTGGGGGCGGCGTTTCATCAGCCGCGGATCGACGTGTCTGGCGGGCCGGTTGTGGTGGCGGATGACAGCCTGCCGGATGAAACCCTTGCGGCCCTGCGCGCGGACCACCAGGTCACGACCACGCGGCGCACGGTGTTCCCCTATGCCTTTGCGTGCCCGGCGGGCGTGATGCGGCGGGACGGGCGCAACGCCGGATGCACCGAAATCATGTCGCCCTGGGGTGACGCCATCGCTGAGGAGCAAGTATGAGCCGCGACGCCGCCATTTCCCGTATTTCCGACTATTTCGACGCCGGAACATTTCAGTCGGAACTGGGCGATCTGGTCGCATACCCGACCGAAAGCCAGAACCCCGACAGCGCACCGCATCTGTACCGCTATCTGCGCGAAGCGATGCAGCCTAGATTGCAGGCGGCGGGTTTCGACTGCGAGATTTTCGACAATCCTGCCCCCAATGGCGGCCCCATTCTGGTTGGTGCGCGGATCGAGGACGCGGGCTTGCCGACTGTTCTGACATATGGTCACGGCGATGTGATCCGCGCCCAAACCGACCAGTGGCGCGAAGGGTTGCAGCCATTTCAGCTGATCGAAGATGGCGAACGGCTGTATGGCCGGGGTACGGCGGACAACAAAAGCCAGCACCTGATCAACATCGCCGCGCTTGAAAGCGTTCTGGCGGAACGCGGCAAGCTGGGATTCAACGTCAAGATCGTCATCGAGATGAGCGAAGAGACCGGCTCGGCCGGGTTGCCCGAATTCTTTGCTGCGCACAAGGACCGGCTGGCGGCGGACGTGTTGATCGCGTCGGACGGGCCGCGTCTGCAACCTGAAACGCCGACCATGTTCATGGGCAGCCGGGGCGGTGTCAGCTTTGATTTGCGGATTGATCTGCGCGACGGGGCCCACCATTCCGGCAATTGGGGTGGTTTGCTGGCGGATCCGGCGATGATCCTGGCGCATGCGCTGGCGTGCATCACCGATGTGCGGGGCCAGATCGCCATTCCCGAGTGGCGCCCGGACAGTCTGACCGATGCCGTGCGCGCGGCGCTGCGCGATCTGCCCGTGGCCGGGGGCGAAGGGCCCGAAGTGAACGAGGATTGGGGCGAAGCCAGCCTGACGCCGGTTGAACGCGCCTATGGCTGGAACAGTTTCGCTGTGCTGGCGATGACTTCGGGCGTGCCGGATGCGCCGGTGAACGCGATTTCAGCCAGCGCCCGCGCCACCTGTCAGCTGCGCTATGTCGTGGGAACGGATCCCGACGATATCCTGCCCGCCCTGCGCCGCCATCTGGACAAGAACGGCTTTCAGGCGGTTCAGATCACGCCACACGACCGGGGTTTCTTTCGCGCCACCCGTCTGGATCCCGGCCATCCCTGGGTCGGTTTCGTGCGCGACAGCCTGACCCGCACCGCCGGGCAGCCGCCGCATGTGTTGCCCAACCTGGCCGGGTCGCTGCCCAATGACAGTTTTTCCGACATATTGGGGCTGCCGACGGTCTGGGTTCCGCACTCCTATCGCGGCTGTTCGCAACACGCCCCGGACGAGCATGTGTTGAAACCGATCTGCCGCGATGCGCTGCGCCTGATGGCCGGGTTGTTCTGGGATATTGGCGACGGCCCCGTGCCTGCGCGCCCCTAGGCCGGCGCCGGGGACCCGTCCGGGTCTTCGGGCGCAATGTCCGGTTTCGCGTCCCCGGAGATCAGTTCTTGGATCGAGGCGCCGCGCAGGTTCACATCGCGCTGTGGGAAGGGGATTTCGATCCCCGCCTTGTCCAGGTCGATATAGATCCGGAACAACAGGTCGGATTGAGTGCCCAGCAGGTTGTCGACATCGGCCAGATAGCATCGCAGTTCGAAATCCAGAGAGCTGTCCCCCAACCCGCGAAACAGAACCACGGGGGCCGGGTATTTCAGCAGCGTCGACTGGTCCGCCGCCGCCTGTTCCAGGATCTCTTTGGTCTTTTCCAGATCGCTGCCATAGGCGACGCCAACCGGGATGATCAACCGCCCGTGCCGCGACGAAAGCGTCATGTTCTTGACCGAACTGGCGATCAGATCCTGGTTCGGAACGATGACGTCATGTTTGTCAAAGGTCGATATCTGGGTCGAACGGACCGCGATCTTCTTGACGATGCCCGAGTGGCCGGACACCTCGATCCAGTCGCCTTCTGCTATGGGGCGTTCGATCAGCAGGATGATCCCGGATACGAAATTGGATACGATGGTCTGCAAGCCGAACCCGATACCCAACGACAGTGCCCCGGCGACAACCGCCAGGCTGGACATGCTCAGACCTGCCGCAGAGGCCGCGATCAGGGCCGACAGGGTCAGGCCGACATAGCCGATCCCGGTGACCAGCGCGTTGCGCGCGCCCGTGTCCAGGCGGGTGCGCGGCAATACGGTCTCGCGCAGCCCGCGTTGCAGCCAGCGCGTCGCGATCGCCCCCAGCCCAAAAACGACCAGCAGGGACACCACAACACCCAGGGACAGTGTCACGCCGCCGACTTCCACGCCTTCGATGATCAGCCGCCAGATTTCGGCCACATCCGCCGTGCGCGCGCCCCAGATGAGCGCCAGCAACGGCAAGGTGCCCAGCATCAGCAGAAAACCGACCACAAACGGCAAGAGCGGCAGGGTCTCTTCGGTTTCGGTTGCGCTGTGCCCGGTCATGGCACGGATGCCCACCACGATGACCGTATAGATGAACAGGGCAAAGCCCAGCAGGGCGGTCGACATGACCATTGCGTCCGATACATGCCGGGCCAGATTGACGTATCCGGCCAGAACCAGCGGAATGACCACGATGGCAGAGGCGCGCAGCAGGAAGATCAGAACGTTGACCAGACCCTTGTTGGCGGTATTGACCTCGTTGCTGTCTTCATTTGCGGCCGCTTCTGCCGCCTGCTGTTGTTGTTTGAGACCGCGCCGCAAAAGGGACGCGAGTTGCCAAAGCAGGAATGACACCACGAAAATGATCGGCACCGCGAGGGTGGAAATGGTTTCCCGGTAATCCAGCAAGCCGATTGAAATTGCTTCGGCAAACAATTCCGCCGCCTCGATCAGTCCCAGCGCGCGGCACAGGTGCAAGCCGCGTCGCGCCATCTGGTCATCCAGGTTCAGCAGCCGGCGGCTGGGTGCGCCGGGCGCAAACACGGTCTGGCCCAGCCAGTTGGCGATCACGATCACCACCAGCACATGCAGAACGAACTGCCCGGAATAATCGAAGATGCGGGAATGAAACCCCAAAACGGGCACAATCGTTGCCAGCGCAACCATGCCCAGCGTGGGCAATACCAGACTGATCAGCGATGAAAGAACGGCCCAGAACAGGCGTTTGCGCCGGGTCGAATGTTCGAATTTGTAGTCCAGGAATCTGGACTGAACCCAGCGCACGCCGAACACAAGGGTCAGGCCCACGATCGCCAGAAGCGCGGCCCCGACCAGCGTTTCGGTCCTGCGGGCATTGAAATCGTCGGATCCAAAGCCCTGCCGGATGTCGTCGGCCAGTTCTCCCCCGACCCCGGCCAGTTCCTGTATGCCGGTTGTCAGGGTGTCCGGCATCAGGATGCTTGGAAATCGCTGCAACAGTTTTCTGGTGGATTTCTGCCGCACCAGCCTGTCCAGCTCGCGGATCAAAAGCTCGACCTGGTTCAATTGCGCCTGCGCTTCCCGGATCGGGCGATTTGCTTCTGCCAGCTGGTTCTGCAATTCCTCTCGGCGCGTGGCGATGGCGTCCGGTTCGTTCTCGTTTTCCGCCGGTTCGGGTCCCAATGCCTCGATCTGGGCTTCTATCGTGCGCGCCTGCACGCTGCCATCTTCAACGGTGTCCGATGTGGTTTCACGGATCGCGTCCAGATCCGAGCGCAGCGCATCCAGCGCTTCGACTGAGGCCCGCCCGGATTCGATTGCAGCCTCGGCCCGCGAGATGGTCGCGGCAACCTGATCGCGTGCCTGATCTTGCTGTGCATTGGCCGGGACCAGTTGCAACACAAGGAAGGCAAGGATTAGAACAAGTCTATGCATCGGTCATGTCTTTGCCGCGGGGGCTGTACGCTACTGCCATCCACGCAAATCTGCCTTGTTCGATGTCGCAAAGTCCAGACCCATTCGCCGACTTGCGCCATCGGGCCGGTTTGGGCAGGCGGGAACGGGCTCAGTCGCTTTCGGCATTGCCCAGGCCGCGGGACACGATACGGGCCGCTTGCCGAACCCGGTGTCCGATATCGTGAATGCGTTCCGAAGACATGCGGTGCGTCGGACCGGATACAGAGATTCCGGCGATGGTTTCGCCATAAAGGTTCAGGATCGGGGCTGCGACACAGCGCATTCCGATGGTGCGCTCTTCATCGTCATAGGCATAGCCCGTTTGGCGAATGGTCTCCATCTCGGTTTGCAATGCGTCAAGCGTGGTGATCGTCTTGTCGGTGAAACGTTCCAACGACCGCCCGCGCAGGAACCGCGCCAAGGTGTCGGGATCGCGTTGGCTGAGCAGGGCCTTGCCGATGCCGGAGGCATGCATCGGGGACAGGGTGCCCGGCGGAAAAAAGGCCCGGATGGTTTCCGGCGTTTCGACCTGACCGATGAACATGACCTCTCCGTCGCGTTCGATGCCCAGGTTCGAGGTTTCCCCGGTGGTTTCCATGAGGTCACGCATCACGGGGCGGCTGCGTTCCGCCACGCTGCTGCGGCGCAAAAAAGCCGAGCCCAGCCGAAACGCCATCGCGCCGACATGCCAGGCCTGCGTCGCCGGGTCGATTTCCACAAATCCACGCGCCTGCAACGTGGACAGAACCCGGTACATCGTGGCGGGGGATTGATCCAGCTCTTCGGACAACCCGGTCAGGGTCATCCCGTTTTCCTGTGCCAGCCGGTCCAGGACTTCAAGCGCGCGGTCCAGAGACTGAATCGTGGTCTGGGCAGGTTTGCTGTCAAAGGCCTTGGGGCGGCCCTTGCGCCGGGCAGTGGGTTTCATGGCCGAATCTCCGGTGGATAGGCTGTTTCTGCATAATGTTGAAAATCGTTTCTGCCTAGTGAAAAAAGCAATACATTGAAATATATCAACAAAGTGTGATTCGTCAGTAAATGAAAACGGATTTCAAAAAAGTTTAAGACTCACGCGGGCTAGGGTAAGGTGTATTCAAACGCCTTAGGAGGACACCGCATGAGCTTTCAAAATCCTGTTTTCATTCCCGGTCCGACCAACATGCCCGAATTTCTGCGCCGGGCGTGCGATATGAGCACGATCGACCATCGCTCGCCTGTGTTCGGGAATATCCTGAACCCCTGTCTGAGCGGCGTGCGCAAGGTTCTGAAATCGGACTCCGCCAGTATTTTCATCTTTCCGTCGTCGGGAACCGGTGGTTGGGAAACCGCGCTGAGCAATACCCTGTCGGCGGGCGATGGTGTTCTGGCAGCCCGCAACGGGATGTTCAGCCACCGCTGGATCGATATGTGCCAGCGCCACGGGCTGAATGTCACGGTCGTTGAAACCCCGTGGGGGCAGGGGCTGCCGGCGGACCGCTACGAAGAGATCCTGAAAGCGGACACCAACCACGACATCAAGGTGGTCCTGGCCACGCACAATGAAACCGCCACAGGGGTGAGATCCGATATTGCGGCCGTGCGCCGCGCCCTGGACGCGGCCGGTCATCCGGCGTTGCTGTTCGTCGATGGTGTCAGCTCCATTGCTTCGATGGACTTCCGGATGGATGAATGGGGCGTGGATGTCGCCGTTACCGGCAGCCAGAAGGGATTCATGCTGCCCGCCGGTCTGGCCATCGTCGGTTTCAGCGAAAAAGCTATGAATGCGGTCGAAACCGCCACCCTGCCACGCACCTATTTCGATGTACGCGACATGGGCAAAGGGTATGATGCCAATGCCTTTCCCTATACGCCGCCGGTCGGGCTGATGAACGGGCTGAAGCTATCGCTGGACGTGCTTCTGGACGAGGGGCTGGACAATGTGTTCGCCCGCCATCATCGCATCGCCGAAGGTGTACGCCGTGCGGTGGATGCCTGGGGGCTGGAACTCTGCGCGGTATCGCCCGATCTCTATTCGGATACGGTGACCGCGGTGCGAACGCCCGAAGGGTTCAACGCCACCGACATCGTGACCCGGGCGGCCAGCGAATACGACATGGCATTCGGGGTCGGTCTGGGCGAGGTTGCGGGCAAGGTGTTCCGCATCGGGCATCTGGGCAGTCTGACCGATGCGATGATGCTGTCGGGCCTGGCTACTGCCGAAATGGTGATGGTCGATCTGGGGCTGGACATCAAGCTGGGCTCGGGCGTGGCGGCCGCACAGGAATTCTATCGCCACGGATCGGACAAAGCGGCCAAGGCGGCCGCGTGATGAAGGATGCAAGCGAAATGTATGTTCCGACCTTCGAAGACATGCTGGTCGCGCATGAGCGGATCAAACCGCATGTGCATCGGACTCCGGTTCTGACATCCAGTTTTCTGAACGAACTGACCGGTGCGCAACTGTTCTTCAAATGTGAGAACTTTCAAAAGGCGGCGGCGTTCAAGGTGCGTGGCGCAAGCAACGCGGTGTTTGGTCTGACTGATGAACAGGCCAAACGCGGTGTTGCGACTCATTCGTCGGGCAACCATGCGCTGTCGTTGTCCTATGCCGCCGGGCGACGGGGAATCCCGTGCCATGTGGTGATGCCGCGCACCGCCCCGCAGGCCAAGAAGGACGCGGTGATTGGTTACGGTGGCAAGATCACGGAATGCGAGCCCTCGACCAGCAGTCGCGAGGCAGTGTTTGCCGAAGTGCAGCAGCAGACCGGCGCGGATTTCGTGCATCCCTATAATGATCCGCGGGTGATCGCGGGGCAGGGGACGTGTTCGCGCGAGTTGCTGGAACAGGTGCAGGATCTGGATGCGGTGATCGCACCGATTGGCGGCGGCGGCATGATCTCGGGCACCTGTCTGAGCCTGTCCAACCTGGCGCCGGAGGTAAAGATTTACGCCGCCGAACCGGAACAGGCCGACGACGCCGCGCGCAGTTTCCGGGCGGGGCACATCATCGCCGATGACGCGCCGGTTACCGTGGCCGACGGGCTGAAGGTGCCGCTGAAGGATCTGACATGGCATTTCGTGTCCAATCACGTGACCGACATCCTGACGGCGGGTGAGCAGGAAATCATCGATGCCATGCGGATGATCTGGGCGCGTATGAAAATCGTGATGGAGCCGTCCAGCGCCGTGCCGCTGGCGACCATACTCAAGAACCGGGACGTCTTCGCGGGCAAACGCGTGGGCGTGATCGTAACCGGCGGGAATGTCGATCTGGACAAACTGCCGTGGATGAACATCTGATCTGGGAGAAACCAAAATGAACGCACCGACAAATTTCGATGACCTTGAAGTCGGCTTTGATGTGCCCGCGCTGCCGGGGATGGACGAGGCGGATATTCAGACCCCCTGTCTGATCCTGGATCTGGATGCCCTGGAGCGCAATATCAAGAAGATGGGGGACTACGCCAAGGCCCACGGGATGCGGCACCGGGTGCATGGCAAGATGCACAAGTCCGTGGATGTGGCCAGGCTGCAGGAACAACTGGGCGGGGCCTGCGGTGTCTGCTGTCAGAAAGTATCGGAAGCCGAGGTTTTCGCCCGGGGCGGCATCAAGGACGTGATGGTCAGCAACCAGGTCACCGACCCGGCCAAGATCGACCGTCTGGCCCGCATGCCCAAGCTGGGCGCACGGGTTCTGGTCTGTGTCGACGATCCGGACAACGTGGCCGACCTGTCGGCGGCGGCGGTCCGGCATGGAACCGAAATCGAGGCCCTGGTGGAAATCGACTGCGGTGCGGGCCGCTGTGGCGTGACGACCACGCAGGATGTGGTCAATATCGCCAAATTGATCGATGCGGCCGACGGGCTGAAATTTGCCGGAATCCAGGCCTATCAGGGCGCGATGCAGCACATGGACAGCTATGCGGACCGCAAGACCAAGCTGGACGCGGCCATTTCGCAGGTGACGGACGCGGTGCAGGGGCTGAAGGCCGTGGGTCTGGAATGTGACATTGTCGGCGGTGGCGGCACCGGATCCTATTATTTCGAAAGCAACTCGGGGGTCTACAACGAACTGCAGTGCGGGTCCTATGCGTTCATGGATGCGGATTATGGCCGGATTCTGGACGAGGACGGCAACCGGATCGACCGTGGCGAATGGGAGAATGCGCTGTTCATTCTGACCACGGTGATGAGCCATGCCAAATCCGACAAGGCGATCGTGGATGCCGGGTTGAAGGCGCAATCGGTGGACAGCGGATTGCCGACCGTGTTTGGACGCGACGACGTGGAATATCTGAAGTGCTCGGACGAACATGGCGTGGTGGCCGATGCCGGCGGCGTCTTGAAAGTGAACGACAAGCTGCGGCTGGTGCCTGGCCATTGCGACCCCACCTGCAATGTGCACGACTGGTATGTCGGCGTGCGCAACGGCAAGGTCGAAACCCTGTGGCCTGTCAGTGCACGCGGCAAAGCCTTTTGAGCAGGATCGGATCGCTGACGCGATCCGACCAACCGGGGGCATTCTGCCCCCGGACCCCCTGAATACACTATTGCAAGAAAAAGACCTGTCAGGCGACTGACTGCTTTTTCAGGAGACATATGATGCTGATCGTTCCCGAAGCGGCGATTGCCGATCTGATGACCCGAGAGGCGGCGTTTGACGCTGTCGAAAAAGTGTTTGCCGCGATGGCGACCGGGGATGCCTATAATTTCCCGGTAATCCGCGAGGCGATCGGCCATGAAGATGCGCTGTACGGGTTCAAAGGCGGGTTTGACCGGACGGGGCACAGCCTGGGCCTGAAGGCGGGTGGCTATTGGCCCAACAACCTGGACAAGCACGGGATCATCAATCATCAGTCCACCGTGTTCCTGTTTGACCCGGATACCGGGCGCGTCCGGGCCATGGTCGGGGGCAATCTGCTGACTGCCCTGCGTACGGCGGCGGCTTCTTCGGTGTCGATCAGACACTTGGCGCGTCCGGATGCCAAGGTGATCGGAATGATCGGTGCGGGGCATCAGGCGGCGTTTCAGTTGCGCGCGGCGTTGGCGCAACGGGACTTTGCCAAGATCATCGGCTGGAACCTGCATCCCGAGATGTTGCCGAACCTGCAGAAAGTCGCGGATGAGGCGGGCCTGCCGTTCGAAGCGGTCGAACTGGATGGTTTGCGCGAGGCAGATGTTCTGATCTCGATAACGTCGTCTTTTGCGCCGATACTGCAGGCGGATCAGGTCAGCCCCGGTGCTCACATCGCCTGTATGGGCACCGACACCAAGGGCAAGCAAGAGGTCGACGCCGCGCTCTTGGCGCGGGCCACCGTGTTCACCGACGAAGTCGCCCAATCGATCAGCATCGGAGAGGCGCAACATGCCGTCGCCAAGGAATTGATCACGGAACATGATATCACGCAGATCGGCGAAGTGATCAACAAGACCCATCCGGGCCGGACTTCGGCCGAAGAGATCACCCTGTTTGACGGAACCGGCGTTGGCCTGCAGGATCTGGCGGTCGCGGCCAGCGTGGTCGATCTGGCGGTGGCGCGCGGGGTCGCACAGGAAGTGGATTTCTGAACCGGCGCAACAGACAGGCGCGTGCGCCGCTGCATCGGCCGGGTTGTCATGGGCTTTGCCGCGTGGTTGATCCCGCAGCTTTGTTCGCGATAACATCATGCCGACACAACATGGAAAGTCCGGCCTGTGACGCTTGAACAAAAACGCCCGTTGACCCTGCGCGATGTATCCGAAGCGTCGGGGGTTTCGGAAATGACCGTCAGCCGCGTTCTGCGCAATCGGGGGGATGTGTCCGATACCACACGCGCCCGGGTGTTGGCCGCGGCCAAGGAACTTGGATATGTACCCAACAAGATCGCCGGAGCCCTGGCCAGCAGCCGGGTGAACCTGATTGCGGTGATCATTCCGTCCCTGTCCAATATGGTGTTCCCCGAGGTTCTGACAGGTATCAACCAGGTGTTCGAAGACACCGAATTGCAGCCGATTGTCGCCGTAACGGATTACATGCCGGAGAAGGAAGAAAAGGTCCTGTTCGAAATGCTGTCCTGGCGGCCCTCGGGGGTTATCATTGCCGGGCTCGAACATTCGGACGCCAGCCGCGCCATGCTGCAGGCGGCCGGAATTCCGGTGGTCGAAATCATGGACACCGATGGCAGGGCTGTCGATTCGATGGTCGGAATTTCCCATCGGCGCGCAGGGCGCGAGATGGCACAGGCGATCCTGAAAGCGGGCTACCGCCACATCGGATTCATGGGCACGAAGATGCCTCTGGATCACCGCGCCCGCAAACGGTTCGAAGGCTTTACGGAAATTCTGGCCAAGAACGGCGTCGAAATCGAGGATCGTGCATTCTATTCCGGCGGATCGGCGTTGGCCAAGGGCCGCGAGATGACGCAGACCATGTTGGAACGATCCCCGGATCTGGATTTTCTGTATTATTCCAATGATATGATCGGCGCTGGGGGCTTGTTGTACCTGCTGGATCAGGGCATCGATGTTCCCGGGCAGATCGGTCTGGCCGGGTTCAACGGTGTCGAATTGTTGCAGGGTTTGCCACGCAAGCTGGCCACGATGGATGCCTGCCGGCAGGAAATCGGGCGCAAGGCGGCGGAAATCATCCATGCCAGATTGTCCGAACCGCCGAAAGAGACCGAAACCGCGATCACCTTGACCCCCACCATCGCATTTGGCGATACGCTGAAGCGGCGCTGACCCCCGGTGACGGTCCCGCAGCTTGGCAATCGGCACGCCCGACGGCTGTTCATGGACCGCCATGCGTTGGTTGAACCACCGTCGGGCAACGCGCGGGGCGCGGATCTGCTGGATTTGATCCGGCGGCTGGGGTTCGTGCAGCTGGACAGTATCAACACGGTCGCCCGCGCCCACGACATGATCCTTTATTCCCGTCGACCGGCGTATCGCGGCAGAAATCTGAAACGGCTCTATGAAACCGACCGTGCCCTGTTCGAGCATTGGACACATGACGCGGCGATGATCCCGATGGCGTTCTACCGTCACTGGCATCTCAGATTCAGACGCGATGCGGAAACCCTGAAAGCGCGGTGGCGCAATTGGCGACGCGACGGTTTCGAAGCCCGTTTCGATGCGGTTTTGGCCCATGTGCGGGATCACGGCCCGGTGTCTTCCTCTGAGGTGGGCACCGACGAAAAAAAGGGCAGCGGCGGATGGTGGGACTGGCATCCGTCCAAGACCGCGCTGGAGTATCTTTGGCGCAGCGGGGCGCTGACCGTGATCGGGCGGGACGGTTTTCAGAAACGCTACGATCTGACCGAACGGGTGATAGAAACCGGCCTGCAAGCCCGCAACGTTCACCCGGATCCTGCGGCGACCATAGATTGGTGTTGCAATGCGGCATTGGACCGGCTGGGCTTTGCCACATCGGGTGAGCTGGCCGCATTCTGGGCAACAGCCACCGCGCGCGAGACCCGCGACTGGTGCATGTCGCAACAGGCGGCTGGACGGATCGTGCCCATAGACGTTGTTTGTTTCGATGGGCAGCTTCGCCGCTGTTTCGCGCGTCCGGATGTGTTTGCCCAGGCGGAAAAGCAGGGTCCGCCGCCCGGGCGGATCCGGGTGCTCAGCCCGTTTGATCCGGCCTTGCGTGATCGCGCCCGGGCGCAACGTCTGTTCGGGTTCCATTACCGTATCGAGGTTTTCGTGCCCGCGGCGAAACGTACCTATGGGTACTATGTGTTTCCGCTGCTGGAAGGGGACCGTTTGATCGGGCGCATCGACATGAAGGCACAACGCGGCGAAAACCGGCTGTTGGTTTCAGCGGTCTGGCCGGAACAGGGGGTCCGCTGGTCGCAGGGCCGCGTGCGTCGGCTTGAGTCGGAATTGGATCGTGTCGCCCGCTTTGCCGGGCTGACACAGGTGGATTTTCGCGACGGATGGCTGCGGGACACAAGCCCGAGTACGGCCTAACCCGGCAACAAAAACAGGGTGATCGCCGGGAACAGCACCAGAATAACCACTCTTATCAGGTCAGAGCCGACAAAGAACATGACGGCCTTGTAGGTTTCCAGCATCGACGTCTGGCGGTCCATCGCGTTGATAATGAACAGATTCATCCCGACAGGTGGCGTAATCAATCCGACTTCGACCACAATCAGCACGAGAATCCCGAACCAGATCGCCAGGTGCTCGGGGCTGAGACCGAAATCCAGTACGCTGATCACCGGAAAAAAGATCGGGATTGTCAGCAGGATCATGCTGAGACTGTCCATCAGACATCCAAACAGCAAATAGAACACCAGAATCAGCGTCAGAACGGTCCAGGGGCTGAAGCCCTGGCTGACCACATAGTTCGACAATTCCTGCGGCACCTGCGTCAAAGCCAGGAAACCGTTGTAGAACCCGGCCCCCAGAACGATGAAAAAGATCATTGCGGTGGAACGCGCCGTGACATGGAAGCTTTCCATCAGGGTGGACCAGGTCAGACCACCGTTCAGCAGCGCGATGATCCCGGTTCCGGCTGCACCGACGGCCGCGCCTTCGGTCGGGGTGAACCATCCAATATAAATGCCGCCGACGACCAGCAGAAACACCAGGAGGACCGGCCAGACCTTAAACAGCGCAGCGAACCTTTGTGACATCGGGACCGGGGGCCGGACCCCCGCAGCGTCGGGATTCAGCCTGACATAGATGGAAATCGCTATGACATATCCCAGCGCCGCCAGAAGACCGGGAACGAAAGCCGCCAGGAACAGTTTCGCGATATTCTGTTCGGTCAGGATGGCATAGATGACCAACACAACAGAAGGCGGGATCAGGATTCCCAGCGTACCACCGGCGGCCAGCGTCGCGGTCGAAAAGCCCCCCGCATAGCCATATTGCTTCAGCTCGGGCAAGGCGACCCGTCCCATGGTGGCCGCCGTGGCCAACGAACTGCCGCAGATCGCACCAAAACCGGCGCAGGCCCCAATGGCAGCCATGGCCACGCCGCCCTTGCGGTGCCCCAGAAACCCCTCGGCGGCCTTGAACAGCGAGGAACTCATCCCGCCAAGGGTGGCAAAATGGCCCATCAGCAGGAACATCGGCACAATTGTCAGGGAATAGCTGGAAAAGGTGGTGTAGGTTTCGTTCTTGAGCCGCGAGAACGCCATGTTGGTTCCGTCGGTCACGATGATCAAACCGACCAACCCGGTCAGAAACATCGAAAGCCCGATCGGAACTCGCAGAAAAATCAGCACCATCAGGGCGGGAAAGGACGCGATCCCGATCTCCAGCGCACTCATGTGCCGGTCTCCACGCCGTCGTGGATCACGATGCGGCCGGTAAAAAATTCGTAGCAGCGCACCAGGGCCACATAGACGCCCACGCATGCTGCTATGATTGCGCCAAACAGGCTGGCCGCATAGGCCCACCAGATCGGGAACTGCAACAGGAAGCTGGTTTCATTATAGCGCATCTTGGACAGCATACCTTCGTAGAGTTTCCAGGCGATCAGGATCAGAACAGCGGCAAAGACGAGTTCGGTGATCATCCGCAAAAGCCGGTTCACACCAGCCGGGAAGCTGTTGGTCAGAATATCGACCGACGCGTGACCGGCCGTGATCTGACACAGGGGCAGGAACGCAAAAATCGCAAAGGCTACGCCGGCTTCGACCAGTTCAAAGTCGCCGTTCAGCGGGCCGACGCCCAATTCGATCATCCATTGGGAAAACCCGGGTGCAACCGATTCCATCAGCGCACTGTGAAAGACGCCATTCAACAAGCGACCGATGATGGAAATACAAGTGAGAACAATCAATATCGTCAGGACTATCCCGCCCAGAAACGCCATGAACCGGGCCAGCGCCATCATGAAATTCTTCATTTTCTACCCTGCCATTTGTCAGAAACGCGCGGGCCGTGACGACAGGGCCACCACGGTCCGCGCGTTCCGATGACATTACTCGGTATATTTATCAATCAACGTCCGCGCTTCGTCGATCAGCGCCTGCCCGTCGATACCCTTGCCGTTCATGTCCTCGACCCAGGCATCATAAATCGGCTGGCTTGCTTCTTTCCAGATGGCGGTTTGTTCGGCATCCAGAGTGATGATGTTGTTGCCCATATCCACCGCGACCTGACGCGCCGGGCCATCCGAATCGGCCTGGGTTCCACCCGCGAAGACCGAAAATTCCAGCCCCGAATTGTCATCGATCACCTTTTTCAGATCATCCGGCAGGCTTTCGTATTTGTCCTTGTTCATGGCCAGGACAAACGTCAGCGAATACAAGGCATTGCCGGTGAATTCGGTGTGATTGTGCACGAGTTCGGGCACTTTCAAAGACGAGGTCACTTCCCACGGGATGGTCGTTCCGTCAATCACCCCTTTGGACAGGCCTTCGGACACGGCCGGAACGGGCATGCCAACCGGTGTCGCGCCCAGCTCGGTCAACAGCGAATTGATCGACCGCGACCCACCGCGGATTTTCATGCCTTGCAGATCTTCGGGATTTTCCACTGGCTTGTTGCTGTGGATCAATCCAGGTCCATGCACCCAGGTGCCCAGAATGTGCACATCCTTGAAGTCTGTGTCTTTCCAGTGTTTTTCGAACATTTCCCAATAGGCGCGGCTGACCGCACGGGCATTTGTCATCATGAATGGCAGTTCGAACACTTCGGTGCTGGGGAAACGGCCCGGCGTATAGCCCACAACCGTCCAGACAACATCGGCCACCCCATCGACCACCTGATCCATCAGTTCGGGCGGGCGTCCGCCCAATTGCATCGACGGGTAGCGATCCACCTTGATGCGGCCATCTGAATCCTTTTCGACATTGTCCGCCCAGACGTCGAGAACCAGCTTCGGCACATTGGCCTGCGCCGGCAGGAACTGGTGCAACTTCAGCGTCACCTCCTGCGCCATTGCCGATGTCGACGTGAAGCCGGTGGACAGCGCCACAACCGCCGCCGCACCCAGTGCGGACAGCAACGTTCTTCGATAGGTCATTAATTTTCTCCCTGATGACCAAGTTTGCGCAACATTAGAATGGATTTGCGGACAGCGGCAATGCCGAGTGTTCAAATTGGCAGGGATTGCATATGGTTTAGGTTGCAAGTCGCCGGTGCCGCGCCCGCTCTGTCAGGTGCGGACTCAACAATCCGGGGCGTTTCGGGCAGATCCCGCATGATGCATTCGCCCGGCCCGCCTGTCAGCGGACCGGGTCTGGTGATTATGATTTTGCTTTTTGGACCTTGCATGCGGCGAACTTGAATTCGGGGATTTTGCCGTATGGGTCGATAGCGGGGTTTGTGAGGATGTTGGCGGCGGCTTCGACATAGGCGAAGGGGACGAAGACCATGTCGGTGGCGACGGCGCGGTCGGCGCGGGCCATGATCTCGATCGTGCCGCGGCGGGTTTGCAGGGCGATCATGTCCCCGGGCGTCACCCCGAGCTTGCGCAGGGTTTTTGGATGCAGCGAGGCGTTGGCTTCGGGTTCCACCGCGTCCAGCACGCTGGCGCGCCGGGTCATCGAGCCGGTGTGCCAGTGTTCCAGCTGCCGCCCCGTGGTCATGATCATCGGGTATTCGTCATCCGGGGCCTCGTCGGGGGCGATCACCTTGGCCGGGGTGAACCGGGCGCGGCCGTCCGGGCGCGGAAAGCCGTCGCCGAACACCACCGCCTGGCCCGGGTCCTCGGGGCTGAGACTGGGGTAGGTCACTGCCTCGTTCTGCAGCCGCGACCAGGTGATATTGTCCAGGCTGCGCATGTTTTTCGCCATTTCCGTATAGACTTGGCCGGGGTGGGTGAAACCCCAGTCCAGCCCCAGGCGTCTGGCCAGTTCGACTTCGATCCACCAGTCTTCGCGCGCGTCGCCCGGCGGGCTGACGGCAGGGCGCACCATCTGCACCTGCCGGTTGGTATTGGAGACGGTTCCGGTCTTTTCATACAGCGTCGAGGCCGGCAGCAGCACATCGGCGTAATTCGCCGTTTCGGTCAGGAAGATGTCCTGCACCACCAGATGTTCAAGCGACGCGAATGCCTCGCGGGCGTGGTCCACATCCGGGTCCGACATGGCCGGGTTTTCGCCCAGGATATACATCGACTTGATGTGTCCGGCGTGGATGTCATCGACGATCTCGGTGACGGTCAACCCCGGCGTGGCGCTGAAATCCTCGCTGCCCCAGACATCGGTGAACGCGCGGCGCACGCCGTCATCGGCGACGCTCTGGTAGTCGGGCAAAAACATCGGGATCAGGCCGGCATCGGACGCGCCCTGAACGTTGTTCTGACCGCGCAGCGGATGCAGCCCGGTGCCGGGACGGCCGATCTGGCCGCACATCAGGGCCAGGCTGATCAGGCAGCGGGAATTGTCGGTGCCGTGGATATGCTGGCTGACCCCCATGCCCCAGAAGATCATTGCCGATTTCGCCCCGGCAAAGGTGCGGGCCACGTCGCGCAGCATTTCGGGTTCGATGCCGCAGATCGGCGCCATCGCTTCGGGGGTGAAGTCGGCCAGATGGGCCTTCTCGGCCTCCCAGTTTTCGGTCCAGGTGTCGATGTATTGCTGGTCGTACAGCTTTTCGGTGGCGATCACGTTCATGATCGCGTTCAGCATCGCCACATCCGCGCCGGGGCGGAACTGCAGCATGTGGCTGGCGAACCGGCGCAATCCGACGCCGCGCGGATCCATCACGATCAGCTTGCCGCCGCGTTTGGTGAACTGTTTGAAATAGGTCGCCGCCACCGGGTGGTTTTCGACCGGGTTGGCACCGATCACGATCGCCACATCGGCGTTTTCGATCTCGTTGAACGTTGCCGTCACTGCACCCGAGCCAACATTCTCGATCAGCGCCGCCACCGAAGAGGCGTGACACAGCCGGGTGCAGTGATCGACGTTGTTGTGCCCGAACCCTTCGCGGATCAGGCGCTGGAACAGATAGGCTTCTTCGTTGGTGCATTTGGCGGATCCAAACCCGGCCACCGCCCGCCCGCCATGGGCCTGGGCCAGCTTTGCCATGCCCCCGGCGGCAAAATCCAGCGCCTCGTCCCAGCTGGCTTCGCGGAAGTGGGTCGACAGATCGCCGGGATCCACGTTCAGCCCCTTGGGCGGCGCGTCGGCGCGCCGGATCATCGGCTTGGTCAGCCGGTGCGGGTGGTGGATGTAATCATAGCCGAACCGGCCCTTGACGCACAGTCGGCCCTCGTTGGCGGGGCCGTTGATACCCTCGACATATTTGACCCGGCCATCCTTGACCTTGAGACTGACCTGACAGCCGACGCCGCAGAACGGGCAGACACTGTCGACGGCCTTGTCGAAATCGGCCCGGTCGCCGATCTGGTCCGCATCGACCACGCTGGAGGGCATCAACGCCCCGGTCGGGCAGGCCTGCACGCATTCGCCGCAGGCCACGCAGGTGCTGTCCCCCATCGGGTCGGCGAAATCGAAGGTCGGATACGCATCATGGCCGCGACCCGACATGCCGATCACGTCGTTGACCTGGACCTCGCGGCAGGCGCGCACGCACAGGCCGCACTGGATGCAGGCATCCAGGTTGACCGACATCGCCACATGGCTGTCGTCCAGCAGCGGGATCCGGCCGTCTTCCAGTTTGGGGAAACGGCTGGAGTCGACGCCGTTCAGCGCCGCCATGTCCCACAGATGGCTGGATTTGTCATGCGCCACATCCTGCGCGGGCTGATCGGCCACCAGCAGTTCCATCACCATCTTGCGCGCGCTTTGGGCCCGTGTCGTGGCCGTTTTGACCACCATGCCCGGGGCCGGTTCGCGGATGCAGCTTGCGGCCAGCACCCGTTCGCCCTCGATCTCGACCATGCAGGCGCGGCAATTGCCGTCCGGACGGTAGCCCGGCGCCGGTTTGTGACACAGATGCGGGATCTTCAGTCCGCGTCCGTGGGCGACTTCCCAGATCGTCAGACCCGCCTCGGCGGTGACCTCTTCGCCATCCAGGGTGAAGGTGACTGTTGTCTCGCTCATGGCTCAGACCTCGTCGGCAAAATGTTTCATCGTCAGCAGGATCGGATTCGGCGCCGCCTGCCCCAGACCGCAGATGCTGGCGTCGACCATCGCCTGGCACAGCTCGTCCAGCAGCGGCTGATCCCAGCGGTCCTGCTGCATCAGCTTGACCGCCTTCTCGCATCCGACCCGGCAGGGGGTGCACTGGCCACAGCTTTCGTCTTCAAAGAACTTCAGCATGTTCAGCGCCGCATCCCGCGCCCGGTCCTGATCGGACAGGATCACGATGGCCGCCGACCCGATAAAGCTGCCATGCGGTTGCAGCGTGTCGAAATCCATCGGAATGTCGTCCATATGCGCCGGCAACAGACCCGCCGAAGGGCCGCCCGGCTGATAGGCCTTGAATTCATGCCCATCCAGCATGCCGCCCGCCGCCGCGATGATGTCGGTGATGGTCGAACCCGCCGGCAGCAGGTGCACGCCGGGGGCCTTGACGCGCCCGGACACCGAAAACGACCGCAGCCCCTTGCGCCCGTTCTTCTGGGTTCCGCTCAGAACTTCGGGGCCTTCGCGGCAGATCCGCGCCACCCAATGCAGCGTCTCGACATTGTGCACCAGTGTCGGACGGTCGAACACCCCAACCTGGGCGACAAACGGCGGGCGATGGCGCGGAATGCCGCGCTTGCCCTCGATGCTTTCGATCATCGCGCTTTCCTCGCCGCAGATATAGGCCCCGGCCCCGCGGCGCAGGTCGATATACCCGGCCGGCACCAGCCCGGCGTCCTCCAGCGAGGCGATCTCGCGGCGCAGGATCTCCAGCACCGCCGGATATTCGTCGCGCATGTAGATGAAACAGGTGTCCGCCTGCACCGCCCAGGCGGCGATCAGCATGCCTTCGAGAAACAGATGCGGCGTGCGTTCCAGATAAAAGCGGTCCTTGAAGGTGCCAGGCTCGCCCTCGTCCCCGTTTACCGCCAGATAGCGTGGCCCGGTCTCGGCGCGCACGAAGGACCATTTCTTGCCCGATGGGAATCCGGCCCCGCCCAGACCGCGCAGCCCCGAGGACAGCACCCGATCCTGTACCGCGTCCGGCGTGTCGGCCCCGGCGCGAAAGGCCTGCAAACGCTCATATCCGCCGCCCGCGCGATAGGCCGCAAGCGTCTCGTATTCGGGTATGCGGGCATGGGTGTCCCCCGCAGCGATCGCCGCCTGAACCTTGTCAGGCGTGGCATGGTCGATGTGGTTGTGGCCGATCTCCAGAACCGGCGCCGTGTCACACCGCCCCATGCAGGGCGCGCGCAGCACACGAACCTGCGCCGGATCCAGCCCGTCCTGCAACGCCGTTTTCAATTGCTGCGCCCCGGCCATCTCGCAGGACAGGCTGTCGCAGACCCGGATGGTCAGCGCCGGCGGCGGGGTCTCGCCCTCCTTGACCACGTCGAAATGGGCATAAAACGTCGCAACCTCGTATACCTCGGCCTGGCTCAGACCCATTTCCTCGGCCAACGCCCGCAAATGCGCCGCCCCAAGATGCCCGAACCGGTCCTGAATCAAGTGCAGATGCTCAATCAGCAAATCCCGCCGACGGGGACGATCCCCAAGCACATCCCGAACCGTAGCAAGCGCGTCATCCTCATACTGACGCCCCTTCGGAGTAACACGACCGCGACCCCGGCCGCTCTTCCAAACTCCCATCTCTGCGTTCAAAACGTTCATTTGCCACACTCCGCTTGATCGAGTCTGTTTTCCAGAATTATGTCATTCAATCAAATCACGATTCTCGAACGCGTCATTTGTTTTGCTTATGATGGCGGCCCTACAGGGACTTTCGCACCGCCTTTCGGAAGGCGGTGATGATCGGCGGCACCAGGGTCTGTTCTTTGATTGTGAGGCCAATGGCCTGGGTTACTTCGGGTTCGATCAGCTCCAGTTTGACTGAATCCCGGGCTGAAAAATAGGTTTCGGCGACGAATTTGGGCGCAATTGTCGCCGCGTTTCCGCCTGCGACCTGTACCAGAACGGCCGTGAAGCCGTTTGCTTCCATCACCACGGTCGGGCGAACGCCGATGCGGCGAAATACGTCGTCCACGAATTGGCGATTGCGCATGTCCGGCGTCAACAGGCACAAAGGCAACTGCGCCGCTTCGGCCCAGGTGGCCTGACCGGTCTGGCGCGGCGCCAGGTGGTCCGGTGCGATCAGGACATAGCTTTCGTCATAGAGCCGTTCAATCGTGTCGGGGCCTGCGCCCTGAACATAGGTTATACCGGCATCCAGGGAATAGTCGTTCAACCGGATTTCGATCTGGCGCGAAGACAACGACTGCAGCTCCAGTGACAGATCCGGATGGGCCGCCCGCAATTGCGAGGAAACCAAAGCCGCAAAGGGCAAAGCGGTCGGGATGGTGCCAACCACCAGTTTGCCGCTCAGGTTGCCGCGCAGGGCATCGATTTCCTGGCGCATCCCTTCGGCGTCGTTCAGCAGACGTCGTGCCCATTTCAGAACCACTTCGCCCTCGCGGGTGAAGCCGATGAACTTGTTGCCGCGGCGCACCAGAGGGATGGCGAATTCGTGCTCCATCTTGCGGATACGAGCCGAAAAAGCCGGCTGCGAAATGCCGCAATCGTCCGCCGCCCTGGAAAAATGCTTGTGATGCGCCAGGGAGACCAACAGTTTCAGGTCGCGAATTTCGGACATCGAATCCTCGGGTCAAAGCGGGACTGTCTGTGGTGCAGCCCTCCATCGGCGTACAGGCTATGCTTAGCCTAGGGTCTGCGCCAGAGAAATCAACGTGGCACGATACCGCCGGGCCTGTGGATGTCAGCGCATGAATACAGTCTGTTCAACCCCGCGCCTGACGTTGAACAGACGGCCGCATATTTATGGAAAATAGCTTCGCACAAGCGCGCTGGCGATCAAGCTCCAGCCATCCGCAACCACGAAAAAGGCCAACTTGAACGGAAGCGAAACAATTGCCGGAGGAACCATCATCATGCCCATCGACATCAGGACCGCCGCGACGACAAGATCGATGATTAGGAAGGGGAGAAACACCAGAAAACCGATCTGAAATGCGCGGGCGATTTCCGAAAGCAGGAAGCTGGGCACCAGGACCGACAGTGGTGCGTCCGGACCCGACTGGATCGTGGCGGCATCTGGTCGCAGCTCTGCCATGGCACCGAACGTATCGGGATCCAGCCGGGCAGCCATGAACACACGGAACGGTTCCAAGGCGCGTCCCAGCGCGGTTTCAATATCAATCTCTTCGTTCATCAGCGGGCTGATGCCCACGTCCCAGGCCTCGGTAAAGACCGGCTCCATGACGAAATAGGTCAGAAAAAGCGCAAGACTGACGATCAGCATGTTCGGCGGCGACTGCTGCAAGCCGATGGCCTGACGCAGGATCGCCAATACTGTCACGAGAAAGGGAAAACAGGTGATCATGATCGCCAGCCCCGGCGCGAGGCTGAGCACGGTAATCAGCAGTATCAGCTGGATTGACCGCGCCGAGATCGACCCCCCATCGCCCAGCGACAGAGTCATTTCCTGTGCGAGTGCAGCCTGCGGCAGTAGTGTGGCGCCGATGGCTAAAGCCAGCGCCAGCGCAAGCCCGTATGGGAATTTCATCCCAAACCGTTCCGGAAATCGGCGATTTCGGTCAACCTGACCGCCAGTTGCCCGGCCTGATCGCCACCCAGTTCCTCCAGTTGGCCACGAGCAACAAGACGGTCGCCGACGAACAGCTCAACCGGGTCCTCGACCCGTTTGTCCAGGGTCAGAACGGCGTTTTCTCCCAGGTTGACCAGATCGCGGATCAACGGGCGGGCCTTGCCGACCGATACGGTTATTTCGATCGGAACCGAAACGAAGGGATTGGAGTGTTCGGGGGGAACGCTGTTGGTGTCGGATTGATTATCCATGAAGAGTCGCCTTTGCTGTGTCGTGGAAGAATGCATCGATCGCGGTGCGCAGGGTCGCCAGAAGCTGCCCGCAATCGATCTCGCGCTCGCGATTGCCGACCTTCAGGCAGACCTGCCCTGGCCCCATCTCATCGCTTTCGACAATGTCGACTTTCATGGACAGGTTGCGTTCGAGCGCGGGGCGAATGGCCTGGCCGGCCCCTGGCGGCACCAGCAAGGACACCGGCTGCGCGACCTGTCCCATGGTCATTTCACAGCATTGCTGAACGATCTGCTCGCCCACGCTCTGCATCAGCGCCTCGGGCAATACGGTTTCGATCAGCCCTCGGAACACCGGCTCGACGGATGTCATCATCTGGACGAGCGCTTCCTGATAGGTAAAGGACAGATCCTCCAGATTGTTGCCCAGGGCCCCCGCGATTCGGGACTGATCCTCCAGGTGGGCGCGAACCGCATCGTCCCAGCCGGCGGTATATCCCTGTTCGAACGAGGCCAGGCGAAGGTCTTCAAGGCCGTCCTCGCTCATCAGTTGCAAGGGTTCGTTGTCGGTATCCGTCGTCGCGAAATCTTCGAGCAGATGCGAAATTGCCATTATGCGTTCTCCTCATTTTCTTCGAGCCAGCTGCGCAGGATCTCAACGGTTTCTTCCTGGCGCTCGCCGATCATGGACCGCAGTCGTTCGACAGGCGACGGGCCGTCATCCGCAAGAGCGGGAACACCGGCGTCGCCCTCTCCCGCCTGCGCGCCCAACTGCGCGGCGGAGTATTCGCCGGCTTCATCCGCGATTTCGCCGGTCAGGACCGGGCCTGACTGCGTGGAAGGTCCGTCGCTGACGGGGGGCAGGGCGCCAACGCCTGAAGCGGAAAGTTCGGCAGGTTTGGACAGGATGGGACGTACGACAAACAGCCCCAGTATCAGCGCCACCAAGGCCAGCGCAGCCATCTGGATCAGCGACATCACATCCAGATCCAGGCTTTGAGCGAAACTTTCGCCGGTTGGTGTCCCGAACGTGGCGGCCTGCGGCAGTTCCATCGACTTCATGGTGATGACGTCTCCGCGCTCGGCGTCGAAACCAACCGCGGATGCAACCAGGTCCCGCAGGGCCGACAGCTCTTCTTCGGGGCGTTCCTGAAACACCTGAGTTCCGTCCTCGGCCTGGGTGTCCAGACCATTGACAAGAACAGCGACGGTCAGCCGTTTGATCGCACCCGGTGCCCGAATGATTTCATGTTCGGTCTCGGACACTTCGTAGTTGATTCGCTCTCGTATTTCGCTGGCTTTTGCCTGCGACCCTTCACCGGCGGCTTCGTCTCCGTCCGGCAGGTTCGATGCCACGGTCACGTCGCCGCCCGCGGCGTTTCTGGACGAGTCCGTCCGCTCTTCGGTGTCGGTGCTGATGGCCACCCGGCCTTCGGGATCAAATCGGCGTTCGCGGATCGATTCGGTCTGTGTCACCGTGTCGACACTGACTTCGACCACCGCATTGCCGGCCCCGACACGGGCCTCGACCAGCCGCAGGATGCGTTCCTTGAGCAGCTGTGCCCGATCATCGGCCGAATTGGGGCCGGCCGTCGTGTCGGCCGGGCCGATCAGCGCGCCGTTGGCATCGATGATTGCGACATTTTCCACGGTCAGCCCGGCAACCGCTGACGCGACCAGAAAACGCAGGGCGTTTGCCTGGGCGGGCGTGATCGGAGCACCTGCGGGAACCACCGATACGGATGCTGTCGGTTCTACGCTGCGTTGAAAGGGGCTGGACCCATTGTTGGCAATATGCACACGCGCATGCGCCACATGGGGGCTGGCAACGATCGTGCGGGCCAGCTCGCCTTCCTTGGCGCGCCAATATGCGGCATCGAACATCTGAGAGGTCGTTCCGAACCCGGTAAGCGAATCGAGCAGCTCATAGCCCTGCCCGCCATTGGCCGGCAACCCTTCGCTGGCCAGCGTCATCCGCAGTTCGTCGCGCTGATTCGCGGGCACATAAATTGACCCGCCACGCACTTCGAACGTCGTTCCGCGCTGTTCCAACGCGCTGACGACTTCTCCTGCCGGGCCGCTTTCAAGCCCGGCATATAACAATTTCATGGTTGGGGCCGTTGCCATTCTCGACATGACCACAAGGGCGACAAGCACGGCCACGGTGGCCAAAGCGATCACCAGCTGCTTGCGCTTGTCCAGTCCAACCCACACGGTTTTGATCTGCTGCACGATGTCCTCTCCGTATCGTCGACGTTCTGCCAACGTTCCGCCATGTTTGGTCGATTGGCCTTAACAATCGGTTAGTTCCTGCAGGGTTATGAAGAAGCTCAACGAAACGATGGGGACCACCATGTCCGATGCTGTAGCCGAGCCGCCCGTAGAACCGGCCAAGTCCAAGAAACTGCCCATGATTCTGGGGCTCGTACTTGCTCTTTTGGGGGCCGGTGGCGGGTTCTATGCAGTGGCTTCGGGCCTGTTGTCATCGCATGGGGACGCGGATCTGACAGCCGCTTCTTCCGACCATGTGGAAGCATTGCCAGATATCGCGTTTGTTGAAATCGAGCCCATTCTAATATCGTTGACCGGCGGGCAACATGTCCAGCATCTGAGATTTCGCGCGCAGCTCGAAGTTGTTTCGGCCCATCAATCGGATGTCGAGCATGTGCTGCCACGAATCGTGGATGTCCTGAACAGCTATCTCAGAGCACTCCGGTTGGAAGATTTCGAAGATCCTTTGGCCCTGACCCGCTTGCGTGCGCAGATGTTGCGCCGCGTGCAGATCGTGGTCGGCAAGGGTCGGATTCGTGATCTTCTGATCATGGAATTTGTACTGAACTAGGAGAAACTTGTGGAACTGATTGCAGATATACTCATGGTTGCCGGCGCGCTTGGCGCGGGGTTCTATTGTTTCGTCCTTGCACGTCGGTTGAACCGGTTCAACAACCTGGAACAAGGCGTCGGCGGCGCCGTTGCGGTCCTGTCTGCGCAAGTGGATGACCTGAACAAGACTCTGGTCGCCGCACGGGACGCGGCGGACACGTCGAATGCGTCGCTGACCGAATTGACCGGGCGCGCAGAATCAGTCGCAGCCCGGTTGGAGCTTATGATGGCATCCATGCACGATATGCCCGAACCGCAACCCGAGCCTGAAGTGGAAGGTGTGGAAGCTGTACAAACGGCGGAGCCCCAGCCGGAACAGCCGACTGTCGCGACCAAAGCCGGGCCCATGTTCATGCGCCATGATCGCGCGTCGCAGGGAATGCAACAATGATCCGCAGGTCGAAAAAGACGCGCAAGCCCCGGATCCGCAGTAGCGCGCTTCTGGTGATTTCCATCCTCATGATCGGTTCGGCATCGATGCGCATCATGTTGCAGGCTGGACCCGCGCTTGCGCGGGACTCGGGTGTTGATGAAATGCAGGATCCCGCACCCGAACCTGGCCGCCCCGATTCCCAGAACCTGTCCACGTCCGAGGACTTTCAGGCCCTTCTTGCGGCGTTCCAGCAAAGAGAAGCGGTCCTGAAGTCTCGCGAAAAACAGGTTGAGGATCGGATGAAAACGCTCGAAATCGCCCAAAAAGCGATAGATGAAAGGCTCACGGCCTTGAAGGTGGCGGAACGCCAGCTGTCCGAGACCCTGTCCCTGGCCGACAGCGCCTCGGAAGACGACATATCGGCGCTGACAATCGTCTACGAGAAAATGAAGGCCAAACAATCCGCAGCACTATTTGAAGAGATGGATCCACAGTTCGCCGCAGGCTTTCTTGCCCGGATGAAACCCGAAGCCGCTGCGGAAATCATGGCCGGCCTGAGCCCGATGGCGGCCTATTCCATCAGCGTTGTCCTGGCCGGGCGAAACGCATCTGTTCCGACCGACTGAAACCGTAAGCAAACTCAAGGTTTGTTAAGGCGAATACCGCAGACTGCAGCAAGTTGATGATACAGTACGGAGACGCAAGATGATCGGCATTATCGGCATTGTCACAATTTTCGGGATGGTGTTCGGCGGCTATTTGCTTGCTGGCGGCAAGATGGCCATCATTCTGAAAACCTTGCCGTTTGAAATGATCATGATCGGTGGCGCAGCGACCGGCGCGTTTCTGATCAGCAACGACATGTCGGCCATCAAACATACGGCGAAGGATATCGCGAAAGTCTTCAAGGGGCCGAAATGGAAGCCCGAAGATTACCGGGACCTGCTATGTCTGCTGTTTGCGTTGATTCGAATCGCCCGCCAGAGTCCCGTCGAGGTCGAACAGCATATCGAAGACCCGGATACGTCTTCGCTGTTCTCGAAATACCCCAAGATTCAGGCCGATCAGGAAGCGGTCAATCTGATTTGCGACACGATGCGTTCCGCCGCGATGAACTATGACGACCCGCATCAAGTCGAAGAGGTTCTGGACAAGCGCATGGACGTCAATCTGCACCACGCCCTGCATTCCAGCCATGCTTTGCAGACCGTTGCGGATGGGTTGCCCGCGCTCGGCATTGTTGCTGCTGTTCTGGGCGTAATCAAAACCATGGGGTCCATCGATCAGCCTCCGGAAGTATTGGGCAAACTGATCGGTGGTGCGCTGGTCGGAACCTTTCTTGGCGTCTTCTTGGCCTACGGTCTGGTCGGCCCATTCGCAGCCAAGGTCAAAACGGTGGTTGAAGAAGACAGTCATTTTTATCTTTTGATCCGTGAAGTCCTGATCGCCAATCTTCACAATCACGCCGCAGCCATCTGCATCGAGGTCGGGCGACAGAACGCTCCGGCGCACTACCGACCGAAGTTCTCCGATCTCGAAGAAGCCCTGAAAGCCGTCAAGCAGGATGCTGCATGAAACCGACCATCGTCATTTCAGTTCTATTGACGCTGATTGTATCGACGGCGACTGCGCAAACGATATCGGTGCGCTCGGGTGAACACGATACTTTCACGCGCCTGGTTCTGTACATTCCGGCCGGCGCTGAATGGTCGATAGATCAGGCCGACCAGAACGCGGCTGTTCGCCTGGCTCTGCCTGGGGTTCGGTTTGACACGCGGCAGGTGTTTCAGCGCATTCGTAAGAAACGGTTGCTCAGTTTGGCGCAAACAGAGGAAGGCGGGGTGCTGAATCTGGAACTGGCTTGCGACTGCGGTGTTGTCGGCTTCAACCATTCAAGCAGAATGTTGGTTGTGGATATACGGGACGAACCACCAGAGAAAGTACTGAAACTGCCACAACCCTTGCATCTGGGGCGCCATTCTTACCGCTTCAATCAAGCGTATGGCTCTCAAAGCGTACCGGATATGAAATTGCCATTGCAGATTGATCCTGCGCCGGACGCTGGCGAGAACCTTGCGCCGGCAGTGGTTGCTTTGCAGGGCGCTGAAACCTCCGGGCTCAACAGGTCGGAGCTCAGGTTGCTGGAACAAATCGGGCGCGCGAGCGAACAAGGGCTGCTGTCACCAATACAACCGATTCTTGAAGCGCCGGAAATCGAGGGTGCCGCAATTTCTGTAACATCAAACGAGATGCCTGAGCGTGCGTCCGGGAATGTTTCGGCAATGACCGTTGTGGATGAAGAATTCGCACGTATTTCGGACTCTGTATCCCGGTTTCAGAAAGAAAAAGAATGTTTGGACCCGACTGCGGTTGGAGTCCAGAACTGGGGTCAGGATGCAGAATTTGCGAACAGAATTGGAAACCTGCGCGCCAATCTGTACAGCGAGTTCGATCGCCTGAACTCAGAAGCGGTGGCGGATCTGGCGAAGGCCTACTTGTATTATGGCTTTGGTGCAGAGGCACGGGAAGCTATCGGTCTTGCTTCGGATACTGTCGAGAACACCGACGTGATGCTGGCGATGGCCGATGTTCTGGACAATCGTGACACATCTCAACATTCCGCCTTTGTGAACCAGCAGAATTGCGAAACAGATGTCGCAATGTGGGCCGTGCTATCCAACCCGAAACAGGCGTGGGACGCCAATACCGATGCCGTTGCCCGGGCGTTCTCTCGCTTGCCCGGACATTTGCGATCTCACCTGGGTCCGCGCCTGAGTCGCATCTTTACTGATGTCGACGAATTGGAGTTGGCTTCGGCGATCTTGCGGAAGATCGAGATCTCGGAAGAAACGCCGCAGCCCGATCAGAACTTCGCCAGCGCTGCCATTGATAAATCTCATGGGGATGCCGAAGCTGCGGCGGCGAAAATGGCGGAAGTGATCGACACCGATTCCGAGTTCTCGCCACAGGCTTTGATTGAACTAGTAGATACTCATTGGCGCGAACGTATGCCGGTCGCGCCTGATATGCATCTATTGGCCGCATCATACGCGGCAGAATACCGTGGTACCGACCTTGGCGATGATCTGCAGCGTACACGCACCGTTGCGTTGGCCTTGTCAGGTGATTTCGAAACTGCATATGAAGCTTATCAGACTCTGCAACGCCGAGACCCGAAGACAGACACAAGGCAAGCATTGATACCGCTGTTGTATCTTCTTGCTGAAAACGCGGGCGATGTAGCTTTTCTTAAGATCGGTCTTTCCGTGATCTCTGATCCCGATACAAAACTGCCCACGGAACTCACCAATAAACTGGCGCGCAGGTTGATCGATCTGGGGTTTGCAGAGCCCGCACTGACATTGCTTGCGTCCTCTGGCAGTCAACAGGTCGCTCCGGAACGAAAGCTGATGCGAGCCGAAGCCGCTTTGGCTTTGAATCTTCCTCATCGCGCGTTGGTTGAGTTGCTGAGCGTACAAGGTCCGGAGGCAGTCCGGCTCAGGGCACAAGCGATGGCCCAGAACGGCGATCACCGGCTTGCGGGTCAGGTTTTTCGGGATGCGGAGATGAACGCTGAAGCTGCCCGAGATCTTTGGCTGGGTGAAGATTGGGAAACCGGCGTGGACGACCAAAGTTCACCCTATGCAAGGATGGCTGAAGTTTCCAGTCAACTGCTGGAAAAGGACATGGAGTCATTGCCACAGACACCTCTGGCACAGGCACGCGCGCTGCTGGACGAAAGCCAAAGCGCCCGATCGCAGCTCGTAGAATTGCTTGAATTTACTGAAGAAACCCGGCGTACCGAATGAAAGCACTGATATCCAGTGCAGGCTTGGCCGCGCGAATTGGGGCATGAGGGCGGCTCCGGGTCGGTGGCAACTGGCGCTATCTGTGGCACGTCAGCGTGCCTGCAAGCATCCTGGGCTATTGTTTCATGTGGGCCTTGGCGCGCTGTTCCCTGAGATCCATGCGTCATGTGACAAGACCAATTCCGTTCAGCTATGCGGTGCCGATGCTGCTGTTCGCCGTGGTGTCGGTGAATTGTTCATCTCAGTTCGGGTCTGCGGCTAAATGCGTTCCGCTGCGGGTTCCGGGCTCTGCTGACCGTGGCGGAAAATGAATCCCACAAGTCCGTGCGGCGCCTCTGTCCCTCGTCTTGATCCTGGTCTATGTAACACCTCTCAACTGAGGGGCTGACCGATGGTCTATGTCAAATGGGTGTTTATCCTGGTGTTCTGGGGATTTCTCGCCTCGGTCTTGCACTATACCCTGCCGCAGCAGGACATCGGGCGGATCACGGACACGTATGAAAAGCGAATCGATCCGGGCGGGAATCGCTGGTTCTGGGCCACTCGGGATGTCGGCAGCAACGCGGCCGCGGAAAGCCGGGACGTCTTTTTCATCCAGACGAGATTGAAAAACGGCAAGGTAATGGTCTATCGCAATGAGGACACAGGATGGAGCTGGCCGCCGTATTTCAAGGTCAACAGTTCGAACCTTCAGGCCGAAGCCGTCGATCTGAAATCAACCGCAGAGAACCCGAAATGGGTTGTGATCCGGCACTATGGCTGGCGGAACGAGTTGATTTCGATCTATCCCAATGCGGTCGGAATTCGTCAGATTCAGGACCCGGACGTGCGGCTGATTCCATGGTTCAACATCATCTTCCTGACCATTCTGGCCGCCGTTTTCTGGGCCGTTTGGGTGCGGTGGCGGCGATTCCGCCGAGCCCGGATCGATCCGGTGCTGGAAGATCTGGGCGACAGCATGGATGCGGCCGGCGAAGCGGTGGCAGAACGGCGGGGGCGTTTGCGTCAATGGTTGGGCGGCCGACGGCAAAAGTGACGTGACAAGTACGTTGTACAGGGCCGCTGGACTGGGCTAGGAAGTTGCGGCACCAAAAGCGATTGGATCCACGATGACCATGCTCGGAACATTTATCAAACCGATGCACCGCGAGGGCATCCCCTTTGTCGCCGCATTCGCGGTGGTATCAGCCCTGTTGTTTCTGATCACCGAGGAATTGGGATGGATCGGGGTCGGGCTGACGGTCTGGTGCTACTATTTCTTTCGCGATCCGAAACGCACAACCCCGATACGCGAGGGGCTGGTCGTCAGCCCGGCCGATGGTGTCGTTTCATTGATCGAGCCTGCGGTCCCGCCCGCGGAACTGGGCATGCCGGATCAGCCCCTGACCCGTGTCAGCGTGTTCATGAATGTGTTCAACTGCCATGTGAACCGCGCGCCGGTCGAGGGTGAGATATCCGCGGTGGCCTATCGGCCCGGGAAATTCTTCAACGCGTCGCTGGACAAGGCAAGCGATGACAACGAGCGCAACAGCCTGTGCATCACCATGCCCGATCAGCGTCAGATCGCGGTGGTTCAGATCGCCGGTCTGGTTGCGCGGCGTATCGTCTGCTTTGTTTCGCAGGGTCAGCCGATCATGACTGGCGAACGGTTCGGTCTTATCCGTTTCGGGTCGCGTCTGGATGTCTATCTGCCCGACGGCGTCGCCCCGATGGTCAGTGTCGGACAAACCATGGTCGCCGGGGAAACCGTTCTGGCCGATCTGACCGGGACCGAGCCTGCGCGCTCCGGGCGAACGGCCTAGACGATGAAGCAGGGCTCGCCGCAGCAACGCCCGGACATGCCTGTTGTCATGTTGCTGCCGAATATTGTCACGATTGCCGCCATCTGCGCCGGTATGTCCGCCATCCGGTTCGGCTTTGAAAGCCAGTTTCAGACGGCGGTCGTGTTGATTCTGGTTGCCTGTGTGCTGGACGGGCTGGACGGCAAGCTGGCACGGTTGCTGAAATCGGAATCCCAGATCGGGGCCGAACTGGATTCGCTGGCGGATTGCGTGAATTTCGGCGTTGCGCCGGCTCTGGTGGTCTATGCCTGGGCGCTGCAAGGCACCAACAGCGGCGGATGGATCGCCGTGCTGATTTTCGGGATCAGCTGTGTGATGCGGCTGGCCCGGTTCAACATCGACAGCAAATCGGAACTGAGCGGCAAGCAGAGCAATCGTTTCGTCGGCGTCCCGGCGCCGGCCGGGGCCTTTCTTGTCCTGCTGCCGATGTTCCTGTCATTCCTGTTTGACGACCCGGAACTGATCCCGCGCGGCGTGGTGGCGTTTTACATGGTTTGCGTCGGACTGCTGATGATCAGCCGTATTCCGACCTATTCGTTCAAACGTGCGCGGGTGTCCCGCACCAACGTCAAGTTTCTGCTGCTGGGTTTTGCCTTTCTGGCGGCGGCCCTGTTGACCAGAACATGGGCCACGCTCGTCGTGCTGGATCTGGCCTATGCGGCCAGTGTTCTGTGGGCCTGGATCAGCCGGAGCCGGTTGCAAAATGACTCCTGACCGCGCCGACGCTTAATCTGCCAGCAGCTGTTGCGTGGCCGCAATGTCCAACGCTTCATTGTGCGGAATTCCCATGAACCTGGCCAGTTTTTCGGCAATCCGTTCCGGGGGATCGCGGTCCGACAGCCTTTGGTGATCGTTGAGCCCGGCATCGTTGATCCGTTCACTTTCGTGGGCGATATCGTTGCGCAAGGATGGCAGCAGGTGTTGCAGGGTTTCGGGGCTGCTGTGCGTGCCGGTCAGACCAATCCGACGGGCGTGTCCGATCAGATCGTCGTCGGTATAGCTGCATTCGATTTCAAGCATGCGGGTTGTCGACCGATCCGAAAAGAAGTCGCGGAGCAGGTCCAGATTGCCCGGGTCGATGCAGACCATCAGACGGTTGGTGTCATAGAATTCATAGAGCATACGCATCAATGCGCGGCGGTGCCGTGTGCGTTTTGCCAGGCTGCTCTGAATGCCGCCCAGGTCGGGCAGATCGGTGTCCTCTTCGTCGAATACATACCCGAGGACGGGAAAATCGATCAGCGGCGCGACCTGTTCCCGCAGGCGTTTGGCCACATGCCATTTCTTGCACACCACGATCAACAATTCACGATCCCGGCCCAGGGTGCTTTCGGTTTCCCAGAACCGGGTGGCAAAACGCCGCCCCACACGGCCGCGCCCGGACAGAAAACGATACAGATTCTGGCCTTCGTTTGAAATCTGGAACGCGACCCCTTGTTCGGCGTAAAGCTGGCCCAGCCGCGCTTTCAATTCATCGGCTTCGGGGCTGATTTTGCGCGCGAACAGAAAATCTTGTGCCAACAGAAGATCATAGTGGTCGTTATAGAACGTCACCGGCAGCCCATAGTCCGTGAACATCAGAAAGGTCAGGGTGCGGGTGCGGATTGCGGTTTCGGGCACCAGGTGGCGCACCAGCGTCTGGAAAAAGGTTTCGTCGGGGATCCAGGAAGATCGGAAAAAGCGCACCACATCGGGCCGTGCCTGAATGAAATCCAGAATCCATTCGATGGTCCGGCGGCGCAGGCACCACCATTGGCTGCCGACCTGAACCTGAATGTCCTGGGGAATTTTGCGGCGCAGACCCAACCGGCGTTGCAGGTTCAGGGCGGCATAGAACAAGCGCTTGTGCTTTCGTTCGTTGAACAGATGACGATAGATCAACCGTTCTTCCCGGATGCCGGTCTTGATCCAGCCGCTGTTGAAGAAATCAAAGCTCTCGATGAAATCTGCGTCGTTCTGGTCCAGAAAGCGATGAGCAAATTCGGCGGTCTTGATCGCCATGCAGTCGCCCGACAGCATGTAGAAATGCGTTGCGTCGGGAAAGGCGTCCACCGCGGCGCGAACCGCGTTCAGGGTGGCCTGGACCAACGACCATTCCCCCCAGCCGCATTTCACCCGTTTCTGCGCAAAAACGACATTGGGATTGTCCGCCAGGGCCGAACGGATCCGGTTGAAAGCGTCGGCATCAGAACGGCGGTCGAAATGGATTGCCATATAGTCGCCGGCAGCCGTGACCATTTGCGCCTGCTGGATGATCGCCCTAGGGTCTTTGTGACACAGCAAGATGTACGCGATTTTTGCCATCTTCAGAGCGATACACCTTTTATTTGCAGATAGAATATCTTGATAGCGGTGAAGAACGATTGAATAAACCGGCACGTTTTGCTTTTTTGCTTGGATGATGCCTGTAACCGATACGGATCGATCAGGCCAAGGAGGCAGAAATATGGGGTTTCCCGGGATCTGGATGACCACGTCCGAAAGCATGGTATACCGGGTGGTGCCCAAATGCGCCTGTTCGACCATCGGGCAGATCATGTATTATTCCGACCATGGGCAGTTCTATGACGGTGATATCCATGATGCCGAAAGCGGGATGCACAAATGGGCGATCGAGACCAGCCATGAACCGATCGTGCGCAATGTGCGCGAACGCCGGTCCTATGCGTTCACCTGTGTGCGCAATCCCTATAGCCGCATCCTGAGTTCGTTTTTCGACAAGATCTGCGGCATCCAGCGCAACGGAAAAAGATACCGGGGCAATCTGGTGCCGATGTTGATGGCCAATTACGGCATCGAGGTGGGCGGAGAGGACGGCAAGGAAGAATTCGACCAGATCCGGTCGTTTCGGCGGTTCTTGCTGTTCGCGCGCGACACGATCAAATGGCGAAAACCGATGGATCCGGACATCCACTGGTCCGCTGTGTCCGGCCATGTGTCGACCTTCATTGTGAACGGTGGGGCCTACGACAACATCTTCTGGACAGAGACGTTCGACGAAGGCATGGAGCAGGTCCTGAACGCGGTGGAAACGCCGCATCCGGTCGACTTGAAGTCAATACCGCGCTTCAACGAAAGTCAGGCCCACGGCCCCGAACGGGCGCATCCGGTCGAAGATTTCTTTGACGATCTGTCGATGCATCTTGTGTATGAAATCTACAAACGTGATTTCGAACTGTTCAAATACGATTTTGAGAACCCCGCCAACAAGCTGCCGATCGGCCAGATTGATCTGGCCGAGGTTCACGCCAAACTGGGTGATTGATTGCCGGTGATCGGCTGTCAGCGCAGCCTGTTCAACAGGCTCAACGAAGGCTCGCCGGTGACCGGCAGACCCGCGTTGCGTTGATAGGCGCTGATCGCGGCCTGCGATTTGGATCCGATCACGCCGTCGGCGCCATCGGTATCAAACCCTGCGGCGGTCAGGCGGGTCTGCAATTCCTTGCGATCCGCCAGGGTCAGCCCGTTTGCGTCGGGGCCGAACGGCGTTTTCAGCGGCCCTCCGCCGGCGATCCGGTCGGCCAGATGGCCAACACCGATCGCGTAGCTGTCTGAATTATTGTAACGTTTTATGACCGAAAAGTTCTTGTAGACTGCGAATTTCGGCCCCGGCACCTGGGGTTGGAGGACGGCTGAAGGTGTGCCGTAGTTCGCCGCCTTCGACCCCAGTTCACCCCCCCAGGGTTGTCCGGTGACCCAGCCTGACCGCTGCAGATAGGCCGCTGTCGACGCCAGGGAATCGGTGGGGTCTTCTGACCAGATGTCGCGACGTCCATCGCCTGTGAAATCCACCGCATAGGCCAGATAGGATGTCGGAATGAATTGGGTATGGCCCATCGCGCCGGCCCAGCTGCCGGTCATGCGGTCCGTGGTTGTATCGCCGTTCTGCAATATCTTGAGCGCGGCAATAAGCTGCTTTTCAAAGAAGGACCCGCGCCGCCCGTCATAGGCCAGCGTGCTCAGTGCCGACACCACCTGGATGTCGCCACGCCGCGCGCCATAGCGGCTTTCCAGGCCCCAGATCGCGACGACGACATGCTTGTCGACGCCATATGTGGATTCGATGCGGGACAGGGTGGCGTTATGCTGGCGCAACTTGGCGCGCCCGGTCTGAACCCGGTCATCCGAGGCGGCAATCGCCAGATAGTCTTCGAGCGAGCGTTTGAATTCGGTCTGGTTGCGGTCGCGTTCGATCACGCCGGGCAGATATCCCGCACCCCGAAAGGCGCGGTTGATGGTCGCCTGCGAAATCCCCTGTGCCGCGGCGCGGGATTTGAAGCCTGCAACCCAGGCATCATAGCCCGCATTCGCGGCCGTTGGCATCGTCGAAGGTGTCGACTGTGTCACGCTCCCGCCGGAACAGGCCGAAAGCGCCGTTGCCGCGATGCCCAGGGTTGCAAGCCGTCGTGAAATCCGCATGTTTTCTGCCCTTTGCCCGAATTGTTTCGGAACACATACCCTACCGCAGAGTTCAGGCAAACCGTCAGGCGAGGCAACAGCGCAAAAAGACCTGTTCGGCGCTTCTTGCGCCCGTGCATCCAAGCGCCTACATCTGCCACCCATGGCACAGACAAAATCCGACCCGAATTACAAGGTGATCGCGGAAAACCGGCGGGCGCGGTTCGATTATGCCATCGAGGATGATCTGGAATGCGGTATCCTGCTGGAAGGGTCCGAAGTGAAATCGCTGCGCCAAGGCGGTGCGAATATCGCCGAAAGCTATGCGGCGGTCGAAGACGGCGAACTGTGGTTGGTCAACAGCTATATCGCGCCATATGCCCAGGCCAAGACATTTCGCCATGAAGAACGCCGTCGCCGCAAACTGTTGGTGTCGCGCAGGGAACTGTCCAACCTGTGGAATGCGACCCAACGCAAGGGGATGACCCTGGTGCCCATCGTGATGTATTTCAATCATCGCGGGATGGCCAAGCTGAAGATCGGCATCGCCAAGGGCAAAAAGAACCATGACAAGCGCGAAACCCAGGCCAAACGCGATTGGAGCCGTCAAAAACAGCGGCTGCTCAAGGACAACCGCTGAACCTGGCATCGACCGGGCAGCAGGCTTGCAACGATAGCAGCGGCGGCGTAGCAAGGGCGCGATTCAAATGGGGGCTGTCTGACATGCAGGATGATCCGAAAACTCTGGTTTCCACCGACTGGCTGGCGGCGCATCTCAAGGATCCCGATCTGCGGATTCTCGACGGGTCGTTGTATTTGCCGACCGTCGGGCGCGACGCCAAGGCAGAATATGCGGCCGCCCATATCCCCGGCGCGCGGTTCTTTGATATCGACGATATTGCAGATCACCGTTCGGATCTGCCCCATATGGTGCCCCCGGTCGAGAAATTCATGTCGCGTTTGCGGGCCATGGGCGTGGGTGACGGGCATCAGGTCGTGGTTTATGACGGGGCCGGGCTGAATTCGGCAGCGCGGGTCTGGTGGCTGTTCCGGCTGATGGGTCAGCCCAATGTCGCGGTGCTGGACGGCGGTTTGCCCAAGTGGCAGGCCGAGGGCCGGGCCGTCGAGGACCTGCCGCCGGTGGTGCGGGACCGCCATATGACCGTGCGGGTGCAAAACAGCCTTGTGCGCGATGTGACCCAGGTCAGCCAGGCGGCCAAGCTGGGCGATCACGAAATCATCGACGCGCGCTCGGCAAGCCGGTTTCGCGGCGATGAACCGGAACCCCGCGCGGGGCTGCGGGCAGGCCATATCCCCGGATCCCGGAACCTGCCCTTTACCCGGCTGTTGAACGCGGACGGAACCATGAAGCCCGTGGACGATCTGCGTGCCGAATTTCTGGCGGCCGGCGTGGACCTGTCCAAGCCCGCCATCACCACCTGCGGTTCAGGGGTGACCGCGGCGATTCTGGCGCTGGCGCTGGAACGGATCGGCAAGACAGATTATGCGCTCTATGACGGTTCCTGGGCCGAATGGGGTGCTTTTTCAACACTTCCCATCGAAACCGGAGACGCATGATGTTCGAAAGATTGCAGGCCCAGCCCGCTGACAAGATTCTGGCGCTGATGAAAGCCTATCGCGAAGACCCGCGCGCCGAAAAGATCGATCTGGGCGTCGGGGTCTACAAGAACGCGGAAGGGGTGACCCCTGTGATGCGCGCGGTCAAGGCCGCCGAGCACAAACTGTGGCAGGAACAGGACACAAAGGCCTATGTCGGGCTGGTCGGGGACCCGGCGTATTCCGACGCGATGATCGGGTTGATTCTGGGCGATGCGGTCGCGCGCGACACCGTGGGCGCGGCGGCGACGCCGGGCGGAACCGGGGCTTGCCGGCAAGCGTTCGAACTGATCCGCATGGCCAATCCGGATGCCCGTGTCTTCGTGTCGGATCCGACCTGGCCCAACCACCTGTCAATCCTGAAATACCTGGGAATGGAAACCGTCGCCTATCGCTATTTCGACAATGAAACCCGCGGTGTCGATTTCGGTGGCATGATCGAGGATCTCGGCAAGGCGCGCGCCGGTGATGTGGTGTTGCTGCATGGCTGCTGTCACAATCCGACCGGGGCCAACCTGAACAAGGTTGAATGGCAGGTGGTCATCGATCTGATGAACGAACGCGGTCTGATCCCGATGATCGACATTGCCTATCAGGGGTTCGGCGACGGGCTGGAGGCCGATGCCGCCGCCACCCGCATGGTGGCCAGCCAGGTGCCCGAATGCCTGATCGCGGCCAGCTGTTCGAAGAACTTCGGCATTTACCGGGAACGTACCGGGTTGTTGATGGCTGTCAGCAGGAACGCGGAACAGCGCGGATTGAACCAGGATACATTGGCCTTTCTGAATCGCCAGAATTATTCGTTTCCACCGGATCACGGCGCGCGGGTGGTGACCATGATCCTGAATGATGATGCGTTGCGTGCCGATTGGGCGGCGGAACTGGAACAGGTGCGCCTGTCCATGCTGGGGCTGCGCCAATCGCTGGCGGATGAACTGCAACGCCTGTCCGGATCAGACCGGTTCGGGTTCATCGCACAACATCGTGGCATGTTCTCACGTCTCGGGACCAGCCCGGCGATGGTCGAAAAACTGCGCGCGGATCACGGCATCTACATGGTCGGGGACAGCCGCATGAATATCGCGGGGCTGAATGCCGCCACGGTTCCGATCTTGGCCAAGGCAATCGTCGATACCGGAATCTGAAACCTGCCTGTGCATTAAAAAAGGCCGACCGGATCTGCTGAAACGGTCGGCCCGGATGCTGGTTGAAACGTGCCTTATTGCGTTACGCCTTTAATCTGATCTATCCCGTATCACCTTGCGCGTTGAAATCTCTGATTTCAGACAGCGAAAGACGATTCAGGTTTGAAGCGGATTGCTCTAACTGTTCAGTTCGGCATTGCACTTCTTGGCCATCTCGATTGCCTTGAATGTGCCGTCCAGATTGACTGCGAACCCGTATTCCTTCTCGGGGAATACGTTCATGACATATTTCTTGGCGAGATCTTCGACAAAATTGGGGTCGTCGGACAGAACATAACCGCCGGAATAGCCCTTGGTGATGTTGCCGCGCATACCCGTGGCTTCGCCGACATAAAGATCGCCGTCGATTTCGATGACGACGGCTTCCTTGTCGCCGCTTTTGATGTCGGTCTTGGCTTTGGTGAAGACGCCGACATAAGCGGCTGCCTTGTCGCTGGTCAGCCCCATCTGCACGACGTTTTCCGCGTCGTCCACGGCTTCGATCAGGCAGGATTGCTTGTCCTGGTCGGCAAAGACCTTCCAGCCCTCGACTTCGCCGTATTTTTCAAATGTATCCGCACTTGCAGAGACCGCGAACAGGGCTGCCCCAGCGGCGCCAAGTGCAACAGATTTCAGAATTGGCATCGTAGCTCCTTTTCAGGTTTCGGATTGCGCATCCAATGTATTTCACCGGATGACCGGTGTGCGCACTATGCACCCGGTCAGGTTGAATGCAACCGGGGCATGCGCGGATGCCCGCCGGATGCAAAAGGCCCCGTTGCGGCAGCATCGAGGCCCTGTTTCAGATTGTTCCCGGGTTCAGCCCTTGGAGAACTCGGGATAGGCTTCCATACCCAGTTCCGCCATGTCCAACCCGTTGATTTCTTCTTCTGCCCCGACCCGGATGCCCATGGTCGCCCTGAGGATGAACCAGACCGCAGCCGAGGTTGCGACCACGAAGACACCGACAACCACGATCGAATAGATCTGGACCATCAGATTGGCGTCGCTGTTGGTGAAGACCACCGCAATGGTGCCCCAGATCCCCGCGAACAGGTGGACCGGAATTGCGCCGACGACGTCGTCGATCTTCATACGGTCCAGGAAAGGCACGGCAAGGACCACGATCACACCGCCCACGGCCCCGATCAGACCGGCCGAAATCAGCGACGGGGTCAGCGGTTCTGCGGTGATCGACACCAGGCCGGCAAGTGCCCCGTTCAGGATCATGGTCAGATCAGGTTTCCGGTACATGGTCTGGGTCAGAAGCATCGCCGCGACGGCACCGGCGGCGGCGGCGGTGTTGGTGTTGACCAGAATCCGGCTGATGTCGGCCACGTTGGCGGCGGTGTCCATGTACAGTTGCGAGCCGCCATTGAAACCGAACCAGCCCATCCACAGAATGAATGTACCGACTGTCGCCAGCGCCAGATTGGAGCCGGGGATCGGGATGACGCGACCGTCCTTGCTGTACTTCCCGATGCGCGGTCCCAGAATGATGGCCCCGGTAAGCGCCGCCCAGCCGCCGACCGAATGCACCACCGTGGACCCGGCAAAATCCAGGAATCCGGCCTCGTCCAGGAAACCACCGCCCCATTTCCAGCTGGCCTGAATCGGATAGATTACCGCGGTCAGAACCACGACGAAGATCAGGAATGGCCCCAGCTTGATGCGCTCGGCCACGGCGCCGGATACGATGGATGCCGTTGCCGCGCAGAACATCAGCTGAAAGAAGAAATCCGAACCGACCGAGGCATAGGTCAAATCAGGGTCCGCGCCGGCCAGTCCGACAGGTTCCAGAGACGTGATCGAAAATGCCCCCAGCAGGCCGGGGATGGTCCAGCCGTCCCCCGGATACATCAGGTTGTAGCCCAGGATGAAATAGAACAGCGACGCCAACGAGAACAACGCCATGTTCTTGGTCAACTGCATGGTCACGTTCTTGGACCGGACAAGCCCTGATTCCAGCATAGCGAAACCGGCGGCCATCCAGAACACCAGAACCCCCATGACGATGAACATGAACGTGTTCAGGATGAATCCGATGTCCGCGTTGGTCGGGGTGGTGTCCGCCTCTTGTGTCAGCCCCAGCGAAGGCAGCGCGATCATTGCGGCTGCGATCGTCAGTGTTCTTGGAAATTGCATGTTGTCATATCCTCTTGCGAGCCGCGTCATCACAATGCGTTCTCGTTGGTTTCGTCTGTGCGCGCGCACGCTGGCTTGGGTCAGCGTCTGACGCAGCTCTTGCGGGTTGAGCGGCTTGATTGCCGCAATGATGAATGCCACCTCGTTCCCTCCCCTCGGCAGATCGAGACGTGTTTTGCAGGTGCAGAAAACCGCTGCGTTCACGGGTTGGAAAGTAAATCGAGCGGACAAACGGGGCCGTTGTCGGGCGAAGTTGCACAATTTTTGCACAATATAGATGGCGCGCCTCATTTTTGTGCAGAAAGTAAAGCCGCGCGGTGGTCAGACTCCCTCTCTACAATCGGTGACAGGCAGGGTAATGTTGCCAAAACACCAAGGCCGGGCAGGGCTGTACATGACCAGAAAAACACCGCGAAAACCGCCGTTGGTGGCTGACAGGCGCTATTCAGGCACCGCAGGCAGCAGCGCAAAATCGTCTCGCCCCAAGGCCAAACCCAAGTCGGCCAGGAAAACACCGGCCAAACCGGCCGCGCGCAAACGCAAGTCCCGGACCACGGCCCGGCGCAGGGGCGGCGGTGGGTTTTTTCGTCGGCTGATCGGTTGGGTTCTGCGTCTGATGTGGCGGATCACATGGCGTGTTGGCGCGGTGGTCTGCCTGATCGTGGCGCTGTGGGTCGGGTATGTCTATACGACCTTGCCGGATGTCAGCGCCCAACTGGATGGCCGCGCACAGGGTTCGGTGACGTTGCTGGACCGCAACGGCGATGTGTTCGCCTGGCGTGGGGACCAGTTTGGCGGCGTGGTCACCACGGATACGGTATCACCCAATATCAAGAACGCCATCATCGCCACCGAGGACAAACGATTCTATCGTCATTTCGGCGTCAGCCCGCGCGGGATCGCCAGCGCGGTCCGCATCAATCTGAGCGAGGGGCGCGGCCCGCTTTCGGGTCATGGGGGTTCGACGATCACGCAGCAGACGGCCAAGCTGCTTTGTCTGGGTGAACCGTTCGATCCCAAATCCGGCAAGACCGAAAAGCAATACGAATCGGAATGCCGGCGCGGGACTCTGCAGCGCAAGGCCGAAGAGGCCATCTATGCCATGGCGATGGAGCTCAAATATACCAAAGATGAGATCCTGACGATTTACATGAACCGGGCCTTTCTGGGGGCCGGGGCGCGCGGTTTTGAGGCCGCCAGTCAGCGATATTTCGGCAAGTCCTCGTCCGATGTCACCCCCGCCGAAGCGGCGATGCTGGCCGGTTTGCTGGTCGCGCCGTCACGGTTTGCACCGACCAACAACCTGACCCGTTCGCAGAATCGCGCCGACGTGATCGTCAACCTGATGGAGGAACAGGGGTATCTGAGTGCCGCCGAGGCACAACAGGCCCGCGACCATCCCGCCGAACTGTCACAGGCGGCGGCGGAACGGGCCGGAGGCTATTTCGCGGATTGGGTGATGTCCAGCGGGCCCGAGTATTTTACCCGCAACACCACCGAAGATGTGATCATCCGCACTACGCTGGACCGGCGCCTGCAGTCCGCGGCCGAAGAGGCGATGCAGTATATATTCAAGGAAAAGGTGCGTCCGGGATCCAAGGCACAGGCCGCAATCGTGGTGATGTCCGCAGACGGCGCGGTGCGGGCCATGGTCGGAGGCCGCGAAACCAAGGTCGCCGGTGCGTTCAACCGGGCGATTCAGGCCAAGCGCCAGACCGGATCCGCGTTCAAGCCGTTCGTTTACGCCACGGCGCTTGATCTTGGCAGGTCGCCGCTGGATACGGTGGTGGATGAACCCTTTTGCATGAATATTGCCGGTTCCGGGCAGTGGTGTCCCAAGAACTATACCAATCGCTACTATGGTACCGTGACGTTGGCGGACGCGCTGAAGGACTCGTTGAATATCCCGGCGATCAAGGTGTCGGAACAGGCCGGGCGCGATCTGGTGCGGCAGGTCGCCAGCCAGTTCGGCATCGACAGCGATCTGGCGCTGGGACCGGCGTTGGCACTGGGCGCATCGGAAAGCACCTTGATCGAGATGACAGGGGCCTATGCCGGTATTCTGAATGGCGGTTCTGCGGTCACCCCTTATGGGTTGACTGAACTCAAGCTGCTGGGCGACCGCGATCCGCTGATGGGTGCGGATGGCGGTATCGGTGAACGGGTGATCCAGCAACAAGCCGCCGAACAGCTGATCTGGATGATGGAGCGGGTCGTGTCCGAGGGTTCGGGCAAACGCGCCGCCCTGCCGGGATGGCAGGCCGCGGGCAAGACCGGCACGACCCAGGCGGCGCGGGATGCCTGGTTCATCGGCTTCACCGCCGAATATGTGGCCGGCGTATGGATGGGCTATGACGACAACACGCCGCTGACCGGGGTTACGGGTGGCGGCTTGCCTGCTGAAATCTGGCGTGAAACCATGGTGCGGGTGCACCAGGGGCTGGACCCCGTACCATTGCCGATGCGTGCCCCGGTTGCCCCGGCCCAGCCGGAACAGGCACCACGCGGCGGCGGGAAATCCCTGGGCGATGTGGTCGACGGCGTGCTGCGCGATATTTTTGGCGGTGGGGGCGGTGGCAACAACCGCCCGCCCCAGTCCAATGATCGCTGATTGAAAGCTGCCGGTCCGGTGTCAGCCGGCGCGTTTCAGATCGGCGGTCAGCTGATCGATATTGCCTTTGCGCCGGTCCAGCATCGCGCCGATTTCCGTGCGTTCGGTCAGCAGCATGTTCACGCCTTCGATGAACATGTTGAAGAACTTGTTCTTGCCCGATTTGTCCGAAATCAGAAAGGTGACTTCGAATGGTGCTTCGCCGCGCAGCTTGGCGGTGCTGCGGACTTCGTAGCCGCTCTTGATCTTGCGCGCCGATTTGACTTCGATCGAGGCACCGATGAATTCGCGGAACCGTTTGCCGTATTTGCGCGCGATATAACCTGTGAACGCATTGGTGAAATTGCGTATCTGCGAGCGCGTTGCGCCGCGTGCATCGCTGCCCAGGGCGTAGCGCGCCATAATCGGAACATCGGCATATGTCACAAAGATCTTTTCGAAATCGCGCAACATCGCGCTTTCCGATTTTCCCGAAGCGATGACGCGATTGATATCCGCCACCACCTGATTGACCAGCCCCGTGGCCTGGGATTCGGTCAGAGCCATCGCCGGCATGGGAAACGCCGCCAGCCCGGCCAGGGCGGTTGCGGACATCATGAAGTCGCGGCGGAACAGGTTTTTACTCGGCATATGGATCCTCATAAGGGTCAGAGAAGGTATCTGCATAAGGATCAACATAGGTGTCCGAACTGTCACCTTCCAGTTTGAACCGGCGGTTTTGCAGATAGATCAGACGGGCAACCGCATAGCTGTCCGCGCTTTGGTACAGAATCGAATCGACCGTGTCGGAATAGCGTCCGCGATCGCTGAGCCGTTCCAGGGCATTGGCATAAAAACCGATATTCTCGACCGGCCTTTGCGGAGCGAAATTCAACGGATTGGTGAAAAAATCGACAAAGACCCCGACCGAATCACGCTGGGTCGAAGGCCCGAAGAACGGCAGTTCGATATATGCGCCCTCGCTGAAGCCCCAGGCCGCCAGGGTTTCGCCGAAATCGGTGTTGGTCTCGGGCACGCCAAAATCGCTGGCCGGATTTGCCAGGCCGGCGAAGCCAATCGTGGAATTCATCAGGAAACGGCCCAGCGAAATGCCAGCCTGTTTGAAATCGCCCTGCAGCAGGAAATTCGCGGCATCGCCCGGCTCGGACAGGTTTTCCGAAAAGCTGTTGAAGCTGTCTTCGATCGGGTCCGGAATGATGTTGGTATAGCCCTTGGACGCGGGGCGAAACAACGTCCGGTCCACGGCCAGATTGAACTTGTGAACATTCCGGTTGGCCGATTCATACGGGTCGAACGGGGCATCGTTCTGGCGCTGCCCGGGTTCGGGTACCGCACAGGCCGCCATCGTCAGAGGCAACAGGAAACCGCACACAACATTCCGGGTTCGATGGGAAAGTTTCATGAAAATCCTGTTCAGTGCCTCGAAAATCGGCGGATACGCGCAAAGGGTGTCTAGAACAATCAGCGATTGATCGCACTTGAGTACAGGTTCACTTAATAAATCTGTGGCAGTTTGGAAACAGGCGACTTTCGATTGGGCGTGATTGCGCCATGGCCCGTATCGCCCTAGTAACCATTTGCGAATGGCATTGAAAGCAAGGCAAATGCAATGATGACGTCACCACCGGGCCGTGAGGAGCTGCGCCGCGCCAGGCGGCAAAGCCGGTCCCTGTACTGGACCGTGGGGGTTTTCAGCTTTTTCGCCAATCTATTGATGCTGACCGGGCCGTTATACATGCTGCAGGTCTATGACCGGGTTCTGGGCAGCCGGTCCGAAGAAACCCTGGTTGCGCTGTCGTTGCTGGTGGCGTTTCTGTATGGCGTCATGGGGATTCTGGACTATTCGCGCGGGCGGATCATGGCCCGCGCCGGGGCAAGGTTTCAGTCCGCGCTGGATCGTCGTGTGTTTGACGCCATGGTGCGGCGTTCGGCGGTGGCGCCGGATGCGTCGGCCCAGACCGGCCTGTCGGATCTGGAATCCGTGCAGCGTCTGATTGCGTCGCCGGTACTGATGGCGGCTTTCGATCTGCCCTGGACCCCCATTTTTCTGGCCGGTATCGCCCTGTTCCACCCATGGTTGGGGATACTTGCCCTGTCGGGCGGGGCGGTGTTGATCCTGATAACCTTGATGAACCAGATGTTTTCCCGCAGGCCGCAATTGCAGGCAAATGCCACATCGCACAAGGCGTCGTTGCTGTCAGAAGAAATCCGTTCGGAAGCCGAGATGGTGCAGAGCATGGGAATGCGGGACGCCGCTTTTGACCGTTGGAAATTGGCGCGCGATGCGTCGTTGCGCGAATCCATCGGCGCAAACGATATCGGGGGCACCTTTACCTCTCTGACCAAGACATTGCGCCTGTTTTTGCAATCCGCGATGCTGGGGCTGGGTGCCTATCTTGTGCTTCGCAACGAAGTGACGCCGGGGGCGATGATCGCGGCCTCGATCCTGTTGGGTCGCGCCCTTGCCCCGATCGAGCTGGCCATCGGACAATGGCCCCTGGTGCAGCGCGCCTTCAAGGGGTGGAACAGCCTGGCCGATCTGCTGGAAAAAATCCCGCCCGAACCAGAGCGCACCCAACTGCCCGAGCCTGCCGCCAAGCTGGATGTGCAATCCCTGACCATCGTGCCACCCGGAGATACGCGGGCTTCGCTGAAAACCGTCAGCTTCAAGGTCGAGCCGGGGCAGGCGGTTGGTATTATCGGCCCGTCCGGTTCCGGAAAATCGACGCTGGCGCGGGCCCTGACCGGGGTTTGGCGACCGGCTGGCGGCACCATTCGTCTGGACGGGGCGTCGCTGGATCAATATGCGCCTCCCGTTCTGGGACGGCATATCGGGTATCTGCCGCAGCGGGTGCAATTGTTTGATGGCACGATTGCGCAGAACATTGCCCGCCTCAGCGGGCAGCCCGACAGCGCCAAGGTCGTCGCCGCCGCCAAGAAGGCTGCAGCGCATGACATGATCGTGCAGTTGCCGGATGGGTATGACACACGTGTCGCGGCGGGGGGCGGACGGCTGTCCGGCGGGCAGATGCAGCGGATCGCCCTGGCGCGGGCGCTGTATGACGATCCGGTGATCGTCATTCTGGATGAGCCGAATTCCAATCTGGACAATGACGGCTCGATCGCGCTGAATGCGGCGATCCGGGATTGCAAGGCCGCGGGGAAATCGGTTCTGATCATGGCGCACCGCCCGGCGGCGATTCAGGAATGCGACACTTTGCTGGTGCTGGACCATGGTGCACGGGTGGCGTTCGGCCCCAAGGAAAAAGTGTTGCGCGACACCGTGGCAAACCATGAACGGTTGCAGAAATCCTCGGCGATGGGGGGCGTGCAATGAACGATCGAACCTGGTCCGCACGTAAACCGGTTCTCTTCGGGCTGGCTGGCCTGCTTCTTCTTCTGGGCGGCTTTGGCACCTGGGCTGTCGCGACGAACATAGCGGGCGCCATCATCGCGCCGGGACGTATCGAGGTGGACCGCAACAGGCAGGTCGTGCAGCACCCGGATGGCGGTGTGGTGGCCGACATTCTGGTCGATGAAGGGGACAACGTCGCCCTGGGGCAGGTGTTGATCCGGCTGGATGCCAAGTTGTTGAAATCCGAACTGATCATCGCCGAAGGCCAGTTGTTCGAGCTGATGGCGCGGCGCGGGCGGCTTGAGGCTGAGCGCGATGGCGCGGACAGCATCGAATTCGATCCGGTCCTGTTGAACGCGGCGCACGGACGCCCCGAACTCGCCGATCTGATCGAAGGCCAGAAACGGCTGTTCCATGCGCGGCGGGATTCGGTCGCGCGTGAAACCGAGCAGCTGGAAAAACGCCGCGGCCAGATCCGCAACCAGATCGAAGGCATCACCGCACAACAGGATTCGATGCACCGACAGATCCAGTTGATCGACAAGGAACTGAAAAATCAGAAATCCTTGCTGAGCCGGGGCCTGGCGCAGGCCGGCACGGTCCTGAACCTTGAACGCACGGCCGCCGATCTGGAAGGAACCCTGGGCGAACTTGTCGCCAGCGAGGCGCAGGCCCAGGGACGGGTCACCGAAACCGACATCGAGATTCTCAAGCTGGGTACGCGGCAGCGCGAAGAGGCGATCACCCGCCTGCGCGACTTGCAGTACCGTGAACTGGAATTGGCCGAACAGCGCCGCTCTCTGATCGAACGGCTGGACCGGCTGGATATCACCGCGCCGGTGTCGGGCATCGTCTATGGCCTGCAGGTCCACACGCCACGATCCGTTGTTCGCGCCGCGGACCCGGTATTGTATCTTGTCCCGCAGGACCGTCCGCTGGTGATTGCCGCCCGGGTCGAGCCGATCCACATCGACAAGATTTTTGTCGGCCAGTCCGTGACCATGCGCTTTTCGGCGCTGGATCAGCGTCAGACGCCGGAATTGTTCGGCACCGTTGTACAGGTGTCAGCCGATGCGTTCGAAGACAACAACAGCCAATTGTCATACTACCGCGCCGAAATCGCGCTGAACGAGGGCGAGCGTGAAAAACTGCCCGAAGGCACGGTCCTGATCCCCGGAATGCCGGTTGAAACCTTCATCCGCACCGATGACAGGTCGCCGCTTGCCTATCTGGTCAAGCCGATGGCGGATTATTTCACAAAGGCGTTCCGCGAATCCTGAGATCGGGGCTTTTCGCGGTCTTCGAACCCGGCTAGCGTCCGCGTGAATTGAATGGCTTGAAGGAATATGACGATGAGTATTGAAAGCAAATTGGCCGAACTGGGGGTCACCCTGCCCGATGCCCCGGCGCCTGCCGCCAACTATGTGCCATTCGTGCAGGTCGGCGATATTGTCTATGTTTCGGGTCAGATTTCCAACGATGAAAACGGCCTGATAACCGGCAAGCTGGGCGACACGATGGAGATCGACACCGGTGTCGCAGCCGCGCGGCGTTGCGCTATCAACCTGCTGGCACAGGTCCGGGCGGCCTGTGGCGGCGATCTGGACCGGCTGGTTCGGGTGGTCAAGCTGACCGGGTTTGTCAATTCGACCGCGGATTTCGCGGACCAGCCCAAAATCATCAACGGGGCATCCGATTTCATGGTCGAAGCTTTGGGAGACGCAGGCCGGCATTCGCGGTCGGCGGTGTCTGCGGCGTCGCTGCCGTTCGGCGTTGCGGTGGAAATCGAAGGCATCTTTCAAGTTCGATGACCCCGCCTCTGCCCTCCGGTTTTCTGGACATTCCCCTGGCCCATCGCGGGCTTCATGACATTGCTCTGAATCGTCCTGAAAACAGCCGCGCCGGGATTGGCGCGGCGATAGCGCGCGGTTATGGAATCGAGATTGACGTGCAATTGTCCGCAGACGGGCAGGCGCTGGTGTTTCACGATTATGATCTGGCCCGGCTGACCGGCGAAACCGGCCCGGTCCGTGGCCGCACCGTGGCGCAGGCGCAGCAGATCCAATTGCAACACGGCGAAGGCGAAACCATTCCGACCCTGTCGCAGGTTCTGGAACTGGTGAACGGACGGGTGCCGGTGCTGATCGAGATCAAGGATCAGGATGGGGCGATGGGTCCCGACATCGGCCCGCTTGAGACCGCAACGGTGCGGGCGATTGAAGGTTACGGCGGGCCGGTTGCAATGATGTCTTTCAACCCGCACAGCACAGCGGCCTTGGCGCGGCTTGCTCCGCATGTGCCCTGCGGTCTGGTGACCTGCGGATATGATCCTCAGGACTGGCCGCTGAGTGCGCAGGATTGTCAGCGGCTGCGCGAAATCCCCGATTTCGACACCATTTCCGCCAGTTTCATCAGCCATGACAAGAACGACCTGGATCGCGCACGGGTTCGGGAATTGCGCGACGGGGGGGTGCCGGTCCTGTGTTGGACGATCCGCTCGCGAAAGGAAGAGGCGGTGGCTCGCATCCATGCGGACAATGTGACCTTTGAAGGGTATCCGGCCGACATACCGGGTTGAACTGGTGCCGATTTGGCCCAGATAAGGATCAGGCACGGGGGCGGTATGGATCAGGCGCAGATCGAAATTCAGGTGATCCGGTCCCTGACGCAACTTGACGCGCGGCAATGGGATGCGTGCGCCTGTCCCGAAGCCGCGGATGGTGGCCGTCCGCAAGATCCCTTTACCACCCATCGCTTTCTTTCGGCGCTGGAACAGTCCGGATCGGTCGGGCCTGGCACCGGGTGGCAGCCGCAATACCTGACCGCCTATCAGGACGGGACCCTGATTGCCTGCGCGCCGATGTATGCCAAGTCCCATTCCCAGGGCGAATATATTTTCGACCACAACTGGGCCCATGCCTTTGAGCGGGCCGGCGGCCAGTACTACCCGAAACTGCAAATCGCGGTGCCCTTCACCCCGGCAACCGGGCGCAGATTGCTGGTGCGGCCGGGGTTTGAACAGGCCGGGATGTCGGCGCTTGTTCAGGGTGCGGTTCAGCTGGCGGCGAACAACGATATATCCTCGTTGCATGTCACTTTTTGCACCGCACAAGAGGCCAGGGCCGGCGCGCAGATGGGCCTGATGACGCGGGCTTCGCAGCAATTTCACTGGATGAACGACGGCTACGGCGATTTCGACGCGTTCCTGGCCACGCTGTCCTCGCGCAAGCGCAAGAACATCCGCAAGGAACGGCAACAGGCGCAGGGCTTTGGCGGCACGATCCATGTTCTGACAGGTGACGCCATAGAGCCTGCGCATTGGGATGCGTTCTGGGTCTTTTATCAGGATACAGGCGCCCGAAAATGGGGATCGCCCTATCTTAGCCGACAGTTTTTTGACATCGCGCAGCAAACCCTGCGCGATGATCTGGTGCTGGTCATGGCGCAACGGGACGGGCGCTGGATCGCCGGGGCGCTGAACGTGATCGGGCGCACCACGCTGTTCGGACGATACTGGGGTTGTATCGAACATCACCCCTGTCTGCATTTCGAACTGTGCTATTATCAGGCGATCGACATGGCAATCGCCCAGGGCCTGCAGCGGGTCGAAGCCGGCGCGCAGGGCGAACACAAGCTGGCGCGCGGCTATCTTCCGACGCCGACACACAGTCTGCACTGGATCGCGGATCCCGGATTTGCCGATGCGGTCGGCAACTACCTGCAGGCCGAGCGTGATGCGGTGACCGAAGAGATCGAGATCCTGACCGATTACGGCCCGTTCAGAAAAACCCGAGTGGAGGAACAGGAATGACCGAGAAACTGTCAGATGAAGCCCGCGGCCCTTTGCTGGGCCCATTGCGGAAATCCGGGTGGACGATGGTTGATGGGCGCGATGCGCTGACCAAGACTTTCGAGTTCAGGGATTTCGTCGAGGCATTCGGCTGGATGACACGCGTCGCGATCTGGGCCGAAAAGTGGGATCATCATCCGGAATGGAGCAATGTCTATAAATCCGTGACCGTGGTGCTGACGACCCATGACGTGAACGGGATCAGCGCATTGGACGCTAAACTGGCCCGCAAGATGGACGGTCTGGCCTAGGGCGGATTGCTCTAGCGGCGGCCCGCACCGTTGGCAAAGGCCATGTTGGCGTCACGGAACATCGTCGCATATTCGCCCGCCGTGACATAGCCGTCGCTGGTGTCGATGATGGCGGGCATGCGCACCGAATTGCGCCCGGTGACAGACACGGTGCCATATCGGGAATGATAGGTCAGGCACTGGTTCTGATAACAGTTCCGGCCGTCCTGCAGCCGAATTTCGGTCACCCCCGACTCGGTGGTGCGGGTCGGGTTGTCTTCGGAGACGGCGCAGGCACCGAGAACCACGACCAGGGGAATATACGTCAGACGGTGCATTGCGGGCTCCGGTCGGGGTGATCGCGCGGTGCGGAAACGGCACCGGAATCCGGGGATCCCGGTGCCAGCATGCTAGATGGCTTCCAGCAGGGTTTCACCGGCTGAAACTTCGCAGACGCCGGGTGCTTCTTCTTCGTTCAGAACCTTGACGATGCCATCCTCGACCAGCATGGCATAGCGTTTGGAACGCGCCATCAACCCGGCAGGGGGGGCATCGAAATTCATGCCGATGGCCGTGGTGAACGTGCTTTCGGGGTCGGACAACATGGTGATCCCCGCAGCGGTGGCACCGGTGGCATCGCCCCAGGCCTGCATCACGAAGGGATCGTTCACCGAAACGCAGATGACTTCGTCGACACCTTTGTCGTCGAATTGTTCCTTGGTGCGGACGAAGCTGGGCACATGGGCTGAATGGCAGGTCGGTGTGAACGCGCCGGGAACCGCAAAGATCACGACCTTGCGCCCTCCAAGCTTGTCCGCCAGCGCCACCGGTCCGGGACCATCCGCACCCATTTCGGCCAGGGTTGCGTCCGGCAGTTTGTCCCCTATGGAAATCGTCATTCTTCGGCCCTCTCATTGAGTTGTGTTTGCCCTTGTCTGGCATATAGGATTTATGCAGCGACGAACAATCTTTTCAGAGCAGGTGAGGGCAGGATGACCCACATTGTCGTGATCGGAGGCGGGCAAGCCGGTGCATCGCTGGTGGCAAAGCTGCGCAATCTGGGGTTTGATGGCAAACTGACGCTGATCGGCGCCGAACCGGTTCCCCCCTATCAGCGCCCTCCGCTGAGCAAGGCCTATCTGTTGGGCGACATGGCGCTGGAACGGCTGTTTCTGCGTCCCGAAAGTTTCTATGCCGATCAGAACATCACCCTGCGGCTGGGACAGGCGATCACAGAGATCGACCCGGTTGCCCGCACGGTGCGGCTGGGCGACGAGGTGATCGCATATGATCAGTTGGCACTGACCACGGGGTCTGTGCCACGCCGGTTGCCCGCCGCGGTCGGAGGCGATCTGGACAATGTCTTTGTGGTGCGCGCCCTGGCGGATGTCGATGCGATGGCGGATCGGGTCACGGATGGTGCGCGTGCGTTGATTGTCGGCGGTGGCTATATCGGGCTGGAAGCGGCGGCGGTGGCGGCCCGGCGCGGGGTGCAGGTGACGCTAGTCGAAATGTCCGACCGTATTCTGCAGCGCGTGGCCTGTTCGCAGACCAGCGATTTCTTTCGTGATCTGCACAGGGGTCATGGCGTCGACATACGCGAAGGCACCGGGCTTGTGCGCTTGCTCGGGACGGACGGCCGCGTCAGCGGCGCGGAACTCGGCGATGGCAGTACGCTGGAACTGGATTTTGCCGTGGTCGGCGTCGGGATCGTGCCGGATACCGGTCTGGCGGAACAGGCGGGTCTGACGCTGGACAACGGTATCGCCGTGGATGAACTGGGCCGCACGTCGGATCAGTCGATCTGGGCGGCCGGGGATTGCGCCAGCTTTCCGCATCAGGGCGCGCGCATCCGGCTGGAAAGCGTGCCCCATGCGATTGATCAGGCCGAGTGTATCGCCGAAAACATGCTGGGCGCGGGCAGGACATATGTGCCAAAACCCTGGTTCTGGTCCGATCAATACGATGTGAAACTGCAGATCGCGGGATTGAATACGGGATATGACCGGGTTGTGCGGCGCGATGGCGACAAGGGGGCGGTTTCATTCTGGTATTTCCGGAAGGATCGGCTGCTGGCCGTGGATGCGATGAACGATCCGCGCGGCTATATGATCGGAAAACGGCTGATCGATGCCGGAAAATCCGCCGCGCCCGAGGTGATCGCCGATCCGGATGCCGATCTGAAAGCGCTGTTGCGCGGATGAGGATCATCGCCGGGGCATTCCGGGGTCGGGCGCTGAGCTCGGTTGGCAAGGGCGATGCAGGCGCGCATTTGCGACCGACCACGGACCGGGTGCGCGAAAGCCTGTTCAACGTGCTGGCCCATACCGTGGAAATCCCGGGTGCGCGGGTGCTGGATCTGTTCGCGGGCACCGGTGCATTGGGTCTTGAGGCGTTGTCGCGCGGTGCGGGGCATGTCACCTTTGTCGACAACGGGCGTATCGCGGCGGACCTGATCCGCAAGAACATCGCCCTGACCGGCAGCGCCGAAAAAACCAGATTTTACCGGCGCGATGCGGCGCGGCTGAACAGGAACCCTGACGCGCCCTTTGATCTGATCTTTCTGGATCCGCCCTACGGGATGGGAATGGGGCAAAAGGCGCTGGACAGTGCCGGGCAAACGGGATGGATCGCGCCTGGGGCGCTGATCGTCTGGGAAGAGAACGCCCCGATGTCCGCGCCGCCGGGATATTCGGTGACGGACCGGCGCAAATATGGTGACACCCATGTCACCATGATGGCGCGGGATGACATGGCTTGACCCGTCTGAAACAGCATGGTCTGGTATTGAACGGGCAGCGACGGGCGAGGATATCATGCGAATTGTTCTGACGGTGGTCTTGGCGATCACGGCAAGCGCGCTTTATGCGGTGGATCCCCAAGCGGTGCGCCAATGTGCCGCAATCAAGAACGCCAAGGTGCGGCTGGCCTGCTACGATGCGGCGGCGGCCGAAGGAAAGCCCAAGCGCCAACCCACGCTGGAACAGTTGCAACCCAAATTGTCGCAACCGGATCGGTCAGGCAAGTAGCCGCAGAAGAGACGGGACTCTGCTTGCGGCCACCCGGTCGGGATCGCGCCGCAAATCAGCGATCAGCCGTAGGTGGGGTGGAACCGGCCCGACGGCGACAGGGTAAAGATCTCGCACCCATCTGCTGTCACGCCGACGGAATGCTCGAACTGTGCCGACAGCGACTTGTCGCGGGTGACCGCCGTCCAGTCGTCCGCCAGGGTTCTGGTTTCGGCGCGGCCCAGGTTCACCATAGGTTCGATGGTGAAGAACATGCCTTCTTCCAGAACCGCGCCTGTGCCGGGACGGCCGTAGTGCAATACATTGGGCGGGGCGTGGAACACCCGGCCCAGCCCGTGACCGCAGAAATCGCGCACCACGCTCATGCGGTGAGCTTCGACATAGGCCTGGATCGCGTGGCCAATATCGCCGAACGTATTGCCGGGCTTGACCATCTCGATCCCCTTCATCAGGGAATCATGGGTGACCTGGATCAGCCGTTCCGCCTTGCGCGGTGGTTTTCCCGCCACATACATGCGGCTGGTATCGCCGAACCATCCATCAACGACTACCGTCACATCAATATTCAGGATGTCACCGTCTTTCAGGGTGTCGTTCGGGCGGCGCTTTTCCAGATCCTTTGATATCGTTTCATCCCGTGATTTCGGGATCGGAGCACCGGGGATGCCGTGGCAGACCACATGATTGACGGAAATGCAGCTGGCGTGCTGATAGCCCTTGTAGCCGATGGTCGCGGATTTGGCGCCGGCGTCTTCGACCATGCGCGTGATCGCGGCGTCAATTGCCTCGGTTGTCTGGCCGACATGGACCAGTGGGGCGACATCATCCAGGATCCGAGCCGCCAGGGCCCCCGCCACCTGCATGCCGGAAAAATCAGAAGGTTCGTAGATGCGAATGCCGTCCTTGGTCAGGCGGCCGCGAAGTTCGTTTCTCACCGGTGGCTCCGTCGTCATGATCTTGTCCGCTATGTAGTACGCTTGACCGAAAAGCACCAGTAGGGCGTCACGCCCGGCTTCGCAGGGCGGGGCCCGGTTCAATCCCTTCGGGCGTGATGCGGGTCCCGTGACACAGGGTTTGCACACCCAGCGATCTGGCGGTTTCAAACGCGGCCGCATACCCGGGATCTATATCGCGCGCAAGGTCGAACTCTGTGCAATCCGTGCGTTGCACCAGATACAGCATGATTGCGCGATGCCCGGACTGCGCCATGTCGGCCAGCTCGTTCAGGTGTTTGGCCCCCCGTTTGGTCACCGAGTCGGGAAATTCGGCCAGGCCCGGATACCGGGACAGGGTGACGCTTTTTACCTCGACATAGGCGTCGGGCAGTCCCGGTCCGCTGAGCAGGAAATCGACACGGCTGGATTGGCCGTATTTCACCTCGGGACGCACGGTATCATAGTCCCGCAACGCGGGAATCCTGCGTTGTTGCAGGGCGGCGCGAAGCGCGCGGTTGGGCACCGAGGTATCGACCCCGGTGAAATGCCCGTTTTCGTGATCGACCAGACGCCAGCCGAATTTCAGCTTGCGCCGGGGGTCGTCGTTTGGCTCCAGCCAGACCTTCAGCCCCGGGTCCGCCAATCCCATCATCGAGCCGGGGTTTGCGCAATGCGCGGTGATCTCGCGCCCGTCTTCCAGGATGCAATCGGCCAGGAATCGTTTGTAGCGGCGGATCAGCCGGGCGGGAACAAGAGGGGTTTCAAAGCGCATGGCCATGGGCCTATACCTGCGCAGACTGCCATTCAAGGGAGCGAGATCATGGCCAACCCCACCGCCGCGATGCTTGTGATCGGCGACGAGATCCTGTCCGGGCGCACCCGCGACGCCAACATGCACTTTCTGGCGGGAGAACTGACCAAACACGGGATCGACCTGAAAGAGGTCCGTATCGTCAGCGACGACCATCCCGCCATCGTGGCCGCGGTGCGGGCCCTGTCGGCGGCGTATGACACGGTGTTTACCAGTGGCGGGATCGGCCCGACCCATGATGACATAACCGCCGACTGCATCGCCGAGGCCTTTGGCGTCGGGATCGGTGTGCGCGACGATGCGCGCGCAATCCTTGAAACGCATTATGCCACGACCGGACATGAACTGAACGCCGCGCGGTTGCGCATGGCGCGTATTCCGGACGGTGCTCTGCTGATTGACAATCCCGTGTCCATGGCACCGGGTTTCAGCATTGAAAATGTGCATGTGCTGGCCGGTGTACCGCAGGTGTTTCAGGCCATGGTCGCCAGTGTCCTGCCGACGCTGACGGGCGGCGCGCCGATGTTGTCGCAAACCCTGCGGGTGCTGCGTGGCGAAGGCGATATCGCCGCGACGCTTTCGGCCTTGGCGGATGATTTTCCGGATCTGTCCATAGGGTGCTATCCGTTCCAGAAAGACGGCGCTTTCGGGGCCAGTGTCGTGGTGCGGGGCCAGGATGGCGCGCGCGTGGATGCGGCGATCACCCGGCTGGCGCGGGATCTGGGCGTATGAGCGCGCCGTCGTGGTACGAGGTGATCGACGGCACCTGGCCCGCGGCACGCTATCACAATGACGGCATCTGGACCCTGCGGGACGGGCAGGGCGGTGGCAGCCGGGTTTCGGCCACGACGCAGGTTGCGGGTGACCCCGAAATCACCCCCCAGGAACTGGAGCGGGCCGAGGATGGCATGCGCCGCATGGGGCAGCCGCTGATCTTCATGATCCGTCAGGGCGACACTGTTCTGGACGAAAAACTGCAGGCCCGCGGCTATGTGATCAAGGATCCGGTGACGATCTATGCCTGCCCCGCCGCGCATCTGACTGATGAACCGCTGCCCCGCGTTACCGTTCTGAACGTGTGGGAGCCCCTGGCGATCATGCGGGAAATCTGGATGCAGGCCGGCATCGGTGCGGCCCGGATGGCCATCATGGACCGCGCGCACGGGCCGAAAACCGGGCTGTTGGGCCGAACGCGTGACAAACCTGCCGGTGCGGCCTTTGTCGCTGTGCACGGGAATGTCGCGATGGTGCATGCGGTCGAGGTCCTTGCCCATCAGCGGCGGCATGGCATGGGCCGCTGGTTCATGCGTGGCGCTGCCTTCTGGGCCTTGGACAACGGTGCGGACACGCTGTCAGTGATGTGCACCCGGCAGAACGCCGCGGCCAATGCGCTCTACACTTCCCTCGGTATGCAGGCTGTGGGACAGTACCATTATCGCCACCTTCCAGACGGAGCCTGATCCCCAGTGACCGACAACAGCCTGCCGACCGCCCTTGACCTGCCGATGGTAGATCCCTTGCCTGAAGCGACGCAGAGATATTTCGATATCTGCGTGGAAAAGCTGGGCATGATTCCGAATGTGCTCAGGGCGAATGCCTTTGACATCGACAAGCTGAATGCCTTCACCGGCATCTATAGCGACCTGATGCTGGCGCAGAGCGGGCTGACCAAGCTGGAACGCGAGATGATCGCCGTTGTGGTTTCTTCGATCAACCGGTGTTTCTATTGTCTTGTGGCGCATGGCGCGGCCGTGCGGCAATTGTCGGGTGATCCGATGCTGGGCGAGATGCTGGTGATGAATTACCGCGTGGCCCCCCTGGATGAGCGTCAGCGCGGAATGCTGGATTTTGCCGCCAAGATGACCACGGCCAGCGCCAGCATCGAAGAAGCCGACAGACAGGCACTGCGCGATGTCGGTTTCAGCGATCGCGATATCTGGGACATTGCCAATGTTGCCGGTTTTTTCAACATGACCAACCGGGTGGCCAGCGCCACGGCCATGCGGCCCAACGACGAGTACCACGCCCAGTTCCGATGATCCGGCACCTTGTCCTTGGCTGTCTCGTTGCCTTGCTGCCATCCCTGGTGGCGGCCCAGATCGTGACGTTGCCGGACGGGGCGCAACAAGTATCCAACCGGGTCAGCCCGTTGGACAGCTATGCCCTGCCGGTTGCACCATTTGACGGGCAATCCGTACCAACGCAGCAGTTCGAAGGCCGGGTCGAACGCGACACCTGGCGTCTGAGCGGAACCGCCCTGACCACTCTGCAACTGCTGGACCCGCTACGCGACCAGATTGCCCGGGCGGGGTACGAAATCGTCTTTCAATGCCAGGACCGCGAATGCGGCGGTTTCGATTTTCGGTTCCAGACCGAAGTTGTGCCCGCGCCGGACATGCAGGTGGATATCCGCAACTATCGCTTTGTGTCGGCGGTGCGCGGATCGGACCGGGCGATCAGCCTGCTGGTCAGCCGCAGCAGAACGGCGGCCTATGTGCAGGTCATCACGGTCGCGCCGGGCGAAGATGTCGCAACGGCGATACCGCCCGGGGGGCAGCCGGGGACCGGGTCCGGCATCGTGGATGCAAACGATCCGATCCGCGAACTGACCGAGCGTGGGCATGTGGTTCTAGGGGATCTTGATTTCGCCACCGGGGCCGATGCGCTGGGGCCCGGCCCCTATAGGTCCCTGCAACGGCTGGCGTCGCATTTGCGCGAAAATCCGGATCTGCGGATTGCGGTGGTCGGTCACACGGACAGCTCCGGGGCGCTGCAAGACAATATAGCGCTTTCCAAACGCCGGGCCGCTGCGGTGCGGACCCGGCTGATCGAAGAGCATGGCGTGAGTGCGGCGCGTGTCGAAGCCGAAGGGATGGGATACTTGGCACCGGTGGCGTCGAACCTGACCGCACAGGGCCGCGAAGCCAACCGGCGCGTCGAAGCAATTCTGTTGCCCGGAGGGTAAGCGCGACAGCAATGCGCCCTACCAGTCCGTCGGTCCCTTGTCGGCAAAGGTGTGCACCAGAAAGTCGATGAAGGCGCGGACCTTGGGCTGCGTGAACCGCCCCGGCGGGTATACCGCGTAAATGCCCTGAGACTCGACCGGCAGGGTCGGGATCGCGTCTTCGACCATCCCGTCCCGTAGTGCTTGAGCATAGAGATAACTGGGCAGATAGGCGATGCCCAGACCGGCAATCGCGGCATTCAGCAACGATTGCCCGTCGTTCACACTGAGCCAGCCAGCGGTACGAACCTGGCGTTTCTCGCCCGACGGGGCGGTCAGTTTCCAGACATTGCCGCTGGGCTGGTTGGAATAATGCAGCAGTTTATGTTCATTCAGATCGTCGATCTTCTGCGGGCGGCCGTATCGTTCGAAATAGCTGGGCGCGGCGATCATCCGTTTGGTGGTTTCGGTCAGTTTACGCGCGCGCAGCGTACTGTCTTCAAGATCGCCGATACGAACCGCCAGATCGAAGCCTTCGGAAATCAGCTCTACGTAGCGGTTGTTCAACACCATGTTCACCGTGATTTCTGGAAAATCCGTCAGAAATTCGGACAGGGTTGGGGACAGGTGGTTGACCCCGAAATCGGTTGCAACACTGATCCTCAGCAAGCCGGACGGTTCGGATTGCATCGACGTGACCAGCGCGTCCGCTTCACCGGCGTCGTTCAACAACCGGCGGGCGCGGTCATAATAGGCCAGGCCGATTTCGGTCGGGTTGACCCGCCGCGTGGTCCGATTTAGCAGCCGCGCACCCAGCCGGGCCTCCAGGCTGGACACATGCTTGGACACGGCGGATTTCGAGATCCCCATTTTCTTGGCCGCATCGGTGAAGCCCCCCTGGTCCACCACATTGGCAAACGCCTCCATTTCAGTCAGTCGATCCATCTGCGGGTCCTCGGATAATTCATCTGCCCGCACCGGTATCGGCTGCAATCTGGGCGAAAACGCGGCGACGGTGGGATAATATCGCGGTTTTCCCGGGCATCGTTCGCGGCAGCGAAACACCCATCGCGGGCGGTGCATTGATTTTCCTATGAGATCTGGCAGATTTGGGCCAAGGTCACGCCATCTATGGTTGAATCCAGCCAATCCCAAGGAGATATCCTGATGAAACAACTCGCATTGATTGCCACCCTGAGCGCCATGTTGGCTGTACCGGCTCTGGCCGACGGGCCGACGCCCGCCAATCCCGATGCACGGGTCTATTTTGTCAATCTTGATGACGGCGATACAGTGTCTTCACCGGTGACCGTGATCTTTGGCCTGTCCGGTATGGGCGTGGCCCCGGCAGGAACAGAAAAGGAAATGACCGGGCACCATCACCTGCTGATCGACCGCCCGCCCTTCGGTGAAGGCGAAGACGGCGCCGAGGAACTGGCCAACGGCCTGCCGGCGGACGATCACCATATTCATTTCGGGGGTGGTCAGACCGAGGTGACGCTGGATATGCCCGCAGGCCCGCATACGTTGCAACTGGTGCTGGGCGATGCCGGTCATGTGCCACATGCAACGCCGGTGATGTCCGAGGTGATTTCCATCACCGTGGAATAGGTGTTCCGCCAGACCTCAGCCAAACATGGCGTCAAATTTCGCAAGACCCCGGGACGAAAATTGCACAATGCGTGTTTCGGGTACGCGGCGCGCCCATCCCAGCGTCTCGAATCGTGTCAGCATCGCCCGGCCCAGCCGGCCCGCCAGATGCGATTTGCGCGCGCTCCAGTCCAGGCATTCGCGGCACATGGGGGCTTTGCTGCGCGGCATCCGGTCTTGCGTGATCCCCAGTGCGGCGACAAATTCGCGCCCTGCATCCGTCAGCACCATGCCGGAGTCGCCAAAGTCGAAACAGCCGCGCCGGCGCATCGTGGCGAACATCCGCACCCCCATGTCGCCCGCGAGATGGTTGTAACACACCCGCGCGGTGCGCAGCGCCTGATCGCGGGGGCCGGTGCGGGTACGCAAATGCCCCAAACCTGCAGCCAGTCCCATCAGCCGTTCCAGCGTTTGCGCGACCTCGTCGCCGGATAGCGAAAAATACCGATGCCGCCCCTGTTGTTGCAACCTGAGCAGCCCCGCATTCTGTAGCTTGTGCAGGTGTGAACTGGCCGTCTGCGCGCTTACGCCTGCCTCGGTGGCAAGTTCGCCTGCCGTCAGGGCCTTGCCCGACATCAGGGCGGTCAACATGTTCGCGCGGGCGGGGTCGCCAATCAGCGCGGCGATTGCAGCAAAATCCGGACCGGTTTTCATATTTCGATCTTTATCGAAACATACGACGTTTGCAATCGTCTATCGATGGGGCCCGCGTTGAAAGGAGAGTCCATGCTGACACGCATAATCAGATATCAGATCGATCCGGCCAAAACCGATCAGTTCAGGCAATATGCGCGCAATTGGGGGCAGGCGATTCCACGTTGCGGTGCGGATCTGGTCGGCTATTTTGCTCCGCATGAAGGGTCGGCCACCCAAGCCTATGGGATTTATCATATTCCCAGCCTTGCCGCATATGAAACCTATCGCACGCGGCTTGCAGATGATCCACTGGGCCGCGAGAACTATGAATTCGCGCAAAAGGAACGGTTCCTGTTGCGCGAGGACCGGACCTGGCTGAAGCTTGCCTCGACGCCACACGGAGACAGCACATGATCGCAATCATTTTCGAAGTCGAACCCGCCGAAGGGCAGCAGGATACCTATCTCGACATTGCCGCCGAGATGCGTCCGCTGGTTGAACAGATCGATGGTTTCATCTCGGTCGAGCGTTTTCAGAGTCTGACCAATCCGGGCAAGCTGTTGTCGTTGTCATTATTCCGCGACGAAGCGGCGGTGCAGGACTGGCGCAACCTGACACAGCATCGCCGCGCCCAGGCCAAGGGGCGCGCGCATGTGTTCAGGGACTATCGCATCCGGGTGGCGCAGGTCATCCGCGACTATACCATGACCGATCGCGCGCAGGCCCCGCAGGACAGCCGGGCCTGTCACGGCGGCTAAAGCGCCGCGGCCAGCCGGGTGCCCTGATCGATGGCGCGTTTGGCGTCCAGTTCGGCGGCGACATCGGCGCCACCGATCACATGCGGGGTTTTCCCGGCCCCGATCAGCGCGTCCGCCAATGTGCGTTCGGGCAACTGGCCGGAACACAACACGATGGTATCTGCCTCGATCAGCGTCGGGTTTTCACGGGTCTCGCCAAAGGATACCCGCAGCCCGGCGTCTTCGATGCTTTCGTAATTGACGCCACCGACAAAGTTCACATTCTTCATCTTGAGCGCGGCGCGGTGAATCCAGCCCGTGGTCTTGCCCAGCGTCTTGCCGTGTTTGCTGGCCTTGCGTTGCAACAGGGTGATGTCACGCGGGGATGGATGCGGTTTCGGGCCATCCGGGGCCAGACCGCTGCGGTGCGCCCCGGGGTCGGTCACGCCCCATTCCTTCATCCACAGGGGCAGGCTTTGTGTCGGGCTGATGCCTTCATGGGCGAGAAATTCCGAGACATCGAAACCGATGCCACCCGCCCCGACGACCGCGACGCGTTTGCCGACCTCGACCTTGTCGCGCAGCACATCGATATAGGTCACGACATTGGGGCGGTCCTGCCCTGAAATCTGCGGATCGCGCGGGATGACGCCGGTGGCGATCACCACTTCGTCAAACCCGTCCAGATCCGCCGCCGCGACGTCGCGGTTCAGTTCGGTGCGGATGCCCAGTTCCGCGATCATGATACGATACCAGTCGACCAGCCCGCGGAATTCTTCCTTGCCGGGGATCTGCTTGGCCATGTTCAACTGCCCGCCAATTTCTGCCGCGCGGTCAAACAGGGTCACATCGTGGCCGCGCTGTGCAGCGGTCATGGCTGTGGACAGCCCCGCGGGCCCGGCACCGACAATGGCGATTTTCTTGGGCGTTTCGGCGGGTGTCAGCACCAGTTCTGTTTCGTGACAGGCCATCGGATTGACCAGGCAAGACGTCAGTTTGCCGCTGAAAGTGTGGTCCAGACAGGCCTGATTGCAGGCGATGCAGGGCGCGATCTGATTGCCCTTGCCCGCCGCGGCCTTGGCGACGAATTGCGCGTCCGCCAGCATCGGGCGGGCCATCGATACCATGTCGGCGCAGCCCTCGGCCAGAATCTCCTGGGCCACCTCGGGCGTGTTGATGCGGTTGCTGGTGATGATCGGAATACCGACCTTGCCCATCAGTTTTTTCGTGACCCAGGCAAACGCGGCGCGTGGCACCGATGTGGCAATGGTCGGTATCCGCGCCTCGTGCCAGCCGATGCCGGTGTTGATGATCGTGGCACCTGCCTTTTCGATCTCTTGTGCCAATTGCGCGACCTCGGCATGGGTCGATCCATCGGGCACGAGGTCGATCATCGACAGGCGATAGATGATGATGAAATCCTCGCCGCAGACCTGACGGGTGCGGCGCACCACCTCGATGGGCAGACGCATCCGGTTTTCATAGGACCCGCCCCAGCGATCGGTGCGCTTGTTGGTATGCGTGACCAGGAACTGGTTGATGAAATATCCTTCTGACCCCATGATCTCGACCCCGTCATACCCGGCTTCGCGGGCCTTGCGGGCGCATTCGGCGATATCGGCGATCTGCTTTTCGATCCCGTCCTCGTCCAGTTCCGCGGGCACAAACGGCGATATCGGTGATTTCACCGCGCTGGGCGCGACACATTTGGGCGAATAGGCATAGCGCCCGGCGTGCAGGATCTGCATCGCGATCTTGCCGCCATTTGCATGTACGCGCTGGGTGACGATGGAGTGATTTTCGATGTCCTGCCGGGTTTGCATCCCGGCGGCTCCGGGCATGACACCGCCCTCTTCGTTGGGGGCAATGCCACCGGTCACGATCAGGGCGACCTCGCCACGGGCGCGTTCCGCATAGAATTCCGCGACCCGGTTCCAGTCCCGGGTTTCTTCCAGCCCGGTGTGCATGGACCCCATGAGCACACGGTTTTTCAGCGTGGTAAAGCCCAGGTCGAGCGGGGCCAGAAGATGCGGATATTCAGCCATGAGAGTCTCCCTTTTGACAAAGCTTTAGCGCGGTGACGGTTCATGTCACCACAAACGCCGCGTCAATCTCTTGCGTCTCGATGCGGCTGCGCTACACAGATGCGGCGACAAAAGGAGCCCGTCCATGACCCCGCAAGAGATTGCCAGACTGCCCTATCGGAAATGCGTCGGCGTTATGCTGATGAATGCGGCGGGCGATGTTTTCGTCGGGTCGCGCAATGACGGCCCCAAAGATGCCTGGCAGATGCCCCAGGGCGGGGTGGACAAGGGAGAGCCGGCGCGCGACGCGGCGCTGCGCGAACTTTGGGAAGAAACCGGCGTGACCGCGGACCTGGTCGAGATCATCGATGAAACCGAAAGCTGGCTGCCGTATGATCTGCCCCACGACATCGTGCCGCGGATCTGGAAGGGGCGCTATCGGGGGCAGGAACAGAAATGGTTCCTGATGCGGTTCAACGGCACCGACGATCAGGTGTATATCCAAACCGAACACCCCGAGTTCGCGACCTGGAAATGGCAGAGCCCGGACCGCCTGATCCATGAGATCGTGCCGTTCAAGCGGGCCGTGTATGAACAGGTGCTGACTGCTTTTGCGCCGCATCTGACGCAACGGGCGAAGGGCTGATTTCGCGGGGATGACCGGCCGTCGTTTTCCGGCGGGCCATTCCTGAAATTTGCCCGCTCGTGGTTGCGGCCTGCACAGCCGATCTGCACAGGTCCGGAACGCGCGCTACTATTCGAAAATCGGCACCTGACGGGCGGCGTCTTTGGGCAGTTTGCCGGTCAGACGCGGATCGTCGGCGATTTCGATCTGCTGGCGCACGGGAACAAAGCCACTGCGGCGATAGAACGGCAGGGCCGCCGGGCTGTCCAGCGTGCAGGTGTGCACATGAAACAGGTTGATCGGGCGCTGCCACGCGCGGGCGATGGCGTGATTCATCATGAAACGCCCGGCCCCCGCACCGATCAGGTCGGGTGTAACGCCGAAAAACGCCAGTTCACATGCATCTGCCGGACGAAAATCCAGTTCCAGCAGCCCAACCGCATGATCGCGCGTCATCAAGGCCCAGGTTTCGACCAGCGGATCGTGCAGGATGGCTGTCAATTCCGCATCACTCAGGTTGAGGCGCGAAAACCACAGCCAGTCGCGTGCGCCGACGCGCTGAAACAGATCGCGATACCAGTCGGGATTCGGGGTTTCGATGCGTTTCAGCGTGACGCCCTTGGGTTCGGGTACCGACCGGCTTTCGGCGGGTTGGCGCATTTCCAGATGCGTGACGACGGCGGCAACCTTGCCGGGCGGAACGTCGTGAAACCCGTCGCCCAGCATCAGATCAGCCCCTTGTCGCGCAGCAGCACCCGCAGGTCGGTTTCCGGGCGCGGTCCGATATGCGAAATCACCTCGGCGGCGCAGACACAGCCGATCCGGGCGCTGGTTTGCAGATCGCGCCCGTTGGCAAGCCCGTACAGGAACCCGGCGGCGAATTGATCGCCCGCGCCGGTGGCGTCAACCGGGGTGATACGCTCGACTGCCACATCGATGCGCGATTTGCCCTCCATGACCGAAACCCCGTCGCCCGAACGGGTGCAAACCACCAACGGGCACATAGCAGCGGTCCGGTTGAGCGCATCGTCCAGATCATCGGTTTCGAACAGCGACCGGATCTCGGCCTCGTTGCCGATGACGAAATCCAGATCATTCTGGATCAACGACAGGAAATCCGCGCGGTGGCGGTCGACACAGAATGGATCGGAAATGGCGATGCCTGCCAGACCGCCTCCGGCGCGGGTGGCGCGGGCGGCTTCGCGAAAGGCGGTTTTGCCTGCGTCATGGTCGAACAGATAGCCTTCGAGAAACATCAGCCTGGCGTTGCCGGATACATCGGGCGGCACGTCGGCCGAGGTCAGCCCCGTCGAGATGCCCAGATAGGTATTCATCGAGCGTTCGCCATCCGGCGAGACAAAGATCATGCTGCGGGACGTGGGCAGGTCGCCGTCCGGCACCGGAGGGTTGACGAAATCGATGCCGGAACCGTTCATCGCCTCGGCATAGAACTGTCCCAGCGCGTCGTCGCGCACCCGCCCGATGAATGCGGTATCCAAGCCCAGTGCCCCGGCTCCGGCGATTGTGTTCGCAACCGACCCGCCGGGTGTCTGCACCCGTCCATTCATTGCTGCGTACAACAGTTCGGCGCGATCCTGTTCGATCAGTTGCATGATGCCTTTCTCTATCCCCATCCGGGACAGAAAGCCGTCATCTGACTGGGTGATCACATCGACCACCGCATTGCCGATGCCGACCAGTTCGTAGGTTTTCATAGGGTTTTGTCCTCGTATTGGCAGAGATCACGGATCAGGCATGTATTGCAAAGCGGCTTGCGGGCCTTGCAGTGATAGCGTCCGTGCAAGATCATCCAGTGGTGCGCGTGCTGTTGGAAATCGGCCGGGATGTTGTCTTCGATCGCGCGTTCGACGGCGACGACATCCTTGCCCGGTGCCACCCCGCTGCGGTTGCCAAAGCGAAAGATGTGGGTGTCCACGGCCTGTGTGGGCACGCCCCACCACATGTTCAGAACCACGTTGGCGGTCTTGCGTCCGACACCGGGCAGGGATTCCAGCGCGGCGCGGGAATTGGGCACCTGGCCGTCATACTCATCAACCAGGATCCGGGACAGTTTTATCACGTTCCTGGCCTTCTGGCGAAACAGGCCGATGGTCTTGATATGTTCGGTCAGCCCCTCAAGCCCCAGATCAAGCATCTTTTGTGGCGTATCGGCGATGGGAAACAGGGCGCGGGTGGCCTTGTTCACGCCGGCATCGGTGGCCTGTGCAGACAATGCCACAGCCACGACAAGCGTATAGGCGTTCACATGGTCCAGCTCGCCCTTGGGTTCGGGTTCGGCGGCGTGAAAGCGGGTAAAGATCTCGCGGATCGTGTGATAATCAAGCTGCTTGGCCATGGCGCAGCTATGCCCGTCCTTGCGCCGCAGGGCAAGAGAGCAGCATGGCGCGGTTGCGCAGGAAACGGGTCGTATTGTCGTGCGCGGGGCAGTAGTTTCGGAACAGACGGAGGGCGTTGCGATGAATGTTCAGACACAGGAAAACGGGTACCACTACGGCGTGATGCGCCGTGCGATCGAACTGATCGATCAGGGGGGCGAAGCACTGACGCTGGAAGAACTGGCCGCGCGGATGGACATGAGCCCGGCACATTTTCAGCGCGTGTTCAGCCGCTGGGTCGGGGTGTCGCCAAAACGGTTTCAGCAATATCTTACGCTTGGCCATGCCAAGGCGCTGTTGCGTGAACGGTTCACGACATTGCAGGCCAGCAACAGCCTGGGCCTGTCGGGCACCGGGCGGCTACATGATCTGTTCCTGCGCTGGGAGTCGATGAGCCCGGGCGAATTCGCCCGCCGGGGTGCCGGGCTGACAATCTATTGGGGATGGTTCCAAAGCCCGTTCGGTCCCGCGCTGGTGATGGGGACAGACAAGGGTATCTGCGGCGTCGGCTTTGCCGCCGAAACCGGCGAGGATCCGGCGATGCAGGATCTGCTGTCGCGTTGGCCCGATGCCACGTTTGTCGAGAACCCCGCGATGTTGCGGCCCTGGGTTGAGGCGGCGTTCGGGTCCGAAATCCCGCAACTGGACAAGGCTCCGCTGTTTCTGATCGGGGCGCCGTTCCAGATCAAGGTCTGGGAGGCGCTGTTGTCCATCCCGTCAGGGAGGGTCACGACTTATTCCGAGATCGCGCAGGCGATCGGCAAGCCCCGCGCGGTGCGTGCCGTGGGCACGGCGGTGGGACGCAATCCGATCAGCTGGCTGATCCCGTGTCACCGCGCCTTGCGCAAATCCGGTGGGCTGGGCGGGTACCATTGGGGCCTGCCGGTGAAACGCGCCATGCTGGCCTATGAATCGGCCCGCGCCGAGGGCTGAAACAGGGACGAAGACGGGTTTCGGCCGATGGCTGAATTTGTGGCTTGAGCGTGGGGGCGGCACCTGTGCTATAGTGTCGCCAACAATCCCGACAAACGGGAAACGAGCAGAAGGCATTTGATCCATGATCCTGAAACATTCTCTGATTGCGGCTGTGGCGGCTATTACCCTGCTGGGTGCTTGCAACGACCCGGCGATGCTGGGCGGACCGGCAGATCCCAACGCCAAGGCCAAGCAAGGTGCTTTGCTGGGGGCTGCGGGCGGCGTTGCCCTGTCGGCCCTGACCGGCGGCGAAGGCGCGAATCTGGTGTTGGGCGCGGCGGCCGGCGCGGCGGCGGGTGGCCTGGTTGGCAACCATCTGGACAAACAGGCCGCCGCTCTGCGCAGCGAATTGTCCAATGACGGGATTTCGGTCACCAACACCGGCAACAGCCTGGTCGTGTCGCTGCCGCAGGACATCACGTTCGACACCGACAGTGCCACGGTGCGCAGTTCGCTGCGCGCGGATCTGGGGGCGGTGGCGCGCAACCTGAACAATTACCCCGACAGTCGGGTGCAGGTCGTTGGCCATACCGACAACACCGGCGATGCGACCTATAATCTGGGCCTGTCTCTGCGCCGTGCCAATGCGGTGGCGGACATCCTGCAGGCGGACGGGGTTCGCTTTGACCGTATCAGCACCGCGGGACGTGGCGAAGAACAGCCGCTGGCGTCGAACCTGACTCCGGAAGGGCGCGCCCAGAACCGCCGGGTCGAGATCGTGGTGATTCCGAAGAACGGCTAAGCGACTGGTCGCGACGCGCCTGTTCCCCTATGTGTTCCGAAACACGGAAAGGGGAACAGGACAAATGACTGAACCGGTACTACTGGGTATCGCGGGCGCATTGCGCAAGGCGTCGACCAACCGCAGGCTGATCCGCGAAGCGGCGCGATTGTTCGGGCCATGCCGGTTGATCGAGGCCGATTTGCGCCTGCCGCTGTATGACGCGGATCTGGAAGACTCCGAAGGTATCCCTGAAGCGGTCCAGCATCTGGCAGATCAGGTATCGCAGGTGGATGCGGTGGTTATTTCAACGCCGGAATACAATAAGGCCCCTCCCGGCGTGCTGAAGAATGCGCTGGACTGGATCAGCCGCACCAAGACCAACCCGTGGCAGGACAAACCGGTCGCCGTCATGTCCGCGGCGGCGGGCCGCGCCGGTGGCGAACGTTCGCAATTGGTTCTGCGCACATGCATGGTGCCGTTTCAGCCGCGGCTGTTGCCGGGGCCGGAAATGCATCTTGCGGACTCTGGCAAGCAGTTTGACGATGAGGGTCGGCTGACAGGCGAGATCTATGAAAAAACCCTGGGCGACCTGATGCAGAAATTGCGGGCCGAGATCGGGCGCTGATCTTTGCTGGGTGCCCGGCGGGTCATATCGACGCTTCGACTCGAAAATCGGCAGGGATAGCATCGTGCCCGTCAAGGATCAGGTCGGCCATCACCTGTGCGATCCCGGGGGCCATGCCGAACCCGATCTTGAAGCCTCCGTTTGCGATATAGTGACCCGCACGGCCCGGCCAGGGCCCCAGCATCGGTGCGCGGCTTCTGGCACGGGGGCGCAATCCGGCCCAGCGTTCGATGACCGGTGCGCCATGCAGGATGGGCAACAGCGCCATCGCGCGCTCGATCACCGTGTCCAGCTGCGCGTCTGTTGCGGTGGGGTGTTGATATTCCCGCTCGCTGGTCGAGCCGATCGCCAGCGTTCCGTCCGCATGGGGTATCAGATGCAGCCCGTCCACAAACAGCTGCGGCACATTGCCTGCATCAAACCGCAACAGCGCCGCCTGGCCTTTGACCGCATTTCCGACCGGTTTGCCCAACGCGGCACCTAGCCCGGCCAGACCGGCAGCGCCGGTGGCGTGAATGACGACGCCTTGATCGCGGGCTTCGGTTTCGATCTGAACGCCCAGAGCCGCAAGCGCGGCCACCAGCGCAGAACAGGCGCGGCGTGGATGTATGCGCGCGCTGAGCGTGTCGTGAATGACCATGCCGGTGGCACTGGGCGGGGACCAATGGCCGATATCGTCGAGCGAGCGCACCTGCCACAGGGCCTGACCGCGCCACAGATCCTTTGCGTTTTCACCGCGCTGCCGCGCCAGATCAAGGGCGTGGCTGTCGTTGATCGGCTGCACTCGCCCGGTGCGGCCATAACCGGCTGACACGCCGCCGGTGGCCTGAACATCCTGCCAGAAGGGTTCGGCCATCAACAGGCTGTCCAGTTGAAACGCCTTCTTGTCGTTCCAGTTTTCCGGCACATGGGGGGCCAATGCGCCGACCACGCCGCCCGAAGCCCCTGCTCCGGGACCAAAGGGATCGATCATTCGCACCCTGGCTCCGCGCCGCGCGCAGACCCAGGCGATGGACAGGCCAAAGATACCCGCGCCCCGTACCGTTACATCCGTCATTGCCAATTCCCTTCGGCTGCGCCAATGATCGACGCGGTTCCCAGATGTTTTATGGACTCTTATCATGCAGGACCAGCGGGCAGAACTGCAGTGGCGCGATGGGCGTGTGCCGGTTTCGACCCGGTTCGACGATCCGTATTTCAGCCTTGATGACGGCCTGGCGGAAACCCGGCACGTCTTTCTGGATGGCAACGATCTGCCAAAGCGGTTTCGCGACGGGTTCCATATCGCCGAACTGGGGTTCGGCACCGGGTTGAACATGCTGACCGCCTGGGCCGCATGGGAACAGGCGGAACAGGATACGCCGCTGCGGTTCACCAGTTTCGAGGCCTATCCGATGACGCCCGCCGACATGGCGCGTGCGCTTGACGCTTTCCCCGCGCTGACCCGCTGGCGGGATCGCTTTCTGGCTGCATGGCAAGGATCGGGGTTCTGTGATCTGGGCAGCCTGCATCTGCGCATGGTGCAGGGCGATGCGCGCAGAATGCTGCCGGATTGGCACGGGCGCGCCGATGCCTGGTTTCTGGACGGGTTTTCCCCGGCCCGGAACCCCGAGCTGTGGGATCGTGACCTGATGGCGCAGGTGGCGCGGCATACGGTGCCGGGCGGGACGGTGGCCACTTATACCGCCGCCGGTTTCGTGCGCCGGGGGTTGCAGGATGCCGGGTTTACAGTCAGCCGCACGCCCGGATATGGGCGCAAACGTCACATGACCCGGGGGATTCTGACGTGAGCACACCCACCACCACGCCCCAAAGCAACAATGTTCCGCTGGGCATCGTGCTGATGATCGCCACGACGATCGTCTTTGCGCTGCAGGATGGAATATCGCGCCATCTTGCCAGCGAATACAACACGATCATGGTGGTGATGATCCGCTATTGGTTCTTTGCCGCCTTTGTCATTGCCATCGCATCGCGCGCCGCAGGGGGCATCCGGGCGGCGGCGCGCACGTCCCAGCCGGGCATCCAGATCACGCGTGCCTTGTTGCTGGCGGCCGAGATCTGTGTCGCGGTCTATGGTTTCACGGTTCTGGGCCTGGTGGACAGCCACGCGGTGTTCGCCTGCTACCCGCTGTTGATCGCGGCGCTGTCCGGGCCGATCCTGGGGGAACAGGTCGGGTGGCGCCGCTGGAGCGCCATCGGAGTCGGGTTCATCGGGATGCTGATCATCCTGCAACCGGGTCTGGGTGTGTTCGATCCGGCGGCCATCATCCCGCTGGTGTCTGCGGTGATGTTCGCGGTCTACGGCTTGCTGAATCGCTATGCGGCGCGGCGCGACACCACGGCGACCAGCTTCTTCTGGACCGGCACCGTGGGCGCGGTGGCCATGACCGCCGTTGGCATGTGGTTCTGGGAACCGATGGCGGTCCGTGACTGGGGCTGGATGATCGCATTGTGCATCACCGGGGTGACGGGGCACTGGCTGCTGATCCGCTGCTACGAGGTGGCCGAGGCCAGCGCGGTGCAGCCGTTTGCCTATTTCCAGCTGGTGTTCACGTCTGCGATCGGCATCTTCATGTTTGGTGAGACCCTGCGCTCGAACGTGGCGATCGGTACGGCAATCATCGTCTGCGCCGGGCTGTTCACCCTATGGCGCGAACGCGTCAAGAGTTGATCCGGCCAGTTCGCGTGAAAACGGAATCGGCAACGGTTGCCGGTCAAGCCTTGCGCGATAGACCGGCAGGCTTTCGGTGACCCGCATGACATAGTTCCGGGTCTCGTTGAACGGGATGAATTCGATCCAGTCGATCACGTCGACCGCATCTGTGCGCGGATCGCCATACAGCTCCATCCACCGTGTCGGCCGTCCCGGACCGGCGTTATAGGCCGCCGCCATAAGCACGACGTTTCCGTTGAACTCTCCGGCCAGCCCGGCCAGATAGCGCGCGCCCAGCTTGGCGTTGTAATCCCATTCCTGTGTCAGCCGCCCGGTGGCGTGGGCCGACAGGATACCCATATCCGTGGCAACGGCCTGTGCGGTGGCGGGCATGACCTGCATCAACCCGCGCGCGCCCGCACCGCTGATCACCTGCGGGTCGAATTCGCTTTCCCGCCGTGCAATCGCCAGCGTCATCTCGGCCGCCATCGGCAGATCATGGTCCGCGACCGGGTGCAGTGGGTAATAGGCGGCCGGCAGGACCAATGCGCGTTGTGCCGCGCGTTTGGCGATCATGACCGCCAGATGGGGCTGGTTCAGATCGATGGCCATCTGGCCCAGTTGACCGGCCTGCACCGGGTCCAGCGTTTCGACCAGATGGGTCAGGAATCGTTCGCCCAGGTCGGGCTGGTCGGCCTCAAACAGCAGCATTCCGGCCTTCAGCACGCTTGAAGACATGAAGTCCGCCTGTTCCCACGGCGGCAGATCGGGCGGGTCCGCAAGCACCGGATCGAAGGGGCGGCCGATTCGCTCTGCCGCCAGCAGACCATAGAACGAGGTCTGATGCTCTGCCCCCATCGCATAGGCTGTGTGCGCACCTTCGCTGTCGCCCAGGGCCTCGAAGGTGCGGCCCAGCCAATATCCGGCCCGGCCGCGCGATATGGGCGTCGCGACCGAGGCCTCGAAATTGCGAAAATGAATCAGGGCGGTTTGGGGATCGTTCAGCTGGCGCAGGGCGATAAAGCCGGACAGCCATTCCAGATCGGCATAGTTCGACCCGCTCTGGGTATGATGGCTGGAGGCGATACGATAGGCCGTTTCGGCATCTCCGGCGCGCATCGTTTCACGCGCCAGAATGGCCCGGCGATAGGCCCATTTTCCCGGTTCTCCCAGATCCGATGCGCTGTCGCTGCGTTCCAGAAGCAGCGCAATGGCGTCGGCATCGCGTCCCTTGCGGTGACGCCAGACAAAGCGGTCATGGGCCAGACCGGGGGTGTTGCGCAACGCCTCGGGCACGGCATTGATGCGCGCATCCACCCCCGGTTCCATAGCCCGCAGGGATATGCGCGCCTCGGCCAGTGCCTGATGGGCGTCGTCGACCAGGGGCAGCATGCGTCGGGCGCTGACCATGTGGTTGTCCCACAGCATACGGTCCAGCCGGGCGTTGTGATGCGGTGTCAGCAGGTCATTGTATCGTTCCAGATAGTTGGCCTGAATCAGCCGTCCCATGGGCATGGTGCGCCAGGCCAGGACCAGTTCGGCCTCGCCGTCACCCTGTTTGCCGGTGGCGATCAGGGCACGGGCATGTCCCAGCACGCCCTCGGGCGATTGCGGGGGCTGATCGGCATAAAAGGCAAGCAGCGCCTCGTCTGGCAGCACGTCCATGGCCGATTCGCTTTTGCGGCGCAGCCAGGCCAGCCCCGGCCAGTCGGCGCGCCGCTCAAGGAAGGCGGTGACTTCGCCCGAGGTGCCAAAGCCCGCGCGCAGGCGGTGCCATTCGATGATATCGCGCGGGATGCTGCCGGCCCCCCCGGCGGTGGTCAGGGCCTGGGTCCAGTCGCCTTTGCGCATGGCGTCAAAGGCCTGCGCCAGGTTCTGTGCCCCGTTGGCCCCCGCAGGCGCGGCCAACAGTATAAAGAGACAGATCACACCTGCCAGAATGCGCGACATCACTTGCATTTCCCGAGCAACCAAGGCTAGAGCCTGAGACGATAATCCGTGGCCTGTCGGGATCAACACACATTCGCGGCACTGTCGCAAGGTCAGCACCGGAAAACCGCGGCAATCGGACAGAAAAGGAGCGTGCCCATGTTCAAAGGCTCTATGCCAGCCCTCGTCACCCCGTTTCGCAACGGTGAGCTGGATCTGGAAACGCTCAAACGACTGGTTGAATGGCACATCAGCGAAGGCTCCTCGGGGTTGGTGCCCGTGGGGACGACCGGGGAAAGCCCGACGCTGACCCACGAGGAACATGAAACCGTTGTGACCGAAGTGGTCAAGGCCGCAGCCGGACGCGTTCCGGTGATTGCCGGTGCCGGGTCCAACAACACGCTGGAAACCCTGCGGTTCAGCCACCACGCCCAGAACGTCGGTGCGGACGCGGTTCTGGTCGTGACGCCCTATTACAACAAGCCGACCCAGCGCGGGCTGGTGGCGCATTTCACCGCGGTGCATGATGCCACGGAATTGCCGATCATCATATACAACATCCCCGGGCGTTCGGTGGTCGACATGATGCCCGATACCATGGGCGAACTGGCCAGGCTGCCGCGTATCATCGGTGTCAAGGACGCCACTGGCGATCTGGCGCGTGTCTGCGATCAGCGCATCACCTGCGGGCCGGATTTTCTGCAGATCTCGGGCGAAGACGCCACCGCGCATGGGTTCAATGCCCAGGGCGGGACCGGGTGCATTTCGGTGACGGCCAATGTCGCGCCGGGTCTGTGTGCCCAGGTGCAGGCGGCGACGCTGGCCGGGGATTACACCAAGGCGCTGGAATTGCAGGACCGGCTGATGCCGCTGCACAAGGCGATATTCGCCGAACCGGGTCTGGTCGGGGTCAAATATGCCATGTCCCGTCTCGGTCTGTGCAGCGAAGAGGTGCGATTGCCCCTCACCGGGCTGCTGGATGAAACCAAGGCGCTGGTGGATGAGGGTCTGCGCCATGCCGGGCTGTTGAACTGAGGCACATCTTGTGTGTCCGGGTTGTCCGGATCAACGCTTTCCATAGTACAGGCCCAAGACGTGTTCGGCCTGCGCAAAGAACAGCCAGCGCGACGCGGCCACCCCGACCAGATGCGACAGCACGGCCAAGGCGGCGAACAAGTGGTTGAAGGGCAGCAAAAGCAGCGCGATCGGCAGCGCGATCATCAGGGCGAAAGAGATCACCCGCAGTTTTGCCGCGTGTTTGCGCCCGACGACATAGACGAATTCGCTTAGCAGATAGTTGGTGCCGGTGTGGGGTGGCTCAAAGGCACGGACGGTGCCAATGTTGCCCAGACCGGTGGCGCTGGCGATGTTCGTGCCCGATGCGTTCAGCGCCCCGTCGCCGCGCATCCAATGGGCGATCTGCACGATGCCGGAAAACGCCAGCAGCCAGATCGCGATGACCGTTTGCCCCGCCAGAAGCGCGCCCCCGGCGAGAGACAGCGATAGGAACAGGGCCGGGGTCAGGGGCGTGTGCCAGCGCGGGACGGTCCTGAGCTGGGTATAGATCATCGAGGTCGTCAAGACGGTGGCAAGGCTGGCGGCGGCACCAAGCAGACCCAGACCGCTCCAGCGGGTGTCAAGAAAGACCAGCCCGCCCCCGTAAAGCGCCATCGTCAGCAGGGCTGCCAGCGAACACCACGCCTCGCGGCTGAGCCAACTTGTGCGCCACTGGGTAAAGGCCTTGGGCGCGCGTTCCGGGCGGCCCAAATGGAACGTCGACGCCAGAAGCCCGCCCACCGCAAGCACATAGGCGATGGTGAAGAAGGCAAAAGCGACCCAGCCCGTGACCGCCGGATACCCCAGTCCCAGCCAGATCAGCAGGCCGAACCCCAGGCCCGAACAGGTGGTGAAGATGATGACAGAAGGCGCCGGATGCATCAGAGTTTCTCCAACGCCTTGTCGAGCCAGCCCAGGAACCCGCCCGGGTTTTCATCGACCGGGGCCAGCAAGGGAGCCAGCACGTCGATGTCTTTGGCGATCTGGTCCTTGGGGCGGGGCGGCAGGTATTTGTTGACCGGTGCGGTGCCCTGTTCCGGCATCAGATCCATACCGCCACGTTCGGCGGTCAGCCGGGATACGTTGCTGTCGGGATCGGCGAAATCCCCGAAATGCCGCGCGCCTGCGGGGCAGGTGCGCACGCAGGCCGGAACGCGATCTTCCTGTGGCAGGGTGTCGTTATAGATCCGGTCGACGCAGAGGGTGCATTTCTTCATCACCCCGGCGGCCTGATCCAGTTCCCGCGCACCGTAAGGGCAGGCCCAGGCACAGAGACCACAGCCGATGCAGTCGCTTTCGTTGACCAGAACGATCCCGTCCTCGACCCGTTTGTAGCTGGCCCCGGTCGGACAGACCGTAACGCAAGGCGCATCCTGGCAATGCAGGCAGGATTTGGGGAAATGGATCAACTGGGCGACACCCTGCTCTGGCTGTACCTCATAGCTGTGCACGCGGTTCAGAAAGGTGCCGCTGGCGTCGCCATAGGGGTCCTGATCGGACAGGGGCGCGCCATAGTTTTCGGTGTTCCAGCCCTTGCAGGAAATGACACAGGCGTGACAGCCCACGCAGGTGTCCAGATCAATCACCAGCCCCAGTTTGCGGTCTGTTTTTTCCGGTAGCTGTGTCATGGGCGAATGCTCTGGTTGTGGGTCCGGACCGGGGTGCGGCCCCGCGCCGTTTCCGGAAATTCTGTGGTCGTTTCAGGCGGTGCAATATCGGGGCGCATCAGTCCGCGACCTTCCAGACAAGTTCGGACGGGCCGTCCGGTACCGGCGAGCCGGTCGGCGGGAATACGGGTTGGCTTTCGGTCTGCGGCGGTGCTTTTTCGATCCGCACCTTCAGATCGAACCAGGCCGCCTGACCGGTCACGGGGTCCGAGTTGGCCCAGCGTAGCCCGTCGCCCCTGGGTGGCAGCAGCTCATGGATCAGATGGTTGAGCAGAAAGCCCTTGGCGGTTTCCGGCGCGTTGTCGTGCAGCGCCCAGGCCCCTTTGCGTTTGCCGATCGCGTTCCAGGTCCAGACGGTGTTGTCGTTCAGCGCCGCCATTTCCATCACGGGCACGGTGATTTCACCATGCGGAGAAGTAACGCGCGCCCAGTCCCCGTCTTGCAGGCCGTGCTGTCGCATCAGTTTGGTCGGCACATACAGCGGATTGTGGCCATGCAATTGCCGCAGCCAGGCGTTCTGGCTGCCCCAGCTGTGGTACATCGCCATCGGACGCTGGGTCAGGGCGTTGACGGTGAACCCGTCATTGCCGGTTTGATCGGTTTCGTACCAGACCGGCAACGGATCCATGGCGGATTTCAGCCGCTCTCGCAGGTGGTCGGGGGGCTGATGCGGACCGTGGCCTTCGGCGGCCCGCTGAAAGCGCCGCAAGGGTTCGGACCAGAGCGAGAACAGATAGGGTTGCGGGCTGTCATACAGTCCCAGGTTCACCGCCCAGTCCTGATAGCCGGCATTCCAGGGTTTGTAATACTGCGCCGTGTCCGGGATGTGATGGGTGCAAAAGCCGCCGTTCTCGATATAGCGATTCAGTTGCTGCGGGTTTGGCGCGCCGCGGCCAGTAGAGTCGCCTTCGCCCCGCCAACCCATCAGGGGGCCGACACCCGGGCGGCGTTCGTGATTGACCATGTAATCGGCATAATCGGTCCATTTCGGCGTGCCGTCGGATTCGACGAAGCCGGGCAATCCGATCCGGTTGGCCAGTTGCACTAGAACGGACTGAAAACCGCGTACGTCGCGGTCGGGTTCCACCACCGGCCAGCGGATCGCATCGGCGGCGGCATCCGCTTCGCAGATCGGGCGGTCCAGCAGACTGATGCAGTCGTGGCGTTCCAGATAGGTCGTATCGGGCAGGATCAGGTCGGCATAGGCGACCATTTCGCTGGAATAGGCATCGGAATAGATGATCCGCGGGATGACATAACCGCCGTCATCGTTGCGGGCGGTCAGCATGTCGATAACCCCTCTGGTGTTCATAGACGAGTTCCACGCCATGTTCGCCATGTACATCATCAGCGTGTCGATGCGATAGGGATCCCCGGCATGGGCATTGGAGATCACCATATGCATCAGGCCATGGGCGGACAGCGGGTTTTCCCATGAGAATGCCTTGTCGATACGTTTCGGATTGCCGGCATCGTCCAGCAACAGATCTTCGGGGCCGCGTGGAAACCCCAGATGCGGGCCGTCCAGCGGGCGGCCGGGGCGGCCCTGGCCGTGGGGCGTGGGATGGCCTTCGACGGGTTTGGGGTAGGGGGGTTTGAAGCGAAACCCGCCCGGTGCCTCGACCGTGCCCAGCAGGATCTGCAGCAGGTGAATGGCGCGGCAGGTCTGGAACCCGTTGGCATGGGCGGACACCCCGCGCATGGCGTGCATGGCGACGGGACGACCGGTCATCGTGGCATGGGTCTCGCCGCGAAAATCGGTCCAGGGTTGGTTGATCTCGAACGCTTCGTCAAAGGCGACGCGGGCCAGTTCGCCCGCCAGCGCGCGGATGCGTTTCGCCGACAGCCCGGTGCGTTCGGCCACGGCTTCGGGGGCGTGATCCGATGACAAATAGCGTTCGGACAGATGCTGGAACACGGTCCGGCAGGTCGCGCCGTCGATGTCGCGTGTGGCGGCCAGATCGGGGCGGATGCCCTTGGTGTCAAAGGGTTTGAGCACCCCGTCAGCGCGATCCACCACCAACAGCTTGTCATTCTCATCGCGGTGCAACAAGCCATCGGGCGCAACAAGCGCCGGGGCATTGGTCCAGCGCGCCAGGTAATCCAGATCGACCTTGCCCGCCTTGAGCAGGCAATGAATCAGCGACATCACCAGCAGCCCGTCGGTGCCAGGCGTGATCCCGTACCAGTCATCTGCCACGGCGTTATACCCGGTGCGGATCGGGTTCACCCCGACCACCCGTGCGCCGCGCTCCTTGATCCGGCCCAGGCCCATCTTGATCGGGTTGCTGTCATGATCTTCGGCAACCCCGAACAACAGCAACAGTTTGGTGTGCTCCCAGTCCGGTTGGCCGAATTCCCAGAACGCCCCGCCCATGGTGTAGATACCCGCCGTGGCCATGTTGACCGAACAGAACCCGCCATGCGCGGCATAATTGGGTGTGCCGAAATTCTGCGCCCAGTAGCTGGTGAAGGACTGGCTCTGGTCGCGCCCGGTGAAGAATGCCAGCTTGTGCGGCGCGGTCTCATGCAGCGGGGCCAACCATCCGACTGCCGTGGATATCGCTTCGTCCCAAGAAATTTCGCGGTATTCGCCTGATCCGCGCGGCCCTACTCTTTTCAGCGGTTTGCGCAGGCGCGAGGGCGCGTTGTGCTGCATGATTCCCGCCGATCCCTTGGCGCAAAGCACGCCCTTGTTGACCGGGTGGTCGCGATTGCCTTCGATATAGGCGACCTTGCCCTGCTTCATATGCACGTTGATGCCGCATCGGCAGGCGCACATATAGCATGTCGTGCGGCGAATTTCGTCGGACACCTTGGGCGATGTGTCAAGCACTGGCTGGTGTGTGGTCATTCCATTCTCTTCCCTGTCGGGCGCAGGCTAGGCGGACGGGGGGGTGTGGTAAAGACATTCCGTATGATCGCCTGAAACCGGGATGCGATTTTGCATCAGGCGGGTTGTGCGGAACGTTGTTCTGATCCGGGGGCGCGTTCGGTCGCGGTGCGAAGGGGCGCGGATGCGGGGCATTCACCGTGCCGCCGCACCTATCCGCGCTGTCATGCGTTCAGCCGGCGCGCGATGCGCTGTATGCCCGAGGGGATCCGGGTCTCGGGGATCGAGGAATATCCCAGCCGATAGAATTCCGAGGGGCGGTCAGGTCCGGCGAAAAACGGCGCGCCCGGCTCGATCAGCACCCCGTCGTTGCGCAGATCCGCCGCCAGCTCGGCCGTATTCACCCCGTCCGGCGCCCGCATCCACAGCGATGATCCGCCATAAACACCGCGTCCGGCGATTGTCAGACCGGCGTCGGCAATGGCGGTTTCCAGAGCCTCGCGCCGGGCGTGCAAAATACCGGACATACGGCGGATCTGGGCGTCATAATGCCCAAGGCTCATGAAATAGGCCGTGGTGCGTTGCAGGTGCCCGGGCGGATGGCGCAGCACGCTGGCGCGCAGGGCGCGGGCCTGGCGGATAAACGGTTCCGACCCGACCAGATAGCCCAACCGCAATCCCGGAAACAGCGATTTCGAGAAACTGCCGACATAGATCACCCGGCCGTCCTGATCCAGCGACTTGAGCGCGGGTGATGGTGCCGCCATGAATGCCAGTTCGAACTCATAGTCATCTTCAACGATCAGCGCGTCCAGCCAGCGGGCCTGTTCCAGCAGGGCGTGACGGCGGGTCAGCGGCATGGTCGCGGTGGTCGGAGACTGGTGGCTGGGGGTGGTGAAGATCACGTTGGTGTCCGACGGCAACGCATCGGGCGGAAGACCGTCTGCATCCACGCGCAGCGGTGCCAGCCGGCATCCGGTCGGCCCAAGCAGATCGCGCAGGGCATAATAGCAGGGGTCTTCGATCACCGCCGTCCGGTCGGTGTCCAGCAGGATCTGGGCGGTCAGCCAAAGAGCGTTCTGCGCCCCCATCGTGATCAGGATTTCCTCGGGCCGGGCCGAAATGCCGCGACGGGGAAGCGTGTGCCGTGCGATGAATTCGACCAGCAACGGGTCGTCCTGATCATAATAGTCCGCCGTCAGCGACGAGATGTCCTTTTGCCCCAGAGCGCGCAGGGCGCAGAGACGCCAGTTGGCATGATCAAACAGGGTCGGGTCGGTCTGGCCATAGTTGAACGTGTAGCGGTATTTCTGCCAGTCCAGCGGCCTTCGCGGCGTGTCGCCACCGGTATGCGTGTGGCGGATGACGCGCATCCAGTTGACCCGGTCGCGTGATCGCGGCAACGGCGCATATACGGGCGGAACCGGGGCGTTGTCGGACACGAAATACCCGGACCGCCCGCGTGATGTCAGATAATCGTTGGACAGCAATTCCGTATAGGCCAGCGTCACGGTGATCCGGCTGACGCCCAGATGTTGCGCCAGCTTGCGCGACGAGGGCAGTTTTTCGCCACGATGAAACCGGCCTGAAAGAATGCCTTCGGCGATCATCTGCTGAATTTGCGACTGAAGTGTGCCCTGCCCGCCGGGGTTCAGAAAGAAGGTGTCGACGGAGATGGCCATGGCGCAGCATACACTGGACTTAACTTAAAATCAATCTGGACTTAGTCGTTCGGCTCATCCTGCTGCGGTCCGCAAGGTCGAACACGGTGCTGATGGGCAGCCTTGACGGGGCAGACAAATCTATATAACTAGATTGCTAGTTTAATAAGGATGAAGCGAATGTGGGACACAACTGCAAAGGCATTTGCAGCCATGGGATCCGAAGCCCGGTTGCGGGTGCTGAAAGCACTGGTGCGCGCCGGCGAGACCGGTCTGACCGTCGGCGAGATACAGGAACGCACCGGTATCGCACCTTCGACCTTGGCGCATCACCTGAAATACCTGTCCGCCGGAGGCGTGATCGTGCAGCAAAAAACCGGCCGCAGCGTGATCAACCGCGCCGATTACGGCCAATTGCGAATTCTGGCGGATTTCATTTTGGATGAATGCTGTGCGGATGCACCGCAACAGGCGGTCAGCAATGGCTGAGCTGTCGCAACATCCGATTGGCCCGCTGTCGCGTCGCCTGAAATACCTGAAAACGCCCTGGTTCGTGATCGCCGCCGTCTTTGGCCTGGTGGCGGTGCTGGACCCGGGCAACCTGTTGGCGACAGTTGAATTTGCCGCGCGGGCGCTGGCACATACCGCGCCATATATCCTGTTTGCCGTTCTGCTGTTGTCCTATCTCAAGGCGACCGGGGCCGAGACCATAGTTGCGCAGGCCTTTCAGGGACGGGAAACGCGAATGATTTTCCTGGCCGCCCTGTTTGGTGGTCTGGCACCCTTCTGTTCTTGTGAAGTGATCCCCTTCATTGCCGGGCTGCTGGCCCTGGGGGCGCCGCTTTCCGCCGTGATGGCGTTTTGGCTGTCCTCGCCCCTGATCGACCCGCCGACCCTGCTGATCACCGCCGGGGCCTTGGGCTGGCCCTTTGCCATCGCCAAGGCTGTCGCGGCCGTGGCGCTGGGGCTGTTTGGCGGCTTCGTCGTCAGGTTTCTGATGGCACAGGGGGCATTCGGCAGCCCGCTGCGGGTCTATCAGCGCAGCGGATGTTGCGGCGGCGGTGGTCCCGCTCTGGATGGCAAGCCGCAGTGGCGGTTCTGGACCGAAGCACCGCGTCGTGCGCGCTTCCGCGAGGAGTTCGGCCACAACGCGCTGTTTCTGTTCAAATGGCTGGCCCTGGCCTATACGCTTGAGGCGCTGCTGGTGCACTACGTTCCCGCCGATCTGATCGCCGGTGTCGTCGGTGGCGAAGGCATCGTGCCGATCGCGACCGCTGCGGTGGTCGGGATGCCCGCCTATCTGAACGGCTATGTCGCGCCTCCGCTGCTGGCGGGGCTGATCGATCAGGGTATGAGCGTGGGTGCAGCGATGGCCTTTATGATCGCTGGGTCGGTCAGTTCGATCCCGGCCATGGCGGCAGTCTGGTCGCTGGTCAAACCGCGGGTCTTTGCAATGTATCTTGGGCTGGGTCTGACCGGGGCTATCCTGTCCGGGATCGTTTATCAGTCGATCTGACGCCTTTCGTGGCAGGCCCATCGTCCATGCGATGTGAACGGGCCATCGCGCACAACAGACAGCCCCAGCCATGGCCGGGGCTGGTACAGTATGTGCCGCAGGGTTCTGGTTTACCCGAACACCTTGCCCAATGCGCTGTCGACCACATCCGTGATCCGGTCGATGTCATCGCTGGTGGCGATCAATGCGGGCGAGAAACACAGCACGTTGTTCTTGCCCGGGACCGAGCGGTTGGATGTGCCGATGATGACGCCCTGTGCGCCGCATTCGGCCGCGACCTGGGCCATTTGCTTTTCGCTGACCGGCTCTTTGCTGGTGCGGTCGGTGACCAGTTCGGCCCCCAGAAACAGACCCTTGCCGCGTGCATCGCCGACGACCTTGTGCTTGTCCATCAGGCCACGCAGGTTGCCCAGCATCCGTTCGCCCATATCGGTGCAGTTATCCAGCAGGTTTTCGTCTTCGATGATCCGCATGTTTTCCAGTGCGGCCGCAGGGCCGGCGGTGCAGCCGCCAAAGGTCGAGATATCGCGGAAATAGTTCAGCGGATCCGCTGCGTCGTCCTTGAAAAGCTCGAACACCTCTTCGGTGGTCACGCAACAGGCGATGGCCGCATAGCCCGAGGCGACCCCCTTGGCCATGGTCACCATATCGGGTTTCACGCCATATTGCTGGTATCCAAACCAGGTGCCCGTGCGTCCGATGCCGCAAACCACTTCGTCGATATGCAGCAGGATGTCGTATTTTTTGCAGATCTCCTGCACGCGGTCCCAGTATCCGGGCGGGGGGGTGATGACGCCGCCGCCCGCCGTCACCGGTTCAAGACACAGCGCACCAACGGTATCGGCCCCTTCGCGCAGGATCACCTCTTCGATCAGGTTTGCCGAAGCGACGCCGTATTCCTCGCTGCTCAGATGCTCAAGCCCCTGTTCATGGGCGCGGTACTGCATGCAATGCGGCACACGCACGAAACCCGGCGCCAAGGGGCCGTATTGCATCACGCGTTCGTCCTGACCGCCCGCCGACATCGTGGCAAGCGTGCCGCCGTGATAGTCCCGGTCGCGATACAGGATCTTGTGTTTCTTGCCGCCATACCGCTTGTGCGCGATCTGACGGACCATCTTGAACGCCTTCTCGTTCGCCTCCGAGCCCGAGTTGGTGTAATAGACGCGGCTCATGCCGGGCATCTTTTCAATCAGCTTCTCGGCAAACAGCGAGCCCGGAATCGAACCGGCGCTCTGGGCGAAATAGCATAGTTTCATCAACTGGTCATACACCGCCTTGGCGATGCTTTCGCGGCCATAGCCCACGTTGACGGTCCAGACCCCGCCTGAAACCGCATCCAGATATTCCTTGCCGTTCTGGTCCCAGACCCGCATTCCCTTGCCTTCAAGGATGATGCGCGGATCGTTGGTTTCGAACTGCTTGTGCTGAATCAGATGGTGCCAGATATGCGCCTTGTCGGCCTCGACCACGCGGGAAATATCGTTTTCGTTGAACGTGCCGTCCATAACAGCTCCTTTCCGGGAATGAGTGCCGGGCATGACTGCGGGTGCAGACCCCCGTCAGAGTCGTACATGCCTATCTTGTGCCGGAACCGGGGCCGTGTCTTAGGTCCAGATCAAACCTTGAAATAAGTCCAAAATCAGGGCCGACCGTTCGCGCCCCGCGCAGACTGCTGAACGAACCGGACCGCCGGGATCAACTCCGGCGGTCCGTTGGTGTCGGCAGGATCATGTCGACCGGGCCATCTGCCCGCCCGTTTCACCATTTCGGTGCGGTCGGTTACAGCGAGTTCATCCACTGATCGACTTCTTCGCGCGCGGCTTCCTTGGATTTTCCATAGCGCGCCTGGATCAGCCCTTCCAGCTGTTCACGATCGCCTTCGATCCGGTCCAGCTCATCATCCGTCAATTCGCCCCATTTGGACTGGGCCGAACCCTTGAGCTGTTTCCACTTGCCTTGGATTTGATCCATATTCATAGCGTTCCCTTTCTACGTTCATGTAGCCGCTCAACGCGGGCGGGGCCGCCATTGTTCCATACAAATCCAAGGCCGCGGGCTTGCCGGTCGGCCTAGAAGCAATCGGCCAGCAATGCGCGGGTGTTTTCCGTGGTCATCTTCACCGGATTGCCGCCGGTACTGGGGTCGGACAGGGCAGAGGCGACCAAGGCGTCGATATCCGGATCGGTCACGCCCAGTTCGGTCAGCGTGGCGGGAATGCCCAGCCGTTCGGTCAATTGACCGACATAGGCATAGAACCCGTCAAACCCGCCCTTGATGCCCAGATACGCGGCCGCCTTGTCCAGCCGGTCCTCGATCTGCGGACGATTGAACCGCAATACGGGCTGCATCACGACCGCGTTCGTCGTGCCGTGGTGGGTGTTGTAGACCGCCCCGATCGGGTGCGACAATGCGTGGATTGCGCCCAGCCCTTTCTGGAACGCGGTCGCGCCCATCATTGCCGCGCTCATCATTTCGGCCCGTGCCGTCAGGTCCGTGCCATCGGCATAGGCGGCGGGCAGGTTATCCTTGACCAGGCGCAGCCCCTCAAGCGCAATTCCCTGGCTCATCGGGTGATAATGCGGCGAACAATAGGCTTCCAGACAATGGGCAAAGGCGTCCATGCCGGTGCCTGCCGTGATCGCGCGGGGCATGCCCACCGTCAATTCCGGGTCGGCGATGACGATTTCGGGCAGCACCTTCGGGTGAAAGATGATCTTCTTTTCATGCGTGACCGAGTTGGTCAAAACCGAAGCCCGTCCGACTTCGGACCCTGTGCCCGCCGTGGTGGGAACGGCGATGATCGGCGCGATGGCGTCGGCATCGGCGCGTTTCCACCAATCGCCGACATCCTCGAAATCCCAGACCGGCCGGTCCTGCCCGGCCATGAAGGCGACCATCTTGCCCAGATCCAGCCCCGAGCCGCCGCCGAATGCGATCACCCCGTCATGGCCGCCATTGCGAAACATCTCGACCCCGGCGGCCAGGTTCAGTTCGGTCGGGTTCGGGTCGACTTCAAAGAACATCGCCCGGCCCAGCCCGGCTGAATCCAGAATATCCAGCGCAGTCCGGGTGATCGGCAGATTTGCCAGCCCCTTGTCGGTGACCAGCAACGGGCGGGTGATATGCGCCGCCGTGCAGGCCTCGGCCAGTTCGGAAATACGGCCCGCACCAAACCGGATTGCGGTGGGATAAGACCAGTTTGCGGTGAGAGTCATGGCAGTTTCCTCAGGTGATAGGATTTGGGACGGGTCAGGTTGTGATACCCGATGACAGACAATCCGCCCCCGCGTCCGGTGTCCTTGCATCCGGTCCAGCACAGGGCAGGGTCCAGATAGTCGGCGCGGTTCATGAACACGGTGCCGGTTTCGATCTGCGCGCCAATGGTTTCGGCGCGGGCGGTGTCTTTGGTCCAGACGCTGGCGGTCAGGCCGAAATCGCTGTCGTTCATCAGCGAAATGGCCTGGGCGTCGTCCGTCACCGGCATGATGCCGACCACCGGACCGAAACTCTCTTCGCGCATCACCCGCATGGAGTGGTCCACATTGGTCAGGATTTGCGGCATGAGATAGGCGCCGCCATCCTGTGGAAACAGCGCCGGGTCGATCAACGCCGTCGCGCCCGCGGCGACGGCCTCGGCGGTCTGGGCGCGCACCAGGTCGGCGAACCGGGCCTGCGCCATCGGACCCAGCGTCGTTTCAGGGTCCAGCGGATTGCCCAGCTTGTAGGCGCTGACGATGGCGACGGCTTTTTCCACGAAGGCGTCGAACAGGCTTTCATGCACATAGATCCGTTCGATCCCGCAGCAGCATTGCCCCGAGTTGAACATCGCGCCGTCGATCAGGGTGTCCACCGCGGCGTCCAGATCGGCGTCTTCACAGACATAGCCGGGATCCTTGCCGCCCAGTTCCAGCCCCAGTCCGGTGAAGGTACCCGCCGCGGCGGCTTCGATCGCCTTGCCGCCACCGACCGAGCCGGTGAAATTGACAAAATCAAAGGCCCGCGCGCCGATCAGCGCCGATGTGGTGTCATGATCCAGAATCACGTTCTGGAACACCTCGGCGGGGATGCCCGCCTGGTGAAACGCGTCTGCCATGCGTTCGCCGACCAGCAATGTCTGGCTGGCGTGTTTCAGCAGCACGGTATTGCCGGCAATCAGCGCCGGAGCAACCGTGTTGATCGCGGTCATGTAGGGATAGTTCCACGGCGCTATCACCAACACCACACCATGTGCTTCGCGCACGATATGACGTTTGAAGGCGTCGCTGTCCTCGATCACGATATCGGCCAATGCGGTTTGCGCGATCTGTGCCATGTGGCTGGCGCGTTCGTTGAATCCGCCAAATTCGCCGCCATAGCGCACCGGGCGGCCCATCTGATGCGCCAGTTCGGGCACGATTTCGTCATTCATGGCGCCGATAATGGCGACGCCTTTCATCACCAGTTCGATCCGTTCCGCCAACGGGCGCGCGGCCCAGGCTTTTTGCGCGCTGCGCGCCGTGGCAACGGTCTGTTCCGCAGCCTCGTACTCCAGCGCCGCGCGTTCCACATAGACCGAACCGTCGATCGGTGAGATGCATTTTATCGTCTGACCCATGCCAAACCTCCAAACCTCGGGGCCATGGGCCCATTTTGCTCACAATGCCCCGGGGGCAGGGGGTGGCCCCGCGCCCTCCGGTTACGCCTGCTCGAAGCCGCGCGCGATTTCATAGTCGGTAACCACCTTGTCGAACTCTTCGATTTCCCATTCGGCGGCGCGGCAGTAGTGGTCGATCACATCATCCCCCATCGCCGCGCGCAACATGGTCGATGCGCGCAGCGTGCCAAGCGCGTCGCGCAGGGTGCGGGGGATTTCACCTGCTTCTGCGGCATCATAGACATCGCCCGACGTCGGGGCCTGCAGGTCCAGCTTTTCCTCGATCCCCGCCAGCCCGGCGGCCAGCTGCGCGGCCATCGCCAGATAGGGATTCATGTCCGATCCCGGTATCCGGCATTCCACGCGCACCGCCTTTGATCCTTCGCCACACAGGCGGAACCCGGCCGTGCGGTTGTCGACCGACCAGACTGTCTTGGTCGGTGCAAAGGTCGCCTTGGAAAACCGTTTGTAGCTGTTGATATAAGGGGCCATGAAAACCGTCATGTCGGGCGCATAGCGGATCATCCCGGCCATGTAGTGCCGCATCAGATCGGACATGCCGTGGTCCCCATCGGGATCGAAAAATGCGTTTTCGCCGTCTTTCCACATGGATTGATGCACATGGGACGAACTTCCGACCCTATCCGCATGCCATTTGGGCAGGAAGCTGGCGGCATGGCCATGCTGGTCGGCGATTTCCTTGGTGGCGTGCTTGGCGATCGTGTGGTGATCCGCCGTGTCCAGCGCCGCCGCATATTTGATGTTCAGCTCTTCCTGGCCGGCTTCGGCCTCGCCCTTGGTGTTCTCGACCGGGATTCCGGCCGCATACAGGTGATTGCGCAGGGGGCGCATCACATGCTCTTCGCGGCTGGTTTGCAGGATGTTGTAGTCTTCGTTGTAGCCGCTGATCGGAGTCAGGTCGCGGTACCCGCCCTTGGCAATTTCGGCAAAGGACTTTTCGAACAGGAAGAATTCCAGCTCCGTCGCCATGATCGGCGTCAATCCCAGGGCTTCGCATCGGGCGATCTGACGTTTCAGCACGGCGCGCGGAGAATGGGCGACCTCGGCATGGGTGTGGTGATCCAGCACGTCGCACAGCACCATCACGGTGCCCTCCAGCCAAGGCGTCGGGCGGATCGTGGACAGATCGGGTTTCATGACATAGTCGCCATAGCCCGTTTGCCAGCTGGTGCTGGCATAGCCATCGGGCGTGGCCATCCCCAGGTCGGTGGCCAACAGATAGTTGCAGCAATGGGTTTCTTCCCAGGCGCTGTCGACAAAATGTTGGGCCAGGAACCGTTTGCCCATCAGACGGCCCTGCATGTCCACGAGGCAGGCCAGAACAGTATCCACCGATCCGTCGGCCACGGCCGCCTTGAGCGTCTCAAATGTCATCAATCCGGGCATGTTCTGTCCTTGCTGGCGTATGAAGGTTGTGTCGCTGCCCCGACACCGGTTCGGGACAGCGAGGTGTTGTCACGGTGCTGGATCAGCCGTTGGTATAGGGTGGTCCGGCCTGGTTGATCACGCCGTTGTATTCGCGGAAGATGCTGACGATCTTTTCCTGAATCTCACCTTCTTCGGCGACTTCGGTCCAGAATTCCTTGGCCGCGTCTTCGACCTGCGCCCATTCGTCCGCAGGCACGGTGCGCAATTCAAGCTGATCGCCCGTGGCCCGCAGACGCGCCTCGCCGCCCCAGTACCACTGGTTGCGATAGGTATGCCCGGCCTCGGTCGCGGCCATGACCAACTGCTTGAGATGATCCGGCAGATCGGCCCATTGCTGCTGGTTGACGAACCAGGATCCGATCCACGCGCCGGATATGTTGTTGGTCAGGAAGTAATCCGTCACCCCGGCCCAGCCAACGGTATAGTCTTCGGTGATGCCGGACCAGGACATGCCGTCCAGCTCGCCGGTTTGTACCGCGACTTCGGCGTCTTCATAGGGGATCGACACCGGGACGACGCCGAATTTCGACAGGAACCGCCCGGCGGTGGGGAAGGTGTACAACCGCAATCCGTCCAGGTCGGCGACGGATTTGATTTCCTTCTTGGTGTTGAAGTTGCAAGGATCCTGACCCGCGGCCGAGATCCACGACACGCCGACCTTTTCGTATTCCGACCGCCAGATATCGGCCAGCCCGTACTGGTTGAACAGCACCGGCACATCCAGGATATGTTTGGTCGCAAAGGGGAAATACCCGCCGAACTGGCGCAGCGGCGTGGGCGAAGCCATCGAATCGTCGTCCGAATGCACGCCGTCGATGGTGCCCCGCTGAAGCGCCTGAAACAGCTCGCCGGTGGGCACGATCTGATCAGCATAGAACAGTTCGACTTCCATTTCGCCGTTCGCGGCGTTGTTGATATAGTCGATCGCCGGTTTGGTCACTTGTTCGCCAAGGGCCGCGCCGGCATAGGTCTGGAACCGCCACTTGATCGGCGCCTGGGCCTTGACGATGGCGGGCGTCGCAAGCGTCGCCGCGCCCGCCAGCCCGGCGGTGCTCAAAAATCTGCGTCTCGAAGTCATGAACGTCTCCTTCTGTTGAGTCTTGTTGCTGTGCTCCGTTCGCGGAGTTCTCGGGGTTTATTTTCCATATATCAGATCCGGCAGCCACAGCGCGATCTGCGGGAAGATCATCACCGTCGCAAGCGCCAGGGCCATGACAATGACAAAGGGGCCGATGGATCTGTAGATGTCCTGAATGGTGATTTCCGGCGGGGCCATGGCGCGCATCAGGAACAGGTTGTAGCCAAACGGCGGTGTCATATAGGCGATCTGGCAGGTGATTGTATACAGAATGCCATACCACACCAGATCAAACCCCAACGCGCCCACCAGCGGCACGTACAGCGGTGCCACGATCACCAGCATCGCGGTATCGTCCAGAAACGTACCCATCAACAGAAAGCTGAGCTGCATCAGGATCAGGATCACCCAGGGCGACAGGCCCATGCGCTCGGTAAACAGGTCCTCGATGGCCTTGACCGCGCCCAGCCCGTCAAACACCGCGCCAAAGGCCAGCGCGGCCAGGATGATCCACATGAACATGCAGGAAATCCCCAGCGTGTTGCGCACCGAGTCCTCGAACACCTTCCGCGTCATCCGTCCCTTGAGAACGGCGGCGGCAAAGGCCGTCATCGCACCAATGGCGGAACTTTCCACCAGCGAGGTCCAGCCGTTGACAAAGGGCACCATCATCGCGGCAAAAATGCCCAGCGGCAGCAGCCCGGCACGCAGCAGCGCCAGTTTCTCGCGCATCGGCACGTTGCGCTCGGCGGCGTTCAGGGCCGGTCCCAGGGACGGGTTCAGTTTGCAGCGGATCACGATATAGATGATGAACATGCCCGCCATCATCAGCCCCGGCACCACTCCGGCCAGCCACAGTCGTCCGACCGGTTGCCGCGCGATCATCGCATACAGCACCAGAACCACCGACGGCGGCACCAGAATACCCAGGCTGGAACCGGCCTGCACCACGCCGGTCACCATGCGCTTGTCATAGCCGCGTTTTAGCAACTCGGGCAACGCAATCGTCGCGCCGATGGCCATGCCTGCGACCGACAGCCCGTTCATGGCCGAAATCAGCACCATCAGCCCGATGGTTCCGATGGCCAACCCGCCATTCAGCCCGCCCATCCAGACGTGGAACATCTTGTACAGATCGTCGGCGATCTTGGATTCGCTCAGCACATAGCCCATGAAGATGAACATCGGCAGCGTCAGCAGCGGATACCATTTCATCAGCTTCATCGCCGCCGCAAAGCCCAGATCGTACCCGCCCCGGTCGCCCCAGAGCAGAAGGGCGGAAACCACCGCGACAAAGCCGATGGCACCGAAAACGCGCTGACCGGTCAGCAACATCAGCATCATGGTGGAAAACATCAGGATGGCGATCAGTTCATAGGGCATCAGATGTCTTCACCTTTGAGGCGCAGAATGTCCTTGAACAGTTCGGACACGGATTGCAGCAGCATCAGAAAGATGCCGATGCACATGATGACCTTGATCGGCCACAGATAGGGCCGCCAGGCTGTCGGGCTGCGTTCGCCACCGTATTTGAAGGAATAGATCGTGCTGTCTATGCCACCCCACAGCAAGACCACCAGATAGAAGATCAGGAACAGCACGGTAAACGCATCGGTCCATGCCTTGCGCCGAGGGGTCCAGTCTCCATACAGCAGATCCATGCGGACATTCGCGCCCAGCTGGATCGAATAGGGGCCGCCCAGAACATAATAGGCGACCATCGCGAACTGAGCCATCTCCAGCGTCCAGAGCGAGGGGACGAAAAACGTCTTGGACACCGATGACCACATCAGGATGCCCATCATCACGAAAATGCCGTACATCACGATCCGGCCCAGCCGGTAGTTGATGGCGTCCACGGCGTTCACATAGGTTTTCAGCGTGCCGATCATGTGCCGGCCCTGACGGTCAGCGGGGCGTTCAGGCTTGCCGTGGATTGCGCGATCCAGTCAATCAGCATGTCGGCCATCCGGGCCTGCGATGTGGCGTCGGCAATCAGGTCGTTTCGTATTTCCAGCATCACGTTCAGCGATCCTGCCGGCAGCGCGTATTGGCGTAGCGTGTGGGTGACGCCATGTTCCGGCCCATATGGATCGTTCAGCGCAACGCTCAGACCGGTATGTGCCGGGGCGCAGGCCAGCATGGCGCGTGCCAGCCGGTCATCCGTATCATGCAACAGACCAATCTGAACCCTGCGCGCGCGGTTCAGATAGACCGGGGTGAAACTGTGTACGGTGATCAGGATCGGCGGGGCGGCGAAACCGGCCAACGCCGAGACCATGCCGTCGCGAAAAACGTCGTGAATGTCGCGCACCCGTTTGGCGCGGTCCGCGTCGGTCAGGTTTTGATTGCCGGGAACCGCGTGATCTTCGCTGCGTTCCGGGATCGCATCGGGGGCATGTGGCGGGCGGTTGCAGTCAAACAGCAGACGCGACACGCCCCCCGCCACCAGCGGGGCATCGAAGGCGGTACTCAGACGCCGGGCCACGGCCAATGCGCCGGGGTCCCAGGCAATATGGCTGCGCAACAATTCGGGCGTCAGCCCCAATGTGCCGTATGGTTCCGGGATGTCGCGGCTGGCATGTTCACACACGATCAGCGCACCGCCGCGCCCGTCGCGATTGTGGGTCTTGACCGCCCGGTCTGAATTGGCGTGCGTTTCCGTCATGTTGTTTTCGAGTCACCACCCTGTTGTGAACAAATTCCTTCGGCAATGGCCCGGTGTCAATCGCGTTCTGAAATTTTTTCTTCACGCCGCATGCATCTGTCGATATTGTAAGCAAAACGGCGGGGGAACGCGTGTCGGACACATCAGAAACCATTGCCGAACGATTGCAGGTGTCTTTTGATTCGCTGACCCGGGCCGAGCGCCAGCTGGCGGATTCCCTGTTGCAGAACTATCCGGTGTCCGGGCTGACTTCGATTACCCGGGTGGCGCAGAATGCCCAGGTCTCGACCCCGACCGTGGTGCGCATGGTGCAGAAACTGGGCTTTTCCGGGTTCCCCGCCTTTCAGGCCGCATTGCGCGACGAGCTGGAGGAAAAGATCTCGGATCCGATCAGCAAGCGGAACACCTGGGCGCAGAAAGCGCCGGAAGAACACATTCTGAACCGGTTCACCGAAGCGGTGATCGGCAATATCCGCCAGACCTTGACCCAGATCGACCTGGCGATGTTCGAAACCTGCTGCGCCCTGCTGGCGGACCCCGAACGCCGGGTCTATGCGGTCGGCGGGCGCATCACCCGTTCGCTGGCAGAGCATTTTTTCCTGCACATGCAGGTTCTGCGCGCGGATGTGACCCACATCCAGTCGATTTCGAACGCATGGCCGCATTATCTGTTGGACGTCAAGGCGGGCGACGTTGTGGTGATCTTTGACGTGCGCCGCTACGAAAACTCGACCCTCAAACTGGCCGAGATGGCGCGCGAACGGGGGGCGGTGATCGTGCTGTTCACCGATCAGTGGCGCTCGCCTGTGCATGAACTGGCGGAATGCGTGTTTTCGGGTCGGATATCGGTGCCGTCGGCCTGGGATTCTTCGGTCACCTTGTTGCTGTTGCTGGAAACCGTGATCGCCGAAGTCCAGGAACGCAGGTGGGATGTGACGCGCGACCGCATGGAGGCACTGGAAGAGATGTTCGACCGCACCCGTTTCTTTCGCAAATTCACATGATCGGAGCCATTCATCAAAGACGGCGCGCGCAGCCAGTTGTTGACAGGGCATGGCAATTGCGGCCTTGTTTGACCAAAGGATCAAAAACAAGACCAAGGCGGGGCAAACCGTCGCAAAACTGTTTCACGGTGCTGGCAAGTGTCGCGCCGTTTATTCACAAGACAAATCAGGGGTATGACATGAAACACTCTCTTATGAAAAAAACCGTCGGCACCGGTCTGGCGTTCTCGTTGGGCATGCTGGCACAGGGCGCGACCGCGGATACGTTGCGTTTGCTGACCTGGAGCAACTATGCCCCGGAAAAAGTCATCGAGATGTTCGAGGCCGAAACCGGCCATACGGTGGAAGTGACATCCAGCAATAACGAAGAAATGATTGCCAAGCTGCGTGCCACCGGAGGCGGCGGGTTCGATCTGGCACAGCCCAGCCAGGACCGGATTGCCGGCCCGCAGGCCGAGTTCGGCATTTACAAGCCGATCGAGCTGGACCGTATCGACAGTTCGCAATTCATCGATTCGATGCTGGCGGCGACCAAGGCCAACACGACCGTGGGCGATGATGTCTACGGCGTGCCGCATATCTGGGGCACCAGCGGGCTGGTGCTGGACACTGCCAAGGCCGGGATGGTCAAGGATTATACCGACCTGTGCAGCGACGAGGTTGCCGGCAAGGTGTCCTATCGCCTGAAACGGCCGACCTTGATCGGGTTTGCCTATGCAATGGGTCTGGATCCGTTCGCCGCCTATGGAGACCCGGCCGCCTATACCGAGATCATGGAAGCCGTCGAAGCCAAGCTGATTGAATGCAAGCCGAACGTCAAAACCTATTGGGGTGGCGGCGACGAACTGATGGGTCTGATGCGGTCCGGCGAAGTGGTCGCGTCGATGGCCTGGGACACCGGCGGCTGGAAACTGAACGGCGACAACCCGGACATCACCTTTGTGGCGCCGGCGTCCGGTGCTTTGGGATGGATCGACACATTCGTGCTGCCTGCCAAGGGCAAGGCGGACGATGCGGCCTATGACTGGATCAACTTCGTGATGCGCCCTGAAATCTCGGCGATGATCACCGAGGCGGCAGGCAACTTCACCGCATCCGCGGGCGCGGACGAATTCGCCTCGGACACGTTGAAGGCGCAATTCCAGAACAGCTTCCCGCCTGAGGCAATCGACAACATCAAATGGTATCCGCCGGTTCCGGCCGGGCTGGAAACCATCGAAGGCGGCACGTTGGACCGGGTCAAGGCGGCCAACTGATACCTTGAAATTTCAACGCGGCATCCGCAGTCTTGCGGATGCCGCTTTCTTTGTGACAAGCGAGACGACATGGCGACCGATCTGGACTGCAACACTCTTACCAAACGCTTCGGCGATACCACGGCAGTGCGCGACGTGTCGTTCTCGGTCGAGCAGGGGTCCTTCTTTTCCATCCTCGGCCCGTCGGGTTGTGGCAAGACCACGATCATGCGGATGATCGCGGGGTTTCTGGAACCGACGGGCGGTGATATCCGCATCAAGGGCAAATCCATGCTGAATGTGCCGCCGAACAAGCGGCCGGTGAACATGGTGTTTCAGCATCTGGCCCTGTTTCCGATGATGAACATTGCCGAAAACATCGGCTATGGGCTGCGCCGCGCCGGGTTGCCGAAACCGGAAATCACCCGCAGGGTCGGCGAGGTCCTGGAACGGGTCAATCTGCCGGGCATCGAAAACCGCAAGGTCGATGAACTGTCCGGCGGGCAAAAGCAACGCGTGGCGATTGCGCGCTGCATGGTACTTGAGCCGGATGTCCTGTTACTGGACGAACCGCTGGGCGCGCTGGACCTGAAACTGCGTGAACACATGAAAATAGAACTCAAGGCGTTGCAGGCGACGTTCGATACGACCTTTGTCTACATCACCCATGACCAGTCCGAGGCGCTGGTGATGTCCGATCAGATCGCGGTGATGAATGGCGGTGTCTTTGAACAGGTAGGCACGGCGCGGGACCTGTATTATCGCCCCGACACCGCCTTTGTCGCCGGGTTTGTCGGGGACAGCAACCGCTGGCGTGGAAAGGTGGAACAGGCGGACGGCGACCGCATCGCCCTGCGCACTGCCGAAGGGTTGCTGATCAACAGCGCCACCCAGGGCCGCGATCTGCGTCCGGGAGAAGAGGCCGAGATCTTTCTGCGTCCCGAAGCCATTCGCGTGGCGCATGACAGCGCGGATCTGGCGCAGTTCGACAACCGGATCAGCGGCGAGGTCAGCAGTCTGCTGTTCAACGGTGCCGCCAGCCGCATCCTGGTGCGCGACGAGATAGGCGAAGAGATCGAGGTGACGCTGCCGCAATCGGGCGAATTCGCCAACCTGGCCAAGGGCGCACCGGTGCATATCGGTTGGGGTGGCGATCAGACCACCTGTTTCGCGAGCCGGGGCTGAAGGATGCGAAATCAGGCGCGTCTGGGATTCTATCTTCTGCTGACACCGCTGTTGCTGTGGCTTGGGCTGCTGATCATCATCCCGCATATCGACATGGCGCTGCTGTCGCTGCGCGAAAGGGTCGGAGTCGGCAGATACGCCTCCAGCCTGGCCAATTATGGCACGTTCTTTGGGGAACCGCTGTATATGTGGACCTTCGCGCGCACCGCCATGATGTCGGTTCTTGCGACGGTCATCACCCTGATCATCGCCTTTCCGGTGTCCTATTATATCGCCAAGATGGCCAAGGGGCGGACGCAATCGGCGTTGTTTCTGCTGTGTCTGGTTCCGTTCTGGGTGTCCGAACTGGTGCGCACCTTCGGCTGGATGATCCTGTTGCGCGAAACCGGTCTGTTTTCGTCCCTGCTGCAATGGGCCGGGTTGGCCGATGGCCCGGTCGAGATGCTGTATAACGACGCGGCGATGATGGTCGGGCTGGTCTATACATCGATGCTGTTCATGGTGGTGCCGCTGGTCACCACCCTGGAAAGTCTGGACGACGCGGTGATCGAGGCAGGGTACGATCTGGGCGGTTCGGGTTTCAGCGTGCTGCGCGAAATCGTCATTCCGCATGCCATGCCCGGCATCGTGTCGGGCAGTATCGTGGTGTTCATGTTGTCGCTGGGAAATTACCTGACGCCAACCATGCTGGGCGGCAAGGACAGCCTGTGGTTCACTGAACTGATCTATTCGCAGTTCATCGTGCGCTTCAACTGGGAACTGGGGGCGGCCTTTGGTTTCATGCTCTTGTTCCTGTCTTCGGTCATCGTCTGGGGCACGCTGCGCCTGACGGGTCAGACACTTGAAAAGACGATGGGATAGACCATGATACCCTCGATCCCACAGCCCCGCCTGATCCGCACGGCCTATGGCGCCTATATCGTGCTGTTTTTCATCTATCTTGCGTTGCCGCTTGTGGTGGTGGCGGCCTTTGCCTTCAATGACAGCCAGTTTCCGTCCCTGCCGTGGGAAGGCTTTACCTGGAACTGGTTTTTCGGCGATGAGCGCCCGATGATCGGGGTGTTCCATGAACGGTCGATCCTGCGCGCCATCGGGACGTCGGCCTTTGTCGGGATCAGCGTTGCGCTGTTGTCGGTGGCCGTGGGCACGTCGAACGCGTTCCTGTTCAACCGCTATCAGTTCCGTGGGCGCGGATTTCTGTATGTGCTCATGCTGCTGCCGCTGGTGATTCCGGGTATCGTGCTGGGCATTTCGATCCTTGTGTTTTCCTCGACCGTGGCCAACGGGCTGTGGGACGGGGTGAAATATGACGCCGAAATCCTGCGTCCGGGTCTGGTTCTGGTGATCCTTGGGCAGTTTTCCTTCATCACCACGATCGCCACGCTGGTGATTTCCGCGCGGCTGCAGAAATTCGACCAGACGCTGGAAGAGGCGGCGCTGAATCTGGGGGCGGATCGGATGACGGCGGTGCGCACCATCACGCTGCCCTATCTGATGCCGGCCATGGTCGGCGCGGTCGTCGTGGCGTTCCTGATGAGTTTCGAGAATTTCAACACGACCCTGATGCTGGTTGGCTCTGACGCGCCGCTGACCATCGCCATGTTCGACCGGCTGAAAGAAGGCTCGACGCCCTTGTTGAACGCGGTCTCGCTGTTGTTGATGCTGGGGTCTTCGGTGCTGGCGCTGGTGATGATCGCATTCCAGCGCAAGGGCTAGCGGCGGGGCCAAGAACATTGACAGGCCGCGGGCGACCGGAAACACTGAACCCCGGGGCTGAGGCTGTCACATTTATTTTTCATTGATGGCGCATGGCTGGCGGGAAATTTCAGGAGACCACGATGTTTGCACGACTTAAACCCTGTACCGCGTCCCTGGCTGTTCTGGCACTATCGGGCGCTTTGAGCGCCCAGCCGGCATTGGCCAAGGGCGAGGTTTCGATCGGCTTTCAACAAGAGCCGACGACTCTGGACCCGACCAGCGACGCAACTGCGGCGATTGACGGGATTGTCACCCACAACATCATGGAATCGCTGACCACCGTGAATGAGGCCGGCGAGGTGCTGCCCGATCTGGCGGAAAGCTGGACGATCTCCGACGACGGGCTGACCTATGTGTTCACGCTGCGCGAGGGGGTGAAATACCACGATGGCACCGATTTCGATGCCGAGGACGTGAAATTTTCCTTTGATCGCGCCATGGCCGAGGACAGCGAAAACCCGACCAAGGGGATTTTCAAGCCGATTGCGGCGGTCGAGGTTACCGGCCCGCACGAAGTGACCATGACGCTGAACAACAAGGACGCTTTTTTCCTGTTCAATATCGCGCGGGGGGATGCGTCGATTGTCGCGCCCGAAAGCGTCGAGACCAACAAGTCCAAACCCGTCGGCACCGGGCCATATGTCTTTGACAGCTGGACGCGCGGCGATCGTCTGACCCTGGTCAGGAACCCGGATCACCGCGACGCGGACAAGGTGGCGATGGACAAGGTCACGTTCCGTTTCATTTCTGATCCGGCGGCGGCGTCCGCGGCGCTGATGGCGGGCGAACTGGACGCCTATCCGGGCTTCCCCGCCCCCGAGATGTTGCCCCAGTTCGAGGCCGACCCGCGGTTCGCGGTTGTCGTCGGCAGCACCGAGGGCGAGGTGATCCTGGCCATGAACAACGCCAAACCACCATTCGACAATGTCGAGGTGCGGCGCGCAATCAGCCATGCCATCGACCGCGCCGCGATCATTGACGGCGCGATGTACGGCCGCGCCACCCCCATCGGCAGTTTCTATCCGCCGCACGGGCCGGCCTATGTCGATCTTACCGCGCGCTATCCGCATGATGTGGCCAAAGCGCGCGAGATCTTCGAAACCGCCGGAGTCGACGGGTCCACGATGACCCTGCGGGTGCCGCCGTTCCCCTATGCGATGCGGTCCGCCGAGATCATTCAGGCCCAGCTGACCGAGGCCGGTATCGACGCCAAGGTGGAAAATGTCGAATGGGGGTTCTGGCTGGACGAGATCTATAAGAAGCAGAACTACGACATGACGATCATCGCCCACACCAGCCCCAACGACATGGGCAATTTCGCGCGCGGCAAGACATATTTCTACGGTTTCGAAGACCCCGAGTTCACCGCGTTGTGGGACAGTATCAGCACCGAGTCGGATGAAGCCAAGCGCGTTTCCCTGTTGCAGGACGGGCAGAAATATCTTGCGGACAACGCGATCCATGGGTTCCTGTTCCAGATGCCGCAACTGGGGGTCTATGACGCCCGTTTGCAGGGCTACTGGTCTTCGTCCCCGGTTCTGTTCGAGCCGGTGGCGAACCTGAGCTGGGCCGAGTAAGGCGATCCGTACCGTGGCGGGCGTGTGAATGAGCTATTTTCTGGCCCGCCGCATCGCCGGCTTCCTGCTGACACTGTTCGTGGTGTCCATCGTGGTCTTTGCCGTGATGAACGTGCTGCCCGGCGATCCGGCGCTGACCATTCTGGGGCTGGACAGCACCGAAGAGGCGCGCGCTGCCTTGCGCGGCAGGCTGGGATTGGATGAGCCGGTTGTTCAGCGCTATCTCGCCTGGATCGGCGGCGCATTGCACGGCGATCTGGGACAAAGCTATTCCTTTGACGTGCCGGTGTCCGGGCTGATCGCCGAGCGCCTGCCCCTGACCTTGTCGCTTGCGGTTTCCGGCATGGCGCTGACCATCGGTCTGGCGCTGACCATGGGGCTGACCGCGGCGGCCCGGCATGGACGGGCCGGGGACTGGGCGATCATGCTGCTGTCGCAGCTTGGCATCGCCGTGCCGGCATTCTGGCTGTCGATGCTGCTGGTTCTTCTGTTTGCCGTGAAACTGCGCTGGCTGCCGCCGGGCGGATTTCCGGGCTGGGGCGATCCGGTCGCGGCGGCACGTTCACTGGTGCTGCCCACCGTGGCGCTGGCTTTGGTGCAATCCGCGGTTCTGGCGCGGGTGACACGTTCGGCCGCGCTGGAAGTCATGCGGCAGGATTTCGTGCGCACTGCACGGGCGACCGGGTTCGCGCCGCGCCATGTCCTGTGGCGGCATGTGCTGCCCAATGCACTGGTGCCGATCGTCACGATCGTCGGATTGCAGTTTGCCGGGCTGGTCACGGGAACCATCGTGATCGAAAACGTGTTCTACCTGCCCGGTCTGGGGCGGTTGCTGTTTCAATCCATAGCCAACCGGGATCTGATCACGGTGCAGGCGCTGGTCATGTTGTTTGCCGCCATTGTGGTAACGGCGAATTTTCTGGTCGATATTGCCTATGTGGTGATTGATCCGCGGCTGCGGGCGCAACGCGCATGACCGCCCGGCTGCCTGCAAACATCCTGATCGGGGCGGTGCTGGTTGCTCTGGTTGCGGGGGCCGCGGTGTTGTCGGCGGTCTGGACGCCCTATCCCTATGCCGCGATAGATGTCGCCAACAAATTTGCCGCGCCCAGCGCCACACACTGGCTGGGCACCGATCAGCTGGGCCGTGATCTGGTGTCGCAGCTGATGGCGGCGGCGGGCAATTCCATGACCGTGGCGGTGGTCGCTGTCGGTATCGGGTGCAGTGTCGGCACGGTTCTGGGATTGCTGGCGGCGGCGCGCGGTGGCTGGGTCGAAGAGATCATCATGCGTCTGTCCGACCTGGGCTTTGCCTTTCCCGCCCTGCTGTTCGCAATCATGCTGGCGGCGGCTTTTGGTCCGTCGCTGTCGATGGTGGTGATTGCAATCGCATTCATCAACATCCCCACGTTCGCCCGGGTGTCGCGCGCCGCGGCGAACCAGATCTGGCGGCGCGAATATGTCTTTGCCGCCCGCGCCGCGGGGATGAGTTCTTTTGCGATCTCCCGTGATCATGTCCTGCCGAATATTGCCGCGCCGGTGATCGTGCAGGCGACCATCGAATTTGCGGTGGCGATCCTGGTCGAGGCCGCCTTGTCGTATCTGGGGTTGGGTGCGCAGCCGCCCGCGCCCAGCTGGGGCCGCATGCTGGCCGAAGCGCAGACGCTGATGTATCTGGCGCCGCAACTGGCGATCTGGCCCGGCATGTGCATCGTGACCGCCGTGCTGGGTTTCGGCCTGTTGGGCGACGGGTTGCGTGACATAAGCGACCCGCGTCTGGCGCGGCAGAGGTCGGCGTGATCGCGCTGCGCGGTCTCTGCGTGCGCACGGGCACGGGCCATCTCGCGGTGCGGGACGTGGATCTGACGATCCAGGCGGGTCAGCGGCTGGGCGTGGTCGGGGAAAGCGGGTCCGGCAAGACCATGCTGGCGTTGTCGATGATGGGCATGGTCCCGGACGGCCTGCAGGTCGAGGGGCAGGTTCTGGTCGACGGCCACAGCATCGCGGCCGAGGACGAGCGCGCCTGGAGAAGCCACCGGGCCCGAAGCGTGGCGATGATCTTTCAGGAACCGATGGCGGCACTGAATCCGCTGGTTCGCGTCGGGGATACGATCGCCGAACCTCTGCGCCGGCATCTGGGGCTCAGCCGCCGGGATGCGCGCGCGCGGGCGCTGAACCTGCTGGAGGAAACCGGAATTCCCCAGGCGCGGCGCCGGTTGGATCAGTACCCGCATGAACTGTCCGGGGGTCAACGGCAAAGGGTGCTGATCGCGCTGGCGCTGGCCTGCGATCCGCAACTTCTGATCGCGGATGAACCGACCACGGCGCTGGACGCGCAGGTCGCATTGCGCATCACCGACCTGTTGGTGCGCCTGTCACAGGAACGGCGGATGGGTTTGCTGTTCATCAGTCACGATCTGGCCGCCGTCAGCCGCACAACCAGCGACATCATGGTGATGTATGGCGGGGATGTCGTTGAGCGGGGGCGGACCGCATCGGTTCTGTCGGCACCCGAACATCCCTATACCCGCGGCTTGCTGGCTGCGCGCCCGTCCTTGATGACCCGCAGTCGCCGGTTGCCGACCATACCGGGGACGGTTCCGCAGCTGAATGCGCTGGCGGCAGGGTGCCGGTTCGCGGGGCGGTGCGCCCGGGAACTGCCGATCTGCGCGTCCCGGCGTCCGCCGTTGTCGCCGACCGAAACCGGGCAGGCCGCCTGTCATTTGCTGGGGGCGCAGGCATGAGCGATCCGGTCCTCAGCGTGCAGGCGGTCACGCGCCGCTATGGCCTGCCCCGGCGCAATCTGTTCGCTGCCGCTCCGGTGCTGACTGCCGTGGACAATGTCAGTTTTGATCTGGCCGCCGGGCAAACCCTGGGCGTGGTCGGGGAAAGCGGGTCGGGAAAATCCACGCTGGCGCGGATGGTGATGGGGTTCGAGCGCCCCGATTCCGGCCGCATCCTGTTTCAGGGGCAGGACATCCATCGGCTTGCGACCGGCGATCTGCAGCAGGCGCGTCGCAGGTTCCAGATGGTGTTTCAGGATCCGTTCGGGTCGCTGGATCCGCGCCGCCGTGTCGGGTGGTCAATTGCAGAACCGTTGCGCGCGATGGGCGAAACCGACACCGATGCACAGGTCGCCGAGGCGCTGGAGCAGGTCGGGTTGCGCGCCGGCCACGCCCGCAGTTTTCCGCACGAGTTCTCGGGCGGGCAACGCCAGCGCATCGCCATCGCGCGGGCGATCATTACGCGTCCGGCCTTGCTGGTCGCGGACGAAGCCGTTTCGGCGCTGGATGTTTCGGTGCAGGCGCAGATCCTGAACCTGTTGATGGATATTCAGGACGATCTGGGACTGGCGATCCTGTTCATAAGCCATGACCTGGCCGTGGTGTCCTGTGTCTGTGACACCCTGCTGGTGATGCAAGGCGGTCAGGTTCTGGAAAGCGGCGAGGTCTCCGGGATTTTGCAAGACCCGGGTCACGACTATACACGAACCCTGTTGTCCGCCGCCCGATTGGGCGTATCCTGAACTGCATGACCCGTTTCTTACATCTGACGGATTTGCATCTGTCGCATCCTGATCTGCAGGACCCGCATCTGAATTCGGACACCCGATCAACCGTGGCGCAGGTGCTCGGGCGTTTGCGCAGCCTGGACCCGGCACCGGAATTCGTGGTGCTTTCGGGCGATCTGACCAATCACGGCGATGCCGCCAGCTATGGGATGTTGCGGGATATGCTGAGCGATCTGCCGATGCCGGTGGTGCCCGCGCTTGGCAATCACGATACGCGCGCCGGGTTTCGCGCTGTGTTCGATGGGTTCGGCGCGGACGCGGATGCGGCCCTGTTTCATCATCGCGCATTGGCGGGCGTGCATGTGATCGCTCTGGACAGCCTGATCCCCGGTCAGGTCAGTGGCGGGATCGGGCCGGATCAGTTCGCGGCGCTGGAAACCGCGTTGCAAACGCACGCGGATCTGCCGCGCGTTCTGGTGTGTCATCATCCGCCCCATAGCGCGGGCATGATGGCCTGGGAGGGGCTGAATGCAGAGGACAGCGACCGTCTGGGCGCGATATTGCAGGGCCAGAATGTCGTTGCGATGCTGTCCGGGCATGTTCACATGAATCGCGTGCGGATATGGTGTGGCATTCCGGTGGTGGTGAACATGGGGCTGCATGCGACGGTGGATGTTCTGGAACCCGGCGACATGGTGATCCAGGAGGGCACCGGCTTTGCAGATTGCAATCTGGATGGCCGGGGGCTGCAGGTCACATTCGTGCCGCACGCGCCGCAGGGTCAGACGCTGGGACGCATCGAAGCCGAAAAATTGCGCCAGTTCCCCTGATGGCGGTATGCGGTGTGCTGCTGTCTTCTTGCGGTTGTCCGTCCATGGCCTGACGGTTCTATCCGGTGTGCCGCGCCGGGAAAACCATTGCCATTTCCGCAGATACCGGCCCATATCGGGGCATCGAACCGCCAGAGCCAAAAGGGCCCAAGACCCCAAGCCCTGGCAAACAACCACGAAAGGAAACAGGGATGAAGCGACGTGATTTCTTGACGACAGGCGCGGTGGGCGTGACGGCCAGCGCCTTGGCCGCACCGGCCATCGCACAGGATGTGAGGCAGTGGAAAATGGTCACGGCCTGGCCCAAGAACCTGCCCGGGCCGGGCGTGGCGGCACAGATGCTGGCCGACCGGATCACCACCCTGTCCGGTGGACGGATCGAGGTGAAACTGTTCGCAGCGGGTGAAATCGTGCCCGGTCCGGGCGTTTTCGATGCGGTTTCCGAAGGCACGGCTGAACTGTATCACGCCGTTCCGGCCTATTGGGGGTCGAAATCCAAAGGTATCCTGCTGTTCGGTTCCCAGCCTTTCGGGCTGCGTGCGGATGAACAGGTCGGCTGGCTGACCCATGGCGGCGGCGGTGAGCTGTATGACGAAATGTATGGCCGGTTCGGGATCAAACCGTTCCTGTGCGGCAATTCGGGGCCGCAATGGGCTGGCTGGTTCCGCAACGAAATCAATTCCGTCGAGGACCTGAAGGGACTTAAATTCCGCACCACCGGCCTGGCGTCGGAAATGGCGTCCAAACTGGGTATGGCGGCGCAGGCCATGGGCGGCCCGCCGATGTTCCAGGCGTTGCAGACCGGCGCACTGGATGCGGGTGAATTCATCGGCCCGTGGACCGACAGTGCCCTGGGGTACCATCAAGTCGCGAAATACTATTACTGGCCCGGCGTGGGCGAACCGTCCTCGGCCGAGGAATGCGGCGTGAACGCGACGGTGTTTGCGGAATTGCCCGACGACCTGAAACAGGTGGTAAGCTTTGCCTGCGAAAGCCTGTATAATCCGGTCTGGACCGAATACACCACCAAACACGCCCAGGCCTTGCGCAGCCTGGTGTCCGAACACGATGTGCAGGTGCGCAAGCTGCCTGACGATGTGATCGCGGCGATGGGTGTGGCCGCCGTCGAGGTGATCGAGGATCTGCGCAATGACGAGGACGAGCTGGTGAAACGCATCACCGAAAGCTTCATCGCCTATCGCGATCTGGTCGGCGGCTACATGACCTATGCCGACAATGGGCAGATGAACGCCCGGGCCTCGGTTCTGGGGTACTGAACCAGATGCTGTGGCTGGCTGACAGTCTGGATGCGGTCAGCCGCGGTATCGCCAGCGTCATTCGCTGGTTCGCGCTGGCCATGGTGCTGATTCAGTTCTGCATCGTGGTCGGGCGCTATGTCTTTGGCGTCAATTCCATCGCGGTGCAGGAAAGCGTGCTGTATCTGCATGCTGCTCTGTTCATGCTGGGGGCGGGATACACGCTGTTGATGGACAAGCATGTGCGGGTGGATATCTTTTACGCCCGCGCGGATGCGGCGACGCGGCGGTGGATCGATATTTTCGGTCACCTGGTCCTGCTGATCCCTTCAATGCTGGTGCTGCTGTACTGGTCCTGGCCTTCGGTCCGCAATTCCTGGGCAATCCTTGAGGGGCCAATTTCGGTGGGCGGGATCAAAGCCGTATTCCTGATGAAATCGCTGATCCCCGCGTTTTGCGTGTTGCTGCTGTTGCAGTCGCTGTCCTGCCTGTTGCGTCTGTTCTTCAAAAGGACCCCGGAATGAGCGCATGGCTGGACCTGATCATGTTCGCCGCGCTGTTCGCGGTGATCCTGCTGGGCTTTCCGGTGGCGTTTTCGATTGCCGGTACGGCCATCATCTTTGCCATTCTGGGCTGGGCAGCGGGTGCGATGGATATCACGCTGCTGGGCGCGCTGGGTCAGCGGGTGTTCGGCCTGTTGTCCAACCAGGTGCTTATTGCGATCCCGCTGTTCGTCCTGATGGGCGCGGTGCTGGAGAAAAGCAATATCGCCGAGGAATTGCTGGACATGATGGGCCGGTTGTTCGGGCGTGTGCGCGGGGGGCTGGGCATTTCGGTCGTGCTGGTGGGCGCGCTTCTGGCCGCCTCGACCGGGATCGTCGGAGCGACGGTGGTGGCCATGGGGCTGATCGCGCTGCCGGGAATGTTGCGGGCCGGATATGATCCGCGCGTGGCCTGCGGCATTGTCTGTACCGCCGGGACACTGGGCCAGATCATTCCGCCCTCGACCCTGCTGATCATTCTGGCCGACGTGATGTCCAACGCCTATCAGCAGGCACAGTATGAACAGGGCAAGTTCGCGGTGCAGGCTCTGTCCGTGGGGCAGTTCTTTGCCGCCGCACTGGTTCCGGGTCTGGTGCTGGTGATGTTGTACCTGATCTATATCCTGATCCGGGGCTGGGTGCGTCCGCAGGATATGCCACCGTCGCCGCCAGGGCAGGCACACCCCACGGGACCCGAAATCTTTGCCGCGATCGTGCCACCCATTCTGCTGATCCTTGCGGTGCTGGGCGCGATTCTGGGCGGTGTCGCCACCCCGGTCGAGGCCGCTTCGGTCGGGGCTGTGGGTGCACTGTTGCTGACCGGGTATCGGTTGCGTCGAGGCAAGGCGCTGGTGTTGGCGGGCACGGCGGCGCTGATCCTGCTGGGCGTGATGGCTGGGCTGTTCCCGGTACGGCTGCAACGCAGCGATCTGGGGCCGGGAGATTGGGCGTTGGGGATGTTCTATGTGGCCCTGACCCTGGCCGGCGCGGTGGCGCTGATCGCCGCCTTGCGCGCCGGTCTGCGCGGCGGCGTGGTTCAGCAGGCGATAACCTCGACCCTGACCATGACGGCGATGATCTTTGCCACCATACTGGCGGCTGGGATGTTCTCGCTGGTGTTCGTCGGGCTGGGCGGCGAGGAACGCGTGGCCGAAATTCTGGGCGCGATGCCGGGCGGCGCCACGGGTGCGCTGGTCTTCGTGATGGTCTTTGTCTTTGTGCTGGGCTGTTTCCTGGATTTCGTGGAAATATCGGTGATCGTTCTGCCGCTGGTCATCCCGCCGCTTATCCTGATGGGGCATGATCCGATCTGGTTGGGTATTCTGATCGCGATCAACCTGCAGACCAGTTTCCTGACACCGCCCTTCGGGTTCTCGCTGTTCTATCTGCGGGGCGCGGCCCCGCCGGAAATATCCACCGGGCAGATCTATGCCGGGGTGGTTCCCTTCATAGGTTTGCAGGCGGTGGGCGTCTTGCTGGTCTGGTTGGTACCGGCGCTGGCGACATGGCTGCCGGGCGCGATTTTCTGATGCGGCGGAGGATCTGCCCGATTGCCCGGATACGGCGGTTGGGGTAGGTCTGCGGCATCATGACAAGGAGGCAACAGATGTCACTCAAGGTTTATCTTTCCGGGGAAATCCACACCGATTGGCGTGAGCAGATCATTGCCGGAGCCGAGAAACTGGATGTCGCCTTTTCCGGCCCGGTGACGGATCATGCCGCCAGCGACGATTGCGGCGTTGCGATCCTGGGGGCCGAGACGAACAAGTACTGGCATGACCACAAGGGCGCGATGGTGAATGCGATCCGGACCCGCAAGGGGATTGAAGACGCGGATGTCGTCGTGGTGCGGTTCGGCGACAAATACAAGCAATGGAACGCGGCTTTTGACGCCGGGTATGCCGCCGCCCTGGGCAAGTCGATCATCGTTTTGAATCCGCCCGAGCATCAGCACGCGTTGAAAGAGGTTCACGCGGCGGCATTGGCGGTTGCCGAGGAACCGCGCCAGGTGGTCGAGATCCTGCAATATGTTCTGTCCGGGGCGCTGCCCGGCTGAGGCGGCCCGCCGCACCCTGCAAACCGGGTCTTGCGGCCAACATTTATGACGCCGGGAAACAGGAATTCCCCCGCCCGAATGCCGGGAAAGGGCTTGCCATAGGCAGGCCCTTGTCTGCTAACAGACATTGGCAATGTTCATTTCGATGTGAGGTTTGAAAAGATGGAACAGCTTTTGGAAGAAGCGGGCGCATACGCTCCGCTCATTATCAACGGGGTAAAAGCCCTGGCGGTGCTGATCATCGGCTGGATGGTCGCGGGCGGGCTGTCCGCCTTTGTGCGCCGGCGGGTCAACGCGAATCCAAAGATCGACAAGACGCTGGGCAATTTTGCCGCCAGCGTGGTGCGCTGGGTCATCCTGTTGATCGTGCTGGTCGCGGTCCTGGGGCTGTTCGGGATCGAAGCCACCAGCCTGGTTGCGATGCTGGGTGCCGCGACATTGGCCATCGGTCTGGCGTTGCAGGGCACGCTGAGCGATCTGGCGGCCGGGTTCATGCTGATCCTGTTCCGGCCCTACAAGCTGGGCCAGTTTGTCGATATCGGCGGGACCTCGGGCACGGTGGTGGATCTGAACCTGTTCGTGACCGAACTGGCCACGCCGGACAATGTGCAGATCATCGTGCCGAATGGTCAGGCATGGGGCGCGATCATTCAGAATTTCTCGCATCATGACACCCGCCGGGTCGATCTGGTCTTTGGCATCGACTATGGCGATGACGCGGACAAGGCGATGCAGATCATTCTGGATCGGGCCAATGCCGACGGCCGGGTCCTGAAAGATCCCGAACCCTGGGTGCGGGTGACGAACCTTGGCGACAGCTCTGTCGATCTGACGGCGCGTCTCTGGTGTCAGGCCGCCGACTACTGGGATCTGAAATTCACGCTGACCAAGCAGGTCAAGGAAGCGTTCGACGCGGCCGACATCTCGATTCCCTACCCTCATTCGGTCGAGATTCAAAAAGCCGGTTGAGCCGAGAATACAAGAACGGGGCCGGGCGCAATACATGCCCGGCCCAAACCACTAGCCTTGTAGCAGGTCCGCGGCCGGCACCACGTCCAGCCCCAAGGCCGCGCCGACAGCGGCATATGTCAATTGCCCGTCATGCACGTTCAGACCGGCCAGCAGATGCGGATCGTCGGCGCAGGCTTGCTTCCAGCCCTTGTCCGCCAGCACCAACATGAACGGCAATGTGGCATTGCCCAGGGCAATGGTCGATGTGCGGGCCACCGCGCCGGGCATGTTGGCGACGCAATAGTGCATGATCCCGTCCACCTCGTAGATCGGATCGCCATGGGTGGTGGCGCGCGAGGTTTCGAAACAGCCGCCCTGATCGATGGCCACGTCCACCAGCGCCGCGCCGGGTTTCATCCATGACAATTGATCGCGGGTTACCAATTTGGGCGCGGCCGCGCCCGGGATCAGCACCGCGCCGATCACCATGTCCGCCTGTGGCAGCAGTTCCGCCATCAACCCGGCGGTGGCATAGCCGGTGTTGAAATCATGCCCGAATACATCGTCCAGGTATCTCAGCCGGTTCAGCGAACGATCCAGCACCGTCACTTCGCCGCCCATCCCGGCCGCGACCCGCGCTGCATGGGTTCCCACGACCCCTCCGCCGATGACGATGACACGGGCCGGGCCGACACCGGGCACACCGCCCATCAGCACGCCGCGTCCTCCGTTGGCCTTTTGCAGGGTCCAGGCACCGACCTGGGGCGCCAGCTTGCCCGCGACTTCGGACATCGGCGCCAGCAACGGCAGGCCACCGGCCCGGTCGGTCACGGTTTCATAGGCGATGGCGGTACAGCCGCTGTCCAGCAGGTCGCGGGTCTGGTCGGGATCGGGGGCCAGATGCAGGTAGGTGAACAGCACCTGCCCCTGTCGCAGCATCTTGCGTTCGGCGGGCTGTGGTTCCTTGACCTTGACAATCATGTCCGCGCTGGCGAATAGATCGACCGCAGTGCCCAGAATGCGCGCGCCCGCTGCCACATAGGCATCGTCTTCGAACCCGGATCCAACCCCGGCGCCGGTTTCGATCAACACCTCATGGCCCCGGGCGACGGCCTCTTGTGTGGCGTTGGGTGTGACACCGACGCGAAATTCCTGCGGTTTGACCTCTTTCGGGCAACCGATTTTCATGACTTTCCTCCCTTTGGAATGGTGGGGCGCTTTTACAGGAAGACAGGTGCAATAAAAATTCAACTTTTGCTCGCCATGCGCCGGTTGGATCGAATATCTGTCAAAGAATCACAGAACACACGCGAGAGTCTTGCACAGTTGATCCTTGACGCAATCGACCGACGAATTCTGAGCGCGCTGCAAACCAGCGGGCGAATGTCCAATGCGGACCTTTCGGAGAAAGTCAATCTGTCGGCATCGGCCTGTCACAGACGTGTGCACCGGCTGGAAACGGATGGGTATATTCGCGGCTACGTTGCCCTGCTGGATGCGCGCAAGTTGGGCGTGGCGACGACGGTTTTTGTCGAAATCACCCTGCAGGCCCAGGCCGATGAGGTGCTGGATGCCTTTGAAAAGGCCGTGTCGCGCATTCCGGACGTGTTGGAGTGCCACCTGATGGCGGGAACAGCGGATTACATTCTCAAGATCGTGGCAGAAAACACCGATGATTTTGCCCGCATCCACCGGCAGTACCTGTCCCGGTTGCCCGGGGTGGCCCAGATGCAAAGCAGCTTTGCCCTGAGAACCGTGTTCAAGACCACGGCTTTGCCGGTTTGACGGACTGGGATTATATCATCGTCGGCGCGGGCAGCGCCGGTTGCGTGCTTGCAAAACGCCTGGCGGATGCGGGGCGGCGCGTGCTGTTGCTGGAAGCGGGCGGCCGCGACAATTACCACTGGGTTCATATCCCGATGGGGTATTTGTATTGCATCGGCAATCCGCGCACCGACTGGATGTTCCGCACCGCGCCTGAGCCGGGTTTGAACGGGCGGTCGCTGTTGTATCCGCGCGGCAAGCTGCTGGGCGGGTGCAGTTCGATCAACGGCATGTTGTATCTGCGCGGACAGGCGGCGGATTACGACGGCTGGCGGCAACGCGGGTTGACGGGTTGGGGTTGGGACGATGTTCTGCCCTATTTCAAGCGCAGCGAGGATTACGTTGACGGCGCTGACGATCTGCATGGCGCAGGCGGCGAATGGCGGGTCGAAAACCAGCGTCTGCACTGGGAGGTGCTGGACCATTGGGCACAGGCGGCACAGGCTTGGGGGCTGCCCGCGGTGACGGATTTCAACACCGGGGACAATGAAGGTGTCGGCTATTTCCGGGTGAATCAGCGCGGCGGCTGGCGGATGAACACCGCCAAGGCATTCTTGCGCACCGCGTCCGGTGCCGGGCTGAAGGTGGAAACCAACGCGCATGCACGGCGGATCCTGATCCGGCAGGGGCGGGCGGTCGGGGTCGAATACGATCAGCGCGGCGAAACCCGGACAGCCCACGCCGGGGCCGAGGTGATCCTGTCCGCCGGGGCAATCGGCAGTCCGCAAATCCTGCAATTGTCGGGGCTGGGACCGGGTCGCCTGTTGCAGGAATACGGTATCGAGATCCAGCGGGACATCCCGGCAATCGGAGAAAACCTGCAGGATCACCTGCAACTGCGCTGTTCCTGGCGGCTGACCGGGGCGAAAACGCTGAACACGCTGGCGAATTCGATTTGGGGCAAGGCCCGGATCGGTCTTGAATATGTCGCCCGGCGCAGCGGGCCGATGTCGATGGCGCCCAGCCAACTGGGGGCGTTTTCCCGTTCGCGTCCGGAACTGATGACGCCGGATCTGGAATATCACGTCCAGCCTTTGTCGCTTGAGGCTTTCGGGCAGCCCCTGCACGCCTTTCCGGCCCTGACGGCCAGCGTCTGCAACCTGCGCCCGGAAAGCCGGGGCAGCGTGCGGATCGTGTCGCCGGATCCGCAGGATGCGCCACGGATCGCCCCGAACTATCTGAGCACCGAAGGCGATCGGCAGGTTGCGGCGGATGCCATCCGGCAGGCCCGCGCGATCATGGCGCAATCACCGATGCAACGATATGCGCCGCAGGAACTGAAACCGGGCGGAAGCTCGGACGATACTGCGGATCTGATGCGGGCGGCGGGCGATATCGGCACCACGATCTTTCACCCCACCTGCACCGTGCATATGGGGGCCGACGACATGGCCCCGCTGGATCCGCAGTTGCGTCTGCGCGGTGTCGGCGGGTTGCGGGTTGTGGACGCCAGCGCGATGCCCGCGATCACCAGCGGAAACACCAATGCCCCGACCATCATGATCGCGGAAAAGGCGGCGGACATGATACTGTCCGCCGCCCCATCCTGAAACCCCGGCCAACGGATTGGCCAATGCAGACCCAGGGTCAGGCGTCTTGCTCGCCCCGCGTGCCGATAGTCACCTCACGGGTGACTTCCTGCCCCTTGTGAAGCACCAGGATATCGGCCTTCTGATCCGGGTCGGTCAGCGCCACGGCGCGGGTCAGATCGCGCAATTCGGAAATCTCGGTGCCGCCGAAGGACAGGATGATGTCGCCTTTTTTCAACGCGGCCCGGTCGGCGGGGCTGTCTTCGGTCACGGCTTCGATCATTGCACCCTTGGGCGCGTCATAGCCCAGCACGGATGCGATTTCCTCGGGCATGGGTTTGATCTGCACGCCCAGCCAGCCCCGGGTCACGGTGCCGTCGTCCTGCAGGTCGGCGACGATGGTTTGCACCAGATCCGAAGGCACCGAGAACCCGATTCCGACCGAGCCACCATCAGGCGAGAAAATTGCCGTGTTGACGCCGATCACCTCGCCGTCATTGTTGAACAGCGGGCCGCCCGAGTTGCCGCGATTGATTGCCGCGTCGGTCTGGATGAAATCGTCGAACGGTCCGGAATGAATATTGCGTGACATGGCCGAAATGATGCCCGAGGTGACCGTGCCACCCAGACCGAACGGGTTGCCGACCGCAACGACTTCGTCGCCTGCGCGCATGCTTTCGGAATCGCCGAACGTGACTGCCGGCAGGTCGGTATCGGTATCGACCTTGAGCAGGGCGATATCGGTCAAGGGATCACCGCCGATCACCGTGGCATCCAGACTGCGCCCGTCCGACAGTTTGACTGTGACGCTTTGCGCATCCTTGACCACATGGTGGTTGGTCACGATCTGCCCGTCGCTCGAAATGATAAAGCCCGATCCGACGCCGCGATGGGGGGCTGCGCCGCCCTGGCTCTGGTTCGGCATCATGTCCTGAAAGCGGCGTTTCAGTTCTTCGGGGATTCCTTCGGGCAGCGTCATGGCTGCGTTCGGCTGATCGGCCCTGGCGGTGACTTCGATGAAGACCACGCTGGGCGAGACGGTTTCGACCAGGTCGCCATATCCTCCGGCCGGAACCGCCAGCACGGCGGATGGTGTCAAGGCCAGCATGGCGGTCGAACTCAGTGCCGCCGTCAGCGCAAGCCCTGCAAGGCGGGTGGGGGTCTGTGAAGTGGATGTCATGGATCTGCTCCGTTGTGTCTGTTGTGATGCAAGAACTGGGACCGCAGGCTTACAGACACATCTTGCGGGCTATACAGATTTGTAATTTCGTCAGGCGTGGAAATCCGCGGTCGCGGTTCCTAGACTCTGCGGGTAGATGTGTTTCGGGTCTCTATTCCCGGCTGGTTCGGAGAAAAATGAAGATACTGGTAGTAGAAGATGACGAGACCACCGCCGGTTTCATCGCGCGGGGTCTGCGCGAAGAAGGCCAGAGCGTCGATCTGGTGACGGACGGGCGCGCGGCGCTGATTCAGGCGACCGGGGCCGAATATGACGTGCTGATCGTTGACCGCATGCTGCCCGGGATCGACGGGCTGACCGTGGTCAAGACCCTGCGCGGTGCCGGAAACCAGACGCCGGTTCTGTTTCTGACGTCGCTGGGCAGCGTCGATGATCGCATCAGCGGGTTGAATGCCGGTGGTGACGATTATCTGGTCAAACCTTTTGCCTTTGGCGAATTGTCGGCCCGCGTTGCGGCGCTGGCCCGTCGCCCCAAGGCGTTGGAACAGGAAACCGTTCTGCGTGCCGGCGATCTGGAAATGGATCTGATCGCGCGCAAGGTGACGCGCGCGGGAACCGAAATCGACCTGCTGCCGCGTGAATTCGCGATTCTGGAACTGCTGCTGCGGCGCAAGGGGCGGATCCAGACCCGGACCATGCTGCTGGAGACGATCTGGGACATTCGGTTCGACCCGATGACCAATGTGGTGGAAACCCACATCAGCCGGCTGCGCGCCAAGGTCGACAAACCGTTTGACAGCGATCTGATCAAGACGGTCCGGGGTTCCGGCTACAGGATCGAGGGGTGAGCGCGCGTCTGTCCCGGCTGTTGCGGTCGATGCCGCTGAAACTGGCGTTGGGCCTGGTGATCCTGTTTTCGACGGTCAGCCTGATCAGCCTTGCGGCCAGCTATTTCGTGACCCAGCAATCACTGGAACAGGGGATCCGGGCCAATCTGACCCAGGATCTTGCCGGGTTCCGCGCCGCCCCCAATGCCGGCGCTGTGGCTGCTCTGGTCGAGGCCGTGGCGCGTGAAACCGATCCCGAACGCAGGGTGTTGAGCTATCTTGCCCCGAACCGGCGGCAATACGGCAACGCGGCGATTGCGCGCGATGACGAAGGGTATCATATCGTGTCGTTGTCTCAGGACAGCCCTGAATTGAAAGGCCAGTATCTGGCCTTGACCACGTCATTGTACGGCGGCCAGCTGACCGTGGCCCGAAGCCGGGCCGAAATCGACGCATTGCGGCGGGTGTTCGTCAATATCCTGGGGCTCAGCCTGGTTCCGACGATCCTGATTGCCCTGTCGGGCGGGATCTATCTGGCCCGGCGCAGTGCGCGGCATGTGGCGCGCGTCAGCCGGACGCTGGACCGGTTGACCCGTGGTGATCTGAAGGCACGGGTCGGGCCGGTCCCGGACTGGTCCGATGATCTGGCTGAAATCGGGGCCAAGATCGACCAGATGGCCCATGCGCAGGAAGGATCGGTCGAGGCCATCCGGCAGGTGTCGTCCGATATTGCCCATGATCTGAAAACCCCGATCCAGCGGGTCGCCGTGCATCTGGACGATCTCTCTCAGCGTGGTGATCTGGACGATGCGGCAAACGATCTGCTGGATCAGGCAAAACGGGAACTGGACGGTATCGTGTCGGTCTTTGGCTCGTTGTTGCAAATTGCACAGATCGAATCCGGCTCGCCGGGGTCGCAGTTTCAGCCGGTCGACATGATCGGTCTCGTGTCCACATGCGCCGAGTTGTACGAACCGGCGGCATCCGAATCGGGGCGTCGGCTGAATGCGGTCGTTCCCGAGGATGTGCCCAGAGTGTCGGGCGACCGGAATCTGTTGTTGCAGATGTTGGCCAACCTGATCGAAAACGCGTTGCGGCACACGCCGGACGGCACCGACATCACCATTGATCTGAAGGCGCGCGGCGACCGGGTGATCCTGTCGATCAGCGATCACGGGCCGGGGATTCCCGCGCATGAAACCGAAAACGTGCTGCAACGGCTGTACCGTCTGGATCGCAGCCGCCTGACCCCCGGCAGCGGTCTGGGCCTGAGCCTGGTCTCGGTGGTTGCCCGGCTGCATGGTGCGACGCTGGTGTTGGAAGACAATCGGCCGGGGTTGCGGGTCTGTCTGACGTTCCCGGCCCTGCAAGAGCCGCCCGGGCCGCTGGCGCAAGGCTGAAACCGGCGGCGTGATCAGTCGCGCAATTCGTCCGGCAGAACGCCCCAAAGGAACTGTTTCTCGGCCCAGCCCCCGTAGCCTCCGGCGCTGATGTGGCACCAGTCCGGATTGCATTCCCCCAGCCGCGCGACCACGCCCAATTCGAAGGCCGCATTGGTCGGGGATTGCGGATCCGGGCGGGCGTGAACCTGCAGCATGTCCTTTTCCACCAGCACCGTGCGCACGCCGGACAGTAGGGCGTAATGCACCCACCCCCCGGCACCGTCGCGATCCTGAACCCGGCGCCAGTGCCCATGTTCGGCGGTGATCTGCAATGGCATGTCGCGGCGTTTGAACACCCAGTCGATGCGATGGGTCAGCGATGGTCCCCGGCGCACATTGCCTTCGTTCGCTTTCATCGACACATAGCGCGGGATCGGCAGGTTGGTGATTGGTCCGCGTTTCACCGCGTCCTGTGCGGCGGTCACGCCGCTTGCAAGGCAGAAGGCCAGACATCCTGCCGCCACATGCCGCCCCATGAAAGCCCTGATCGTCACTGACTGCGCATCCTCGAAAGCATGGCGGGTTTTTCCGCCCGGGGTTCTTGTGCCCCGCCTGTTCCTGCGCCACCATGCCATGGCGTGACCTGATTTGAAAAGCGGTGGGGGATCCAGAGTGCCAAGAGAACGTCTGAGTGTTGTCGTTACGCGACGGTTGCCGGATGAGGTTGAAACGCGTCTGAGCGAATTGTTCGATGTCACCCTGCGCGAAGCGGACACCCCGATGAGCCGCAGCGAACTGGCGGCCGCAATGCGGGATGCGGATGTGCTGGTTCCGACGGTGACGGACGACCTGGATGCGCGGTTGATCGGTCAGGCCGGGGAACGTCTGAAACTGATTGCGAATTATGGCGCCGGGGTCGATCATATCGATGTCGCCACCGCCCGCCAGCGCGGAATCCTGGTCAGCAATACGCCGGGTGTCCTGACGGATGATACCGCGGATATGGCCATGGCCCTTCTGCTGGCCGTGACGCGGCGCATACCCGAAGGGCTGGCGCTGATGCAAAAGGGCGATTGGCAGGGCTGGGCCCCTACGGCCTTGCTGGGCGGTCGTGTCAGCGGGCGGCGGCTGGGCATTCTGGGCATGGGCCGGATCGGTCAGGCCGTGGCGCGCCGGGCGCAGGCTTTTGGCATGCAGGTCCATTATCACAATCGCAAACGGTTGCGTCCGGAGATCGAGGACCGGTTCGAAGCGACGTATTGGGACAGTCTGGATCAGATGGTGGCGCGGATGGACGTGATCTCGGTCAATTGTCCGTCGACCCCCAGCACCTTTCACCTGATGAACGCGCGGCGGATGAAATTGATGAAACCCAGTGCGGTGATCGTCAACACCAGCCGGGGCGAGGTGATCGACGAAAACGCGCTGACCCGGATGCTGCGGGCCGGTGAATTGGCCGGGGCCGGGCTGGATGTGTATGAACATGGCACCAACATCAACCCGCGCCTGCGCGAATTGCCCAACGTCGTGTTGTTGCCCCATATGGGGTCGGCCACTTTGGAAGGCCGGATCGAGATGGGCGAAAAGGTCATCATCAACATCAAGACTTTCGAGGATGGCCACCGGCCGCCGGATCAGGTCGTCCCGTCAATGCTTTAGGCTCTGCCGTGGTGCCGACGCCAAGACGGTGTCATCGCGTCCGGGCCGGGCGCGGTGCGCATTCCTGCATGGGCAATTGCCAGCGCGCCAGATGCGGCGCTAGGATGGGGCGGGCATCATAGAGAGGAGCAAGGTCATGAAACGGGTCATTCTCGGACTGACGGTTTCGGTTGGGTTGGTCGCGCCGGTCTGGGCGCAGAATGCTGCGGATACGGTCGCCCCCGAAGCCGCCACCTCGGGTGGAGTTCAGGCCCTGTCCCCGCAGGTCGCCGCCGCATTGGAGGCCAAGGCCCAGGGTGTGCCGGTGGAGGCCGAGAACTGGATGGTCGCGGCAGCCAATCCGCTGGCGGTTCAGGCCGGGGCCGATATCCTGCGTGCCGGGGGCAGCGCGGCGGATGCAATGGTGGCGGTGCAGACCGTGCTGGGGCTGGTGGAACCGCAATCCTCGGGGCTGGGGGGTGGTGCTTTTCTGGTGTGGTATGACGCGGCCAGCGGCGAGTTGACGACTCTGGATGCGCGCGAAACCGCACCTCTGGCCGCGACGCCGACGCTGTTTCAGAACGATGCTGGCGAGCCGTTGAAATTTTACGATGCCGTGGTCGGGGGCCGTTCGGTCGGCACGCCCGGCACGCCCGCCCTGTTGGCCGAGGCCCATCGCCGATGGGGAAGAGCGCCCTGGCCGTCGCTGTTTCGCGCCGCAATCGACCACGCGGATCACGGGTTTGCCGTGTCCCCGCGGTTGGCCGGGCTGGTGGCGGGGGATGCCGAAAAGCTGGCTCGCTTTGCGCCCACCGCGTCCTATTTCCTGCCCGATGGCGCGCCGGTTCAGGCCGGAGCCACGTTGAAGAATCCGGACTATGCCGATACCCTGCGTGCATTGGCGGATCATGGTGCCAGCGCCTTTTATACCGGGCCGATTGCGGCGGATATCGTTGATACCGTCAACCATGCACCGGGCAATCCCGGTGTGCTGAGCCAAGTCGATCTGGCGCTCTATTCCGTTCGCGAACGCCCTGCGGTCTGCGCCGCCTATCGTGCCCATGATGTTTGCGGCATGGGGCCTCCATCGTCCGGGGCGCTGACGGTGGGACAGATCCTGGGGATGCTGGACAGCTATGATCTGGCTGCGCTGGGGGCGGACAACCCGGAAAGCTGGCGCCTGATCGGGGATGCCAGCCGCCTGGCTTTCGCCGACCGGGGGCGGTACATGGCGGACAGCGATTTTGTACCGATGCCGACGCGGGGGTTGGTGGATGCCGCATATCTGGCCGAACGTGCCAGGCTGCTGGCTGGCGACGATGCCCTGCCCGAGGTCGCGCCGGGTGCGCCGGAATTCGATCATTCGCTGAACCTGGCCGACGATCAGTCAATCGAATTTCCTTCGACGTCGCATATCTCGATCGTCGATCAATATGGCAACGTGTTGTCGATGACGACCACCATAGAAAACGGCTTCGGGTCGCGCCTGATGGTGCGCGGGTTCCTGTTGAACAACGAGTTGACCGATTTCTCGTTCCGCAGCCACAGGGACGGCGTGCCGATTGCCAACCGGATCGAGCCGGGCAAGCGGCCGCGTTCCTCGATGGCTCCGAGCATCGTGATGAAGGACGGCGTGCCGGTCCTGGCCATCGGATCGCCCGGCGGCAGCCGGATCATCGGCTATGTGGCAACCGCCATCGTGGCCTGGATGGATTGGGGATTGAACATCCAGCAGGCGTTGTCGTTGCCCCATGCGATCAACCGGTTCGGGACCTATGATGTCGAAAAGGGGACTGCAGCCGTTGACATGCGCGCGGAACTCGAGTCGATGGGCTATGAGGTAAACATGCGTGATCTGACTTCGGGCCTGCATGCCATCGCAATCGGCGACGGGCTGCTGGGCGCGGCGGATCCACGCCGCGAAGGCATTGCCCTGGGCGAATAGCCGGGGCAGGGAAAGGGGACTACATGGCTCAGGCGACATCGTTGCCGCGCAACGAAACCGGCATAGCCACGGCAATTGGCAGCTTGAAACAACAGTTCGGCGATCGTCTGACAACCGGGCAGGCGATCCGCGAACAGCATGGCCACACCACAACCTGGATCGAGAACCAGCCGCCCGATGCCGTCGTGTTCCCACAGTCCACCGAAGAAGTGTCCGACATCGTCAGGATCTGCGCCGCTCACAAGGTGCCGGTGATTCCCTTTGGCGTCGGCACTTCGCTGGAGGGGCATGTGAATGCCCCCGCCGGCGGTATTTCTGTCGACATGGGGCAGATGAACGAAATCCTGGCGGTGGATGCGGGCGATCTGACCTGCACGGTGCAGCCGGGGGTGACGCGTGAGAAGTTGAACACCTTTCTGCGCGATCAGGGGTTGTTCTTTCCCATCGATCCCGGGGCGAATGCCACCCTTGGCGGGATGACGGCCACGCGCGCCAGCGGCACGAACGCCGTGCGCTATGGCACGATGAAAGACAACGTGATCTCTCTGCAGGTGGTGATGGCCGATGGAGAGATCATCAAGACCGCCCGGCGGGCCAAGAAGTCCAGCGCCGGGTATGATCTGACCCGGCTCATGGTCGGCTCTGAAGGGACGCTGGGTCTGATGACGGAAATCACCCTGCGGCTGCAGGGGATCCCCGAAGCAATGTCGGCGGCCCGGTGTTCGTTCGAAACGGTCGATGATGCCTGTCAGGCGGTGATGGCGACGATTCAGTATGGCATACCGGTTGCGCGGATCGAACTGCTGGACGCGCTGGCGGTGAAGGCGGCGAACGCCTATTCCAAGCTGGACCTGCCCGAGACCGTCCTGCTTCTGCTTGAGTTCCACGGCTCGGAATCCGGCGTGGCCGAGCAGGCGGAACTGTTTGGCCAGATTGCACAAGATTTTGGTTCGACCGGATTCGAATGGACCAGTTCGACCGAAGAACGCAATCGCCTGTGGCAGGCGCGGCATGATCTTTATTGGGCAACCCTGCAACTGCGGCCCGGATCCAAGGCTCTGGCCACCGATGTCTGTGTTCCGATTTCACGGCTGGCCGATTGTGCCCGCGAAGCGGTTGCCAAGGCCGAGGAACTGGGCCTGATGTCGCCATTGGTGGGGCATGTGGGTGACGGAAACATGCATATGGCACCACTGGTCGACATGGACAATCCGGACGAAGTCGCCCGGACCGAACAATATGTCAGCTGGCTGGCCGAGTTGGCGATTTCGATGGATGGGACCTGTACCGGCGAACATGGCATCGGGCAGGGCAAGCGGCCCTATCTGACCCGCGAACTGGGGGCGACCATGCGCTATATGGCTGCGATCAAGGCGGCGCTTGATCCCGACGACATCCTCAACCCGGGCAAGATCCTGCCGGATTGAGCCGCGGGCAAGGGCACCGTATCAGGACGGCCCGATCATGAAACAGGTCAGGTTGCGCGCTTTCAGGCGGCGGCAGGCCAGATCGGCCGTTTCGCGCGACATGCCCACGAAATTGGCGTCAAATCCGCTTGAGGACTGAGTGACCTTGCGCAGCGACCCGTCCAACGTTGCCATTTCTGCCAGCGCGGTGCGCAGCAGGATCTTTTCCGCCTGATAGCGGCTGCCGTACCGGCCCACATTGATGCCCCAGTGCTGTCCGCCCGACGTGGACACGCGGGTGACGATTTCGGGGGTGTCGGGAATCGGCTGCGGGGCGGGTGGTTCGGATGCGGTGGCGACGGCCTGGGTCACGACCATTTCTGTCGGCCGTGGTTCCGGACGTGTGGCCGGGGCGGTCGGGGCGATGCTGTTGGCGGCCTCTGCCATGGCGACGGCGATGCTTTCCTGCAGCTTTTCGGCATCCGGCACCGGGGGTGTCACGTTTGCCGCGGCGATCTGGACCGGTGCGCTGACCACGCGGGCTTTGGGGCGCAGGCTTTTCTGCACGGACCCGGCCAAACGGATGGTCTTGCCGGCCGCACCGGGGACGGTCCCGGCATTGCCCGCATAGACGGGCCGCTTGGGTTTGCGCAGGGGGGCGCGGGATGGGGCCTTGCGAAAGCCCATGTCCAGAAGCTCGGCGACCTTGGCATTGCGCGAGGCGGTGGATTTGCCGCCAAACACGGTCGCAATGATGCGTTCCCGTCCCCGTTCGGCGGACGCGACCAGGTTGAAGCCCGCGGCGCGGGTATAGCCCGTCTTGATTCCGTCCGCGCCCTTGTAGGATGACAAGAGCCGCCGGTTCGTGTGGCTGACCGTGCGTACGCCGGCATTGGCCGTCTTGCGCGAGAACAGGTTATAGTACTGAGGGTAGTCATAGATCACATGCCGCCCCAGATTCGTCATGTCGCGCGCCGTGGACAGATGCCCGCTTTCGGTCAGGCCATGGGCGTTCTTGAACGTGGTGCGGTTCATCCCCATCGATTTGGCGGTGCGGTTCATGCGCCGGGCAAAGGCCGCTTCGCTGCCGCTGATGGCTTCGCCGATGGCGGTGGCGGCGTCATTGGCGGATTTGACCGCCGCCGCCCGGATCAAATAGCGCAGCGCGATGCGCTGACCCGGTTTCAGACCCAGTTTCGAGGGCGGCTCGGACGCGGCATGCTTGGAAATCCGCACCTTGGTGTCCAGTGAGATTTCCCCGTTCTGGACCGCTTCGAACGCGATGTAGAGCGTCATCATCTTGGTCAGGGATGCCGGGTGCAGCCGGGTGTCGGCGTTGCGCGAATACAGCACCTCGCCGGTTCGCGCATCAATGACATGACCCGCATAGGGGGCCGCCGCCGCGCTGAACGGCAATAGAACGCCCAGCCAGATTGTGGTGAAAATGAACAGACCCCACCGGGTCTGGCGAATACGCCGAACCTGCACGATAAATGCCTCTGTCTGCCTCGGGCCGCCGGTTTTCCGGCTGACACTTTTGATTGATTGTATTCAGCCTAGCACAAGAGAGCCCTGGAATAAACCCTTGCGGTGCAAGCTGTTACAGAATGGGCACAAGAAATTTTCACAACATATGGGGGGTCGCAAAGCTGCGTCCCCTAGATTGGCCATTGGTTAATTTGGGGTTATCGGCGCAATACTGCCCATCGCCAATTCAGCCGATTTCGCCGACCAGCCGCGCCAGCCCGCTCAGATCATTCAAATCGCGATAGCGCGGCGACTCCAGCGGTGGTTCGGCATGTTCGATTTTCCATTCGACGCCATGCGGAATGTGGACGCCCCAACCACCGGCGTTGATCATGGGAACCACGTCCGAGCGCATCGAATTGCCCACCATCAACCCCCGGTCGACCCCATCGCCGTGGTGCGCGAAGATGCGGGCATAGCCCGACGCGGTCTTTTCCGAAACGATTTCAACCCTGTCGAACAGATCGCCCAGCCCGGATTGCGCCAGCTTGCGCTCCTGGTCGAGCAGATCACCCTTGGTGATCAGAATGATGCGATGGGTTTGCGCCACGGACTGCACGGCCTCGGCGGCGTGGGGCAGCAGTTCGATGGGATGGGTGAGCATGTCACGGCCGGCCTGCATCAGCTTGGCGATCACGCTGGCCGGTACCCGTTGATCCGTCACTTCGATCGCGGTTTCGATCATCGACAGGGTGAACCCCTTTATGCCGTACCCGTATTGCCCGAGGTTGCGTTTCTCGGCCGCCAGCAAACGCCGGGACAGATGATCCGGTTCTGCGTGATCTGCCAGAAGCTCGGCGAACTGGGCCTGAGTGTCCTGAAAGAAGCGTTCGTTATGCCACAGGGTGTCGTCGGCATCAAAACCCACTGTGGTCAAATTGCCCTGATTCATCCGCCGCCTGGTCATTTGGGTGTGTGCTGGCTCTTTTCTAATCCTGCGATAAGGTTATATAGGCCGTGAGCACACAGAACTGAAACCGGATTCACCTGCGCCATGCAGCACCTGCCCTTGATCATGTCGGACGACCCCAGCAGCGATGACGACGCATCGGTTCTGGTCCAGACCCGCCCCAAAACCAAGCGGCCGCCCATGTACAAGGTGCTGTTGCTGAATGACGACTTCACCCCGATGGAATTCGTGGTGCATGTGCTGGAACGGTTCTTTGGGCTGAACCACGCCCAGGCGTTTGAAATCATGTTGGTCGTGCACAAGAAAGGCGTTGCCGTCGTAGGTGTGTTCAGCCACGAAATCGCCGAAACCAAGGTGGGCCAGGTCATGGATTTCGCCCGCCGCCATCAGCACCCGTTGCAGTGCACGATGGAAAAGGAAGACTAGGGCAGGGAATGTCCGCCCGTTTGTCATTGGCGCTGGAGTCAGGTGGCCTGGTCCTGCCGGCCGAAGGCCCAATCACTGTGTTTCACCCGCGCACCGATCTGGATCTGTCGGGCCTGCCACAGGACCGGGTCCGGGTCATACAGCCGTTCAAGCCGGATCATGACCATTTCCAACGGCTGGGATATGCCTGCGCCCCCACCGGGGCGTCGCCCTGTGCCGTGGCTTTTGTCTGCCTGCCGCGCGCCAAGGCACTGGCCCGCTCGCTGGTGGCACAGGCCAGCGCGGTCGCCAGCGGTTTGGTCGTCGTGGATGGCACAAAGACAGATGGCATCGACAGTATGCTCAAGGCATGTCGCAGCCGGGTTGATGTGCATGGCGCGTTGTCCAAGGCACATGGCAAGATTTTCTGGTTCACGCCCGCGGCGGATGTGTTTTCCGACTGGCGCGCCGTCGCGCAACAGCCCGCCGATGGCTTTACCACGGGCCCCGGCGTGTTTTCGGCCGATGGAATAGACCCGGCTTCGCGGCTGCTGGCGGACACCTTGCCGGCCAGGCTGGGCAAAAGCGTGGTCGATCTGGGGGCGGGATGGGGATATCTGACGGCGCGGATCCTGCAGGATGACAGCGTTCTGACGCTGGATCTGGTCGAGGCAGACCATACGGCGCTGGATTGCGCGCGTCTGAACGTCACGGACCCGAGGGCGCGCTTTCATTGGGCGGATGCGACCGAATGGGCATCGCGGGATCCTGTCGATGTGGTGGTCACCAATCCTCCGTTCCATACTGGACGTGCCGCGGATCCGTCTCTGGGGCGCGGGTTCATTCAGGCGGCGGCGCGCCTGCTGTCCGCGTCCGGCGAACTGTGGTTGGTCGCGAATCGGCATTTGCCCTATGAAGTGACCCTGACCGAGTGTTTTGCCCGCGTGGACGAGATTGCCGGAGATGCCCGTTTCAAGGTCTTGCGGGCTTCTCGTCCGACGCGGTCACGACACAGCCCCAAGCGTATCCGCCGCTGATTGCGGTACATCGACCAGTCCTGAGGAGCGACATCATGTCATTTTCCATCGCGGGCAAGACCGCAATCGTGACCGGGGCAGCCAACGGTATTGGCCTGTCGATCGGTCGCCTGTTCGTCGAAAAAGGCGCAAACGTCATGTTTGCGGACATGGATGAAAAGAATTTGCGGCAAGAACTGGGAGACCGGGCTGAAGATGAGCATGTCCGGTATTTTGCGGGGGATCTGCGCGAAAAACTGGCGATTGCCAATTTGCTGTCCGCCACGCTGGACGCATTCGACGAGATCGACATCCTGGTCAACGGTGCGCGCCAGGTCATGCCGTCGCTCCCGTTGGACCCGGATGATGAGTCCGTGATCCAATTGCTGAACCAGAACCTGATGCCGGCGTTGCGCTTGACCCAGCTGGTGGCCAGACGCATGATCCGGCAAGCCGAGGGCAAGACCGAGGGGCAGGCGGGTTCGATCGTCAACCTCAGCTCGATCGCGGCGCGGCGGACCCACCCGGACCTGTTGGGCTATTCGGTCAGTTCCGCCGCATTGGATCAAATGACCCGTTCCATGGCGGTCGCATTGGCACCCGAGCGGATCCGGGTCAACGCGGTTGCATTCGGATCGGTGATGAGCAATTCGCTGAAATCCACCTTGCGCGATCATCGCGAATACCGTCAGGACATCGAGGCGCATACGCCGCTGTCGCGGGTGGCCGCTCCGGGCGAGTTGGCCGAGGCGGTGCAGTTCCTGGCGTCGGATGCATCCGGTTTCATGACCGGCCAGATCATCACGGTGGATGGCGGGCGCACCTTGCTGGACCCGGTGGCCGCGCCGGCGCACTGACGGTTCGCGGCACGGGGCGGTCCCAAGAGAGCAGCCCCTTGATTGGCGGCAAACATATAAAATCTGAAAAGGACGCAGGTATGAGCGACGACATGGAAGCAGAAAAGGCACGGGCGGCTGCCTGGTTCCGGACCCTGCGCGACGAAATCGTCACCGCTTTTGTGGCCCTGGAAGAAAGCCATGCAGAGGGTCCGCTGAGCGCGGCGGCCCCCGGCACCTTTGACGTCCGCGAAACTAGACGTTCAGGCGAAGTCGGCGAGGACGCGGGCGGCGGCTTGATGAGCGTGATGCGCGGCGGGCGGGTGTTCGAAAAGGTCGGTGTGAATGTCTCGACCGTTCACGGCAAGCTGGGAAAACGGGCGCAGGCGGCGATGGCCGCGCGCAAGGGATTGCCGGGCATGGACAAAGATCCGCGTTTCTGGGCCTCGGGCATTTCGCTGGTGGCGCATATGCAAAACCCGCATGTCCCTGCCGTGCACATGAACACGCGCATGTTCTGGACGCCGCATGGCTGGTGGTTCGGTGGCGGTTCGGATCTGAACCCCTGTATCGAATATGACGCGGACACGGCGCATTTCCACGCCACGCAAAAGGCGCATCTGGACCCACACGGCGCGGCGCATTACCCGCGTCTCAAGGAATGGGCCGACACCTATTTCCATATTCCACATCGCGGACGGGCGCGCGGTGTCGGTGGAATCTTCATGGACGACTATTGCACTGGTGACTGGCAGGCCGATTTCACCCTGACGCAGGATATCGGACGTGCCTTCCTGCCGGCCTATCTGCCGCTGGTCGAACGCCGCCGGTTACAGCATTGGGATGAGGCCGACAAGGACGCCCAGCTGATCCATCGCGGGCTCTATGCCGAATACAATCTGGTCTATGACCGCGGCACCCGGTTCGGATTGGAAACCGGGCATGATGCCAATGCGGTCTTGATGAGTCTGCCGCCGCTGGCCAAGTGGGTCTGAAATGAAAAACGCCCACCGGATGGCGGGCGTTCTGAAACGTTCAGGCGCGGACCGGTTTAGCGGCGCAGGCCCAGACGGGCGATCAGATCCTGATAGCGGGCCTGATCCTTGCCTTTGACATAGTCCAGCAGCTTGCGGCGCTGTGCGACCATTTTCAGCAGGCCGCGACGGCCATGGTTGTCTTTCTTGTGGGTCTTGAAATGCTCGGTCAGGGTCGCGATGCGCGAGGACAGGATGGCAACCTGGACTTCGGGCGAACCGGTGTCGCCTTCCTTGGTGCCGAATTCTTTCATGACGCGGGCTTTTTCAGCGCTTGTGATCGACATCGGGGTCTCCTTTGCAGGGTTAGAGTGAATGGCGCAGGCCGGGATGTCGTCCAGCACAGGCCCATGGAGCGCCCGCAAGAGGTCCGGCCCAAAGGCCGAGTCGCATGCGGATGGGCGCGTATAGGCGGAATCGCGCGGGATGGCAAAGGGTTTGTTGCAAACGCGCCCCGGGATCAGTGCGCCTGGGCCCAGTTCGCCCCGCGTCCGGCATCCACGGTCAGGCCGACGTCCAGACGGACCGCCGGATCGGCGGCGTTCTCCATGACGTCGCGGGCGCGGGCGATGGTGTCGTCCACGGCATCTTCGGCCACTTCGAACAGCAGTTCGTCGTGGACCTGCAACAGCATCTTTGCCGGCAGCCCGTCAATCGCGGCGGGCATCCGGACCATGGCGCGGCGGATCACGTCGGCCGCGGTGCCCTGAATCGGCGCGTTGATCGCGGCGCGATAGGCAAAGCTGGCGCGTGGCCCCTTGGCGTTAATCTCGGGCGTGTGGATCTTGCGGCCGAACAAGGTCTGCACGAACCCGTGTTCCTTGGCGAATGCCTTGGTGTCGTCCATATAGGTGCGGATGCCGGGGAAGCGCTCGAAATAGCGGTCGATGAACCCCTGTGCCTCGGCCCTCGGAATGCGCAGGTTGCGCGCCAGACCAAAGCCCGAGATCCCATATATGACGCCAAAGTTGATCGCCTTGGCCTGACGCCGGATTTCCGGGGTCATTTCATCCAGAGGCACGTCGAACATTTCGCTTGCGGTCATGGCGTGAATGTCCAGCCCGTCGGCAAAGGCCTGTTTCAGCGCCGGGATGTCCGCGATATGGGCCAGAATGCGCAACTCGATCTGCGAATAGTCAAGGCTGATCAGCACGTTGCCCGGTTCGGCGACGAATGCCTCGCGGATGCGGCGGCCTTCCTCGGTGCGCACCGGGATGTTTTGCAGGTTGGGATCGGTCGACGCCAGACGCCCGGTGTTCGCCCCGGTGATCGCATAGGACGTGTGCACGCGCCCGGTATCGGGGTTGATATGGGCTTGCAGCGCGTCGGTATAGGTCGACTTCAGCTTTGACAGTTGCCGCCAGTCCAGCACCCGGCGCGGCAGTTCGTGTTCCGTGGCCAGATCTTCAAGAATGTCCGCACCGGTGGAATATTTGCCGGTTTTGCCGCGCTTGCCGCCCTCAAGCCCCATCTTGTCGAACAGGATTTCGCCCAGCTGCGCGGGCGAGCCGACGTTGAAGGTTTCTCCGGCCAGTTCATGGATTTCGGCCTCAAGCCCGGCCATTTTCTGGGCAAAGGCATTGGACATCCGGCTGAGCGTGTCGCGGTCGACCTTGATGCCGTGCATCTCCATCTGTGCCAGCACAGGCACCAGCGGGCGTTCCAGCGTTTCATAGACGGTGGTGACCTGTTCGCGATGCAATTGCGGTTTGAAGGCCTGCCACAGACGCAGGGTGATATCCGCGTCCTCGGCGGCATAGTCGGTCGCCTTGTCCAGCGGCACCTTGTCAAAGGTGATCGCGGATTTTCCGCTGCCCAGCAGGGGTTTGATCGGGATCGGCGTATGCCCCAGATAGCGTTCGCTGAGCGTGTCCATGCCATGCCCGTGCAGGCCGCCGTGCATTGCGTAGGACAGCAGCATCGTGTCGTCGATCGGCGCCACGTCGATGCCGTGACGGGCAAAGATCTTGGCGTCGTATTTCATGTTCTGCCCGATCTTCAGGATCGCGGGGTCCTCAAGCACCGGTTTCAGCAGGTCCAAGGCCTCTTGCAGGGGCATTTGCCCTTCGGCCAGGTCATCTGACCCGAACAGATCGTCGGTTGCGGCGGCCTTGTGGAGCAACGGAATATAACAGGCTGTCCCGGCCTGCACGCAAAGCGAAATGCCCACCAGATCGGCGATCATCTCGTTCAGTCCGGTGGTTTCCGTGTCCACCGCCACCCAGCCCCGTTCACGGATCTGATCGATCCAGCCTTGCAGGGCCTGGGCATCGCGAACGCTGCTATAGTCAGCCTGATCGAAGGCCGGGGCCTCGGGGGCGTCGTCGGCGGGGGCCGTGGCGGTGGGTTCCGCGATCACCGGGGCCTCGACCCCCAACTGGTCGGCAATCCGGCGCGACAGGGTGCGGAATTCCATCTCTGCCAGAAACGGCATCAGCTTTTCGGGATCGGCGTCGCGCACTTCAAGATCGTCCAGGCCGAAATCCAGCGGGGTGTCACAATCCAGTTGCACCAGCTTCTTGCTCAGCTCGATCTGTTCGCGTTTCTCGATCAGGGTTTGGCGGCGTTTGGGCTGTTTGATCTCTTCGGCCCGGTCCAGCAGGGATTCGAGATCGCCATATTCGTTGATCAGCAAGGCGGCGGTCTTGATGCCGATTCCGGGTGCGCCGGGCACGTTGTCGACACTGTCCCCGGCCAGGGCCTGCACATCGACCACGCGTTCCGGGCCGACGCCGAATTTCTCGATCACACCGTCGCGGTCGATACGGCGGTTTTTCATCGCGTCCAGCATTTCCACCCCGCCCCCGACCAGTTGCATCAGGTCCTTGTCCGAACTGATGATCGTGACCCGGCCACCGGCATCGCGGGCCTGACAGGTCAGGGTGGCGATGATGTCGTCGGCCTCATAGCCTTCCAGTTCCTTGCAGGCGATGTTGAATGCCTCGGTTGCGATGCGGGTCAGCGGGATCTGCGGGCGCAGGTCTTCGGGCATCGCCTCGCGGTTGGCCTTGTAGAGATCGTACAGATCGTTGCGGAACGTATGGCTGCCCTTGTCGAAGATCACCGCGACATGGGTGGGGGCGTCAGGCCCGGTGTTGCCCTCGACATAGCGGTGCAGCATGTTGCAGAACCCGGCAACCGCGCCGATCGGCATCCCGTCGGATTTCCGCGTCAGTGGCGGCAGCGCATGATAGGCGCGAAAGATGAAGGCCGAACCGTCGATCAGGTGCAGATGGCATCCCTTGCCGAATGTCGTCTCAACCATTGTCCGGGTTCCCTGTGTTGCGCGCTGCGGTATTGCCGACTGTATCCCGCAATTCCGGCGGACAGGCAATCATGCCCGCCGCAAAAGACACGCCGCGCGGCAAGGTTCCGCAGGCGGATGGGCCGGATGGTCAGTCGGATTCGGCGTGGTCCCGGTGCACATATTTGCAGTCGCAATAGGGGCATTCGACCCAGCCGTGTTCCTGCGGGATCTGCAACCAGACCCGGGGATGGCCCAATGCGCCCTCACCGCCGTCGCAGGCGATGCGATAGCTGTCCACGATCTTGGTTTCCGGCGCTTCGATAGTCATTCCTCGGCGATCCTTCTGGTTGGCGGCCATTGGGCCGTAGCTGGGGCTTTTATGAGCCAAGCCCATTGCGGGGGCAAGAGACCAGCGTGCCGGGGACGCGCAAAAACCCGGTTTCAGACAGCGCGCGGCGACGCGGCTTGCGAAATCCATCGCCAGCTTCTAGTTCAGGGCGTCCGGTGACCGGTCCGTCGGGTCCGGCACGACCGCAACCCGCCAGACAGGATCCGCAATGTCCGAATTCGCCATTGAAGTTAAAGATCTGCGCAAGACCTATGATGGAACCCGGCGGCAACCGCCGAAGGAGGCGCTCAAGGGAATGGATCTGGCGGTTCCGCGCGGATCGGTGTTTGGCCTGCTGGGGCCGAACGGAGCGGGCAAATCGACCCTGATCAACATTCTGGCCGGTCTGGTGACCAAGACCGGCGGGCAGGTGACGATCTGGGGGTTCGATCAGGATCGCAATCCGCGCCAGTCGCGCGCTGCCATCGGCGTGATGCCGCAGGAACTGAACCTTGATCCGTTCTTTACACCGCGTGCCGCGCTTGAGGTGCAGGCCGGGCTGTATGGTGTGCCCGCATCCCAGCGGCGCAGCGATGAGATCCTGGCGATGGTGGGGTTGACCGACAAGGCGCAATCCTATGCCCGGACGCTGTCAGGCGGGATGCGGCGGCGGCTGCTGTTGGGCAAGGCGCTGGTGCATCACCCCCATATTCTGGTGCTGGACGAACCCACCGCCGGGGTCGATATCGAGCTGCGCCAGATGTTGTGGCACAACGTGCGGCGTCTGAACCGGCAGGGAATGACGATCATTCTGACGACGCACTACCTGGAAGAGGCCCAGGAGATGTGCGACCAGATCGCGATCATCGATCAGGGCAGCGTGGTGGCGCGGGACAGCACCGCGAACCTGTTGGAACGGCTGGATGCGCGCAGGATGGTCATTCACCCGGATGGCCCGGTGACCACCCTGCCGCAAGCCGATGGTATCACCGCCACCCGACGCGAAGATGGCACCGTGGTGCTAAGCTATCATAGCCGCCAGACAAGCGCCGATCAGGTGTTGTCCGCGGTACAGGCCGCATCGATCACGATCCGTGACGTCAAGACCGAAGAGGCCGATCTGGAAGATGTGTTCCTGGCGCTGACGCAACCCCATGCGGACAATGACGAACGGGACAGATTGCCCTAACCGACGTGATCCTGAATGGCCAGGTGCTGTGCCAGCTTGTCGATTTCCGCCATCCAGGCCTGCACCAGTCCGGGGTCGCTGGGCGCGGCGTGAACCCCGGCGGGGATGTTGCCGTTCAGCACCGCCTGCACCGCCAGCGACACCGGAACGGACACCAGCCGGGCCATCGCGCTGCCATGCGCATCGCCCCAGGCGTCCATCACATAGGTTTTGTGCCAGACCGGCGAGCCGTCTTTTTCCGCCTTCAGCCCGACGCACAGCACCACCCGGTCCGGTTCGCCTTCATCATAGGCGTTTTCGGCCCAGAACTGATCCGACATTTCCTTGAGCCGCGCATCGCCTTCGGGTCCGCTGAGGGTTTCGACCTCGGCGAAAACCCCGGACCAGGCATCGGCCCAGCCGTTCAGACGCAATGTGCCGCGCACGAATTCCTTGACCGGCCAGTGGTCTTCGAAATGGTATTGTTTCATGAACGGGACAGAGTCGCGGTTCGGATAGACTTCGAAGGTTTCCGGTGTCGGCAGCGGGGCGTCATAGCTGCTGATGGCATCCCATGGCCGGTCCACCTGCAACTGCGAATAATCCCGGATCGAGCGGCTGGGCGAGCGCAGCGCCTTGAGCACCCCCAGCGGTGACCAGCTGAACTTGTACCGGAACGGGTTGGCGATCTTGGGGACCCCGCCGCAATACGAGGTGAAGCTGAGATGGTTTTCGGCATCGAAGGCATCCGATGCGCGATAGTCGTCGATCAACGCGTGGGCCATGAGGTGGTCGATGCCCGGGTCCAGCCCGACTTCGTTGACCAGCGCGACACCCGCGTTGCGGGCGGCTTCATCCAGCGCCCGCATCTCGGGCGCGATGTACGAGGAACTCACGAAATGCGCCTGTCGTGAAATCGCCAGCTCTGCCAGGGGGACATGCCAGTCGCCGGGCAGCATCGACACCACCACGTCCCCCTTGGCCAGTTGCGTGGCCAGTGTGTCGATGTCGAAAGCATGGATTTTGTCGGTCAAATCGCCAACCGCGTCGCGCGCCTTGTCCACGGTTCTGTTCCAGACGGTCACGTCCTGACCCGCTTTGATCAGGCGGCGCAAACCGGGAATGGCCGACAGGCCGGTGCCACACCAGTGAATGGTCATGTTTCAGATCCCTTCCATATGTTTGTCGAACGTGGTTTTGGCGCGCGCCCAGACCCCGCTGTCCAGATCGTCCAGTGTCAGAAGCGAAGGCAGCAATTGCCGCGCATAATCGAGCGAGCTTTCAACCGGCAACATCGAGGGCAGGTTGTCGATGGCGGACACGTCCAGAACCGGGTCGTCATGGACCCGCAGCGCCGGTTCCGCCCATGTCGTGATGCGGTCATAGACCTGGATCGGGGAAAAGGCGCTGGTCGGGTCACAGGCGATATCGCCAATCACCGACAGCGCGCGCGGCGCGGTGCGGGCCGCGGCAGGTACGAAAACCGGCGTGCCGGGGCGCGCCAGGATGCAATTCAGGAAAATCTCGTGTTCCAGGATCTCGGGGAATGGTCCGCCATGCGAAGTTTCGGCCATGTCCCAACGGGTCACCGGCACATTCATGGCGGAACACAGATCCGCGGCTCCGGTGCCGACACGTCCCAGCGCACCGATCACCAGCGCGCGGGGGCGTTCGGCATCCAGCTCGCCCAGATCCGTTTTCAGTGCGTCGAGCATCGCTTTGGCGTTTGGAAAGGCGGGCACCGGCCCGGCAAGCGTGCCGCGCTGTTGCGCGGCCCAGCATTTCAACGCCACGGCAGCCCCGGCGTACCCGGCCCAATAGCCGAACGCGGCGATCCGGCGGCCTTTCTCATCGACCAGATATTCCAGATCATACAATGTGCCGCCACCGGCGCGGAACCGTTGCAACAGGATTTCCCCGGCGGGCTGGCCCTTGTAGGCGTGGCCGAACAGGATGTGGCGATGCGACAGCGGGGTGCCATCGTCGGGCAGTTCCTTGAGCCCGAAGATGATCGCATCCGAAGGCGCCTGCGGCCAGCTGTTTTCGGCGGCGATCTCGCATCCGGCCTGCGCATAACCGTCCAGCCCGATTGTGCGGACCGAACTCTGTTCGACCGTCACCCGCATCCCGGCCTCGATCAGTTGTTTCGCACCGTCGGGCGTCAACCCGACGCGTTCTTCGTTCGGGCGCTGTTCCGCGCGGACCCAGAGATGTGTCATAAATTTTGGCTCCCTATGACTGAGAACTGTTTCGGACCGCGGACAATTTGCCTAGAAATGAGTCTGCGCAAAGTGCCGGTCGGGCATTTCCAGATGTGGCACCGCGTTGAACAGGACCGGGCTCATCCGGTCTCCGATCGGATACATCCGGTGCATCGATGTGTTCATGATCGCCAAAGCGACATGGGCAGTGGCCTCCATATCCAGCCGCATCATCTGGCGCATGACAACGGCGATCAATCCGCCCGAGGTGATCACCAGGCCGGGGCCGGACCCGGCGGCGATTTCGGTCAGCACGTCGGTGATACGGTTTTCAAAATGCTCAAATGTTTCCGGCGCGCCTTCCAGCTTGTCCTCATGCCAGGCACTGAAAACCTGCGGCAAGTGGCTTACGAATTCTTCGCGTTCGACAGGCATGGGCAGGCCGTGTTGTTCTTCCATCAACTTGGCCAGCGTGAAATATTCCAGTTCGTTCAGGCGTTCGTCCTGCACCGGGTCTCCCACGGCCATGCCTTCGGCGGTTTCCCGGTGACGCCGCAATGTTCCGCAAAACACGCGGGGATGGGAATTCGCGGACGCTCGCAGATGCTCTCCCAGCCAGATGGCCTGGCGGTGGCCCAGATCGCTGAGGCGGTCGTAACTGATTTCGTCGCGGGCCTGGGTGTTGGCCTGCCCGTGCCGGATCAGGGTGATATGTGCCATGAGTGTCTCCTGATTCCCCTTGTCTTAGGCGAGACGGACAGGCGAAGCCAGTGGCGTTGCGCGGTTTTTTCGCGGTTGCCCGGTGCCGTCGGCACCTTGGCAGCGGGGCACCGGAACAATACAGTCGGCCGGAATCCCGAATATGCGGCAACCCCGAAAGGACAGGTGACATGACCCCGAACCCGGAACGATTTCTGGCGGATTTGCATCAATTGCGCAGCTTCGGCGCGGCAGGTGTGGGCAAAGGTGTCATCCGTCCGGCATACAGCGACGCGGACATCGCGGCGCGGGCGTGGCTGGCGGATCGGATGCGCGAGATCGGGCTGACCGTCCATCAGGACCCTGTCGGCAATCTGTTTGGCCTTGCCCAGCAGCCGTCGCTTTTGCTGGGGTCGCATTCCGACAGCCAGCCCGAAGGCGGCTGGCTGGACGGGGCGCTGGGTGTGATCGCGGCGCTGGAAGTGGCGCGCGCCAGCCGCGAAGCGGGCGGGCCGCCGGTGTCGGTCGTCAGCTTCGAGGACGAAGAAGGCCGGTTCGGTGTGACCACCGGCAGCGCGGTCTGGTCGGGGCAGATCGATCTGGACACGGCCGATGCGCTGACGGACCATGCCGGTGTCACCTTTGCGCAGAGCCGGGCGCGCATGGCTGATCTTGCCGGGGATTTTGTCGATCCGGCGCAGTTCACCGGCTATATCGAGATGCATATCGAACAGGGGCCGTCGCTGGACGTTGCGGGCGAACAGGTCGGCGTGGTCAGCGATATCGTCGGCATTCGCGACATGCGGCTGACCTTCGAGGGTCAGCAGAACCATGCGGGCACCACCCCGATGCACCTGCGGCGGGACGCGTTTCAGGCCGTGACGACGTTCAATGCGGCGATCAACGAAAAATTCCGCAATGTGGTCACGCCGCGCACGGTCTGGACCATCGGGCATGTCGCGCTGCACCCGAATGCGTCGTCCATTGTGCCGGGACGGGCGACATTTTCGATGCAGTGGCGCGATGGCGATGCGGACCGGCTGGCGCGGATGGAAACCATCATCCGCACCACCGCGCAAGAGGTGGCAGATGCCGGCGGGCTAAAGCTGAGCTTTGGCCCGATGCTGGGGCTGGAACCGGTTCCGATGGACGCGACCCTGCGCGCCGCGCTGGAAGCATCGGCGGATACGGTCAGCCCCGGACGTTGGCGCGTTCTGCCGTCGGGCGCTTTGCACGATGCCACGAATGTTGCCCGGCTCATGCCGGTTGCGATGCTGTTCGTGCCTTCGATCGGGGGGATCAGCCACGCGTTTGACGAGGATACGGCAGAGACCGATCTGGTCGCCGGGCTGAATGTGCTGGCCGGTGCCGTGACCCGGCTGAATCAGGCCCGCGCATAACCCCGGCTGAGCGCGCGATTGCGGTGCAGGTCGGCGGCGGTCGATGCCTCGCGCAGGTTGCCGTAGATGTCGATCACGGTTTTCCCGTGCTTGCCGGCGACGCCCCATTCGCGCAGGACCGACACCTCTGAAAACAGGTTCATCGCGATTTCGACGCGATAGTATCGTTTCGCGCGGCGTGTATTCTGACGATAGAGCAGACAGATGGCCATGTCCGCGATTCTAGAACAGAGCGATTCGACGGGCAAGGATTTTCAGCCCGCTCAACGCCAGCTTACATCGCCCAGAAAAATGTATCCGGCCCCATAGATCGTCTTGATCAGGCGCGGATTCTTGGGGTCTTCGCGCAGTTTGGTGCGCAGGCGCGAGATACGGACATCCATCGCGCGATCAAAACTGTCCCCCGCTGCCCCGCCCAGCGTTTCCTGCATCTGGGCGCGGCTGATCAACCGTTTCGGACTGTCCAGAAACAGGCGCAGGACTTCGGCTTCGGCGTGGGAGAACGGCGTTTCCGCGCCGCTGTCGTCTTCCAGCGCATAGCGGTCGAAATGCGCCACCCAGCCGTTGAAACAGGCGGTGTTTCCGGTTTGCGGCGGCGGGCGGTTGTCGCGCAGCCGGGCGCGGATGCGGGCCACGACCTCGGAAGGGTCAAACGGTTTGGTGATATAGTCATCCGCGCCCAGTTCCAGCCCGGTCACCCGATCCTGCACCTGCGCGCGCCCCGAGATGATGATCACCGTTGCGCCTTGTTCCAGCGCCAGCCGATGCACCAGCGCCAGACCGTCGGTGTCGGGCAGCGACAGGTCCACCAGGCACACATCGGGCGTGGCATGTTTCAGCGAGGCTTCGAATTCGCGGGCGCGCCCAAAGCTCTGGGTGCGGAAACCTGCGTCGGTCAGCACCTCGGTCAGCATCTGCCGGATCTCCGGTTCGTCGTCCAGGATGGTTACAAGCGGCGCGGTCATGAAGGGTCCTTGGCAGGGATCAATGCGGTCAATTCGGCGGTGGTAAAGGGTTTGCGCAACACCGGCGCGCGGGCCAGCGCCGCGATATGCAGTGGATCATCGGCGGGCAGTGAGGTCATCAGGATACAGGGTAATCCCGTTCCGGCCACGCGGTCCAGCAGATCCAGACCGGTTTCGGTGCCATGCAGCTTCATGTCCGACAGGATCAGGGAAATATCAGGCACTTCGGTGATCAGCGCGTTGGCCTCGACGACCGAGGTCGCTTCGATCACCGCGTGGTTCAGCCCCGTGAGCATGTCGCGGAAGGTGGCGCGCAAATCGTCGCTGTCCTCGACCAGAAGCACCAGACCGCCGCCGGTTTCGGGTGCCACCCGGTACGGTAGCCGCAGCGTGATTTTGGCCCCGGTCAGCGTGTTGCCCAGCTGCAGGTCGCCCCCTGCCAGTTTGACCATGTCATACACCATCGGCAGGCCCAGCCCGCTGCCTTCGCCGCCCTTGGTGGTGAAGAACGGGTCCAACGCCTTTTCGAGCGCCTCGGATGAAAAGCCGGGGCCGGTATCGCTGACGGTAATCTCGATCCAGGTACGTTTGATCCGATGGGCGCTGACCGTGATCTGACCGTTGGTGTCGCAGGCATCCCGGGCGTTCAGGATCAGGTTCAGCAAGGCATCCTGCAACATCCCCGGATCCAGCAGAAGCCGTTCGTCGGGCATAAGATCCAGCACGCTCAGCCCCACGTCTCGTGGCAGGCTGGGCGTGGCCAGCAGTTTCAGATCCGCCAGCAAGGCGTGCATGTCCGTTGCCTTCGGGCGCAGGGTGCGGTGGCTGGTCATGTCGGCGATCCGGTTCAGCAGTTGCCCCCCGCGCCGCGCGGCGGTTGTCGTGGCTGAAACCAGTTGGGCCGCTTCGGGCGCCAGATCCATCCGGGCCAGTTTGGACTGCATGCCCAGAATGATGGTCAACAGGTTCGAGAAATCATGCGCCAGCCCGCTGGTCATCTGTGCCGCCAGAGAGCGGCGGCGCGATTGCTGCAAGGCGACGCGGGCCTGGGTTTCTTCGGTCACATCCATCGAAAAGATGAAGACGCCGCCGTTGTCATCAGGGCTGAACGCGACCCGGATACGTCGGGCGCCGTGATCTTCGTTGAATTCGAACACCGGGCTTTCGCCGCGGTAGGCGGCTGCAAGATGCGGTTTGACCCGGGCAAGCGAGGGCGGGTCGAGCACGTCCGAAATATGTAGCCCGACGATGTCCGACGGCCGCCCGGGCATGATGCTGCTGAGCCTGCGATTGGAATAGATATAATAGCCGCTGGCATCCACATGCGCGATATGCGCCGGCATCATTTCCGCGGTCATCCGGGTGCGGGCTTCTATCTCGGTCAGCTGGCGTTTGGTTTCTTCAAGCGCGGTATTGGTGGCGGCCAGCTGCCGGTTGCTGGCGGCCAGATCTTCGGCATGGCTGAGAACCTGATCGGTCAGCTCCTCGGACCGGGCGCGCAGCAGTTCTTCGGACTGTTTGGCGCGGGTGATGTCGGTATAGACCGTGACCCAGCCCCCCTGCGGCAGCGGGTACCCCTCGATCGAGATCGCCTGACCATTGGGCCGCTGGCGTTCGACATAATGCGCTTCAAAGGCCAACGCCTGCTCGACCCGCTGACGCACCAGTTCCTCGATGCTGAAGTCGTCGCCGTATTCGCCTTTTTCGGCCATGTGCCGGATGGTGTCGTCAAACCGTGCGCCGGGCTGCACCAGATGGTCCGGCAGGTCGAACATTTCCTTGAACCGGTGATTGCTGACCGCAAGCCGCAGATCACGGTCATAGATCGACAGTGCTTGTGCGATCAGGTTGAGCCCGGCGGTGGTCAGGGCCTTGGTTTGTGCTTCGTTCTGGTGCAAGGGCTGCGATCTCCGATGGTGCATCGCTATCATCATGGGCGGCGATGGGAAACATGCAGATGTCGCGGCCATGCTTGTCTGTAAGAATTCGATAGGATCCGGAAAAAGTCAGGAAAAAGTTGACGGCGAATGTTGCGCTCGCTTCTGTAGAAGCAGGGAATCGCGACAAGCGATCAGGAGCCGGACCCACGGGGGCCGGTTGTGGGAGGAGAAAGTTTTGGCTCAGACGCTGACTGGCGCCGAGGGGCTGAGGTCCATTCCGGCGTTGCTGCACCGCAATGCCACCAAGTTCGGATCAAAGCCCGCCTATCGCGAAAAGGAATTCGGGATCTGGCAGACCTGGACCTGGGAGGAAACCGCCCAGGAAATAGAAGACTTGGCGCTGGGTCTGCTCAACCTGGGTGTAAACGAGGGCGATTTCATCGCCGTCATCGGGCGCAACCGGCCCAAATTGTACTGGTCGATCGTGGCCGCGCAGAGGGTCGGGGCGATTCCGGTGCCGCTGTACCAAGACGCCAACGCCGAAGAGATGGCCTATGTGCTGGGGCATTGCGGCGCACGTTTCGTGATCGCCGGCGACCAGGAACAGGTCGACAAGGTGATCGAGATACAGGACCAGCTGCAACAGTTCGAGCATATGATCTATCTCGATCCGCGCGGGTTGCGCAAATACGACCATACGCATCTGCACCAGTATTCGCATGTCCAGGATCAGGGCCGGGCCGCGCGCGATGAATTTGGCGCCGAACTTGCGCGCCGCAGTGAAAAGCCGGATTATGACAGCACCTGCGTGATGCTCTATACGTCCGGCACCACCGGCAAACCCAAGGGTGTGGTTCTGTCGAACCGCAACGTGATTGAATCCGCCAGAGCGTCAAGCGAGTTCGACGGTCTGAGCCGTGAAGAAGAGACCCTGGCCTATCTGCCGATGGCCTGGGTCGGCGATTTCATCTTTTCCATCGGTCAGGCCTTCTGGTGCGGCTTTTGCGTCAACTGTCCGGAAAGCCCCGACACGATGATGACCGACCTGCGCGAGATCGGTCCGACCTATTATTTTGCGCCGCCGCGGGTGTTCGAAACCCAGCTGACCAATGTGATGATCCGGATGGAGGACGCCGGCGCGTTCAAACGCAAGATGTTCGATCATTACATGGCCCATGCGCGCAAGGTCGGCCCGGCGATACTGGATGGCAAGCCGGTAAGCGCGGCGGACCGTCTCAAGTATCGAATTGGCGATCTGCTGGTATATGGCCCGCTCAAGAACACGCTGGGTTTTTCGCGGGTGCGCGTGGGATATACGGCGGGCGAGGCGATCGGTCCCGAGATCTTCGATTTCTATCGCAGCCTGGGGATCAACCTGAAACAGCTCTACGGCCAGACCGAGGCGACGGTGTTTATCACCGCCCAGCCCGATGGCGAGGTGCGCAGCGACACGGTGGGCGTTCCCAGCCCGGGCGTCGAGTTGAAGATCGCCGACAGCGGTGAGGTGTTCTATCGCAGCCCCGGGGTGTTCGTTGAATATTACAAGAACCCGGAAAGCACCGCCGATACCAAGGATGCCGAGGGCTGGGTGGCCACGGGCGACGCCGGTTTCATCGAGGAAAGCACCGGTCATCTGCGGATCATCGACCGCGCCAAGGATGTCGGCAAGATGGCGTCTGGCGCATTGTTCGCGCCGAAATTCGTTGAGAACAAGTTGAAGTTCTATCCAAACATCCTGGAAGCGGTGGTCTTCGGGGCCGGTCGGGACACCTGTACGGCGTTCATCAATATCGATCTGTCGGCCGTCGGCAACTGGGCCGAACGCAACAACATCGCCTATGCTTCCTATCAGGAACTGGCCGGGCATCCGCATGTTCTGGAAACCATCCAGAGCCATGTGGAAGAGGTCAACAAGTCGGTGGCCGAGGACGAGATGTTGTCGGGATGTCAGGTGCATCGCTTTGTCGTGCTGCACAAGGAACTGGATGCGGATGACGGCGAGCTGACCCGCACCCGCAAGGTCCGGCGTCGCATCATCGAGGAAAAATTCGCCGATATCATCGCTGCCCTGTATGACGGGTCGCCCAGGATCAGCACGGTGACCGAGGTGACCTATGAGGATGGGCGCAAGGGCAGCATCAAGGCAACGCTGGAGGTCCGCGATGCCAAGGTCGTGTCGGTGGTGCCGCAAAAGGTGGCCGCGAAATGAGGTCCGGAGGTACGGCGCTCGACCTGCGGTCATCGCCCCGCCCGCCGTCCCGCAGAGCGGCGATGCTGCGGATCAGGAAAGGAACAGCCGATGCTTGATGCTTCCGAAGGATACACCACCGCAGATGGCCGCAAGATCGGCGGCGTGGTGATGGAGATGAAGAACATCACGCTGCGGTTCGGCGGTGTGAAGGCGATCACCGATATCAGTTTCGACATTCGCGAGGGCGAGATACGCGCCATCATCGGGCCGAACGGCGCGGGCAAGTCTTCGATGTTGAACGTGATGTCCGGTTTCTATGTGCCGCAGGAGGGCGAGGTCTGGTTCCGGGGCAAGCCGCGCCCGCAGATGAAGCCCTATGAGGTGGCCCGTCAGGGCATCGCGCGGACCTTTCAGAACATTGCCCTGTTCGAAGGCATGAGCGTGCTGGACAATGTGATGACCGGACGCCTGACCCATATGAGGACGGGGATGTTTTCGCAGGCCCTGTGGAAGGGGCGCGCCGAGGCCGAAGAGACCGCGAACCGCGAGATTGCCGAGAAGATCATCGACTTTCTGGAAATTCAGGCGATCCGCAAGACCCCGGTGGCACGTTTGCCATATGGGTTGAAGAAGCGGGTCGAACTGGCCCGCGCGCTGGCTGCCGAGCCCAAGCTGTTGCTGCTGGATGAGCCGATGGCGGGGATGAATGTCGAGGAAAAAGAGGACATGAGCCGCTTTATCCTGGACGTGAACGACGAGTTCGGCACCACCATCGCGCTGATCGAGCATGACATGGGCGTGGTCATGGACCTGTCCGACCGCGTGGTGGTGATGGACTATGGCAAGAAGATCGGCGACGGCACGCCCGACGAGGTGCGCAACAACCAGGAAGTCATCGATGCCTATCTGGGGGTGGAACATGACTGAGCCGGTAGCAGGGACAGGGGGGCAATCGCATGTCTGACCAATTCGTATTCGCGATGGAGGTCACGCTCAACGGGTTGATGGCCGGGGTGCTGTATGCGCTGGTCGCGTTGGGCTTCGTTCTGATCTACAAGGCCAGCGGCATTTTCAACTTTGCCCAGGGGGTCATGGCGCTGTTTGCAGCAATGACGCTGGTGGGGATCATGAACGGGCAGGTGCCCTTTGCCCATCTGATCAACGCCACCTTCGGCACCGACCTGCATCATTTCGGCTGGCATCTGCCGGCTTTGCTGGCGATCGCGCTGACGGTTGGCGTGATGGTACTGCTGGCGTGGTGTGTTCAGCGGTTCGTGTTCCGCCATCTGGTCGGGCAGGAACCGATCATCCTGTTCATGGCGACCATTGGTCTGGCCTATTTCCTGGAAGGTGTGGCCGACCTGATGTGGGGCTCCGAGATCAAGACACTGGATGTCTGCCTGTTTGGCGAGACGGGTTGCCTGCCCCAGGGCATCAACGAGACAATCGACACGGTGACCTATGGCTGGTTCGGTTATGGCTTCTTTATCGACAATCTGGACATCACGGCAACCATCGTGGCCGCGATCCTGGTGATCGCGCTGATCGCCTTCAGCCAGTACACCAAGCAGGGGCGGGCCTTGCGTGCCGTGGCGGATGACCATCAGGCGGCGCTGTCGGTGGGAATTTCGCTGAACTTCATCTGGGTTCTGGTCTGGTCGCTGGCCGGGTTCGTCGCCTTGGTTGCCGGGATCATGTGGGGCGCCAAATCCGGGGTGCAGTTCAGCCTGTCGCTGATCGCGCTCAAGGCGCTGCCGGTTCTGATGCTGGGCGGGTTTACCTCGATCCCCGGCGCGATTGTCGGCGGGCTGATCATCGGGGTCGGTGAGAAACTGTTCGAATTCGCCATTGGCGCGCCTTTCCTTGGGGGGGCGACCGAGAACTGGTTCGCCTATGTGCTGGCACTGGTCTTTCTGGTGTTCCGTCCGCAGGGGCTGTTCGGCGAAAAGATCATCGAGCGGGTGTGACCATGATCAAGCTGATCGCCATAGCCAATGTCATCGCCTGGTCCGGGTTCTGGGCCTTTGGCTATCTGGCGCTGACCGCCGATGGGCTGACCCAGGGGCAGTTGGTCATCGCCGCGATATTGGCCTTTGGGGGGCTGATCGCCGGTTGCGCCACCTACATGATCCTCGCGCGCGCCGCCGAAGCCAGCGGGTATGCCCGCAAATCCAACCAACTGGATGCTGAAACACGCAACCGCGCACAGTCCAAGGGAACGATCTGACCATGCTCTATCGTGAAGCCGGTGATTTCCATACCACCTATACATCTGACAGTCAGACCTTTCCGATCAGGTTCGACCGATATCGGTACTATGCCGTCCTGGTCGTGGCATTCCTGGTGGTGCCTTTCATCATCAACGACTACTGGGCCAATGCCATCCTGCTGCCCTTCCTGATCTATGCCATCGCTTCAATCGGGCTGAACATCCTGACCGGATACTGCGGTCAGGTCAGTCTGGGCACCGGCGGGTTCATGGCGGTGGGGGCCTATGCCTGCTACAAGCTGATGACTGCATTTCCGGATGTCAGCATGTTCATCCACATCATTCTGGCCGGGGGGATCACGGCGTTTGTCGGCGTCCTGTTCGGTCTGCCCAGCCTGCGCATCAAGGGCTTCTATCTGGCGGTGGCGACGCTGGCGGCGCAGTTCTTTTTGCTGTGGCTGTTCAACAAGGTGCCGTGGTTCTACAACTATTCCGCGTCGGGGCAGATCAATGCGCCGGAACGTGCCGTGTTCGGGTTCGAAGTCACCGGGCCCAATGCCGCCGCCTCGACGACCTATCTGTTCTGCCTGGTCTTCTGTGCCGTCTCGGCGCTGATTGCGCGCAACCTGACGCGCGGGACCGTCGGGCGCAGCTGGATGGCGATCCGTGACATGGATATCGCCGCCGAGATCATCGGTGTGAACCCGTTGCGCGCCAAGCTGTCGGCCTTTGCGGTCAGTTCCTTTTTCGTCGGCATCGCCGGGGCGCTGTTTTTCTCGGTCTATCTGGGCGCGGTCGAAGTCGGCGAGGCATTCAGCATCCAGAAATCGTTCCTGGTGCTGTTCATGGTCATCATCGGCGGGCTGGGATCTATCTTTGGATCCTTTGCCGGGGCCGCATTCCTGGTCCTGCTGCCGGTGGGGCTCAAGGTGCTGGGCGTGGACTTGATGGGCTGGCCGACGGATATCGTGGCGCATTTCCAACTGGTCATCGTCGGGGCCCTGATCATCTTCTTTCTGATTGTCGAGCCGCACGGTTTGGCGCAACTCTGGCGGCTGGCCAAGGAGAAGCTGAGACTGTGGCCCTTTCCGCACTAGACATCACGGGGCGGGAAACATCTGCCTGACAAAAGGCCCTGACACGTTCACGGGCGACCACATCGGACCAATACAAATGGGAGGAATAAACCCGATGAAACTGAAACTGACATCTCTGGCGCTTGGCGCCGCACTGGCCGCTGGCCCGGCGCTGGCCGACCTGTCATTCCCGGATCTGAGCTATCGTACGGGTCCATATGCCGCTGGCGGCATCCCGTTTTCGGATGGGTACAACGACTATTTCACGCTGCTGAACGAACGTGACGGCGGCATCGGTGGCGTAAAGGTCAAAGTGACCGAATGCGAAACCGGGTATAACACGGAAAAAGGCGTGGAATGCTACGAAGCGACCAAGGGCGACAGCCCGCTGGTCTATCAGCCGCTTTCGACGGGCATCACATATCAGCTGATCCCGAAAGTCACCGCCGACGGGATCCCGCTGCATACGATGGGGTATGGCCGTACCTCGGCCAAGAATGGCGACGTGTTCAGCAATGTGTTCAATTATCCGGCCAACTATTGGGACGGTGCTTCGGGCGTGGTCAACTACCTGCTGGAAACCAACGATGGTGACCTCAAGGGCAAGAAACTGGCGCTGGTCTACCACAACTCGGCCTACGGCAAGGAACCGATCCGCACACTGGAGGAATTGTCCAAGAAGCATGGCTTCGAACTGATGCTTCTGCCCGTGGATCACCCGGGTCAGGAACAGAAATCCCAATGGCTGCAGATCCGTCGTGAAAAGCCGGATTATGTCACCATGTGGGGCTGGGGCGTCATGAACCAGGTCGCCATTCAAGAGGCCGCGAACATCCGGTTCCCGATGGAAAACTTCATCGGTATCTGGTGGTCGGGTGCGGAACATGACGTTCTGCCCGCCGGTGCGGCTGCGGATGGCTACAAAGCCGTGACCTTCCACAACGTGGGCCGTGACTTCCCTGTGTTCGATGACATCCAGAAGTATGTCGTCGATACGGGCAAGGCCGCCGGCGCAGGCGATCAGATCGGCAATGTGCTGTATAACCGGGGCTTGTATGCCGCGATGCTGGCCGCCGAAGCCGCCAAGACCGCGCAAGAGATCCACGGCACCGCGGACATAACCGCCGCAATGATGCTTGACGGCATGGAGAACCTGGAGATCACCGAAGAAAAAATGAGCGCCCTGGGCATGCCCAACTTCGGGCCCAGCTTCAAGGTCACCTGCCGCAACCACGGCGGCAATGGCATGGTCGGCGTCAATGAATGGGACGCGGAAACCAAGACCTGGTCGCTGATCTCGGACTTCAAACCAACCGATTCCGAAGTGATCGGCGCCCTGATCGCTGAAGATTCCGCTGCCTTTGCGGCGGAAAACAACATCGAGTCGCGCTGCGACTAAGCCGCACCGTCCCGGCAGCCGTCGTGGTTGCCGGGACACACTTAGGTAATGCCGGAAAGACACCCCATGCTGGATGCTGCCAAGACCGCTGACGTGCAGGCCGAGACCCTGCTGGAAGTCAACAACATCGAAGTGATCTACAATCATGTGATCCTGGTGCTGAAGGGGGTCAGCCTGAACGTGCCCCGGGGCGGTATAACCGCGCTCTTGGGTGGCAACGGGGCGGGCAAGACCACCACGCTCAAGGCGATCAGCAATCTGCTGCATTCCGAACGCGGCGAGGTCACCAAAGGGTCGATCAAGCACCGGGGCGAAGCCGTGCATGAACTGGACCCGGCCGAGTTGGTCCGCCGTGGCGTCATCCAGGTGATGGAGGGGCGGCACTGTTTTGAGCACCTGACGGTGGAAGAAAATCTGCTGACGGGATTCTACACCCGATCCGAAGGCAAGGGCGAGATGATGGCCGATCTGGAAAAGGTCTATACCTACTTTCCGCGCCTGCGAGAAAGACGCAAAAGCCAGGCGGGGTACACGTCGGGCGGAGAACAGCAGATGGTTGCGATCGGACGCGCGCTGATGTCCAAGCCGGAAACCATCTTGCTGGACGAACCCAGCATGGGCCTGGCGCCGCAGCTGGTCGAGGAAATTTTCGGGATCGTCAAGGATCTGAACGAACAGGAGGGCGTGTCCTTCCTGCTTGCGGAACAGAATACCAATGTCGCGCTGCGCTTTGCGCATTACGGGTACATTCTGGAATCCGGGCGCGTCGTGATGGATGGTCCCGCCGCCGAACTGCGCGAAAATCCGGACGTCAAGGAATTCTACCTTGGCATGTCGGATGACGGGCGCAAATCGTTCCGCGACGTGCGCAGCTATCGGCGTCGCAAAAGATGGCTCAGCTGATGACAACATCACGCCCAGCACCCCGATCGCCGCACAACAAGGCGCAAATTTGAAGGACAGCCAAGATGACCGGCTACTACGACGAACTGGAAACGCGTAGCGCGGATCAGCGGGCAGCCGATCTGGCCCGTGATCTGCCGCTGCAGATTGCCCGCGCCAAAGGCTTGGCCGGATATGCCGACACGTTGGCCGGTGTCGATGCCGACGCAATCACCGATGCGGCGGCACTGGCGGTGTTGCCGGTGCTGCGCAAATCCGAACTGGGCAAGGCACAGGCGGCCAACCCGCCCTTCGGAGGCTTCTCCACGCGCCCCGCTTCGGGCTATGCCCATATCTTTCAATCGCCAGGACCGATTTATGAACCGGGCGGCGTCGGCCATGATTGGTGGCGCTTCGGACGGGTGCTGCATGCGGTGGGGATCGGTCCGGATGACATCGTGCAGAACTGTTTCGGCTACCATCTGACCCCTGCGGGGATGCTGTTTGAAAATGGAGCGCGGGCTGTCGGGGCCGCGGTATTGCCTGCGGGCACCGGACAGACCGAACTGCAGGTGACGGCGGCGCGCGATGTGGGCACCACCGCCTATGCGGGCACGCCGGACTATCTGAAGGTGATCCTGGACAAGGCCGACAGCATGGGGGTGAAGCTGGGCTTCACCAGGGCCAGTGTCGGCGGCGGCGCGTTGTTCCCGTCCATGCGTGCGGAATATGCGGATCGCGGCATCGCCTGTCTGCAATCCTATGGCACCGCCGATCTGGGCAGTATCGCCTATGAAAGTGCTGCGATGGAGGGCATGATCGTCGATGAGCATGTGATCGTCGAGATCGTCACCCCGGGCACGGGAACCCCTGTCGCGCCGGGTGAGGTCGGGGAGGTCGTCGTGACCACCCTGAACCCGGATTACCCGCTGATCCGTTTCGCCACTGGCGATCTCAGCGCGATGATGGCCGGACAATCCTCCTGTGGGCGCACCAACATGCGCATCAAGGGCTGGATGGGACGGGCGGATCAGACCACCAAGATCAAGGGCATGTTCATTCGCCCCGAGCAGGTCGCCGCACTGGTTGCCAAGCATGACGAGATCGTCAAGGCGCGGGTCATTGCCAGCCGTCAGGGCGAAATGGACGCGATGACGGTCCAGATCGAGGCAACCGGAGGCAACGGCAATGCCTATGCCCGAACCGTGACCGATGTTCTGAAGATGAAAGGCGCGGTCGAGATCGTCGCGCCGGGCAGCTTGCCCAAGGACGGACTGGTGATCGAAGATCAACGCAGCTATGACTGACGGCTCGGGGCGATGAAAGTTGCCCTTGTCACCGGCGGCGGGCGTGGCATCGGCCGGGCAATCGCACGGGATCTGGCTGCGGATCATCGCGTTGCGATAACTTGGCGCACCAGCCGTCCCAATGAGGCGGCTGAAGCAATCACAAGCATCCGGGCCGATCTTGCCGACCCGCAAACCTGTCGTTCGGTGGTGGATCGGGTGATCCGCGAATTCGGGCGGCTGGATGTCATCGTCAACAATGCCGGTTTGGTCAAACCGACCCCGAAGGACGATTTCGATGTCGTCACCGCCCGCGCGGTGCTGGATGTGAACCTGTTGGCGCCCGGGGCGATGCTGGCCGCGGCCCTGCCGCATCTCGAACGCGGTGCGTCCATCGTCAATATTTCGTCGGTGAATGCGGTTCTGCCGCCGCGCGATGCCTCGATATACGGGGCAAGCAAAGCCGCGCTGAACCTATGGACCCGTGCCATGGCCAAGGAACTGGGCGCACGGGGCATCCGGGTCAATGCCGTCGCGCCGGGCGCGATCAACATCCCCGAAGAACCTCGCCCGACCGAGCTGACCCGGCTGTTCGAGCAGGATACTGCCCTGGGACGTATCGGCGCGCCCGAAGACGTGGCGCAGGCGGTCCGGTTTCTGGCCAGCGATCAGGCGGGGTTCATAACCGGCGAAGTGCTGACCGTATCGGGTGGCTACAGGCTGTAGAACGTTTGGCGTCAAAGCTGGCTAGGCCGCCTGATTTCAATGATCACAGCGCATCGGGTGATACGCTGGATGCTGGCCGGATGCGCAACCTTGCAGGTGCCGAAATGGGTGCCCATCGCACCGCGTGCCGGTTTCACGCAGCGTTCAGGGCGTGTCACCATAATCCGCCCGGCCCACCGAAACATAGCGCGCAAATCCGGCCCGCTCGGCATCCTGGGCCGAATAGATATTGCGAAGATCGGCCAGTGCCGGGAACGCCATTTGTTTCGCCATGCGGCTCAGGTCAAGGGCGCGGAATTCGTTCCATTCGGTCAGGATCACCACCGCGTCGGCCTGCCTGGCGGCCTTGTATACGTCGTCAAACCACTGAACCCCGGGCAGCAGATCGATGCCTTCGCGCCGGCCCTGGGGGTCGACGACGCGCACCTTTGCCCCGGCACCGATCAGGGCCGGCACAACCGTCAGCGAGGGGGCCTCTCTCATGTCGTCGGTGTTCGGTTTGAAGGTCACCCCCAACACGGCAATGGTTTTGCCTGTCACCTGGCCGTCCAGCATGTCCATGACCTTGTCCACCATGCGGCGGCGCGCTTCTTCATTGACCTTGATGACGGTTTCGGTGATCTGCATGGGCACGCCGAATTCCTGACCGATGCGGGTCAGGGCGCGCGTGTCCTTGGGAAAGCAGGAGCCGCCAAATCCCGGCCCCGCATGCAGAAACTTGTTTCCGATACGCCCGTCCAGCCCCATGCCCTGGCTGACCAGTTTGACGTTTGCCCCGGTGCGTTCGCACAACGCGGCGATTTCGTTGATAAAGGTGATCTTGGTCGCAAGGAATGCGTTGGCGGCGTATTTGATCATCTCGGCGCTTTCCAGATCCGTGGTCAGGATCGGAAAGTCACGCAGATAGAGCGGCCGGTAGATGTCGTTCATCACTTCGGTGGCACGTTCGTTCTGTGTGCCGACAACGATGCGATCCGGGCGCATGAAGTCGTCGATCGCCGCGCCTTCGCGCAGAAACTCGGGGTTGGACGCGACATCGAATTCAGCATCCGGATTGGCCTTGGCGATCACCTGCCTGACCTTTCGGTTGGTGCCAACCGGCACCGTCGATTTGGTGACGACGACCGTATATCCCGCGAGCGCGGTGGCGATTTCCTCGGCGGCAGCCATTACATAGGTCAGATCCGCATGCCCGTCGCCCCGGCGGGACGGGGTGCCGACAGCGATGAACACGGCAGAGGCCCCGTCCACCGCCGCTGCAAGATCGGTGGAAAACGACAGGCGCCCGGCCTCGACATTGCGCGCCATCAGATCGTCCAGACCGGGTTCGTAAATCGGCACCTGGCCCTGGCGCAGCCGGGCTATCTTTGCCGCGTCCCGGTCGACACAGATGACATCATGACCGAAATCGGAAAAACATACGCCTGAAACCAACCCGACATATCCCGTTCCAATCATTGCGATTTTCATGTGTCATATTCCCAGGTGGCGGTTTTGCAGCCTTGGTACAGGACGGGCCGTCTGTCAATATCGGGCGGATCACAGATCACAAGTCGCGCAGACCATACCACGCGTAGGCCGCCGGCATGACCAATCGTCTGAGCCGTCCGAAGGGAAACCTCTGCATCGGGGAGGAGATAATGCTGGGGCAGGGGAATTCGTGCGTTCTGGACAGGGCAAGACCGGCCAGGACGCGGCCGATATAACTGCCCATTGCGACGCCATTCCCGTGATAGGCCATGCCGACGAACATCCCCGAATGACCCGGAACCGGCCCGGCGTAGGGGATGCGGCGGCGCGACAAGCAGACCATTCCGGACCATTGCCAGGGAGAAGGAACATGACGCCATGCTGGAAACATGCGTTCAAAATCGCGCCTTGTGTTCTGCCGTGCCCGTCGTTCCGCCCGCGGCGACGACGTCAATCCGCCGCGCATTCCGAACAGAAACCGGCGATCTGGCATCAGACGAAAATAGTGCAACAGATTGCGTGTATCATAGGCCATCTGGTCGCTGCTCCAGCCTTGGGCGGCGATCTCGGCGTCGGACAAGGGACGCGTTACCAGCACATTGGACTGGCTCGGCATGTAGCGACCAGCCAACCAGGGGGGCAGGTCTTCGCTGGAATATCCGTTGGTGGCGATCAGAACAGTTTCGGCGCATACATGCCCCCGCGCCGTGTGGACCCGCCAGGATGCGTCGCGACGTTCGAAACGCACGGCCGCGCTGTCCTGAAACACGGTCGCGCCCGCCGATTGCGCCGCAGCGGCCAACCCGAACAGGTACTTGCGGGGGTTCAGGGCAAATCCCACATCGGTTGTCAGGGCACCATGAAACGGGCCCGACATACCAAGTTCGGCCAGATCGGCTGCTTCGGTCAGCCGGGCCGTGGCCTCGTCCTGGCGGTTTACGGCATCCGCCAGCTGACGCAGGGCAACCATATCGCGCGGCCGATGTGCCAGGATGGTTTCCCCGTTCGAATGGGTGTCCGCGTCGATCCGGTGTTCGGTCAGGATCCTGGACACCAGATGGACCGCGTCCTTCTCGGCCTGCAGATATTCGTGGGTGGCGGCTGTGCCATAGTGCCGGACCATCTCGTTTCCGCCAAGCTTGCTGCCCCCGAGACAACAGAAACCACCATTGCGGCCCGACGCGCCCCAGCCCGGCGGGCCAGCTTCCAGCACGGTCACGGTGGCACCGGCGCGCGCAAGGTGGAGCGCGGCGGACAGCCCGGTGAAACCCGCGCCGACAATGGCGACGTCGGATTGGACCGTGCCCTGCAGAGCGGGCCAATCCGGAGCCGCGATGGTTTCGTCCCACCAGCATCCCGTGCGTGGCCCCAGCCCGTAGGCATGATCGGAAAAAATTCGTTTCACGATGCGCGGACGGCGAGTTGTTCGTCTTTGCGTTGCCGCGCCAGATTGCGTTTGGATACCAGCGAGGCGGTGATGACCCCGATCGTGACAATGGCGATCATCAAGGTGGACAGCGCGTTGATTTCAGGGCTGACACCCAGCCGCACCGCCGAGAATATCTTGATCGGCAGCGTGGTCGCGGAAGGGCCGGTGGTAAAGGACGCAATCACCAGATCATCCAGCGACAGGGTAAAGGCCAGCAACCAGCCGGAGATGACTGCCGGGGCAATGATCGGCAATGTCACCAGGCGAAAGGCTTCGATCGCGGTACAACCCAGATCCAGCGCGGCCTCTTCCAGCGAGCGGTCAAACGTGGCCAACCGCGAAGACACGACAACCGAAACATAGCACATCGAAAACGTGGTGTGGGCCAGCACCACGGTCAAGACGCCACGATCCAGTCCGATGCCGATGAACAACAGCAACAGTGACAGGCCCGTGATGACTTCGGGCATGACCAAAGGCGCGTAGATCATGCCGGAAAACAGCGTTCTGCCCATGAATCGCCCGCCCCGGATCAACACATATGCGGCCATCGTGCCCAGCACCGTGGCCAGGGTCGAAGAAAACACCGCGACCTTCACGGTTACCCAGGCGGCGTTCAGAAAGGCTTCGTTCTGCATCAGTTCCGCGTACCATTTGGTCGAGAACCCGGCCCAGACGGTGACCAGTTTGCTTTCATTGAAGCTGAAGATCACCAGGATGATCATGGGGATATAGAGAAACGCAAATCCCAGCGTCAGCGAGACGACATTGAACCAGCTCAGGCGCATGGCTGATCCTTTGCGAAAGTGGCGCGGCAAGGAACCGTACCGAAGACATGCAATCGCGCGGGCATCGGTTTGGGGCGCTTCATTGTTCGGCCTCCGCCTGTTTCTGCTGATTGCGCTGGAACAGCACGATGGGCACCACGAGGATCAGCAGCAACACCACGGCCACCGCCGATGCAACCGGCCAGTCGCGGTTGGAAAAGAACTCTTCCCACAGAACCTTGCCGATCATCAGCGTGCCCGAGCCGCCCAGCAGTGACGGTATGACGAATTCGCCCAACGCCGGGATGAACACCAGAAAACACCCCGCAACGATACCATTGCGGCTGAGCGGAATGACCACCAGCCAGAACGCCAGAAGCCGCGAACAGCCAAGATCTTCGGCGGCTTCGATCAGCGATCCGTCCAGACGATCCAGCGCGGCATAGATGGGCAGGATCATGAAGGGCAGATAGGTATAGACGATGCCGATATAGACGGCGGTGTTGGTGTTCAGAATTGTCAGCGGCGTGTCGATAAGGCCAAGCCACAACAGAAACTGGTTCAGGAAACCTTCGTTGCTGAGAATTCCCATCCACGCATATACCCGGATCAGGAAGCTGGTCCAGAACGGCAGAATGATCAGCATCATCAGCGTCGGACGCCATTCTTCCGGTGCGCGCGCCATGCCATATGCGATGGGATAGCCGATCAGCAGGGTCAGCAGCGTCGACACCAGCGCGATGGAAAAGCTGCTGAGATAGGCCTTCCAATATAGATCATCCTGGGTCAGCCAGACAAAATTCTCGAAATCCAGTTGACTGAAGAACGCCCTGATCCCTTCGGCCCAGTCCAGCACCGGCGTGTAGGGCGGGATGGACAGTGCGGTGTCCGAAAGCGAGATTTTCAGAACAATGACAAAGGGCACCAGAAACAGCAGCAGAAGCCACAGATAGGGAACCGCGATAAGGGTAAACCGGCGCATCATTCAGCCAAAAGAACGCCGGCGGTGGCTGTCCATGACAGCCAGACCGGATCCTCCCATGTGATCTGCCGGCGCGACAGGCGACGGGTGTTCGCGGTCTGGGCCTTGATCATCGTGCCGCAGGGCAACGCCACATGATAGGTCGACAGGTTGCCCAGATAGGCAATGTCGTGCACCTTGCCTTGTACCGCGTTGTCGGCGGTATCGGGTTTGTCGGTGGTGATGGTCACCTTTTCCGGGCGGATGGCCAGATGACAGGTCTGCCCATCCGAAAAGGGTTTGGCCGAAGTCGCGGTCAACGGTGGCTGGCCTTCGTTCCACGAAACATGAAACCGATCGTCGCCAATTGGCTTTGCCGTGCCCTGGATGATGTTCACGTCCCCGATGAAATCCGCGACATAGACGCTGTCCGGCGTTTCATAGATCCGGGCCGGGGTTGCGACCTGCATCAGGCGGCCTTCGTCCATCACCGCCACCCGGCTGGCGACGGTCATCGCCTCTTCCTGGTCATGGGTCACGATCACAAAGGTCGTGCCGGTGGTTTCCTGAATGTCCATCAGTTCGAACTGGGTGTCCTGGCGCAGTTTCTTGTCCAGAGCCCCAAGCGGTTCATCCAGCAGCAACAGTTTGGGCGCCTTGGCAAGCGAACGGGCCAGAGCCACCCGCTGACGTTGACCGCCGGAAATCTGATGCGGTTTGCGGCGGGCGAATTTTTCAAGCCGGGTCAGTTTCAGCATCTCTTCGACGCGGGCGGCGATCTGATCCTTGGGCAGCTTGTCCCGGCGCAGACCAAAGGCGATGTTGTCCCAGATCGAAAGATGCGGAAACAGCGCGTAGGACTGGAACATCATGTTGACCGCGCGCTTGTTCGGCGGGACCGGGCCGATGTCCTGCCCGGCCAGTTCGATCCGCCCCTCGGTCGGGGTTTCGAACCCGCCCAGCATCCGCATCATCGTGGTCTTGCCGCATCCCGACGGTCCCAGCAGGGCAAAGAATTCCTTCTCGAAGATGTCCAGCGACAGGTCATGGATGGCGGTGAATTCGCCAAAGCGCTTGGTGACATTCTGAAACCGGATCAAAGGTTTCTGCTCCGGGTCTTCCCACGGTGCGAATTCAACAGTTTGCACGTTCGGTCCCCCGTTCTGTGCGGGAAAAGCAAAAGGCGGACCCTTCGGCCCGCCTTGTGTCCACGTCAGGTGCCGGACTTGATCTTGGTCCAGAGGCGGGTCACGATCCGCTGTACCTTGGCCGGATAAGGCGTGGTCGTGTACAGGTTGTTCAGCGTGTCTTCGTCCGGGTAGATCGCCGGATCGCCGATCACATCCTCGGCCAGGAATTCCTGGCTCGCCTTGTTGCCGTTGGCATAATAGACATAGTCGGACGCCGCCGCCGCGTTCTGGGCATCCATGATGAAGTTCAGGAATGCATGCGCGCCATCCGGATTGGGGGCATCCACGGGAATCGCCATCTGGTCGAACCACATCTGCGCGCCTTCCGTGGGGGCATGAAACGCGATCTCGACCCCATTTCCCGCTTCGACGGCCCGGTCGCGCGATTGCAGGATGTCGCCCGACCAGCCGATTGCCACGCAGATGTCACCGTTGGCCAGGGCATTGATATATTCGCTGTTGTGAAATTTCTGGATATGGGGCCGGACCGGCGCATAGACGCCTTCGACCTTGGCGATCACATCCGGGTCGTGGCTGTCCGGATCCTCGCCGATGTATTTCAGGGCCATTGGAATGGTTTCAGCGGGCGCATCCAGAAAATGAACGCCGCATTCTGCCAGCTTCTCCATGTTGTCCGGGTTGAACACCAGATCCAGAGAATTGATCGGCGCGTCGTCCCCCAGCAGTTCCTTTACCTTGCCGACATTCACACCGATCCCGGTGGTCCCCCACATGTAGTTGATGGAATAGGCGTTGTCGGGATCATATTGTTCGGTGCGGTCCTCGATCAGGGCCCACATATTCCCGAGGTTGGGCAATTTGTCCTTGTCGAGCTTCTGGAACGCTCCGGCGGTGATCTGGCGTTGCAGGAAGGTACCTGTGGGGGCGACGATGTCATAGCCCGAACCGCCGGCCAGCATCTTGGTTTCCAGAACCTCGTTGCTGTCGAACACGTCATAGATCAGGTCGATGCCGGTCTCTTCCTCAAACTTTGCCAGAAGTGATTCATCGATATAGTCCGACCAGTTGTAGACCCGGACTTCGTCGGCAAATGCAGTTGCGCCGCCCAGGGTGAAAACGGCTGTGAGTGCCAGCACGCGATTATTCATGAATACCTCCTGTTGGTGTGCCGATTTTGGTATCGGCTGGATTTATTTGATCAATTTTTGCCTTCCATTGCAATCACGGATATGGTCCCACGCGAACCAACGTGACGCAAGCAAGCTTGCCGATCCTCATGACAAGGCCGCTGCAATTGCCCGATATCTTTCTTTCAGATCCTGGCCCCGCGCCCGTTCAAATGCCCGCCCATGAACGGGTCTATCAACGATTGCGGGCGCAGATCCTGTTTGGCGAAATGGCGCCGGGGCAGGCGGTGACGATACAGGGGCTGGCTGGCGCGTTGGATGCCGGCATGACACCGGTGCGCGAAGCCATCCGCCGCCTGATCTCGGAAGGGGCATTGATGTTTCAGGGCAACCGCAGGGTCAGTGTCCCGATATTGGATGCCTCAAGCATCGAGCAGATCACGTTTCTAAGAAAAACAGTAGAATACGAACTGACTTACCGTGCGGCAAAGCAGATAGACCGGCCCACGATCAAACAGCTTGAACAGATCGATGCGGCGCTGGATTCGGCCATCTCATCCGGCGATGTCGGGGATTACCTGCGGCAGAATTATCAGTTTCACAAGCTGTTGTATGAACAGGCCCGGGCCTCGGTTCTGGCCGGGATTGCGGATCGCCTGTGGCTGCAGTTCGGCCCGTCGCTGCGGGTGGTTTGCGGACGGTTCGGAACCCAGAGCCTGCCGGACCGGCACAAGGATTTGCTGGAAGCTGTGCGTGACGGCCAGGCCGAAGCGGCCGGTCGGGCGATTGTTCTGGATCTGGAACAGGGAATGGATCAGATCGCTGCGGCCTTGACGCGGGCGGACTGATTCGATTGACATCGAAAAATATGATCATATTTTGAGATGAACCCCTAGCTTCGGAGATTATGCCATGTCCGCCATCACCAATCACATGCCCACGGCCGAGTTGCAGGCGCTGGATGCGGCGCATCACATGCATCCGTTCACCGCCGGAAACGAGCTGGGGGAAAAGGGTGCGCGCGTCATCACCCGCGCCCGGGGCGTTACATTGACCGACAGCGATGGAAACGAGATACTGGATGCCATGGCGGGTCTGTGGTGTGTCAACATCGGCTACGGGCGCGGCGAACTGGCGGATGTGGCCGCGCGCCAGATGCGCGAACTGCCATATTACAACACGTTCTTTCAGACCACGCATGTTCCGGCCGTTGCCCTTTCGACCAAATTGGCCGAGCTGGCGCCGCGCGACCTGAACCATGTGTTCTTCGCCGGTTCGGGCTCTGAAGCGAACGATACCAACATCCGCATGGTGCGGACCTATTGGGCCATGAAGGGCAAGCCTGACAAATCGATCATCATCAGCCGCAAGAATGCCTATCACGGTTCGTCCGTGGGCAGCGGCAGCTTGGGCGGCATGAGCTATATGCACGAACAGGGGGGCCTGCCGATTCCCGATGTGCACCATATCAACCAGCCGCATTGGTGGGCCGAAGGCGGCGATATGAGCCGCGAAGAGTTCGGTCTGGCGCGCGCGCGCGAACTGGAAGAGGCGATCGAGCAACTGGGCGAGAACCGGGTCGCCGCCTTTATCGCCGAACCGATACAAGGTGCGGGCGGTGTGGTGATCCCGCCGGAAACCTATTGGCCGGAGATCCAACGCATCTGCGACAAATACGAGATCCTGCTGATCGCGGACGAAGTGATCTGCGGCTTTGGGCGCACCGGCAACTGGTTCGGCAGTCAGACCGTCGATATCCGCCCGGATATCATGACAATCGCCAAGGGACTCAGTTCGGGCTATGCGCCCATTGGCGGTTCGATCGTCAGGGACGAGATCGCGGATGTGATCGGTTCCGGTGAATTCAATCATGGCTATACCTATTCCGGTCATCCGGTGGCTGCGGCCGTGGCATTGGAAAACCTGCGGATCCTCGAAGAAGAAAAAATCGTGGAGCATGTGCGCGACGTCGCCGCGCCGCATCTGGAAAAGACATGGGGCACGTTGGCCGATCATCCGCTGGTGGGCGAAGCGCGCAGCGTCGGATTGATGGGCACCATCGCCCTGACACCGGACAGCGAGCGCCGCGCCGCCTTTGCCGGTGACAGCGGTGCGGTCGGATACATCTGCCGCGAGCGGTGTTTTGCCAACAACCTGATCATGCGCCACGTCGGGGACCGCATGATCATTTCACCGCCGCTTGTCATCCGCCCCGAAGAGATCGACACCCTGGTTTCACGGGCCGCCAAGGCGCTGGATGAAACCTATGACGAGATCCGCAAACAAGGCATATTCAAAGCCGCCTGACCGGGTGCGGGGGCGGTTCTGCCGCCCCTCGTTTCCGCCGGTGCCGGGCCTCAGGCCGTTCTGGTGCTGGCTGTGACATAATTCACGCTGAGATCGCGTGCCGACAGGCTCCAATCCCATGTGACCGGGTTGAACACAAAGCCCTTTCGGTCCACCGGTTCCAGCCCCGCGCGCGACAACAGGTCGTACAGCTCATCCGGGGTGATGAATTTGGACCATTCATGGGTGCCGCGCGGCAGCCAGCGCATCACCACCTCGGCCCCGACGATGGCCACCATATAGGATTTCGGGTTGCGGTTGATGGTGGAACAGATGTGCAGCCCGCCCGGTTTCAGCAGGGTGCGGCAGGCGGTCAGATAGGCCAGCGGATCCGCGACATGCTCGACCACCTCCATGTTCAGCACAACGTCGAATTGCTCGCCCGCTTCCGCCAGGGCCTCGGCGGTGGTGTGACGATAATCGACTTCAAGTCCGGATTGCGCGGCATGGACCCGGGCCACCGGAATGTTGCCCGCCGCCGCATCGGCGCCGACCACCTGCGCCCCAAGACGGGCCATCGGTTCAGACAGCAATCCGCCGCCGCAACCGATATCCAGCAGCCGCAGCCCCGAAAATGGACGTTGTGCCGTAAGGTCGCAGTCGAATTCTCCTGCAATTTGTGACGTAATATAGTCTAAACGGCAGGGGTTGAGCATGTGCAGAGGTTTGAACTTGCCCGCGGGATCCCACCATTCGGCGGCCATCGCTTCGAATTTGGCGATTTCGGCAGGGTCCACCGTATCTTGTGGCGCTTGCATTCCTGTCTCCATGTGATTTTCTGACATTCAGCTTCTATATAGGGCATTCATGGATAAACACTCGGATCAAAAGCGCGCAGTTCAATATCTGTACCCGCCGATCGAACCGTTCGATCAGCGAATGATCGCCGTGGGTCAGGGACACAAGGTCTATGTCGAGCAATGCGGCAATCCAGAGGGGGTGCCGGTCGTGGTGCTGCATGGCGGCCCCGGCGGCGGATGCAGCCCCGCGATGCGGCGGTATTTCGATCCCGACGTCTATCGGGTCATCCTGTTCGATCAGCGCGGCTGTGGGCGGTCGCGGCCACATGCGTCGGTCAAGGACAACACGACGTGGCATCTGGTCGATGACATCGAATTGATTCGCACCAAGCTGGGCATTGACGGCTGGCTGGTGTTCGGGGGCAGCTGGGGAGCGACCTTGGCGCTGATCTACGCCCAAAGCCATCCCGAGCGTGTGCGCCATCTGATCCTGCGCGGCGTGTTTTTGATGACCCGGGCCGAACTGGACTGGTTCTATGGCGGCGGGGCTGGCAAATTCTGGCCCGAAACCTGGGAGCGGTTCGTGTCGCTTGTTCCCGAAGACGAACGCGACGATCTGATCGGTGCGTATCACCGGCGGCTGTTTTCGGGCGATCTGTCACTGGAAATCCGTTTCGGGCGCGCATGGTCGGCCTGGGAAAATGCGCTGGCATCGGTTCATTCCAATGGCGTGTCCGGTGAAGGCCCCGGTGAATATGCCCGCGCGTTTGCCCGGCTTGAAAACCACTATTTCATGCATGGCGGTTTCCTTGAGACGGATGAACAGATCCTTGAAAACATGGGCCGGATTTCGCATATTCCGGGTGTTATCGTGCAGGGCCGTTACGACATGATCTGTCCACCTACATCCGCCTGGCGTCTGGCCAGTGAATGGCCCGGGGCCGAACTCAAGCTGATCCGGAATGCCGGTCACGCCCTGTCCGAGCCGGGCATCAGTTTGGAGCTTGTGCGGGTGATGGACCAGATCGCGCAAGCGGAGGCATGAAATGACGCGCCTGGACCGACGTGCGCTGTTTTCGTCCGGTGCCGCAGCCGCGTTGCTGGCGGCCACCGGGGTGTCGCTGGACGCCGCGCCGCGCATGGGCGGGCGGTTGCGGATCGCCCTGCCGCGCGAGGACGACAGCCTGCATCGGCTGGTTCAGGGGGCGGGTTTTGACACATTGACCGAAGTGGCCGCGAACGGGGCGTTGCAGGCAGAACTGGCATCCCGCTGGGAAACGGGTGCGGACGCCCGTATCTGGCAGTTGGAATTGCGTTCGGGCGTGAATTTTCATGACGGCCGCAAGCTGACGGCGCGGGATGTGATGGACTCGCTCAGCGCGCATCGCGCGGCCGGACGGATTTCGTTTGAGTCCATCCGCGCCGATGGTCCGCTTGGAATTCGGCTGGATCTGGCGCGGGGCAATCCCGACCTGCCTTTCCTGCTGGCGGATCCCGCCCTGCGGATCTGCGCGGACGGGGCGGTTGATCTGCCGCTGGATCAGGCCGTGGGAACCGGATGCTATCGCACCGAACGGTTGCAGGCGGGGCGGCATTATCTGGGTCATAAGGTAGCGGATCACTACAAGAACGGGCGCGCCGGATGGCTGGACAGCATCCAGGCACTGGTGATCCCGGACCCCGCCGTGCGCGCCGAAGCGGTGCGCGACGGATATGTCGATGTGGCCGTGCTGCCCAAACCGGAAGATCTGCGGGAACGGACGAACCTGATCTTTCACCCTTCGCCTGGTGATATGGTGCTGGCGGCGCAGAATACGGTCGGGATGCCGCGCATGATCGGCACGCGCGGGGCGCTGGATGACGGGCGGCTGGCAGAGCGGTGGTGGCAAGGCGCCTAGACCTGTGAAAATCGCCTCTTGCGGAATTCGGGCGACGCGCGTATATGGCATTCAACAGCGGCGCGTCGGGCTCTGGGCCCGAAGCTCCACCGGAAAACGATGACGGGCCGCGGGCCCGTTTTTTTGTGCCTGTGATCCGGAGAAAGACGACATGAACGACCTGATTGCAAAAGCCGCGATAGATCGCCGCCTGGCCGAAATCATCTCTCCCGTCCTGCAGGACATGGGGTTTGAACTGGTGCGGGTGCGTCTGATGTCGGGCAAGACAACCACATTGCAGATCATGGCCGACAAGGCGCATGGCGGCATCGAGGTGGATGATTGCGCGTCGATTTCCAATGCCGTCAGCGCAACGCTGGATGTCGAGGACCCGATTCTGGACGCCTTTACGCTGGAAGTGTCCAGCCCCGGCATCGACCGCCCGCTGACACGGCTCAAGGACTTCGAGATGTTCGAAGGGTACGAGGCCAAGATCGAAACCGCCGAAATGATCGACGGCCGCCGCCGTTTCAAGGGCCAATTGGCCGGGGTCGAAGGCGATGAGGTGCTGATCAATATCGACCAGAACGGCGAAGAGGTCACCATCGGGCTGCAATTCGACTGGCTCAGCGATGCCAAGCTGGTTCTGACCGACGACCTGATCAAGGAAATGCTGCGCCAGCGGAAAGCCGCGGGCGCGCTGAACGAAGACGAATTCGACGAGATCCAGACCGACACGTCTGAAGAGGAGAACACCTGATGGCAATCACATCCGCGAACCAGCTGGAGCTTTTGCAGACCGCCGAGGCCGTGGCCCGCGAAAAGATGATCGACCCCGGTCTGGTGGTCGAGGCGATGGAAGAGAGCCTCGCCCGTGCCGCCAAGAGCCGCTATGGCGCAGAGATGGATATTCGTGTCTCGATCGACCGCAAGACCGGCAAGGCCACCTTTACCCGTGTTCGTACCGTGGTCGACGAAGAAGAGCTGGAAAATTATCAGGCCGAGTTCACCGTCGATCAGGCCAAACAATACATGGCGGACCCGGTCGTGGGCGATACGTTCGTCGAAGAAGTGCCCCCCGTCGAAATGGGCCGGATCGCGGCGCAATCGGCCAAGCAGGTGATCCTGCAACGGGTGCGCGAAGCCGAGCGGGACCGTCAATACGAAGAATTCAAGGATCGCGCGGGTACGATCATCAACGGCATGGTCAAGCGCGAAGAATATGGCAATGTCATCGTTGACGTGGGTGCCGGCGAAGCGATCCTGCGCCGCAACGAAAAGATCGGTCGCGAAAGCTATCGCCCGAATGATCGGATCCGTTGCTATATCAAGGATGTGCGCCGCGAACCGCGCGGGCCGCAGATTTTCCTGAGCCGCACCGCGCCGGAATTCATGGCCGAACTGTTCAAGATGGAAGTGCCGGAAATCTATGACGGCATCATCGAGATCAAGGCCGTGGCCCGTGACCCTGGGTCGCGCGCGAAGATCGCCGTGATTTCCTATGACAACAGCATCGACCCCGTCGGTGCCTGCGTCGGGATGCGCGGAAGCCGGGTGCAGGCCGTGGTGAACGAACTGCAGGGCGAAAAGATTGACATCATTCCCTGGAACGACGATCAGCCGACCTTCCTGGTCAATGCGCTGCAGCCCGCCGAGGTCAGCAAGGTGGTTCTGGATGAAGAAGCCGAGCGGATCGAAGTCGTCGTGCCCGAAGAGCAGTTGAGCCTTGCAATCGGCCGCCGCGGTCAGAACGTGCGCCTGGCCAGCCAGTTGACCGGTCTGGATATCGATATCATGACCGAGGAAGAAGAAAGCAAGCGCCGCCAGAAGGAATTCGAGCAGCGCACCCAGCTGTTCATGGATACGCTGGATCTGGACGAGTTCTTTGCCCAGCTTCTGGTTTCCGAGGGTTTCACCAACCTGGAAGAAGTCGCCTATGTCGAACTGGACGAACTTCTGGTGATCGACGGTGTCGACGAAGGCACCGCACAGGAGCTGCAGGCCCGCGCCCGCGATGTGCTGGAAGCCCAGGCCAAGGCGGCGCTGGAAAATGCGCGCGCCCTGGGTGTCCAAGACAGCCTGGTTGAATTCGAAGGCCTGACACCCCAAATGATCGAGGCACTGGCCAAGGACGGGGTCAAGACGCTGGAAGACTTCGCGACCTGTGCGGATTGGGAACTGGCTGGCGGCTGGACCACGGTCGACGGTCAGCGGATCAAGGACGATGGGCTGCTGGAGCCGTTTGATCTTTCGCTGGAAGAGGCGCAGGATCTGGTCATGACCGCCCGCATCATGTTGGGATGGGTCGATCCGGCCGAGCTGGAAGCCGAAGAAGAACCGGAAGAGGAAACCGAAACCGAAGCCGAGGATCAGGACGTCATGACCAAGGAGACCGGGGCCTGATCCCAGGCCCCAGGGGTTCATCATGAGTCGCGGTGGCGCCTCCAGGGACCGGTCGGACGGTCCGGATCGCAAGTGCATTGCCACGGGAGAGGTCCGGCCAAAATCCGGCCTCATCCGTTTCGTGGCGGACCCGGAGGGCCGGATCGCACCGGATGTGCTGGGCAAACTGCCGGGGCGCGGGGTATATGTGGCGGCGGATCGCGCTGCGTTGGAACGGGCGGTGGACAAGAAACTGTTCGCGCGCGGGCTGAAACAGCAGGTGACGGTGCCCGAAGACATACTGGGCGAGATCGAACGCCAGCTGGTGCGCCGCGTTGTCGAACTGATCAGCCTGGCGCGCAAATCAGGCGATGCGGTCGCCGGGTATGAAAAGGTCAAGGACTGGCTGTCCAAGGAGCAGGCGCAAATCCTGATTCAGGCAGTGGACGGTTCGGGGCGTGGAAAATCGAAACTGAGCACGCCGCATTTTGGCCATTACATCGGCTGGCTGACCGCGGATGAGCTGGGAATGGCCTTTGGACGCCAAACTGTGATACATGCTGCGCTCGCCTCTGGTGGACTCAGTAAACGTGTTGTAGAGGAAGCCCAGCGATTGCAGGGCGTACGTGGAACGGAAAGCGGCAAGGGCCGCTTGGAAGGATAAATAGCTTTATGAGCGATACTGACGGCAAAAAGACCTTGGGTCTGCGTGGGGGTTCCCGTCCGGGGAATGTGAAACAGAGTTTCAGCCACGGGCGGACGAAGAATGTCGTGGTTGAGACCAAGCGCAAGCGCGTTGTGGTTCCTAAGCCGGGTGCCGGCAAGGCAGGCGGGGGCAAGCCGGGCATGGGCGGTGATCCATCCAAGCGTCCGGCGGGAATTTCCGACGCGGAAATGGAGCGCCGCCTCAAGGCTGTGCAGGCTGCTCGGGCGCGTGAAGTCGAAGAAGCTGCCCGGCGTGAGGCCGAGGAAAAGGAGCGTGCCGCCGACCGCGAGCGCCGCCGCGCCGAGATCGAAGCCAAGGAACGTGAAGAAAAAGAACGCGAAGAGGCGCTGAAGGCCAAGGCCGAAGAAGAAAAGCGCCAGCGGGAAGAGGCCGAAGCCGCAGCCAAGCGAGCCGCTGCCGCACCTCAGCCCGAAGCGCCGGGATCGGCCAATCGTGGCGCGGCCAAACCCGCGGGGACGTCCACGCCGCGCAAGACCGAGCGCGAACGCGAACAGCGCCCGAACCGTGGCAAGGGCCGCAACGACGACGGGCGCCGATCCGGCAAGCTGACGTTGAATCAGGCGTTGCGGGGTGGTGAAGGCGGCCGGCAGCGGTCGATGGCGGCCATGAAGCGCAAGCAGGAGCGCGCCCGGCAGAAAGCCATGGGCGGTACCGTCGAACGCGAAAAGGTCGTGCGCAACGTCAACCTGCCCGAAGCGATCGCGGTTTCCGAACTGGCGAACCGGATGGCGGAACGCGTTGGCTCGGTGATCAAGTCCCTGATGAACATGGGCATGATGGTCACGCAGAATCAGACCATTGATGCGGACACGGCTGAACTGATCATCGAAGAATTCGGTCACAACGTGGTCCGTGTTTCGGATGCCGATGTCGAAGACGTCATCATGCAGGTCGAGGATGACGGCAAGAATTTGCAACCGCGTCCCCCGGTGATCACGATCATGGGGCATGTCGACCACGGCAAGACATCGTTGCTGGATGCGATCCGCAATGCCAAGGTTGTCGCGGGCGAAGCCGGTGGCATTACCCAGCATATCGGCGCGTATCAGGTGAAAACCGATGGCGGGCAGGTTCTGACCTTCCTGGACACGCCGGGTCACGCGGCCTTTACCTCGATGCGCTCGCGCGGGGCGCAGGTCACGGACATCGTGGTTCTGGTGGTCGCCGCCGACGACGCGGTGATGCCGCAGACCATCGAGGCGATCAATCACGCCAAGGCTGCCGGTGTTCCGATGATCGTGGCGATCAACAAGATCGACCGCCCCGAAGCCAACCCTGACAAGGTGCGCACCGATCTTTTGCAGCACGAGGTGATCGTCGAAAAGATGTCCGGCGAAGTGCAGGATGTCGAGGTGTCGGCAATCAACGGAACCGGTCTGGACGATCTTCTGGAAGCAATCTCGTTGCAATCCGAATTGCTTGAACTGAAGGCAAATCCGGATCGGGCCGCGCAGGGCGCTGTCATCGAAGCCAAACTGGATGTGGGCCGCGGCCCGGTGGCAACGGTTCTGGTGCAGACCGGTACCCTGAAGCAGGGCGACATTTTCGTCGTCGGCGAACAGTGGGGCAAGGTCCGTGCGATGGAAAACGACAAGGGCGAACGCGTCAAGGAAGCAGGCCCGTCGGTCCCCGTCGAAGTTCTGGGCCTGAACGGAACACCCGAAGCCGGCGATGTCCTGAACGTCACGGAAACCGAAGCACAGGCGCGGGAAATCGCCGAGTATCGCGCCAATGCTGCCAAGGACAAGCGCGCAGCAGCGGGTGCGGCGACCACGCTGGAACAGCTGATGGCCAATGCCAAGGCGGATGAAAACGTCAGCGAACTGCCTATTCTGCTCAAGGCGGACGTGCAGGGCTCGGCCGAGGCGATCGCGCAGGCGATGGAAAAGATCGGCAACGAAGAGGTGCGCGTGCGCGTGCTGCATTCGGGCGTCGGTGCCATCACCGAAACCGATGTGGGTCTGGCCGAAGCCAGCAATGCGCCGATCATGGGGTTCAACGTGCGGGCCAATGCCAGTGCCCGCAACACCGCGAACCAGAAGAGCGTCGAGATCCGGTATTATTCGGTGATCTACGATCTGGTCGACGATGTGAAAGCCGCCGCCAGTGGCTTGCTCAGCGCGGAGATCCGGGAAAAGTTCATCGGCTATGCCGAGATCAAGGAAGTGTTCAAGGTCACCGGCGTCGGCAAGGTTGCCGGTTGTCTGGTCACCGAGGGCGTCGCCCGCCGTTCGGCCGGTGTGCGTCTGCTGCGGGACAACGTGGTCATTCACGAGGGCACGCTGAAAACGCTGAAGCGCTTCAAGGATGAGGTCCCCGAAGTGCAATCCGGACAGGAATGCGGCATGGCCTTTGAAAACTACGACGATATCCGGCCCGCCGATGTCATCGAGATTTTCGAGCGCGAAGAAGTGGTCCGCACGCTGTCGTGATCCTGACCTGAAACAGAAATCAGGGGCGTACCGATCATTCGGTGCGCCCCTTTTTCGCCGGCCGGTCGCGGCAACCGGCATTGCGCGGAGGGGGGTTACAGCCAGTCGCGCAGAATCGGAATCAGCGGAATATCTGCCGGCGGCATCGGATAGGATTTCAGATCCTGCGGTCGCACCCACGCCAGACGCTGGCCTTCGTTTGGCTGCACGATACCTTGCCATTTTCGACAGGCGAACAGCGGCATCAGCAGGTGAAAATCGTCGTAGCTGTGGCTGGCAAAGGTCAACGGCGCCAGGCATGATTCCCAGGTGTCTATCGCAAGCTCTTCGCGCAATTCGCGAATCAACGCGGTCTCGGGGGTTTCACCGGTTTCGACCTTGCCGCCCGGAAATTCCCACAGCCCTTCCATCGGCTTGCCTTTCGGGCGCTGCGCCAGCAGCACCCGCCCATCCACGTCGATAAGCGCCACGGCGGAAACCAACAGGGTTTTCATCGATACGCCCCCGCGCGGCGCGTCATGACCTGTAGTCCGCATTGATTTCGATATAGCCATGGGTCAGATCGCAGGTCCAAACCGTGGCGTGCCCATCCCCCAGCCCCAGATCGACGGAGATCGAAAGCTCCTGGCCTTTCATATGGGCGTCGGCGTCTTCTTCGCAGTAGTCGGGGCTGACCCAGCCGTTCTCCGCCACGAGAACATCCCCGAAACGGATGCTCAGCCGGTCGCGGTCGGCGGCAGCGCCTGATTTCCCGATGGCCATGACGACACGCCCCCAATTGGGATCTTCACCGGCAATCGCCGTCTTGACCAGCGGAGAATTGGCGATGGCCATGCCATGTGTCCTGGCGTCGGCGTCGTTGACGGCGCCGGTGACGCGGATTTCGACGAACTTGGTGGCGCCTTCGCCGTCGCGCACCACCTGATGCGCGAGATCCAGCATGACCCCGCGCAAAGCATTCCGAAATCCGCTGTGATCCGTGGCATCGACGCCCGATACGCCGGTGGCGCACAGCATCAGGCTGTCGCTTGTCGATGTGTCGCTGTCCACGGTGATGCAGTTGAACGTCGTTTCGGTCAAGTCCGACAACATGGTCTGCAATGCGCCCTGATCCACCCGCGCATCCGTAAAAATATAGACCAGCATCGTTGCCATGTCCGGGGCGATCATGCCGGAACCTTTCGCGATTCCGGCAATGGTGACCGGAGTGCCGTCAATGTCGACGGACGCAGCGGCACCTTTGGCGAATGTGTCGGTGGTCATGATGGCTTCGGCGGCGTCCTGAATGGCGTCGGCGTTCAGCGACCCGGCCAATTCGTCGATCTTTGCGACAATCCGGTCGTGCGGAAGCGGTTCGCCGATCACGCCGGTCGACGCGGTGAAGATGCGATCCGTTGCGATTCCCGTTGTTCTGGCCACGGCATCGGCGATTTCCTGAACCGATGTTTGCCCGAAACGCCCGGTAAACGCGTTCGAGTTGCCGGAATTGACCAGGATGGCGGCGGGGCCTTCGGGCGCACCGCCGATTTTCGCCTGACAATCCAGAACCGGGGCCGACCGGGTTGCGGACTGCGTGAAAACGCCCGCGACGGATGTGCCGGGTTCAAGCACCGCCAGCATGACGTCCGTTCGCCCGGCGTATTTGACGCCGGCGGCGACGGATGCAAAGCGCACGCCGCGCACCGGTGGCAGGTCAGGAAACCCGGCCGGTGCCAGCGGCGACCGCGCGGTGATCTCGCCCATCTATCAATTCTCCAGCAGGTCGAAATTCTGCAGGATTTCGGGTTCCAGTCCTTCGACCGTCGGGCGTTCGACGGTTGCCTTGCGGGTCAGATCCTCGATCCGGGTTTCCACCTCTTTCTGTCGCAGCTCGGCCAGCAGTTCATCGCGGACCTCGTCCAGTTCGGGGGCCGATTTCTTGCGGGAGTCATTCAGCATTATGACATGCCAGCCGAACTGGGTCTGAACCGGGTCGGAAACCTGTCCGGGCTCCATCGCGGACACGGCGTCCTGAAATTCCGGCACCATCATGCCGTCGGAAAACCATCCCAACTGGCCGCCTTCGGGACCGGATGGCCCGGTGGATTTGAGCTTTGCGGTCTCGGCAAACTCGGCCCCTTCGTCCAGTTTCGCCTTGATCGCGTTCGCTTCTTCCTTGGTTTCCACCAGAATGTGCGATGCATTGTATTCGGTTTGGCCGAATCCGTCGGCGTATTTGGCATCATAGGCGGCGCGGATCTCGTCCGGAGTGCCGACGCCCTGCATGATCGTTTCGATCGCATCCGCCGCCAGCAACGAGCGCCGTTCGTTTTCCAGAGCGATCTCTACCTGTTGTGGGATGTCGTCTTTGCGTGACTGCACCAGCGCGCTTTGCTGGATCAACTGGTCCAGAATGGCGTTGAACAGCACGTTGGCCGGCATCTGTTGATACTGCTGCGGCAGCGTCGCCCGCGCGATGATCATGTGGCCGACGGTGATCTCTTCGCCATTGACCCGCGCCACAACAGTATCCGCGGTCGGGGTATCCGCCGAGAATGCCGGCAGTCCCACGGCGGCGCTCAGGGCCAGGGCGGACAGAAAAGTGATGTGTTTGCGCATGAATTCTTCCTATTCGGAGGCCGCGGCGGGGCGCGGCGTTGACACTGTTTCAAGCGGCCCTTACATCGCCTTGTGGCCTATGCAGCACCGCCCTTCTTCCCCGTATCTATGGGTTGCAGGCAGGGCGGGCAAGTCTGCACCAAACAGGAAATGTCAGATCGGCTGGAGAGATCATGCTGGGTATCGGAACTATCGCCAAAAAGGTGTTCGGCACACCGAACGACCGCAAAATCAAGGCGACGCGTCCGCTGATTGATCGGATCAACGCGCTGGAACCCGAATTCGAGAAGCTCAGCGATGACGGGCTGAAGGAAAAGACCGACGAATTGCGCAAACGCGCCCTGGACGGGACCAGTCTGGATGACTTGTTGCCCGAAGCCTTTGCCAATTGCCGCGAGGCAGCGCGCCGTGCGCTGGGGCTGCGCGCGTTTGATGTGCAACTGATGGGCGGCGTTTTCCTGCATCAGGGCAATATCGCCGAGATGAAGACAGGCGAAGGCAAGACGTTGGTTGCGACTTTTCCGGCCTATCTGAACGCGCTGACCGGCAAGGGCGTGCATGTGGTCACGGTGAACGACTATCTGGCGCGCCGTGACAGCGAATGGATGGGCAAGGTGTTCACCGCCCTGGGGATGACGACCGGTGTGATCTATCCGGGGATGAACCAGGCGGACAAACCCGCCGCCTATGGGTGCGACGTCACCTATGGCACCAACAACGAATTCGGGTTCGATTATCTGCGCGACAATCTGAAATCCGAGCTGTCGGAAGTCTGCCAGAAGCACCATAATTTCGCCATTGTGGACGAGGTCGACAGCATTCTGATCGACGAAGCCCGGACCCCGCTGATTATTTCGGGTCCCGCCGAAGATCGCTCGGAACTGTATCAGAGAATTGATGCGGCGATTCCGTCGCTGTCGGATGATCACTTTACCGTCGATGAAAAGACCCGGAACGTCACCTTCACCGATGAAGGCAATGAATTTCTGGAACAGCAGCTGCACACGCGCGGTCTGCTGGAGCCCGAACAATCGCTGTACGATCCCGAAAGCACGACCATCGTGCACCATGTCAATCAGGGCCTCAGGGCCCACAAGCTGTTCCAGCGCGACAAGGATTATATCGTGCGCGATGGTGAAGTGGTGCTGATCGATGAATTCACCGGTCGGATGATGGCCGGGCGCCGTCTGTCCGAAGGTTTGCACCAGGCGATCGAAGCCAAGGAAAACGTCAAGATCCAGCCCGAAAACGTGACACTGGCAAGCGTCACCTTCCAGAACTATTTCCGCCTGTATTCGGGACTGTGCGGCATGACCGGCACCGCGCTGACCGAGGTCGAGGAATTCCAGGAGATCTATGGCCTGGGCGTGGTCGAGGTGCCAACGAACCGGGGTATTGCCCGGATCGACGAGGACGATCAGGTTTATCGCACTGCGCGCGAAAAATACGACGCGATGATCGAACAGATCAAAGAGGCCAATGCCAAGGGGCAGCCGGTTCTGGTGGGCACGACCTCGATCGAGAAATCCGAAATGCTCAGCCAGCTTCTGACCAAGGCGGGTGTCACGCACAATGTGTTGAACGCGCGCCAGCACGAAAAAGAAGCGGAGATCGTTGCCGATGCCGGCCGCCTGGGGGCAGTCACCATTGCAACCAACATGGCCGGGCGGGGCACCGACATTCAGCTAGGCGGCAACGTGGACATGAAGGTCATGGCCGCGATGGCCGAAGCGCCCGATGCCGATCCGGTCGAACTGCGCGCGGCCGAAGAGGCCAAACATGCCGAGGAAAAGCAAAAGGTCATCGAGGCCGGCGGTCTGTATGTGATGGCGTCCGAGCGTCACGAAAGCCGCCGGATCGACAATCAGCTGCGGGGACGATCCGGACGTCAGGGTGACCCGGGGCGCACCGCGTTTTATCTCAGCCTCGAAGACGATCTGATGCGCATTTTCGGATCGGACCGCTTGGACAAGGTGCTCAAGACGCTGGGTCTGAAAGAAGGCGAAGCGATCGTGCATCCCTGGGTGAACAAATCGCTGGAGCGCGCTCAGGCCAAGGTCGAAGGCCGCAATTTCGACATGCGCAAGAATGTGCTGAAATTCGACGATGTGATGAACGAACAGCGCAAGGTGATCTTTAACCAGCGCCGCGAAATCATGGGCGCCGAGGATCTGTCAGAGATCGCCGGCGACATGCGTGCGCAGGTGATCGACGATCTGGTCGAAGCCTATATGCCGCCGAAATCCTATGCGGACCAGTGGGACACCGAAGGTCTGTATGCCCAGGTCATCGAAAAGCTGGGCGTCGATGTGCCGGTCATGGAATGGGCGGCAGAAGAGGGTGTCGACGATGATGTGATCCGCGAACGGCTGCTCAAGGCCACCGACGAAATGATGGCAAAGAAAGCTGTGGATTTCGGGCCGGAAACCATGCGCAACATCGAAAAGCAGGTTCTCTTGCAAACCATCGATTCCAAGTGGCGCGAACATCTGTTGACGCTTGAACATCTGCGTTCGGTTGTGGGTTTCCGCGGCTATGCACAGCGTGACCCGCTGAATGAATACAAGACCGAGGCCTTCCAGCTGTTTGAGGGCCTGTTGGACGGGTTGCGTGAAACCGTGACTCAGCAGTTGGCACAGGTCCGCCCGCTGACGCAGGAAGAACAGCAACAGATGATGTCGCAGATCGCGGCGCAGCGCGCACCGCAAGCCGCCGCTCCGCAACCTCTTGCCCAAGAGCCAGACGAATCAGGTCCGGCGCGCGAAGGGTTCGTTGAGGATGACCCGACGACCTGGGGCAATCCGGGGCGAAACGAAAAATGCCCTTGTGGCAGCGGAAAGAAGTTCAAGCATTGCCACGGGCGTCTGCAGTAGTGGCTTTGTAGCGGCCTGTTATCCTAAGGGCCCGCATTTTCCGCGATGCAGTGCCGGGCGCGGCGCACAGGCGGGCTGCGTCAGAGATAACCCTGTGCGCGAAAGCTGAGTTCGCGCGATTTGCCGATGATCAGGTGATCGTGCAGGGTCAATCCCAGCGCCAGGCAGGCGTTGTGGATTTCATTGGTCATCTGAATATCCGCGTTTGACGGGGTGGGGTCGCCAGACGGGTGATTGTGCACCAATATCAGGGCGCTGGCGTTCAGTTCCAGCGCGCGTTTGGCGACTTCGCGGGGGTACACGGGCACATGGTCGACCGTGCCCTTGGCCTGTTCTTCGTCGGCGATCAAGGTATTCTTGCGATCCAGGAAAAGAACCCGGAATTGTTCGGTTTCGCGATGTGCCATGGTGGTGTGGCAATAGTCCAGGATCGCATCCCAGCTGGAAATCACATGCTTTTGGATGACCCGGGCGCGCGCCATTCGATGTGCGCAGGCTTCAAGGATTTTCAGATCGGTGATCACGGCTTCACCGACCCCCTTGACCTGGGCCAATCGTTCGCGTGGTGCGCTTAGAACGCGGTTGAAATCGCCGAACGTATCCAGCAGTTGGCGCGCGAGCGGCTTGACGTCCCGGCGGGGAATGGCGCGAAACAGCACCAGTTCCAGCAATTCATAGTCCGGCATCGCAGCGGCCCCGCCGGTCATGAACCGTTCACGCAGCCGTTGGCGGTGATCCGCGATATAGGATGGCAACTTGCTGCCGTTCGGCAGTGGCATGACCGGGGCTTCGTCACTGGCGAACAGCGATTGCGGCGCTTCGTGAAAGGAGTGTCCGTTGCTCATGCGGAAACGATGCGGCAATCAAGGTGAACATCCGGTTAAGACGCACCGGGCAATCCGGAAAATTCAGGCGCGCGGCCATGGTGCCCTGATGTCGCGATCACCGCGTGCGGGCCAGATTTCAGGCAACGCGAGCCGCGAAGAAAAAAGTCAGGCACCCGATGGCGCCTGACTTCATCTGTGTCCGGGATATCATGTGCGCAGATGATCGGTGATCCGCCCGTTCGCGGATCAAAGCGTTCGCTCAGCCCTTCATGCTGTCCCAAAAGGATTTGACGGAAGAAAAGAACGTCGACGATTCCGGGTTGTTGTCCTCGCTGAGCTCTTCGAACTCGCGCAACAATTCCTTTTGACGGCTGGTCAGGTTCACCGGAGTTTCCACCGCCAATTCGATGAACATGTCACCGATTCCACCGCCGCGCAAAGCGGGCATGCCCTTGGAGCGCAGGCGCATCTGTCGGCCTGACTGGCTGCCGGCGGGGATCTTGACCCGACCACGGCCGCCGTCGATCGTCGGCACCTCGATGTCGCCCCCCAGTGCCGCCTTGGACATGCTGACCGGAACACGGCAATAGAGATTGGTGCCGTCGCGTTCGAACAGCTTGTGCGGCTCAACCTCGACAAAGATGTACAGATCGCCCGGAGGCCCGCCGCGCATCCCTGCTTCGCCTTCGCCGGCAAGGCGGATGCGGGTGCCGGTTTCAACACCGGCAGGGATATTGACGTTCAGCGCACGGTCTTTTTCGACCCGCCCCTGACCGCCGCAGGACCCGCAGGGGTTCTTGATGATCTGGCCCAGTCCCGAACAGGTCGGACAGGTGCGTTCGACGGTGAAAAAGCCCTGTTGCGCGCGTACCTTGCCCATGCCCGAACAGGTCGGGCAGGTGGTCGGTTCGGCCCCGCCTTCGGCGCCGGTGCCCTCGCAGGCGGAACAGGCCACCGCTGTGGGCACGTTGATGGTTTTTTGCAGGCCGGAAAAGGCGTCTTCCATCGAAACGCGCAGGTTGTATCGCAGATCCGAGCCGCGCGCCGCACGGCGGCCGCCACCGCGTTGCTGTCCGCCCATGAAGTCGCCGAACAGATCGTCGAACACATCGGAAAACGCGGACGAGAAATCGCCTCCGCCATAGCCTTGACCGGGGCGGGGCCCACCACCGCCACCGCCGCCTTCGAAGGCCGCGTGGCCAAACCGGTCATAGGCGGCTTTTTTGTCGGCGTCTTTCAGAACCTCATAGGCTTCGTTGGCTTCCTTGAATTGTGTTTCGGCCGATGGATTGTCCGCGTTGCGGTCCGGGTGCAGTTCCTTGGCCTTCTTGCGATAGGCCTTTTTGATCTCGTCGGCGGAAGCGCCTTTGGACACGCCAAGCACGTCATAGAAATCACGTTTTGACATATTCATGTCCTCCTGGCTGAACGTCAGCGGGCCGACCCGTGAATCGGGCCGGCCCGTCCGCGTTCAGAGTCCTGCGTTATGCACGCTTGTCATCGTCCAGATCTTCGAACTCGGCATCGACGATATCGTCATCGCCGCCGCCCTGTGCCGTATCTGCTGCGGCAGGCTCTTCCTCGGAGTCCTGGCTTGCCTTGTAGATGGCTTCGCCAAGTTTCATCGCTGCCTCGGTGACGTTCTGGATGCCGGATTTGATCTTGTCGGCCTTGTCGGTTTCCAGTTCGTCCTTGAGCGCGGCAATGGCCAGTTCGATCGCTTCGATGGTGGTCGGGTCGACCTTGTCGGAATGCTCTTCCATCGACTTCTCGGTCGAATGGATGAGGCTTTCCGCCTGGTTCTTGGCCTCGATCAGCTCGCGGCGTTCCTTGTCCGCCTCGGCGTTTTCTTCGGCGTCCTTGACCATCTTTTCGATATCGTCGTCGGACAGCCCACCCGATGCCTGGATGGTGATCTTCTGCTCCTTGCCGGTGCCCTTGTCCAGCGCGCCGACCGACACGATGCCGTTGGCGTCGATGTCAAACGTCACCTCGATCTGCGGCATGCCGCGCGGTGCCGGCGGGATGTTTTCAAGGTTGAACTGGCCCAGGATCTTGTTGTCCGCGGCCATTTCGCGTTCGCCCTGGAATACCCGGATGGTCACGGCATTCTGGTTGTCCTCGGCGGTCGAGAAAATCTGCGATTTCTTGGTCGGGATCGTCGTGTTGCGGTCGATCAGACGGGTAAACACGCCACCCAGGGTTTCGATACCCAGGCTCAGCGGGGTCACGTCCAGCAGGACCACGTCTTTCACGTCACCTTGCAGAACGCCGGCCTGAATGGCGGCACCCATGGCGACCACTTCGTCCGGGTTCACACCCTTGTGCGGTTCCTTGCCAAAGAACTTGGTGACCTCTTCGACGACCTTGGGCATGCGGGTCATGCCACCGACCAGAACGATTTCGTCGATATCGCCAGCCGACATGCCGGCGTCTTTCAACGCGGCCTGACAGGGTTTCAACGAAGCCTTGATCAGGTCGCCGACCAGCTGTTCCAGTTTGGAACGGGTCAGTTTCATGACCATGTGCAGCGGCTGCCCGCCCTTGGGGTCCATCGAGATGAACGGCTGGTTGATTTCGGTCTGATTGGCGCTGGAAAGTTCGATCTTGGCCTTTTCAGCGGCCTCTTTCAGACGCTGCAGGGCCATCTTGTCCTGGGTCAGGTCGACGCCGTTTTCCTTTTTGAACTCACCCGCCAGATAATTGACGATCCGCATGTCGAAATCTTCACCACCCAGGAAGGTGTCGCCGTTGGTGGATTTGACTTCGAACAGACCGTCGTCGATTTCCAGGATGGTCACGTCAAACGTGCCGCCACCAAGGTCGTAGACCGCGATCGTGTGGGTGTTTTCCTTGTCCAGACCATAGGCCAGCGCGGCGGCGGTCGGTTCGTTGATGATGCGCAGCACTTCGAGACCGGCGATCTTTCCGGCGTCTTTCGTGGCCTGACGCTGGGCGTCGTTGAAATAGGCCGGGACAGTGATGACCGCCTGGGTGACATCTTCGCCCAGATAGCTTTCAGCGGTCTCCTTCATCTTGCCCAGAATGAAGGCAGAGATTTGCGAGGGGCTGTATGTTTCGCCCTTGGCTTCGACCCATGCGTCGCCATTGCCGCCGTCGATCACGGCGAACGGCAGGTTTTTCTTGTCCTTGGCGAGATCCGCGTCGTCGTTGCGGCGACCGACCAGGCGTTTGACGCCGAAAATCGTGTTGTCCGGGTTGGTGACGGCCTGACGCTTGGCTGGCTGGCCGACAAGGCGTTCGTCGTCGGTAAAGGCGACGATGGATGGTGTGGTGCGGGCACCTTCCGCGTTCTCGATTACGCGCGGCTGGCTGCCGTCCATGATGGCAACACAGCTGTTGGTGGTGCCCAGGTCGATTCCGATTACTTTACTCATGTTTGATCCCTTTTGTCGTTCAAGGCGATGACCCGAGGCCTGAACCCGTTGCGGCATCCCGACCCCGATTGAAGTGCCGGTATTGCTTTCGCGTAACCGGCGTCCCGGCGTATATAAGGAGCGCGAAACGAGCCTGCAACCATCGTCGGGTGCAGGAATTCACGAATTTGTGCGGATAATCGTCGGGTTCGGGAAACCAGCGGGGGTCGGGTATGGCAAGGCTGTTGCTGCGAGGCGTGGAAATCCACAAGACGCATCTGGACCCGGCGCGCCAACGCGCCGTGCTGGACGCGGTACGCGACGTGGTTCAGGCCGCGCCCCTGTTCAGCCCTGATACGCCATATGGCCGGCCCATGTCGGTGCGGATGACGTCGGCGGGCGCGGTTGGCTGGTATTCGGATCGCACGGGATATCGGTATGCACCACGCCATCCCGGTGGCATCGGGTGGCCGCCGATCCCTGATGCCGTGATGCGGATCTGGGACGATGTCACGGGATTGGCACGGCGACCGGACTGTTGCCTGATCAACTGGTATGGCGAAGGCGCGCGCATGGGGCTGCACCAGGACCGGGACGAGGCGGATTTCACCTGGCCTGTGGTGTCGGTCTCGCTGGGGGATGACGGGTTGTTCCGCATTGGCAATGTGAAACGTGGCGGCCGCACCGAATCGATCTGGCTGAACTCGGGCGATGTGGTGGTGATGGGGGGCGAGGCCCGGCTGATCCATCATGGGGTGGATCGGATCCGGTTTGGGTCTTCCCGGCTGTTGCCCCGGGGCGGGCGTATCAACCTGACCCTGCGCGTGGTGACCTGAAAATCGCAGGGCTGCACATGCGCAGGATCAGAACTTTTCCCTGACGGCTGCGGGGGGCCCGCAAGCGAATGGTCGGGTTGATCGTTCTGGCCGATGGGCCGTCTGCGGCCGAACATCTGGCGATCTACATCCAGTCGCCCGAAAGGCAGGCGATCTGGCTGGTTCTGGGGTTCAGGCACAGGTCAGGCCCCGGGCCCGATGAGCCAGCAGTTGTCAGCGCCGCGCGCCCCAACTGATCGAGACATGGCGGCGGGTATAGAATTCGCCCATCAGGCCCAGCATGATCAGGACGACCCCGACCCAAAAGGCATATTCCCAGTTGCTGTAATGTGGGTTGTAGTTGACGAAAACGAACCCGCGGGCCTGATCGATGGCATGAAACAGCGGGTTCCAGTCGAACATGGCCAGCATGAAGGAAGGCAGCGTGTTGGCCAGAAACATCTTGCCCGATGCAATCATGTTGGCGCGTTGGTAAATTGTCGTCATGATGCCGGTGGCGGTGGGAAACCAGGGTTTCAACACCAGAAAGATCAACCCGACCCCGCATCCGGTAAACCACGCCAACAGCAACATGCCGAACGCGGCGGCGGGTTCTTCTATGTGCACCGGGGTGAATGCGGCGTGATAGATGTAAAGGATCACCGCCATCGACAGCACCTGAATATAAAGCGAAGACAGGGCCGCGGCGGAAATCGCGATGAAAGTGTTCATCGGGGCGTGCTGCATCATCGCCGAATTCGGCCCTTCGGCACCGGCGACCGCACCCACTGCCTTGGTATGGACCATGAACAGAAAGATGCCCGACATGACATACAGCAGAAAATCGCCCCGCACCGCCGAACTGCGCAGGCCCAGCACGATGAACATGAAATAGAACACCATCACAAACATCACCACCTGCAGCATGTTCAGACCGATGGCGATAAAGGCATTGTTGTGTTTCTTGCGAACACTGCGCACGATGGAATGGAAGATCAGTTCCAGAATCTGGGCAGCAATGGCCAGCTTGGTCCGTTTTTGCGCGTACTGAAACATCGATGCCCCGTTCTGTGACATGTGGAACATGGCAGGGAAATCTTGCCGATCCGTTGCCGCCGCAGCATAAGTGGGCAAAAGTCACTAATCAACGAACCAAACCTGCATCGGAGCCCCGGCGTGACCCATGACACCTTGATACCTGTGATCCGCAAACTGGCCATCGAAGCCGGCGAGAAAATCATGGAAATATACGACTCGGACGATTTCGGCGTGAAGGTGAAATCCGATGACAGCCCGGTCACAGCGGCGGACGAAGCGGCGGATGCGCTCATCTCGGCGGGTCTGCGCGCTGCGTTTCCCGACATCATGCTGGTGACCGAAGAACAGGCGGACAGCCACGACACGCAGGGGGACACCTTCTTGATCGTGGACCCGCTGGATGGCACCAAGGAGTTCATCCACAGGCGCGGCGATTTCACGGTGAATATTGCACTGGTCGAAAAGGGTGTCCCGACCCGCGGGGTGGTCTATGCCCCGGCCAGAAAGCGCATGTTCTACACGCAGGCGGATGGGCAGTCTGTCGAGGAAACCGGTGATCTGAACCCGGATCAGGCCGGGCCGACCCGCGCCATTCATGTCTCAGAGGCGGATAACAGCGCGTTGATGGTGGTGGCCAGCAAATCGCATCGTGACCAGGCAACGGACGACTATATCAGCAAGTATCAGGTCAAGGACATGAAAAGCGCCGGGTCTTCGCTGAAATTCTGTCTGGTTGCGACCGGCGAAGCGGATTTGTATCCGCGTGTCGGGCGCACGATGGAATGGGACACCGCAGCGGGACATGCCGTGCTGGCCGGTGCCGGTGGGCAGGTCGTGCGGTTTGACGATCACGGCCCGTTGATCTACGGCAAGGCCGGATACGCCAACCCGTTCTTCATCGCCCACGCGCCGGGCGTCACCTTGAAGGACGCGTGATGTCTGTATTGGTTGCAATTCCCGCGCGCTATGCCTCGACCCGGTATCCTGGCAAGCCATTGGTGCCCCTGACCGGAGCAACAGGACAGAAACGCAGCCTGATCGAGCGCTCCTGGCGTGCGGCACAGGCGGTGTCGGGGGTCGATCGCGTGGTGGTGGCGACCGATGACGACCGTATTCGCGACGCTTGCCAGGCGTTTGGCGCCGAAGTGGTGATGACGTCGTCGGACTGTGCCAACGGCACCGAACGTTGCGCCCAGGTACACGCAAGGCTGGCATCGGAACATGAAATCGTGGTGAACTTGCAGGGCGACGCGCCGCTGACGCCGCATTGGTTCGTCGAAGACCTGGTGACGGGGCTGCGGGCCGCGCCGGATGCCGGGGTGGCGACCCCGGTGCTGCGGTGTGATGGCGCTGCGTTGAACGGATTTCTCGCGGACCGGCGCGCGGGTCGCGTCGGCGGCACGACCGCGGTCTTTGCCGCCGATCACAGCGCGATGTATTTTTCCAAGGAAGTGGTGCCGTTCACATCCCGCACCTATGCGGACACGGATGACACACCGGTGTTCCATCACGTCGGTGTCTATGCCTATCGACCGGATGCGCTGGCCGCCTATCCGCAGTGGCCTGCCGGTCCGCTGGAGCAGCTTGAAGGGCTGGAACAGCTGCGGTTCATGGAACACGGTCGCAAGGTGCTGTGCGTCGAGGTCCAGGCCAGGGGGCGTCAGTTCTGGGAGCTCAACAATCCCGAAGATGTGCCGAAACTCGAAGCCATGATGCGGGATATGGGGCTGGAATGATTGAACGGATTCCGGCAGCAAACTGCCGTGGGCTGTGGCGGTGGTTGTCGCGGATGATCCCGGGGCTTAAGATATAGCATCCAAGGCCATGCGGCTTCACGATGCGGCCATATGCGGGCGCGCATTCTCGATCAAAGGTTAGGCTGGCAAAATGATCAACCCAAGCGTGCAATCGGTGATTTTTCATGTTAGGGCGGGCGGCGCGACGCAAGCTGCCGCCACCGACTATTTCGGTTGAATTATAAAGAAACTACGGTGCTGGCGTAAATGAAACGCAAACGAAACATGCGTATCTCCATGTGCCAGCCTGCCGTCTCGTCAGAGATCAAACTAAGGAATACCCATGGGTAAGAAAGTAACGAAGGCGATTTTTCCCGTGGCGGGAATGGGAACACGCTTCCTGCCGGCCACGAAATCCGTTCCCAAGGAAATCATGACGCTGGTTGATCGACCGTTGGTGCAATACGCCATCGACGAGGCGCGCGCGGCGGGGATCAAGGAATTCATTTTCGTCACGTCCAAGGGTAAAGGCGCGCTGGAAGACTATTTCGACCATTCCCTGATGCTGGAACAGGAATTGCGCCGCCGGGGCAAGAACGATCTGCTGGAGGTGCTGAAGGCGACCAACATGGACAGCGGTGCCATTGCCTATATCCGACAGCACAAGGCGCTGGGTTTGGGCCATGCGGTGTGGTGTGCGCGGCGTCTGATCGCCAATGAACCCTTTGCCGTGATTCTGCCCGATGACGTCATCGCCGCCGAAAAACCCTGTTTGCAGCAAATGGTCGAAGCCTACGAGGAAACCGGCGGCAACATGGTCGCCGCGATGGAGGTTCCGCCAGAAAAAACCAGCTCTTACGGTGTTCTGGATGTGCAGGAAGACATGGGTTCGATCGTATCGGTCAAGGGCATGGTTGAAAAACCGCCAGCCGACAAGGCACCATCGAATCTGGCGGTGATCGGGCGTTATATCCTGGCCCCTTCGGTGCTGAAACATCTGAACCAGATGAAACAGGGCGCGGGCGGCGAGATTCAGTTGACCGACGCCATTGCGCAGGATGTCGGCACGCAAAATACCGTATTCGGATATCGTTTCCGCGGGCAGAGGTTCGATTGCGGATCCAAAGCCGGATTCCTGCAGGCGACGGTCGCATTCGCCCTGGCCCGCGATGATCTGCGCGATGATCTGTCGCGCTATCTGCGCGAAGTGATCCAGCTGGATAAAGCTGCCGAATAACAGCCTGCGGGGAAAAAGTGTGAAGACTGTATTGGTAACAGGCGGTGCGGGCTATATCGGCTCGCATGCCTGCAAGGCGCTGAAAGCCGCCGGATATGTTCCGGTAACCTATGACAACCTGGTGACCGGATGGCAGGATGCGGTCAAATTCGGCCCGTTCGAACGTGGCGACCTGTTAGATCGCGCGCGGCTGGACCAGGTGTTCGCGCAATATGAACCGGTGGCGGTGATGCATTTCGCCGCGCTCAGCCAGGTCGGCGAAGCGATGACCGCGCCAGGCCGTTATTGGCGCAACAATGTCGAAGGTTCGTTAACCCTGATCGAGGCGACGGTGGCGGCCGGATGTCTGGATTTCGTATTTTCCTCGACCTGTGCCACGTATGGCGAACATGACAACGTGGTGTTGGACGAAGACACGGTGCAAATGCCGCTGAATGCCTATGGCGCGTCAAAGCGCGCGATCGAAGACATCTTGCGTGATTTCGAGACGGCATATGGGCTGCGGCACGTCATTTTCCGGTATTTCAACGTGGCCGGAGCGGACCCCGAGGCCGAAGTGGGCGAATTCCATCGCCCGGAAACACATCTGGTGCCGCTGATGCTGGACGCAATCGATGGAAAACGCGATGCGCTGACGGTCTTTGGCACCGATTACGACACGCCCGACGGCACATGTATCCGCGATTATGTGCATGTTTGCGATCTGGTCGACGCGCATGTTCTGGGGCTGAAATGGCTGCAGGACGGCAAGGGCAGCAACGTGTTCAATCTGGGGACGGGCACCGGGTTTTCCGTCCGTGAGGTGATTGACCGGTCCCGCAGCGTCACCAACCGCGAGGTGCCATTCGTCATCGGCGCGCGCCGGGGCGGTGATTGTACCAAGCTGGTCTCGGGCTCGGTGCGTGCAGAACGTGACCTGGGCTGGTCCCCGGAACGCTCGACCCTGGATCAGATGATTGCGGATGCCTGGCGTTGGCATCAGACGGGGCACTACGAAAGCTGACCGCATGACATCACAGCCCGCCGTCAGCATGCCGCAGCTCACCGCGTGGGAGTTGTATCGCATGCGTTGGAAACGGCGGCGGTTGTTGTGGAGATCATGGCGCAGTCGGCACCAGCTGCGCGTGTTGTCCGATCGTAGCGGAAAAATTGCCACCGGCGATATCCTGGCGGTTTCCGTGATGCGCAATGAAATCGCCCGCCTGCCTTTCTTTCTGACGCATTACCGGCGCCTGGGCGTCGACCACTTTCTGGTGGTGGACAATGCCAGCGACGATGGCACCGCAGAGTTGCTGGCCGAACAGCCCGATGTGTCGGTTTGGCAGACGGATCACAGTTACCGGGATGCCCGGTTCGGGCTGGATTGGCTGACATGGTTGCAGCTGAGATATGCCCATGGCCATTGGTGCCTGATGGTCGATGCGGACGAGATGCTGATCTATGCCGATCACGACACGCGCGGCCTTCAGGATCTTACCGCCTGGTTGCAGGGGCAGGGGCGTATCGCATTCGGTGCGATGCTTCTGGATCTGTTTCCCAAGGGCCCGCTCAGCGGTCATGTCCATACCCCCGGACAGGATCCAACCGAGGTGCTGGACTGGTTCGATCCGGGTCCGTACCGGGCCCGGAGACAACGTCCAATGGGCAACCTGTGGCTGCAAGGCGGCACCCGCGAACGGGTTTTTCTGGCGGACAGCCCGCACCGCGCCCCGACCCTGAACAAATTGCCACTGGTGTGCTGGAACCGGAAATTCGCCTATGTGAACTCTTGCCACGCGTTGTTGCCGCCGCGGCTGAATGCGGCTTATGACGGGCCGGGCGGGGACGCGCCGTCGGGCATCCTGCTGCACAGCAAGTTCCTGCCCGAAACGGTGCATCGCGCGGCAATTGAAAAAGAGCGCCGCCAGCATTTCCACGACCCAAGGCAGTTCGCCGCCTATTACGACCAATTGTCGGATGACCCCGACCTGTGGCATCCCGATGCGCGGCGGCTGGGCGATTGGCGACACCTTGTTGAATTGGGACTGATGAGCGCGGGCGGGTGGTGAAGGCAACAGGGCAAAAGCCTTTGGAAATTCCCCCTTGTCTTGTAACGCTTCCTAAATTCTAAGTTCTGTAAAATACTTGAATTCGATTTTGAATCATGGCCGGGGGCGGCGGCCTCGTCTGGAGTGGCCGTATCTTTTCGAAATATGTGTTGGTGTGACGGGGTTGAAACAGCGTGAGTCTACTGGGGTCATATCGAATGCGGATACGGCGGCGTCGCCGAATGCTGCGCGCGGTATGGAAGTCCAGGGAACTGCAGAGCGTTCGAAACCGGACTGCGCGGATCAAGCCAAATGACGTTCTGTTGTTCTGCACCGCGCGCAATGAGCAGATCCGATTGCCCTATTTTCTGAACTACTATCGCGACATGGGGGTCGATCACTTCATTTTCGTGGACAATGCCAGCGATGACGGAACCGACATCTATCTGGCCGATCAGGAGGACGTGTCGCTATGGCGCACCGATGGAAGCTATCGGGCGGCAACCTATGGGGTTGATTGGCTGAATGGCCTGTTGCGCAGATATGGTCACGGTCACTGGACCCTTGTGGTCGATCCGGACGAGTTTCTGGTCTATCCGTTTTGCGACACGCGCCCAGTGCGGGCGCTGACCGATTGGCTGGATGAATCCGGCATCCGCAGTTTCAGCGCGATGTTGCTGGACATGTATCCCAAGGGACCTCTGAACACCCAGACCTATACGGCGGGATGCGACCCGTTCGAAAGCGCATGCTGGTTCGACAGTGGGAATTACACGCTCAAGAAAAATCCGATATATGGCAATCTGTGGATACAGGGCGGCCCGCGCAGCCGCGTCTTTTTTGCGGACAGACCGGAACAAGCGCCAGCCCTGAACAAGATCCCGCTGGTGAAGTGGAACTGGCGATATACCTATGTCAGCTCAACCCATGCGCTGCTGCCGCGCGGCTTGAACCAGGTTTATGAAGACTGGGGCGGTGAAAAAGCCAGTGGCGTGCTGATGCACGCCAAGTTTCTGGACATGTTCCAGCAAAAGGCGACCGAAGAGTTGCACAGACGTCAGCATTTCGCCGGGTCGGCGGAATATCTGGCCTATGCCGATCCGGAAACGGCTCAGCCGGATCTGTGGTGCGAATGGAGCGAAAAATACAAAAACTGGCATCAACTCGATGAGTTGGGGCTGATGTCCAAGGGGAACTGGACGTGACGGTCGGAATCGCCATGCTGGTGCACCGCGATCTGCACCGGGCGAAACAGGTGGCGCGGCACTGGACCGCGGCGGGCTGCCCGGTTGTGCTGCATGTGGACAGCAATGTCTCTGACGCCAGTTTCGACACCTTTCGCAATGCGTTTGCGGACGATCCGCTGGTGCGGTTCTGTGCCCGGCATCGGTGTGAATGGGGCACTTGGGGGATCGTTGCTGCATCGCAGTCGGCGTCTGAATTGTTGCTGGGCGAATTTCCCGACGTGCACCATGTGTACATGGCATCCGGGTCATGCCTGCCTTTGCGTCCGGTCCAGGAGCTGATCGATTATCTCGCGGCCCGTCCGCGCACTGATTTCATCGAAAGCGTGACCATTGCAGATGTGCCCTGGACGGTGGGCGGGCTGGACATCGAGCGGTTCACCCTGCGTTTTCCGTTCTCGTGGAAACGCAACCGCCGCCTGTTTGACCGCTACGTCCGATTGCAGCGCCGACTGCGGGTCCGGCGGCGGATTCCGGACGGGCTGGTGCCGCATCTGGGCAGCCAGTGGTGGTGCCTGACGCGACAAACCCTGTCCGCGATTTTGCAAGACCCGCTGCGCCCAAGATATGACCGGTTTTTCCGGCGTGTCTGGATCCCCGATGAAAGCTATTATCAGACGCTTGCGCGACGCTATTCCAGTGACATCCAAAGCCGCTCGCTGACGTTGTCCAAGTTCGATCATCAAGGCAAGCCGCATGTGTTTTACGACGATCACCTGCAGCTTTTGCGACGGTCGGACTGTTTCGTCGCCCGCAAGATCTGGCCGCGGGCCGACCGGTTGTACCGGACATTTCTTTCCGACAAGGCGGGAAAGATGAAGCAGGCCGAACCGATGCCGGGCCGTATCGACCGTGTTTTCGCCAAGGCAGCAGAGCGGCGGACCTGGGGTCGTGCCGGTCTGTACATGCACAGCCGAATGCCGCGTCCGGGCCGTGAACACGGTGTGACAGCGGCCCCCTATTCGGTGTTTCAGGGCTTTGCCGATCTGTTCACCGATTTCGAACCCTGGCTGGCCAAGGTAACCGGTGCGCAGGTGCACGGGCACCTGTATGCCCCCGCTGGCGCCGAATTTGCCGGGCGTCAGCGCCATTTCAAGGGCAGCCTGTCTGCCGACCGCGCACAGCGTGATTACGCGCCTCAGTCTTTTCTGACGAATCTGATCTGGAACACCCGCGGCGAACGCCAGTGTTTTCAGTTCGGCCCTGCTGACAATCAGGCCGTTGCCGGTTTGATGCGGCGCGACCAGAACGCACAGATCTCGATCATATCCGGTGCCTGGGCGGTGCCCCTGTTCCGGTCAAACCGGAATTTTGCCGATCTGCGACGCGAGGCCGCCCGCCTGCAGAAAATCGAAAGCCTGTTCATCGCCGACTTGCGGGCTGTCGAAAGCAAGGCAAAGGTTCGTATCTGGACCCTTGCGGAATTCATCGAGTCGCCGATGGAGCATTTGCAGCAGATCACCGAAGAGATCGGTACGCGCGACAAGAACCGCGTCAAGGAAGCTCCGACCATGAGCGATCTGACCGGGTTTGCGCAGTTTCTCCAGAACCTCAAGAATCAGGGGATGCAGCCCTATCTGATGGGGGATTTCGCAGCTGATGCCGCGCCGCTCAATCGCGCCGAGCCCCCCCGCAAACCCTTTCTGGTGCGGTAGAGCGGATGCGTGGAGACTTTGATTATTTCGTTCTGTTCGCCGAGATGCGCACCGGGTCGAATTTCCTGGAAACCAATCTGAACGCGCTGGGCGATGTGCGGTGTTTCGGAGAGGCATTCAACCCGCATTTCATTGGATATCCGAACCGGACCGACATTCTGGGCATCAGCCGGGAAGAACGTGATGCCGACCCCGTTGGCTTGCTTTCGGCGATTCGGGACGTGCCCGGAACGCTGGGTGGTTTCAGGTATTTTCACGATCATGACCCCAGGGTGCTGGATACGGTGCTGAAGGATCCGCGCTGCGCCAAGGTCGTTCTGACCCGCAACCCGCTGGACAGTTATGTGTCCTGGAAGATCGCCAAGGCGACCGGGCAGTGGAAGCTGACCAATATCAAACGTCGCAAAGACGCGGTGCCCACCTTTGAGCCAGCCGAATTTGCGCGTCATGTGCACGCCATTCAAGAGTTTCAGATCGCTCTGCAGAATCGGTTGCAGACCAGTGGACAGACCGCATTTTATGTTTCCTATGAGGATCTTCAGGATCTTGCGGTGATGAATGGGCTGGCCGGTTGGCTGGGGTGCACCGGCCGGTTGGATCGGCTGGAGTCTTCGCTCAAGCCACAAAACCCGGGCGGCATAACCGAGAAGGTCAGCAATCCGGACGAGATGGCCGAGGCGGTCGGTGGGCTGGATCGTTTCAACCTGACCCGTACCCCGAATTTCGAACCCCGGCGCGGCGCCGGGGTGCCGACGCATGTGGCTGCGGCCCGTTCACCGTTGTTGTTCATGCCCATGCCCGGGGGACCAGAGCAGCAGATCGCGCACTGGCTGGCCGATCTGGACGGGGTCGGGGTTGACGATCTGATTTCCGGGATGACGCAGAAACGGCTGCGCCAATGGAAGAGGACGCATTCGAACAGCCGCAGCTTTACCGTATTGCGCCATCCTCTGGCGCGGGCCCATTCCGTTTTCTGTGCGCGCATTCTGGGTACGGATGAGGACGGCTTCGCCCGACTTCGCGAAACGCTCAGACGCAGGTTCAAGCTGGACATCCCCCAAGCCGGACCCGGTCCGGGGTATTCCATGAAACAGCATCGTGCCGCGTTTCAGGCGTTTCTGGAATTTGTCGGGGCCAATATTGCAGGCCAGACGGCGATCCGGTCGGACAAGACCTGGGCCACGCAGTCGGCATCTCTGGCCGGGTTCGCGACCGTCGCCTCGCCCGACTTTATCCTGCGCGAAGATGAGCTGTCCGAGATGCTGCCTGTTCTGGCGCATTTGGTGGGATGCGCCGATGTACCGTCTTTGCGGGAGGCATCGCCTGACACGCCCTTTGCGCTGGCCGATATTCATGACGCCGCGCTTGAGAGCCTGGCCGCCGACGTCTATCGGCGTGATTTCATGATGTTCGGTTTCGGGCCGTGGAAGGCAGAGCCGCCCAGGTAGCGATCAGGCGGCCTGGCTTGAACGGGCTTCGATCAGAAGCGCATACAGCGTGGTCGGATCAAAATTGGCCCGTAGCTTGGCGCACAGGGCAGAGTCGCGCAGCGTGCGCGAGACCAGCGCCAGCGCCTTGAGATGTTCGACCCCGGCTTCGTCGGGGGCGAACAGGGCAAAGGCAATATCCACCGGCTGGCGATCCACGGCGCCAAAATCGATCGGTTTCTCAAGTATGATGAACACACCGACAACCCGATCCAGCCCTTTCAGACGGGCGTGCGGCAGGGCAACACCATGCCCCACCCCCGTTGGGCCCAGGCTTTCGCGATCCAGCAGGGCCTCTACGGTCAAAGACGAATCCAACCCATAGGCACTGTGCGCGACATCCCCCAGTTCCTGAAACAGGCGTTTTTTGCTGGATGCGGCGGCGAACACTTTTACAGCCTCGGGCATGAGGATGCTGGACAACTCCATCTGCGCTCTCTCCTCTGGGGCACCTTGCGGCGCACGGGATCAATCCATGGCGATCATGGGTCGATCCATCCGATGTTGCCATCGTCGCGGCGATAGACCACGTTCACCCCATTCTTGCCTTCGTTTCGAAAGACCAGGACCGGTGCGCCTGCCAGTTCCATCTGCATCACCGCTTCGCCCACAGACAACGAAGGTATCCGTGTTTCCATCTCGGCGACGATGATGGGTTGCAACGAGGCAGGCTCGGCATCCTCGGCCTGTTCTTCCGAGGCGAGGATATACGAGGAGGCTTCGAAGAGTTCAACCGGTTCCGAGCGGTATTTGTGATGATCTTTCAACCTGCGCTTGTATCGCCGAAGCTGCTTTTCCAGCTTTTCGGCGCAGGCATCGAACGCGGCATAGATTTCATGCGCACGCGCTTTGGCCGTCGCGTTCAGCCCCGTGGACAGATGAATGGTCGATTCACAGACATATTCGCTGGCCGAGCGGGAAAAGATCACGTTGGCGTCCGTCGGACGTTCCGCGTATTTCTGAACAACAGCATTCAACTCGGCTTTGACATGTGTCTGCAAGGCCTCGCCGATGTCGATCTGTTTTCCGCTGATTTGGTAACGCATATGTTTTCCTTCGCTTGTGTCACCCGACACCGTGGCGGGTCAATTCCGCATGGGGTCAACGTCGGATGAGGGAATGTGACAATGCCCGCGAATGCGCATGGGGCTGGCCTACGCCGTTTGTTTTGTCCCAGACTGCATCAGAGGGTACATGTGCCATGTCCCCATTTGAGGCGACAGTCAGGGCAACTGTCAATGCAAACCGGCGTCATTTTTGCCGGATTCGCATGTGTGGTATTGTGCGGGGGTGATCCGGTCTCAGGAAATCCGGAAATTTTCGCCCAGATAGACGCGCCGCACGTTTTCGTTTTCGACCACTTCGGCGGGCGTTCCGGACATCAGGACCTGCCCATCGTGCAGGATATAGGCGCGGTCCACGATTTCCAGTGTTTCGCGGACGTTGTGGTCCGTGATCAGCACCCCGATGCCGCGCTTTTTCAGATCCGAAACAAGGTGACGTATATCCCCGACCGAAATCGGGTCGACACCTGCAAAAGGTTCGTCCAACAGCAGGTATTTCGGGTCAGCGGCCAGGCAGCGGGCGATTTCCACGCGGCGGCGTTCACCGCCGGACAAGGCCAGCGCCGGGGCCCGCCGCAGGTGTTCGATCGAAAAATCCGACAGCAGTTCTTCAAGCCGTTCCCGGCGCTTGTGGCGGTCGCGACAGGTGATATCCAGAACCGCCGAGATATTGTCTTCGACGTTGAGACCCCGGAAAATCGACATTTCCTGCGGCAGGTACCCGATACCCAGACGCGCGCGACGGTACATCGGCAAGGTGGTGACCACCTGCCCGTCAATGGTGACAGTGCCGGTTTCGGGGAAGATCAATCCGGCAATAGCATAAAAAGTAGTGGTTTTTCCCGACCCGTTCGGACCCAGCAGCGCCGCGACCTGCCCGCGTTCCACTGCCATTGTCACATCGCGAATCACCACCTTTTTGCGAAAGGACTTGCGCAGATGCTGGATGCGCAGCCCGGATGAGCCCTGAGTCACGGTCAGTTCCGGCGCGGTCATTCGTTGTCGTCCGCCTGCAGGATGGTCTTGACCCGGCCCGCCATATTGGCGGTTCCGGTGGTCAGGTTCACGGTCATCCGATCCGAGGTCAGCGCATTCGGCCCCTGGGTCAGCAACACGTCACCGGTCATCACGATCACGCCACTGTCGATGCTGTAGTCGGCCCGTTCGGCCTGGGCGGCATCCGGGCCGCTGACCAGCACCACGTCACCGACCGCCTCCATCCGCTGGATACCGCTGTTGTCCTGATTGTAGATCACCAACACCCGTTGCGCGGACAGTCGCATTTCCCCCTGGCCGACCAGGACGTTGCCTTTGAATTCCGCCGAACCGTCGGACTGGTTCACATCCAGCGTATCAGCCGTGACCTCGACCGGTAGCGACGGATCCGCCTTGATGGTCCCAAAGGCGACCTTGGTGCCCGCCACCTGTGCAACGGCTATTCCCGGGGCAAGCAGCAGGCACAGAAGAGGCGCAAAAATCCGGTTCACTTATTATCTTTCCGACTGTTTCGGGACGTATATCAGTTTAACGCCATTCTTGAAAAGCATGTGTACATTTCCGTCCTCGTTTTTTGAGGTGATTTGCATCTTTCCGGCTGTCAGGTCGCCGATCGGTCCCTTTGCCGTGACCGTGCCGGGCGTGTCGGCCTCGATCCCGCTGAGGGCGGCATTCAGCGTATCGGTCAGCACCACCAGCCCGGTGGTGGAATCGATGCGCACGTTGCCGATGAAAGTGGCGGCATCCTTGAGCGGGTTGAGCGTACCCGTATCGGATTTCAGATTGATCTGCCGCCCATCGGTCAGCTTGATCCGGGCGGTGAGATTGACCGCACGGCCGGGCGTGTCAGCCCCGCCGGGGCGCGCGCTGTCGGCGGTGACGATGATCTCTTCGCCTTTTGCCGTGGTGCCCGAGAAAAAGGGCTTGGTCACTTGCTGATCGCGCATCCGGGTCGACAGGTCGGTTTCTGCAAAGGGGATCTTCGTGCTGACATCCTGGCTGCGCGACAGCAGGAACAGGGTGGCCAGAATTGCCAGCGCAGCAAGGGGCAGCATCACCTTGAGAAACGCAACCCTGCGGGAATAAGGATCCACCGCCGTGCCCGCCTCAGCCCAGACCGACCCGCAGGCAGTCGTGGATGTGCAACAGACCCAAGGGTTGTCCTGCACTGTCCGGGTCGACCACGAACAAGCAGGTGATCTTGTTCTGGTTCATGATGGCGACGGCCTCTTCGGCCAGGGCGTCCGGGCCGATGGTGGTCGGCCCGACGGTCATCACATCCCCCGCCGTATGCGAAAGCAGCCCGTCCATCTTGCGGCGCAAGTCGCCGTCGGTGATAATCCCCGCCAATGTCCCGTCGGATGCGCAAACCCCGGCCACGCCGAACCCTTTCTGACTGATTTCGATCAGCGTATCGCCCATCGGCGCGGCGTGGCGCACCAAAGGCAAGGCCGCACCGCTGTGCATCAGATCTCGGACCTTGGACAACCGCGCGCCCAACTTGCCGCCGGGATGGAATTCGCGGAAATGTTCAGGGGTGAAGGCGCGGTGCTCCATCAACGCAACGGCCAGAGCATCCCCCAAGGCCAGCGTCATTGTGGTCGACGTCGTCGGTACGATGCCGGTGCCACAGGCTTCGTCCGCCTGGGGCAACACAAGCGCGACATCCGACTGTTTCAACAGGGTTGAGGCGGGGCGGCTGGCCACTCCGATCAGCGGAATGGCAAAGCGGCGGGTATAGGCAACAAGGTCCGCCAGTTCCGGAGTTTCGCCGGAATTGGACAGCACCAGCGCCACATCGCCTTGTGCCATCATGCCCAGATCGCCATGGCTGGCTTCGGCCGGATGCACGAAATGTGCCGGCGTGCCCGTGCTGGCGAAAGTGGCGGCGATCTTGCGTGCGATATGGCCGGATTTCCCCATACCGCTGACAATCACACGCCCCTTGGCGTCCAACAGCAGTTCGACGGCACGGTCAAAAGAGCCGTCCAACCCGGATTCCAGCGCGGCAAGCGCCTGGGCTTCGGTGTGGATGACGCGGCGGCCAGTGGTTTGGAACGAACTGCTCATGAGTGGGCAAAGATATCGGTTTCGGGCCAGCCGGCCAGGTCCAGCTTTGCGCGCATGGGCAGAAAATCGAAACAGGCCTGCGCCATGTCGCTGCGGCCTTCGCGCTCTAGCCGGGTGTCCAGCACGTCCCGCAGACGGTGCAGATACAGCACATCCGATGCAGCATAGTCCAGCTGCGCCGCCGTCAGGTCGGCTGCACCCCAGTCGCTCATCTGCTGCTGTTTGCTGATGTCTTCCCCGATCAGGTCCTGGGTCAGGTTCTTCAATCCGTGCCGGTCGGTATAGGTGCGCACCAGCCGCGACGCGATCTTGGTGCAATACACCGGTGCGGCCAGCGCACCAAAGGTGTTGAACATCGCGGCGATATCGAAGCGCCCGAAATGAAATATTTTCAGAACATGGGGATCTTCCAGCATCGCGCACAGGTTCGGGGCCGCCTTCTGGCCTTTGGCGATCTGCACGATATGTGCATTGCCGTCGCCGCCGGACATCTGGACCACGCACAGCCGGTCGCGGTGCGGGTTCAGCCCCATGGTTTCACAGTCGATTGCAACGACCGCTCCCAGATCCAGCCCGTCGGGCAGGTCGTTTTGATAGAGATGATTGGCCAAGGGGGGCATCCTTTGTCTGCGCGGGCGCGAGGGTTCGCTTTGGGATATGCGTTTTGCCGCGCGAACTCAACTGCCGCAGGGTCACAGGCGCAGACAACTGGCATCCGTTTCGCCGCAAGGGTTAAGGTTGCCCCAAATTGCCGGGGAGAGAAGACATGCGCGCCTATGATCGTGAGGATTTGCAGTTTCAACTGTGGGAGGTCGCGGGCTTGGGCGATCTGATTGCCGACAGCGATCTGGACCGAGAGGCCGTCAATGGAATCCTGGACGCGGCGGATCAGATCGCCCGGGATGTTTTCCTGCCCATCGGGCGCGAGATCGACGAGCAGGAGCCGCAGTTCGTCGATGGGCGGGCCATTTTGCCCGACGCGGTCAAGCCGGCGGTACAGGCATTCGTGGATGCGGGGTTCATTTCGGCCGGGTTCAGTCCGGAACACGGCGGCATGGGATTGCCGGAAACGGTGCATCAGGCGGCGGCTTTCATACTGGCGGCTTCGAACGTGTCGCTGTCCGGCTATGGGATGCTGACGGTCGGGGCCGGGCGACTGATCCAGAGCTTCGGCACCCAGGCCCAGAAAAAAACCTATCTGGAACCCATGGTCGAAGGCCGGTTTTTTGGCACGATGTGTCTGAGCGAACCGCAGGCGGGGTCTTCGCTGTCGGACATCACCACGCGTGCGGACCCCATGGACGATGGTCGGTATCGCATCACCGGTCGCAAGATGTGGATTTCCGGCGGGGACCACGAGTTGAGCGAAAACATCGTGCATCTGGTCTTGGCGAAGATTCCGGGCGGCCCGCCGGGGGTCAAGGGCATTTCGCTTTTCGTCGTGCCCAAGTTTCGTGCGGACGGGACGCGCAACGACGTGACGCTGGCCGGACTGAATCACAAGATGGGGTATCGCGCGACCACCAATTGCGCTCTGAATTTCGGGGATGGCGGGGAATGTCTCGGTGAACTGTTGGGTGAGCCGCACAAGGGGCTGGCCTATATGTTCCAGATGATGAACGAGGCGCGGATCGGCGTCGGTATGGGGGCAACGGCCCTGGGGCAGGCCGGGTATCAGGTGGCTCTGGCCTATGCCCGCGAACGTCCGCAGGGGCGGGCGCCGGGGGCCAAGGATCCGACGTCAAAGCAGGTGGCGATCATAGATCATGCCGATGTGCGCAGGTTGTTGCTGGCGCAGAAATCCGCAGTCGAACCGGCGCTGGCACTGGCGCTCTTGTGCGCGACGCTGGTTGATGCGGAACGCGCTGCGGACCCTTCGGCCGGGGTGTTGCTGGGCATGTTGACACCTGTCGCCAAATCCTGGCCTTCGGAATTCTGCCTTGAGGCCAACAAACATGCGATCCAGGTTCTGGGCGGCGCGGGCTATACCCGCGACTACCCGGTCGAGCGCCACTATCGCGACAACCGCTTGAATCCGATCCACGAAGGCACGCATGGCATTCAGGGGATGGATCTGCTGGGGCGCAAGATCCTGATGGACAGCGGTGCCGGATTTTCGGTTCTGGCCGCGCGCATGCGGTCCGATATCGCGGCCGGTGGTGAATGTGCGGCCGCCTTGGCTGAAGCACTCACGCGGCTGGAAGACGTCACCGCACACTTGGCGGCGCAGGTTGCTGAAACACCGGATCGCGGGCTTGCCAATGCCACCTTGTATCTGGACATGTTCGGCCATGTGGTCATGGGATGGATGTGGCTGCGTCTGACACAGGCAGCGCAGAAAGTGGCCGAGCGGGATGGCGATTCCGATATTCTGCGCGGCAAGCGGCAGGCTGCCCGATATTTTTATGCCCGTGAACTGTCCCGGACCAGGGGCTGGGCCGAGATTCTGCTGCGGAACGATCAGAGCGCCTTTGACATGCAAGACGGTTGGTTCTGACCCGCGCTATCGTTTGCGTTGATCCGCCGTTCCGGCTGATCGACGCAGGATGAGGTTCAGCTTGTCAAAGCTGTTGCTGATTTCGGCAGGCTCGGGCCTGGCGAAAAACGCATCCAGATCGCCCCAGGCGCGAATGGCCTGATCCAGGACCGGGTCGGCCCCTTCGGCATACAGCCCGGCCTTGATCATGACTTCGGACTGTTCATAGGCACCCAGCAGTCTGCGCACCTCGAGAATCGTGGCATTTTCGGTGTCGCTGGCAGCATCGGGCAGGCTGCGCGACACGGATTTGCTGACATCCACGGCAGGAAAACGCCCGCGTTCGGCGATCTCGCGGCTCAGCACTATGTGGCCATCCAGAACGCCGCGCAAAATGTCGGCGATCGGTTCATCCATATCCGAACCGGCGACCAGAACGCTGAAAACGGCAGTGATATGTCCCTGTCCGATTCGTCCGGGTCCGGCCCGTTCGCACAGGGCGGTGATCAGCGGCGTCACCGACGGGGGATAGCCGCGCAATGCCGGTGCCTCACCGCCCGCGACGGCGATCTCGCGATGCGCCTCGGCAAAGCGGGTGACGGAATCCGCCAGAAACAGCACATTCATGCCCTGATCGCGAAAGTGTTCGGCGACGGTCATCGCCGACCAGGCACAGCGTCGCCGGGTCAAGGCGGACTGATCCGAAGTCGCCGCGACCACGACGGTGCGCTGCATACCCTCGGGACCCAGCACGCGGTCGACAAAGTCGTTTACCTCTCGACCGCGTTCGCCGATCAATGCAATGACCACCACATCGGCAGCCATGTTGCGCGCCAGCTGAGCCAGAAGGCTGGATTTACCGACCCCGGAACCGGCGAACAGACCGACCCGCTGGCCTTGAACGATCGGCAGCATGGTGTTCAGGACCGAAAGACCGGTGCCAACCCGTTCGCCCAGCGGCATGCGCTCTACCGCCGGTAGCGCCGAACCCATCACATCAAGTGAATCGCGGCCGCGCAGCAATGGCTGACCGTCCAGCGGGGCCCCGAACGGGTTCACAACCCGGCCAATCCAGTTGTTTCCGGGCGCAAACCGAGGCGTGCGATACAGAATCGCCCGATCCCCGATGGCGACGCCATCCGGCGCGGAATCGGGCAACATGTTCACGATACCCTCTTCGATCTGCAACACTTCCCCGGCAAGCGACGGTCCGGTTGTGCGTTTGAGCACGATATGGTCGCCAATATGGGCATCGTCCACGAGACCGTAAATCTGCACCGCCCCGCCGCGGATACCGATAACCCGGCCCATCGGACGGGCCAGTCTGGCGTCGGCGATTTCGCTGCCCAGAATTTTAAGATCGACGTTCACGCTCCTGATCTCCTTTTGTTCCCTGACAACTCTTTCTAAAGGAATCGGGGTTAAGCCTTGATTGAAATTGATCGAGGGAGAAGCCCCGATGTTCCAAGGATTGAACGTCTTTAAAACAGCGCACGCCATGGCAACCCATGCGGGACAGCGACAGGCGGTTGTCGCGCAGAATGTCGCAAATGCTGACACACCGGGCTACAAGGCGCAGGACATGAAACCCTTTGCCGAGGTGATGCGGACCGATTCTGCAACCGGGATGCGGGCCAGCCGCGCCGGGCATCTGGGGGCCGCGCAGGGTGCCGGCGGGCATTGGCAAACATTTGACACGAATGATCAGACCGATCCAAACGGCAATTCCGTGTCGGTCGAACTTGAGCTGCTGAAAGGCGTCGAGGTCAAGCGCCAGCATGATCGCGCGCTGGCCATCTACAAATCATCGCTGTCCATTCTCCGGACCAGTCTGGGTCGCGGGTAGGGGTAGCAGATGAGCGAATTTTCCAAAGCCCTATCGGTTTCCGCCAGCGCATTGAAGGCGCAAGCCACGCGTTTGCGTCATGTATCCGAAAACATTTCGAACGCGGATACACCCGGATACCGGCGCAAGACCGTGTCCTTTGAAGCCGCGCGCGGCCTGGCCGATACCGACGGTGTTGCTGTCGGGCGGGTTCAACTGGATCAATCCGAACCGGATCGGGTGTTTGATCCGTCACATCCGCTGGCGGATGACACCGGCTATTACAACGGATCCAATGTCGATCTGATGATCGAAATTGCCGATGCCCGCGAAGCTCAGCGTAGCTATGAGGCAAATCTGAAGATGTTCGACCAGTCGCGGCAGATGTCTGCCGGTCTGATGGACTTGTTGCGAAAATAACAATTTAGGAGATCCAGAATGGATGTTCGTTCAATTTCGGCCGTGCAGAATTATGGCGCGGCAAAGCCGGCAACTCAGCCCGACCCCGAATCCGGGGGCGCCGGCGCCCAGCTGAAATCCGCATTTCAGGACTTTGCCGCAACCTTGCAGCGCGGTGAGGAAACCGCAATGGCGGCGATGACCGGCGACGCTGACCCGCATGCTCTGGTTCAGGCCCTGGCGCAGACCGAACTTGCGGTGGAAACGGCGATCACGGTCCGCAACAAGGTCGTCGAGGCCTATCAGGAAATCCTGCGGATGCCGGTCTGATCATGCTGAGCGAAGGCATCTTTTTCGATACCCTGCGGCAGGGTTTGTGGGTTGCGGTTGTGGTTTCCATTCCAATCCTGACCGTGGCGCTGATCACCGGTCTTGTGATCGGCCTGTTTCAAGCGCTGACATCGATCCAGGAAATGACGCTGACTTTCGTGCCGAAACTGGCGGCGATCGTGATCGTATTCTGGCTGTCCATGGGTTTCATGACCCAATCGCTTGTATCTTTCTTTGATGGCCACATCATCCCACTGATCGTTGGAGGTTCCTGATGGACGCTGCCGGCTATGTCACCCTGTCCCGCCAATCGGGTCTGATGCGTGAAATGCGTATCGTGGCCAACAACATCGCCAATGCCGCCACGACCGGCTACCGCCAGGAGGGGCTGATCTTTTCAGAGTTCGTGAAATCCGCCCCCGACCAATCGTCCCTGTCGATGAGCCAGAGCCGCGTGCGCAATACATCGATGGCGCAGGGTGCGTTGACCCAGACAAACGGGGCATTCGATTTCGCCATCGAAGGGGACGGGTTTTTCATGGTCGAGACCCCGGCGGGCGAACGTCTGACCCGTGCCGGGAATTTTTCGGCCAATGCGGATGGTGATCTGGTCACGATGGACGGACACCGGGTGTTGGATGCAGGCGGTGCGCCGGTTTTCGTTCCGCCTGGCGTTGCGGGTATCAGCGTCGCGGCGGATGGAACGCTCAGCGCGGATGGCCAGTTGCTGGGCCAGATCGGCCTGTTTCAGCCCGTAGAAGCCTTGAGGCTGGTGCGTGAGGATGGCGTGATGTTCCGCGCCGATGCGGGTGTCGACCCTGCGGAGAACGCCACAATTCTGCAGGGGTTTGTCGAAGGATCGAACGTGAACCCAATCCTGCAGGTCTCGCGCATGATCGAAGTTCAGCGTGCCTATGAAATGGGCCAGAGCTTTCTGGAAACCGAAGATCAGCGCATCCGCAATGCGGTCAAGACCCTGATCAAGTGATCTGAGCAAAGGAGAATCCTATGCGAGCCTTGAAGATAGCCGCCACCGGAATGAGCGCACAACAACTGCGCGTCGAAACGATTTCCAACAACCTGGCGAACATGAATACCACCGGCTACAATGCCCGGCGCGCCGAATTCGCGGATCTGCATTATCAGCAGGCCAGCCGCGCCGGCACCATCAGCGCATCCGATGGTACGGTGCTGCCGACAGGGGTTCAACTGGGACTGGGGGTGCGGCCCAGCTCGGTCACCGTGCATCTTGCACAGGGCGCACTGGGCGAAACCGGCAACGATCTGGATGTCGCCATCGAGGGCAAGGGCTATCTGGAACTGACTTTGCCCTCCGGCCAATCGGCCTATACGCGCGACGGTAGTCTGAAACGTTCGGCGGAAGGCCTGATCGTAACCTCGGACGGTCACGCAATCGAGCCCGAGATCGTGATTCCCACGGACGCGCGCAGCATTTCGATAAATGCGGTCGGCGAGGTCTGGGCCTATTTCGATGATACGGCCGAAGGCCAGTTGCTGGGTCAGTTCACGCTGGCCGACTTTACCAATGCCAAAGGCCTGGAAGCGATGGGCAGCAACCTGTTTCTGGAAACCGAAGCTTCGGGACCCGCCTTGGTGGCGACCCCCGGTGAAGATGGGCTTGGCACGCTGCGGCAGGGATATCTGGAGGCCAGTTCGGTTGATGCGGTGCGTGAAGTCACGGAACTGATCGAGGCCCAGCGGGGCTATGAGATGAATGCCAAGGTGATTTCCGCCGTCGATCAGATGATGAGCGCAACGACGCAGGTGCGCTGATGAAAGCTGTGTGGACCCTTCTTCTTGTCGTGCTCGCGGCGCCGGAACTGAACGCGGATATTCTGGTTCCCGTTCGAACCATACGCGCCAAAGAGATCATCCTGGCCGATGATCTGGCCCTCAAGGATGTCGATTCTGCCGGCGCCCTGTCCGAGCCGGGCGAACTCGTCGGTTTTGAAGCCAGGGTCGCGCTCTATCCGGGGCGGCCGGTCCGACCGGGCGATGTAGGCCCGCCGGCTGTGGTCAGCCGCAATGATCTGGTGGACCTGATTTTCATTCAGGGTGGTCTTCGTATCGTGACCGAAGGGCGATCTCTTGGGCGCGGTGCGGTCGGTGAAACCATCCGCGTCATGAACATGTCCTCGCGGACAACTGTCAGCGGTCGCATCCAGGGCGACGGCTCTATCGAGGTGAAATGATGATACATCCCCGTTTTGCGATCTCTCTGATAATGTCGGGCATTCTCGTTCTGTCCGCCTGCGGCCGGCTGGACCATTTGGGCAAACCGCCGTCATTCAGTTCCAATACCGAGACGTCGGAACATGTTGCGATGCTGATGCCGGGTTTGCCGCTGCAGACCCAGCCACAGCGCACGGTCGATCAGTCTTCGCTCTGGAGTGGGACACGACAGTCGCTTTTGGGTGATCGCCGCGCCATGAAGAAAGGCGATATTCTGACGGTGGTTATCGAGATCGACGAAGAAGCCGAGATTTCCAACGATACGGCCCGGTCCCGCAATGGATCTGAAAGCATGGAGTTGCCGCAGTTTTTCGGACTGCCGCAGAGAATAGACCAAAAGCTCCCTGCCGGTGCGTCCATGGCCGACGCGGTTGATCTTGGGTCGAAAAGCTCCACTTCGGGAAAAGGGTCGGTCAAACGAAACGAAAAGCTGACATTGCGTGTGGCGGTGACGATCGTGGATGTATTGCCGAACGGGGTGCTGGCGATCTCGGGATCGCAGGAATTGCGGGTCAACTTCGAACTTCGTGAATTGCTGGTGGCGGGCTATGTGCGCCCCGAAGACATCTCGCGCCAGAATGAGGTGACCTATGACAAAATAGCGTCGGCACGGGTGTCCTATGGTGGGCGGGGACAGATATCCGATGTCCAGCAGCCGCGGTATGGCCAACAGATACTTGACACCGTCCTGCCATTCTGAGGGAAGCCGATGCTTGCGAAACTTATTCCTGTCATCTTCCTGATATTGGGCACCGGTGCCGGTGTCGGCGCCGGGATCTTTCTGGCGCCACCCGACAACAGCGAAGCCGAGCCCCATGAAACCCCGCCCAAGGAACCGGCGGCGGATAGCCACGGGAACCAGGAGCAGGCCGCCGCGACCGAATTTGTCAAGCTGAACAACCAGTTCGTTGTTCCGATCATCAAGAATGAACGCGTGGCGTCGCTGGTGGTCGCCTCGATGAGCGTTGAAGTCCAATCCGGTACGACGGACCGGGTATTCGAGCGCGAGCCCAAGCTGCGGGATTCCTTCCTGAGAGTCCTGTTCGACCATTCCAATATGGGCGGGTTTGACGGGGATTTTATCCAGTCGGACATGCTGGATGTGTTGAGGCGCTCGTTGAAAGAGGCCGCTCGCAAGGAGATCGGAGACGATATGGTCGACGTGCTGATCACCGATATCGCGCGTCAGGACAGCTGAGACAGGGGGCTTTGACGTGTTTGCATCCGCGCGCGTGACGGCCCGTCCAGTATAGACCCCCTTTTTTGACCGGCTGCGAAAGCTGCGCGCGGCCTTGGCGGCATCCTGACCCGACGCGCCTTTTTGTTGCTGCCCAAGGCGGCAAGTTATGTTACCGGCCAGATAGCGCGCACCGATGGCGCTGGAAGTCGGAGAATATGACCAATGCCCCACAACAACGCCAATAATTCCGGTGGTTCCCGTCACGGCGGGCGTATTCTGGCGGACCAGCTCGCCATCTTGGGGGCAGAAAAAGTGTTCTGTGTCCCTGGTGAGAGCTTTCTGGGCCTGCTTGATGGGCTCTATGATCACCGCGACAGGATTCAGGTTGTAACCTGTCGTCATGAAAGCGGTGCTGCCAACATGGCGGACGCCTATGGTAAACTTACCGGCAAACCCGGCATTTGCGCTGTCACGCGTGGGCCGGGCGCAACCAATGCGTCAAATGGGGTGCACACGGCATTTCAGGACAGCACTCCCTTGATCTTGCTGATCGGGCAGGTGGCCACGGGCATGATGGACCGCGAGGCTTTTCAGGAAATGGATTATCGCCACATGTTTGGCCAGATGGCGAAATGGGTGGCACAGATCGACGATGTCGAACGTATACCGGAATATATATCCCGAGCCTGGCATGTTGCGCTCTCGGGGCGTCCCGGGCCTGTTGTGCTCGCTCTTCCCGAAGACGTGCTGTCTGCCTGTGCCGATGTTGCAGATGCGCGCCCCGCGCATGTGGCCCGCAGTGCGCCCGAGCCCGAGGCAATGACCCGGATCAACGCGATGCTGGCCGAGGCGAAGAAACCGCTGTTGGTTCTCGGTGGACCTGGCTGGAGCGCCGAAGCCGCGCGTTTGGCGGCACAGGTTTCGGAACGGTTCAATCTGCCGGTTGCCACCACGTTTCGGTGTCAGGATTATTTCGACAATGGGCATCCCAACTATGCGGGGGTCATCGGCATCGCGCCATTGCCTGAGTTGCGCCGAAAACTGCGTGAAGAAACCGATCTGTTGATCACGGTCGGAAGCCGTTTCGGAGAAATGACAACGCAGGGCTATACGTTGATCGACAGCCCGGTGCCGCAGATGCGCATGGTGCATGTCCACCCCGGGCCGGAAGAATTGGGCCATGTCTACGCGCCGGACCTGTCCATCGCCGCGAATCCGATCGCATTTTTCCGCGCTCTGCTGGCTCTGGATGCGCCATCTGTCGTGTCCGGCGATTGGACCGCAGGATTTCATGCCGATTACAAGGCCTTTCTGGAGCCGACCAAAGTTCCCGGTAAGCTCAACATGGGCGAAGTCGTAGGTTATCTTTCCCGAACACTCCCCGAGGACACGATTTTTACCAACGGCGCGGGCAACTATGCTGTGTGGCTGCATCGGTTCCATGCCCACCGCGTTTATCGCACCCAGTTGGCGCCGACGTCGGGGTCGATGGGCTATGCCGTACCCGCAGCCATTGCGGCCAAGCTGCAGCACCCCGGGCGTGCCGTTGTCTGCGTGGCCGGAGACGGGTGTTTTCTGATGACGGCACAGGAACTGGCAACGGCCAGACGGTATGGGTTGGCGATCATCTATCTGGTGGTCAACAATGGGATGTACGGTACGATCCGAATGCATCAGGAACGACACTGCCCCGGGCGGGTGATTGCGACCGATCTGACCAACCCCGATTTCGTGGCCTACGCCGGAGCGTTTGGCATTCCCGGGGAATGCGTCACCAAAACAGACGAGATTCCCGCCGCATTGGAGCGAGCGCAGGCCTCGGAGAATGGCTATCTCATCGAGCTTCAGGTCGATCCCGAAGCTCTGACCCCGACACAATCGCTGTCGGCGGCGCGTCAGCAGGGCGAAACGGCGCGGACGGGATAGAGGTTTCAAGGGCGCTGCCGGACGGGTTAAGGTGACAGGGTATCGGTCGGGCAGGCCGGAAGCGCTGATCGACACCCGGACCAATCTATTCAGGTCGGTGGCACAGGCCTGCGCGGTGCGCGACGTTCTGGGAAAAACGAACCCGATATTACCGCAGATTGGCTTCGTTCAACAATGCTTGCATTGCGCGCAATCGTGCCTGGGATTTTGCGTCTTTCAGAGCCGTTTCATGCATGGATGCCACCGCATTCTTGCGGCCAAAAGCCTTGCGGACTCCACCCATGGCGGTCAGTTTCTTTGCCATGACCTGCGCCAGTTCGATATTCAGTTGCCGCCGGGTCCGGGTCAGCCATGCTTTCCACAGCAGATCGGCGCCAATTGATTGCATCGACAGATCGTCCGGGGTTGTGTTGCGCTCGGCCTGGGATTGTTCGTCCAGTCGCGCCAGCTCCTTCCGTAGCCGGGATTCTTCGGCGAGAATGTTCTGAATCTTGCGAAACTCGTCCAGATAGAGAGCCTCGGTCACGGTTGCCATCTGTCCCAATTTTTCGCGCTTCATCAGACCTGCCCCTTGGCGCGCTGGCGCATGCGTTCTGCGAACCGGATTGCTGCCGCAACGGCCAGATATTGATCTTCCAGAACTTCCTGACCCAGTTCGACGGTTGCATGAAGAGCCCGCGCCGTCGGTGGGTCGTGGTGGATCGGAACACCGGCCAGATTGGCGGATTTGCGAATCGAGGCGGCGACCTCGTCCACCCCCTTGGCCACGCAGACCGGCGCGGTTCCGGCAGCGCGGCTCCATTTCAGCGCGACGGCATAGTGGGTCGGATTGACAATGACCACATCGGCCTCGGGCACTTCGGCCATCATCTGGTTCATTGCGATTTCCTGACCGCGCTGACGCCGCTTCTGTTTGAAATGCGGATCACCTTCGGCCTCTTTGGATTCATCCGTGATTTCCTTGCGGGACATCATGTTCTTGCGCAGATGTTCCTTGTGCTGCCAGACCGCGTCGATTCCGCCGATCACCGTGGCAATCAAGAGGACCAGGAAAAGAAACTCGATGCTCATCCGGGCAAGTTGAGACGCCACCAACGTGGGGCTGGAGCCAATCAGCGCGACGACATCGGTCAGGCGGAGCTTCAGATACAGCCCGAGGCAGACCGAATAGAGCAACAATTTCGTAAAGCTCTTTACAAATTCGAACAATCCCGAGCGCCCGAATTTGTTCTTTGCGTTGGAAATAATGGAAATTCGCGACAGTTTCGGCTGAATCTTGGTTGGCGCCACGACAAAGGCGCGTTGGGCCAGGATCGACAGCAGCACGGCGACCGCGGGAATGATGAACCAGGGCGATAGCGATCCCGCCACCGTGCCCAACAGGCCGCCAACCGGGGCGCTGGCAGGTCCGGTCAGCATAAGATCGGCCAATCTTTCGGGCTGATCCAGCAGAACCATCAGGGTCGTGCCCAGCTGACGCACGGATTCCGCGCCCGCTGCCATTGCCGCGATCAGAAGGCCACCGTATGAGGCTGCGACCGACAGATCGGTTGACTTGGCGACCTCGCCCTTTTCTCGGGCTTTTTGCAGCTTCTGCGGTGTTGCCTCGAAGGACTTTTCCGCCTCATCCTGCGCACCATCACTCATTGGGCCGGTGCCATCGGGTTTTGCAGAAACGACATCATCGCGTCCGTCCAGACCGTAAGCATGTACGGCGCGCAGAGAAACAGCAGAAACATGCCGCCCAAGGTGATCACGGGGGCACCGACAAAGGCAACCATCAGCTGTGGCATGGCTCGATTGATCACGCCCAGAGTCAGATTATACAGCACCGAAGTGATGACAAAGGGCGCGGCAAGCAGAAAGGCCAGGCCAAAGGCGTGCGCAACCCGCCCTACGCCCCAGCTTGATAGTTCGCGACCGGACGGGAAACCGCCAACCGGGAATATCTGATAGGAATAAATCAACAATTCGGCGGCCCGGACGTGCAACCCGGCCATGACTGCAAGCGCAAGCCCCCCCACCACCAGCACATATCCCATGGCCGGGATCGGTTCGGCGGCAGCCCCGCCCAGAATCTGGGACAGTGAGGTCGATTGTGCCGCCATGGATCCGGCCGTCTGCAACGCCAGCACGAACAGTCGGATGCCCAGACCCAAAGCCAGCCCCGCGATGACCTCGGTCAGGGCCAGCATTGCGAATGTCATGGACGACTCCGGAATGGGCAGCGGCGGAACCGCGGGCACTATGATCAGGGTAAATGCGATGGCCACGCCCAACTTTATACGCATCGGAACGGTGCGTTCGCCAAAGGCCGGCAGCACCGATACCATCGCGGAAACGCGCAAGAACACAGTAATGGCATGCCATAATCCAGCCGCCAGCAGCGGCAGCAGTTCGGCCGGAATCGCGATCATGCCGCAACCATCCCCACCAGCGCCGGTCGCGCCTCGAGACCGATTTCTTCGAACGACAGGACCGGGTTCGGAATGCCGCGTGCTCGCAGGATGGTTCGCAGAAAGCGTCGGCGGCGGGTCGATGTCACAACCGCCGGGTACAATCCCTGATGAGCGGTCTGGTTCAGGCGCTCTGATACACCGTCCGCGAGCCGATTGAACAGCTCGGGCGGCAATGCAATGTCAAAATTGCCTTGCTTTGTTTCGATTTGGTAGGTGGCAAAGGTGTCTTCCCATTCCGGGGCCAGTTGAACCAGGGGAATGCTGCCGTCTTGTCGTTTCAGTTCGGATACCAGCTGGAACCCCATGCGCTGACGGACGTGTTCGCAAATTCCTTCGGGCTGGGTTGTCGTCAGGCGCCCTTCGACGATGGCCTCCAGAATCAGCGGCATGTTGCGGATGGACACCCGTTCTTCAAGCAACAGGCGCAGAACGGCGTGCAACGTGTCGATCGGCACCTTGTCGGGGATGAGTTCGTCCAGCAGTTTGCGGTTGGCTTCGGCGCGAACCGGGTCGGACAATTGGGTCATCTCCGACAGCAGCCGGCGGAGGGATTTCAAGGTCAGCAGGCGGGCGAAGTTCTGCTTGATCACTTCCAAAAGGTGTGTTGCCAGAATTTCCGCCGGCGACACGATGGTTGCGCCGACCAGGGCGGCGGCTTCCTGGTCTCTCGGGGCGATCCAGCGCGCCGGTGCACCATAGACCGGTTCGGTAACATCGGTTCCGGATGGCAGGGTTTCCTGGTTTTCCGGCAACAGCGCCAGCACCAGGTCGGGGTGCAAGGTGCCGCGCACCTGTTCGACGCCCTGAACGCGAATGACATAGGTTCCTGTCTGCAACTCTGGTTGATCCGTCAGTCGGATATCCGGCAAGATCAGACCGAACACGGTTGCCACATGCGTGCGCATGTTGGCGATGCGCGTATCCAACCCCGTGCCGGGATCCAGAATCATGCTGACAAGATCCGGGGCAAATTCCACATGTACATCATCCAGGTCCAGAACATCGCCCAGAGCCTTGCGCACAGGCGTCTCGGTCTCCTGAACATCGGGGCCTTCGGCAACCGAATCCTGATGTTTCTTCATCATGTAGGCCGCAATGCCCAAGATCACGCCGCCCAGCATAAAGGGCAGGAAAGGCAGCCCGGGCACCAAGCCGAACAGCGACATCAGCACGGCGACGGTCGCCAGCGCGGAAGGGTATTTGCCCAGCTGGCTCAGCAAGGCCATGTCGGTCGCGCCCTGCGTACCGCCCCGCGCCAATAGCAGAGCCGAGGCGATCGAAATGATCACGGCGGGAATTTGAGTAACCAGCCCGTCTCCAACCGTGAGAATCGCATAGGTTTCAAAAGCCGCCCCTATCGGCATCTGATGAACAACGACGCCCATGACCAACCCGACCACCAGGTTGAGAAGGGTGATCAAAAGGCCGGCAATCGCGTCTCCCTTCACAAATTTGGATGCGCCGTCCAGTGATCCGAAGAATGTGGTCTCCTGTTGCTCAAGCTCGCGGCGTTCCTTGGCCTCTTGGTGATTGATCGCGCCGGCAGACATGTCGCTGTCGATGGCCAATTGCTTGCCCGGCATTCCATCCAGAGCAAACCGTGCCCCGACCTCGGCCATACGCGCGGCACCTTTTGTGATCACCATGAAGTTGACGATAAGCAGGACGCCGAAAACCACCAGACCCAGAAAAACGCTGCCGCCCATCACGAACTCGGCAAAGCCTTCGATAACGTCTCCGGCTGCGTTCGGCCCGGTGTGGCCCTGGCCGATAATCAGTTTGGTCGAAGAGACGTTCAGCGACAGGCGCAACATCAATGACGCCAGCAGGATTGTCGGAAATGCGGAGAAATCCAGAGGTCTCTGGATGAAAAGAGTGACCGTGAAAATCAGGATGGCAAGGCCGAAAGATGCCGCCAGTCCCATATCCAGAACCCAGGCGGGCATGGGCAAAATCATCATAACGATGACGGCCATAAGCGCCAGGGCCAGCAAGACCGTAGGATTGAAGATGTCCTGGACCGAGAGTTTAGGCATATCGCGACCTCAGTTCAGAAGAACGAAAGCGGTTCTGGCCGGGCTGCCGTCGCGCGACACCGGCACCAGAGACCCAAGCCGGGTCGCACCCCCGCCCAGCAAGGGCGCGGAACGCCGGGATGCCAGTATACCCGTGCCGGAACCAGAGTTCGTGCCATTACCCGCATCGGAACGCCGATTGGCAAACTGAACCACATCGGACATGGATCCGCGGATCTGGTCGAATCGGGCCGCGTAAGAGCGCGCGTAGGTGGGGGTTCGGGAATGATATGCACCCGCCGCAGCAGACCAGTCATTGAACTCTTCGTAAAGGTCGCGCAGGAAGCTTGCCGCGTAGTCCGCGTTCATCATCGGGTCGAACATGTCATCGATGGATCGAAAAGCGGCACCATGCCATTTGTAGTTGATTTGGAAACACCCGACATCAAAGCTTCTGGCGCCGCGCTTGAAGTGCTTGAACACATATGCCCGGGCTTCATCCTCGGAATTGAACCATTTCCCAGCACCTTCCATGTTCACGGTCCAGGGCCATGGATGCAGTCCGCTTTCGCTGCCACGACCGGTTTCGGCCCGCGAGATGGCGCGCAATACATCAAGTGGGACGTTTTGCGCATGGGCGGCGGCCCGGGCCGCTCTGTCACACAGATGAGATGCGTCGCCCATGTCGACCGAAGCATCAGCCGCCTGTGCGCTGATTGCGATTTTAATCGCGGCGAATAGGATGGCCAAGCAGACCAAACGTCTGACGTAGCCGAGGCTTCCTTCACGGATGTTTATATGAGCTGTATGAGGCATACTGCCGTTTCCAAGACCTGTTTCTAGGTAACGGCGAGACTAGGTGCGGCTCATTTAAATTTCGTTATCGGGTGTGCGCATCAAGTTCCCAAATCATGGGTATTGTCGCGGGTGGTTGCCACCACCAACGAAGCTGTGTTGATCCAACGATATATTGCATGAAATTGCTGAGCCATGGACGTATGGTGCGGGAGGTCAGCTATGCACCGCGGTGCTCGACCGGTACATCACTTTTTGGCACGTTCGTCACAGGGGGCGTGGGATAGGTCCGTCCACCGAAGGATAGCTACGCTCAAACGCCAATTTCTGTGAGAAATCCCCGCGCGGGACCAGGATAGTATTCCGAATGTCAATATCCGACAGATTGCAGCAAAGCGAGGGCGTTAGCCCCCGATGAGTTTGCGGCGTTTAGTCCTGCAATCTGCGATCTGGCCAAGTAGTGTGTTGTGAGTTTTTCCAGGTTCTCGGGATCTGAGAATTGTGAAACAGAGTCATCCCCTGTAATCGCCGCTGTCTTGTCCTGAAGAACCTCCAACTGTTGATCGATATCGATCTGACCAAAGGCGCTTGGCAGCCCCAGTGCGGTCTCGAACATCGAACGCAGAGGCGCCAGGCCCATCAATGTGAACCATTTTGTCTCTTCGCTGACATCTTTTTCAGCAAGCTCGGTCAGTTCGCGTTGTGCATAGAGGGCGACCCGCATCGTATCATCTTGCTCGCCGACCGAAACTTCGAAGGATTGCGTCCTGTATAGCTGTACCACGTCGGCCATCTTGCCGGCGAGTCCGGTGGTCGCGGTTTCCCCCGGCCCGAAACCGAACGCTTCGCTCAATCTGGCGTATCGCTCGTCCGACAGCTTGTTGGCCAGCGCATCGTCGCTACCAACCCCATCAGACAGAATTTTCTGAATGAAATAGCGGTTGTCGATGTCGTCCTGCAAACCATAGGCGCCAAGGGCGACTTTGAGCAATCTACGGTCAGCAACCAGATCTTCGGCAGACTGAATATCACCTATGTTGTCGGTGAAGTAGTCGGCCTCGCGTTGCAACTGTGACGATGTGTTGAAGGCTTCGAATTGAGCATCGTAAGTTCTCTGGAGAAACTGCCAGCCCGCCAGGCCTGTATTCGGGATGACTGGCATATAGCTCATGATGGGCGCACCGCAAACAGGCGGTCTTCGCGTGGCAATAGCGTCCGCAGGGCTTTCAGACACTTGTAGTGCTGTTCCTGTATCAGGGACTCGGTTGCTTCGGCCAAGAGGGCACGGCTGTCAGAGTCTGTAAAGACCTGACTCAGTTCTTCAATCCGGCGCAGCAATGCGAAGCGCGCAGAGTCCGGGTCACTGTCGCCTGTTAGAATCAGTTGTGCGGCATAGCAAACCCTTCGCACCGGGGTGGTCGCGTCATCCGGATGGATCGCGTCCTTCAGTCTGAGGATTTTCGCATCCGGAGTCAGGATTGAGAGCCGGCTGCGGCGATCACCGTTTTCGATGACAGCTCCATTGACCAGTACACGCTCTTTGGGAGCCAGTTTTAAAACCAATCCGCTCATGTCAAGTTGTCCCGCTCCGCAAGCCCCGCATGATAGCCGTGTTGACCTCAAGCAACGGTGCAACCGAGGCCTTTCGGGCCAGAACCTTGCTGGTGTGATGGTTGGTAAATTCGGCCAGATAGAACAACCGCGCTTTCAGGTCTTTAGGCAAAGTGTTTCCGGCATCGGCAACATCCACTGCGAAAATATTCCATAGCTTTCTGTTGTCGTGCAGGGCTTCGGCCAGCGCAGTAAACCCTGTTGGACCTTTTTCATATGCCGTCTTCATGCGGGTCGTAATACGGGCAACGGCTTCGTATTCCGTACCGCGTGTCGTACGGGTTGTTGACGTGGCCGCAGAATAGGCCCGGTGCGCTTGGGAAAGAGCGTTCAAGTCATGTCCTCACGAATAGGGGTGGTCGAGGTGAGATACCGGGGCGCGGATGCCACGCCCCGGCAAAACAGTTAGCGGAACAACGACAGGATGGTCTGAGGTGCCTGGTTGGCAATCGACAGAGCCTGAACGCCCAGCTGCTGTTGGGTTTGCAGAGCCTGAAGCCTGGCCGACGCTTCTTCCATGTCGGCATCGACAAGCGCGCCGATACCGGACTTCATGGCATCCGTCAGCTTGCCGACAAAGTTGCTCTGATCGCTGATTCGCTTGCCCGAAGCACCAAGTGCTGCGGCCCCTTCAATGGCCACTTGCAGGAAGCCTTCGATTTCAGTCACAGCCGTCTGGGCGTCGGCTGCGTCGGCAACAGCGGTCCGGCCGGCAACGTTCAGACCAGCTTCGAAATCAGCCGTCGCTACGTCAATGGTCGCAATGGTCGGTGCATTACCGTTCGCCGCATCGTTGGCACCGGAGCGATCCAAAGACGAAATGACCGTCAACTGAGTGCCGCCATTCCCGTCTGCGTCGGTTTTCAGCAGGTTGACCCCGTTGAACTGGGCAGCTTCGATGATCGAGGTGATCTGAGCTTCTTTCTCGGCCATGTCTGCTTCGATCTTGGCGAAGTCAGCAGTTTCACTGGCACCGGAAATCGCAAGCTCTTTCATGTCTTTCAGAATGTTGACGATTTCTTCGGCCCCGGCTGAAGCAACAGCAACCGTCGATTCGCCGATTGCAAGGCTGTCTGACACGGCGTTGAAACCGGCCACGTCGGCTTCCATTACCTTGGAAATCGCCCAGACGGCTGAATTGTCTTTGGCCGTTGCGACATCTTTACCTGTCGCGATCTGGTCCTGGGTCTTGGCCAGGTTGCCGTTGATGGATTTCAGGGTTTGCAGCGCAACCATCGCGCTGTTGTTTGTCAGAATGCTGGACATAGCGTTTTCCTTTAGTCACGGGACAGATTCCGCCCGGTTGATTTCCGCCCTGTTTTGAGCGGCTTAAACGTCTTTCTGACCATTGCGACCACGGGTGATCCGGTTTCGCGCCACCTCGTCTTGAAGTGCACCGACAACATGGGGTGATATGTCCTAATGGAGTCCTAAAGCCAGCCAGGTGCTTGCTTCGCATTTTCATAAATATGGAAATCAGGCGCGTTTCTCGACACTTGAAAAGGACTGTGTGCCAAACTTCTGTTTCTGGCCGCGCTGGTCATACGTTTCCAGCCCGCCGCGTACTTTTCGCAGATCCGCCATGCGATCTGCCACCGCGCGAATACCGTCGAGCGCACTGTTCAGCAGGGCCTGGTTGCGTGTTACTTTTTCCTGTACCGCTGCCAGCTGCAGCTGTTCGGCCGTTTGCAGGATGTTGATCTGATCGATCAGCTGCTCCTTGGTATGCAGCAGTTTACCTACCTGTTCCACATCACCTTTGAGCAATGCGTGTTTCTCGCGGTCCAGTAGGCTGTCCAGGGCGTTGATCAGGTCCTGCGGGGTTTCATGCGTCATGGTTTGCCTCCTTGAGTGCGTGAAAAAGCGATTCTGCCAGGCCGATGCCGCCGCTTTGGGCAATCTGGTCCGCCTGTGCGCGTACGAGAATCGAGCCGAACTGGTCTTCTCCGGCACCCCCACCCATTGTGGTCCGGCTTTTGCCCAGCCCGGCGGACTTCAACATCTCTGCGAGAAAGGCGGCTTCCAGATCCGTCGCGGCCTTTCGCAGCGGATCTTGCGCCGGTTTCTGAAGAGAGAGCGGCGCCGGTGACGATTTTGATGAGATCGGGTCCATGATTTACCTCGAATTGCTCGGATTTTCTGAGCATGGGGCGGATCCGGTTAAAATAAACGTAACCGATTTCAACAACTCTGCACCCAACGCGATAGAAATCCGGGGCAACATGCATATCAATTTCATGCCTTCGCCAACGTCGGGCGATCTGCAGGCCAAGGCAGCCGGCGCAACTTCGACCAAAGGCGAATCAGCCAGAGACAGGACAAGTTTTGGCGAGTTGTTCACGCAGGCCTCTGACCGTGACGAAACAGCCGATTCACAGGCCCAGATTGAATTGGATGCCCAGGTTTCCGAGAATGCAGACGACGTTGAAGGCCCTGAACCTGCAGCGGATCAGGACGCGGACGATTCGGAACTGGCGATGCTCGAACCGTCTGTGGAAGGGGGCGAAGCCGGGTCCCCGGAGGATGCTCCGGAGACTGAACGCCCCGCCAAGATCAACCCCGAACATGGTGCCAATTCCGATAAGAAACCGTCAGCCGAAGACAGCGTTGCAGCCCATCAGCTGCGACAGGGCTCGAACAGCGAAAGCGTGCAATTGGCTGCGATTATGAAATCCGCGGGGGCCGAAGCAATCGCCGGCACGAGCCGGGCGGGGACACTGGAAACCGACATTCCAAAGCCCGCCGGTCAGGCCAACGATCATCAGAATGCCGCGCTGGTTCGTCAGCAAACAAGCGGTCATGGCGCGAACACCCCTTCCATGGTCAGTGTGCAGGCGGGGACGTCCGCTGCGCCCGTCGTCGCTCCGGGCAAAGCGGATGCGAACTTTGAGAAACTAACCGGCGCTTCCGGTGCCAGTGAGAATCAGGATCACCAGCCACAAAAGCTCTCTGGCGAAAATGTCACGCAGCACATGAACGACTCGGTTGATATCGCTCGTCTTGCCGGATCGGCAAATTCGCCCGCCCTTGAGATAGACGCCGGGCTGGAATTTGGTACTTCAACCCGCGAAGCGCCTTCGGCAATCGGACGTGCTGAAGCTGCGTTCACAACATCCGGCGCGGCCAATACCGAACTTGGCCTGCATCGCGCGGACAGCGTGCGCAACGCTGCAGCCCAGGCTGTCGAGGTATTTGTGCGTCAACCGGGAAAGCCGGTTGAGATCTCGCTGAATCCGCAAGAGCTGGGCAAGGTAAGGATGGCTCTTTCTACGACCGAAGCGGGCGTAACTGTCGTCATCTTGTCCGAACGCCCCGAAACTTTGGACTTGATGCGCCGTCATATCGACCAACTGGCGCAGGAATTTCAAAGTCTGGGATATGAGAATACAAACTTTCAGTTTGGCGATACAGAATCAGACGCCGATCCGCGTGACGGCGAAGGATCGACCTACGTTGTCGCCGATCAATCGGCAGCCGATGATTCGGTGCCTGCACCCATCCCCCGCTCGGTTGTGACCGGGCTAGATCTGAGGCTGTGAGAATGATTGAAGCCACCGCAAACCCAACGACCGCCACGACGTCGGCGCAACAGAAATCAGCTGCACCTTCATCAGACGTAAGCGGGCTGACGTCAGACTTTGAAACATTTCTCAAGATGTTGACCGCACAGGCCAGATACCAGGATCCTCTGGAGCCGATCGATTCAACCGAGTTCTCGGCGCAGCTGGCTCAATTTTCTATGGTAGAGCAACAGGTCCTGACAAACGACAATCTGTCTGCACTGCTGTCGGGAAGAAGCGGTGACAAAATGAGCGCCATGGCCAATTGGGTCGGAATGGAAGCCCGGGCCGTGACACCAATGCAATTTGACGGGCAGCCCATATCGCTTGCGTCTAATCCGGACCGAACCGCAGATCAGGCCTATCTCGTAGTGTCGGACCCTGCGGGCAATGAAGTTCAGCGTTTGAACATTCCCAAAACGGCTGAGGTCATGGACTGGGCCGGTGTGGATGAAAATGGATCCCCGCTGCCTCATGGTGTCTACAATTTCTCGGTCGAAAGCTATTCCAACGGTGAAATCATCCAGACAAAACCGGCTGAAGTCTACGCGCGCATCGCTGAGGCCCAGCTTCAGAATGGCGACATCGTGTTGATCCTGGAGGGCGGGCAGGCAATTTCGTCCTCGTCGGTTACAGCCTTGCGTGAACCCGGATAATGATTTGGGGACTTGAACGCAACCGCCGCCCGGCGCATGGAAAAAGCCGATCACTCCAGGAAACCGGTTCACCCCGCCAAGGACACAGGGTAGAAGGCGGCCAGTAGATATTCACCGGAGCCGTTCATGCCCACCCCAAAGCCCGTCGTGTTGTGCATCCTGGATGGCTGGGGGATCTCTCGGGATCAAGACGCGAATGCGCCTGCGTTGGCGCGCACGCCGAATTTTGATTTGCTCCTCCGTAGCGCGCCGCATGCGCAGCTGATCACCCACGGCCCTGATGTGGGTTTGCCCAGCGGGCAGATGGGTAACTCGGAAGTGGGCCATACCAATATCGGTGCGGGCCGTGTCGTCGCGATGGATCTGGGGCAGATCGATCTGGCGATCGAGGACGGCAGTTTCTTTGAGAATGCTGCTCTTCTGGCGTTCGTCGAGCGCCTGAAGAACAGCGGCGGGACCGCGCATTTGTTGGGGCTTGTGTCCGACGGGGGGGTGCATGGCCATGTGAATCACATCATCGCCGCCGCGACTGCGATCACGCAGGCAGGGGTGCCGGTGGTTCTGCACGCGATCAGCGACGGGCGCGATGTGGCCCCGAAATCTGCCCATGGCTATTTTGATGAGCTGAACGACCGCTTGCCGCAGGGTGTTTGCATTGGTTCTGTCTCAGGGCGCTATTTCGCGATGGACCGGGACAACCGTTGGGAACGGATCGGTCAGGCATATGACGCGATGTTGCACGGGCGGGGCGGGCAGGCCGCGACGGCCCATGCCGCGATCACCGCTGCGTATGACCGTGGCGAAACCGACGAATTCATCAAACCCACGGTGATCGGGGATTTCTCGGGAATGCGCGACGGGGACGGGGTGTTCTGTCTGAATTTCCGCGCCGACCGTGCACGCGAAATATTGGCTGCCATCGGGGAACCGGGTTTTGACGCGTTCGATACGGGCAAGCGCCCGGAACTGGCCGGATTGCTGGGCATGGTGGATTATTCCAGCGCACATTCGGGCTATATGACCACGGCCTATCCCAAGGCCGAGATCGTCAATACATTGGGCGCTTGGGTCGCGGCGCAGGGCAAGCGTCAGCTTCGTCTGGCCGAGACCGAGAAATATCCCCATGTCACGTTCTTCCTGAATGGCGGCAAGGAGCAGCCCGAAACGGGCGAGGACCGGTATATGGCCCCGTCGCCCAAGGTGGCGACCTATGACTTGCAGCCCGAGATGTCGGCGGATGAGGTGACCGAAAAGTTCGTCCAAGGCATCCATGACGGGTATGATCTGATCGTGACCAATTACGCGAATCCCGACATGGTGGGGCATACCGGCGATCTGAAGGCCGCGATCCGGGCATGCGAAGCGGTGGATCGTGGTCTGGGTCAGGTGATTTCCGCGCTGCGCGAGGTTGGTGGTGCCATGATTGTCACAGCGGATCATGGCAATTGCGAAGTCATGGTTGATCCCGAAACCGGCGGGCCGCATACGGCGCATACGCTGAACCCGGTGCCGGTGATCCTGGTCGGCGGCCCCGATGGTGTGACGCTGCAACAGGGACGGCTGAGCGATTTGGCCCCGACGATCCTGGCGCTGATGGGGTTGCCCAAACCGCCGGAAATGACCGGAAAAAACCTGATAGCATGATTTTGCGGGCCATTCTGTGCGTTCTGTTGCTGTGGGCCGCCACCGTGCGGGCACAAAGCGATCCTGCCAGCGCCGCCCGGGCGGCGGTCGCCCAACTGGAACAGGCGAGCGTGTCGCTGCAACAGGCCGAAGACGCGCGTGATCGGGTGCGGGCGCTGACCGAAACGATCCGGGCCTATGAATCCGGGTTGGTGGCCATGCGCGACGGGCTGCGCCAGGCCGCCACGCGCGAGGCCCAACTGAGTCGTCAGTTACAGACACGCGAAGGCGAAATTGCGCGGCTTCTGGGGGTCTTGCAAAGCATCGGAACCGAGACGTCGCCGGTGCTCATGCTGCATCCGGCCGGACCGCTGGGCAGTGCGCGATCTGGTATGGTTCTGGCAGAGGTGACCCCGGCGCTGCAGGCCCGCGCCGACCAGTTGCGCAACGATCTGCAAGAGGTCCGCACCCTGCGGATGTTGCAACAGAGTGCCGCCAAGACGTTGCAGGACGGGTTGGCGGGGGTCCAGCAGGCCCGTGCGGATTTGAGCCAGGCGGTGGCCAATCGCACCGACCTGCCGCGTCGCTTTACCGAAGACCCTGTGCGCACGGCGATCCTGATCTCATCGGTGGAAACGCTGGATGGGTTCGCCAGCGGATTGTCAAATATCTCTGGAACCGCGATTGAGCCAAGCGATGGCGATATCACGCTGCAAAAGGGCCAGGTGGATTTGCCGGTGCAGGGGGTGCTGCTGCATCGCGCCGGGCGTGCGGATGCGGCCGGCGTGAAACGCGATGGAATCCTGCTGGCAACCCGCCCGCGTGCCTTGGTCACGTCCCCCACGGCAGCCACGATCCGCTACCGCGGTCCCCTGCTGGATCTGGGCAACGTGATGATTCTGGAGCCGCAGCCCGATACGCTGTTCGTGTTGTCGGGTCTGGCCGAGGTGTTTGGAGAGACCGGCCAGGTGGTGCCGGCCGGTGCCCCTGTGGGGCTGATGGGCGGAGAAACGACAAAAATCGGTGCAATTCTGTCATCAGGCGGTGATCGCACTGGTGCTGATCGGTCAGAAACGCTCTATATAGAAGTGCGAGAGGACGGACGCCCGGTGGACCCGGAAACGTGGTTCCAAACTGAAAAGGATGGATAAACGAGCATGAAGAAATTTGTGATGGCCGCCCTGGGCGGCACAGTTGCGGGAATTGTCGCGACAACGCAGATTGCCGGGCCGTTGCTGGCGCAGGAAAACGGGCGCGGTGCCAGCGTCTATGAACAGTTGGATCTGTTCGGGGACATCTTCGAACGTATCCGGGCACAATATGTCGAAGATGTGGACGAGGCCGAACTGATCGAGGCGGCAATCGACGGAATGCTGACCTCGCTGGACCCGCATTCCAGTTATTTGTCGCCAGATGACGCCGACAACATGCGGGTGCAGACCCGTGGCGAATTCGGCGGTCTGGGCATCGAGGTCACGCAGGAAGAGGGCTTCGTCAAGGTGGTTTCGCCGATTGACGGCACCCCTGCCGATGAGGCCGGCATGGAATCGGGGGATTTCATCACCCATGTGGACGGCGAAAGCCTGTTGGGTCTGACGCTGGACAAAGCCGTCGATCTGATGCGCGGCCCGGTGGGGTCGGAAATCGTGATCACCGTGGTGCGGGAAGGGACCACCGAACCGTTCGACGTATCGATCGTACGGGACACGATCAAGCTGACGGCGGTGCGCACCCGTACCGAAGGCGATACCGTGGTGCTGCGGATCACGACTTTCAACGATCAGACCATGCCAAATCTCGAGGCCGGGCTGAAAGAACAGATCGAAGCTGCTGGCGGGGCCGAGAACGTGAACGGGATCGTCCTGGATTTGCGCAACAACCCCGGCGGGTTGCTGACCCAGGCAATCAAGGTTTCGGACGCTTTCCTGGATGAGGGCGAAATCGTCAGCACCCGGGGCCGCAATGTGGCGGACGGCGAGCGGTTCAATGCCACGCCGGGCGATCTGATCGACGGCAAGCCGATGGTCGTTCTGATCAATGGCGGCTCTGCCTCGGCGTCGGAAATCGTCGCTGGCGCGTTGCAGGATCATCGGCGGGCCATTGTTGTCGGCACCAAGAGTTTCGGCAAGGGGTCGGTTCAGACGGTCATGCCGCTGCGTGGCGATGGGGCGATGCGTTTGACAACGGCGCGCTATTATACGCCCTCGGGGCGCTCGATTCAGGCCCTGGGGGTCAGTCCGGATATCGTGGTTGCGCAGCCGCGACGGGAACCGGCAGGCGAGGAAGAGGAAGAGACTTCGGCCGCGGCGCGTACCCGTTCCGAGGCGGATCTGCGTGGGCGGTTGAACAATGACAGCCTGTCCGAAGACGAGGTGCGTCAGATTGAAGAAGACCGCGCCAAGGCCGAAAAGGCGGCGGAACTGCGCGAGCAGGATTATCAGCTGGCCTATGCGATCGATATTCTCAAGGGGTTGTCGGCGCTGGCCAACGAACACAAATGATCCGGCCGGACCGGTGAAAACAGGGGCCACGCGGCATATCCCGCGTGGCCCCTTTCCATTGTCGCGACTGTTTTTCGAATTCACCCGCGCGGGGTTGCGTCCAGAACCAGATGCGGTCGTCCATCCGAAGTCTTTTCGGCGGTGACCCCGTCGCGGTTGACGGTCGCGGTGATCTGCGAGCGCAGGTTGCTCATGCTGGCAAAGCGGATCACATCGACCGGCGTGTCAAAACGCAGCGTCAGATGATAGCGCGCACCGCTGGCCAATTCACGCAGACCGATGATTTCGCCACTGAATCGCTGCCCCAGATAGGCCCCGCCGATCTTCTGGCCCAGATGGAACGGAACCGGGGGAGTATTGCCGATACTGGCGTGCAACGTGTTCCAGTCGCGATGCCCCAGTTGCCGCGCCAAAAGCTCCAGCGACTGGCTGTGGGTGATTTCGTGACCGGACCCGACAAGGGCGGCGCGCAGGGATTTTGCCTGAGCCTTGAGCTGGGCAAGGGTGGGTGTGGGATGAGACATCACGAACCTCTTTCATGTTCTGATGCGGAATTTTGCTGGTGCTCGCGTTGCCAACGGACCGCAGAACTGAAGTCGGTTGATCCTGTCTGTATATGAGCTTCACCGTGGCGATCAATGCCTGCGAGCGGCGGGTGCCCATGACCCTGAGAGGCACATAGGCGCGCAAAGGATCTGCGTCAAGAGGTACCGGTTTCTCTGCAATGGCGGCGAAAGGCGCGTTTCAGCATGTCCAGTTCGGCGCGCAGCAATTCCACCTCGTTGCGCAGATCGGCGGTGTCGGTTTCGCCTGCGGTCAGGGTGAAAGCCCCCAGGCTGGTCTGGTCCGCGCGGTCAAAGACCGCAAACACCTGTACCCCGTCCGTCAAGGCATGGGCCGGGATCGGTACGGACAGATCCCATTGGCCTTTGGTTCCGGCGGGGGTCAGGGTGATGCCGGGCACCGTTTGATCCTGATGGCGTACCTCGATTTGCGGTGTTTCTGTGGCGGGCCCGGAAATCCGCGCCAGCCAGATGCCGTTGCGCAGATGTATTGCGGTCAGGGTCAGGTTGCTCATGGCTGTTCTCTCGTCAGATCGCAAAACGGGGATGGCGGGCCAATGTCAGATCGCGCAGATGGATCTGATTCATCCGGGGCGATTGAAAAATCAGATCCAGCCACAGCTTGTCGATGCGCTTTTCGTTCAGCGTGCTGTAGTGCATGTCATATTCCACCTGGGGTTCGGTGGTATCGGGCGGCAATCCCTGCTTGATCTGTTCAGTATTGGGACCGTGCTGGATGTTCAGCCGCGTCATGATGTCGATCGGGTGTTCGGAACTGACAATCATGTTCAGGCGGATCAGGTGAGACCGGGTCAGGCCCTGGGCGGCTTCTGGCGGCAGTTCGATGGCCAGGGACACGAAGGAACCATCGAATTCCAGCACATCCAGACGCATCCCGTACGGGGCCAGGTCGTCCGGGCGCAAGTTGCGGATCTGGTGCAGGGTAATTTGCGCGCGCGTGCCGTCGTGAAACACCGTGACCTGATCGCCCATCCGGGCCTTGTTGTGCGCCGGTGCCAGACCGGGCGGGGAAATCGGGCCGCGCCATGCGTCCGGGCGCCAGGACCAATCGGTGCCGTGCGGTTTTTCGAAATGCGAGCTGCCAATCATCGGCAGCGCCAATCGTCCATCCGCGACATGAAGCAGCCGGTCCAGCTGTGCGCGCAAAGCCCGTGCCTGGTTGCGGGTCCGACGCAGGGTGCTGAGGTCTGTCTGTTGTGCGGCGCGCGCCATGCGCTGCCAGTGGCGCAGTGTTGCCCGGTGTCTCAGCCGATCGGTCCATCTGCCCATAGTTCGTCCTGCCGTCGCTGCCATATTGGCAAGTATCTAACGAAAGGATTGCAGCGGGATAAACCGGAAATCGTCCTGAGCGGGATTTCCCGGGCCACTGTTGTGGCCCGGGCAGCGGATCAGAGATCCATGTAGATGTGTTTTTCCGCGTCACCGCCCGGATGGGTGACGGCACCTTTGTAGGTGGCGCCGACCAGTTGGGCGTACTTCCAAAGCGCGCCCGAGGCATAGATCGTATCGCGCGGGCCTTTCCAGTCGGCCTTGCGGGCGGTCAGTTCTTCGTCGCTCAGATCGACGCTGATTTCGCCGTTGGGCGCGTCGATGGTGATGATATCGCCGGTCTTGAGCAGCGCGATGGGGCCGCCCTGCGCGGCTTCGGGGCCGACATGGCCGACACAGAAACCGCGGGTTGCGCCCGAGAAACGTCCGTCGGTGATCAGCGCGACCTTCTTGCCCATGCCCTGGCCGGACAGCGCGGCGGTGGTCGCCAGCATTTCGCGCATGCCGGGGCCACCGGCGGGGCCTTCGTTGCGGATCACGATGACTTCGCCTTCTTCATAGCCGCGTGCCTTGACGGCGTCGAACGCGTCCTCTTCGCATTCGAAGACACGCGCGGGACCGACGAACCGCTGATGGTTGGACGGGATGCCCGCGACCTTGACGATGGCACCTTCGGGGGCAAGGTTGCCTTTCAGACCCACCACGCCGCCGGTCTTGGTCAGCGGGGTGTCGATGGCATGGATCACCTTACCGTCCGCCTCGCGGTTGATCATGTCCAGTTCTTCGCCGATGGTGCGGCCGGTGGCGGTCATGCAGTCTTCGTGGATCAGCCCGGCTTTGCGCAATTCCTTCATCACGACCGGAATGCCGCCCGCGTCATAGAGATCTTTGGCGACATATTGGCCGCCCGGCTTCAGATCGACGAAATAGGGCGTGTCTCGGAAGATGTCGCATACATCCTGCAGGAAGAAATCGATGCCGGCCTCATGGGCAATCGCGGGCAGGTGCAGTCCCGCATTGGTCGAACCGCCAGTGCAGGCAACCACGCGGGCGGCGTTTTCCAGCGATTTTCGGGTCACGACATCGCGGGCGCGAATGTTCTTTTCCAACAGGTTCATCACCGCCTGCCCGGATGCCTCGGCGAATTGATCGCGGCTTTCGTATGGGGCGGGCATGCCCGAACTGTTCATCAGCGCCAGACCGATCGCTTCGGAAACACAGGCCATGGTGTTGGCGGTGAACTGGCCGCCACAGGCCCCGGCGCTAGGGCAGGCCACCCGCTCCAGCATGTCCAGCGCGGCGTCCGACATGGTGCCGTTCTGATGGCGGCCCACGGCTTCGAACATGTCCTGAACGGTCAGGTCGCGGGTGCGGAAATCTTCTGGAATTTCATCAATCTGCGGTGCCTTGCCCGGCAGGATCGAACCACCATAGATGAAGACCGATGGCGTGTTCAGGCGCACCATCGCCATCATCATGCCGGGCAGCGATTTGTCGCAGCCCGCCAGCCCGACCAGCGCGTCATAGCAATGGCCGCGCATGGTCAACTCGACCGTGTCGGCAATCGCTTCGCGGCTGGCCAGGCTGCTGCGCATGCCTTCGTGGCCCATGGCGATGCCGTCGGTGACGGTGATGGTGGTAAATTCGCGCGGTGTGCCGGATGCGGCCTTGACCCCCAGCTTGACCGCCTGGGCCTGCCGGTTCAGCGAAATGTTGCAGGGCGCGGCCTCGTTCCAGCAGGTGGCGACACCGACCAGCGGCTGGTGGATTTCCTCGTCGCTGACGCCCATCGCGTACATATACGAACGATGCGGCGCGCGCTCGGGGCCCTCGGTGACGTGGCGGCTGGGCAATCTGGTCTTGTCGAACGGGGGCTTGAGCATGGTTGGTCTCCGGTTTTCTGGCTGTATCGGGAATAGCCCTGCGCCGGGCGGTGTACAAGTCTGAAGGCGGCGCACATCTTGTAATTGCAGAGCGCAATGATTACCGTTTCCGGATCGCTGGGACCGGGCGTTCCGGGTGCGACTCGCAACATTGACAACGCCGAGGGCCGGGTGATGGAACCCACCTTATTTTCGTTCATCTGGAAGTACTCCAAGCGCCGGCAACTGATCCTGTTGCTGGTCACGGTAATCACGTTCCCGTTTCTTTATGCCTCGCTGGAACTGCCCAAGATGATCATCAACGATGCCATCGGGGCGACCAGCAATCGGGTCGATCTGTGGGGCGTCCAGCTGAGCCAGGTGCAATACCTGCTGCTGTTGTGCCTGCTGTTCCTGGGCACGGTGATCGTCGCCGGGTTGATGAAGATGCGGGTCAACACGATGAAGGGGGTGCTGTCCGAACGTATGCTGCGACGGCTGCGATATCAGCTGATCAGTCGCATGATGCGGTTTCCGCGGCCCTATTTCCGCAACACCAGCCAGGGCGAACTGGTGTCGATGATCACGTCCGAGGCCGAACCCATGGGCGGGTTGATGGGCGATGCGGTGGCGCAACCGGCGTTCCAGTTCGGCCAGATGATGACCATCGTGTTCTTTCTGTTCATGCAAAGCGTCTGGTTCGGGCTGGCCAGTATTGCGCTGATTCCGCTGCAAGCTTGGCTGATCCCGCGCCTGCAGCGTCAGATCAACCTGCTCAACAAGGACCGGATCGTAGAGATCCGCCACCTGTCCAGCGAGATCGGTGAAAGTGCTGCGGGCATCAGCGATCTGCGCGCCAATGGCGGCTGGCGCTATCGCTTGGCGATGCTGACCGACCGGTTGGGCCGTCTGTTCGATATCCGTTTTCAGATCTATCAGAAGAAATTCTTCATGAAGTTTCTGAACAACACGATCACCCAGATGACGCCGTTCATGTTCTATCTGGTGGGCGGGTATCTGGCGATCCGGGGCGATATCACTGTGGGTGCTCTGGTGGCGGCAATCGCGGCCTACAAGGATCTGTCCAGCCCCTGGAAAGAGCTGTTGACCTATTACAATCAGGTCCAGGACATGAGCCTGCGCTGGGAAATCGTGACCGAACGCTTTGCGCCGCGCGACATGATCCCCGAAGAACTGTTCGAGGGCGAACCCGCCACGATGCCCCACCTTCAAGGCGATATCGAAATCGACGACGTGACCGTGCGCGACAGTGATGGCAACACGGTGCTGGGGGACGTATCCCTGACCATACCGGCGGGATCGCGCGTGGCAATTCAGTGCAACAGCGCGGTCGAACGCAGCGCCCTGGCCGAATTGCTGACCCGCGAGGTGCTGCCGGTGCGCGGCAGCGTCACGCTGGCCGGGCACAGGTTGAACGATCTGCATCAGGCGGTGATCGCGGCGCGGGTCGGCTATGCCCATTCCCGGCCCTACCTGTTTGACGGCACGCTGGGCGACAACCTTCTGATGCCGCTCAAGGTCAAGCCGCAATCGGTGCTGTATGATCCGCAAGGCAAGAACCGCCGCGCCACCGAGGCACGGTTGTCCGGCAACAGCACCGACATGCCCGAAGGGGAATGGGTCGATCCCGGGTTGGCGGGGTTGAAGGATGGTGTCGATATCCGGGACTGGTGGTTTCAGCTGGTCGGGGCGATGGGCATTGACGAAGCGATGTTTCGGCGCACCTTGCGGTCGCGGTTCGACCCCAAGAAACACAGCACGCTGGCAAAGGAAATCGTCGCGCTTCGCCCGGAAATCCATCGCCGCCTGCAAGAACGCGGCATGGACAAATGTGTGTACCGGTTTGATCCCGAGCGGTTCAATCCGACGATTCCGCTGGGTGGCAACCTGCTGTTCGCCGCACCGGTCGATGAAATCACCCAGGACATGCTGGTCGAGAACGGCGCGGTCATTCGGGTTCTGCACGAATTGAACCTGGCCGAAGAGGGGCTGTCGATCAGCCAGGAAGTGATTGACATTCTTGCCAGAACATTTGGCAGGGATGGCACCGATCACCCGCTGTTCAGACGGCTGGGCATGGATGACGACATGTACCGGCGTCTGTCGGATATCGTGCAGAAACGGCGCGAAAAAGGTGACGAGAGCCTGAGCGAACGCGAATTGTCCCTGTTGCTGACCGTGCCTTTCCTGCTGACCGCCGAACAGATCGGCTCCAGCTTTCCTGACCGGTTCAAGGATGAAATCCTCAAGGCGCGCCAGTCCAAGGCCGAGGATCTGCGCCGTCTGGTGGGCGGGCAATATATCGCGATTTCGCCGGATGTCTATTTCCCACGCATGACGGTTCTTGAGAACGCGCTCTACGGACGGATCTCGATGGCGGCCGGGTCCCGCGCCGAGGATATCGAGAACCTGGTCGCCGAAATCATGGAAGAACATGACCTTGAGCACCGTGTGGCCGCAATCATGTACGATCTGCCGACCGGCTTGGGCGGCACCAATCTGCCGACCGTGTTTCAGGAACGCACCGCGTTCAGCCGGGCCGCCATCAAACGTCCCGACATCCTGATTCTGGACAAGGCGCTGGCCAGCCACGACAGCGCAAGCCGCCAGAAGACCCGTGAAAAGCTGCGCGAACTGTTGCCCAGGGCGACGCTGATCTTCATGGAGGACCGGTTTGAAAACCCGGATGCCTATGATCTGTTTGTCGAGATCAAGAACGGTCGGCTGAATGGCGTGGCGCGGGCCGAGGAGCCTGAACCGGACGGCAGCGGCGGCGATCTGCAGCGCAAGCAGAAGGCGATTGCCCAGGCCGACCTGTTTGCCAAGATGGATGCCCGCAACCAGCGTCTGCTGGCGTTCGGGGCGCAATGGTTCAAGGCCGAACCGGGGCAGGTCGTGTTTGGCAAGGGTGAACCTCCGGATGCCGCCTATCTGTGCCTGAAAGGCACGGCTGAACTGCGCTGGCCGGACAAGCCAGCGGATGAGCCGCCCCTGTCCATTATCACACCGGGACGGCTGATCGGTGATCTTTCGATCATCACCAGAGAAGTGCGCCAGCTGGATCTTGTTGCGATCGATGAAGCCCTGTTCCTGCGCATCGGCGCCGAAGAACTCTATGCGGTGATTGAAAGCGATGTGACCGTGGCGATGCAGTTGCTCGAGGCCGTCGCCGGGCATCTGGCCGGGGTTGCCGAAATCCTGACCCGGTCCAACATAAACTACAAGGATCTGAGCGCGGACAACACGGTTCCCGAGGCTCTGGATCGGATCATGGACGAGCTGGATGGCTGACCCGGCCTACGCCCCGCACGAACACCTGGTCGCCCCGGCGCGGCACCGCCCGCAGCTGTGGCGGCTGTTCGCCGGGCTGGTCGTGGTGGTTGCGATCATGGCACTGCTGAACCGGGTGGCGTATGGGGTCCTCACGGCCCTTGCACCCGATCTGTTCCTGGCGGGCGGCGCTGCACCTGGGGCCGAACCGGGGTCGGGGATGGGCAATACCCCGGCGTCGATGTTGGTTCTGTTGGGCAGTTTCGGTTTCACCATCATCGGGGTGGCCGTGGCGGTGCGTCTGTTGCAGGATCGCACGCTCGGTCAGGTGATCGGCCCGTTGCCGCTTGCCCTGCGCCAGTTCTGGCGGGTTGCGCGGGTGTTGGCGGCGATCGGGCTGCTGATCCTGGTTCTGCCGCCCTATGACATGGGGGTTGAGCTGCGCCAGAACCTGCGGTTGGGACTGTGGCTGATCCTGCTGCCGGTGTCGCTGTTGGCGGTACTGATCCAGACAGGAGCCGAAGAAATCCTGTTTCGCGGGTATCTGCAGCAGTCGCTGGCCGCGCGTTTCCGCAACCCGTTGATCTGGATGGGGGGGCCGGCTGTTCTGTTTGCGTTGGGCCATTATCTGCCGTCCGAAGCGGGTGACAACGCCCTGCTGATCGCGGTCTGGTCCGGGATGTTCGGGCTGGTGACGGCGGATCTGACGGCGCGTGCCGGGACGCTGGGACCGGCGATTGCGGTGCATCTGTTCAACAATGTGACGGCACTGCTGGTGGTGGCGCTGCCCGACAGCCTGAGCGGATTGGCGCTGTACACGCTTCCCTTTGGAATGTCGGACACCGGCGTGCTGCGCGCGTGGCTGGCGGTGGACTTCGTGATGATGCTGGTCAGCTGGCTGGCAGCCAGGATCGTGATTGCTCGTTGATTGCAATTCCCGGCCGGGGCGCTTATCTGAGCGCCACGTCCGGGCAGCAGAGGCACCGCAATGAACTGGATTACCAATTACGTCCGCCCGCGGATCAATTCGATTTTTTCGCGCCGCGAGACACCCGAGAACCTGTGGCAGAAATGCGATGAATGCGGCACCATGCTGTTTCACCGCGAACTCAGCGACAATCTGAACGTCTGCACCAATTGCGGCCATCACATGGTGATCTCGCCACGCGATCGTTTCACCGCGCTGTTTGACGGCGGCGTCTTCGCGGAAATTTCGGTGCCCGAACCGATTGCGGATCCGCTGCAGTTCCGGGACCAGAAAAAGTATCCCGAACGGATGAAAGCCGCGCAGAAAAGCACCGGCGAAAAAGAGGCGATGCTGGTCGCCAGCGGAGAGATCGGCCGTACTCCGATCGTGGCGGTGGCGCAGGATTTCAGCTTCATGGGCGGATCCATGGGCATGTATGTCGGCAACGCGATCGTTGCGGCCGCGCAAGAAGCGGTCAAGCTGAAACGCCCGCTGATCCTGTTTTCCGCTGCCGGGGGCGCGCGGATGCAGGAAGGCATTCTGAGCCTGATGCAGATGCCGCGCAGCACGGTCGCGGTACAGATGCTGAAAGAGGCCGGGCTGCCCTATATCGTGGTTCTGACCCATCCCACGACCGGCGGCGTCACCGCGTCCTATGCGATGCTGGGGGATGTACAGATCGCCGAACCCAACGCGCTGATCTGCTTTGCCGGACCACGGGTGATCGAGCAGACGCTGGGCGAGCGGTTGCCAGAAGGGTTCCAGCGCGCGGAATACCTGTTGGATCACGGCATGCTGGATCGGGTCACGGCGCGCACGGAGATGCGCGATGAGCTGATTTCCATCACGCGGATGCTGATGGGGCTGCCCCCTGCGGTGCGCGGCGATTTGCCCGCGCCGGACCCCAAGCAAAAACCTGACGCCAAACCCAAGCAGACGCAGCCCAAAGACGGATCTGCGCCCGACAAACCCGCCGCCACGTCATGAACATGCCCAAGTCGGACGTCATCCTTGAGCGGATGATGGCCCTGCACCCCAAGATCATCGATCTGACGCTGGACCGGGTCTGGCGGCTGTTGGCCGCGCTTGACAATCCGCAGGATGACTTGCCGGGCGTGATCCATATCGCCGGAACGAATGGCAAAGGATCGACCCAGGCGATGATCCTCGCCGGAATCGAGGCGGCGGGACATACCGCCCACGCCTATACCAGTCCGCATCTGGCGCGGTTCCACGAACGGATCCGGCTGGCGGGGACATTGATCGATGAACCCGCGCTGAGTGCGATCCTGAATGAATGCCATGTTGCCAACGGCGACGAGCCGATCACATACTTCGAAATCACGACCTGCGCGGCCCTGCTGGCCTTTGCGCGGGCGAATGCGGATTATACCCTGCTCGAAGTCGGGCTGGGCGGGCGGCTGGATGCCACCAACGTTGTCACCGCCCCCCGCCTGACCGTGATCACGCCAATCTCGATCGACCACGAACAGTATCTGGGCGATACATTGGGCAAGATCGCGTTCGAGAAGGCCGGCATCCTGAAGCGAGACGTGCCTTGTATCGTCGCACCACAGGCCGAAGAGGCGATGGTGGTGATTGAAAACGTCGCCAGCCGTGTGGGTGCGCCCCTTTTGGTGCATGGTCAGCATTGGCATGTACAGGAAGAACGCGGGCGATTGGTCTATCAGGACGAAACAGGGTTGCGCGATCTGCCCCTGCCGAACCTGATGGGCGGGCATCAGATCGTCAATGCGGGAACCGCTCTGGCGGCGTTGCGGTATCTGGACCTGGGCGATGCGGCCTATGAGGCGGCGGTCACGCGTGCGGACTGGCCCGCACGGATGCAGAAACTGGACACCGGTCCGCTGGTCCAGCTGGCCCCGGATTGCGAGTTGTGGCTGGATGGCGGTCACAATGCGGCTGCGGGCGCTGCGCTGGGGGCAGTGTTGGCCAGCCTTGCGCCGCGGCCCACGCGTCTGATCTGCGGGATGCTGAACACCAAGGATGTGGAGGGCTATCTGCGTCCCCTCGCGGCGCAGGTGCAGGGGCTGACGGCGGTATCAATCCCGGATGCGGACAGCACCCTGCCCGCCCAAGCCACACAAGACGCGGCGCGGGCCGTAGGCATGCAGGCGAATACGGCGGACAGCGTGGCGGATGCCTTGCGCGCCATCGCGGCGGAAGACCCCACCAGCCGGGTGTTGATCTGCGGATCCTTGTATCTGGCTGGCGCGGTGCTGCGCGAAAACGGGTGAATTCCCGGGTGTCGCGGGCGCGTTCGTGATGCGCCTTGGGATCGGCTGCCCGCGAGAAAACAGAGTCAGCGCCCCCAGTCGCGATCCTGCATTTCGCGCAGGCGCGATGCGGTGCGTTCAAATTCGAACGTGCCTTCGCCTTCCACATACAGCATTTCCGGTTGCGCCGCAGCCGAGGCGATCAGGCGCACGCGGGCTTCGTACAGCGCATCGATCAGGGTCACGAAACGCTTGGCCTCGTTGAAGTTCTGCCGCGAAAGTCGCGGGATGTCTTCCAGCACCAACACCCGGACGGCCTCGGCAATCGCCAGATAGTCGGCGGGTCCCAGCGCCGTGCCGCAAAGGTCATAGAAACTGGCCCGGGCAATGCCATTGCGAAAGGCGGGCAGCGTGACTTCGCGCTTGTTGACATTCAGGGTCAAAGGCGCGGCCGCCCCCCCGGCCAGATCGCGCCAGACAGCGGCGATTTCGGCCCGGGTGTCCGGGCTGATCGGGGTGAAATAGACCTGTGTGCCCTGTAGCCGGTTCTGGCGGTAATCCGTTGGGCTGGTGAGCTCATGCACGACCATGCGGGACTTGATCAGATCAATGAAAGGCAGGAACAGTTGGCGGTTCAGCCCGTTCTTGTACAGGTCTTCCGGCGCGCGGTTGCTGGTGGTCACGACCACCACCCCGGCATCGAACAGCTTTTCGAACAGGCGCCCGACAATCATCGCATCGGTAATATCGGTGATCTGCATTTCATCCAGAGCCAGCAGGCGCAGGCCGGAAATGACCTCGGTTGCGACCGGTTCCATCGCGTCGCGCGCGCCGGCTTTGCGGGCGGCGTGCATGGCGGCGTGGATTTCCTGCATGAACGCGTGGAAATGCACCCGACGGCTGAGGCTTTCGTCCAGCGAGTCGACAAACAGGTCCATCAGCATGGATTTGCCACGCCCCACACCGCCCCACAGGTACAGGCCCGGAATCGGTTCGGGGGCACGGCGGAACAATCCGCGTTTGACCGGCGCGGACAGGGCCGTGCCGATGCGTTCCAATTCGGGCAGCACGGCTTGTTGCACCGGGTCCGGCGAAAGACTGCCATCGGCGACGCGGGCGGCATATAGTTCAGAGACGCTGGTCATGGGGCAGCCATAGCGCGGGGCCGTGGGGATGAAAAGTGCAGGCCGGTGGCCGGTATCAGCGGCACTGATCATGTTGCGCACAATTCCCCATTTGACCCGCGGCGCGATTTGGTTAACTGGTGAAGGTCTGAAACGGAGGTCCGGCATGGATCACAAGGCAGCACTGTTCAACCCGGTCCTGATCATGGGCTGTGTGATCATACTGATCAGTTTTGGAATCCGGGCATCTTATGGCGTGTTCCAGATTCCCATCGCCGAGGAATTCGGCTGGCTGCGAACGGAATTTTCGCTGGCGATCGCGATTCAGAATCTGGCCTGGGGGGTCGGACAGCCGATTTTCGGGGCGTTGGCTGAAAAGATCGGGGATCGGCGGGCCATCGTGGTTGGCGCGGTGGTCTATGCGCTGGGGCTGGTGCTGTCTTCGCAGGCGGTGACTCCGTTTGCGCATCAGGCCTATAGCTGGCTTGTGGGGTTCGGGATCGCAGGCACCGGTTTCGGCGTCATTCTGGCGGTCGTGGCGCGTGCCGCATCGGACGAACACAGGTCGATGGCGCTGGCGATTGTCACGGCGGCGGGCAGCGGCGGACAGGTGGTGGGTGCGCCGGTTGCCGAATGGATGCTGGGTTTCCTGAGCTGGCAGCAGGTGTTCTTGGTCTTTGCCGCCGCGATCCTGTCGATGATCCTGACCTTGCCCTTCATGCGGCTTCCGGCGCGCCGCGAAACGGCAAAAACCGTCGAAAACATGGGTGAAATCCTGAACAAGGCCCTGCGAGATCCGTCCTATGCGCTGATTTTCATGGGGTTTTTCAGCTGCGGGTATCAGCTGGGCTTCATCACCGCACATTTTCCCGCCTTTGTCACCGAATTATGCGGACCTATCCTGCCCGGCGGGATGCTGCATACAATCGGCATCACCACGACCTCGGCGTTGGGGGCCATCGCCATTTCGCTTATCGGTGTGGCGAATATCGTCGGAACGCTCATGGCGGGATGGGCGGGCAACCGGTTTTCCAAGAAATATCTGCTGGCGGGCATCTATGCCGCGCGTACCGTCGTGGCGGGGGCGTTCATCCTGTTGCCGATCACACCTCTGTCGGTGATCCTGTTTTCCGTGGTGATGGGGACGCTGTGGCTGGCGACCGTTCCGTTGACTTCGGGACTGGTGGCGCAGATATACGGGTTGCGTTACATGGGAACACTTTACGGGATCGTGTTTCTCAGCCATCAGATCGGCAGCTTCATGGGCGTCTGGCTGGGCGGTCGTCTGTACGATCTGAATGGCGACTACACGCTGGTCTGGTGGATCGGCGTCGGCGTCGGCGCCTTCAGCGCCATCGTTCACCTGCCAATCCGAGAACGACCGATGGCGGGCGTCGCGGCCTGATCAGCGCGCGGCCTGCCATTGATCCAGAATATAGCGGCTGGTCATCAGATCCAGATGCGCGCCGCCGCCGTTCTTGAACAGGGTGATATCGTTCGGTGCGCGCTGAAAGGCGGCCAGATCGTAATAGTCCGCAATCAGGTCGTCGCGGGTGATGACGCCCGTGTCCAAGGGAATCTGGATTTCGCCGATATGGCCGATGGTGGTGTCAAAGCTGTCCACGAAGATGCGCGCGCGGCGCAGGGCGGTGTCATCCGCTTCGCGCATGTCGGGGCGATAGGCACCGATCATGTTCAGGTGCTGTCCCGGTTGCAGCCAGTCGCCGCGGATCACCGGCGTTGATGACATCGTCGCGGTCACGATGATATCGGCCGCGCGCACCGCCGTTTCAAGGTCATCCGCCACGGTGACGCCGGGTTTGGCGGCGGCCAGAGCGTCTGCCTTGGCGCGGGTGCGGTTCCACAGCGTGATCCCGGCGTCGGGAAAACCGCAGGCAAAGGCATCGCACAATCCGCTGCCCACAGTGCCGGTGCCGACAATCAGAATGTTGCGGCTGTCGCTGCGGGCCAGGTGGCGGGCGGCCAGCAGACTGTCGCCAACGGTCTTCCATTTGGTCACCAGATGAAAGTCGATCAGCGCCGACAAGGTGCCATCCCGATCTGAATACAGGCAGACCGCACCGTTGATCATCGGAATGTCCCGTGCCGGATTATCGGGAAAGATCGTTGCGGTCTTGACCGCCAGTCCCATGCCGTCGATCCAGGCCGACCGCGACAGCAGCGTGTCCGGATCGCGGTACAGAAAGGTATCGCCTATTTCGGCCCTGGGCAGGTCGTGACCGCGCACCAGCGCATCGGTCAGGTCCAGCCAGTCCATATGGGTTTCGCCTTCGTCAAAGGAAATGATGGGAATGGTCATGCGGCCTCCTGTGGGGTCAGTCGTCCGGCCTGGATCGGCCGGTCGGCCCAGCCATCGGGGCCGTCGAACAGATGGGTTTGCCAGCCGCGAACAGGTCGTGGCACCGGTCCGGGCTGAAACGGGCATCACAGAAACGCCCGGATTGCCATGCGGTCAGCGCGTTGCCGGTGTCGAATGCGACGGCTTGGGGGTGCATGGTCGGTTCCTCTTGCTGCAGGCAGGTTTCGGGCGCTCAGCCACCGCGTTGCGCGGCGCGGATCTCGAGTTCCAGCCTGTCCAGAAAACGGGAGCGGTCGGCTTTTGTAAACCCTTTGCCGCCGCCACCGGTGCCCAACGGGTTGGCCGCACGCAAATCCGCCATCAGGTCGCGCATCGCCAGTTGCTGGCCGATATTGGCCTCGGTGAATGGCTCGCCGTTGTGGCGCAGCACGCGCGCGCCGGTGGCAACGCATCTGGCGGCCAGCGGAATGTCTCCGGTCACCACTACGTCGCCGGGACCGCAGCGTTCGGCGATCCACTTGTCGGCCAGATCCGCGCCTTCGGCGACGATGATGGATTTTACCAGCGGATTCGAGGACGGGCGCAGCCCACCGTTGGAAACCACATACAGGGTCCAGCGGTGGCGGGTTGCGACGCGCTCGGCTTCGCTGCGGACCGGGCAGGCGTCGGCATCCAGATAGACCGCGCCCAACCGTTCAGCCCCACAGGGCCTGAGCATGGAAGGCGACGTGGTCTTCCATGAACGAGGACACGAAGAAATAGCTGTGATCGTATCCCGGTTGCAGGCGGAACGTGGCGGGTTGGCGGCGCAGGGCGATGGCTGCGGCCATGGTTTCCGGGCGCAGCAGGTCGATGAACTGATCCTTGCTGCCGGTGTCGATCAGCACGGGACCGTCAAAGCCGGATTTCCCCATCATCACCGTCGCGTCGTGGCGCTGCCAGGTGGATTCGTCCGCGCCCAGATATGCGGTCAATTGTTTGCGGCCCCATTCCGACCCGGTCGGATTGCAGATCGGCGAAAAGGCCGAGACCGAGCGGAAACGCCCGGGGAGGTTCATGGCAATGGTCAGCGCGCCATGTCCGCCCATCGAATGCCCGGTGATTGCCTGCCGGTCGCCGTCGATGGCAAAGGTATCGGTCAGCAGGGCGGGCAGTTCGTCGGTCACATAGTCCCACATATTGAAATGCGGTGCCCACGGGTCCTGCGTGGCGTTGACATAGAACCCGGCGCCCTGGCCCAGGTCGAAATCGTCGTCGTCCGCCACACCGGGACCGCGTGGCGAGGTGTCGGGAAAGACCAGCGCGATGCCGTGCTCGGCGGCCCAGGCTTGCGCACCGGCCTTGGTCATGGCGTTCTCGTGGGTGCAGGTCAGCCCGGACAGATACCATAGGACCGGCACCGGGCCATCCTGTGCTTCTTCGGGCAGGAACAGGCCAAACGTCATGTCACACTGACACGCGTCCGAGGCATGGGTGTAGACGCCTTGTACACCGCCGAAACAGGCGTTTTCCGAAACGGTTTGCATATTCATCCCCTCGTGTTGCTAGTCTTGTACCGAGCTATCGGGCGACGCGCCCGACGTCCAGTGCACAGGGCGGCCCGCCGGACTTTTTGTCAGCCAGGCGCCTGGCCGGATTGCACCCAGGCCATGATGACGGGGAATGTCAGAATGCTGAACACCGTGGACAACAGGATGGCGGCTGATACCCGTTGCGGCGCGATGCCAAAGTGCTGCGCCAGCATATAGACATTGCCGGCCACAGGCATTGCGGCGGCGGATACGACGATGACCGCGGAAAACCCATCCAGCGGAACCAGGAACAAGACGGCAATGGCGACGGCCAAAGGGTGCAGGATCAATTTGCAGAAGGTCAGCCAGCCCGCGACCTGTATGCGCTCGGCGGATTTTCCGGCCAGCGACGCGCCGATGGCAAACAGCGCCCCCGGCGTGGCCGCCCCGCCCAGAATGGCCAGAAAATCGTTCATCGGGTCCGGGATCGGCAGGGTCAGGGCGGACCAGGTCAGCCCCAGCGTAATCGACACGATCATCGGATTGCGCACCAGCCCCATGGTGATGGTGCGCAGAATGCCCGGGCTCATTCGCCCGTCTCGCGCGCCATGGATCAGGATCACAATCAGACTTGAGAACACGATCAGATCGGTGGCCAGCACCATCATCATCGGCCCGATCGAGGCTTCTCCGAACAGGATCACGAACATCGGTAGCCCCAGAAAGCCGACATTGCCGATCACCGCGCATTGCGCCTCGACAGCAGAGGTCTGCATATCCAGCCCGCGCATGAAGGCAACAGCGGTGGCGATGCCATAGACGACGGTGCTGCCGAACAGGTATCCGACGATCAGCCGGCCATCGAAAACCTCTGCCAGTTGCAGGTTGGCGGCAAAGCGGAACAGCATCGCCGACAGGGCAAAATAGAACACGAACTTGGTCAGATAGGCGGTGGCGTCTTCGCTGAAAAAACGCGTGCGTCCGGCCCAATAGCCGATTCCGATAATTGCAAAAAAGGGCAGGGTGCGCAGGAAAATCTCGACCATGCGACAGGCGTATCGGCTCGTGTGTCGGGCCGCAAGTGCCGTCAGCCGGAACCGATCAGGATGCCGGCGGCCAGCACCAGCGCGCCCCCCAGCACCACCTGCAGCGCGGCGCGAAAGAACGGTGTGTCCATGTACCGGTTCTGAATCCAGGCAATAGCCCAGAGTTCGAAGAACACGATGACAAAGGCGATGATCGTGGCGGTCCAGAAATCCGGGATCAGATAGGGCAGGGCATGGCCCAACCCGCCGATCGTGGTCATGACCCCCGAGGCCAGCCCGCGCTTGAGCGGAGAGCCGCGCCCGGACAGTTCGCCATCGTCCGAGGCGGCCTCGGTAAATCCCATGGAAATGCCCGCGCCGACCGAAGCGGCAACCCCGACCAGAAAGGTGGTCCAGGTATCCTGGGTCGCGAAAGCGGTGGCAAAGATCGGCGCCAGGGTCGAGACCGATCCGTCCATCAACCCGGCCAACCCGGGCTGAACCCAGGTCAGGATGAACTGGCGGCGCGCGGTGGCATCTTCGTCGCTGCGGGTCCCGTCATCAAGATTTTGCTGTTCCAGCGCCTGGGCCGTGTTCTCGTGCCGGGCTTCGGCAGCGGCCAGATCCCCCAGCAGCTTGCGGGTTTCCGCGTCGCTGGTATGGGCGGCGGCGGCGGCATAGAACCGTTCGGCATCGTGCTCCATCGCCCGGGCTTCCCGGCGGATGCGCTCCAACCCCAAAGCCTCGATCAGCCAGACCGGACGCCGGGAATAATACCCGGCCACATGTTCCCGGCGGATCAGCGGGATTGTCTCGCCGAACCTGCGTTGGTGCAAGTCGATCAGCCGGGCACGGTGGTCGTCTTCTTCTGCTGCCATGCTTTCGAAGATGCGCGCGGTCGCCGGGTATTCGGCACGCAGGGTTTCGGCATAGCCGCGATAGATCCGGGCATCGTCTTCTTCGGAAGAGATCGCCAGTGCGATGATCTCTTGCTCGGACAGGTCGCGAAACCGTTTGCGATGGGTTGTAAAGCGCATTGCAGCCTCTTACTTAGAATAATTCTAATATGCCCAGGCCGGACATAAAGACAAGTGGTTCTGCCCGCGGGGCGGTGTTGTAACTGAACCAATCGGTTTATATCATGCTGCTGAAATGTCAGCCGGGGGATGTGATGAGTCAGCCAGCCACCATTCTGCGCACCGGGCGCAAGTTCGATCAGGTCCTGCAAGGCGCGCGCGAGGTGTTCATGGCGGACGGCTTTGAAGGGGCCAGCGTGGATGACATCGCCCGGACGGCGGGGGTGTCCAAGGCGACATTGTATAATTATTTCCCCGACAAGCGGCTGTTGTTCATCGAGGTGGCGACCATCGAATGCGATCGCATGGCCAGCCAGACGCTGACTCTGATCGGGGACAGCGCCCCCCCGCGCGAGGTCTTGACCATCGCCGCAAATCAGATCGTGCCCTTCATCCTGTCGGATTTCTGCCAGCAGGTGTTTCGCATGTGTGTTGCTGAACAAGAACGGTTTCCCCAACTGGCGGCTGCTTTCTATGCCAGCGGCCCACAGGTCGGACACAGCCGTCTGGTCGAATACATGCAATGCGCCGTGGCGCGTGGCGAGCTGCGGATCGCTGATCTGGGCATGGCGGCGGACCAATTCATCGAACTGTGCAAAGCCAAGCTGTGGATGCCCGCGATGCTGGGTATCCAAACCGAGTTCACGCCCCAGGAGATCCGGAACGTGATTGATAACGCTGTCGAAACGTTTCTGGCCCGGTACGGTGTCTGATGGGGTTCGCGCGTGAGGCTCAGTCGAGCCGGCGCACCAGGATCTGGTTGCCGTCACCGCGCTTGGTTTCGAATATTTTGAGCGTCGCGATCAGATCGCTGAGTTTGCGCTTGCCATAGCTGCGGGTATCGAAATCAGGATTGGCCGCGGTGATGAACTGCCCGATCTGGCCCAGGGTGAACCATTCGTCGTCCTGTTCGATGGCATCCATCGCACGAATGACCAGTTTCGCCGGATCGTCCAGGGGCGGCGGCGAGTCGCCTGTATCGTCGCTTTTGATCGGTTTGGGTTTGGGCTTGTGAGGTTCGTTGATCAGGTTCTCGACATAGATGAACCGCTTGCAGGCCTTGACGAACGCAGCGGGCGTCTTGCGCATGCCCATGCCGAACACGTCCACCCCCTGTTCGCGGATACGACTGGCCAGCCGGGTGAAATCGCTGTCTGACGAAATCAGTACAAAGCCGTCAAAGCGCCCCGAATGCAGGATATCCATCGCATCGATCACCAGCGCGATGTCGCTGGCGTTCTTGCCCGTGGTATTGGCAAACTGCTGATGAGGCACGATGGCCAGCGCCGCCAGCTTCTCTTTGGTCCAGCCCTGCGGCCCGCCGCCGGCAAAATCCCCATAGATGCGCCGGATACTGGCTTCGCCGAGCGAGGCGATCTCTTCGAACATGGCTTCGGCATGTTTGGCCGATATGTTGTCGGCGTCGATCAGGACAGCGAGGAGCGGGGGTTTTGCGGGGTTGGCCATGTGTTCGTTCTATCGAAGGGTAACGGCGCTCACAACCTGCGATACATCACCAACGCGTCGACCCGCCCCTGACGCGGATGATCGAAGGCCCCGGGGAGACGGCCGACGGTTTCAAAGCCCGCTCGGGTCCAGATGTCGATGGCGCGGGTGTTGGTGGAGACGACGAAATTGAACTGCATGGCGTAAAAACCAGCGTGTTTCGCGGCCGCCAGAGCGTGGTCGAGCATCTGCCGGGCAATGCCCAGACCCCGCGCCGCCGGGCTGGTGACAAACCCGCAATTGCAGACATGCGCGCCGCCACCGGGCTGGTTGGTCTTCAGATAGTAGCTGCCCAGCGGCCGCCCGTCGATCTCGGCCAGCCAGACACCTTGGTCGGCGCGGGTCCAATAGGCCACCGCGTCTTCGCGGGGGATCTCAGGGTCGATTGCATAGGTATCCCCCGCCCGGAAGACCGGGCGAAGCATCTCCCACAGCGCATCTGCATCGCCGGGTAGGACCGGGCGCAGGGCGACCGCGCCCGACATGGTCAATATTCCACGACGGCGCGGATCGATTTGCCCTGATGCATCAGATCGAACCCTTCGTTGATCTGATCCAGCGACAGCTTGTGGGTGATCATCGGATCGATTTCGATCTTGCCGTCCATGTACCAATCCACGATCCGTGGCACATCGGTGCGTCCCCGTGCGCCGCCAAATGCCGTTCCGCGCCAGGACCGGCCGGTGACCAGCTGGAAGGGCCGCGTGGAAATTTCGGCCCCCGCCGGTGCGACACCGATGATGATGCTTTCGCCCCACCCCTTGTGCGCGGCCTCAAGTGCGGTGCGCATCACGCCGACATTGCCGGTGGCGTCGAACGTGTAGTCCGCGCCACCCTTGGTCAGTTCGACCAGATGGGCCACCAGATCGCCGTCGACCTTGGACGGGTTGACGAAATCCGTCATGCCGAACTGCGTACCCATCGTGGCCTTGTCGTCGTTCAGATCGACGCCGACGATCTGGTCGGCCCCGGCCAGCCGCAGGCCCTGGATCACGTTCAGCCCGATACCGCCGAGTCCAAAGACGATGGCGCGGCTGCCGATTTCGACCTTGGCGGTGTTGATCACCGCGCCGATGCCGGTGGTGACGCCACAGCCGATATAGCAGATCTTGTCAAACGGCGCGTCCTTGCGAACCTTGGCCAGCGCGATTTCCGGCACGACCGTGTGGTTGGCAAAGGTCGAGCAGCCCATATAGTGGTGGATCGGCGTGCCATCCAGCATGGAAAACCGGGTGCTGCCATCGGGCAGCAGACCAGCGCCCTGGGTGGTGCGGATCGCCTGGCAGAGATTGGTTTTCGGGTTCAGGCAATATTCGCATTCACGGCACTCGGGCGTGTACAGCGGGATCACATGGTCCCCGACCTCCAGGCTGGTGACGCCCTCGCCGACCTCGATCACGACGCCGGCCCCTTCATGGCCCAGGATGGCGGGAAAGATGCCTTCGGGGTCGTCGCCCGAGCGGGTGAATTCGTCGGTGTGACACAGGCCGGTGGCCTTGATTTCGACCAGAACCTCTCCGGCGCGCGGGCCGTCCAGGTTCACCTCCATGATCTCAAGCGGTTTTCCGGCCTCAACGGCCACTGCTGCTCGCGTACGCATGGGATATCCTTTGCTGTTTCATAGCGGAATCTGATCCAGCGTGCGGGAAAATTCAAGCCCCTTCCATGTCCGGCTCGCGATCACATCGGGCTGCGATAGGCGCGGTGGCAATCCAGACAGGCCGAGATCAGCGACGGCAGGGTCCTGCGCAAATCGGACAACGAGTCGGTATCCAGCCTGCGCGCTGCCTGCTGCGCCGTTTTGGCACGACCCTTGAAGTCACGCCAGTGCCGCCAGATTTCGGGCCGGGCATGGGACAGGGGATCGCTGCGCCGTTTGCGGAAGGTCGGCGTGATATCGCCGGTGGCCGAGATCAGGGACCGCCGCGCGCCACGGGCGCGGGCCTCGTCGAAAAAGGCGCGCCCGCCCATCATGTCGGTCAGCGTGCCAAGCGCGGTATTGGCCAGGTTCATCGCCATCATGCGTTTCTGCACGACGCGGTTCTCGACCTGGCTGATCTGACCGGTCTGGGCCAGCGCGGCGGTGGCCAGGATCAGCGCGATCAGCACCGCACCAAAGGTCAGCCGTTGCGGATGATGCCAATGTTTCATTCTGTCTGTCCCGCACTCCGTTCGACTCGCGTTGCAGGAAACTGTACCGGCCAAAGTGTGAATATTTGGCTGCCAACAGCAGGCCAAACGTCAGAGTCTGAAGCCCAGCGGCACGCGCGGTTCTTGCGGGAGACAGGCAGAGGAAACCGGCAGTCGACAAAGGATCAGACCGCGGTCAGCCCGCCGCGCACGAAATCGGCGGCCAGATCGGCATATTCGGACCGGCTGAGCCCCTTGCCCGGACGGTTCCACATATAGAACCAGTTCAGGATGCCGAACACCGACATGGCGACCGCGCGCAGTCGATCCCCGGTCAGGCCGGGATTCTCTGCGGCGATGGTCCGGGACATGATTTTTACCAGTTGCCGCTGCAAATCCAGCAGCGGTTCCTGCATGTCCACCGGCAAGGTGGCCAGCGCGTCCAGTTGCAGCTTGTGTTCCGCGTCGGCATCGGCATAGGCGGCCAGGATGGCATGGATCAGACCCGGCAGCCCCTGATCGCGCGCAGCATCGACACTGTCGGTCAGATCAGTCAGATGCGCCTGCAGAATGTCGAACAGCAGGGTTTGCTTGCTGTCGTAGTAGTGATAGATCAGCGCCTTGGACACGCCGCATTCGCGTGCGGCACCGGTCATCGACGCCCGGTCATAGCCATGCCGTGCAAAGTATCGCGCCGCCCCCCGGCGCAGCGCGGCGCGTTTTTCTTCGTGGTCTCTGGCGATCCCGCGCGGCATCAGGCTTTGGGGCGGTTGTCGACGATGCGTACCGCCTTGCCCTGGCTGCGTTCGACCTTGCCGGGGTCGGCGACGTCGATCTTGACGCTTACGCCGACGTTGCGCTTGATCTTGGCCTTCAGGTCGGCCGCGGCATGGGTGCGGTCTTCGTTGTTGGAAAAGCCTTCGGTGGCCTCGACCTGCACCAGCAGCTCGTCCAGCCGGTCGGGACGCGACAGCACGATCTGGAAATGCGGTGCAAGCCCGTGCACCGTCATCAGCTGTTCCTCGATCTGTGTCGGGAAAACGTTAACGCCGCGCAGGATGATCATGTCGTCGGACCGCCCGGTGACTTTTTCCATGCGCCGCATCGATCGGGCCGTGCCGGGCAACAGACGGGTCAGGTCGCGGGTGCGGTAACGGATGATCGGAAATGCTTCTTTGGTCAGCGAGGTGAAGACCAGTTCGCCCTGTTCGCCATCGGCCACGGGTTCGCCGGTTTCGGGATTGATGATCTCGGGATAGAAATGGTCCTCCCAGATGTGCAGCCCGTCCTTGGTTTCAACGCATTCCATGGACACGCCGGGCCCCATGACTTCGGACAGCCCATAGATATCGACTGCGTGCATGTCGAAGGCCGCCTCGATTTCCTGGCGCATGGCGTTGGTCCAGGGTTCGGCCCCGAAAATGCCGACCTGCAGCGAACTTTCATGCGGGTCCAGGCCGGCGGCGGCGAATTCATCCAGGATCGACAGCGCATAGGATGGCGTGACGGTGATGCCCTTGGGGGCAAAGTCGCGGATCAGCCGTACTTGCCGTTCGGTCATGCCGCCCGATACCGGCACCGTGGACAGGCCCAGCGAATCCGCGCCCAGATGAATGCCCAGACCCCCGGTGAACAACCCATAGCCATAGGCGTTGTGCAGCATGTCGCCCGGGCGCAGGCCGGCGGCACGCAGGCTGCGGGCGACGACCTCGCCCCAGACATCCAGATCGCCCTGCGTATATCCGACAACGGTGGGCTGCCCCGTGGTGCCCGAAGAGGCATGCACGCGGCGCAGTTTCTCGCGCGGGACCGCGAACATGTTGAACGGGTAGTTGTCGCGCAGATCCTGTTTCACCGTGAACGGGAATTTTGCAAGGTCGGCCATGCTGGTCAGGTCGTCGGGATGCACTCCGGCGGCGTCGAAGCTGGCCTTGTAGAACGGGACATTGTCATAGGCATGGGTCAGGGACCATTTCAGCCGTTTGACCTGCAACGCGGTGATCTCGTCGCGGCTGGCGATTTCGATCGGTTCAAGGTCGCCGGGGCGGGGGGACATATCCTTCATCACGCTTTCTCCAGCAGAAGGGCAATGCCTTGCCCGACACCGATGCACATGGTGCAGATGGCGCGGTTGAGATCATTGTCCGCCATGTTCAGCGAGGCCGTCAGGGCCAGCCGTGTCCCGGACATGCCCAGTGGATGCCCGAGCGCGATCGCGCCGCCATGCGGGTTCACATGATCCGCATCATCGGGCAGGCCAAGACGCCGGGTGACGGCCAGACCCTGTGCGGCGAAGGCTTCGTTCAGTTCGATCGTGTCGATGTCGCCGATGGACAGGCCGTGTTGTGCCAGCAGACGTTCGGTGGCCGGGGCCGGGCCGATCCCCATGATCCGGGGGGGCACGCCGACGGTCGTCATGCCGCTGATGCGTGCACGCGGGATCAGGCCGTATTTCTGCACGGCGGTTTCCGAGGCGACGATCACCGCCGCCGCGCCATCGTTCACGCCGGATGCGTTGCCCGCGGTGACCGAGCCATCGGCGCGGAAGGGGGTTGGCAGGCTGGCCAGTTTTTCCAGCGTGGTCTGGCGGGGATGCTCGTCGGTATCCACCACTATTGGATCGCCCCGGCGCTGGGGGATGCTGACCGGGGTGATTTCGCGCGCCATGCGCCCGCTGGTGATCGCGGCGGCGGCGCGGTTTTGCGACCGCAGGGCAAAAGCATCCTGTGCCTCGCGTTCGATATTGAAATCCGAGGCCACATTCTCGGCGGTTTCCGGCATAGAGTCCGTGCCGAAGTGCTTGTGCATCTGCTTGTTCACGAAACGCCAGCCGATGGTCGTGTCATAGATTTCGGCCCGGCGCGAGAACGCGGCATCCGCTTTGGGCATCACCAGAGGCGCGCGGCTCATGCTTTCGACACCGCAGGCGATGACCACATCCGCCTCGCCACAACGCACCGCGCGTGCCGCCGAGCCGACCGCATCCAGCCCCGAACCGCAAAGGCGATTGAGGGTTGCGCCGGGCACCGTGTCGGGCAGCCCGGCCAGCAGCGCGGACATGCGGGCGACGTTGCGGTTGTCTTCGCCAGCCTGATTGGCACAGCCGGCAAGAACCTCGTCAACCGGCATGTCGGGGTGCGCCTGCATGACCTGCTGGATCACATGGGCCAGCATGTCGTCCGGACGAACTCCGGACAGGGCACCGCCGTAGCGGCCGATAGGGGTGCGCAACCCGTCGCACAGATAAGCGTGTGTCATGGTGTCTCCTCGAAATGCTGGCCCTTGATGATGCGGGAAAGTCCGCGGAAAAGGGCGATCTTGCGGCCGTCTTCTCCGGTGACGGTTACGTCATAAACGCCGGATCGTCCGGTACGGGCGGATTCTGTGGCGGTGGCGGTCAGGCGCTCGCCGTGCTGCCCCGGCGACAGGTAGGTGATGGAATTTTCCTGCGCCACGGCAAGCTGATTGTAGCTGTTGCAGGCAAAGGCAAAAGCACTGTCCGCCAGCGTGAATATATAGCCGCCGTGACAAATCTGGTGTCCGTTCAGGTGGTGGTCCTGTATGGTGAAAGACAGGGTTGCCTGTCCGGGTGCCACCGAATCAAGCGAGATGCCCAGCCATTGGGAGGCGGCATCGTTCGACCACATCGCTTTGGCGCTGCGCGTGGCGCGTTCCTGTGGCGTCATTTGAACCTCCTCCCGGGATGCGCGTAGCCTGCACAAAACCGACCGCATGGTCAATAGTGTTGATTTCAACGTCAAGACCGGGCATGATGCGGGCGAACCTGGGCAGGAGAAAATGCGATGTTGAGACCGGCAAGCTATGCTGCGGGAAAATGGATCGAACCAGGTGCAGAGGCGCGCGCCGTACATGGGCCGGTCACCGGGGAACAGATCGCCATGGCCGGGGGCGCACCGCTGGATGTGCAGGCCATGCTGGACTGGGGCCGCAACGTTGGGGGGCCGGCGTTGCGCCGGATGGGGTTTCATGACCGTGCCCGACTGATCAAGGCGCTGGCCCTCTATTTGGGCGAGCGCAAGGAAGAGCTTTATGCGCTCAACCCCCTGACGGGCGCGACCCGGCGCGACGGTGCCATTGATATCGACGGTGGCATCGGCACCATGATGGTGATCGCCAGCAAGGGGCGGCGCGAAATGCCCGACGGGCAGGTTTATGTCGACGGCGCGGTCGAGGGTCTGTCGCGCAGCGGCACCTTTGTCGGCCAGCATATCGCGGTGCCGTTGCAGGGCGTGGCCGTGCTGATCAACGCGTTCAACTTCCCGGTCTGGGGGATGCTGGAAAAACTTGCCCCCGCCATCCTGGCGGGAATGCCGGTGATCGTGAAACCCGCAACCCAGACCTGTTACCTGACCGAGGCCTGTTTCCGCATGATCGTCGATTCAGGTATCCTGCCCGAAGGGGCGGTCCAACTGGTGATCGGCGGCACGGGCGATATGCTTGACCGGCTGGGGGCGCAGGACGTGGTCAGTTTCACCGGTTCCATGGATACGGCGCTGCACCTGCGCGCAAATCCGTCGCTGATGCGCAATTCGACACGGTTTCACGCGGAACAGGACAGTCTGAACGCGACGATTCTGGGGGCGGATGTGCGGGTGGATACGCCCGCGTTCGATGCGTTCATCAAAGAGGTGGCCAACGAGATCACCATCAAGGCCGGTCAGAAATGCACTGCAATTCGGCGCATCATCGTGCCGGACCCGATGATGCAGCGGGTCAGCGAGGCGCTGTCTGAACGGCTGGCCAAGGTGGTGATCGGTGATCCTGCCGATGATGCGGTGCGCATGGGGGCACTGGCCAGCGGGTCGCAAAAGGCCGATGTGCTGGAAAAGCTGCGTGCGCTGGCGGGGGAAACCGTAAGGCTGACGGGTGACCCCGAGGCGGTCGACTTGCGGGGGGCTGGCCCTGATGGGGCGTTTCTGGCGCCGACCCTGCTGCGCTGCGATGCGCCCGATGCGGCCCGCGCAGTGCATGAACTGGAAGCCTTTGGCCCGGTGTCCACGCTGATGGCCAGTCGCGACACGGAACACGCCGTGCAGCTCAGCAATCGCGGGGGCGGTTCGCTGGTGGCGTCTCTGTTCACCGATGATCCGCAGATCGCCCGCGACGTGATCCTGACCTGTGCCGCCTGGCACGGCCGGATCTATGTCAACGGTGCCGCCAGCGCCAAGGACGCCACCGGTCACGGCGCGCCGTTGCCACATATGGTGCACGGCGGCCCGGGCCGTGCCGGCGGTGGCGAAGAGCTGGGCGGCGTGCGCGGCGTGCTGCATTATATGCAGCGCACCGCCATTCAGGGCAGCCCCCAGGTGATCGCCGCGATCACCGATCAATGGCAGCCCGGCGCGTCGGAAATCGAGGGTCCGCAGCATCCGTTCCAGCGCACATTTGACGAAATCGAGATCGGCGAGACGCTGAACACCGACAGCCGGCAGGTTACGCTTGAGGATATCGCCCATTTCGCCGAATTCACGGGCGATACGTTTTATGCCCATACGGACGAGGATGCCGCCAAGGCAAACCCGTTCTTTCCGGGCCGCGTGGCGCATGGGTATCTTTTGTTGTCCTTTGCCGCCGGACTGTTCGTGCAACCCGATCCGGGGCCGGTGCTGGCCAATACCGGGTTGAACGGGCTGAGTTTTCAGAAACCGGTGAGCCCGGGGGATACGATCCGCGTGCGGCTGACCTGCAAGCGCAAGACCCGGCGGACCGACAGCTATGGCGAGGTGGCCTGGAACGTGACGCTGACCAATCAGGATGCGGAACAGGTGGCGCAGTACGAGCTGTTGACCATGGTTTCCTATACGCGCTGAAACGGCTGGATGGATCCGCTTTCCCCTCTGATTTCTGCCCTGCATGGCGAGGGGCGGTTGCGGGTATGGTCGCTGGTCATCACCATTTTCGGCGATCTGGTGCAGCATCGGGGCGGGCAGGTCTCGACCACACGATTGCGCGCGGTGCTGGGGCGGGTCGGGGTCGAACAGGGGGCGCTGCGCACTGCGTTGTCGCGATTGGGCAGCGACGGTTGGGTCACCAGGGAACGCATGGGGCGGACCAGCCAATACCGGCTGAGCGCCCAGGGCATCGCGCGGTTTGCCCCGGCCACCACCCGCATCTATGCGCCGCCGCGCGCGGCGGATGTCAAAACCTGGGCGGCCATTGTGTCGCTGGACGCTTCCGGGACACAGACCATTCGGATCTGTCCGGCGGATGAAGCGGTCGGGCCGGCCGATTGCCGGATCGAAGGGGATTTGCAATCTGTGTCGGGTCGGTTCCGTCAGGCCATGCTGGACCCGGGGCATCGGTCTGCGCTGATGGCGTTGGCGTCGGATTTGCGCGCGCTGGAGACCCCGATCACGCGGCCCCTGGATGCGGCGGCGGCACGGATGCTGCTGATTCATCGCTGGCGACGTATTGTCCTGCGGTATCCGGACCTTGCGCCCGAACTGATGCCCGACGACGCCCCGTTGCGCGATCCGCGGGCCTCCGTGGCCAGGTGCCATGCCGGATTGACACCGCTGGCCGAGGCTTGGCTGGACAGTGAAATCGAGGGGCAGAAACCGATGCCGAACGCCACGGATGCCGCCGAAAATCGTTTCCGTCTGGCCGGAAAGACTTGATTTGGCCGCATTTTGCGGCAACTCTGACAGAATGACGGTCCAATCCCCCAACCCATTTCCCCAAAGCCCTGTGCCGGCTCAGGTGGCATTTGACCGGCGCGAACTTTCGGTGATTCTGGGGTTGTATGGCCGGATGGTGGCGGCGGGAGAGTGGCGCGATTACGGCATCTCGTGTCTGCGCGACATGGCCGTGTTTTCGATATTCAGACGGACGGCGGAATATCCGCTCTATCGGATCGAGAAACGCCCCAAATTGCGGCTTCGACAGGGGATGTATTCGGTGGTCGGCATGGATGGTCAGATCCTCAAACGTGGATCGGATCTGAAGAACGTGCTGCGGGTACTGGAACGCAAACTGATCCGCGCGGTTGACTGACAAGGCGCCGCATCAAACGCGAAGCCCATGTATTTACAGACGTTTGTGCGCCGTGACCGGGCCGTCTCCCTGATCCTGAATACGCGCAATCGCAGCCTGAAGCGGTTCAAGACGCACAGCCATGTGCAATGCGTTGGCATGCAGGATCGTTTTGTCATCCACGACCAGTGCCACATGCCCTTTCCAGAACAGCAGATCGCCCCGTTGGTACGGTCCCTGGACGGTACGGCCCATATGTTTTTCCTGTTGGTCACTGTCGGCGGGGCAATTGTGACCGCAGGCCAGGAATGCGGCCTGAACCAGCCCGGAACAATCGATCCCCAGACGGCTGTTGCCGCCCCACAGGTATGGCGTGCCCAGAAACAGCGTTGCGACCGCAACCGGATCTTCCAGAGACTGGCCGACGGGGCGCAGATGGGTGCGTGGCACGAACCCGGCCGTGGTTTCGATGAATTGCCCGGTTTCCGAAAGCGCCGTCAGCTGGCTGCCAAAGCTCAGCATATGCCGGTCCGGCGATTTGATGTCCGCCGCCGCATAGGCATGGGTGGCGGGGCTGGCAACCCAGTGGGTGGCCGCCTGTAGCGGCCCCAGCGCGTTACTGGGCAGATAGCCGACATAACCGTCCTTGCGGGCCTGGACATAGCTGAAGCCCTGATGGTCTTCAAAACGATCCACCACGTCGCCCCACAACAACTGGCGATCCCGCGGGCCACCGGGCGCGCGCAGCAGGTCCGCCACCGGGCGTGTGACCTGCATGGGCCGTCCGGTCACCCGGCGCAATTCCGGGGATGTTCCGGCCAGATGCGCGGCGGCCACGCGCGCGTTGGCCGGGGTGTCACGCGGATCGCTCACAGGTTCAGCAGGTTCGGCAGGGCCTGCAGCAGGGCGCGGGCGCCCATGCCGACACCGCCCTTGGGGCGGGCCGGTGCGGTTTCGGGCTGCCAGGCATAGATGTCGAAATGCACATAGGGCGTTTGCGTCACGAACCGGCGCAAGAACAGGGCGGCGGTGATCGAACCGGCAAACCCGCCGCCGGGCGCATTGTCCAGATCCGCGTTGGCCGGTTCGATCCGGGGCTCATAGGCGGCATGGAACGGCATCCTCCAGACCGGGTCGTCCACCTGCTCGGCAGCCTTGGTCAGGGCTGCCGCCGTGGCATCCTGATCGGTATAGAAGGGCGCCAGATCGGGTCCGACAGCAACGCGCGCCGCACCGGTCAGCGTTGCCATCGACACGATCAGGTCGGGGGCGTCTTCCTCGGCCAGGGCCAGCGCATCCGCCAACACCAGACGTCCCTCGGCATCGGTATTGTTGTTCTCGACCGTCAGCCCCTTGCGTGAGGTCATGATATCGCCGGGCCGGAAGGCGTTTCCCGCGATGGAATTTTCCACCGCCGGGATCAGCACCCGCAATTGCACAGGCAGGTTCAGCGCCATGATCATCTGCGCCAGCCCCAAAACGGTGGCCCCGCCGCCCATGTCCTTTTTCATCAGCCCCATGCCGGCGGCGGGTTTGATGTTCAACCCACCGGTGTCAAAACAGACGCCTTTGCCCACCAGGGTCAGCTTGGGCCCCTTCGTTCCCCAACGCATGTCGATCAGCCGCGGAGCGGTGGCAGATGCGCGTCCGACCGTGTGGATCAGGGGGAAATTCTGCGTCAGAAGATCATCGCCGACGATGCTGTGGAAACTGGCGCCATGCGTTTGCGCCAGCGTTTCTGCCGCTGTGCCCAGATCCGCCGGGCCCATGTCTGACGCGGGCGTGTTTACCAGATCGCGGATCAGACATTCGGCCTCGGCCAGGATCTCGACGCGCGCCGCATCGACGCCCGAAGGGGCAATCAGTCGCCTGTCGTGGCGTGGCTTGGTCTTGTACCGATCAAACCGGTAATCCGACAGCAACCAGCCAAGACATTCGGTTTCCGCCACCGGAGCGGGCAGTCCCGATGCTATGCGATAGGTGCCTTCGGGCAGCCCCACGGCACCATGGGCCAGCGGGAAATGCACCCGGCTGCGTTTGTCGGCGGTGCCATAGCCAACCAAAGCCATCCGGATTTGTCCGTCATCCCCCGGAACCAACAGCGTTTCCGACAGATTTCCGGAAAATCCGGCGTTGCGCACCCAATTGGTGACGGCCGGATCATGCTTGGCAAGCCAATCTTCGAGCGCGTCGGCGGCAATGATGTGCAACGCGATGGCGTTGGTGTCGGGATCGGCAAATCGGGTGGGCATCTTACGCTCTCAAGTCAGGAAAACCGACCTGCAGCCTAGTCACCCAGCGCCCGGCTGCAAGTGCCTCAGACGGAAAGATCCTGCAAATCCCAAACCGCCGTCAGTGAGCGTTCGCCGATTCGGATCAGACGAAACAACGTGGCAGCCAGGGCGGTCGTGTCGTCGGCATCCGCCGCATTGGTGACGTCATTCGCGACCTGGGCCAGCGTTCTCATACCGATCTGGTCCGCGATTGCGATCAGCGACCGGGCGCTTTTGCGCAGGCTCGCGGTGTCCTTTTCGCGCCACAGACGTTCGCAATGGGACAGTCGCACCGCCAGTTCCTCGATGGCGCGGCATACCACGTCCTCGGCCCCGGAATGGCCCAGTTGCTGGTACAGCGCGGCCAGCCGGTCCTGATCGAGCCGAACCGTTTCCGTCTGAACAAGCGTCGCTATAAGAGTCATCAATTCTCACCCATTGTCTGTGTTCGCCCCCACGGCGTGCCCCATATTTCGCCGCTACAGGTTTTCAAAAGGTTTCGCGCCACAAGCGGAATGGATCGAATTTTGGTAGAATTCCGGCGAAAATCCGGGCAGAAGGACCACAGATTATGCGAAGTACAGGAAGAACAAGATGAAGTTTGCCAAACCGTTGCCCGCCTATCTCGTCCAGCGTTACCATGGCTGGAAAGCCACCTCCTATGCTGAGAACAGTGGTTGGTATCGACGGTTGGCAAACGAAGGTCAGCGGCCGCGCGCGATGGTGATTTCCTGCTGCGACAGCCGGGTGCACGTCACTTCGATCTTTGGTGCAGATCGGGGCGAATTCTTCATCCACCGCAACATCGCCAATCTTGTGCCACCCTATGAACCCGATGGCGATCACCACGGCACCAGTGCCACGGTCGAATACGCGGTCGAGGTGCTGAAGGTCGCCCATCTGATCGTTCTGGGGCATTCTCAGTGCGGGGGTGTGGCCGGATGTATCGAAATGTGCAAAGGCAAGGCCCCCGAACTGGAGGCCAAGGAAAGCTTTGTCGGCCGTTGGATGGACATCCTGCGCCCGAAATACGACCTGATTTCGGACATCGAGGATGAAAAGGAACAGGCGCGGCAGCTTGAAAAACAAGCGGTCGTGGCCTCACTGGAAAACCTTATGAATTTTCCCTTTGTCGCCAGTGCAATCGACAATGACGAACTCAGCCTGCACGGGTTGTGGACCGATATCGGCGAAGGCGGGCTGGAGTGCTATGACCCGGCCAAGAATATGTTCCTGCCGGTTTGATCCTGATCGGTATCCCCTGCCGCGTGGCAGCAGGGGATACCGTTTGCTTCAGCCCTTTTTCAGAACCCGCGTGCCCAGTGTTTCGGCGATCTGAACCGCGTTCAGCGCCGCGCCCTTGCGCAGGTTGTCGGACACGCACCACAGGTTCAGCCCGTTGTCGATGGTGCTGTCCTGGCGGATGCGGCTGATGAAGGTGGCGAAATCGCCGACGCATTCGACCGGCGTCACGTATCCGCCGTCTTCGCGCTTGTCGATCACCATGATGCCCGGTGCTTCGCGCAGGATGTCGCGCGCTTCGTCTTCGTCCAGGTGATCCTCGAACTCGATGTTGATGGCTTCGGCATGGCCGACAAACACCGGCACCCGCACGCAGGTCGCGGTGACCTTGATTGCCGCGTCGACGATCTTCTTGGTCTCGGCGACCATCTTCCACTCTTCTTTCGTGGATCCGTCTTCCATGAACACGTCGATATGCGGGATCACGTTGAACGCGATCTGCTTGGTGAACTTCTTGGCCGGCTTGTCATCGACCGGGTTATAGATGCTCTTGGTCTGATCCCACAATTCATCAATGGCTTCCTTGCCGGCGCCGGACACCGATTGATAGGTGCTGACCACGACCCGCTTGATCCGGGCACGGTCGTGCAACGGCTTGAGCGCCACGACCATCTGCGCGGTCGAGCAATTGGGGTTGGCGATGATGTTCTTCTTGGAATAGCCGGTGATCGCGTCGGCATTCACCTCGGGTACGATCAACGGGACGTCGGGATCGTAGCGATAGAGCGAACTGTTGTCGATCACCACGCAGCCCGCATCGGCGGCCCGGGGTGCATAGATTTTGGTCGCTTCGGACCCCACGGCGAACAGCGCCATGTCCCAGCCGGTAAAGTCGAAGGTGTCCAGATCCTTGGTGGTCAGGGTCTTGTCGCCAAAGCTCACTTCTGTTCCCAGCGATTTTCGGCTTGCCAGGACGGCAAGCTCCTCGACCGGGAACTGGCGCTCGGCCAGAATGTTCAGCATTTCGCGGCCCACATTGCCTGTGGCGCCGACGACGACGACGCGGTAACCCATGTTCTTTCTCCAGATATATGCCGGTGCAGGACCGGCAGCGGCCTCATAACGACAAAGCGCCCGGGATTAAAGGGGGTGTCTCGATCCATTCCATCCGTGCTGGCGCGGCGGAACCGGCGGATGGGGGTGCGTGACATGCGGAATGCGCGAAAGCAGGCCTGAGCACACAACGACGTGTATCGCCTGCACCTTTGCGGGTGCTAGGATGTGGAATGGTTGGCCAGAACGACAGTATCGGGTTCTATGACGCCTTGCCGCGCATCACGGCTTTTGGTGCGCTGAGCGATCCCGACACCTATGTCCCCCTGCCCGATGGATGGGTGATCGGAACGGCCGATATCGTCGGGTCCACCGGCCATATCGCAGCGGGGCGGTACAAGACCGTCAACATGATCGGCGCGGCGGTGATTTCGGCGCAGATCAATGCCAATGGCGATCAGGGCTTTCCCTATGTCTTTGGCGGTGACGGCGCCAGTTTTGCCGTCGACCCGGACCGGGCCAGTCGATCCGGGCAGGTCCTGGGTCAGGTGAAACGCTGGGCCGCTGATGAGTTCGGAATAGAGCTGCGGGCGGCGCAGGTTCCGGTCCGCGACATTCGCGCCGCCGGGCACGAGCTGTCTTTGGCGCGCTATCAGGCAGCATCCGGGGTGGATTATGCCATGTTCAGCGGTGGTGGCCTGTCCTGGTCCGAGCGGCGCATGAAGCAGGGGGCGTATGGCGTCGAGGCTGCCGCACCGGGCGTCGTGCCGGATCTGACCGGCCTTTCCTGTCGCTGGAGCAACGTGCGCGCCAGCAATGGCACGATCCTGTCGGTGGTTGTCGAACCTGCCCCGGACGCCTCGCCGGTGGCTTTTGCCAGGACGGCGCGGCAGATCGTGGCGGTGGCCGATCAGTTGCAGCGCCGTGGCCATCCGGTTCCGCCCCGGGGGGCGGGGTTGCGCTGGCCGCCGCCGGGGCTGGCGCTTGAAGCGCACGCGTCGCGTGGCCGCCGATCCCTGGCCCTGCGCAAACTGCGGCTGCTCAGGGAAACACTGTTTGCCTTCTTCTTCTTCAAGACCGGTATACGGGCAGGTGAATTCGACCCGGTCCATTATGCGGCGACGGTCAGCGACAACGCGGATTACCGCAAGTTTGACGACGGGCTGAAGATGACATTGGATTGCGACGCCGATACCCACCGTCAGATCCAACAGATACTCGTGCAGGCCCGCTCCGAAGGTATTCTGCAATTCGGCCTGTTCGCGCAGGACGAAGCGATGATCACGTGTTTCGTGCCGTCGATCACCAGGGATGATCATATCCACCTGATCGACGGGGCCTCAGGCGGCTATACGCGGGCGGCGGCCCAGATCAAGGCCGCCGTTTGATCCAGCGTTCCGCCGTGGCTCTGGCGGCCTGCGCCAGCGTGATCACATCTATCCCCACGGCGACAAACCTTGCACCGCCGTCCAGATAGGCCTGAATGCTTTCGTCGGCCAAAGCCAGAATGCCCGGCACCTTGCCCGCATCCGCGATTCGGCGCAGCGCATCCAGAATGGCGGCGCGGACGTCGGGATGGGTCAAATCGTCGACATAGCCCATGTCGGCGGCCAGGTCGGCGGGCCCGATGAACACGCAATCGATACCGTCCACCGTCAGAATATCGTCCAGCGCAGCCAGCCCGGCCCGATTTTCGATCTGCACGATCAGGCTGATCTGTTCATCCGCGGTTTGCGTATAGTCCGTGATGTCAGAGAACCACGAAGCCCGCGTGGCCGTGGCCCCCACGCCACGAATACCATGTGGCGGATAGGTGCAGGCCCGCACCATCTGTCGGACCTGTTCTTCGCTTTCCACCATCGGCACCAGAATCGTCTGCGCGCCCGCATCCAGAACCTGCTTGATGATCCAGGGCTCACCCACGGGCACCCGCACGACGACAGATGACGGGCTGGCCTGCAGCGCCATCAACTGATTGCGAATCGACCGGATATCATTGGCCGCGTGTTCCGCGTCGATCACCAGCCAGTCGAACCCGGCGGTTCCGATCACTTCGGCCGGGGCGGTTTCGGCAAAGCTGAGCCAACAGCCAAATGTGGTGTCACCGGCTTTGAACTTTTGTTTGAGCGTGTTGATCGGGGCAGGCATTCACTGTTCCTTTGTATGATTGGCGTTTGGATATACGGCGGGCCGCTATGACAGCCCGCGTGCGATCTCTGTGATCACGTCATGGGCCATCATCACGTCCTGTTCGGTGGTTTCGAACTGTCCGGCCTGAAAGCGGATCACCAGATCGCCGTCCACCCGGGTCTGGGTCAGGTAGATCCGGCCGTCGTCGTTGATCGCGCCCACCAGCCGCAGGTTCAGATCGTCCAGATCGGGGTAGTCCTGTGGTGCATATCGGAAAGTGAACAGTGACCACATCGGAGGTGTGACGATTTCGAAATCGGCGGTTGCCGCCAACCGGTCGTGCAGGGCGCGCGACCATGCCACATGATTGCGAATGCGGCTGCGCAGCCCTTCCAGCCCGTAGGCGCGGATCAGGAACCAGATCTTCAGCGCCCGGAATCTGCGGCCCAGCGGGACCGACCATTCCGAATAGTTGATGACGCCGTCCTGGCCATGGGTTTTCAGATATTCCGGGCTGATCGCCAGTGTGCGCACCAGGTCGTCAGGATCGCGCAGGAAATGCGCGGAACAGTCGAACTGTACGCCCAGCCATTTGTGAGGGTTGAATACGATGCTGTCGGCCGCTTCGATGCCGCTCCAGTAGTCGCGAAATTCGGGGCAGATCATCGCCGACCCCGCCCAGGCCGCGTCCACATGCGAAAACAGCCCGTGCCTTGCGGCCACGTCCAGACAGGGCGCAATCGGATCGGTTGCGCCGACCCCGGTGCCGCCCACACACAGGATCACCCCCGCCGGCGTCAGCCCGGCGGCCTTGTCGGCGCGGATCGCCGCGTCCAGCGCGTCCGGGTCCATGCCGCGCCAATCGCCCTGTACCGGAATGCGCACCAGATTGTCCTGACCGATGCCCGACACCCAGATGGCCCGGTCGATCGAGCTGTGCACCTCGGTCGAGCAATACACCCGCAGCCGGGCATTGCCGGCCAGCCCGGCGCTGTTTCCGGTCCAGTTCAGTGCCTTTTCGCGCATGGTCAGCACGGCGGCCAGGGTGGCGCTGCTGGCGCTGTCCTGAATCACGCCGGAAAACCCGTCAGGCAGGCCCAGGGACTGGCGCAACCAGTCCATCATCCGGGTTTCCATTTCGGTGGCGGCGGGCGAGGTCTGCCACAGCATGCATTGCGGCGCGATGGCGCTGGTCAGGAATTCAGCCAGCACCGAGGGCGCGGCGGCGTTCGCGTTGAAATAGGCAAAGAAGCGTGGATGCTGCCAATGCGTGATCCCCGGCATGACGATCTGTTCGAAGTCCTGAAATACCTGCTCCATGCTTTCGGGCGTTTCCGGGGGCACCACGGGCAACGCGTTCAGGATGTCGCCGGGTTGGGTGCGGGCGCGCACCGGCCTGTCGCCGACGGTCTGGTGATAGGCCTGGGTCCAGTCGGAGATACGGCGGCCCCAGGGTGCGAATTCGCTCCATTTCATGTTCGGTTCCTCATGCGATGTGCTTGGGGGACAGGCCGGTCAGTCGGCGCATCCGGTCGCGGACAGGTGAGTTTTCGACAGGATCCCGCCAATGTGCCGCAACCGCAAGCGACCTTGTGGGGATCCTGAAGGTTTTGCAGCGCGTCTGCCACAGTTGGCAGGGAATGTGCAGGCGCCGGTTGCACTTGTTGTCATGGCGGGGCACAAAAGACAGATGAACAAATCTCGACTGAGAACATCGCGTTCCCTGCCAATTGCGTTGTTGCGCGCTCGGGAAAGGGTGATGTGTCCGATACGGGATATGTTGTCGGGCGTCGGGATCACGGAACAGCAATGGCGCGTGTTGCGGGTGCTGGACGAAGAAGGCCCGATGGAGCCGACCCGGATCTCGGAACAGGCCTGTCTGTTGCTGCCCAGCCTGACGCGGATTCTGCAAAAGCTGGAAGACAAGAAGCTCATCAACCGGCGCAAGGATCAGGATGACAAGCGCAAGCAGATCGTCCGGATCACCGAACAGGGGGCCGAACTGATCGAAGCCCATCTGAAAACCAGTCTCGCCATGCTGGAGCTTGTGCGCGAACAGATCGGATCGGATCGATACGAACTGTTGCTGGACCTGCTGAACGAGCTGGACAAGACGGATCAGCCAAAGGGCTGACGCCGCGGTCCCGGGCGGCCTGAGCTGCTTGCGGGATTGGGGCTTGACCTTCCAGCGACTGGAACCCCTATATGCCGGTGCAGCGACAACCGGGGTGCTGCGTGATGACACAAACGACTCATATGGAATTCTCTGTTCAGGGGCTGACCTGCGCCAGTTGCGTGGCGCGGGCCGAAACCGCATTGCGCGCGGTTCCGGGGGTGCGCGGGGCAACCGTGAACCTGGCCACCCGTACCGCGCAGCTGGACATGGAAGCGGGGCATTTGCCCGACGTGCGGCAGGCGCTGAAAACCGCCGGATACCCGATGCAGCTGTCGCGCCAGACGTTGCAGATCCAGGGGATGACCTGTGCCGGTTGCGTCGCGCGCGTCGAGGATGCTCTGGGCGAGGTGCCGGGTGTTCTTGAGGTCTCGGTCAATTTCGCCATGCGCCAGGCGGATGTGCAGTTTGCCGAAGGGGCGGTTGCGCGCAACGCGCTGATCCGTGCGGTGCGGGATGCCGGATATGAGGCCGGGTTCGAGACCGCGGAGGATGACGGCGCACAAGACCGCGCGGATCAGGAAATCGCCCAAGCGCGACGTCTGACCCTGATCGCGCTGGGGCTGACGTTGCCAGTGTTCGTGATGGAAATGGGCGGGCATTTGTTCCCGCAGTTTCATCATCTGATCGCACGGACCATCGGGCAGCATATGTCGTGGCTGATCCAGTTCGTCCTGACCACCGCAGTGCTGATCGGTCCCGGTGCGGTGTTCTTTCGCAAGGGCGTACCGGCGCTGCTGCGCGGTCATCCCGACATGAACAGTCTGGTGGCGCTGGGGGCTTTCGCGGCCTGGGCCTTTTCCAGCGTCGCGCTGTTCGTGCCGGGGGCGTTGCCGCCGGGTGCGCAAGCGGTCTATTTCGAGGCTGCCGCCGTGATCGTCGCGTTGATCCTGCTGGGGCGCTGGCTGGAGGCACGGGCGCGCGGCCGCGCGGGTGCCGCAATTCAGCGCCTGGTCGGGTTGCAACCCCGCACGGCGCGCGTCGACCGGGACGGTGAAACGGCAGAGGTCGAAATCGATTCGATCGCTGTCGGGGATATTCTGCAACTGCGTCCGGGGGAACGGGTCGCGGTGGATGGCGCGGTTCTTGATGGGCGTTCGCATGTTGACGAAAGCATGATCACCGGCGAACCGGCACCTGTGGCCAAGGGGCAGGGTGACTGGCTGGTCGGTGGTACTGTCAACGGATCGGGTGTGTTGCGGTATCGTGCGGAACGGATCGGGCGCGATACCATGCTGGCGCGGATCATCCAGATGGTACAGCAGGCCCAGGGCGCCAAATTGCCGATTCAGGCCGTGGCCGACAAGGTGGTGCGGATCTTTGTGCCGATCGTGATCGCGGTTGCGGTCCTGACCGTCGGAGCCTGGCTGATGTTCGGCCCGGATCCCAAGCTGGGGCATGCTCTGGTCGCGGGGGTGTCGGTCTTGATCATCGCCTGCCCCTGCGCGATGGGGCTGGCCACGCCGACCTCGGTCATGGTGGGCAGCGGCCGGGGGGCTGAAATCGGTGTGTTGTTTCGCAGGGGCGATGCGCTGCAATCCCTCAGCCGGCTTCGAATGATTGCGTTTGACAAGACCGGGACGCTGACGATGGGGCAACCGGCGCTGACGGACCTGCGTTGTGCCGCCGATTGGTCCGATGACGCGGTTCTGGCCCTGATTGCGGCCGCCGAGGCACAGTCGGAACATCCGATTGCCCATGCGGTGCTGGCTGCGGCCAGGGATCGGGATTTGCAGCTGCGAACGGCCTCGCAGGTCGAGGCGCTGAACGGGGCTGGATTGCGGGCACGGGTCGAGGGGCGAACGATTCTGATCGGTTCGGCCCGGCTGCTGCGCGACTCCGGCGTCGATGCTGGCGATTTGGCGGCGGATGCCCAAGCGTTGCAGGAGCAGGGCAAAACGCCTGTGCTGGCGGCGATTGACGGTCAGATTGTGGCGGTTCTGGGGGTGTCCGACCCCATCAAGCCCGGCACGCGCTCCGCGTTGCAGCACCTGCGCGACGATGGCGTGCGGATCGCGATGATCACCGGCGACGCCAAGGGCACCGCCCAGGCCATCGCCGCCGAGCTGGGCATTTCCGAAGTCATGGCCGAGGTGCTGCCCGACGGGAAACGCGACGCGGTCATGCAGTTGCGGCGGCAATTCGGCGCGGTCGGGTTCGTCGGCGACGGAATCAACGATGCTCCGGCGCTGGCCGAAGCGGATGTGGGTCTGGCCATCGGCAAGGGCACCGATGTGGCCATCGAAAGCGCGGATGTCGTGTTGGTGTCGGGTGATTTGGCGGGCGTGGTCAATGCCCTGCATGTGTCGCGTGCCACCCTGCGCAACATCCGTCAGAACCTGTTCTGGGCTTTTGCCTATAACGCGGTGTTGATTCCAGTGGCGGCTGGCGTGCTGTATCCTGCGTTCGGAGTGCTGCTGTCGCCGATGCTGGCTGCCGCGGCCATGGCGCTGAGTTCGGTGTTCGTGCTGGGCAACGCGTTGCGATTGCGGGCGCTGCGCCCGGTCCAGCGCGATTCCGATACCGAAACGCCGCAAGCGATGTCCGACCCGTCCCCCATTGCCGCAAAATAGGAGCCGCACATGAATATCGGTGAAGTCGGAGCCAGGACTGGCCTGCCAACCAAGACGATCCGGTACTACGAAGATATCGGTCTGGTCCGGCCCGGCCGGGATTCCAATGGCTATCGTGCCTTTGGCGAAAGCGAATGTCACAAGCTGGCTTTTGTGGCGCGGGCGCGTGCGTTGGGGTTCTCGATTCAGGATTGCCGCACCCTGCTGGCGCTGTACGAAGACGACGGCCGGGCCAGCGCGGACGTGAAACGGGTGGCTTTGGAACAGCTGGAACAGATTGATCGCAAACTGTCCGAATTACAAAGCATGCGCGATACGCTGTCGGGTCTGGTCAAGGCCTGCGCGGGGGACAATCGCCCGGATTGTCCGATTCTGAACGATCTGGCGGCACCGTGACGGGGCGCTCAGTTCGTCCAGTCGAAATTCCGCGCGACTCCGAAGAACACCGATGTTGAATCCGCGCGCCCGTCGGGTTCTTCATCCAGCATGTTGTACTCGATGCCTGCGTTCATGCTCCAGTCCCGCGTCAGCGTGTGGTTGTAGACCAGAACCGCAGTCGCCCGTTGCGTCGACTCCAGAGACGGGGTGGATTCATTATAGCTGAGCGACAGATCGGCGGTGAGGCTGGACACCGAATTGATGTCATGGCTGTAGCCGGCCACCAGATAGTTGCTGAAACGGTCTTCGTCGTTTTCATCCGTATAGACGTCCCGGCTGAGACGGATGTTGATACTGCTGCTGGGCATCTGGTGCCGCCAGGAAATGCCGCCGATGAATTCCGGGTCGGAACTGTCAAAGCTGGTCAGGCCGATGTTGCCTGACAGGCTGCCCGTGGGCAGCGTGAGGCTGCGCGAAAACCGCAGGGTGCCGCGCTGGCCTTCGAAATTCTGGGTCAGGTCGAAATTCGCGGCAAAATCGCCGTTGGGCATTTCGGTCACATAGCTGATGCTGCCGCTGGGACCGGATTCCTTGGTCTGGGACTCGATCCGGGTAAACGGATTGGTGATGGTGGTGTCCACATCGGTGTAACCGGCGCGGAAGCTCAGGACCGACCGGGCCGACAGGACGCGGTCAAAGCCCGCCTGCAGTGTTTCCGTGACGCGTTCCGTGTTCAGGCTGTCCTGATTGTCGTAGGTTTGGTAGTAGAGATCGATATATCCGGTCGTCAGCGGATTGAACCGGAACAGCGCGGATGCGCCCAGATTGGTATAGTCATAGTCGGTCAGCGACGGATCGGTCGCATCCACGTAATCGACCCCGTTGGTTCCCGCGGTGAACCGCATCCCGAACGGTGCCTTTTTACCAAGTTCCAGCTGTGTGTCGAAATTATACCCGCGGCGCTCGCCTGAGCCCCGGATATTGCCGAAGTCACGCGGCGGACGAATGATCCCGTCCTGATCCAGGAAGGTCCACAGGGGTGCAGACAGTGAAATGTCGGTTTGGCGATAATCAAGGTCCACCGAGAAATCGGCGTTTCCGGTGTCGCGCAGGTAGCGCAGCCCGATCAACGGATCCGTAAACCCGGTTTTCAGGGTGTTGCCTTCGGCCACGTTGCCAAACCGCAGGGCACCCCCGATGGCCAGGGCAAGTTCCTGAATGCGGGTTTTGCTTTCCAGCCCATAGGTCAGCCGTGTGGTCGACAGAGATGTCGAGCCTTCGCCGGGAACCTCCAGGCCCAGGTTGTCACCCGCGCCAAATTCCTGTTCGATCTTCAGCCTTTGACGCAGGGTGCCGAATTCTTCTTCGTCCTGCGCAAGCGCCGGATTCAGTGCCACCAGAACGCCACCGGCCAGGGCAGCGCTTGCGATCAGTCCCTTGTTCACTACTGCCCCCTTGCCCGGGATGTTATTCGAACAGCCGTCGTTGCGGCGCGATGATTACATCACCTTCTTGCAGCACCGGCGTGCGGATGCTGGACTTGCCATTGATGATATCCTTGACGTTATAGGTATATACCTGTTGCCGGCCGTCCGTCCCCGCACGGCGCAGTTGCAGACGTTTGGTTGCGCCAAACGGGGTCACACCACCACCCTGGGCCAAAGCTTGCAGGAACGTCGTGCCCTGCTTGACTTCCATCGCGCCCGGCGCGGCGACTTCCCCCAGCATATAGACCGTCAGAGTACGGCCGCCGGCGTTGGTACTGGCGCGCGGCGGTGCCAGTTGCGACAGCGATACGAACACGGTCGGATCGGCAGCGAAATTCGGACGCAATTGCTGGATGATCTCGTCGCGGACCTGATCGACGTTGCGCCCGCCGACCTGAACGCTGCCGACCAGCGGAACCGAAACCCGGCCGTCCGGCAGAACCAGCGATTCCCGGTTCAGGCTGGCATCTTCCAGAACCTCGATTCGCAACACATCGCCCGACTTGATCTTGTAATTGTTCTGCGCCAGCGCCTGCGTCGCGGCCAGTGGTACGATCAGCAGGCTCGCCAAAAGTAGTAGAAACTGTTTCATCATGGGCTTTCTCTATGTGGTCGGTCCTTACGCCCCTGCGGGATTTTAGGCGGTTTTTCAATCGTTCGGAAGAAAAATCACACATTGTCAGGTGGAGTTTCCGAAACGAAGCCTGCGCCGTGCCGATCCTGCAACAGATCGTTCAGTGGCAATTAATCGCCGACCGCTCGGGCGGGTTCGGAAGAAATTGGCCTATCGGGGCAAAATATTTTGGCGCAGGTGCGAAGTTGGTGCAATCTTGAGCAGAGTTCACAACCCAGAATAATCGCAACCTATAGGAGAAGCCAAAGGGTGATCGTTGTTTTTGTCATTTTGGGGGCCGTCTGTGGCCTGCTGGCGGGGACATCGACATTGTACGCTGGCGGCACTCTGATGGATTCGATTTTTGCCTATACCGGTATGGGGTCGACCACGACCTTGTTGAGCTGCACGGCCTATTTCCTGAGCGACAAGACCCGTGACAACGCGCAACGCCAGGGTGTGTGACGTATTGTCAACTCCCTAGTCGACCGCGCGGTCCAGTGCCGCCAGCCAGTTGTCGCAACAGATTTTCCGGATCAACCGGTCTCCGAACTGCGCGTGTTGCATGGCATTGATCAGGTGCGGCAGACCGCCGACGTCACCGATGGCACCGGGCAGGGTGCAGCCATCGAAATCCGAACCCAGAGCCACGCCGTCCTCGCCCAGTATGGTCAGCATATGATCCAGATGCCGGATCATCAGGTCCAGCGGCGTATTCTTGTCGTTCTGACAGTCGGGCCGCAGGAATGCGACATGGAAATTCAATCCGACCAGCCCGCCGGATTCGGCCACAGCGGCCAATTGCCGGTCCGTCAGGTTGCGTGTGCTGGGTGAAATCGCATGTGCATTTGAATGCGACGCGACCAGCGGGCGCGATGTGGATTTGGCGACGTCCCAGAATCCGGCCTCGGTCAGATGCGACAGGTCGATCAGGATACCCAGCCGGTTGCATTCGCGCACCAGCGCATGACCGGCGGCGGTCAAACCTTTGCCGGGGTCCAGGTCGGGCTGGCGCAGCATCGGTGCGCCGTGGCCAAAGGCATTGTCACGCGACCACACCAGTCCAAGCGACCGCAGCCCTGCGGCGTGCAGCACTTCCAGCGCCGCGAAATCGGTATCGATGCACTCCGCCCCTTCGATATGCGGCACCAATGCGAGCCTGTCGGCCGCCATCGCGTCGCGCACCTGTCCGGTATCCGTGCAGATCGCCAGATCCTTGGGCAGGTTGCGCGCCAACCGGCGCAGCCGGGCAAACATCGACAGGGTGAATTCCAGCGCCAGCGGCTGTGCGATGGGGGCGAAATTCGCGGGATCGTCCGGATCGAACTCCTGTCCCAGCCGGTCGGGGCGCGACGGGGTGAACATCGCAAACAGTCCACCGGCAAATCCGGCGGCCTTTGCGCTGGCGATGTCGATGTCCAGCTTTTGGGCGGGGTGGCGAAAATCCAGCGGCTGCCCGGTGCGTGCGGCGATCTCCAGCTTGAGAATGGAGTCGTTGTGGCCATCGAATACCGGAATTCTGTTATTCATCAGGGCCTCTTGGTTGATTTGATTGCCTGTATCGGAACCTGCCCGACGCAAGCGCACCGGCACTGTGGGTCAAGCCGGAAAGAATGAGAAGCCCCTTTGACAGTACGCGCGGCTCATGCGGGGCATTCCTGCCCGCCCGCCGTAAGCCGGGGTGCCGTGATCAACGCTGGGTCGCACTGTCGGGGCGGCTACTGCCGTTTCATGGCATCCAGCAAGGCTGAACCCAGGGCGCTGGTCTGGTCGCCGGAACCCTTCGCGGGGGCCTTGGCAGGGTGCGCACGGCGTGGCGCGGCCTTGTCGGTTGGCGATCCCTTGCGCGCGCCATGATCCTTGCGCGTTGCGGGGCCGCTGTCCCTGCGCATGCTCAATCCGATGCGATTGCGCGGAATGTCCACCTCGGTGATGCGCACTTGCACCACGTCGCCGGTCTTGATCACCTCGTGAGGATCCTTGACGAACCTGTCCGCCAACTGGCTGACATGCACCAGCCCGTCCTGATGCACGCCCACATCCACAAAGGCGCCAAAGGCCGCCACGTTGGTTACGGTCCCTTCCAGCCGCATGCCCGGTTTCAGATCCTTGATGGTTTCCACACCATCGCTGAACACCGCAGTCTTGAAGGCCGGACGGGGATCGCGACCGGGTTTTTCCAGCTCGCCCAGAATGTCGCGCACTGTTGGCAGCCCGAAATTGTCGTCGGCGAAATCCTCGGCCCGCAGTCGCCGCAATGCGGTCGGGTCCGCCATCAGCGCGCGCAGATCCCGGCCGCAGGCCGACACGATGCGGCGCGCCAGACCATAGGCTTCGGGGTGGACCGCTGACGCATCCAGCGGCTCTTCGCCATTGCGGATGCGCAGGAAGCCGGCGCATTGCTCAAAGGCCCGCGGACCAAGGCGCGCGACCTTGAGCAGATCCTTGCGCGATCTGAAGGCGCCCTGCATGTCGCGATGCGCCACGATGGTTTCCGCCAGTCCCGGTCCCAGGCCGGACACATGCGCCAAGAGCGGGGCCGAGGCGGTGTTCAGGTCGACCCCCACCGCATTCACCGCGTCTTCGACGACCGCGGCCAGCGCCTTGTCCAGACGGTGCTGATCCACATCGTGCTGATATTGTCCGACGCCGATGGATTTCGGCTCGATCTTGACCAGTTCCGCCAGCGGATCCTGCAATCGTCGTGCAATCGACACCGCACCGCGCAGCGAAACATCCAGATCGGGAAATTCGCGCGCCGCCAGTTCCGAGGCGGAATAGACCGAAGCCCCTGCTTCGCTGACCACGACCTTGGTCGGCATCTTCTGTCCCTTGGGCAACTGTGCCAGCGTATCGGCCACCAGTCGTTCGGTTTCGCGGCTGGCGGTTCCATTGCCGATGGCGATCAGGTCGACCCCGTTCTGGCGGATCAGATGCAGCAGGGCGGCTTGTGCGCCGCGCACATCGTTCCTGGGCTGAAACGGATACAGGGTGTCCGTCGCGACCAGCTTGCCGGTATCATCCACCACCGCGGCCTTGACCCCGGTGCGGATGCCGGGATCCAGCCCCAAGGTTGCCCGTGATCCGGCCGGGGCCGCCAGCAGCAGATCCTTGAGGTTGCGCGCGAAGACGGCGATGGCCTCTTCATGGGCGCGCGTGCGCAGATCGCTGAACAGATCCATCATCATCGTGGTTGCCAGCTTGACCCGCCAGGTCCAGCCCGCCGCCGCGCGCAGCCAGATATCGCCTGGTCCGGTGCCCGAAGGGTTCAGCCGTCGGCACACGATGGCTTCGGCGCGTGCGGTGCCGGTTTCGGGGTCCGGTGCGATATCCACCGTCACGATGCCTTCCTTTGAGGCGCGCAGCATCGCCAGCGCCCGGTGCGATGGCACTTTGGACCAGGGTTCGCGGTGCTGGAAATAGTCCGAAAACTTCGCGCCTTTTTCCTCTTGTCCCGGGATCACGTCGGCGCTGAGAATGGCGTCCCGGTGCATGAAGTCGCGCAGCGCGCCCAGCAGCTCGGCATCCTCGCTCAGGCGCTCGGCCAGGATGTCGCGGGCCCCCGTCAGGGCGGCCTTGGTATCCGGCACTGCCTGTCCGAGATAGCCCGTCGCCAGAGTTTCGGGGTCGGCGGCGCGGTTGTCCAGAATGGCGTTCAGCAGCGGTTCCAGCCCGTTTTCCCGCGCGATCATGGCCTTGGTGCGGCGTTTCGGCTTGTATGGCAGATAGATATCTTCCAGCGCGGCCTTGGTTTCGGCCCCGGCAATCGCGCGGGACAGTTCATCGGTCAGCTTGTCTTGGGCGCGGATCGAATCCAGGATCGCACCGCGCCGGGCTTCCAGTTCGCGCAGATAGGTCATCCGGTCCGACAGGGTGCGCAGCTGCGTGTCGTCCAGCCCGCCGGTGGCTTCCTTGCGGTAGCGGGCCACAAAGGGCACCGTCGCGCCATCGTCCAGCAGGGCGATTGCGGCCTGCACCTGTTCGGGGCGGGCGGAAATCTCGGTTGCGATGAGTCCGGAAATACGCTGGGTGGTGTCCAAGGAAGCCTCCTGTCGGTGATCGGGAGGTGAGACATAGCCAAGCCGTGTCGCCACGCCAAGCGAAACCTTTGACCCGCACCGGGTATGCGGCCAGCCTATCGGTGATACCTGTCGATTTTCGCCTGCATATGGTGGCCGCGAACCCGGATGTTCAGAACGGCAACGATCAGTTTGCGCAAAACGCTTTGCCGGGGCTGTTCGGCTGTCGCCAGGGATCGCGTGTATTTGTCCTGAATGTACTGCATCGGACGGCCCTCGAATCGAAAATTGTCTTGAAACGCGCCAAAACCGTATCATCGGGCGACTGCGCTGACTGTAATCGGGGTCACACATTCGGGGTCTTGGGGCGCGCGTGCTGCGCCCGTCTGGACAACGCAGCAGCGCCATGACAAGTGATGGGCGTGACAGGGGCGCCGCAATACAGCGGCTGAGACGCACCCTTAGAACCTGAACCAGATCATGCTGGCGGAGGAAGTCGCGGAATTGGCTCTGTAAAGGGCCTCCTTCCTTGCCCGCCCGTAGATCGATTTGCAGAATGGCGGGCACCCGGATGATACCCAATATCCTTTCAATAGCCGGTTCGGACCCGTCCGGCGGGGCGGGCATTCAGGCCGATATCAAATCGATTTCAGCCAATGGCGGATATGCCATGGCCGCGATCACTGGCCTGACGGTGCAAAACACCATGGGGGTGCGGGCCGCGCAGATGGTGTCGCCGGAATTCGTGGCCGAACAGATTCGGGCGGTTTTTGACGATATCGCCGTGGATGCGGTCAAGATCGGCATGTTGGGAACGGCCACGATCACCGATGTCGTGGCGTCGGCGCTGCGGGCGCACAGCGTCCCCATTGTTGTCGACACGGTCATGGTGGCCAAGGGCGGCGACCGCCTTCTGGCGCGGGACGCCGTCGGGGCCTTGCGCGATCGCTTGGTCCCGCTGGCGACCGTCATTACCCCGAATCTGCCCGAGGCAGCCGATCTTCTGGAGCAAACAGAGGCCACCAGCCGGGCAGAGATGATAGCCCAGGCGCAGGCGTTGTTGGAATTGGGGCCGCGGACGGTGTTTCTGAAAGGCGGGCATCTGGGTGGTCAGGACAGCCCTGATCTGTTGCTGTCCGATGCCGGTCATCTGTGGATCGACGCGCCGCGCGTCGCGACCGTCAACACCCACGGGACGGGCTGTACATTGTCTTCGGCCCTGGCAACCCAATTGGCTCTGAGCGGCGATCTGACCAAGGCCGCACAGGCGGCCAAGACCTTTACGCGCCGCGCGATAGTGGCTGCTGACGGATTGAACGTGGGGCATGGTCACGGGCCGACCGACGCCTTTTTCGCCGCACGACATCCGCATTCGAATCCCTGACGCCCAAGCGTTGCGCGGGGGGGGGCCAACGCGCGGCTGAGGTGCCGGCCCGGACCAGCCGGGTTCGATATGTACGGCCTGCGCCCGATGCGGTTGGCGTTCTGCCCGGTCGTGCTTTGCGGCGAGCTGTGGGCTTGAATTCACCCGCGGCTACGTCTAAATGCCGTGCATCCGAAAGCAGAAAGAATGCGCGCATGGCCACCATCAACCCGATCCAGTTCATCCAGCAGGTCCGCGGCGAGATCGCGAAAGTCGTCTGGCCGACCCGGCGGGAAGTGTTCCTGACCACGGTGATGGTGTTCATCATGGCGGCCCTGACGGCATTGTTCTTTGCGTTGGTGGATATTCTGATCCGCAGCGGGCTGCAGGGTGTGCTCAACCTGTTTGGATGACAGCTGCGGTGACGGTCACGGCCTGGCGGGCACAATTTGACGTGATGGGCCTTGCACAACAGGCATTTGGCGGTTAGGTGACGCCAGACTTTGGATATTGGCGTGCGGCGATTCGTGTTGCGCGCCGCTTTTTGTTCCAGGGTGGGCGGGTCAGCCGCTTGAAAGATTGGAAGATTTCGACAAACGCGTGATGGCGGTCGGGCAGGACAAGGACGGCAAGGTTCATGGCGAAACGGTGGTACTCGGTCAGTGTTCTCTCGAATTTCGAGAAAAAGATCGCCGAACAAATCCGTACCTCGGCCGCCGAGCACGGCCTGGAGGATGAGATCGACGAGGTTCTGGTGCCCACCGAAGAGGTGATCGAGGTGCGCCGGGGCAAGAAGGTGACGGCCGAACGCCGGTTCATGCCGGGATACGTCTTGGTACACATGGAGATGTCGGACCAGGGTTATCACCTGATCAACTCGATCAACCGCGTCACCGGGTTTCTGGGGCCTCAGGGCCGCCCGATGCCGATGCGCGATGCCGAGCTGAACGCGATCATGAACCGGGTGCAGGAAGGCGAAGAAACGCCGCGTACCCTGATCCACTATGAGGTGGGTGAGAAGGTCAAGGTCAACGACGGCCCGTTCGAGGATTTCGACGGCATGATCGAGGAGGTCGACGACGACAACCAGCGCCTGAAGGTGTCGGTGTCGATCTTCGGCCGCGAAACCCCGGTCGAACTGGAATTCACTCAGGTCACGAAACAGACCTGACTGGGTGGCGGCAATGTCCGCCTGACGGCGCAAGCCGTCTTGTGATGTGGGAGGCGAGGGCATCGCGATGCCCGACCCGGACCACAGCGACAGAAGCCGGAAGGGCGCGCCCTGACGGTGTTGGAAAAGGAGAAGGCCAATGGCCAAGAAACTCGTTGGCAGCATGAAGCTGCAAGTGCCCGCCGGGCAGGCAAACCCGTCCCCGCCAGTGGGGCCGGCGCTGGGTCAGCGCGGCATCAACATCATGGAATTCTGCAAGGCGTTCAATGCCAAGACCGCAGATCTGGAGCCGGGCGCGCCGTGCCCGACCGTGATTACCTATTATCAGGACAAGTCCTTTACGATGGACATCAAGACGCCCCCGGCGTCGTATTTCCTGAAGAAAGCCGCCAAGCTGAAGTCCGGTGCCAAGACCCCGTCGCGCGAAGTCGTGGGTTCGGTGACCGTCAAGCAGGTGCGCGAAATCGCGGAAGCGAAGATGAAGGATCTGAACGCCAATGATATCGAAGCGGCGATGAAGACCATTGTTGGCGCTGCCAATTCCATGGGCATCGAGGTAAAGTAAGATGGCAAAGCTTGGAAAACGTACCCGCGCCGCACGCGAAGCCTTTGCTGGCAAGGACAACCTGTCGGTTGAGGATGCCGTCGCTCTGGTCAAGAGCAACGCCAATGCGAAATTCGACGAAACCGTCGAGCTGGCCATGAACCTGGGCGTCGACCCGCGCCACGCCGACCAGATGGTCCGCGGCGTTGTCGGCCTGCCCAATGGCACCGGCAAGACCGTACGCGTTGCCGTGTTCGCCCGTGGCCCCAAGGCCGAAGAAGCGCAGGCTGCAGGTGCCGATATCGTCGGTGCCGAGGATCTGATGGAAATCGTGCAGGGCGGCAAGATCGAATTCGATCGCTGCATCGCCACGCCCGACATGATGCCGGTCGTCGGCCGTCTGGGCAAGGTCCTGGGCCCGCGCAACCTGATGCCGAACCCCAAGGTTGGCACCGTGACCATGGATGTCGCAGCGGCCGTGACCGCGGCCAAGGGCGGCGAAGTGCAGTTCAAGGCGGAAAAGGCCGGTGTCGTTCACGCCGGTGTCGGCAAGGCGTCGTTTGACGAAGCCAAGCTGGTCGAGAACGTCCGTGCCTTTGTCGGCGCGGTCGCCAAGGCCAAGCCGGCAGGCGCCAAAGGCACCTATCTGAAGAAGATTTTCATCACCTCGACCATGGGGCCTGGCGTCAGCATCGATGTCGCCAACGCCACCGGCGAGTAAGAGATTTGGGGCTTCGGCCCCAGATGGCAGGGCCAGACGATCGGCCCTGTTCTGTCCGAGACGGAGGGTTCGGGGGTCACCCCGAATAATTCCTTCCTGAGATGGGAAGCGAGACATTTTGCACCTTCGGGTGGTTTTGGCTCGGGACCCTGAAATTGGACCCGATGCCCCGGTCTGACCGGGGTGAAGTGAGAGCCGGGGGGAAACCCCCATACTTGGAGTGAAACTGTGGATAGAGCCCAGAAAGAGAAAGTGGTCGAGGAACTCGGCCAGATCTTTGAAAGCTCTGGCGTCGTCGTGGTAAGCCACTACGTCGGACTGACAGTTGCTGAGATGCAGGACCTGCGCGCGCGTGCACGCGAAGCGGGCGGGTCTGTGCGTGTTGCCAAGAACAGGCTCGCCAAGATCGCCCTTGAGGGTAAGCCGTGTGAATCCATCACATCGCTCCTGACGGGCATGACCGTTCTGACCTATTCCGAGGACCCCGTGGCAGCAGCCAAGGTGGCCGAGGACTTCGCCAAGGAAAACAAGAAATTCGAGATTCTTGGCGGCGCAATGGGTGAGAACGCGTTGGACCGGGCCGGTGTTCAGGCCGTATCGAAAATGCCGTCGCGCGAAGAACTTATCGCGACCATCGCTGGCATGCTCGGTGCACCTGCAAGCAACATCGCCGGGGCCATTGGCGCACCTGCAAGCAACATCGCGTCCATCTTGTCCACCATCGAGGACAAGGCGGCCGCCTGAGCAACGCAAGTCCGGCACGTGGAAAAACACGCGTCGTTGGAACACACGAACTGAAAAACGGAAAGAGCTGATACAATGGCTGATCTGAAGAAACTGGCAGAAGAGATCGTTGGTCTGACCCTGCTTGAAGCACAAGAACTGAAAACCATCCTCAAGGACGAATACGGCATCGAGCCCGCTGCTGGCGGCGCTGTCATGATGGCCGGTCCTGCTGACGCCGGTGGCGCAGCCGAGGAAGAAAAAACCGAATTCGACGTCGTTCTGAAGAACGCCGGCGCTTCGAAAATCAACGTGATCAAGGAAGTTCGCGGCATCACCGGTCTGGGCCTGAAAGAAGCCAAGGACCTGGTCGAAGCCGGCGGCAAGATCAAGGAAGGCGTCTCGAAAGAGGAAGCCGAAGAAGTCAAAGGCAAGCTGGAAGCAGCTGGCGCCGAAGTCGAGCTGGCGTAAGCCGGTCGGTGGGGACACCCGCCGTTTGAAATTGGCTGGGTCCGGAGAAATCCGGGTCCAGCCGAACCTGTCTTGGCAAAGGCTTTGCGTAAGAAGCTTTTTCCAAGGCGCGGTTCACAGGGTCGGGAGGCTGCCATTCGGGACGGCGGCCATGAATTGATCCGAACGCGCTGTCTCGTATGGGCAAGGTGCCGGGGCCCGGCGGCATCCTTGACCGGTGAGAAATTGACAAAGGTGACACCTGACATGGCTCAATCGTTCCTTGGCCAGAAACGTCTGCGTAAATATTATGGCAAAATCCGCGAAGTGCTGGAGATGCCGAACCTGATCGAGGTTCAGAAGTCCTCGTATGATCTGTTCCTCCGCTCCGGAGACGCGCCCCAGCCGCTGGATGGCGAGGGCATCAAAGGCGTGTTCCAGTCGGTCTTTCCGATCAAGGACTTCAACGAAACCAGCGTGCTGGAATTCGTCAACTACGATCTGGAAAAGCCCAAGTATGATGTCGAAGAGTGCATGCAGCGCGACATGACCTATAGCGCGCCGCTCAAGGTGACGCTGCGTCTGATCGTGTTCGATGTCGACGAAGACACCGGGGCCAAGTCGGTCAAGGACATCAAGGAACAGGATGTGTTCATGGGCGACATGCCCCTGATGACACCCAACGGGACGTTTGTTGTCAACGGAACCGAACGTGTGATCGTGTCGCAGATGCACCGCTCGCCCGGTGTGTTCTTTGACCATGACAAGGGCAAGACCCACAGCTCGGGCAAGTTGCTGTTTGCCTGCCGCATCATCCCGTATCGCGGCAGCTGGCTGGACTTCGAGTTCGACGCCAAGGATATCGTTTTCGCCCGCATCGACCGGCGCCGCAAATTGCCGGTGACAACGCTGCTCTATGCGTTGGGTCTGGATCAGGAAGGCATCATGGATGCCTATTATGACACCATTTCGTACAAGCTGGAGAAGAACAAGGGTTGGGTCACCCCGTTCTTCCCCGAACGCGTGCGCGGAACCCGTCCGACATATGATCTGGTCGATGCCGCCACCGGTGAAATCATCGCCGAGACCGGCAAGAAGGTGACGCCGCGCGCGGTCAAGAAGCTGATCGACGAGGGCGCGGTCACCGAGCTGTTGGTGCCGTTCGAACATATCGTCGGCAAATTCGTGGCCAAGGACATCATCAACGAAGAAACCGGTGCGATCTATGTCGAAGCCGGGGACGAACTGACCCTGGAATATGACAAGGACGGCGATCTGATCGGCGGGACGGTCAAGGAACTGATCGACGCGGGCATCACGGACATCCCGGTTCTGGACATCGACAACGTCAATGTCGGCCCCTACATGCGCAACACCATGGCGCAGGACAAGAACATGAACCGCGACACCGCGCTCATGGACATCTATCGCGTCATGCGTCCGGGCGAGCCGCCCACCGTCGAAGCCGCAAGCGCGCTGTTTGACACGCTGTTTTTCGACAGTGAGCGCTATGACCTGTCCGCGGTTGGCCGGGTCAAGATGAACATGCGTCTGGCGCTGGACGCCGAAGACACCCAGCGGACCCTGCGCCGCGAAGACATCGTGGCCTGCATCAAGGCGCTGGTCGAGCTGCGCGACGGCAAGGGCGACATCGACGATATCGACCACCTGGGCAACCGCCGGGTGCGTTCGGTCGGTGAATTGATGGAGAACCAGTATCGCGTCGGTCTGCTGCGGATGGAGCGCGCCATCAAGGAACGCATGTCCAGCGTCGAGATCGACACGGTGATGCCGCAGGATCTGATCAACGCCAAACCGGCGGCTGCCGCCGTGCGCGAATTCTTTGGTTCCAGCCAGCTGTCGCAGTTCATGGACCAGACCAACCCGCTGTCCGAGGTCACGCACAAGCGCCGCCTGTCCGCGCTTGGGCCGGGCGGTCTGACCCGTGAACGCGCCGGTTTCGAGGTGCGCGACGTGCACCCGACCCACTATGGCCGGATGTGTCCGATTGAAACGCCCGAAGGTCCGAACATCGGTCTGATCAACTCGCTGGCGACCTTTGCGCGCGTGAACAAGTACGGCTTTATCGAAACCCCGTACCGCGTGGTCAAGGAAGGTCATGTGACGGACGAAGTGCACTATATGTCCGCCACCGAAGAAATGCGCCACACCGTGGCGCAGGCAAACGCGACGCTGGACGAGAACGGCGACTTCATCAACGAACTGGTCAGCACGCGCCAGTCCGGCGACTATACGTTGGCCCCGCGTGAAAACGTGGACCTGATCGACGTCAGCCCGAAGCAGCTGGTCTCGGTTGCCGCGTCGCTGATTCCGTTCCTTGAAAACGACGACGCCAACCGCGCCCTGATGGGGTCGAACATGCAACGTCAGGCGGTTCCTCTGCTGCGGGCCGAGGCGCCGCTGGTCGGCACCGGCATCGAGGAAGTCGTGGCACGGGATTCCGGCGCTGCGATCATGGCGAAGCGCGCAGGCATCATCGACCAGGTCGATGCCCAGCGTATCGTGATCCGGGCGACGTCGGATCTGGAACTGGGCGATGCGGGCGTGGACATCTACCGCATGCGCAAGTTCCAGCGTTCCAACCAGAACACCTGTATCAACCAGCGCCCGCTGGTGAAGGTGGGTGACACGGTGCAGAAGGGGCAGGTGATTGCCGACGGGCCAAGCACCGACATCGGTGAGTTGGCGCTTGGCAAGAACGTGGTCGTCGCCTTCATGCCGTGGAACGGGTACAACTATGAGGACTCGATCCTGATCTCCGAGCGCATCGCGCAGGACGACGTGTTTACCTCGATCCACATCGAGGAATTCGAAGTCGCCGCGCGTGACACGAAACTGGGTCCCGAGGAAATCACTCGCGACATTCCGAACGTCGGTGAAGAAGCGCTGCGCAACCTCGACGAGGCGGGCATCGTTTACATCGGTGCGGATGTGGAACCGGGCGATATTCTCGTGGGCAAGATCACCCCCAAGGGCGAAAGCCCGATGACGCCGGAAGAAAAGCTTCTGCGTGCCATCTTCGGCGAGAAGGCCAGCGATGTGCGCGACACCTCGCTGCGGGTGAAGCCGGGCGATTTCGGCACCGTCGTCGAAGTGCGCGTGTTCAACCGTCATGGCGTGGAAAAGGACGAGCGTGCATTGCAGATCGAGCGGGAAGAGGTCGAGAGCCTGGCCCGCGACCGCGACGACGAACTGGCGATCCTGGACCGCAACATCTATGCCCGCCTCAAGGACATGCTGCTGGGTAAAACCGCCGTCAAGGGCCCCAAGGGCATCAAGGCAGGTTCCGAGATCAACGAGGCGCTGCTGGATAGCCTGACCCGCGGTCAGTGGTGGCAACTGGCCCTGGGCGAAGAAGCCGATGCCCAGGTGGTTGAAGCCCTGCACGAACAGTACGAGGCGCAGAAGCGGGCCCTGGATGCCCGGTTCGAGGACAAGGTCGAGAAAGTCCGCCGTGGCGACGACTTGCCGCCGGGCGTGATGAAGATGGTCAAGGTGTTCGTCGCGGTCAAGCGCAAGCTGCAGCCGGGCGACAAGATGGCCGGACGTCACGGCAACAAGGGTGTGATTTCCAAGGTTGTCCCGATGGAGGACATGCCTTTCCTCGCGGATGGCACGCCGGTCGATTTCTGCCTGAACCCGCTGGGTGTGCCGTCGCGTATGAACGTCGGTCAGATTCTCGAAACCCATATGGGTTGGGCCGCACGCGGTCTGGGGCTCAATATCGACGAGGCGTTGCAGGACTATCGGCGTTCGGGCGATCTGACGCCGGTCCGGGAAGCGATGAAACTGGCCTATGGCGACGATGTCTACGAAGAAGGCATCAGCGGCATGCAAGAGGATCAGCTGATCGAGGCCGCCGGCAACGTCACCCGCGGGGTTCCGGTTGCGACACCGGTCTTCGATGGTGCCAAAGAGGCCGACGTCAACGACGCATTGTCCCGCGCCGGGTTCGATACCTCGGGGCAATCGGTGCTGTATGATGGCCGGACCGGCGAACAGTTCGCGCGCCCGGTGACCGTCGGCGTCAAATACCTGCTCAAGCTGCATCACCTGGTGGATGACAAGATCCACGCGCGTTCGACCGGACCCTACAGCCTGGTGACCCAGCAGCCGCTGGGCGGCAAGGCGCAGTTCGGTGGCCAGCGTTTCGGGGAAATGGAAGTCTGGGCGCTGGAAGCCTATGGCGCGGCCTATACCCTGCAGGAAATGCTGACCGTGAAATCGGACGACGTGGCCGGACGGACCAAGGTCTATGAAAGCATCGTCAAGGGCGAAGACAATTTCGAAGCCGGCGTGCCGGAATCGTTCAACGTTCTCGTCAAAGAGGTCCGTGGCCTCGGCCTGAACATGGAACTCCTGGATGCGGAGGAAGAGTAGGGGCGGCTTCGCCCCAAACTCATCCCATCCCAATGTGTAAGGACGCAAAATGAACCAGGAACTGACAAACAACCCGTTCAACCCGCTCACCCCGCCCAAGGTGTTTGACGAGATCAAGGTCTCTCTGGCCAGCCCGGAGCGCATCCTGTCGTGGTCATACGGCGAGATCAAGAAACCGGAAACCATCAACTACCGCACGTTCAAGCCCGAGCGTGACGGTCTGTTCTGCGCGCGTATCTTTGGCCCGATCAAGGACTACGAATGCCTGTGCGGCAAATACAAGCGCATGAAATATCGCGGCGTTGTCTGCGAAAAATGCGGCGTCGAAGTCACGCTGCAGAAGGTCCGCCGCGAGCGGATGGGCCATATCGAACTGGCCAGCCCGGTTGCGCATATCTGGTTCCTGAAATCGCTGCCCAGCCGCATCGGCCTGATGCTGGACATGACGCTGCGCGATCTGGAACGGGTTCTGTATTTCGAGAACTATGTGGTGATCGAACCCGGTCTCACCGATCTGACCTATGGCCAGATGATGACCGAAGAAGAATACATGGACGCCCAGGATGTCTATGGCATGGATGCCTTTACCGCCAATATCGGCGCCGAGGCCATCCGCGAAATGCTGGCGGCCATCGATCTTGAGCAAGAGGCCGAAACCCTGCGCGCCGATCTGAAAGAGGCGACAGGCGAACTGAAGCCCAAGAAGATCATCAAGCGTCTGAAAGTGGTCGAATCCTTCCTGGAATCCGGCAACCGACCGGAATGGATGGTGCTGACCGTGATCCCGGTGATTCCGCCGGAATTGCGCCCGCTGGTGCCGCTGGATGGTGGCCGTTTTGCGACGTCGGACCTGAACGATCTGTATCGCCGCGTCATCAACCGGAACAACCGTCTGAAGCGTCTGATCGAGCTGCGCGCGCCGGATATCATTGTGCGCAACGAAAAGCGGATGTTGCAGGAATCGGTCGATGCGCTGTTTGATAACGGCCGCCGCGGCCGCGTCATCACCGGCGCCAACAAGCGCCCGCTGAAATCGCTGTCTGACATGCTGAAAGGCAAGCAGGGTCGTTTCCGTCAGAACCTTCTGGGGAAACGGGTCGACTTTTCGGGGCGTTCGGTCATCGTGACCGGCCCGGAACTGAAGCTGCATCAATGCGGTCTGCCCAAGAAGATGGCGCTGGAACTGTTCAAGCCGTTCATCTACTCGCGGCTTGAGGCCAAAGGGCTGTCGAGCACCGTGAAACAGGCGAAAAAGCTGGTCGAGAAGGAACGCCCCGAAGTCTGGGACATCCTGGACGAGGTGATCCGCGAACATCCGGTCATGCTGAACCGGGCGCCGACGCTGCACCGTCTGGGCATTCAGGCGTTCGAGCCGGTCCTGATCGAAGGCAAGGCAATCCAGCTGCATCCGCTGGTCTGTTCGGCCTTCAACGCCGACTTTGACGGTGACCAGATGGCCGTTCACGTTCCGCTGAGCCTTGAGGCACAGCTGGAAGCGCGCGTGCTGATGATGTCCACCAACAACGTGCTGTCGCCTGCCAACGGCGCGCCGATCATCGTGCCGTCCCAGGACATGATCCTGGGCCTGTACTATGTGACGCTGGAACGCGAGGGCATGAAGGGCGAAGGCAAGATCTTTGGCTCGATCAACGAGGTCCAGCATGCTCTGGACGCGGGCGAAGTGCATCTGCACAGCAAGATCACCGCGCGCATCACCCAGATCGACGACGAGGGCAACGAGGTTCTCAAGCGTTTTGAAACCACGCCGGGCCGGGTGCGTCTGGGCGCGTTGTTGCCACTGAACGCCAAGGCGCCGTTCGAACTGGTCAACCGGCTGCTGCGCAAGAAAGAGGTGCAGCAGGTCATCGACACCGTGTACCGCTATTGCGGTCAGAAGGAATCGGTCATTTTCTGCGACCAGATCATGACCATGGGGTTCCGCGAGGCGTTCAAGGCCGGGATTTCCTTTGGCAAGGACGACATGGTGATTCCGGAAACCAAGTGGCCGATTGTCGAAGACACCCGCGATCAGGTGAAGGATTTCGAACAACAGTACATGGACGGCCTGATCACGCAGGGTGAAAAGTACAACAAGGTGGTCGATGCCTGGTCCAAGTGCAACGACCGCGTGACCGAAGCCATGATGAGCACGATTTCCGACAGTGGCCGTGATGACACGGGCACCGAGCAGGAACCCAACAGTGTTTACATGATGGCCCATTCGGGTGCGCGGGGTTCCGTGACGCAGATGAAGCAGCTGGGCGGGATGCGCGGTCTGATGGCCAAGCCGAACGGCGACATCATCGAAACGCCCATCATCTCGAACTTCAAGGAAGGTCTGACCGTTCTTGAATACTTCAACTCGACCCACGGTGCCCGCAAGGGTCTGTCCGATACTGCCCTGAAAACCGCGAACTCGGGATATCTGACCCGTCGTCTGGTGGATGTGGCGCAGGATTGCATCGTGCGCATGAAGGATTGCGGTACCGAAGCGGCGATCACCGCGGAACCTGCCGTGAACGATGGCGAAATCGTGGCCACGCTCGGAGAACGTGTCCTGGGCCGTGTCGCGGCCGACGATATCCTTCGTCCGGGTTCCGAAGAGGTCCTGGTCCCGCAGGGGCAGGTGATCGACGAGCGTATGGCGGATGCCATCGAAGAGGCCGGCGTGGCGTCGGCGCGGATTCGCAGCCCGCTGACCTGCGAAGCCGAAGAAGGCGTCTGTGCCATGTGTTATGGGCGTGACCTGGCGCGCGGTACCCTGGTCAACCAGGGCGAAGCGGTGGGCATCATCGCGGCGCAGTCGATCGGCGAACCGGGTACCCAGTTGACCATGCGGACCTTCCACATCGGCGGTGTTGCCCAGGGCGGCCAGCAGTCGTTCATGGAGGCGTCGCAAGAAGGCAAGATCTTCTTCGAGAACGAGCAGACGCTCGAAAACGCGGCTGGCGAAATGCTGGTGGTTGGCCGGAACATGAAGCTGGTGATCCAGGATGGCAACGGCGAAGAGCGCGCCAGCCACAAGCTGGCTTATGGCTCCAAGCTGTTCGTCAAGGCGGATGAGATGGTCAAGTTCGGCGACAAGCTGTTCGAATGGGACCCCTATACGCTGCCGATCATCGCGGAAAAGGCCGGAACGGCGAAATTCGTCGACCTGGTGTCGGGGATTGCCGTCAAGGACGAAACCGACGATGCCACCGGCATGACCCAGAAGATCGTGGTCGATTGGCGTGCCGCGCCCAAGGGCAACGACCTGAAACCGGAAATCATCCTGGTCGATGGCGATGGCGAACCTGTGCGCAACGATGCGGGCAACCCTGTGACCTATCCGATGTCGGTGGACGCGGTTCTGTCCGTCGAGGATGGTGCCGAAGTCAAAGCCGGCGACGTGGTGGCGCGTATCCCGCGCGAAGGCTCAAAGACTAAGGACATCACCGGCGGTCTGCCGCGTGTGGCCGAACTGTTCGAAGCCCGTCGTCCCAAGGATCACGCGATCATCGCCGAAATCGATGGTTATGTGCGCTTTGGCCGCGACTACAAGAACAAGCGCCGCATCAGCATCGAACCCGCGGATGACACGCTGGAAACGTCGGAATACATGGTGCCCAAGGGCAAGCATATTCCGGTGCAGGAAGGCGACTTCATCCAGAAGGGCGACTACATCATGGACGGCAACCCGGCGCCGCATGACATCCTGGCCATCATGGGTGTCGAGGCGCTGGCCGATTACATGATCAACGAGGTGCAGGAGGTCTATCGTCTGCAGGGCGTGAAGATCAACGACAAGCACATCGAAGTGATCGTGCGCCAGATGCTTCAGAAGTGGGAAATCCAGGACTCCGGCGACACCACCCTGCTCAAGGGCGAACATGTCGACAAGCAGGAGTTCGATCACGCCAACGAAAAGTCGATCGCCAAAGGCGGCCGGCCGGCCCAGGGCGAACCGATCCTGCTGGGCATCACCAAGGCGTCGCTGCAGACCCGCAGCTTCATCTCGGCGGCGTCCTTCCAGGAAACCACCCGGGTTCTGACCGAAGCATCGGTGCAGGGCAAGAAAGACAAACTGGTGGGCCTGAAAGAAAACGTCATCGTTGGCCGTCTGATTCCTGCCGGAACCGGCGGGGCGACCCAGCGCGTGCGTCGGATCGCGACCGAACGCGACAGCGTGGTGATCGAAGCCCGCCGCGAAGAGGCCGAGGCCGCTGCCGCCTTGGCTGCGCCGACCGAAGAAGACATCATCGGCGGCGAAGTGTTCACCGAAATGGCGGACACACCGGAAAGTCGCGACTGACTCCGGGCCGTTTGCGAAACGGACCTATTGCCCCCGCGCGGTCTCGCGCGGGGGCTTTTCGTTCCCGAAGCATCGCACGGGTTGGGGATGCGCGCCTGTCAGAGCGGGGCCGAGAACACGCGGCGGACGTGATCGGCGTCGATGCCGTAGGTCATCTGAAACAGCAGCTCGCCATCTCTATCCAAAGGCGTCAGCGCAACCGGTTTCGCCCGTGCCCCCTGACGCGAGTCGTTGAAGCCGTTGTGCCCGCGCAGCATCATGTCCTCGCCGGTAAAGGTCACGGTCGGCATGGTCTTGAACACGGAATGATGTCCGAAGTTCATCACGCTCATCGGCACGTCCGGGCGGAACATCAGGGCCAGGCCAGCGGTCCAATAGGGGTTTTGTATCGGTTTTGCGGCGATGCCGTCGGGGCCGGGACGGGCGATGTAGCCTTGGTTGAAATCAATTGCGATCTGTCGGTTCTCGCGCAGCAGGCCACTGACGTCGGCGGCCGCGCGGCGCAGTTTGTGCACATATGAAAACGCCACCGCGTCATCATCGTCCAGCCGGAATTGCAGGCAAGGCTCGGAACCAGTGTGGCGCACCGAATTGATCGCGGATTGCATCACCGCCCGGTGCCGGCCCGGCGGGTGTGACTGGATAACCGCTTGTGGAATATCGGCGACCAGCGCCTCAAGGCGTCGGCGATGCCGGTCGGGCAGGCTGTCGCCGATCACGATCAGGAAGGTGAAATCCGGATCGAACTGGGCGCGAAGCCCCGGCAAGGTAAATGTTTCAAGGAACCGAAATCGTTCTTCCAGACGGTCGGCTGCATAGAGATAAGCGATCCGCTCTTCGAGACTGTCGTGCTGAACCTGAAACCCGCCATGTCCGGGATAGGAGAACCGGCAAATACCAATGACTTGCATGTTGCCCCGTGCTGCCTTTCCGGTGATCGCTTGGGTGACTGTCGCAGCGCCGGGCGAAGGATGCAAGCCTGCGGCACGCCCGGCCAGCGCGATCTGACACAGGATGCCGCGCGCCGCCGCCGGCCTTTGACAATTCTGGCAAACCTGTGAAACTCTACCCGCCAAACTGTCCGCCGCACCCGCCGGGAAAAATGGCCTGCCGCAGGGGCGTGCCGAGTGTTCGGCAAGCTGTTGACACAGGCCGCGACTCCCCCTATACGCCCGCTATCTCGGCAGTGGGGGTCGCCCCGCAGGTCGAATCCATACTGTAGTGGTCAAGATCCGGGCACCTGACGCTCCGATCCTCTGAATGCCCACCGCGACGTTCACCTCGGAATGGGAGCGTTTGCGGTTTTTGCGCTTGCGGACGCGTAAGTTGCACGAATTTGAACCGCACGCACATGCGTGCAGACACATGTGTTGATGAGACGGGGAAAGAACCGGAATGCCAACGATCCAACAGCTGATCCGCAAGCCGCGGCAGCCGAAAGTTAAACGCTCGAAATCCATGCACCTGCAGGAGTGCCCGCAAAAGCGCGGCGTCTGCACGCGTGTTTATACCACGACGCCGAAAAAGCCGAACTCGGCGATGCGTAAGGTTGCCAAGGTGCGCCTGACCAACGGGTTCGAGGTGATCTCCTATATCCCCGGCGAAAGCCACAACCTTCAGGAACACTCGGTTGTCCTGATCCGCGGCGGCCGTGTCAAAGACCTTCCCGGTGTGCGCTATCATATCCTGCGCGGCGTTCTGGATACCCAGGGTGTCAAAGACCGTAAGCAACGTCGTTCGAAATACGGCGCCAAGCGTCCCAAATAAGGAGAGAGTGACATGTCACGTCGTCACGCCGCTGAAAAACGCGAAGTCCTGCCCGACGCCAAATTCGGCGATACGGTTCTGACCAAATTCATGAACAACCTGATGATCGACGGCAAGAAATCGGTTGCCGAGCGCATCGTCTACAGCGCGATGGATCGCGTCGAGGGCAAGATCAAGCGCTCGCCGATCGAAGTGTTCCACGAGGCGCTTGAAAACATCCAGCCCAGCGTCGAGGTCCGCTCGCGCCGTGTGGGTGGTGCCACCTATCAGGTTCCGGTCGAAGTGCGCCCCGAGCGCCGCGAGGCCCTGGCAATTCGCTGGTTGATCAAGGCCAGCCGCGCCCGCAACGAAAACACGATGGAAGAGCGTCTGGCGGGTGAACTGCTCGACGCGGTTCAGTCCCGCGGCTCTGCTGTCAAGAAGCGCGAAGACACCCACAAGATGGCCGAGGCGAACAAAGCCTTCAGCCATTATCGCTGGTAAATCGGCAGAGGACAAAACACATGTCACGCGAATATCCCCTGGAACGGTACCGCAACTTCGGCATCATGGCCCACATCGATGCGGGCAAGACGACGATGACCGAGCGGATCCTGTTCTATACCGGCAAGAACCACAAGATCGGCGAAACCCACGACGGTGCCTCCACCATGGACTGGATGGAGCAGGAAGCCGAGCGCGGTATCACGATTACCTCGGCGGCGACCACGACCTTCTGGCAGCGTCAGGAAGACCCGACGCCTGCAGGCACCTCCGACACCAAGACCCGGTTCAACATCATTGACACCCCCGGTCACGTGGACTTCACGATCGAAGTCGAGCGGTCGCTGGCGGTTCTGGACGGCGCGGTCGCGCTGCTGGACGGCAATGCCGGCGTCGAGCCGCAGACCGAAACCGTCTGGCGTCAGGCAGACCGGTACAAGGTGCCGCGCCTGGTGTTCGTCAACAAGATGGACAAGATCGGCGCGGACTTCTTCAATTGTGTGAAGATGGTAAAGGAACGCACCGGCGGGCTGCCCTGTCCGATCGCGTTGCCGATCGGTGCCGAGGACACGCTGGAAGGTGTGATCGACCTGATCAAGATGGAAGAATGGGTCTGGATCGGTGAAGATCTGGGTGCATCCTGGGAACGCCGTCCGATCCGCGACGAACTGAAAGATCTGGCCGACGAATGGCGCGCCAACATGATCGAGATCGCCGTCGAAATGGACGACGACGCGATGGAGCAGTACCTCGAGGGCAACGAGCCCGACGAGGCGACATTGCGCAAGCTGATCCGCAAGGGCACGCTGTCGCTGAGCTTCTTCCCGATGCTGGCCGGTTCCGCGTTCAAGAACAAGGGCGTGCAGCCGCTTCTGAACGCCGTGGTGGATTTCCTGCCCGGTCCGCTGGATGTGCCGACGCTGATGGGTTTCTCGCCCGACGACGAAACCGAAGAGCGCAACATCCCGCGCAAGGCGTCCGACGATGAGCCGTTTTCGGCCCTGGCGTTCAAGATCATGAACGACCCGTTTGTGGGATCGCTGACCTTTACCCGGATCTATTCGGGCAAGATCAACAAGGGCGATCAGATCTTCAACTCGACCAAAGGCAAGCGCGAGCGCGTTGGCCGGATGATGATCATGCATGCTGTCGACCGCGAAGAGATCGAAGAGGCATTTGCAGGCGACATCATCGCATTGGCAGGTCTGAAGGATACCACGACTGGCGATACGCTGTGTGATTCGCAGAAGCAGGTGGTGCTTGAAACCATGACCTTCCCGGATCCGGTTATCGAAATCGCGGTTGAGCCCAAGACCAAGGCCGACCAGGAAAAGATGTCCCAGGGCTTGGGCCGTCTGGCTGCCGAAGACCCCTCGTTCCGCGTCGAAACCGACCTCGAGTCGGGGCAGACGATCATGAAGGGCATGGGCGAACTTCACCTGGACATCCTGGTCGACCGTCTGAAGCGCGAATTCAAGGTCGAGGCCAACATCGGTGCGCCGCAGGTGGCCTATCGCGAGACCATCGGTCACGAAGTCGAGCACACCTATACCCACAAGAAACAGTCTGGTGGTTCGGGTCAGTTCGGCGAAGTGAAACTGGTCATTTCCCCGACAGAGCCGGGTGAAGGATATTCCTTCGAATCCAAGATCGTTGGCGGTGCCGTTCCCAAGGAATATATTCCGGGCGTGGAAAAAGGCATCAAGTCGGTCATGGACAGCGGCCCGCTGGCAGGCTTCCCGGTGATCGACTTCAAGGTCGCGCTGATCGATGGCAAGTTCCACGATGTGGACTCCAGCGTTCTGGCCTTCGAGATCGCGGCACGCATGTGTATGCGCGAAGGCATGCGGAAAGCCGGCGCAAAGCTGCTGGAACCGATCATGAAGGTCGAAGTGATCACGCCGGAAGAATATACCGGCGGTATCATCGGCGATCTTACCAGCCGTCGTGGTCAGGTGACCGGACAGGAACCTCGCGGCAACGCCATCGCAATCGATGCGATGGTGCCGCTGGCGAACATGTTCGGCTACATCAACACGCTGCGTTCGATGAGCTCGGGTCGTGCCCAGTTCACCATGCAGTTCGATCACTATGATCCGGTGCCGCAGAATATCAGCGACGAAATCCAGGCGAAATACGCATAAAAGGCGTGGCGGGGGCGACCCCGCCCTGCCCATATCCGCAGGTCGGGCTGCGGCCCGACCCCCGACTGACTAAAGGAGGCCATCATGGCAAAGGAAAAGTTTGAGCGTAACAAACCGCATGTGAACATCGGCACGATTGGCCATGTTGACCACGGCAAGACGACGCTGACGGCTGCGATCACGAAGTATTTCGGCGATTTCAAGGCCTATGACCAGATCGACGGCGCACCCGAAGAGAAGGCGCGCGGGATCACGATCTCGACCGCGCATGTGGAATACGAGACCGACAACCGCCACTATGCCCACGTGGACTGCCCGGGCCACGCCGACTATGTGAAGAACATGATCACCGGTGCGGCGCAGATGGACGGCGCGATCCTGGTGGTGAACGCCGCTGACGGCCCGATGCCCCAGACCCGCGAGCACATCCTGTTGGGTCGCCAGGTCGGCATCCCGAAGATGGTGGTCTTCATGAACAAGGTCGACCAGGTCGACGACGAAGAGCTGCTCGAGCTGGTTGAAATGGAAATCCGCGAACTGCTGTCGTCCTATGACTATCCCGGCGACGATATCCCGATCATCGCGGGGTCGGCCCTGGCGGCGATGGAAGGCAGCAGCCCGGAAATCGGCGAAGAGAAGATCAAGGAGCTGATGGCGGCTGTCGACGACTATATCGACACCCCCGAGCGTGCGGTCGACCAGCCGTTCCTGATGCCGATCGAAGACGTGTTCTCGATCTCGGGCCGTGGTACGGTTGTGACCGGCCGTGTCGAGCGTGGCGTGATCAACGTGGGCGACGAAATCGAAATCGTCGGCATCCGCGACACCACGAAAACCACCTGCACGGGTGTTGAAATGTTCCGCAAGCTGCTGGATCGCGGCGAAGCGGGCGACAACATCGGCGCGCTGCTGCGTGGCGTGGACCGTGACGGTGTCGAGCGCGGCCAGGTGCTGTGCAAGCCGGGTTCGGTGACGCCGCACACCAAGTTCGAAGCCGAAGCCTATATCCTGACCAAGGATGAAGGTGGCCGTCACACGCCGTTCTTCGCGAACTACCGTCCGCAGTTCTACTTCCGGACGACCGACGTGACCGGCACCGTGACCCTGGCCGAAGGCACCGAAATGGTGATGCCGGGCGACAACGTGTCCTTTGGCGTCGAACTGATCGCGCCGATCGCCATGGAACAAGGCCTGCGCTTCGCCATCCGCGAAGGCGGCCGCACCGTAGGCGCCGGCGTCGTATCCAAAATCATCGATTGAG